>CAWHUO010000008.1:0-296819 GCA_963832605.1 uncultured Alphaproteobacteria bacterium | reverse complement strand
GTCAAACGTTTTCGCTGATCGACACCGTGGTCAACACCGTGGAGTCTTTCGGCGCCTGCGGCTATACGACCAAGCTTGTATACCTATCTGGTCCCTCCAACGCATTCATCAAGACGGATTTCGTGTCGCGCTATGCTGAGAAGGTGCCGACGAATTGTTCGCGGGCTACGAAACCGCTCGAGCAGGCATTCACGCAATCGAACAGCGCGGTAGGTATGTGCAAAAACAATGCCTAAGCATGATGCACCGGGCAAATCTCGGAGAGGGCTTCGACCGCTGCTCGTTGCTGTTTCAGCTCGAAATTCGCGAGCCCTTCCTCGATCAAGCGATCGTCGGCTATACCAGCGAACTTGCCGCGTCGGCTATGGTCGCGCAAGGTGGCCATGTGCGCGGAAAGGTTCCGCTACGCGCCCTCTATGACTTGTATCCGGCCGAACTGCCAGGATTTATTCGCTTATCGGCAAAAGACGCCGCTCTTTGACGAGGGTGTTGCAGGAGAGGATAATTGGTCGGACTTGTTTGAAACGGCCATATCGAATGCCGACTTTTGTGATGGACAGCGCGAATTTGCCGAGTACGCAATCACCACAAAAGAAGAACTTTTTCTGATACGGGCACTCGCGGTCAAGACGATCTCGGTCTGAAGCGCATTCCGCATTTGCGCGGACGACTTCGGTTGGACCTGCCGCGCACTTTGCAATAACGCAAAGGCTAAGGCTGAACGGGTGGTCCTGATGTCAGCCTTTGGCCCAGCGCTTCACTTAGTACGATGTAGCGCAAAACGTCCGCAGTTGAGGTCGAAGTCATCTTTGAAATAATGGCTGCATTCGGTATTTCTGACCCGAAGCGGACATTGGTGCGCCCTGGCCTCAAGGCGCGCCGATCCTCTAGTTCCAACGTGACAAGCCGCGCCAGCAGCGTTGCCGGGTAGAGCTGACCGATAATGGCCTCGACGTTAGTAGATCCGCGCGCAAACGGATGCAACGGGACGATGTCGCCGTAGCCCACCGACGTCAAAGTCACGAAGCTGAAGTAGATCAGTTGCCCAGCGACAGCGAGAGTGTCCTGAAGCGGGCCGATGCCGGTAAAGGCCTTGGGTATGCGAAGACCTACAAAGCAAAACAGCGCCACGAAAATAAGCCCGATATTGAGATAGAGGAAAACAGCCCTATAACGCGATCTGGAATGTCACCGGTCCCGGGGCGAATACCGCGCGGCCCACCACGATACTTAGCGTCAGGCCCGCGATCAGCCAGGCAACCGCATCGAGGTAACTGTCGACCACCGAGGGATGCCTCAACCGCAGCACGGTAGCAAGGACGATAAGGGCGACAGCGGCTAGGATGGCCTCGAGTGCCACCCGGCTGCCGGACACAATGAAGACCGCGGCGACCAACACCAGTCCAAATGCAATGCCAAACAGATGCGCCGTCATAACGCCCGCAGCTTGGAGCGGCCCATGATAAACAGAGGACCGCGAGCACGACCGTGAGAGCCGTCAATAACGGATCGGCGTACTGCTCCTGGGAGGCGGCGGAATTCTTGCCCGGGCATCTCGTGATTTGGCGTTCGGAGCGAGTGCAGCCAGAGCAGTGTAATCATCAATCAGAACCGCTTTCGGGGTTCAGGAGAAGTGGCGAAGGCGGAGCCTGCCAGAACTTCCGCCTTGTGTTCCGCCAGTAAAGCTTGACCACCGGCTCAAGCTTGTCGCGGGCCTCTCGCCATCGTCGGTGAAATCCATTGCTAGGGCAACGCTTGCTGAGGTTCGAGGAGAAGTAGACGGTTCCGTATTGTCGATAAGTTGACCAATACTCGAAGTGTTCAAGAAACGACTGACCGAGTAGCAGGCTGCCTTGCGCAGGCGCGACAATGCCCTTTACGTTTTTTCCACGAGTATGTCGCCAACCTTTAGCGACCTAATGGTGAACATTACTGCTTGCCGCATTGAGCCATCAGCCAAGACATATGTTTGTTGGCCAGAAATATCCGAGTTTTGTATCGTACCTGTTCGCCTCAATGTAGAAAAGACATCTAAGCGGCACACTAACATCAGCCGCGCCACTGTCGATGGTAAAGCTTAGCGTGATAGCGTCGTTTATCTGAACCGGGACGACAAATGTGCCGCCAACCTTTGTCAAGGGTACTTCTATCCAAGCGGATGATGCTGCGGATGGTTCGTATGCGCGCGTTAGCCTCTGCGCCTTGGCGATTTGCGCTGGAGTCATCCGGGAGGCAACACGGTCGCGTTCTTTGGCTGTAACGTCGCAATTTTCTTTTTCTGAAGCCGGAATTTGCGAGACTGCTAGGTTAGCCACATATACGCTTGCACATAGTCCTGCGGCACGCGCTCGCCGTCGCGATACATCAGGCCGAGATTGTACTGCGCGTCGGCTTGGCCTTGCTCCGCGGCGAGGCGAAACCATTTCAAAGCCTCGGCGTAGTTCTGTTGTACGCCTTTGCCGTTGCGATACATGATGGCGAGGTTGTACCGCGCATTGGCCACGGCTTCGGCGAAGTGAGAAAACATCTCAGCGGCATCGTATTCAACGGGGGTCCGCGCCTTCGCCATGGCCTCGGCGGAGCTCCGCACGGCCTCGGCCCAGCTCCGCGGGGGCATGCCCAAGAAACCTGAACCTGGGAGGATATTGCCCCACCGATCTGCGGCCTTGCGAAACCACTTCATCGCCTCGGCGTAGTTCTGTTGTACCCCTTTGCCATCGCGGTACATGACGCCGAGGTTGAACTCCGCGATAAAATTACCGGGGCCCCCAGCGGCCTTTTGATACCACTTCAGAGCTTCAGCGTAATCCTGCGGCACGCCCTGGCCATCGCGATACATGTTGCCCAAGGTTAACTTCGCTAAATCCCAGTCGCGGTCGACGGCGGCCCTTTGAAACCACTTCACAGCCTCGGCGTAGTTCTGTTGTACGCCTTTGCCGTCGCGATACATGATGGCGAGATTGTAGCAGGCGTAGCCATGGCCTTGCTCGGCGGCCTTTCGATACCACGTGGCCGCGTCGGCGTCGCTTTGCGGGACGCCTTCACCGTTGTAATACATGTCGCCGAGTTCAAACTGCGCAACTACATCGCCCTGGTCCGCGGCCTTTCGATACCACGTGGCCGCCTCGGCGTAGTTCTGCAGCACGCCTTTACCCTCGTAATACATGCGGGCAACGCTGACTTGCGCGTTGACGTAGCCCTGCTCAGCGAGGGCGCGGTACACCCGGTACGCCGCCGCGTAGTCACCGCGGTTTTCAGCAGCTATCCCTTCGTCAAACTCCTGAAACGTCCCGGCAATGGCGGCTCCTGCTACAGCTATCAGCGTGAGCAATGCCGCCAGCGTTGCACGAAGCAGCTTCCAGTAATGGTGCATCGTTGGCCCTAAGCGTCTGCGCAACTTACACCATTTCAACAAACGGCTCACCAAGACGAGGCGCGGCGCATCAATTAACTGATGCGATATGTCAGAGCCGAACGAGGCTGGGCTTCCACCGCATATCCCAAAATCGTGCCTGTTAGCCATCGCGGGAAAGCCATTTGCTTATGACCTTCTCCCAGTCTAGCAAAGCTATCGCCGCAGCGATCGGCTCATGCTTTGCGACTACGCGAAACACGTTGGTCGCCACTGCTAATGGCAGCCGGGGCAAGCCAGCAGGTGCTCCTGGTCCCATCGCGGGGCGGGACTGCCCGGTGCACTGCTAGCTATCGCAGGTCTGCTTGGCTGGCACAGGAAGCGGAGCGGTGCAGCAACGCAGTGATCAACACCCTTCGGCTATGGCGCGCAATCTCGATGGCAAGCCGTAACGGGATGACAACGAGCGGCTCCCGGCGATCGGCCTTGATGACTAGGAGCTCGACGCCATCGAGCCAGTCATAGAACTTGGCGAAGCCGTTGGCGCGCGCCTTCACCTCGACACGGCGGTCAACGCCCAGCAACGGCACCGACAGGTCGCAACCAAACCGGCCACGGGCGGCACCGGACAGCGGCACCCTCTGGGCAGCAAAGCCATGGTCTCGCAGCAAGCGCACCAGGGCCCGCTCAGTCCGGTCGCCCTTGCGGGGGGGAGCGCAGCCGCCGGTCATGGCGACGAACTTGCCGCCGCCGGGATCACCGCGTGAGCTTCCCAGGCGAGCACGACGCGGCCGACTTCAACGGGCCGGCGCCGGTAAGTTTGGTGGGCGCCGTTGCAGTTTCAATGATCGCGTGATCGCGATGCAATTCGACGATGCGGCCGCCGTTTCAGCTGATCACTTCTTGCGGTCTTATGCCCCCGGTTCTGGGGCTACCGGTCACCCTTTTGATAGGTGCCGACGAGCTCTGCATTGGCCAGCACGTGGCCCTGCATTGCTCGCTCGATCTGCGACTTCGTCGGACCTCTTAGATCTAGCGTGATATCCAGCGCGTAGAGCTTATGGAAGTAACGGTGCCGACCAATCGGTGGACAAGGGCCGCCATACCCCGTCTTTTTGAAATCATTACGTCCAAGTAGAGCGCCTTGCGGCAACCGTGAATTGCCTGCGTTCTCGGGTAAGCTCTTGGTATCGGGCGGTATGTTATAGACGACCCAATGTACCCAAACCATCTTGGGCGCTTTCGGATCGGGCGCGTCAGGGTCATCGAGAACCAGGACAAGACTTTTAGCACCCGGTGGGGACGCCCTCCCACGCAAGTGGCGGCGAGACATCTTCGCCCTCGCAGGTGTACTTCGACGGGATGTGACCATTCTGTTTGAACACGGATGAATTTAGGGTCATCGCCATGGCAGCATTTCCCATAGGATTATCAGCGCAGTCGCAATAGGAATAACAGCCAGCCTGGATTGCAGCCATCTGAAGGCAGGCCCCGCCCATGACGCCATGACACGACATGACTGTCATTTTCCATAGATGCCCTAATCAACAAAACCAGTAGGATGCTCGTAAAGGAAATGATGTCATATGATGTCATGGCGTCATCACCGGACAACTAAATCATTGATTTTTCACGATGGGGAATGGCTGCGCTTTTCCGTGGCGTCACGCAGGATTAGCCTTCCTGCCCCACCATCGCCCCTGCATATCTCGCCTTTGCTCCCATCCCTGCTTCGTCAGGATGGCAGCAATGCGCCGCTGGTCCACTGTTCCGAGTTGGCTAGTTTCAAAGCCTAGGCAATCCTTGGCGGTTGCGATCTGGGCTATGGTGACACGGCTCATATCTTTCAGGTAAATGCGAATTAGCTCTTCCCATGCGTCGCCCTCGTAGCGCGCCTCTTGCTCTGGCATGATGTGCTCCCGCTCAAAGTCCTTGTCGGGCCACCACGGCGCACCTCGGCGATAGAGCACGACAGCCTCAGCAAATAGCTGGTCACGGTCGTCCATTAAGCTGTTAATGTCGATGCCCCCGCATTTGACCGGCCAGAAGCGGCGGCCGCCGGTTTCGTCGCGCAGGTAAGCGCCCTTGTTCGTAGTGCCGATGAAAACACATTTGCGAGGCTCGATTACCTCAAGCCTGCCGTAACTCGGGCGATAGCGTTCAGTCGTCCGGCTGAGGAAGCTCTTGAGCAAGGATAAATCCGCCCTGTTCAGAGCGTGCATTTCGGCGACCTCGATTAGCCACTTACCGCGCAGATGCTGCGACACATCCTTGCCGCTCGTGATTTCGGGCAGGCTGTCGGAAAAATAGTCGCCCGCCAGCGCGGCACACGCGGTCGATTTCAATTGCCCTTGTGGCCCTTCGAGGACTAGTATGTGGTCGGCTTTGCATCCCGGCTCGAAGATGCGCGCGACCATTGAAATCAAAAACATTTGGCCGATGCGCTGCATATAGGCATTCAATTCCGCGCCGAGCTTCGTTGTCAGCCACACATTAACGCTGTTCTCTACATCCCATTGGAGCGATTCCAGATAATCACGCACGGGATGATAGGGGTGGGCGTGGGCGTGGGACTTCGATTGCATCGCGGACAGTCTCTCGCGGAATGCGCTTTAGTCCGGCCTCTTGCATCCATTCTTGGATGTCTATCACGTCCTTGTCGGTCAACGCGCGCGGCTCCGCCAGTTTGCCGCCAATGGGTATGCCGATTTCATGCAACAAGGTCAGCACGCACAGCATTTCGTCGTAGCCTAGCGCATCGCGCACTGCTGGGTCATTGCGCAGCGCGATCAGCGCGTTTTTGACAATGGGCAACGGCTCGGGATTTTTGCCGCCACTGAGGACGCATTTGTCGAGCCAGCCGCGCTTGCTGGGAAATGGTGCGACGCTCATGACACGCTCTCCCCAAACTGGAAGCAGCGCCAGCCAGTCTTGTAGTCTTTGGGGGTGTCGAAGATCTGCCGATCGCCGTCGAGCGACGAACGCATAGGGATGTATTGCCGACCGTAGTCAAAATCCCAGTTACACCCGCTCACGTCGCCACCGAGAGCACAGGCCACAGCACGCGGATCGAGCGTGATCGCATGGTCCCATGCGGTTGCCGATCGCACGCCGATCATCGCCCCACCTCTTCAACGATGCGCGCCCCAGGCGTCCAACACGTCAGCGCCGCTCATGCTGCCGCCACCGCGTTCGCGCTCCTTCGCGGCCGGTTGCGTCGGCGAGGCGTCGGCTCAGTAGCGGAGTCCGCACCTCGAAGATCACCACCGCAAACATGCGCGCTGATGAAACGGTCGATATCGCTACGCCGGTAGAAAATTCGACCGTCGATGCGCACATAGGGGCAGCCGCGCCCTTCGGTGCGTTCGCGGTCCAATTTCCGTACCGAGCACCGACGGTATGCAGAACATTCTTTTGGAGTCAGAAGTTCGCTCTCGGTCATTGCTTCGCATCTCCTCGCCGCTTTCATGGCAGCGGATGACGCGAACATAGGCGCGATGGCGTGCACCTAAATGGTGGGATTAAGTGGTTTTTTGCGGCACGCCGCTTCCGGGAAAAACCGTTTGCACGAAGGTCTCGAGGGAGCGCAACGCAAACGCTCGCGCTTGATCCGGCCGCAACCGGGCGAACCGAGCCTTTTCCTCAACCGTGAACATTAAATCGAACACCAATGCGGCGGCTCCGGTGCGCGCTACGTCCTCGGCTACGGTATTGCACCAATGACGAACCGTGGTTGCCGTCACGTTGCCGGACCCCCGTTCAGGCTTTATACCAAGCTTAACGAGCGCCTTCGCCACTTGCCTACGCGCTTCCGGCTGGTCCAATCCCGCCTGGCATAAGCGCTGCACCGCGCCCGCCACATGCCCCTTGAGCGAGGCGCGCGCGTCGCTTGAAACAGAGCGGCCCTTGCGCGGAACGGGTTTGATGATCGGCTCGACCGCATTGTTTTCGAGTGCTGCTAGCGCATCTTGCAATTTGAGCAAGGGCATATGCAAACCTTCCGCGAGCGGTCGTTCGAATAGAACAACAAACCGCCATATGGCTCCCAGTGCCGCCTTCGACCCCGAGCGGCCGTCGCCTCCATGCTCACGAAAGAGGCTTGAAGCACGGCGCAGATCCGCGAATAGGAATTGCAGAGCCTGGTTCAGCTTGGGGATGTCACGCGCGGAGACAGTTTCCGGGAGAGTCCCCCGAACGAGATTTGTAAATTCGACCGATGCGTCTAGCGGCGGTTTCATGCGCGCCATACGGCATCGGCCGCAGCGCACCGCCACGGCGTGTCCGGGTTCGCCACTGAACAACCGCGAACGCTGACAAGTCGCCCGCGGGGTCCGCTATGGGTCCTCAGTAAGAGATCTAATTCCAACGGGTTTGGATGCTTCCGCTAACACGCTGACTTTAAACTATTATTTGGTACAGTTGGGTGGACTCGAACCACCGGCCTCCTGATCCACAGTCAGGTGCTCTTATAGGTTTCAGTGATGGCGGCATACGCTTGGGCGGCGCTGATGTGGTCGCGCGGTTGTAGTGGCCGGATGCGCGAGGGGCGTGCCTTATCGTGCAGGAGACTGTCGTAACCCGCCTGCATGAAGCGTTCCTGGCAGCGCACGGAGGTCTTCGATTTGCCGGTCCGGCGCCAACGCACGTCCGCGCTCATAAGGACGATCTCAGCCCACTAGACATGCTTTTGTGCGGGGCGTAGCGATCCCGCGCGAGCACCAGACGGCGGCGATCGGCGGCCTTGAGGTGATGAAGATTCCGGTTCGCATGCGCCAGACTCGTGTGCATCCAGTCCGCTGGAATCCCCGCCAGGATTTTAAATGTCAGACGCGATCCACTAGGCTGCGGCGGCCGTGTGAATGCCGTGCGATTCGCACGGAACATCGCGCAAACTGGCGCGCCCGGAGAGATTTCGAACTCCCGACCCCCAGATTTGCAGTTTGGTGCTTGCTCCACGAGAGGAGCGCGTCACGCGTCGCACGAGTTATAAGTCTAGCAAGTGCCGTGTGAGTTCCGTGTGAATAAGGCAAAACTCACACGGCGCAGCCGCTGTGCTGCGACCTTCTATAAGCGGCTGATTTTGTCTTGGCATTGTGGTGGGTGCACAAGGACTCGAACCTTGGACCCGGTGATTAAGACTTATCTGGTCCCGGCGTCGCGAATTCGCATGAAGCTTCAACCGATCGGTCGAGGGTAACAAATCTCGCCAGACCTCCGGCGATCACACCCTCGAGCGCGACATCGAGGTTCGCTACCAGCGCGACGTCGCGGTGGCATTGTTGCAACCGTAAGACCGACCTATGCTGCTTGCTCCCGGTCAAGAAAACGTTCGAGCTCGGCGCCTCGGATGATAGTGCGCGCACCGATCTTAATGGTCTTGATCCGACCTTGGCGGATCAGCTGATAAAGCAGGGCTCGAGAAATACGGAGATATTGGGCCGCTTCATTTACGGTAAAGCATGGCAGGGCAGCGTCGGTACTCATCGGTGACCTCTTACGTTGGTCACCCGTTTCGGTTGCTCAGGCCGTGGTGTGTTCGGCTGTATGTATGAGCGGAGACGGCCACGATCAACAGCGAACGCCTGCAACCGCCTGGGATCACCATGGATGGTAAATGGTCGTGAGCGAAGGCCGCTGGGGCGGGTTCTCGGCTAGTGGCTCTGTGCGGTGGGCAGCCGGGCCACAAAAAAACGCGAAAACGGTAGGGCTGGATATCGAAAGTCTGTTGAAAGTCGATCTTTGCGAAAAACGTAAATCATTGAAATTGCTGGCGCTCCCTACGGGAATCGAACCCGTGTTTCAGCCTTGAGAGGGCCGCGTCCTAGACCGCTAGACGAAGGGAGCCTGCAAGTCGAATAAACCCGATGGCACAGGCGCGCAAGCTGCTTTGCGATCCCGAGCCATGATCATCCCTGCACCTCGCCCGACGCGTTGACACGAGACCAATCGTGGCGCCGGGCGTTTTTCGCGAGCAACGAAAGCTGGAATGAAACTGTGGCCCGGCCCCGACGCCGTTCACTTCCGCCGACCGTGCTTTGCCAAGGCGCACGTGCAGGCGCACGCGCGCGGATAGGCTACGGGTGCATAGGGCTGCGCACACATGCCAAAAACAATCGTGCAGTTGTTGCCTTGCGGATAGTATTCGGCTTCACAGAAGCCTTGATCTTTAGCGGCAAAGACTACTGTCGATGCGCTGAAAAAGGCGCACGCAGCAACTGCGGATGCCACAGCCATCGTAAATCGATTTGCCATTTACGTCCCTCCTTGCACGGATCCGAAGCAATCAACGGACTAAACTCAAAATATAATCTAGCGCATTTTCTCCATTAAATTGTAGAACCGGACGCAATAAAGATAGTTGTTCAACGGCTTCACAATTCTCTTATGGCGCCGTCATTAATTGGATGCGCCCGGTTTGCCGGAAGGTCCTCAGGTCGTAGATGCGGATTTCAGTCGCACCGGCGATATCGAGCGTCACTACGAGGCGGTCGTCCGCGACGCTGCTGGCGATCACGCGCGCGCCCTTCGGCAGCACGACGATACCTTCGGCGGCCGGCGCCGCGCCGCTTCCGCCCGCGCGAAAAACGCGATAGCCGATAACGCCAGTCACGGCGGCGATTGCGATGAGCGTCGTAACGCCAGCCACGATCATCATGAGGCGCACCCGCGCGACCATGCCGGCCGCCGTGGCCTCGGCAGCCGCGGATGGCGCAGCAGCGGGACGACGATCGGGGTTCTGCCCGTCGCTTTGCAATTCGCCGGCGGCTAACTTGCCCATTCAAGTACCTAAATGAGTGACCGATGACAGCGACACAGAGATCGATCCGCATCGCGGATGATGAGGCCGGCGGGCGGCTCGACCGCGTGCTCGCCGCGCATGTCGCCGAACTCTCGCGCACGCGTCTCAAGGCGTTGATCGAGGCGGGTGCCGTCGCCGTCGACGGGCACACGATCCGTGATCCCGGCCATCGCGTCAATTCCGGCACTGCTATCCTGGTGGACATCCCGCCGCCGGCTCCGGCAAAGCCCGCGGCCGAGCCTATTCCGCTCAATGTGGTCTACGAGGACGCCGACATCATCGTGATCGACAAGCCCAAAGGGCTGGTCGTGCATCCCGCCGCCGGCAACTGGACCGGGACGCTGGTCAACGCGCTGATCGCCCATTGCGGGGATAGCCTGTCCGGCATCGGCGGCGAGCGGCGTCCGGGCATCGTGCATCGGCTCGACAAGGACACCACCGGCCTGATGGTGGTGGCGAAGAACGACCGCGCCCACCGCGGATTGGCGGCGCAGTTCGCCGGGCATGGCCGTGACGGCGGGGCCTTCGAGCGCGGCTATCTCGCGTTTGTCTGGGGCGCGCCGGATCGGCCGCGTGGCACGATCGACCGACCTATCGAGCGGCATAAAGTCGCCCGGGACCGCATGGCGGTGCGCGAAGGCGGCCGCGAGGCCGTGACCCATTGGCAGGTCCTTGAGCGCTATCGCTTAGAAGCGGAAAGCCGGCGCGGTGGAAAGGGCCGGCCGCTGGCCGAACCGGCAGCGAGCCTCCTCGCCTGCAGGCTGGAGACCGGCCGGACACACCAGATTCGGGTGCATTTGGCCTCAATCGGGCACCCGCTCCTGGGCGATGAGGTCTACGGGCCCGGTTTTCGCACCAAGGCCGCCCTGCTGGCCGCCGAGGCCCAAACCGCGCTCAAAGCCCTTGGCAGACAGGCTTTGCATGCCCATATACTGTCGATCGAACATCCAATTACCGGTAAAATCCTGAGGTTCCGCTCGGAACTGCCGCCTGATCTCGCTCGTTTGCGTGATATGCTGGCGGCTATTAGGGCTGATTCTAGGGAAAAATAGAGGCTTCGCCGGCTTAGGTGGGTTTCTTCACCTGTTGCGCTGGATCAAGGCAGTGTCGCGCTGAAGTGATGCCTCTTTACTACCGCTCACCGGGTTAGACCGTGTATGTTGCAGGTGCGAGATGAAGGAACTTGCGCCGTCGGCTCGGAAGCGACGGCACCACCGCCTGCCGCTTCGGCGGAGGCGTAATTATTTAGGAGGGCGCTGTCATGGCCCAAACTGCAGCTTTGCCGGTTCTGTCGGGTGAAACCGGCCTGACCAGGTACCTGGAAGAGATCCGGCGGTTCCCGATGTTGGAACCGCAGGAAGAATTCATGCTGGCGAAAAGCTGGCGCGAACACGAGGATCGTGAAGCCGCGCACCGGCTGGTCACCAGCCATTTGCGGCTCGTAGCCAAGATCGCCATGGGCTATCGCGGCTACGGCCTCCCAATCTCCGAAGTCATCTCGGAGGGCAATGTTGGCCTGATGCAAGCGGTCAAGCGCTTCGAGCCCGACAAGGGATTTCGGCTGGCGACCTATGCCATGTGGTGGATCAAGGCCGCGATCCAGGAATACATCCTGCGTTCCTGGTCGCTGGTGAAGATGGGCACCACCGCCAACCAGAAGAAGCTGTTCTTCAACCTGCGCAAAGCCAAGAGCCGGATTTCGGCGCTCGACGAAGGCGATATGCGGCCCGACCAGGTCAAGCTCATCGCCAAGCGGCTGGGCGTGACCGAGCAGGACGTGATCGACATGAACCGCCGGCTCGGCGGCGACGCCTCGCTCAATGCTCCGATCCGCGAGGACGGCGATTCCGGCGAATGGATGGACTGGCTGGTTGACGACAGCGTCAGTCAGGAAAGCCGCCTGGCCGAATCCGAGCAGGCCGACAACCGGCATAAGGCGCTGGGCGAAGCGCTCACCGTGCTCAATGATCGGGAGCGCCGCATCTTCGAGGCGCGCCGTCTCGCCGACGAGCCGATTACGCTGGAAGAGCTCGCCGATGAGTTCGGCGTCTCGCGCGAACGTGTGCGCCAGATCGAAGTGCGTGCGTTCGAAAAGGTCCAGAAGGCGGTGAAGACGCGCATGACCGCGATGGAAACCGCACCGGCGGCAGCTCCCGCCGTGGCGGCCGCGCACTAAATCCTCAACTGCCTGAGAACTCCGCGAGCGATGCTTCGGCGCGGCGCTGCAGGATAACAGCGCCTTGCCGGAGCGCAATGTCGCGAGCGGCCGCGAAAGCCTGCCGCGCCTCGTCCTTGTTGTCGCGGCGAAGCGCCAGCAAACATTCGCCGCGGAGTCGATAGATTTCCGGGATGTAAAAACCGACACCGGGTTCGTCGATCCCGGCGATGGCGCGGTCGAGATGCGCAAGGGCGTCTGCAGGGCGGCCGGCGGCCAGCAGAACCTCAGCTGCCAAGCCGAGATAATATTGCGGCAGCGGCCCGGCCGCCGTAGCGGCGGCAAGCTCGGCGTCGATCTGTTGCGCTGCGTTGGCCATTCCCGGACCCACCGCGGTTGCCCAGGCCGCAAGCAGCAGGCTGCTCGCACGCCACAACGGCAAGCCAAATTTTTCCGCAAGACCCGCTGCGCGGCGGGCGCTTGCGAAAGTCCCGTCGCGATCGCCGACGAGCTGCTGACCTATTCCCCCATTGTGGAGCGCATGGCAGAGGCTGTTGGGGTGATCGAGTGTTTCGCCGAGTGCTACCCCTTGCTCGTATCTCTGCTTCGCCAGTTCGCGATCCCCTGATAGTTGCAGCGCGTTTGCATGCACCACGTAAGCACAGACACCTGGATCGTGGCCGCCGAAGGCCTGCCCAAGATGACGGTGGCGGGGCAAGTCATAGGTCTCGATACCCATCCGGCTATCGACCAACGCCTCAGCAACATCGCCGCGAAAAAATTCAGTCGACCAGCGGCAATGATAGGCTTCGAGCAACAGATCGCCGTCGGTCGAGCGTTGCGCGAGCGCTACCAGCTCACTCGCCCGGTCGCGTGCCTGCGCCGTCTTGCGCCTGATATTGGCGTTGAGCCACAGCCCCCATTTGGCCTTGAATGTGCCTGCGTCGTCTCCGATCGCGGAGCCGATTTCGCTGGCGCGGCGGTAGATATCCTCGACCTCCACGCTTTGGTGGCCTCGCGCGACCATCAATACTGGGCCAAGCTTCAATAGAAAATCCAGCTGGCGGCGCATGCGCCCCGGCGATTCCGGCAAGGCATCTGCCAATTTGAGACCGGCGGAGAAATGCGCCGCCGCTTCCTGGTAAGCCGACCGACTCAGCGCGCGGTCACCGGCCCGCATCCGGTAATCGCAGGCCGGGCTGGCCAATCCGGCCTCGCCGAAATGATGCGCCAGCAGTTCCGGCTCGTTTTCCACCAATTCGGGAAAGCGCTCTTCGAGCGCGCGGGCGATGCGCGCGTGCCAATCGCGTCGGCGGGATAACAGCAAACTCTCATAGGCGGCGTCCCGCATGAGTGCGTGCTTGAAACTGAAGCCCCGTTCCACGCCGCGCCCCTCGGGAAAAACGATCCCCGCCGCGACCAGCTTCGTCAGCGCGGCTTCGAGTTCGGCGGCGCCGCGTGGAGCAAGCGCGTCGAGCAACGAAAAGACGAACTGCCGGCCGATAACGGCGGCGATCTGCGCCACCTCGCGCGCCTCGCCGAGGCGGTCGAGGCGCGCCATCAGCGAATCCTTGAGCGTGGCCGGAACCGCCGCGCCGTCCTCGCCTGCCGATTCAATCACGCTCTTCGTCAGCTCCTCGACGAACAGCGGCACGCCGTCGGTCTTGGCAATGATCGCTGCGACGGTGTCCGGCGCCAGGCCGTGCGCCGCGGCGACGCCGGCAACCAACTGCGCGCTTTCGGCGCGGCCCAGCCGGCCGAGCGTCAACAGGGTCGCGTGTGGCCGTGCCAGCCATGGTGGCGCAAAATCCGGCCGTGCGGTGACCAGCACAAGCAACCGGGCTTGAGGGATGCTGTCGGCCAGGCGCGTCATCAGCTCAAGCGTCGTAGCATCGATCCAGTGCGCATCCTCCAGGACCAGCAGCACGGGCTCGGTCTCGCCGAGGTGGACGATCTCATCGACCAGCAGCGCGATGCTCGCCGCCTTGCGCTGTGCCGGCGTCAGCGTCAGCGTTGGCTGCATCGGTGGCGCTGCTATCGGGATCGACAGGACTTCCGCGAGCAATGGAACCGTGGCCGCGTCCGATGCCGCCCGGCGTGCAAACAGGCCGGCGAGCTTTTCAATCCGTGCGGCGGGAGTATCCGTCGCGGCGAAACGAGCGGCACGGGAAAGATGCCGGATCACCGGATAAAGCGCGCTGTCGCTATGATAGGATGAACATTGCAAGTGGATCCGCGCGTACGGCTCACCGGCAAGCGCTTCCTGCAACGCCTCGACGGAGCGCGATTTGCCGATCCCCGCCTCGCCGATAACCGTGACCATTTGACCCTCGCCCAGGCGCGCCAAGCGCCAGCGGTCGAGCAACAGTCCCATTTCGTGCGCGCGACCGATGAGCGGCGAACCACCGCCCGTTCGGGAGGCGGCGAAACGGCTCTCGACCGCCGCCTCGCCGCGCACGCGCCAAACCGGCACCGGGCGCGCAAATCCCTTCACCTCGTGCTGTCCGGTGAGTTCGAGATCGAACAATCCGCCGAGCAAATTCTGCGTCGTCTCGCTGATCAGGATCGTATCCGGCGCCGCCAGCGCCTGCAGCCGCGCGGCCAGATTGGGGGTCTCACCGACGATGGTGCGCTCTTGCGCAGTGCCAGTACCGACGATTTCGCCGACTACGACGAGACCGGTGGCGATGCCGATCCGCGCCTGGGCCGGCGTCCCGTCCGGGCGCTCGATACCGCCGACTTCGGCAAGGACAGCGATTGCGGCGCGCACCGCGCGTTCCGCTGCATCCTCGAAGGCGTGCGGAAAGCCGAAATAGGCCAGCACGCCGTCACCCATGAATTTGGCGACAAAGCCGCCAAAACGCCCGATCGCACCCGCGGTGGCGTCCTGATAACGCCTGATCACCTGAGCGAGCAGCTCAGGATCGACTGCCCGAGACAGCGCGGTGGACCCAACCAAATCGCAGAACAGCACGGTGACCTGGCGCCGCTCGGCCTCGGCTAAGGCCTGCGGGACTTCGGTGCCAGCCGCATTGGGCTTCGCGGCCTCCGTGTCACGCTCGGCGATCGCCTTCAACAGCCGGCGGCGGTTGCCCAGCGATATGCCGAGCTTTTCTAGATCGCCCTCAGTCAGTTCCGGCAGGATATCAAGGTCGATATCGTTCGCCTCGAACGCGTCGGCATACTGCTCGAACTTGTTCTCACGCAACCAGCCACGAAGTTCGCTCATGCCGGCGGGGTTCCAGACGCGCCATCCGCGCAACTCAGCTTATATCAGATTGAGGTCGGTCGGGGGCCATTACTCCCGCACCGCGCAGCAGCCAGCGGCAAGCAAGGATCATGGCGCCGGCAAGCGCCGCAATCGCCGCCACCATCAGAAAGAACTCCGGCTTCTCCATCCGGCTCCAGAAGCTGCCGATCCAGCCGGCGAAGAAGCCGCCGAAAAAACTCGTGGCCAGCCACGCGCCCATCATCATCGAGAGGATGCGCGCGGGCGCGATTTTGGTCACCAGCGAGAGCCCGACCGGCGACAGATAGAGTTCACCGATGGTGACAATGACGAAAAAGCCGAACAGCCACAGCCAGCTTGCTTTGCCGCCGTCTGCCTCGACGGCGGCAGCTACCATGAGGAGGTTGGCCGCCGCCACGCCGAAACAGCCGAGCGCCATTTTGGTGATGGTCGAGGGCTCGCGGTCGCGCACCGCCTGCCGCGTCCACAGTGCGACGACGACCGGCGTGAAGGCAAAAATCATGAACGGATTGAACGCCAAGAACCAGGTCGTCGGGATCAGGCTCGTCAAGCCGAAAATGCCGACGGTGCGGTCGGTATTGGCATCGGCCCACAGGACGATGGTGTTGCCGCTTTGCTCATAAGTCGCCCAGAACAGCGTCGTCGGCACAAAAAGCACAAGCAGCGCGACGATGGCGCGCCACTCGTTGCGGTCAAGTGGCCGCCGCACCACCTGTGCCGCCTTTGCCTTCTGTAGCTCGTCCGGCGGCAGCCATGGCAGGGCGTAGAGATAAATCGAAAGTCCGATCAACATGCCGACGCCGGCGGCGGCAAAGCCGTAATGCCAGCCCGCCTCCTCGCCCAATGTGCCGCAGATCAGCGGCGCCAGGAACGCGCCGACATTGATGCCCACATAGAATATCGAATAGGCGCGGTCGCGGCGCCGATCGCCGGGCGCATAAAGACCACCGACCTGGGTCGAAATATTCGGCTTGAAGGCGCCGCTGCCAAGGATCAGTGCCGCAAGCGCAAACAGGAAAAGCTGCTCAACCGCCATCATGAAATGGCCGATCGCCATGAGGACCGCGCCGACGATGACAGTGCGGCGCTGGCCGAGCACGCGGTCGGCAAGCAGGCCGCCGAATATCGGGGTCAGATAGACCAGCGCCGTATAGAGCCCGTAGATCTGCGACGACAATGGCTGCACGCCGAGCGGACCGAATACGCTTTCGAGCGCGCTTTTGAGGCCGGCAAGGCCGAAGGCGCTATCCAGACGTTGGACGAGCAGATATTTGGTCATGTAGAGGATGAGCAGCGAGCGCATCCCGTAATAGGAAAAGCGCTCCCACATCTCCGTCGTAAACAGAAATGTGAGGCCCTTCGGCTGGCCGAACAGATCGCCGCGGGTGGCCAGACCATTATCGTGGGCGGAGTGTTGGGCAGAATGCAAGGGCTCAGCCAAAATGAGTCTCTGCCATTCTCATTCCCGGCGATCGTGAGTATAAATCGGTTCGACAATAGCATGAGCGCCCGCAGAACGCGCATCGCTCGATAGCGGCAAAGCAAGGAGGCCACGCTTGGCTAAATTTGGCATTGGTCAGCCCGTACCGCGGCTCGAGGATCCTCGTTTCATCACCGGCCGCGGGCGGTACGTTGACGACATTGACCTACCGCATCAGTGTCACGGCGTTCTGGTCATGTCGCCGCACGCTCACGCGCGCATCAAAAAGATCGATACAACGGCGGCAAAGGCGGCGGACGGCGTCATCGCCGTACTCACCGGGGCGGACGTCGCGGCCGACAAGCTGGGCAGCCTTGTGCCGATCATGCCGGAAGACATGGGCGGGCCGAAGGGCTTCCGGACATTGCGGCCGATCCTGAGCAGCGGCAGGGTGCGGGCGGTCGGCGACCGCGTCGCGTTTGTTGTCGCCGAAACGCTGGCGCAGGCGCGCGACGCCGCCGAACTGGTTGCAGTCGAATATGAACCCTTGCCGGCAGTGATCGGGCTTGAGGATGCGGTCAAGCCTGGTGCTCCAGCGGTCTGGGATGAGGCGCCGAATAACGTCGCAGTCGCGTTGATGATGGGCAGCAAGGAGGCGACCGACGCTGCCTTCGCCAAGGCCAAGCACGTGGTTTCAGTCAAACTCGTGAACAATCGCGTCAGCGCCAATTCCATCGAGCCGCGCGCCGCGATCGGGCAATACCATCCCGATAGCGACAGCTACACACTTCATGCGACCTCGCAGAACCCGCACGGCCACCGCACGCATGTTGCCGGCGACGTGCTGAAAGTCCCCCAAGTCAAGCTGCGGGTAATCTCGCCTGACGTCGGCGGTGGTTTCGGCATGAAGGGCGCCGTTTATCCTGAGGACGCCCTGGTGCTGTGGGCCTCGCGCCGCTGCGGCGGCCGGCCCGTCAAGTGGGTATCAACGCGTTCGGAGGCTTTCCTCGGCGATTCGCACGGACGTGACCAAGTTGTCACCGGCGAGCTGGCGCTCGACGAGCGCGGCAGGATTCTCGGCCTGCGTGTGGACGCCCTGCACGACATGGGCTCGCACGTGTTCGACGCGTCGATGGTCGTGCCTTTGTTCGCGCTCAAGCTTGCGCCCGGGGTCTATCAGGTTCCCGCGGTGCTCGCCACCGGCAGGGCGGTGCTGACCAACACGCCGCCGCTGCAGCCCTATCGCGGCGCCGGACGGCCCGAAGCAACGTATCTGATCGAACAACTGCTCGATCGCGCCGCGAGCATGATCGGCGTTGATCCGATCGAAATAAGGCGGCGCAACTTTGTCCCGCCGTCTGCCATGCCACACAAGCTTCATTCCGGCATCGCTTTCGACAGCGGCGAGTTCATGCGCGTGATGGACGAATGCCTCAAGATCGCCGACTGGAACGGCTTTCCCAAACGCGCAGCGGTATCGAAGAAGAACGGCAAGCTGCGAGGCCGCGGCATCGGCTATTTCATTGAGGAGGCCGCGATCTTCAACGACCGCATGGTGATCCGCTTCGATCCAAGCGGCACGGTCATGATTCTTGCCGGCACGCATTCACACGGCCAAGGCCATCAGACCGTCTACGCCCAGATGGTGCACGAATGGCTGGGTGTGCCATTCGAGTCCATCAGTTTCGTCCAAGGCGATACCAATGAGGTGGCAGTCGGACGCGGCACCTATGGCTCGCGCAGCATGCATGTCGGCGGCAACGCGCTCAAGAAGGCGGCTGACGCCATCATCGAGAAGGCGAAGCCAATGGCGGCGATGATGATGGAGGCAGCGGCCGGTGATATCGAATTCAAGGATGGCAGCTTTCACATTGTCGGCACCGACCGCTCACTGCCGTTAGCCGCCGTGGCGCAGTCGCTCCACCGGCCGATGTTCCTGCCGCCGCAGTTCGAAGTCGGTCTCGAAGCCTCCGGCACATTCGCGGCCGAGCCGTCGAACTTTCCCAATGGCTGTCACGTCTGCGAGGTCGAGATCGATCCGGAGACCGGCGTCGTCACGCTGGCGCGCTACGCGGCGGTCGACGATGTCGGCAAAGTCATGAATGCGCTCCTGTGCGAAGGCCAGATTCATGGCGGCGTCGCGCAAGGCGTCGGCCAGGCGCTGATGGAATCCATTGTGTTCGACCGTGACGGCCAGCTCGTCACCGGCAGCTTCCAGGACTACGCCATGCCGCGCGCGGACGACTTTCCCGACCTCGTCTCGGAGCTGACCGAGGTACCGGCCACGACCAACCCGCTCGGCATCAAAGGAGCCGGCGAGGCCGGCGCAACGGGCGCACCGCCGGCCATCGTCGGCGCCATCCTCGACGCGCTGCGGCCGCTCGGTATCGATCACATCGACATGCCGGCGACGCCAAACCGCATCTGGCAGGCGATCCAGCAGGGCAGCGTCACAAAAGCCGCCGCGGAGTAGCCGCGGCGGCGGGCAATAAAACGCCCGGATCGCAGGACGCGATCCGGCCTTTCCCGGCAAGGCCGCCCGCTGTGGCGAACGGATCCAAATGAAACGCTTCAACCGATGAGCGGGCGTAGCGTCGGCATCTGTTCGGCGATGCCCATCTGTTCCACGGTACCGTCTAGCCCCCAGACATGCCGCGCGGTGGACCATCAGGAACACGATCACGGTCGCATAGACGAGGTGATAGTCGACGATGAAGTTATAGTGGCCCTCGACATAGGGAAATTCCATATGCGCGAAGTAGTAGGTGAACATCAGCAGCACCGCGAACGGGCCGCTGACGCGCACCAGCAAGCCCGACAACAGCGACAGGCCGATCAACAGATGTCCCCATTTAACAAGGAAATCGGCGATGGGCAGCATCGTGGGCGTGGCGAACAACGCGAACACATTGTGGAATGTGACCACGCTGTTCAGAAAGCCGGCAGTGTCGTAGTTCTGCCAAATCTGCCAGACTCCGGCATAAAGAAATGTCCAGCCCATCATGATGCGCAGGATGAAGATCACGAAGCGGTCGAAAGTGGGATGAGAAAGGTCCGAATGTGACATAATAAGGCCCCCAGGTGAGATGACGATGATGAAAACAGATTGCATCTCCCGCCCAGATCGAAATTGACCTTTGTCAAACAAACTTCCTTTTTTTGTTAGATGACAATCATCAACCGGCAGTTGGCCATGTTGCCGGTCACGAGGAGCGCTTTTCTGTGACCGGACACCGCGGCTGGGGAGGCATGGCGGCCATCAGGCCAGCGCCACCAAAGCGGCCGCCGAATAATAAAATCGCCTCTCCCCGGCGGGGGAGAGGCGACACAGGTTGCAGCTATTAGCGGATCACTCCGCAGGTACGGCGACTGCTTCTTCCGGTATCGCCTCATGCGGCGCCGTGCGATCCAGTGCACTCGCCGGAGCCCGGCTCAATCCGTAGAGGAAAACCGCCACGATCAGATACGCGATCGCAACGATCGGCGTCACCGCAATGCCGACGTGCTCACCGTGCATGAAGCCGAAAAAGGTGAGGAGGGCGCCGGCGAGCGCGAACGCTGCGGCGTTGACGAACTTCTTGTCGATGACAAAGGCGCCGATCGCGGCAAGGACGAGTCCGGTCAGGATGGAGCCGCCGCCCATGACCTTGAGGCCAGCGTAGAGAACGCCTTGATTGCCGAGCTTGTCCAAGCCGACGGTCGCCGCGTCGGTACCGACCGCATGCAGCACCCCGTCCAGCTGCACCGAGGCCCAGGCGGCGAGATGCGGCGTCAGCGCCAGCACAATGGCAGGCGCGTGAACCTTCGGCGTGCTTTGGAACGCCTGCGCGCCGATCAGCATGCCGATGTAGAGCAGGATCGGGTAGATCGCCACGACCGGTATGATGGCCAAGAGCAGCGAGATCACGCCGAACCAGGACAACACGATCACCATGATGCCGGTCGCCGCCGAGTAGCCGATGCGGCCGCCCATCGCCTTCCAGCCGGGATGGCCGATATAGACGGCGTTGATGAAGGGGTTGCCCATCAGACAACCGATCAAGCTGATGACGCCATCGGCGGTCAGCACCCGCGTCGTCGGAAAGGCATCGCCCGCGGCCTCCGCGCTCTCGACGTTGTCCATCGCTTCGACCAGATCGTAGATGCCGAACGGGATGGCGGTAACGAGGATCACGCCGAGATATTCAAAGCCGGAGAAGATGTGGTTCACGGCAGGAAGCGGCACGGCGAAGCCGAAATTCGTGAAGGCGTCGGTAACGCCCTTGACGCTCAGCCCGCCGTAGTTGAGGCCGAAGAGGTTTGAGCCCCACGCAATGATCATTCCGACTGCGATGGCGACCAGTCCGGCAGGGATGCCTTTCGGATATCGAAATCCGCCGAACCAACTCACCATGATGACGGCAAAGCAGCTCAGACCGATCACCGGCGTCATGTACATTTCCAACGCCGGGCGCATGGAGATGAAGGTGATCGATACGCCGGCCAACGTGCCGAGCAAGGCCGCGCGTGGCGTGATCTTGCGGATGATCGGAGCGATAAAGCCGCCGATCATCAGGATGAAGCTCTGAAAGAACACCCACGTCAGTCCCGCTTCCCAGCCCTTGATCGGATCGTGGGTCGTCAACGCGATCGGCAGCATGATCACGAAGGTGACGATGAACATGTGCGGCACACTGATGCCGGACGGCAGCGCGCAGACATCGCTGCGGCCAGTCGTCTTGGCGAGCCGATAGGCGAGATACGCATAATAAAAGGTCGACAGGCACAGCATCAGTCCGACCGCCGGAAGAATGCGGCCGAACACAATCGAGTCCGGCATCTTGATCACGAACCGCAACAAGATCGTGAGCGTCAACATGTTGGTGAGGATGTTGGTGCCGAAGCCGAAGAAGGCATTCCAGTCGCCCGGCGTAAATAATTTGGGACGGAAGTCCGTCGTCGATGTTGTGGTCGTCATTGCAGGCTCCTCTCTGCGGCGAGCCGCATCCAAAAGCGCCAGACAATGCCCACGAGTTGGTCACCCGTGCGATTGCGTCGGCTGGAACAGATTTTGGGTGTGAGCGCCCCGCCCCCCTGGTAATAATCAAGCGCAATCGTCGTCGATTGCACCTCCAAACCTCGCAAAGCCCGTGCCAACCACGAGCAGACGCCCGATGCGTGCATCTGGATTTGCGAAGCTGATGAATCGACAGTGGAATTAGCTTCGGCGGGGCCGACGCCAGGGGGTCTTTGCCGGTATTTCGGTGCGCCATTGCCGGCGGCCGTGACGTGCCCCCGATCAAATAACGATCATTGTTTTGTCAAAAAAAACGGCACCGCTCGCCCGGCCGGGCGCGCGGTGCGTCCACCAGACGACCATTCGCGAACTAAACCGCGGCTCGCACGGGATAGCCGACCGACGCCAGCGAATTGAGCAGCGGCTTCGACGCGGCGACCGAGCCAAAAATGCCGCCTTGGGCCTTGATCATGGCGAGGCCGGCAGCATGGAATTCCGGGAAATAAGAGCCGCAGCAGTCCGACAATACGATACAGCGGAAGCCGCGATCGTTGGCCTCTCGCACCGTTGTGTTCACGCAGACTTCCGTGGTCACGCCGCAGACGAACAATGTGTCGATCCCGCGATTGCGCAGCATGAGCTCAAGGTCGGTCTGATAGAAAGCGCCCTTGCCGGGTTTGTCGATCACCGGCTCGTCTCTCAGCGGATAAAGCTCGGGAATGATGTCGTGACCAGGCTCGCCACGCACCAGAATCCGGCCCATCGGGCCGAGCGCTCCGATTCGGGTCGCAGGATCGCCGCGTTCGACTTTGTGCGGCGGCGCGTCGGAGAGATCAGGCCGGTGCCCTTCGCGCGTGTGAATGACCAACATGTCTTGCTCCCGCGCCGCAGCAAGAACCTTGCGAAGCGGCCCCACGGCCGCCTGGAGACGGGATACGTCATTGCCCAGCGCTTCACCGAAGCCGCCGGGCTCAAGGAAATCGCGCTGCATATCGATGATCACCAACGCCGCCCGATTGAGATCAACGGACAGTGGCGCTGGCTCCGCCTCGAAACTCACGTTTGGCATTTGGACCCCCTGCTCGGACGAATGGGTGCGGTAATACGTGCAAGATCGGGGCCATTCCGCGGGTTCACTGTGCTTAATTGTTGGGCCATGAGGCGACCGCGCGGCCGCATGGGAGCTCGGCCGGGGCGGTCTCTTGGCGTCCACCGGAGCGCGTGCGACAATGTCTCGGAATCAAAGACTTAGATGTGATTTCGAAAGCTCTCCCCGTATGACCCGCAAGCCGGCCGCTCGTAAGACAAGGACCGCGCGGCGGGGACGAACCCAGGCTCCTCCGATACGCGTCAAAAAGCCCGATGCCTTAGATACCCTGATCGGGGCCAGCGCGCAGGCGCTTGCGCTACCGCTCGACCCTGCCTGGCACGGCGGAATCAAGTTCAATCTCCGTTTGATCTTCACGCATGCGGCGCTGGTCGACGAGTTTCCGCTCGCCGATGAGAGCGAACCGGCGCCGGTGTTCCATGCTTGAAACGGCGGCGACCGATTTTGGCTGGAGCGCGGCCGCCGATATCGTCGCAGCTATTGGCAGCGGCCGCATCAGCGCAGTGAGCGTCGTCGAAGCAACGTTCGCCCGTATCCGTTCGCGCGATCCGCTGCTCAATTCGTTCACCGCGGTCACCGAACAGCGTGCGCTGGCGCGCGCACACGCGCTCGATGAGGCTCGCGCACGGGGTGAACGAACGCCGCCGCTCGCCGGCGTGCCGTTCGCGGTGAAAAACTTGTTCGACGTCGCCGGACTGCCGACGCTCGCGGGGTCCAAAATCAATCGCGACGCACCGCCGGCGTCGCGCGACGCGACGATGATCGAGCGCCTCGAAGCGGCCGGCGCCGTCCTGGTGGGCGCGCTCAACATGGGCGAATACGCCTACGATTTCACCGGCGAGAACGTCCATGACGGCCCCTCGCGCAATCCGCACGACCTCAATCGCATGACCGGGGGATCTTCCGGCGGCTCGGCCGCTGCCGTCGCCGGCGGCCTGGTGCCGCTGGCGCTTGGCTCCGACACCAACGGTTCGATCCGCGTTCCCGCTTCACTCTGCGGCCTGTTTGGTCTCAAGCCGACCTACGGGCGGCTGAGCCGCGCACGCACGTTCCCGTTTGCAGCGAGCCTCGATCACGTCGGCCCGCTGGCGCGCAGCGCACGCGATCTCGCGCTTGCTTATGACGCCATGCAAGGTCACGACATCGACGATCCCGTCTGCGCTGAGCGCGCGCGTGAACCGGTTGTTCCACTTCTTGACCGCGGAACCGAAGGGCTGCGCGTCGCGGTCGCCGGCGGTTATTTCACGTGCCGGACCGCGGAGACGGTCTATGCCATCGACCGCGCGGCGGCGGCGCTCGGCGCCAATCGCGACCTCGAGCTTCCCCAGCCCGAACGCGCGCGCTCGGCCGCCTTCATCATCACCGCGAGCGAGGGCGGCAGCCTGCATCTCGATCGCTTGCGCACACGTGCGAAAGATTTCGATCCCGCCGTGCGCGACCGGCTGATCGCCGGCGCCATGATGCCGGCCTCGCTGGTGATCAAGGCGCAGAAATTCCGCCGCTGGTATCGCAACGAGGTGCTCAAGCTGTTCGCGGAGGTCGATGCCATTTTGGCGCCGGCGACGCCGTGCACGGCGCCGTTGATCGGGCAGCAGAATTTCCAACTCGGCGATGTCGAGTTGCCGGTGCGGGCCAATCTCGGCCTTTATACGCAGCCCATCTCCTTCATCGGACTGCCGGTCGTCGCGGTGCCGGTGCCGCTTGAACCTTTGCCGATCGCAATTCAGGTCATCGCGGCGCCGTGGCGTGAGGACATGGCGCTGCGCATCGCGCACGCGCTCGAAACCCAGGGTATCGCTGCGGCCATGCGCCCCTCTTTGTAGTCAACACACACCGGAGAGAAGGCAATGGAGATCGACCTGCCGGAGGCCTTAACGGCGCATTGAGTATCTCTAGATTTTTTCAACACTTATGATTCGGCGCCGCGCCGCTCGGCTTCGCCTCGCGCGCGCGGGAAAACGGAAAGAGCGGGTGAACCCGGCGCGCCGGCTGCATTGAAGGGGCACGCCGAGTTCGTTCTCTGAAGGTATGGCTGCCATCTGGTCGTGTGATCGTTGAGGCACCGTATGGCGAACAGCCGGTGATCATTGCGCGCACACCGGGCCGGATTTTGCTACATCAATGCCGCGCATTATCTTTGGCCATCCGTGAACCGGACCCGTGGCGCCATGTTCAGACCTAGAGCGATCCCCGGCTTTCTTGTTGTCACGGCGGTCGCGTGCGCCGGCATTTGCTGCACGGGCTTTCTTGCGCCCGTTCTAAGCGAGGAGATCCCGCCACCAGCACTGCCGCCCGGCCAGCCCCCACCATTACCTAAGGCTGGCAGGCTTGCGCAGCCGCGCTCGCAGGATCAGGTGGGGTTTCCGGTTGAGCTGACAAAATCGGTCATACCCGCCGGCAGTCCGCTTACGCCTGGGATCGTTTCGCTCGGCGAGAAACTCTTCTTCGAAAGCCGTCTCTCGGGTGACGGCACGGTGGCCTGCGCGACGTGCCATGATCCCGCCCACGCTTTCACCGATGGTCGACCGGTCTCGATCGGCATTAATGGCCGCATGGGTCAGCGCAATGCGCCGACAATCCTAAACGCGCTCTACAATAAGACACAATTCTGGGATGGCCGGGCCACCACGCTCGAAGAGCAAGCCGCGCTGCCGATCACAAATCCCTTCGAAATGGGATCGATCAGCGTCAGCGACGCTGTGACAAGGCTCGCCGGCGATGCTGATTACGAAAAACAATTCATGCAGGCTTTTGGTCGAAGCATGAACGAGCAAGACGCCATCGCCGCCATCGCAACGTACGAGCGGACGCTGGTCTCTTTTGATTCGCCCTTCGATCATTTCATCACCGGCGATTCAAATGCCGTGAGTGAAGCGGCAAAACGCGGCTGGGAATTATTCAACAGCAAAGCCCGCTGCAATTTGTGTCACGCTCTATACGACAATCGGCGGGACGTGACGGTGTTTACCGACAACGATTTTCACAATATCGGTATCGGCATCATCCGCCATCAGGTTGTCCCATTGGCAGTCAAGGCTAAACACGACCTGGCGCAGGGGAGCTTGCCGGATATTGATCAGTCGGCGATCGCAAGCGAAACCTCCGTGCTGGGGCGTTTCCTCGTCACCAAAAAGGAAAACGACATCGCGTCGTTTAAGACGCCCGATCTGCGAAATGTGCTAGTGACTGCGCCCTACTTCCATGATGGCTCACAAGAAACCCTATGGGACGTCGTGGATCACTATAACAAGGGCGATGGGATCGCAGATCCTTGGCTCGACGAGGACATCCAGCCGTTGGCTCTGAGCGAGCCGGAAATCGACGATCTCGTAGCGTTTCTCGCGTCGCTAACGAGCCCGCAGTATAAGGAGCTCGGCGACAAGGAGTACGCACGACAACTCGCTCTATCCAAAGTAAGCCGCCCGCAACGCGACACGGCCCGGGCTTTCGGCCCGAAACCGCCTCGCCCCCAACGACCTCCATTCTGATAGTTTAAAAGTGGCACCTTTGCGAAGCGTCGCCACTTCCGCATTCCGCTCGCTGTGCTAGGTAATAGCGGACATCCGGAGCGCCTCCGCATGGCAGCTTTTGCGATTTCTAATTATGCTGCGATTTTCTCGGCTTGTTGCGCGGCCCAAGAGCTTCGAACTTCTGACCACCAGATTTGTAGTTTGGTGCTCCGATCGAAGCTGACATCTGCCGACTTCATCACGCTTCGGGCTCGATCAACCGATCAAGCGTGATCGGGAATTTGCGCACGCGGATCCCCGTCGCATGCCAGACCGCATGGCAACGGCGCCCGCCGTGCCGGTGATGCCGATCTCACCGACGCCCTTGATGCCGAGAGCATTCACGTGCGGATCGTGTTCCTTGACAAGGATCGCTTCGACCGAGGGGACATCGACGTTCACGGGGATGTGGTATTCGGCCAAATTTGCGTTCATCGGACGGCCGGACCGCGGATCCATCACGGCCTGCTCATGGAGCGCGAACGACACGCCCCAAATCATTCCGCCGCAGAGCTGGCTGCGCACCAGACGAGGATTGATGATGCGTCCGGCAGCGAAGGCGCCGACCAGGCGGCTGACGCGCATTTGTCCGAGCTCGGGATCGACCTTGACCTCGGCAAAGACCGCGCCATGCGCATGCATCGCATAGGCCGACGGCACGCCCATATTGGTCGCGCTACTGCCTTGACCCTCGATTTCCGCGATGCCAGCGCGGCTAAGGATATCGGCGTAAGTTTCGCTCCGGCTCTCGTCGTCGCGGCGAAACAAGCGGCCGTCGCGCGCGATCACGCCGGCATTCCCGGCTCCGAACAGCGGCGAACGCTCGTCGTTGGTTGCGAGATCGGCAAGCCGCGCGACCGCATCGGCGCCGGCGTTGTGAATTGCCACGCCTGCGGTCGCGGTATGCGCCGAACCGCCGGCGATACCGGCATCCGGAAGGTCCGAGGTTCCGGATCTGAACTCGACCCGATCGATATCGAGTCCAAGACTATCCGCGGCGATCTGATCCAGCGCGGTGCGAGCGCCTTGACCCATCTCGTGCGCCCCGATCTCCATGACGCCGCTGCCGTCTTGACGTAGCACCGCCTTGGCATGGCCCTCGAACATTAACGCCGGAAATGTCGCTGTGCCGACGCCCCAGCCGACCAACAATCCGTCACGGTCACGCATCTGACGGGGTGCGAGCGGCCGGCGCTGCCAACCGAAACGCCCGGCGCCTTGCGCGTAGCACTCACGCAAAGCCTTTGAGGAAAACGGCTTGCCGGAAATCGGCTCGACCTCGGCATAGTTCGCAAGTCGAAAGGTCAATGGATCGATGCCGCACGCGAGGGCCGTTTCGTCGATGGCACTTTCGAGCGCGATCGAGCCGGTCGCCTCTCCGGGTGCGCGCATGAACAGCGGCGTTCCGGTGTCGACCCTAACCGCTTCATGCGAAGTGGAAATGGCTGAGCTCGCGTAAAGGGTATGCGAAGCGTCGGAAGCCGGCTCGAAGAAATCGTCGAACGTGCTCGACGTCGTCTTTGTCCGATGATCGAGCGCTTGCAACTTGCCGTTATTGTCGGCTCCGATCCGCAACGTCTGCCGCGTCGGCGCCCGGTGCCCCACCGGACCAAACATCTGCTCCCGTCGGAGCACCAGCTTGACCGGCTTTCCAACCATGCGGGCCGCCATGACTCCGAGAACCTGCGGGCCGGAGATCATGCCTTTGCAACCGAAGCCGCCGCCGAGGAACGGACTGCGGATGTGGATGTTGTCGGGCGAGATACCGAAAAGTCCCGCGATGCGTCCCTGCGCCATGGCAAGGCCTTGGCTCGGCGTGTCGATTGAGAGCGCATCGCCGTCCCAGGCGGCTACGATCGCATGCGGCTCCATCGGGTTGTGATATTGAGGAGCGGTTTCGTAGGTCGCCTCGATTTGCTTCGACGCCATTGCGAAACCGACCTCGATGTCGCCATGCTGAGCCCGCGCTGGATGCCCGGGGCCAACCACTGGCGGCACGAAGCTTTCTGCCGCATCCAGCCCGACCCTCGCCGGCTCGGTCGCATAGCGTGGCGCCAGCAACGCGGCTCCTTCGGTCGCAGCCTCGAGCGTTTCCGCGATGACGACGGCGATCGGCTGGTTAGCGTAACGGACCTGGTCGTTCTGCAACAGATCGAGCCGGAACATGAAGGGATCGGATTTTTCGTCCGGATCCTGAGCGAGCGCCGGCTTATTGGCTGGCGTCATCACCTCGACGACCCTCGGATGCGCTTTGGCGGCGGCAACATCGAGAAAGGCGACACGGCCGCGTGCGATGCTGCTCACGGCCACGACTGCGTACAGCATCCCGGGCGGATGATTGTCGGCGGCGTAGCGGGCGGACCCAGTGACCTTTAAGATGCCGTCACGGCGGGTGAGCGGCTGGCCGATGTTCGAACCGTGCCGAAGGTGAGCAGGCGCCTGTGTCAGTGCGATCTCAGGCATGGATGACATCTTCGGAAATAGCGGCGAAGGGGGATGCGGGAAGCGCCGGTATGCGCTCGGGCGTGCCGGCCTTGGCAAGCGTGAGCGCTCGCACCACAATCCGGCGCGCGAGCTCGATCTTAAAGCCGTTGTCGCCTGAGGGCTTGGCGTCAGCGAGCGCCACCTCCGCTGCGCGATGGAACAGCGAAGCGTTGGCGCGTGCGCCGACCAGGATCGCTTCGGCTTCCCGGGCCCGCCAAGGTTTTGGCGCAACGCCGCCGAGCGCGACGCGCGCGTCGACGATCCGATCGTTCTCGACGCGCAGCGCGGCCGCGGCTGACACGACCGCAAATGCGTAGGAGGTGCGCTCGCGCACTTTCAGATAGCGCGCGTGGGCAGCGAACCGGGCGGCCTCTGCCGGCAAACGGACCGCGACGATCATCTCACCAGGCTCCAACACGCTTTCGTGCTGCGGCGAGTCCCCTGGCAACCGGTGAAACTTTTCGAGCGCGATCTCCCGCCGCCCGGCTTTGCCTTCGATCTCGACAAAGGCGTCGAGCGCGATTAGGGGCACGCAGAAATCGGACGGGTGCGTGGCGATGCAGCTCTCGCTCCACCCCAATATGGCGTGAAGCCTGTTCTCGCCGCCGCGAGCGTCGCAGCCGGAACCGGGGTCGCGCTTATTGCAGGCACTGTCGACGTCGTAGAAATAAGCGCAGCGCGTTCGCTGCAAGAGATTGCCGCCCGCCGTGGCGGCGTTCCGAAGCTGCGCGGACGCCCCGGATAGTAGCGCCTCAGCGACCGCCGGAAAGCGTCGGGCGAAAGTGCGATCGTGAGCGAGATCAGCGTTGCGCACGAGCGCCCCAATTCGAACGCTGCCGTCAGAAAGGTCCTCAATGCGGTCGAGGTCAGGAAGGCGGGAGATGTCCACAAGTCGGTTCGGACGGGCGATCCTGCCCTTCATCAGATCCAGAAGGTTGGTGCCGGCGGCCAAATAGGCGGCGCCCGGTTGTGACGCGGCCGCAATGGCTTCTGCAACCGTTGCCGGTTTCACATAGTCGAACGTCTTCATGCGACTTTCCTTTGGCTTGCCCCGCCAAGAGTCTTGTGAGCCTCTAGCACCGCCTCAGTGATTCCCTGATAGGCGCCGCAGCGGCAGAGATTTCCGCTCATGCCTTCGCGAATGCGCTCCGGATCGTCGTCCCAGCCTGACCTTCCTCGATCAAACCGATCGCGCTCATGATCTGGCCGGGCGTACAAAAGCCACACTGCAGGCCGTCGTGGGCAATAAAGGCCTCTTGCACCGGATGAAGCCGGCCACCCTGCGCCACACCTTCGATCGTTAGGACGTCGGCGCCGTCGTGACTGACTGCAAGCATGAGGCAAGAATTGACCCGCCGTCCGTCGACGATGACGGTGCAGGCGCCACACTGGCCGCGATCGCAGCCCTTCTTGGTTCCTGTCAGTTCAAGGTGTTCGCGAAGAAGGTCCAGGAGCGTGATGCGAGGGTCATCCAGCTGGATCGTTCTCCTGCCGCCGTTCACAGTGAGAGTGATTGAGAAGGCCATGCTGTACTCCATAGGAGCTGTGAAAAGCGAAATTCGCTGCCCGAAGAACCGTTCAGATGCCCAAAGCCTTGGCGAAAAGAGCCCTTCGGCAATCTCGCGGATTGACCCGGGCTCGGATGGTCAGCATTCGCTTGACTCGAGTGCTATGTATCGGCGTGGCTCGTTGCCATATACGGAGGGTTCCTCCGTTTTTCAAGGGGCCGAAATTGGACGATTGGCATGAGGCAATTGGCAAAGGAGAAAGCAACACGGAAGCCGCGCGCCGATGCGGTTCGGAACCGCGAACGCGTTCTTGAAGCCGCTAAAGCGATTTTCAGTGCCGGTGGCGCGGAGGCGAGCCTTGAGGCCGTCGCCCAGGAGGCCGGCGTCGGCATTGGCACCCTCTACCGGCATTTCCCGACGCGCGAAGCCCTGTTCGAGGCCGTGTATCGCCGCGAGGTCCAACAGCTGGCAGACTTGGCCGAGCAGTTGAAACAAAACGCGCAGCCCGTCGACGCGCTACGTCAATGGATGCGCTCGATTGTGAAATTCGTCGCCACGAAAAAGGGCATGTCGGCAGCGCTTGCTCTCGCTGTCGACAAAGATTCGAAGCTCATCTCATCTTCGGCCGATCGGTTGGCGCGCGCCGTCGGTGGGTTGTTGGACCGTGCTATCGCCGCAGGTGAGATTCGCGATGACGTCAGCCCGGAAGATCTGCTGCGTGCCCTTGTGGGCATGTGCTACATGCACGATCAGCCTGGCTGGCAAACAAGTGTTTTGCGGCTCGTCGACGTTTTCATCGACGGTTTGCGCAACCGACGCAGTAACCGACGCAGTTTAAGGCATGCGTGAGGTGAAGCGACCTAACAGTCCGCTCGCATCACGCGAGCCGTGATCCGCGGTTGCGCAAGCCAAGGGCCGATGATGCCGCCAATGAATGCCGCTAAAGTGTCCGTAACTCGTTGATTTTGTTGAAAGGCGCCCGAAGAGATTCGAACTCCTGACCCCAAATTCGTAATCTGGTGCTCTATCCCCTCCGAGCCACGGCACTTTGACAATTATCCCGACGGCCTACTAATAGGGCACTTGAGCAACTAATGAGAATTCTAGCAGGACTCACAAGTCCGCTGGTCGGATAAATCCTTAAGGAAACGCAGCGTGAGCAACCTTCACTTCGATCAAAGGCCCTCGCCGATCGTCGAGCATGATGACATCATGTATCCGTCGGCCGTTCCGTTCGTGCTCGTTCATTTAGCGTGCCTCGCCGCGTTCTGGACGGGCGTGACGTACCAGGCGCTGGCGATTGGCCTGGTACTCTATTGGCTGCGGATTTTCGCCATCGGTGCCGGCTATCACCGCTACTTCTCACACCGCGCCTATAGGACCAGCCGCGTTTTCCAGTTCGTCCTTGCCTTCCTCTCCCAAAGTTCGGCTCAAAAGAGCGTGCTGTGGTGGGCGGCCAAGCACCGTCATCATCACCTGAACTCTGATACTGAGGGAGACGTCCACTCGCCTCGTCACCGGGGATTTATCTATAGCCACTTCGGCTGGATCTTCGCCCGGAGCAACGACACGACGGATCTGGTCAGGATCGCTGATTTCGCCCGCTATCCGGAATTGATGTGGCTGCACAAGTACGAGCTCGTGCCACCGTTTGTGCTCGCGCTGCTAAGTTACGCGCTCGGCGGTTGGCCAGGCCTCGTCGTCGGATTCTTCTGGAGCACGGTGCTGGTGTACCACGCAACCTTCTGCATCAACTCGCTGGCCCACGTCCGCGGGCGCCGACGCTATGTGACCGCTGACAACTCGCGCAACAATTGGCTGCTGGCTATCTTCACCATGGGCGAAGGTTGGCACAACAATCATCATGCCTACCAGAGCAGCGTCCGCCAGGGGTTTAGGTGGTGGGAAATCGACCCAACATTTTACATCCTCAAGGTGCTGTCGTTATTCGGTCTAGTATGGGATCTGAAGACGCCGCCGCTCGAAGTTCGCCGAAACAAGCACCGTCTCGGCTCGCGGGTCATCGAGCGCGCGGCCGCGCAGCTCGCCGGAAGCTTTGATCTGGAGGCCATGGTCAATGCCATCGCGGAGGCTTTTGCCGGACCTGATCTCTCGGCCCTCCAGGAGAAGCTCGCCAAAGCGCAGAATCGCGCGGCGGACGTATTCGTGGGTCTGTACTTGCCGCAATTGCCGACGCGGCACGAAATCGTCAGGCGGGCATTGGCGATGTTCGCCGACACGCCCTCGATGGACGTCATTGTCAGCCGCGCCCATGCCGTGATCCTCGAAGCCATCGGCACGCGGCTTAGTACGATGGCTGCTGCGCATTAGCTGACCGTGTGGAGCGTCAACGCGAACTCCCGGTCGTTTGCTGTGTATCGGAGATACCCTGATGGAAATTGACCTGCCAGAGGTCGTCGCCGAGGTGCGAGCCGAATTCGACCGTTACGAGAAAGCCCTGGGTGAGAACGACGTGACGACGCTCAATTCAATATTCCACAAAGATCCACGCACGATCCGCTACGGCGGCACCGAAAATCTCTACGGCCATGCGGAGATCGAGGCGTTTCGCGTCGCGCGCTCGCCGGCCGGCCTTGCGCGTAACATTTCAAGAACCGTGGTCACCACATATGGCCGCGACCACGCCGTCGCTTCGACGCTGTTTCATCGCGCCAGCGTGCCCGGCAAAGTCGGCCGCCAGATGCAGACCTGGGTACGCTTTCCAGAAGGTTGGCGTGTCGTCGCTGCGCATGTCAGCTTTATCGACGAGCCGAAATGATTACGCCGGCGCCTTCTCCTGCGCCATGAAGGCACGCCAGCCGCCGAAGCTGGAAATATCGCGAGCGCCCGCGACCGCCTCGGCTTCGACCAGAAAGCCTTTCACCGAGCGGCCGTGATCGAGTTCGAGCGTGCCGATCGACAGTGGCGGCGGCACCGCGGCGACAAAACGGCCGAATGCACTCTCCGACAGCGCCCAGACTTCGACCTCGATCGCTGCGCCGGCACCGTGCTTCACCCGCAACAAGCCGGGCTTTGGCGGCCGGGTGCCGGCGAGCGTATAGAGCCGATAATGCGGCGCGGTCGCCGTGCGCTCGAGTAGCCGAGCGCCGGCTGCGCGCAATTCGCCGTTGAGCGGCATGCCGGAGAGATGCGCCCCAACTACCGCAATCGGGATTTCGCCCTCCTCCGGCACTGCCGGCTGCCGCGCGAGCGGTGGCTGCGGGTAATTGAGCGCGCCGAGCGATAGCGCGGTCGCGGCGTGGAACTCGCGGCCGATCGCAGCGAGCGCTGCGTCCTCACCCGCCAGCGCGAGCAGAGTTATCCCGAACGGTATGCCGTCGGGGCGCATCACCGCCGGCACGGCAAGAGCGCACATGTCGAGCAGGTTGACGAAGTTGGTGTAGGTGCCGAGCCGGCTGTTGAGCCCGATCGGATCGGCCAGCACTTGCTCGACCCGATAGATCGTCGGCGCCGTCGGCAGCATCATCGCATCGATTGCACGAAAAGTGTGATCACGTACGCGCCGCAAATCCTCGAGCTGATAGAGGGCCGAGAAGAAATCGGCTGCGGTGCCGTGCGCGCCGGCAAGAATGATCTGGCGCGTGACCGGATGCAGGGATTCCGGCGAGGAGGCGATGAGCGCCCGCGCCGTCAGGTAACGCTCTGCGACCCACGGCCCATCATAGAGCAACCGTGCCGCCGCGTAGAACGGCTCGATGTCGATCTCCACGATTTTGGCGCCGAGTTTGGCGAACTGCGCCACTGCCGCGTCGTACGCAGCCTCCGAGGCGCGATCGCCGAAAAACAGGCGCTGACCCGACAGCGGCACGCCCAATCGTACGCCATTCGGCATCGGGCCGACGGCATGCACCGGCCGGCCCTGCGAAAACACGTCGGCGGCATCCGGAGCGGCCATCACCTTCAGCGCTGTCATCGCATCATCGACCGTGAGCGCAAAGACGGAAACGCAATCGAGCGTGCGGCATGCAGGGACGACGCCGGCCGTGGAAATCAGACCGCGGCTCGGCTTCAGCCCGACAATGTTGTTGAAGCTGGCCGGAACGCGGCCCGATCCGGCGGTGTCGGTGCCAAGCGCAATGGGCGTAAACCCGGCCGCGACCGCAAGCGCGGAGCCGGTGCTGGATCCTCCGGGAACGAGCGTGTCGTCGAACAGGTTGCGGCAAATTCCGTAGGGCGTCCGCACGCCGACCAGACCGGTCGCAAACTGATCGAGATTGGTCTTGCCGAGAATAAGCGCGCCCGCCTCGCGCAGCCGGGCGACGGCAGTGGCGTCCTTGTTCGGGCGATAGCTGTAAGCCGGGCATGCCGCGGTCGTCGGCAAGCCCTTGACGTCAATATTGTCCTTCACCGCAACCGGAATGCCGAACAGCGGAAGTGTCTTGTCTCCGCTGCGCGCCAGCAACCGCGCGTCGGCGAGGACATCAGCTTCCGCGCGTAACGCGATGAAGATCGCCGGATCGTCATGGGCGCGAATGCGCGCAAAACTGCGCGCGACGATGTCCTCGGGCTTAACGGCGTCGCTGCGATAGGCGTTAAGGATTTCGGCGACCGTTTCGGCCACTGGAGGCTCCGTTTGGCGTCAATAGCGGGCCCGGCAGCCGCGTTCGCCGCCTCCTTTGTGCCAAATTCGGGCCATTTCGCAATGGGTATGCCACTTTTCGAAGAGCACCGCGCGGTTGCACGGGGCGGACCGGCCGCCTATATTCGCGAAGCTTTTCAGTCATCGCTGATGACGTGAGTGGCTTCGCCCGGACGGGCGGGCGGAGCACAGAGGAGATTTGCACATGGCTATCGCCCCCTTGATGCCGAAAGCGACGGCGGTCTGGCTGGTTGAGAACACAGCGCTGTCGTTCGACCAGATCGCGCAGTTCTGCAACCTGCATCCCCTGGAGGTGAAAGCCATTGCGGACGGCGACGCGGCGCAAGGCATCAAGGGGCTGGACCCGATCCTGACCGGACAACTTACGCGCGAGGAGATCGCCGACGCCGAAGCCCATCCGGACCACCGGCTGCACATTGCCGACCCGAAGGTCCGCTTGCCCGAGGCGAAGCACAAAAAGGGCCCGCGCTACACGCCGGTGTCACGCCGCCAGGACCGCCCCAACGCCATCCTCTGGCTGGTGCGCAATCATCCCGAACTCAAAGACAGCCAGATCATGCGGCTCGTCGGCACCACGAAATCGACCATCCAGGCGATCCGCGAGCGCACCCACTGGAACTCGGCCAGCCTGACACCGCTCGACCCGGTCACCCTCGGCTTGTGCTCGCAGATCGACCTCGATCTGGAAGTTCAGCGCGCTGCCAAGGAAAAGCCGGTTCCTGTCGAGGCGCAGGGCGCGACGCTTCTGCCGGCCTCGGTCACCACGGCGCCGAAAGAGGAGCCTGAGGAGCCAGTCGCCGCGAAAAAATCCGAGGAGCTCAACGTCGAAGCGGTGTTCGCCAAGCTCAAGCAGATCGGCGGCAAGGGCGAGTAAGCGACGAACAACCTCACTTCTGAGCGTCGACGCAGCGGGTAGACCGTATCGGCAGTCTTGTATTGCCGGGCCGGAGTTACCGGCAGGACGCTCACGGTACCTCTTATTTCATCATCTCGTCGCCCGGCATCACGCCCCAAAGATTGGAAGCGGAGGGATCCTTCTCCCAGACTTTCGGACGTTGCGGCGCGTCGCGGTGCCAGGGCCGCGGCTCGAAATAGCCCAGCTCCTCATTCATCCGATCGAGCTCGCAGAAGGTCTCGGTGATGAGTCCGTTCGGCGCGCGATGATAGGCGAAGAGATTGTGGCCGATGCCGTGCCGGCCCGGACCCCACAGCAGTTTGTAGCCGTGGAGGCTGAGAAAATCGCAGGCTTCGTGCATGTGACCCCAGTCCCGCAGTTCGAAGGCGGTGTGGAAGTGGCGGTTCGAGCCGGTCTCCATCAGATTGATGGTGTGATGGTCGGGGCCGCAGCGCAGGAATGAGAAAAAGTCCGCCATCCAGTCGGATTCGCGAAAGCCGAGCACGTCGCAATAGAACTTCGTGACCTGCTTGACGTCGGTGACGTGGAAGGCGACGTGGCCGAGCTTGTGCGGCACGATGCCGTTGCTCTGGAATTTCTGGTGCGAGAATGCGTCGCGCTTGAACACTTCCATGATCGTGCCCTTCGGATCGGCGAAGGTGACCATCTCGTGGATCGAAGGCTCCGGATCCTTCTTGCGCTGCGTCTTGACGCCGTGGGCGGCGACCTGTTTTTCGAACTCGCCGAGATCAGCGTCATCTGCGATCTGGAAGCCCAGCCGCAGGCATTGCGCTTGTGGACCGCGACGCAGCACTACGGAATGATGATCTACGGTCGAAGCGAGATAGGCCGCGTCCTTCTCCTTGGCGGCGAGTGTAAGTCCCATGATCTCCGTGTAGTATTCGATCTGCTGCTCCAGATCGGGCGTCTCGTAACTGGCGTGCGCGATCTTGCTGACGCGGATCATGCGGACTCTCCTTTATTATCTGTTGTCGTCGCCTTTTGAGGGATGGATGCTCTCGGATTTTCGCACGCCAACGAGGCGATGACGTCGACCATGGCCGCGCCGTCGCAATCGGACAATCCCATCGCCACGAAGCGATCGAACAGCTCGGCGGTGCGATCCAGAAGCGGCGTCGCCACGCCGACGCTGTCGGCGAATTCGCCGATCATTTCGATATAGTGCTGCAAGCCGGGAATGGGGCCTTGCAGCGGCTTGAAACGCCGCTCCGCCATCCATGGCGCGCGGATGCCGAATTGGGTCGAGCCGCCGCTGCCGGTCGCGATTGCCTTGATCATCAAATCGACATCGACGCCGGCCTTGAGCCCTAGCGCCATCGCCTCCGCGGTGGCAGCGATATGGATCGAGACCAACAAATTGTTGATGAGCTTGACACGGCTGGCGGCGCCGAAGGCGCCGAAGTAGATACAGGAATCGGCAAAGCCGGCGACCACAGGCTCGATCTTCTTGCAGGCCTCCGGGTCGCCGGCGAGAAAGACCACGCCCTTGCGCGCCGACACCATGCCGGGCGTGCCGGCGACTTCGCCGTCGATGAAGACGGCACCCCTTTGTGCAAGCGGCGCGATCTGCCGTGCCTTGACGGGAACCGGATAGGAGCCGAGCTCAACCACCACCTGGCCCGGCCGTGCCGAATGCACCAGCCCCTCGGGGCCTTGAATGACTTCTTCCAGCGCCTCGTCGGACGGCAGGCAGGAAAATACGACGTCCGCTTGCGCGCCAACCTCGGCGGCCGAGCGCGCCGGCACGCCGCCAATCCTCTCAAACTCGTTGAGCGAACTGCGGCGATAGCCGACGACGCGATAGCCGCTCTTGATCAGGTTTTGCGAGATCGGCATTCCGATCTTGCCGACGCCGACAAAGCCTACGGTGTCCATTCCCACTCCCTTACGCTACTTCAACCGACTGATCGGATAAATTGACGCGCAGGCCGAGCGTGCCCTCCATGATCGTCCATTCCTTGAGTTCGAAAGTCCGCAATCCGTTGGCGACGAAGGGATCGGCCTCCGCGAGTGCACGGGCATCCTGCGCGCTCGCCGCGCGCAGGATGGTGAGGCCGGCGCCGTTCGGCGGCCCCTCACCATCAGCTAGTGGGCCAGACGCGAACAGGACGCCACGCTTTTCCAGCGCGATCATGTATTCGAGATGCGCCGGGAGGAGAGCTTTCAATTTCTCAGGGGTTGGCGACGGCTTCGAGAGGACGGCATAGAATTTCCGCCGCAACATATTCCGCGTGAGCTCGGCGATGCGCTCGTCCACATTCATGCTGCGCGGGTCCTCCCTTGCGACGAAACGCTTTGCCACATGGTCAAGCGGTTCTGACATGCCATGTCAACATCGGCGCGCGCCCCGTTGTTCAACCAAAAGAAGTAAGGACTAGCCGCGGAAGATCGCGGCTAGTCCTCACCGCACAGAGCGCTCGACACTACGCGGTCATCCCGGCGCGAAGAGCGGCGTCGCGTCGCCGTAGATCCGCAGATCGGCGATTTTGTCGCCGCGCCGGCGCAAGACCGAGCAGAACTTGATCGCGACGAGCGAATCGTCGAGCCGGGTGTATTGCACGATCGCCTCGGCGATGCCGACCTGGCCGTCGTGAATTGACCAAGCCCCGGTCATGCTGTGCGACAGGCCCTTGATGCTGCCCCACAGATGGCCGATCGCGGCCTTGTAGCCTTCCTTGCCGTGCACGGTCGGATGGTTGGCAAACGTCAGCGTCGTGTCGTCGGTGTGCTGCGCCAGCGTTCGCTCCATGTCCATCGCGTCAACGGCGCGGTAGTAGTCGTAAATCCACTTGGTGTCGCCCGCCGCGTCGGTCGGGTTCTTCGGCGGCAGATGTTCGCGGCCCTTTTCGTCCACGGTCCGCCGGACCGCCGCAAGCGTCGACGCGACCGCCCCTAGATAGGCGCCTTCCATGGGCGCAAAGTGAGCCGTCTCAGCTTCGCTACCCTCGGGAATACCATCCTTCTTCAGGCTGAAGGCGAACGTCAGTGTGAGATTTCCCTTCTCGTCCTCGCCGATGATGTTCTCGATGCGGCCGAGCTCCGAGCCGCGGGTCCGCTCGAAAATCACGCGCTGCTCCGGCTCAAATGTAACCTTTTCGCGCAGCGGAACATCCTTGAGCATGATGTCGCGCACGAGCCAGCCGTCGCCCTTCTCTACCACCTCGCACTTCTTCATCTCGGGGACGTAGGGCAACGCGTTATTGGCCTTCATGAGCAGGCCGGTCCAGACGTCGTGCCGGCTCAGGAATGATTTCTTTGGTTCGTTGACGGGAACTGTTCTGCTCAGCTGGTACATGCGACTCTCTCTCCCTGTCGATGCGCACCTTCATGAATGCGCTGTCTTCTTGAGCACTTGCAGCCGACCGCGCTTTGCAACGACGCGCAACAAACCGCGCGCCTGCCGAGCCGCCTGTCCAATCTCAATATTATTTTCCAAAGTTTTTAATTTGTGGATATCGCACTTGTCAAGCGAGTGGCGACTGTGCCCCTGACGCGCTTCCCGACCAGCATCGGCACGCGCGACAGCACCGCAACGACCTGCTTGGCCGTTGTCTCATAGTGCTTCTCCAGCGCGCGGACTGCGCCGTCGACGTCGCGCGAAAGCGCGGCGTCGAAGATTCGCCGATGCTCGCGGACGGTGTCGCGCTTGAGCTTCTGCCGCGGCAGGAACTTACCGCGCAACAAGCGATGCCGTTCGGCTTGGTCGAATAAAAGACCGGCAAGCTCCAGCTGCCAGCGGGAATCGCACGCCGACAGCAACGCCATGTGGAACTGGCGGTGATGTGCGGCCCAGATCTGCGTCGCCGCGCCCGGCTCTGTGGGAATTGGATTGCGCGACAGCGCGTGGAAAGCCGCGACTACAGCGGTCTCCCAGGCGATGTCGCCGTTGCGGATCGACCGGGCGAGTGCCTCACGCTCGATCACGATCCGCGTCATCATCGTGTCTTGAACGTCGTAGGCGGTCAGCGGCGCGACCCGAAAACCCCGCTGGCCGACCGAAGTAACAAGACGCTCCGACGCCAGACGCGTCAAGGCCTCACGCAACGGGCTGATGCCGACGTTATATCGCGCCCGCAATTCGTCGGAGCGCAGGGGCGCGCCTGGCGCAAGACGCATCCACAGGATGTCCTGCCGGATGCGATGATAGATCAATTCAGCAATCGTGCGGGGCAAGCCGCCCTGATCCAGCTCGATCGCGTAAGCCTCTGCGACTGAACGTTTCATGAAAGCCCCACCGTGCGCAGCAATTTTGGAAATTAGAAGAGGTTTTCGAAAAAGACTACCGAAGAGTTTCCGGGGCGGCAACATGACCGCCTATTCGCCGCCGACAAACTCCTGTCGGCGCCGTTCCAGCTCCGCCGCATAGCGGCGCAGCGCATAGGCCTCGGTCAGAAGCCCGATAACACGGCGGTCGACGGCGGAATCGACGACGGCGAGCACCTCCGCCTCGGCGCGATCGAAGGCGAGCACTGCTTCCTTGATCGCCATCCCGGGCAGCAATACGGCGTCGGTATTGCGCAGAAGGTCCTTGATCAATTTATCCGGCGAAGCTTCCGCCGCGTGGGCCTCCGCAACCAGCACCATCCCAGCATAGCGGCCGGGCTCGTCGACGGCGACGATGGCAGCCGGCGAACCCAGAGGAAAAGCTTCACGAAAGGCACCGACCGTCATGGTGGCCGGTACTGTGCGCACATCGTGCCGCATCATTTTGCCGACCGTCAGATCGCGCATCCAACCGACGTCGGCAGCACTGCGGATGGTCTCGCCGCGCAGATGGAAGCGCCAGGTGGCGAACGAATAACCAAACGCCTCGCGCGTCACTAGGGAGGAGATGATCACGGCTATCAGCACGGCTGTCGTCAGCCACAGATCTCCCGTCGTTTCCAAGGCGATGAACGTCATGGTCAGCGGTCCGCCGATGACCGAGGCCGACAGCGCGCTCATGCCGATCACCGCATAGGCATTAGAGTCAAAAATCGCGCCTGGCCAGACCATGGTGAGAACGATCGCCAAGAGATGACCGCCGAGTGCCCCCATGAGCAGCGAGGAAAAGAATAATCCGCCGCGAAATCCGGAGCCGAGCGAAGCGATCGACGCCGCGATCTTGAGCACAAAGAAGAGCGCCACCGTCCAAAGCGAAAGCTGGGCGATTCCAGAAAGGTGCAATGCGCCATGACCGGACGACATCACCTGTGGCGCCGCAATGGCCAGGAGTCCGACCACAAGCCCGCCGATCGTCGTCTGCAACGTCGGCCGCAGCTTCAGACGAACGAACAACGATTCACACAATGCCACGCCGCGCATCAGGAGGATGCCGAGTGCGGCGGCGAGAAGTCCAATCGTCACGGCAATAACGAGATCATGGGCGGCGATCGTCATTTTCTCGGGTGCGACAATGCCGACTTCCGCCGCCGCCAGCGATTGCGCGACCTGGTAGCCGATCAATGCGGCGAGCCCGACTGGCGCCAGATAATTCGGCGAATAGCCGCCGATGATCAGCTCGAAGCCGTAGAAGGCGCCGGCAAGCGGCGCGCCAAAGGCGCCGGCGATTCCTCCCGCAGCGCCGCAACCGACAAGGATGCGCAGATCGGCGCGCCGCAGCCGAAAGGCCACGCCGATGCGTGAGGCGATGCCGCCAGCCAATTGCGTGTAGCCAGCTTCCAAGCCGACCGAAGCGCCAACTCCGCTCGACCAGACGGTCTGCAACGCGACGATAATGCTGCCGAGGAGCGACATCCGGCCGCCATGGAGCGCATTGGCCTCAATCGGATCGACTTCCCGTTCCGGCCGCCAGCGCGCGATCAGCTCTCTGGCGATACCAAAGACGAGACCGCCCACGAGCGGTACCGACACCGCTATCAAGGGGTTAAGCCGCAACAACTCTGACAGTCGCACTTCTGGCCCGAGCTGGAAGAGCAAGCGGTGGAGAGCGTCGACGCCGGTGCCCATGGCGGCAACGACCAAGCCGGCGATTGCGCCGACCGGTGCTGCAAGTGCGATCAGGCTCAATTCCTGCGCCCGCACAAAGGCGCGCAGCCGCCGCGGTATCTCCAACCGACTGGCCATTCTATCGAGCAAGGCGGATCACCCACATAAAGACACTTGCCAGGAACCCACAATGGAACCGCTGCGGGCTTGGCTTGTTCACGTAGCGAGCCCGCAGCACACTACCCGGGAGCGGAACGTGCGTTATCCCATCCGGAGCATCGGCACCGCAATTGTCGCAGCGGTGAGCGGTTTCCTGCTGGTGTACCCATCGCAGGCCGAGTGCCGGCGCAATCGAGCTTAACTCCGCTACGAGCACCATGACCGACCGATTGACCCGCGCGCTGCTGCTCGGTGTGCTGATCCTGCTCGCCGCGATACTGGCGCAGCCCTACATAGACGGCGCGCTGTTTTCGGCCACGAGCCCGCGCCGGGTAGAGGCGCGGGGCAATCTATCGGAAACCGAACGCACAACCATCGCGATTTTCAATTCGGTTTCGCCGTCTGTCGTGCAGGTGGTCGGCCGCACCGCCGGTGACCAGGCGGCTAGCCAGGAGGGGGGCAACGTCGCCGGCGTGCAAACCGGCACAGGCTTCATCTGGGACCAAGCCGGCCACATCGTGACCAACAATCACGTCGTCGAGGGAACGAATTCCATCGTCGTGCGACTGTCATCGGGCGAGACCGTTAAGGCGGACGTCGCTGGTACCGCGCCGGCTTACGATCTTGCCGTGGTGCGGTTACGCGATGCGCGACAATTCGAGAAGCCGATCGTCGTTGGCACCTCGGCCAATTTGCAGGTCGGCCAACAGGCCTTCGTCATCGGCAATCCGTTCGGCCTCGATCAATCGCTGACTACGGGCGTTATCAGCGCGTTGCGTCGGCGCCTGCCGACCGCCGAGGGACGGGAACTGGTCGACGTTATTCAGACCGACGCCGCGATCAATCCCGGCAATTCCGGCGGACCGTTGCTTGATTCCTCCGGCCGTTTAATCGGCGTCACCACCGCCATCCTGTCGCCGTCGGGTTCGAACGCCGGCATCGGATTTGCCATTCCCGTCGACGTCGTGAACCGCATCGTGCCCGAATTGATCCGCAGCGGCCATGTACCCACGCCGGGCATCGGCGTAATCGTGGCGAGCGATTCAGCGGCAACGCAGCTTGGCACCGACGGCGTCGTTATCGTGCGCGTTGAACCAGGCTCGCCCGCCGCGCGCGCCGGATTGCGCGGCGTCGATCCATCCTACTGGATCGCTGGGCGACGTCATCGTCGCCGCCGACGGCACCCCGGTTCATCGCCTTGCCGATCTGACCGACCAGATCCAAAAAATCGGGATTGGCCATCAGATTAGCCTCAAGGTGCAACGCGAGAACCGCACCGTCGCAGTGAAGGTGGGCATCTCGGATACGAGCAAACTGTCTTGAGGCCTCAGCCAGTACCCCGTTCGAGCGGGTGCGGAGCACGGCATGCCGGAGAAGCGGTCCCTTCGCGCTCCGACATCGTCGAGACCGATATCCCCGCCCGCCTTGATGCGTTGCCGTTCGGGCGTTTTCATCTCCTGGTGATCGTAGCGCTGGGGATCACCTGGATCCTCGACGGCCTCGAAGTGACGCTCGCCGGCTCGCTTTCCGGCGAACTGATGCAGAGCTCAGGCTTGGGGTTGAGCAACGCGGAGATTGGTCTCGCCGGCAGTTGTTATCTGTGCGGCGCGGTCTTGGGGGCTTTCATCTTCGGCTGGCTGACCGACCGGCTGGGACGCAAGAAGCTGTTTATCGATCACGCTGGCGCTATATCTGGCTGCCACCGCCGCCACGGGCTTGTCCTGGAATGTCTGGAGCTTTGTGCTGTTCCGATTCCTCACTGGCACCGGCATTGGCGGGGAATACACGGCCGTCAATTCGACCATCCAGGAATTGATCCCGGCACGCTTCCGCGGCTGGACCGATCTGCTGATCAACGGCAGCTTCTGGGTCGGCGCAGCCATGGGCGCGGCCGGCTCGATCGTCCTGCTCAATCCAGCCTTTATCGACCCGGCGCTCGGCTGGCGGCTGGCCTTTCTGATCGGCACCATCATCGGGCTCATCATCCTCGTCCTGCGGAATTGGATCCCGGAAAGCCCACGCTGGCTGATGACCCATGGCTTTGTGAAGGAGGCGGACGCGGTCGTCAGCGATATCGAAGCGCGTTTCAACCGCCAACCTGTCGGTGCGACGCTGGGGAGGCCGCGCGTGCGCTTGCGGACACGCAATCACACCCCGCTCGCGGAGGTCGCGCGCACCCTGTTCAAGACGTACCGCCAGCGAACGCTGGTCGGCCTCACCCTGATGGCCGCGCAAGCCTTCTTCTACAACGCGATTTTTTTCACCTATGCGCTGGTGCTGACCAAATTCTATGGCATCGCACCCGAGCAGATCGGGTGGTACATCCTGCCGTTTGCCGCCGGCAACGTCCTCGGACCCGTTCTGCTCGGCCGGTTGTTCGACACCATCGGCCGCCGGGTGATGATCACTTCGACCTACGCCGTTTCGGGCTTGCTGCTGGCCGTCACCGGGTTCTTGTTCAGCCGAAATCTCGTTTCGGCGCCGGAGCTGACCGTCGCCTGGATGATCGTCTTCTTCTTTGCCTCGGCGGCCGCCAGCTCCGCCTATCTCACCGTGAGCGAGATCTTTCCGCTGGAAATCCGGGCGCTGGCGATCGCGTTCTTCTACGCCATCGGCACCGGGGTTGGCGGCGTGATCGGCCCGTTGCTATTGGGCGTTCTGATCAGCACCGGTTCGCGCGGCAGCGTCGCCATTGGCTATTTCATCGGCACGTTGTTGATGATCGCCGCGGCGACGGTCGAAGCGATCTGGGGCGTCGCCGCCGAGCGCAAGCCGCTTGAGGAGGTCAGCCGGCCGCTGTCGTTCGTCAACTCGTGAACGATCGCGCCGCGGCGACGCAACGCTCGCCTAACCATTTCTGTCCGCGCTCGCGAAAAAATCTTCGCCAAGCGAAAAAAACTCTTGCATCGTTTGACCAACGCGCCTATTTGCCGTCCGCCCAATTTCGCACGTGCCTGTGGCCGCGTGTCGGTTGGTGGGCATCCGGACAAGAGGCCGGACAGCCGCCCGGAGTGAGGTCAAGACTTAAGCCAAGGGACTCCAAGCCCAACGGCGAGAGTGTTGACCGCCTGAACTCCGAACCACTTAACCGGCAGCCGGAGGCGAAACCGGCGCACCCCGCGCTCAACGGGGGACGCGGCTTAAAGCAACGACGGAGCGGGCTTCTCTGGTCTCGTCGGCCCTCCAAAGGTCGACACCATTAGAGGCTTGTCCATCTTGCCGGCCGTGCGGAGCGGAGCATTCCACTCCAAGCCAAGGCAGCATCTTCGGGTGTAGAGCCCGTCGCCTTGTCCGTGTCTCCACCGCACGGCGTGGCGCCGACCCTCACCCGCTGACGCCGGGCGACTGATGTCGCCCGAACTTCAATCCGAGCCGCGAGGCTCATTGAACCTGGTGAGGAGAGCGCCCATGACCGCGCGCATCCGCGATTTCCTGCGTAATCGTGACGACGACGGCCCCTGCCTCGTCGTCGATCTCGATGTCGTCCGCGAAAACTATCTCGGCTTCGCCAAGGCGCTGCCCGACACGCGCGTGTTCTACGCCGTGAAGGCCAATCCCGCGCCCGAGGTGCTGTCGCTACTGACCGGTCTTGGCTCCTGCTTCGACACCGCTTCGGTCCCCGAGATCGAAATGGTGCTCGCCGCCGGCGCCACCGCCAACCGCATCTCGTACGGCAACACGATCAAGAAGGAGCGCGACGTCGCGCGGGCCTATGCGCTCGGCGTTCGCCTCTTTGCGGTCGATTGCCAGGCCGAGGTCGACAAGATCGCACGCGCGGCACCCGGCAGCCGGGTGTTCTGCCGCATCCTCTCCGACTGCGTCGGGGCGGAGTGGCCGCTGTCGCGCAAGTTCGGCTGCGAGCCGGCGATGGCGGTTGACGTGCTTGAGCACGCGCACCGGCTCGGGCTGGAGCCGTACGGCATCTCGTTCCATGTCGGCTCCCAGCAGCGCAATCCGCATGCCTGGGACCGGGCGCTTGCGTCCGCAGCCGCGGTATTCCGCGATTGCGGCGAGCGCGGCATGGCGCTGTCGATGGTCAACTTGGGCGGCGGCTTTCCGACCAAGTACCTCGAGAACGTGCCGACGGTGAAGGCCTACGGCGCGGCGATCTTCCGTGCCTTGCGGCGCCATTTCGGCAACCGCATCCCGGAGACGATCGTCGAGCCGGGCCGCGGCATGGTCGGCAACGCCGGCGTGATCGAGGCAGAAGTCGTACTCGTCTCGAAGAAGAGCGAGAACGACGACGTGCGTTGGGTCTACCTCGACATCGGCAAATTCGGCGGTCTTGCCGAGACGATGGACGAGTCGATCCGCTACCCGATCCGCACCAAGCGCGATGGCGAGGTTGGTCCGTGCGTGCTCGCCGGCCCGACCTGCAACTCGGCCGATGTGCTGTACGAGAAGGTGCCGTATCCGCTGCCGGTGAGCCTTGAGATCGGCGACAAAGTGCTGATCGAGGGGACCGGCGCCTATACGGCGACCTACTCGGCTGTCGCCTTCAACGGCTTTGCGCCGCTGAAGACATTTCACATCTGAACTCGCCGGGAGCCGGCGCCGCCGGCTCCCCTTTCCCAGCACATCTTCTAACCGATACGCGCTTTCAGGCGCGGGGAAGGAGTTGGCCATGGTCACGATCCGCAACGAAGCTCACTGCGACATTGACGCACGCGAGGAACTGCTCGACCGCGTGTGGGGCGCCTCGCGTTTCCAGAAAACTGCGGAGCGGTTGCGCGAAGGCCGCACGCCGGCCGACGGGCTCTCGCTGGTCGCCGAGCAGGAAGGCAGTCTCGTCGGCACGGTGCGGCTTTGGCACGTCCGCGCCGGACCGGCGCGGCCGGCCTTGTTGCTCGGCCCGCTTGCGGTCGACGAGGCCTGGCATGGCCTCGGCATCGGGACGGCATTGATGCGGCGCGCGCTGGGCGTGGCGAAGCGGCGCGGGCATCAAGCCGTGGTTCTGGTCGGCGATGCCGCTTATTACGGCCGCTTCGGCTTCTCGACGGCGAAGACCGGCGGGCTGTGGCTGCCGGGCCCCTATGAGCGCCCTCGCCTGCTCGGCTGCGAAATCGCACCGGGCGCGCTCGACGGGGCGCGCGGACTGATCAGTGCGACCGGCCGTACGGCACCAAGGCCAAGCATCGATGCCCTCATTGCCGGTCTCGCCCGCAACGATGCTGTCGCGCGGCACGCCGCGTAAAGGATGATCCGGAAAAGTTGAGACCGGTTTTCCGAGAGAACCGCGCGTCAGGAATTGTCATTCGAATTGAGGAAGGAACGGCTAACATGAATGCCATGACCCAGCTTGCCACCGCTTGGCCCCTGCACGCACGTTTTGACGGCCCGATGGTGATGATCGGCTTTGGCTCGATCGGCAGAGGAACGCTGCCGCTCCTGGAGCGGCACATTGCCTTTGACCGCGCAAAGTTCGTCGTCATCGCCCCGGAGGAAAAGGATCGCCGCCTGCTCGACGATCGCCAGCTTCGTTTCATCCATGCGGCGATCACCAAGGAGAACTACCGCGACATTCTCACCCCGCTCCTTACCGTAGGGCCGGGACGCGGCATGATCGTCAATCTCTCGGTCGATACCTCTTCGGCCGAGTTGATGGAGTTCGCCAAGGATCTCGACGTTTTTTACATCGACACCGTGGTCGAGCCATGGCCGGGCCTTTACACCGACCGCAATCTGTCGATTTCGCAGCGCTCGAATTATGCGTTGCGCGAAAGCATCCTGGCATTGCGCCGCCGCCGCCCCGGCGGCGTCACCGCCGTGAGCTGCTGCGGCGCCAATCCGGGCATGGTGTCGTGGTTCGTCAAGCAGGCGCTGCTCGACGTCGCCACTGAGGTCGGGCTCAATTTCGACGAGCCGAATACCCGCGACGAGTGGGCGCGGCTGATGCAGCGCGCCGGCGTCAAGGGCATCCATATCGCCGAGCGCGACACCCAGCGGGCGCGCGATCCGAAGCCTCGCGGCATGTTCGTCAACACCTGGTCGGTTGAGGGCTTTTGCTCGGAAGGCCTGCAGCCGTCAGAGCTCGGCTGGGGCACGCACGAAAAGCGCATGCCGGCGAATGCGTGCCGGCACGAGTTCGGCTGCGACGCCGCTATCTATCTGACGCAGCCCGGTGCCGGCACGCGCGTGCGCTCATGGACGCCGACCGCGCAGGCGCAGCACGCCTTCATGATCACGCATAACGAGTCGATCTCGATCGCCGACTATTTTACGCTGCGCGAGGACGGCAAAGCTCTCTATCGGCCGACCTGCCATTATGCCTATCACCCGTGTGACGACGCCGTGCTGTCCCTGCACGAGATGGCGGGTGCGGCATGGCAACCGCAGCCGGAGTGGCAGATTCTCGACGAGCATGAAATCGTCGACGGGATCGACGAACTCGGCGTGCTTCTCTACGGACATGCCAATAACGCCTATTGGTACGGCTCGCAGCTCTCCATCGAGGACACGCGGCAGCTGGCGCCACACCAGAACGCCACCGGATTGCAGGTCACCTCGGCGGTGCTCGCCGGCATTGTCTGGATGTTGGAAAATCCCGATCGCGGTATCGTCGAGGCCGACGAGATGGATTTCCGGCGCTGCCTGGAAATCCAGCGGCCCTATCTGGGCCCCGTCATCGGTCGCTACACCGACTGGACGCCGGTCGACGGCCGCGGCGTTTTGTTTCCGGAAACCATTGATCGCGACGATCCGTGGCAGTTCAGCAACGTGCTGGTATAAACCCCCTCGCTCCGCCAACCATAAGGCGGAGCGCAGGAGGCGCCCATGTGCGAACGTTGTCTTGATGCCGCAACCAGCCGTATGCCGGTTGCGCGACGCAATGTTTTAAAGCTTGCCGCCATAACCGTCGCCGGACTTGCACTGGCGCCGCCGGCATTCGCCGCGAAGGCCAAGGCGCCGCCGAAACCAGAGAATGTGCTGTCGCCGGAGGCCGCGCTCCGCCGTTTGATGCAGGGCAACAGCCGCTACGTCGAGGGCGTCAGCAAAAGGCACGATTTCAAGCACGAACGCGAGCTGTTAAGTACCGGACAGAATCCCTTTGCCGGTGTTCTCAGTTGCGCCGATTCTCGCATCGCTCCGGAATATTGCTTCGACGTGGCGCGGGGCGATATTTTCGTCTGCCGCGTCGCTGGCAATTTCGCGAACGACGACATCGTCGCAAGCTTCGAATATGCGGTGTCGGTGCTCAATACCCCGCTCATCATGGTGCTTGGCCATGACGCCTGTGGCGCCGTCGACGCGACGATAAAGTCGGTCAAGGACGGCACGACGCTGCCTGGCCATCTGCCAGCGCTCGTTGCCGCCATCAAGCCGGCGGTTGAGGCGGTGCAGGACCGAAGCGGCGACATGCTCGCCAGCGCCATCCGCCGCAACGTCGCGCTTAATGTCGAGAAGTTGAAAGCCGCCAGCCCGATCCTCAAAGCGGCCGTTGACGACAAGAAGATCCGCGTCGTCGGCGGCGTTTACAAGCTCGCTTCCGGACGCGTCGAACTTTTGGCCTGAAAAAGCGCGCCGGGCAGCCGGTTATTCCCTGCCGATGGCATTCTCGATGCGGCGGTCGGGTACGAGCCACATCACGGCGACTAGCGCGTACAGCGCGATTGAAACCCACGGATTGACAAAGGCCATCACGATCCCGGCGCTGTAGAGAACCGGCGAGATCTTGCCCTTGATGTCGCGGCCGAGCGCCTTGGCGAGCACCGAATGCGAGCCCTGCTTACGCAGGATCGCCAGCTGCAGCAAGGAATAAGCGATCGCGGGCAACAGCAGCGCTCCGCCATAGATCGCGGTCGGCAGCGGCGCGCCGAGATTCTGGCCCATCCAGGCCGTGGCCGCGGGGATGAGCGAGAGCCAGAACAATAAGTGCGAATTGGCCCAGAGAATGAGCCCATCGACACGCGCAGCGGTATGAAGGAGATGGTGATGGTTGTTCCAGTAGATCGCTAGGTAAATGAAGCTCAGGACATAGGTCGCTAGGCTCGGTCCCACTTCCTTGAGCGCCGTCCAGTCGGCGCCATGCGGTAGCCGGAGCTCCAACACCATAATGGTAATCAGGATGGCAATGACGCCGTCGCTGAACGCGGCCAGACGATCCTTTCCCATCAGGATCTACTGTGCGGCGGTTCGCGCCTTGACGCCGTCCCACCATGGGCAGACGCCCGGCATGACCTCGTAATTTCCCTCGATCACCTGCACTGGCCGGCGAAAGCCCTTGGCCGCGTTCTCAAGGCGCAGCGACCGGGCCTTGGCCTGATCCTCAGCGGACAGCCAGCCGCGGTCGTGCCCCCACATGCTCGGCCCTTCTTTACGCTCGTAGGCCTGCCAATGATCGACGTCGATCAAGCGCGCGCCCCAGCCATATTCGACCATGAAGCCGGACGGGGTGAAGCTGTAGAACGAGGTGATGAAATCGCTGGTGTGGCGCCCCAGCGTCACCGCGACGCGGTCCTCATTCAACGCGAGATCGTAACCCTGACCGACATCGTCGAAGCTGAACAGCTCCATCATGACGTGATGGACGGTATTCTTGCCGGATTGGACGAAGGCCAGACTGTGATGGCGCGGGTTGAGGTGGAGGAAGTAAACGGTGAAGGGATGCGAATAGTAATCGGTTAGGCGGAAGCCAAGCGTGTCGCGATAAAACGACATCATCCGTTCGATCGTCGCCGGCGTGTCGACGTTGAGCACCATGTGCCCAAGCCCGAGCGGCCCGGTGCGGAACCCGGAGATCGAGCGGCCCGGCTTGAATGGCTCGGCCGCTGTTTCGGCACCGTGAAAAAGCTCGAGCCTGTTGCCGACCGGATCGTTGAGCACGATCAAGTCCTTTACATGCCGCTCATCGGCGAGCGCGCGCGCGCCGTGCGCGACTTTGATCTGCGCATTCTCAAGTTGCGCCGCAAGCGCATCGAGCGCGGCAGCATCGGCAACTTCCCAGCCGAAAAATCCGATCCCCTCGCCGCCGTCGGCGTCGACAATAATGCGCTGCTTGCGGTCGTCCATGCGGAACGCAAGCGTAGAGCGCGATTTGTCGATGCGCTGCAGGCCGAGAAGGCCTGAACCATAGCTCGCCCAATCCCCCAAATCCTTGGCGCGAACGCCGACATAACCCAGCGCCTGCGGAACACTACGTGCAGCCATGCCAAGCCTCGTTGAAATTGTTGCTATCCTTTTACACCGATGCCAAGACCGATGCCATGTCCGTTGAAACCGGGCCAAAAGGCAATTGATCCATGTCCGCGCGCTTGGTACCGCCTTTCCGTGCCGACCATGTCGGCAGTCTCATTCGGCCTGACGCCCTCATCAACGCGCGGCAGAAGGCGGAAAAGGGAGAACTCGCGCCGGCCGAGCTTGCGCGGACCCAACGCGACACCATCCGCGACGTCGTGCGCCTGCAGGAGGACGTTGGGTTTCGCCTCGCCACCGACGGCGAATACAATCGCACTTTTTGGCAGCGCGACTTTTTGCTGAAGTTCCAGAATGTGCAGCAAGTCGCCGCAAAGCTCACGGTGCGTTTTCACTCAGCCGCCGGCGCGCGCGACCACTCACCGCCGACACTGCAGGTGACCGGCGAGCTCGCCCGGCCAGACGGCATTTTTGTCGACGACTTCAAGTTCCTCAAATCGGTCGCGCACGGTACGCCGAAAATCACGATTCCGTCGCCGACGACCATGCATTTCCGCGGCGGCCGTGAGGCCATCGACGCCAAGGCGTATCCGGACATGGGGCACTTCTACGCCGACTTGGCGCGCGTCTACCGCGAGGAAATCCATGATCTCGCCCAAGCGGGCTGCCGCTACCTGCAGATCGACGAGGTCAATATGGCCTATCTGTGCGATCCGGAATTGCGGGTGCAAGTCAGCAATATCGGTGAAGACCCGGAGACGCTGCCGAAAACCTATGCGCGGCTCCTCAACGACACCATCGCCGGCCGGCCGGCCGACATGATTGTGTGCATGCACCTGTGCCGTGGCAATTTCGCCGGCGCCTGGGTTGCCGAGGGCGGCTACGATCCGATTGCGGAGCTTCTCTTCAACGACATCGCGGTCGATGGCTATTTCCTCGAATACAACTCGCCGCGCGCCGGCAGTTTCGCCCCGCTGCGCTTTTTGCCAAAAGGCAAGACCGCGGTGCTCGGCCTCGTCACCACCAAGAGAGCGACGCTCGAAACCAAGGACGAGCTCAAGCGCCGCATCGACGAGGCGAGCCGCTATGTGCCGCTCGACCAGCTGGCATTGTCGCCCCAATGCGGATTTTCCAGCGGCATTGGCGGCAATACCATGACCGTGGAAGATGAGATCGCCAAGCTCAGGCTCGTTGTGGAGACTGCGCGGGAGGTGTGGGGATCGGCCTGACGCATGCGGATTATCGCAGCAGCGTTTCTTTATTTTCGTCATCGTGTTCGGCGTTGGCTTTTAGGATGACGCTACTTCGCAATCCCGCCGCTGCACTTCGCGCGGTAAAGATTGTCCATACGTTGGCTTGGGTCTTTTTCGCCGGGTGCATCCTGGCGATTCCCGTGTTTGCATGGCGCGGTCAGTTTGGCGGCGTTGGCGTTCTCGTTATCATAGTGCTCATCGAGATCGCCATCCTCGTCGCCAATGGCTGGCACTGCCCGCTGACAGGTGTAGCTGCACGATATACCGATGATCGTTCCGACAACTTCGATATCTATCTGCCGCGTTGGTTTGCACGTCACAACAAGCTGATCTTTGGTTGGTTATTCGCCGCGACGTTGATGTTTGCAATACTGCGCTGGTTTTGGCAGTAGCGTATCTGCAAGGGCAATGGAGGACGCCGTGAAAGCTGCAATCGCCGGTGACAAAGGCGCCGAGATCCGCGATGTGCCGAAGCCGCAACCTGATGCGAACGAGGTTGTAATACGGGCTCGCGCCTCGAGCCTCAACCGCGCCGATCTTTTGGCCGCTTTGCGCGGCGGCGGAGCGCGGCTTGGCCTGGAATGCGCCGGGGAAGTCGAGGCAGTCGGCAGTGAAGTAACGGGCATCAAGCCTGGCGACCGTGTGCTCGCTTCGGCGGCAGGCGGTTTTGCGGAATACGTCCTCACCGATGCAGGCCGCGTGCATCGCATTCCAGCAAACAACATGACCTACGAGCAGGCGGCGTGCCTGCCGATCGCGCTGCAGACCATGCATAACGCCGTCGTCACCGCCGGTCGCCTCAAGCCCGGCGAAACCCTGCTGATGCAGGGCGCAAGCTCCGGCGTCGGCCTCATGGGTATGCAGATCGGCAAGCTGATGGGCGCCTCCTTGGTGATCGGCACCTCGACCAATCCGGAGCGCCGGGCGCGCCTCGCCGAATTCGGCTGCGACCTCGCGCTCAACTCGAGCGACCCGAAATGGCCCGAGGAAGTCAAGAAGACAACCGAGGGCAAGGGCGTCGATGTCATCATCGATATGATATCGGGCGGCGTGGCTAATCAAAACCTCGAGGCGGCGGCGGTGCTCGGCCGCATTGTCAATGTGGGACGGCTCGGCGGCAACACCGGCGAGTTCAATTTCGACGTCCATGCGCTCAAGCGCATCGACTATATCGGCGTGACCTTCCGCACCCGTTCGCTCGATGAAATCCGCGAGATCAACCGCCTGATGCGCGCGGACCTATGGCCCGCAGTCGAGGCCGGCAAGCTGTCCTTGCCGATTTACAAGACGTACCCGCTGGACAATATCGCCGAGGCGCTCGCGCTCATGCGCACCAATCAGCATTTCGGCAAGATCATAATTTCCATCTCTTGAGCCTTCACGGCTCACCGGGCTTGAACGGCTCCTCCTTGCCGGGCGGCACGCTCTGCTCGGCCATCGCTAACTGCATCGCAACAGCAATGTAGGTGCCGGCAACCGCCGTCAGATCGACGACCTGCTGCTCGCCGAGAAGTTTCTTGGCGCGATCGAAGGTCTCGTCAGAAACCGCGTGCTTGGTCGTCAGGTCGGTGACGAAGTCATACACCACCGCCTCTTCGGGCGGCATGTTTGACGGCCGTTTGTTGGCCTTAAGCTCGGCGACGATATCTGGCGACAGTCCCGCCTTGATGGCGAGCGGCGCGTGCGCGAGCCACTCCACCTGCGAGCGCCACTGCCGGCCGATAATCAGGATGGCGAATTCGTTGAGCTTCAAAGGCACCGAGGTTTCCCAGCGCAGATAATGCAAGAGATCGAACATTCTTTGCCCGAGCACGGGACTGCGCAGCAGGGGATTGTACGGGCCGCCGAGGCCGACGCTCGAAACCTTCATGATCTGCTCGCCGAGCGGCTTCTGCTTGTCGGTGAGCTGATCCATTGTCAGTTGCGGAAAGCGTGGCTCCTTGCTCATGGCATTAGGTCCTGTTGTAATTTCGACAATCAAACCGCCGCCCACAGTTAATAGCGCCCAGGCGATCAAGGTGGAGCGTTTCATCGGCGTCCTCCCGGTTCCGGCAGAGATGCATGTTTGACTAGTTTACGCGAGCCGATAAATCAGTACCATGGCGCCGGGAAGTCGCGATGGACGTCACGTTGTTTACGAGGCAGAAATTTAAGGAAGAGGGCGACGCACATGCAGGTGATTGCATCGTCCAGCGCGGGATCAACCATACCTGGGTCAACCGCAGCGGCAAACCCTACTTGCTGGCAGCGGCGCTCACTAACGTCGAGCCGGCGCCCTGAGCGGCGGCGGCGCGCGCGATGAACCTCGCGGGCTGGGTGGAAAAATGGGGGCGCGCCGCCCCCGACCGGCCGGCGATCGCGCTCGGCACCGCGACATATGTGAACTATCGGCAATGGGCGGCGCGCTCACGCGCGTTCGCCGGCAATCTGCGCGCGATGTGCCGTCCAGAAGACCGGGTGGCCATCGCCATGACCAACCGGCCGGAATTCCTCGAGGCGCTGTTCGCCATTTGGCACGCGGGGCTAGTCGCCGTGCCGATGAACGCCAAGCTTCATAGCGACGAGTTCGGTTACATTATCGGACAGTCGGAAGCCTCGCTAATCCTCGCGAGTCCCGACCGCGCCGACGATGTCGCGCCGCATGGCCACACCATCGTCACTGACAGCGCCGAATGGCGCCGTCTTTGCCAGGGCGACGGCATCAACGTCGTGCCGCGCCGTCCCGACGATCTCGCCTGGTTGTTCTACACCAGCGGCACCACCGGCCGCCCCAAGGGTGCGATGCTGACCCATGGCATTTTGATGGCGCAGACGCTTGCCTATTTCGCCGAAATCGAGCCGGTCGGCGCCGGCGATTGCGTGCTGCACGCGGCTCCGATGTCGCATGGCTCCGGCTGTTATGGATTGCCCTTCGTCGCCATGGGCGCGAAGACCATCGTTCCCGAAAGCGCCGGCTTCGATCCGGACGAGATTGCCACGCTGCTCGCTGCTCACGGCAATGTCAGCTTCTTCGCCGCTCCGACCATGGTGAGCCGCCTCATCAATCATGCCGGTTTCGCCGCCGGCGACCACGCCGGGTTGCGCACCATCATCTATGGGGGCGCGCCGATGCATCTGGAAACGTTGCTGCGCGCCATGGATTTGCTGGGGCCGAAATTCGCGCAAATCTACGGCCAGGGCGAAGTGCCGATGACCATCACGGCGCTCGCGAAGGCAATTCACGCCGACCGCTCGCGGCCGCGCTGGCGCGAGATCATGGGATCGGTCGGGCTACCCCGCACCAACGTCGAAGTACGGGTCACCGACGCCGACGACGGCGAGCTACCCGTCGGCGAGATCGGCGAAGTGCTGGTGCGCGGCGATGTCGTGATGATGGGCTATTGGCGTAATCCGGATGCGACCGCCGAAACCCTGCGCGGCGGCTGGCTGCATACCGGCGATATGGGCGCGTTCGACGACGAAGGCTTCCTCACGCTGAAGGACCGCTCGAAGGATCTCATCATCAGCGGCGGCAGCAATATCTATCCGCGCGAGGTCGAGGAGGTGTTGCTGCGCCATCCCGGCGTGCTCGAAGTTTCCGTCATCGGCCGTCCGCACTCCGATTGGGGCGAGGAGGTCGTCGCCTGCGTGGTGGCGCGCACCGAGCGGGCCGTATCCGCCGAAGAACTTGACGCGCTGTGCTTGTCCGCAATCGCGCGGTTCAAGCGCCCGCGCTTCTATGTCTTCCTCGAGGCGCTGCCTAAAAACAATTACGGCAAGGTGCTGAAGACCGAGTTGCGCAGGCAGCACAGCCCCGCCGCGAGGCAACCCCAAGCCGCGAGCAAACAATCAGGCAAACAATAACGAAGGCGCTAGGACGCCAGCGGAATTCGCGCCGGCTGCGTCGGTTGGAACTGGGCCAGCTGCTGGACCGCTTTTAGGTCGATAAGTTCCACGCGTCGCTCGTTCACAGCAATCAGACCTTCGCTGCGAAGTTTAGTCAGCATGCGATTGAGGTGCGGCACGCTCAAACCGAGCGCATCGCTCATCATTTCCTGGGTGAACGGCAGGGTGAAGGCGGAATTGGCTGCGCATCCTACCATGCTGAGCCGGGAATGCATCTCGAGAAGAAGATGCGCCAACCGCTCGATTGGCGTGCGGCGCCCGACGTCGATGATGTGTTCCGCGTAGTTGGCCGCCTCCTGCACCGCGAGCCAACTCAGCAACAGGCCGAATTTCGGACGCCGATAGCAGAGCGCGACGTATGCTTCGAGCGAACAGATTTGTAGCGTCATGTCGCTGACGGCAATGACCGAATTGGCGGCGCGGTCAAGAAAACTGCCGGGCAGCCCGACGATGTCGCCCGGGAGGACGAAGTTCACGATCTGGCGTTTGCCGTTGCGCAAGAGCTTATAGCGGGCCGCAAAGCCCTCTTTCACGAAACACAGCTTGGAGAACTCGTAGCCGTCGAGCACGAGGTCGCGCCGCTTCCTGACCGTGAGCTCGGTTTCGATCACGGCACGCAGGCTGCTGATGTCCTGCGCGGTCAGTTCGGTGAAGTTTCGCAGACGGGTGACGAAAGGATCGCCGCGCCAGATGTCCAACTTTTTGGGCGGCGCATGCACAGTGATCGGCCTAACCGAAAGTTCGTTCATTTTCGTAATTTGGATCAATAACGGCGATTAAAGCTAGCCCTACTAAAGGCGGTCACACTGCGCTCCCGGAAATTCCGAAATTAACGAAAAAGGGAGCCCCCAATGAGCGATTCTGAAAAACCATCCGCCAATTCCATGTCGCGACGCCGCCTCCTGCGGCAAGCCGTCGCAACCGGCGCCGGCCTCGGCGCAATTTCCGCCAGCATTTCCCCGCCGTTCGGGTTTATGCCTGCCGCCTTTGCGGCGGACCAGCCGCCGATCGGCACCTGGCCGGCGGGCTCGGAAGGATCGACCGTCAATATCGGCGCCGCGGTCCCGCTCACCGGCGCCTACGCAGACGCCGGGGCGGATGAGCTGAAGGGCTGGGAGCTTGCGGTCGAGCACCTTAACGAGGGCAATGAGCTGATCAAGAAAATCGCGCCCAAGATCACCAAGGGTCTGCTCGGCAAGACGGTGAAACTGGTCTCTGCTGATTCCGGCGCCAAACCGAATAACGCGGTGCAGATACAGCAGACCTTCATCAACGATGACAAGATCGTCCTGATGACCGGATCGACCTCCTCGGCGGTCGCGGTCGCTACCAATCATTTCGCCGAGCGCGAAAAAGTACTCTACATCTCGGGCATTTCCGGTTCGAACGACACCACTGGCAAGGATTGCGTGCGCTACGGCTTCCGTCAAGACTTCTATGGCCAGACTGCGGCTGCCGCGATCGGGCCCGTGCTGGTGAAAACTTTCGGCAAGAACCGCAAGGCGGCGTTCATGACACCGGACTATACCTATGGTCACACCGTGACCAAGTCGGTGAACGACTATCTGACCCAGAACGCCGGCTGGACACAGGTGACCGACCAAGTGTCTCCACTCGGCACCCAGGACTTCAGCCAATATCTGACCAACATCGCCAATTCCGGCGCTGAATTCCTGATCAACGTGAACTGGGGCCGCGATGCAGTGCTGTCGACGCAGCAGGCGCATCAGTTTGGCATCATTCCCAAGATGACGCTGGTCATTCCCTACCAGATCCCGTTCCTCGCCAAGGAAGTGGGGCCGGAGATTATGGGCGGCGTCCTCGCTGCTACCGACTTCTGGTGGACGCTCGAAGACAAGTATCCGCTGGCCAAGTTGTTCGTCCAAGCGTTCAATAAGAAATATGGCTACATGCCGGAATGGGGCGCCGAGAATTCCTACAATTCGATCGCGGCATGGGCCCGTATGGTCTCAGAGGCCGGCACCTTCTACCCGCCGGACGTGATTAAGCAGTATGAGAAGGGCGAAACCTTCAACTCCTTGGTCGGCCCCGTCCGCTACCGTCCCGAGGATCACCAGTGTGTGCGTCCGGTGATTATCGTCCGCGGGAAACATCCGAAAGACATGAAGAACAAGGAGGACTATTGGGAGGTTCTCGAGGTTGTTCCCGGCGAAGGGCTAATGCAGAAGCCTGACGCCTTCGGTTGCCATCTCGGCGACTACACCTGACGTACCTGACGCTCTCTCCGCTTCGGTGAGGCGGAGAGTGAGCACTTTGTCGAGTTTTGGCCGGGTCCAAGGCGCGAAGCACTTTCTTCGCTGCTTTGGGCCCGGCCGCTTGCAAAATGCTAGGCGGCGCCGACGCTCGGCATTAGTGTCAAGAAAACGACCGCGGCAGTGGCGAAACTACGAATTGCGGGCGACAGCGTGATCAACTGGGGCAATTTTATCTCGCAAGTGTTCAACGGGCTGGTGCTCGGCGCGCTTCTGGCGCTGATCTCGTCCGGCCTGACGATCATCTACGGCACGCTCGGTATCCTTAATCTCGCGCACGGCGCGATGTTCATGCTCGGCGGCTATGCCGGCTGGGTCGCCTACAGCTATACTGGTTCCTTTGTCGTCGCCGTCATTGCGGGTTCTCTGTTCGTCATGCTGGTCGGGGTGGTGATGGAGCGGGTGGTCATCCGCCACTTCTATTCCCGCCCGCACGAAGACCAGCTCCTGGTCACCTTCGGTCTCGGCATCGTATTCGTGGAGACCGTCCGCTTTTTCTTCGGCAGCCTCTCCAAAACGGTGTCCGCTCCGCCCGCGCTGGTGGGGATCACCCCGCTCGGCTTCATGTTCTATCCGACCTACCGGTTGGCGCTGCTCGGTATCGTCGCGGTGGCACTCATCGCGCTCTACCTCGTGCTCTATCGCACTCGCATCGGCATGATCGTGCGCGCCGGCATCGAGGATTCGGTGATGGTCGATTCGCTCGGCATCGACGTCTACAAGGTCTTCATGCTGGTGTTCGGGATTGGCGCTATGGCGGCGGGCTTCGCCGGCATCGTCAATGCGCCGGTGGTGTCGATCGCGCCGGACGTCGGCGAAGCGATTTTGGTGCAGACCTTCGTGGTCGTCGTCATCGGTGGTGTCGGATCGTTTCCGGGAGCCGTGCTTGGTGGCTTTATCGCCGGCGAGATCATCAGCATAACGTCTATGTTCAATCCCGGCTATGCTTACGTCATGTTGTTCGTAGCGATGACGCTGGTGCTGGTGCTTCGCCCCTACGGTCTGCTCGGCACCGCCGGCCGCGAATGAACGCGATCGCTTGATGTCCAGGCAACGCCCCGTTGTGATCGAAATCCTGACGGCGATCGGGCTGATCGCCGCTCCGTTCGTCCTGCCCTATCTCGACTTCACGCCGACGACCATGAGCCGCATCGTCGTTTGGGGCCTGTTCGGCATCGGCTTCGATATTCTGTTCGGCTTTACCGGCCTCCTCTCGTTCGGCCAGTCCGCGTTCTACGGCACCGGTGGCATGGTCGCCGCCTATCTGCTCACCAGCGTCGGCTTTCCGCATGTGCTGACCTCGGTGGTCATCGGCACGATCGTGGCGGCGATCGTCGGCTACCTAGTCGGGCTGATCGCGCTGCGGCGCACCGGCATCTATTTCGCGATGATCACGGTGGCGATCGCCGAAGTCTTCTATTTCGTCGAGTTCAATCCGCTTTCGGACTACACCGGCGGCGAGAACGGCTTGCCCGGCGTGCCGACGCCGACGTTTCCGCTCGGCTTCACCACCATTCACTTCAACACTGATTGGTCGCTCTACACATTTTTCGCGTTCTGGTATTTTATCGGCATCGTGATCGCGCTGCGCATCGTGCGCTCGCCGGTCGGCGCCGTGTTAAACGCCATCCGTGACAATCCGCTGCGCGCGGCAGCGGTCGGCCATAACGTGCATGGCTACAAGCTCACCGCCTTCGTGATCGCCGCGGCATACGCCGGTTTCGCGGGCGGCCTGCTTGGTGTGCTGCAGGGCTTCATGCCGCCGGAAGCATTTACATTCGATACTTCGGGTCAATTGGTCATACAGACCGCGATCGGCGGCACCGGCACGTTGTTCGGGCCGCTATTCGGCGCCATGGTGTGGCTCTATCTGAGCGACTTTTTCCAGAACACGCTGCACCTTGGCGCCACCTGGAAGCTGGTGCTGGGCGTCGTCTTCGTGCTGCTGGTCTGCTTCCTGCGCCGCGGCCTGATCGGCGGCATTCGGGATCTAGGCGATTTCCTCATCGGACGACTTGCCGCGCAACGATCGCTTAAGACGGCTTCGTTGAGCGCCGCCGCCGTGAACGAACGCGGTGTCGCCGTGCAGGCGGTGGCCGTCGCGCCGGCGGCGGCTATCTTGGCGCGGCGTCGCCCGCGAGACGGCGCCTCCGGCCCAGTGCTGCAGGCAATCCGCCTGACCAAGCGCTATGGCGGTCTCCTCGCCAACAGCGACATTAATTTTGAGGTGAACCGTGGAGAGCGGCGCGGAATCATCGGCCCCAACGGCGCCGGCAAAACTACCTTTTTCAAGATGCTGACGTGCGAAGTTCCGCCCACCGCGGGCAGGATCCTGTTCGAAGGCCGCGACATTACCGGTATGGACGTGACGGACGTCTGCCAGCTCGGCTTGACCAAAAGCTATCAGGTCAACCAGCTGTTCACACGATTGAGCGTGCGCGAAAACATTACCATTGCCGCGCTTGCCGGACTGCGCGGCAAATTCCGGCTGGACATGCTGCGCTCGCTGCCGGCGATTGACGGATTGGCCGAGCAGGTCGAGCATACACTGACGCTGGTCGATCTCACCGCGCGGGCCGATTGGCCGGTGGCGGCGCTGGCCTACGGCGAAAAGCGGCGTCTGGAAGTCGGGCTGGCGCTCGCGACGTCGCCGAGCCTGCTTTTGCTCGACGAACCACTTGCCGGCATGAGCCCGTTGGAGCGGCTGGAAATGGTGAAGCTTTTAAAATCGATCGGCCAGGGCCGCACCATGATCATCATCGATCACGATATGGATTCGCTGTTCGAGCTCGTCGAGCGCGTCACCGTGCTCCAGGAAGGCCGCATACTGGTCGAAGGCACGCCGCAAGAGATCAAGGGCAACACAGCGGTGCAGGAAGCCTATCTCGGCGGAGTGCTCGAAGCATGAGCCTGCTTGAGGTCAGCGGCCTGAACACCTATTACGGGGACTCCCACATCCTTTTCGACGTTGCGCTCAAGGTCGAGCGCAACGAAGTGGTGGCGTTGCTCGGCCGCAACGGTGCCGGCAAGAGCACCACCTTGAAGAGCTTGATGGGGGTCGTCGCGCCGCGCGCCGGCTCGATCCTATTCGACGGCACCGAAATCGCCGGAAAAAAGAGTCACGTCATCGCCCAAGCCGGCATGCAGCTCGTGCACGAAGACCGCCGCATCTTCGGCAGCCTTAACGTTGAGGAAAACCTCATTCTCGCCGGTCTCACGGCGCCGGACCGCTGGCCCTTGGAGCGCGTCTACGCGATGTTCCCGCGTCTCGAGGAGCGGCGCGGGAGCCGCGGCACCGACCTCTCCGGTGGCGAGCAGCAAATGCTCGCGATCGCACGCGCGCTCATCCGCGAGCCGAAAATCCTGCTGCTCGACGAGCCGTTCGAGGGGCTCGCGCCGATCATCGTGCGCGATCTGCTGACCACGTGCCGCGCGCTGGCCGAGGCCGGCCAGACCATCCTTGTTGTGGAGCAAAACATCTCGGCTGCGCTGACGCTCGCCGACCGCGTTTACGTCCTCAACAACGGCCACATCGTGGACAGCATGACTGCCCAAGCCGTGCACAAACAGCCCGACGCGCTACACCGCCATCTCGGCGTTTAGACGCACCGTTGACGCCGGCAAATCAGCCCTGATTTTGCCGGCCCGGCATCCTGCATCGCGCCGCCCGCACACCCGTCCAACGAGAACAGGCCTAGCACGGCATTGCGGTCAGGCTTAAGTCATTGCACGACTGCAATATTTACACGATTCCTATACGGTGGGCGTTGCCTCCATCTCGAATTCCTACGGCCCTGCTCGCCATATTCGCCGGTGGCACATGCCTTGCACAGGAGCTTCCTGAGGCCAACGCCGGGAGGCCGTTATGTACGATAGGGTTGCAAATCGAGCAGTCGACTGCGCCAGCGCCAACGAGCCGCCGGCCGCCGCTCTTAGCTCTCATGCCGGGACCAATCACCCCCGCACGAGGCTGGGTTTTGCCCTTGCCGCGGCTGCGATTGCAGTCGGCGGAACGATGGGCAGCGCCGCGCATGCCGAGAATGCCGACATCAGCATGCGGCGCGCAACCGAACGAACGAGCTTCAGCAACGACGAGATCAGGGACGGCTTCTTCAAGACTGCCTTCCATGCCGAGCTGCAGCTCGATCGTCGGGCCGACCGGATACGTAAATTCGACGAGCCGGTCCGCGTGTTTGTAATCAATCGCGGCTCCCCGGACCGCACCGCCGAAATCGCAACGATCGTGGCCGACATTCACGCCCGTGTGAAGAATCTGGATTTGGCGATGGCCGCCGACCACCAGAGCGCGAATCTCGTCGTCACCCTTGTGCACACGCGCGACTTCGCGCAAACAATTCGTTCCCGCTACGGAGATGATCAAGCGAAGAAAATTCAACACTCACTGCACCCGCAATGCCTGTCCGGCATTGCCGAGGATCCGAGCTATCGCATCCGGCGCGCCGAGGTCATTCTGCCGGTCGATGACGGGGACTTTCAATTTTATGACTGCGCCTACGAAGAATTGCTGCAGTCTCTGGGGCTTATCAATGATGATAGCTCGGTGCCCTGGACCATGTTCAACGATGATGTGCAAATGGGTTTCTTCGACGTGTACGATCAGCATCTTGTCAATATTCTCTATGACCCGCGCGTCCGGCCGGGAATGACCAAAAGCGAGGTCGACACGCTCTTGCCGGATGTTTTGCCGACGGTCCGAACGTGGGTGACAAACGCGAATTCGCGGCGCGGCGCCGAATCGCACGACAATACGAGCGCCAACCATCCTTGATACACCACGCGCAATGCCCGGCGCTCAGCGGAAATTCAGCAAACTCGAAACCGCCGCGGTGATGCTAACCAACGGCTCAGCGTTTTGATGTGGAGCTTTTTGCCGAAGAAGAGGAGAATTCCGTGATCCTGAAATCGGCCGTCTGCACCACTCGATGGTGCCGACCTTGATCCAGGTTCACGGACGCCATCTGGTTGTTGTACTTCGAAGGCGCGCTCGTTCCGCCACCGGCTTGCGCAGATACGAGCGATCCGAGTGAAGCGATTGCGAGCGCTGCGGCCATCGTAACAAGGCTCTTGCACATTGGACTCTCCATTGGGTTGAAGTCGTTCGACGTTTCCTCTTCGGGGCCGACGCCCCGATCGAATCAAGATGATGCGCACTTTCGGGTTGCGCAAGAATTAATCCGACATTGCCCATTAAATCAGCAGGAATAATTTCGACCAAAAAATTGTCAGCGCGGGCCAGTCGCTTAAACAAACTGGAGCGTGGCGGTTACTTGTACGGCAAGGTTCATGTACCCCAGGCGCTTCCCGCAACCGCCGACCTTGATTTGTGCGCTGCGAAGCGGGGCGTTTACCCGCCAAGCAAGCAAGGCGCAAATTGACAAAGCCGAGCGAATGGATCGACGTTACAAACGCTGACACGCCAGGCGGGCCTGCGGGGGATGTAAAATCATGACGCTCACCGATGCGTCCGTCGCTGCGGCAGCGCCGCCTCGGTATGAATTGCGCGACTTATCCGCACGAGAGATCGTGGGCCGTATTGTTGCCGGGGAGCTTTCAGCCGTCGAAGCTGTCGAATACTTCGTCGCACGGCTCAACAAAGTTAACGGCAGGCTAAACGCCGTCACCGTCGATCTGTCCGACAATGCGCGAAAGACGGCGGCAAACATCGACAACGCGCGGGCGCGCGGCGAGAAATTGGGACCGCTCGCCGGTCTGCCGGTGACCATCAAGGAATGCTTCGATCTTGCCGGCACCGCTTCGACATTTGGCTTGCCCTCGCGCCGCGACGCGATCGAAACCAACGACGATCCGTATGTGGCGGCATTGCGCGCCGCGGGCGCAATCCCGATAGCCAAGACCAACGTGCCGCAGCTCATGATTTACACGGAGGCCGACAATCCGCTCTACGGTCGGACCAATAACCCCTGGGATTTGGAAAGATCCTGTGGTGGCTCGAGCGGCGGCGAAGCCGCCGTCATCGCCGCCGGCGGATCGCCGCTGGGGCTCGGCAACGACATTGGCGGGTCGCTGCGCATCCCCGCGGCCTTTTGCGGGATTACTTCGATCCGGCCCACCGCAGGCCGCACGCCCGATCACTGCGCCCATGGTTTGCCAATCGGCCAGCAAGCGATCATCAGCCAGGTCGGCCCCATGGCGCGGCACGTCGAAGATCTGGCTTTGGCATTGCGCGTACTCGACCGCACCCGCGATCCATGTGTTCATCCGGGTCCGGAATTGGGCGATCCGGCCGCCGTCGATCTCAGCCGACTGCGCTATGCAACGTTCACGGACGATGGGGAATTTCCAGTCTCGCCGGCGGCCAGGCGAGCGGTCGAAGAAGCCGCCCAGTTCCTAACTGCCGCTGGCGCAAAGCAGGCCGCTTGGCAAAATCCCGAATTGCGCCGGGTCAGCGATCTGCTCGTTGCCTGCCTCTCGGCCGATGGTGCGAAAGCCTTTCGCCGGTTGTTACGCGGAAACCGTGTTGACCGGCGCATCCGTCCCCTGCTCTTGACGGCGGCGGTGCCGCCCTGGCTGCGCCGCGTCGCCAGCGCTGCACTCGATGCCTTTGGCCAGCACCGTTCCGCCCTCACCGCGAGGCGCTTTGCTTCAGGCAGCGCCGACGATTACTGGCAGACGGTCGAGGCGATGGCGAATTTCCGGCGCGAGTTCCTGCGGTCGCTGGAAGCAGCCGATGGCGGCCCAATCGATCTCGTCCTCTGTCCGGCCTATGCGCTCCCCGCGCTCCGGCATGGGGCAACCGAGGTGATGCCGTTGCCGGGCGCTTACGCCGCGCTGGCCAATGTCATCGGCTTTCCTGCCGGAGTCGTCCCGGTCACGCGCGTCCGGCCCGGCGAAGAAAGCGACCGTCCGCCAAGCCGCGATCAGGTGGATCGGGTGGCGCGCCAAACCGAGGAAGGCAGCGCCGGTTTGCCGATCGCCGTGCAGGTCATCGCGCGGCCGTGGCGCGACCACGTTGCCCTCGCCGCTATGGCTCGGATCGAGGCCGCGGCGCGGCAACACCTCGACTATCCGGTTCGGCCGCCACTGTAACCGGCGCGCCGTCCGCAGAGGCTCGCCAAAGATAAGATGCGCACAAAACAGACCAGCGAAGCACCGATCGGGATGATGCCTCCGAACTTTATTTCTACAAGGCTTCGATAGCCTTTTGCAGCAGCGTCTGCACGTGTTGAGCCGCCTGTTTGAGGCGCGAATTGTCAACCGCCGCCATTGAAGCGACCGGATCGATCGCGGCAACTTCCGTTCGATTGCTGCCCACCTCCTGCACGACGACGTTGCACGGCAGCATCGTCCCGATCTTATCTTCGAGCTGAAGCGCCTCATGCGCCAGCTTCGGATTGCAGGCGCCGAGAATGCGGTAATTACGGAAATCGACGCCGATTTTTGACTTCAAGGTCTGCGTGACGTCGATCTCGGTTATGATTCCAAAGCCTTGTTGCTTGAGCACTTCCGTCGTGTGCCGCACCGCCTCCTCGAAGCCTAGCGGCACGGTCTTGGCAAAATAATAGGGCATTGACGCCGATCTCCTGTTTCGCGCGGTCACTCCGCCGCCACGGGTGGCGCATTCTCGCGCAGCTTGTTGATGCCGATGGCGGACATGACGAAACGCTCGAAGGCCGGTTCGGCTGAACCGCGGCGCACCTTGCGCAGGAAATACTTCTCGAACGCCACCTTGGCGACGTGGACCCAGTATCCCTTGCCCGCCCAGTTGTAGTTGCGCGGCGGAATCTGCGGCAATGCCACGAAGGCAACGCCATTGTCGCCGAAATCAGCCAAGCATACCGCGTTCCAGGTCGGTTCGCGCTGCGGCTCCTTGCCGGCAAGGATGTCCCGAATATTCTCGGCGACGGCCCCGACCATCGATTCGATCATATAGCCGGTTTTCGGTACACCGACAGGGACCGGTGTCTGCTCGAAAGGTGGGATGGCGATGCAGACGCCCACCGCAAACACGTTCTTGAAGGTCGGGTTGCGCTGGTACTTGTCGGTGAGAATGAAACCTCGCGGATTGGCGAGCCCCGGAATTCCCTTGCCGTCCTCGCCCATCATCGCGCTGACGCCGCGGAACGCCGGAATGAACATGCTGAGTTTGGAGGCGAGTTTGTGCGGACGCTTCGCCGTCCCGTCTTCGCCAACCTCGGTCACTTCCACGACGTCCGCGGTAATGCGATCCACTTTCGCATTGGTGATCCATTTGACGTCGCGGTCGCGGAACATGGATTCGAGAATGCCCTTGGTATCGCCGACGCCGCCAAGTCCGAGATGCCCGATATAGGGCTCGGAAGTGACAAAAGTGATCGGCACGCGATCGCGAATCTTCCGCCGACGCAAATCGGTATTGATCTGGAGCGCAAACTCATAGGCAGGACCGAAACACGAGGCGCCCTGCACCGCGCCGATCACCAGCGGTCCAGGATCACGGCAAAACTGCTCCCAACGCTCGGCCGCAGCAGCGGCATGGTCGACGTGGCAGATTGAGATGGTATTCGCCTCGGGCCCAAGCCCCTCAATTTCGTCGAAGGCCAGCGCCGGCCCGGTGGCAATCACCAGATAATCGTAGGCAATCTCGCGCCCGTCGTTGAGCTCGATCCGGTCCGTTTCCGGACGTACGCGCTTGGCCCCAGCCGCATCGAATTCAATTCCGAACTTCTTCAAGACGTCGGGCAGATGAACTGTGATGTCCGACGCGTGACGCCAATTCAGCGCCACCCACGGATTGGAAGGAACGAAGTGGAAGTACTCTGTATCCGATACGACCTGTATTTCGACCGCCGAGCCCAGCGTTTCCCGAAGCTGATACGCCGCGGAAATGCCGCCAATGCCGGCACCAAGAATGCCGATCTTGGGCATGAGAATATCCTCCATCGCGCCCAACTCGAATTTGGGCTGCGTTTAAAATTTTTCCTCAAATACGCATATGCGCTTTCCGGAAATCGGTATTGATTTGGGTCAAACTCGTTCATTCGTTTGGGCGGCAGACATGTCGAACGGCCCCGGGACGGCTTGCGATGCTCGCGGTGGGGGCCTCGCCTACGTCAGGCGTCGTGTGCTCCCCACCGGATGGCCGTGGTTGACAGCGTCCGCTCGGGTGCGCGTATATGAACGCATTCAAACAAAGAGATGGGTGGAGGCGAACGCTGATGGACGTTTTCGATTACATCGTTGTCGGCGGCGGATCGGCGGGCTGCACGGTCACTCATCGCTTGGTAAAGGCCGGCAAGAGCGTGCTGATGATCGAAGCCGGCCCCAATGACGACAATCAGTTTGTCCACATGCCCGGCGGATTCGTGCGACTGTTCGCAACCGAACGCGTGCAGTTCTATCTGTCCGAGCCGCAGGCAGCCGCCGACGGCCGCCCGATCGCAGTGCCGCAGGGCCGCACGCTCGGCGGCGGCTCATCGGTCAACGCCATGATCTATATCCGCGGCGCGGCGGCCGACTATGACGAATGGCGCGACATGGGTAATCCCGGCTGGGGCTGGGACGACGTGCTGCCGGTATTCAAGCGCGCCGAGTCAAACCAACGCTTGGCCGGACCGCTGCACGGCACCGAGGGGCCGTTGCCGGTCTCCGATGCGCGCTTCCGCCATCCTCTCAGTCTCGCCGGCCTGCGCGCGGCGCAAGAAGCCGGTTATCCCTATAACGACGATTTCAACGGCGCATCTCAACAGGGCGTCGGCTTTTACCAGGTCACACAGCGCGACGGCGAACGCGGCTCGGCTGCCTCGACTTATCTGCGCGCGGTGCGGGGCAACAAACGTCTCAAAGTCATCACTGATGCGTTCGTCGGCAAACTTATCACCGAGAACGGCGCCGCCGTCGGCGTGACCATCACCGACAAGAGCGGCGCCGCCACCGAGGCGCGCGCCCGTGAAGAGGTGATCCTTGCGGCCGGCGACCCTGGCGACGCCAAAGATCCTCCTTTTGTCCGGCATCGGCCCGGCCCAAGACCTAGCTGCGTTCAGCCATCCCGGTGGTGCGCGACCTGCCCGGCGTCGGCGCCAATTTCCAGGACCATCTCGATGTGCCGTTCTATGTGCGGATCAAGGATCCGATCAGTCTCTTGGGCCAAGACAAGGGACTCAAAGCCGCGCGCCACTTCCTGCAGTACAAATTGTTCCGCACCGGGCTTCTGACTTCGAACGTGGTTGAAGCCGGCGGATTTATCGACACCAACGGCTCGGGCCGCTCGGACATCCAGATCCATTTCATCCCGCAACTGCTCGGCGATCCGCCGCGCGAAGGTCCAGCGGGTCATGGGCTCAGCATCAATCCGGCGATTCTCGATCCGAAATCGCGCGGCACGGTTCGCTTGCGCTCGGCCAACCCCCAGGACCCGATCCTGTTCGATCCGAAGTTCTTGTCGGCGCCAGAGGACCTTGCCGCGCTTCGCCCGGGGCATCAAAGTCGCACGTACGATCAGCGTCCAGCCTTCGCTCAAGCGGCTCGGCGCCGCCGAGATTTCGCCCCTGGGCGAACCGCTGATGAGCACGGAAGAGCACATGGCCGAGCATGCGCGGCGCTATGCCAAGAGCATCTACCACCCGGTCGGCACTTGCCGCATGGGCTCGGACGATGACGCGGTGGTCGATGCCGGCTTGCGCGTACGCGGCGTGCCGCGGCTGCGCATCTGCGACGCTTCGGTGATGCCAAAAATCCCCCGCGGCAATACCAACGCGCCGACGATCATGATCGCCGAACGCTGCGCTGATTTTATCCTCGGCGCCCGGTAGGCGATAAGTAGATCGAGGCAGCATTCATTCGGTGCCGCGCGTGGCAGCAACCATCTTGCCTTCAGTCGTCCAGCAGATTGGCTATGAGCAAACGGCCGGCCTTCATTGAAAAACACGGCGTGTGGAGCGACGAGCAAAAGCGGCTCGCCGCCGAGATCGTGCGGCGTGTTGAGGCTGAACAATTGCGTTTTGTCAGGCTCGCCTGGGGCGATACCCACGGCTATTCGCGGGCGAAGACGCTGACGGTCCCTGCTTTCATCTCAGCGTTGACCAATGGCTACAACATCGGCGTCGCCACCACGACCCTCGATTCCGCGGGGGCGCGCGTATTCGCCTCGTTCACGCGCGGGGGCGGTATGGGGTTGGATGAGATGACCGGCTCGCCCAACCTCACCATCGTCGCCGACCCGTCAACATTCCGCACGCTACCGTGGGCGCGAGGCGTCGGCTGGATTCTCGGCGATGAATACTTCAATGACGGGAGGCCGTTTCATTTCTCGCCACGCCAGCTCCTGCGTAGGGCGCTTATCCGGCTCAAGGATCGGGGTTTCCAGAGCATCGTCGGCCCGGAGGTCGAGTGGTATCTGCTACGCGTTGCCGACGATCCGTTGAGCGACGAGAATATCGGCGCACCCGGCGTCCGCGGCCGTCCGATCAGGACGCGGCCGGTCGAGCCCGGCTATCACTACCACTCCGAATCCAATATGGACCTGATGCAGCCGGTATTTGATGCATTGGGCGACGCCTTCGCGTCACTCGGCCTCGGATTGCGCTCAATCGAAAATGAGTGGGGGCCGGGCCAGGTCGAATGCACCTTCGCGCCGCGCGGTGCGCTGGAAGCCGCTGACAACGTGCTTCTCTTTCGCACCGCGACGCGACAAATCTGCCGGCGTCTCGGCTATTTCGCGACGTTCATGTGCCGGCCCGCTCTCAAGGGCTTTTACTCGAGCGGCTGGCACCTGCACCAATCGCTGATCGATGCGACAAGCGGCGTCAATCTGTTCATGCCGCAAAAATTCGGTGAAATTCTCTCGCCGCTCGGCCAATCGTATCTCGCAGGACTTCTCCAATACGCGGTGCCCGCCACCGCCTTTGCTACTCCGACGATCAACGGTTATCGCCGTTTCCGACCGAACTCGCTGGCACCCGATCGTGCGACGTGGGCGCAGGATCACCGCGGAGCCATGATCAGGGTTCTCGGCGGGCCGGGCGATTCGGCCACGCGGCTTGAGAACCGCGTTGGCGAGCCGGCGGCCAATCCTTATCTTTATATTGTGGCACAAATCGTTACCGGCCTCGCCGGGATCGAAGCCGCGACCGTGCCGCCGCCACCCAACGACGAGCCTTACGCGGCCGAGCGGCCGATGCTTCCAAAAAGTCTTCCGGAAGCGCTCGACGCGCTGGAAAACGAGCCGTTGTTCCGGCACACGCTCGGCGATACGTTTATCGACTATTTCGTCAAACTGAAAAGAACCGAGGCCGGCAGGTATTTACGGTCGCTCGAAGAGGCCGGAACGTCTTCGCCGAGCGACGAGCCAAGTGAATGGGAGCAGAATGAGTATTTCGATTTTTTCTGAGTGTAGCCGTCATATTCGCAATGGCGCGGCGGAGCAAACAGGGAGTTATTGATGACGGCGCTGGAGAAGATCGGATCGCCGCCGACCAGGCTCGGCGGAGCTGCGCTTTACGATTGGGATTATCTCGTTCAGGAGGACCGCGCCCATCGGCTGATCTACACCGATCCCGCCATTTTCGAAGCCGAGATGACCCATATCTTCGGCGGCACCTGGACTTATCTGGCGCACGAAAGCGAAATTCCACACGCCAATGACTTCATCACGCGGCGCATGGGCTTGCGTCCACTCATCATCGTGCGCGATGCCGATGGACAAATCCGCGGGCTTTACAATCGCTGTACCCACCGCGGCACGACTTTGTGCCGTTGGGAAAAGGGCAACGCCAAATCGTTCCAATGCCCGTACCACGGCTGGAATTTCCTCAACACCGGCAAACTGCGCGGCGTGCCGTGGCCGGACGGCTACGCCGCCGACATGCGCGACCCGAAATACAACCTCGCCCAGGTGCCGCGCGTGGAGTCCTACCGCGGCTTCATTTTCGGTACGCTCAATATTGACGCGTTGCCGCTTCGCGAGCATCTCGGCGCGATCACCACCGTCATCGACGAGTGGCTCGACCGCAATCCGGGCGGCAAGGTCGTGGTGTGCGAGGCAAACCGGTTCAGGTACAAAGGCAACTGGAAGCTCGCTTACGACAATTCATGCGACGGCTATCACGTCGCCTATTCGCATCGTTCGTTGCTGGAGACCGAGAACCGGTTTGCCGGCGAGAACGCCAAAGGCATGGCTTATTATCGCAACTCGCCCGACACGCAGCCGATGTACATGCGCTACACCGGCCACGGCAATCACTTCAAAGACAAGCGGCCGAATCTGGAAAAGCGGCCGGGCGGCCTTTGGGCGCTGGAAAGCGCGCATCCCGGCATGGAGTACTACGAGGCCGAATTCATCAAACGCTACGGCGACCGCGCCTTCGCACTCCTCGATCTTGCCGGCTCCGAGCCGGTCAACATCAACATTTTTCCCAATCTCTCCCTGCTCGGCAACCACATCCAGGTGTTCGAGCCGGTGAGCGTCGAGGAGACCAACGCCATCTGGTACGGCACCATGATCGTCGACGAAGACGGCAAGCTCGGCGACGATGCGGTCACCGCCATCAACGCGCTACGCATGCGCACGCAGGAAGGCTTTCCGAATTTTGGCGAAGTCGACGACATCGCGAATTTCGAACAGATCCAGCGCGGCCTGATGGCGATCGAGGATGAATGGGTCTACATGAACCGCGGTCTCGGCATTCCGGATCGCGTCAAGACGCACGCCGACGGCTCGATCACCGCGCCGGCAACCGACGAGGCGTTCATGCGCGAGCACTTCAAGGAATGGAAACGGCTGATGCAGGGGCGCGCGAACCTTGCCATCAGGCGGGAGCCGTGACGTGAGCGCGCCGGCATCGCTCGATCCGTCGCGCAGCTCGTACTACGTCAACGACGCGCTCTACCGCGACCTCGTCGCCGATTTTTCCGACTGGCAGGACGACGCGCGCGAGATCACTGACGTCGCCGTGCGCGACGAGTTTCGTCGGCTGCTGGAGCGAGAGGCGCGACTACTCGATCAGCTGCGCTACGACGAGTGGCTGGCGATGTTGACCGCCGAATGCGTCTATTGGGTCCCGTCGACGCCCAGTGCTGGCGACCCGCGGCGCGAGGTAGCCATCATGTTCGACGATCGCCGGCGCCTCGAAGACCGGGTCTATCGGCTGCGCACCGGCTTTGCCTGGTCGCAGGCGCCTGCCTCGCGCACGGTGCGCCTCGTCACCAATGTCGAAGTATTCTCGACGGCGCGCGACGATGCGCGCATGCTGCGATCGAACTTCCTCATCAGCGAATTCTGGGGTGACGAGACCCGGCAATTGGCGGGCTGGGCCGGGCACCGCGTCATGTACGGCCATGGCGGCTGGAAGATTCAAGCCAAGCAAGTGAACCTGATCGAATGCGACCAGGCGATCCGCAATCCGAGCATTATCCTGTAAAAGGATTACTTCGCTATCGCATCTTCCGTTTGCTCCTGTTCGGCCTGGGCGCGCTGCTCAACCGGCATTTCCTCCCGCGTTAGATTATAAGCGCTGTTGACCAGCGCCATGTGCGAGAAGGCCTGCGGGAAATTGCCGACCAGGCGCTTCACCCGCGGATCGTATTCCTCGCTCAACAAACCGACGTCGTTACGGAGCGCGATGAGCCGACAAAACATCCGCTCGGCATCGGCGTGGCGGCCTTGCAGCATATAGACGTCGACGAGCCAGAAGCTGCAGGCAAGGAACGCGCCTTCGCCGGGCGGCAGGCCGTCGTCGGTCGCTTGGGTGTCGTAGCGCATCACGAAGCCGTCGCGCAGCAACCGGCGCTCGATCGCAGCGATGGTGCCCTGCACGCGCTGATCCGTCACCGGCAAGAAGCCGACACTGGGGATGAGCAGCAGGCTGGCGTCAAGTTGCTTCGAACCGAACGATTGCACGAAGCTGCCCAGCTCCTGATCGAAGCCTTTCGCACAAACCTCCTCGAAGATTTCTTCCCGCACCTTGCACCAGCGGTCGACCGGCCCTTTCAGCCCAAACGTTGCCGCGCTCTTGATCGCCCGGTCGAAGGCGACCCAGGCCATCACCTTGGAATAGGTGAAATGCCGGGGCCCGCCGCGCACCTCCCAGATGCCTTCGTCCGGCTCTCTCCAGATCTGCTGCAGATGATCGAGGAATGCGAGTTGCACCGCCCAGCCCGATTCGCTGCCCGACAAGCCGTTGCGGCGCGCCTGATGATGGACGTCCATGATCTCACCAAAGACGTCGATCTGAAGCTGGCTGTAGGCGGCGTTGCCAATGCGCACGGGCGCGGAATTCTCGTAGCCGGGAAGCCACGGCGCGGTCCACTCGGTCAGCCGCCGCTCGCCGGCGATGCCGTACATGATCTGCAATTGATCCGGGCTGCCGGCGACCGCGCGCAATAGCCAGTCGCGCCAGGCCTGGGCCTCCTCGTAATAGCCGGCATTCATGGCGCCGAGCAAAACGAGCGTGGCATCCCGCAGCCAGCAAAGACGGTAGTCCCAGTTGCGCTCACCGCCGAGTTGCTCGGGAAGCGAGGTGGTTGGAGCCGCAACCATTCCGCCCGTCGGCGCATAAGTCAGCGCCTTGAGCGTGATCATCGAGCGCCGCACCGCGTCCGACCACGGTCCGGCGGGCCGGCATTTCGCCGACCAGTCGCGCCAGAACGTCTCTGTATCGTGAAGCGCCGTGGTCGGATCGAACGGCGCATGCAGCGGCCGGTGCGACGGCAAATAGCTCAGCACGAAGGGAATGGTATCGTCTTTGCTGACGGTGAATTCGCCCACCGTGGTCATCTCTGCGCCGCGCAAATGCACAGGCGTGCGCAGGATCACCATGTCGGGCCCGGCGATGGCGCGTAGCGCGCCGTCTTCGAGCCGTGTCACCCATGGCACGATTGCGCCGTAGCCGAAGCGCAGGATCAATTCGGTCTTAATCGCAACTTTGCCGCGGGTGCCGACGACGAGGCGGACGATGGTCGAGTGCCCGCCGCCCTGCGGCATGAAGTCGATGAGCGTCGCCGCCCCGTCTTCGGTTTCGAACTGGGTTTCCAACACCAAAGTGTCCGGACGATAGCGACGCGTGATGCGGGATTGCGCCTGCGGCGTGATCGACCAGCGGCCGTGCTCGGGCGTGCCGAGCAGCGCGGCAAAGCATGCCTCGGAATCAAAGCGCGGGCAGCAGAACCAATCGATCGAGCCGTCGCGGGAAACGAGCGCCGCGGTACGGCAATCGCCGATAATCGCGTAATCCTCGATGGGAGCGGCCATGGGTTTCTGAAAATTCACGAAAAATCGACGACGACTTTGATGTCGTCCGGCTGGCGGTCAAGCGATAGCGTCCACTGTTCGACAGGAACGTGGCGGGTAATCAAGCCATCGAGCCAGCCCTTGTCAGCCCGCGCCAGCGCTTCGCTGGCCATTTCATAGTGGGTGCGGTTGGCGTTGACCGTGCCGAATACCGTTTCATTATCGAGCACCATGGTGCGATTGAGCAATCCGATGTCGACGTCGAAGTCATGGCCGGGCGCTGTGACGCCGACCAGACAGACGATGCCGCTCGGTGCGGTGCGGCCGAGAACGTCGCGCACGACGCTGGGCGCACCGCTGCACTCCATGAGGATATCGGGCATGAAGCCGTTGAGATCCTCCAAATTTTCCGCGTGATAGGTGGCGCCGAGCGAATTGAGCAGCCGCCGCTTGTGCAAATTGTCGCGATGGTCGAGCACGTGCACGTCGAGGCCGCGCTGCGCGCCCATCATGGCGGCAAGAAGTCCGACCGGGCCGGCCCCGGTGACGAGAAGCGTCTTGGGCTGCCAAGAGCGCGAACGTCGACCGATGCTCTCGGTATGGTCCCAAGCTTTGGCGACCACACTGGTCGGCTCAAGCAATACGCCGGCAATGCCGAGCGCGGGATCCACTTTCACGACAAAATCCGGCTCGATGCGGAAAAACTCGGAACCAAACCCGTTTTGTTCCTTGATGCCGCGTTCGGTATAGCGGCCATTGCGACACATATCCCACTCGCCGACGGCGCAGGACGAGCAAGGCACCGGGTCGGGTCGGCGCACAATGCCGACAACGAGATCTCCGACTTTGACACCGCAGTCGGCCGGCGCCTCCTTCACCACACCGAGCGACTCGTGACCGATCACCAGCCTCTGCGCGCCCGGCGGCGCCCAGCCGTAATGCCCGGATACGATATCGCGGTCAGTGCCGCAGACGCCGAGCGCGAGCGTGCGCACCAGTACAGCGCCATCAGAACGCGGCGGATCGCCAACGTCGTCAATCCGCGCCGAATTGGCCACACCTGGCGCGACGGTAAGGGCGCGCATTTGCTTTGTTCCAAGATAACCACAATCGATCGCGGCGTGCGCCCACGGCGCCCCGCATTACGAGTAAGCACGCTAGCTCTAGAAAAGTTCCGCGCCATGGAACAAAGCGTGCAGTTCAGCCGTTCTTGCCGCCGAGTATTGAAACTGGCGCTGGCGACCGCGGCAGCGTGAGGGCGATATGCAATCTATCGGACGCCGACGCTGGTCTATCGCCGAAGGATATATTCCTTCGCAAAGCTCGTTTTCCGACCGCGCCCTGATCTCGCATGAGACCGCCTGCATCCTTAACGCGAGCGACCAAGAAGCCCATATCAGCGTTACCGTCTTTTTCGAGGATCGCGAACCTGTCGGCCCCTATCGCGTGACAATGGCGCCGCGCCGCACCCTGCATTTGCGCTTCAACGATTTGAACGAGCCTGCCCCCATCCCGCTCGATACCGATTTTTCTTCGGTATTTGAGTCCGATGTTCCAATCATCGTGCAGCATACCCGGCTGGATTCTCGGCACGCTGAAGTCAGCTTGATGTCGACCGTGGCCTACGCCGACACTTGAGCGTCATTGCAACCGCCCGCGCCTTCGACGCGACCACGCCGACGTGTCCGGGTTTGCCAAATCGAGGAAGCGGCAGACCTAGGCCGCACCCCGCGTCTTGCGCGATTTGGCTTTGATCGAATGAATTTGCAAGCGGCCGGCAGCGCGGGCCGCCTGCTGCAAGGTGTGGCGTATCTCATCCCGCTTTTCGTGAACCGAGGCTATCGCAAGGCCGGTCGCCACGCCAAGGCCCACCAGAGCCGCCTCGGAAAGCTGAAGGCTCGCTTCGATCGTCTCCGGTACCGCATCGGTGGCGCCGAGGGCGTAAAGATGACTGGCGTGACCCTCGTCGCGCGCGCGCGAGACGATGAGAATGTCGGGGCGGATCTCACGCACGTGCTCGACGACCTCGTCGATGACGCTCGCCGAGTGGATGGTGATGATGACGCCGGCCGCCTTGGCCAGACCGCAAGTTTCGAGAAAGCGCGGGTCGGCGGCGTCACCGTAATAAACGTCATGAGCAGCGCGGCGGTCGCGTGTAACGGCCAGTGCGTCGGAATCGGCCGCGATATAGGAGATGCCATGCTGCCGCAGTAGCGCACACACGACCTTGCCCACCCGGCCGTAGCCGACGACGATTGCATGTTTCTGCCCGCCGGCCGGCCGGGCCATCAATTCGGGGTCGACCGGCTTGCCGGAAGTGAGGCGTGCTGCAAGGTATCGCGCCCCGATGGAGAGGAGCGGCGTCAGCGCCATGGTGACCGAGGTGACGGCGAGCGTGAAGCTTGCTAGGCGCGCGTCCATCAGGCCGGCGGCCACGGCCAAGCCGATGCTGACGAAGGCGAATTCGCCTCCCGGGCCGAGCAGCAAACCGATCTCGATGGCGACTGGCCATGACAATCGAAACAACCTGGCAAGCCCGATCAGCAACAACGATTTTACCGCAATCAGACCCACGACGCTGCCGAGAATCCATAGCGGCTCGCGCACCAGTTCACGGAAATCGATATTCATCCCGACGGTGAAGAAGAAGATGCCGAGCAAAAGCCCCTTGAAGGGCGCGACGGTCGATTCGATGGCCTTGCGGTATTCGGTCTCGGCGAGCAGCAATCCGGCGACGAAGGCGCCGAGCGCCATGGACAGGCCGGCCTGATCGGCGATCACCCCGGCCGTAACGATCACAAACAATACCGCAGCAATGAACACTTCGCTGGAGCGCGCCGTCGCCACCAGCCGAAACAAGGGACGCAACAATACACGGCCGAAGACGACAATGACTGTGATGGCGACCGCGGCCTGCAGCAACGCGCTGGCGAGGCTGGTGAGAACCGACCCACCGGACCTTGCGGCAAGGATGGAGACCAACAGCAGGATCGGAATGACGGCAAGGTCCTGAGCCAGCAGTACGGAAAAGCTCGCCCGGCCGACGCTGGTGGTGAGACGCTCTTGATTGGAGAGAAGTTCAAGCACGATTGCCGTCGAGGACAGCGACAGACTTGCCCCGAGTACGATCGCCACCGGCGGAGTCATTCCAGCTGCAACCGCGGCGCCGGCAATCAAGGCGCTGGTCAGCAGAACTTGCGAGCTGCCAAGGCCGATAACCAGCCGGCGCATGGTCGACAACCGGTGAAATGACAGTTCAAGACCGATCAGAAACAAAAGGAAGACGATTCCCAATTCCGCGATGCCCGCGACGTTCTGTGCATCGCTGATGGTGAACCAAGACAGCGCCGGGAACGCCTTGCTGATCGAGCCAAGCCCGAGCGGGCCCAGAATGGCGCCGGCCGCCAGATAGCCGAGGACGGGGCTTATCCCCCATCGCCGCACCACCGGCACGACAACGCCCGCGGTGCCGAGGACAACGAGGGCATCGGTGTAACCGGCCATAGTTGTGGTGGCGACCACGAAATCCTCCAATTCCGTGCAGATTAATCCCGCTGTTCTACCCACTTCGCCCGATGGCTGCGACCCAAGGCGCGGTCGGCATCAGTACTTTCACTCACGACTCCTCAATAACGCGTCGCCAAAGCTTGGCGAACCCCGTGAAACCTTGCGACGATATCCCCGTTAGGCGATTCGCGACCCTGCTACCGCCTGCTCGATGACGCGGAAGCAACGAGAGTGCAATGAAGCTATTTCAGTGCCAGAACTGCGGCCAGCCGCTCTATTTTGAGAACACGCGGTGCGAACGCTGCGGCCTGGCGCTCGGTTATTTGCCGGATCGTGAGACGATCACCGCGCTGAAGCCCGACGAAAGCGAACGCAACACAGAACAGAACCTGTGGCGGGCACTCGCCGACGGAAAAAGCTACCGCTATTGCGCCAATGCGGCTTATGGCGTGTGCAATTGGCTCGTCGCTGCCGAGCGTGCCGACGCCTATTGTGCCGCCTGCCGTCACAATCGCATGATTCCCGACCTGTCCCTGACCGAGAATCTCGATAAATGGCGCGCGCTGGAAGGCGCCAAGCACCGTTTGTTCTATACGCTGTTCCAGCTTCGCCTGCCGGTCGAGACCCAGGCGGAAAGCCCCGACGGGCTGGCGTTTGAATTTCTCGCCGATACGGGACCGTCGGGTTCGCCAGTCATGACTGGCCATGCCGATGGCGTCATTACCATCAACCTTGCGGAAGCCGACGATGCGGAGCGCGAACGCCGCCGCCATCAGATGGGCGAGCTATACCGCACGCCTCTCGGTCATTTCCGTCACGAGATCGGGCATTATTACTGGGACCGGCTCATCGCGGGCACGCCGCATCTCGACGAATTTCGCCGCATCTTCGGCGACGAAAGGCGCGACTATGACCAGGCGCTGCAGGACTATTACGCCAGCGGGCCTCCCGCCGACTGGTCCGAGCATTTCATCTCGCCTTATGCGAGTGCGCATCCGTGGGAGGATTTCGCCGAAACCTGGGCTCACTATTTTCATATGATCGACACGCTGGAAACCGCGCATGTTGCCGGCCTAGCGGTCAGTCCAAAACTGCCTCAAAGCCCCGGAGCGGTGTTCGATTTTCATCCGCGCAACACCGATATGAACCGACTCCTTGAGGCCTGGCTGGCGCTCACTTTCGCGGTCAATTCGATTAATCGCAGCATGGGTTTGCACGATCTCTATCCGTTCGTGCTAGGCCCTTTGGCGGTCGCAAAGCTGACCTTCGTGCAGCAGCGCATTCGCGCCGTGTCGCAACGCACGCCGGAAATCCAGAAGGGACGCGTATCCGACGCTAAGAAGAAACGCGTACCATCGTCGGCGCCTGAAACGGCATAACTCAATTTCGTCGCACAATCGACGCCCGCCCGACAGATTTGCGACCGACCCCTCGCCCAACAAGAATGATTTTTCGCACGTCCTGGCGCGCGCCCGCGTCAAGTCCTTCGTGCGCCGAGATAAAACAAAAGCTGCTTGAATTTTAACGAGTTGCGCACTGTAATGCCGGCGTTGTGAATCCTGCCGCGCGGGGCGGAGAAAGCTCATTGATGGCCACTTCCCCTTCGGGCGGCCGGTCTGCTGCCTCGGTGTCATGGGTTACGGCGACGGCCATTGTCGTTGCCGACATGGTCGGCGTCGGGGTCTTCACCAGCCTCGGATTCCAGGTCACTGACATAACCTCCGGTTTTTCGCTATTGCTGCTGTGGATTGTCGGCGGCGTCGTGGCGGCATGCGGAGCGTTCTGTTATGCGGAACTGGCCGCAATGCTTCCGCGCTCGAGCGGGGAGTACAACTTCCTGCGAAGCATCTATCATCCGGCGTTCGGGTTTGTCGCCGGCTGGCTGTCTGCGACGGTCGGCTTCGCGGCGCCGATTGCGCTCGCCGCCATGGCGTTTGGAGTTTATTTCAAATCCATCGCGCCGAGTGCGCCGCCGCTGCTCCTCGGATTTGGCATCACCTGGCTCGCCGCGCTCGTACACCTGTGCGGGGTAAAGTTTGGCAGCGCCTACCATAACGCTTGGACGGCACTCAAACTCGTCCTCATCATCGTATTCATTGTCACCGGCTTTGCGTATGGCAACGCGCAGCCGATTTCATTTGCGCCAAGCGTCGCCGACTTCGCCACGATCGGCGGCGCACCGTTCGCGATCAGCCTGGTATTCGTGATGTATTCCTATTCCGGCTGGAACGCCGCGACCTACATTGTCGGCGAGTTGCACGATCCCGGCCGCAATCTGCCGCGGGCCTTGTTTGTCGGCACCGCTGTCGTCATTGTCCTTTACGTCAGCCTCAACGCCGTCTTTCTCCTCACCACGCCGATGCAGGAATTGGCCGGCCAGCTCGATGTCGCCATTGTCGCCGGCAGGCATGTGTTCGGCGGTCTTGGCGGACGCATCGTCGGCGCGCTGATCTCGCTGGGGCTCGTGTCCTCGATCAGCGCCATGACCTGGATTGGCCCGCGTGTGACCATGACGATGGGCGAAGACATGCCGCTGCTGCGGCTGTTTTCGCGCAAGTCGAAGCAGGGCGTGCCGGCTGTCGCCATCATCTTTCAGCTCCTGGTTTCCAACCTGCTGCTCCTGACCCAGAGCTTCGAAGCGGTGCTGGATTTCATCCAGTTCAGCCTCACCTTCTGTTCCTTTTTCGCGGTGCTGGGCGTGATCAAAATGCGCATTACCCACCCAAAGCTGACGCGGCCTTACCGCGCCTGGGGCTACCCGGTGACCCCGCTCATTTTTCTCAGCGTGACAGCCTTCATGATGTACTATCTTGTCGTTAACCGGCCGCTGCAGTCGCTCGCCGGCTTCGCCATGATGTCGGCCGGGCTTGTCATCTATTATGCTTCCCGCCTGCTATCGAATCCCTCTTCCCCCGATGTTTCGCAAACGGTGGCCTAGAACCGATGTTTGTTTCCATGCCGAAAATTCTCGCGGCCATAGTTACGGCGGTCGCGCTCGCCATGAGCGCGGCGCCGGCGCGGAGCGGCGAGACGCCGACCGCCGACGACACCGCCCGATACCTGGCTGGGCTGCCGCCGGCGCCTGACTCGCCGCTTGCGGCCCTTAGCCGGGATCCTTTCTGGCAACAGCACGCGCGCTATTTCGATTCGATTTTCGCCCGCGAGGACAGCAACACGCTTGCGAAGGTTCGCGCGTTCTCCCGCGAGCAGCTGACCGACAAGCATGACGCCATGCTGTACATGTTCAGCGGTCCGGACTTTCTTTACGCGACTTCGTTTTTTCCCACTGCGTCGACCTACGTTTTGGCCGGCCTCGAGCCGGTCGGCGACATTCCGCAATTGACCAGCCTCAGTCATCCGGCCCTCGACGGATCGCTGCGCAACCTTGAAACCTCGCTCGGTTCACTGCTTAGCTTCAGTTTCTTCATCACCAGAAACATGAAGACGCAGTTGCACGAGGGACCGGTCTACGGGACGCTGCCGATCCTCTATGTGTTCCTGGCGCGAACCGGCAAGACCGTTCATGACGTGAGCTTGGTCAGCCTCGATGCGGAAGGAAACCTGCAGAATGCGGACGCCCCTGGCTCCAAAAACCGGAGCACCGTCCACAGCGCGGCTCCGGGCGTTAAGATCGTCTTTTCTGCAGGTAATGGGCCAAAGCAAACCCTCTATTACTTCAGCACCAATCTGGCCGACGGTTCGGTTGAGCGCAGCGGCTTCTTGACGTTCTGCGGAAAATTAGGGCCCGCCGACAGCTTCATCAAAAGCGCTTCCTATCTGCTGCACACCGGCGGTTTCACGCGGATCCGCAGTTTCCTGCTCAATCACAGCGCCACGATCCTGCAGGACGACAGCGGGATTCCGCTCGCCTATTTCGATCCTAGAAAATGGCGGCTGGAACCGTTCGGCCGCTACGTCGGTCCCCTCTCCATCTTCGGAAACTCCTATCAGGCTGGGATGGCGGAGCTGTTCCGTCACGCCACCCCAATCGATTTTGGCATCGGATATCGGTGGCGGAAGAACGAATCGAACCTGCTGCTCGCCCAGAGAACCGGGACCGCGACGGCCGAAACCGAATTAGTGCCAGATTTACCAAAGGATACGCATAAGCAACGAGGGGCGGGATCGCATCGAAAACGTGCGGAAAGCGAGCCCGCAGGGTCGTTTGGCTGCCGATACGGCGGGATTTTCCCGTTTTGTTCGCGTCCGCCGCCAAAGGCAAGTCAATAGCGCGCCAAAATGGGGACATAGTCGTCACCGAGATTGGGCGCGTCGGGCGGGGGAACAGTGCCAAAAAGGGTCCGAGGACCAACGCCGCAGGCGTTTCGCAGACCGGCTACGGGAGCGGCCGCGATTGCGCACGCGCGTCATTCCAGCTCGGATGCCCAGGTGCGACGGCGGCTTGAACGCACCGGCGCACGTGTTGCGCCCGCGCGCAGTCATTTCGAAGGCAGCCACGTTCGATTCGAACCCGGCAAGAAGCCGGCGCAGCAGAAAAAGGCGCTCAGGGACGCGCTGGAACGCAATCTGCTGCAAATCTCCGCCGCCCTGTTTTTTGTAGGTTCGGTGGGCTGGTGCTGGCTCATCTATAACGAATTCCGATCATCGATTTTGGTCGCGCCGGCGGAAGCGGCATATGCGTTGACGGCGAAGGTCGACGCCAACGTCGGAAAATCGGATTCGTTCGGCATCTCGACCTATGTGCGCAGCGATTATCCGCAAACGTCAAAGATGCCCGAAAGTGTTGGCGGCGCCGAGACCGCCGCCAGGATCATCGCGCGCGAGTGGGGCCACTTCGACTCGCAGCGAGTAGCCGATCGCGGCCGCACATCAGCAAAACCGTCGGTGAAACAAACAAACATCAAGCCGCCGGTCCGCTTGGCGTCGCTTGAGAGCGATGCGCCGCAAGGTGCGACCTATCGCGCGGCAACCGAGGCCGTTCCCTTGCATATCCGTCCGAACATCGGCGCGGAGACGAGCCTGGTAGATTTCGAAACGGCGCCATTTCCGTATCACGGCATGATACCCGGATCCGACCGACCGTTTCTGAATGTCGGCGATGCAGGCCACCGGGGTCACAGCAATTTCCGCGGTCACGTCTACTGGGAATCGGAAACGTTCAGCGACGACCGCGTGCTCTTGCATATCCCGCCGAGCTTCGACCCCACGCGTCCCGCCGTCATGGTGGTGTTCTTCCATGGCCATGGCGCCAATCTCGCGCGCGACGTGCGTGACCGGCAGCAGGTGCCGGCGCAGATCACCGAGTCGGGCGTGAATGCGGTATTGGTGGCGCCACAATTTGCCGTCGATGCCGCCGATTCGAGCGCCGGCAAATTCTGGGAACCGAATGGCTTCAAACGCTTCCTCGACGAGGCGGCCGTGAAGCTCGCGAAACTCTATGGCGATCCACGCCGGGCAGCGGCGTTCGCCAATATGCCGATCGTCATCGTCGCCTACAGCGGCGGCTTTGGGCCGACCTTATCCGTTCTCGATCGGGGCGGCGTTCGGTCACGCGTGCGCGGCATCGTGCTGCTCGATGCGCTCTACGCCGGGATCGACACCTTCGCAAACTGGATTGCCGACAACAGATCCACTTTTTTCGTCAGCTCCTATACGCCGCACACGGCTGACCACAATGCCGACCTCGAGCATCTGCTGGCCGAACGAGCGGTGCCTTACGGACCGGACCTGCGACGCAATCATCTGCAGGGCATGGTTTCGTTCCTGCCCGCCGGCGACGTTTCGCATCGGGATTTTGTAAACCATGCGTGGACGGATCATCCGATCAAAGATATTTTGGCGAGAATGAACGACATCGATCCCAAGATCGAAACGGCCGGAACCACGGCGTCAATTCCGTCCAACGCCTTTGGGCGCAACTAAAGCACGATCCGGAAAAGCCTGCCGGACTTGATCGGCACGTAGACGCCGGTTTTCCTAAAAGATCGCTCAGCCAAAACTGACAGCGTTTTATCGATTGTTGGTAGCGGAGGACGGATTTGAACCGCCGACACACGGATTATGATTCCGCTGCTCTAACCAGCTGAGCTACTCCGCCATCGCCGTCAGATTGCGATCCGGCTGGGGCGAGATTTAGGGCAGTTCACGGAGCTTTCCAAGAGGCAAGTTTCCGCTCGACCCCCGCCAATTTGGTCGGCGTCCGCTGGTGCCACGACACTTCGCTATCACTGCGCCGCAGCGGCGAAAGGCTCGCGCGACAGGCGGCGGAGCCTACCGAAGCGGATCAGCGAAAAATGCCCGAGCGGCGGCATCGCGCGCCGTTCGATAACGCGCACGCCTCCGTGTCGCGCGACCCATTGCGCCAAGCGATCCCAGCGGAATTCCGGCCGCCAGCCAAGCCGCCGCCCAAGCGGCGCGAACCATCTCTCAAAAGATGCGCGCAAGCCCGCTTCGGCGCCGAGATGGTTCACCAAAATGATTTCGCCACCGGGCCTTAATACGCGCACGAACTCATCGAGCGTCGCTTCCGGATCCGGCACCGCGGTAATGACATATTGCGCGACCACGACATCGAAGACGCCATCCCGAAAGCCGAGATGCTGCGCGTCCATCACGGCGAGTCCGTCGACATTGGTCAAACGATGCTCCGCCGCGCGCGCCTTTGCCTTGCGCAACATCGGCGCCGAAATGTCGATGCCGGTAACGCGGTTGGTCCAGGAATAGTCGGGCAGCGACAGCCCGGTGCCGACCCCGACTTCCAGAATATGGCCGCCGATGCGCTCGGCGGCAGCGATCGACGCCTTGCGTCCGCGGTCGAACACTGCCCCGAATACGAGATCGTAGATCGGCGCCCAACGGGCATAAGCCTTGGCGACCGCTTCCTTGTCGAGTTCAGCCGCCATCGCCTCTTCGCCGTCGCCGCCGCGCTTGCGGCGTCATCAATGTGCCGCGGCCAGATCGGCGCCGAGCGCGTGTTTTGCCGTCGGCGCCGCCATTGTGGTGGCGATGATGCCGCCGCCCAGCACACGCGCCTGACCCTCGGACGCGTCGTAGAAGGCGCAAGCCTGGCCGGGCGACACCCCGTCCTCACTCGGCGATCAACTCGACATCGATGCCGCCGTCGGGGCCGCTGCGCAGCCAAGCGGATCGCGGCGGCCGCGTCGAGCGGACTTTGACATAGACCTCGGGATGGTTTTCCAGCGCTTCTTCGACGGTGCCATCGCCGAGCCAGTTCACCTCGCGCAACCGGATACGGCTGGTGCGCAATGCCTCGCGCGGGCCGACCACAACGCGGCGTGAAGCGGCGTCGAGGCGCACCACGAAAAGCGGCGTGCCGGTCGCGATACCGAGACCGCGCCGCTGGCCGACGGTAAAATGAATGATGCCGTCGTGACGGCCGAGCACACGCCCGTCGAGATCGATGATCTCGCCCGGCGCGGCGGCCCCAGGGCGCAGGCGTTCGATCACATCGGCATAGTGTCCGCTGGGCACGAAGCAGATGTCCTGGCTGTCCTCTTTGTCGGCAACTGCAAGGCCGAAGCGCCGCGCGAGGCTCCGCGTCTCCGCCTTGGTCCGGTCACCGAGCGGGAAGCGCAACAGATCAAGCTGGGCGCGCGTTGTAGCCGACAAAAAATAACTCTGGTCGCGGTCGGCCTCGCGGGCGCGATAGAGCGCGCGGCTGCCGCCGGGCAACATCCGCGAAGCGACGTAATGGCCGGTAGCCAAAGCCTTGGCCCCGAGTTCGCGGGCGGTCCCCAGAAGATCGCGGAACTTGATCGACTGGTTGCATTCGAGGCATGGAACCGGCGTCTCACCAGCGACGTAACTCTGGGCGAAGCGGTCGATCACCGCTTCCTTAAAGCGGCTCTCATAGTCAAGCACGTAGTGCGGAATGCCGATGCGTTCGGCGACGGCGCGCGCGTCGTGAATATCGCGGCCGGCGCAACAGGCACCTTTGCGGTGGGTCGCCGCACCATGGTCATAGAGCTGCAGCGTTATGCCCACCACATCGTAGCCGGCATCGGCTAGGAGCGCCGCCGTGACCGATGAATCGACCCCGCCGGACATCGCGACGACGACGCGCGTGTCGGCTGGCCTCCCTTCAATATCGAGACTGTTCAGCATGGCAATGCGGCCATACCCCTTTTTCCGATCGCAACCGCGCGGCCGGCTACGCCACGAATGATGACTTCGACCGGCCCATTACTATAGGCGCCGGCCCTGTGTTCCGCCACGCTTGTGGCTTCGTGCGGGCTCCAATGCCGATCAAGCGGCAAAACTTGCCGAGTACCTGCAGAGGCTGCCGTGCTCGGGGTTGCGGCGAACTATGTAACACATTGAATTCACGGGGTTTGCAGTGCGCGCCGCACTGGCCCGCGGGTTGCAAGCAGGTCCCTGCGTCGTCTCGACTGCAGGGGTTTTCGCGGTGCCGAGTATAGCGTCAGAAATCAGCGCCACGCTTTCGATGGGGTCTTCGCAGCGCTTGCAAGGATCAGCGGCGGCACAGCAAACCGACGGTCAGCCATTCGCCGACCTGCTTGAGGCGAGCACGAACGCGCCGGACACGCCGAGCACGCCGTCAACCCCGCCACAGCCATCAAGCCCGCCGCAACCCGTCGCGCAAGCGCCCGGGTCCGCCAGCACCACCACGCAATCAACCGGGCAGGCAGGCACGGCTTCTGCCACGACCAATGCTGCAAGCTCGAATTCGAGCGGCAGCAATAGCAGTAGCGGCAGCGGTAGCGGAAGGGGCAACGCCAACGCCAACACGCCGCCGAACGGCAATACGATCCCTGCGGCGATCCCCGCGCCCCCCGGGTCCACCAGTGGCAAGAGCGCCTCGCCGAGCCCGGCGAACAGCGGCAAAGCCACCGCTAATCCTACGAGCGGGGCTACCGCAACGCCGAAAACGACGAACGGCAGCAATGGAGCCCCGAGCGTCACGCTTGGCGGCAAAGCGACCACCAACGCAAAGAGTGGGATCAATCCAATCCTGCAAGCTGTGAACGCCAGCAAAGCGGCCGCGAATGCAAAAGGTGCAGCAGGTGGCACCGATCCGGCCCCGCAAGCGACGAGCGCCAGCAGTGCGTCCGCGAACGCGACGAGCACCGGCACCGGCCCGAACGTGGCAGGCGCCGCTGGTACCAATGCCAACACGGCGACTGCCGCGACCGCGAAAGGACGCACTGCCGGGTCCGATACCGCAACGACGAACAGCGCCAATATCGCTACGGCAGCGAATGTTCTCCATCCCGGCGCTCCGCAACCCGCCGCACCAGGCACGGCACCGAAAACGTCTTTGACTGACAGCAACGGCAATGCCGGCAGCAACGGCAATGGCGCCAATGACGGCAATGGAACGGCTCTCAATGCCGGTGCCGTGGCGGCGGGCCAGGCGCAAGCGGCTGCCAATCCGGCGCAACCGGTCGCGGCTGCAGTCGTCGTCAACGCCCAAGTAAATACTGCGCCGACGCAAGCCAATACATCCGCCGCAGGCGTGACAATCAACGTATCGACCAAAGCGCGCCCGACCCCAACCTTGCCCCTCGATGCCGAGCAGAACGCTGCTTCGGCAGAGGACGCGACCGATGCCGGGCCGCCAAAACCGACAACGCCGACCACCGATAACGCCGCCAGCGTGGCGACGAACTCATCCGCCCAGCACGCCACCACCCAAGGTCCGAGCGTCAGTTCGGCGCAGCAGGCGGCAACGCAACCGGCCGACCTTGCGACGGCGCCGGTTGATGGAACCGTTGCCGCGAATGCCAGTCACGCCACCGCAGAGCCCGCAGGGTCTTCCACCACCTCATCGTCCGACACCGCTGCCACCGCGACCGCTGCGTCGAATGGTCAAGGCGTTACCGGTCCAGCGAAAGCGGACATAGCCGGCCTGCCGAATTTCGGCTTCTCCGCATCGACTACACCGCCGGCGTCAACGATATCAGCTGCGGCGCCATCAGCCACATCAGCCGCAGCAACCGGCGCCCCGGTTCCGATCTCCGGGCTCGCGGTCGCTATTTCGGCCCGGGCGCAAGCCGGCTCCAACCAGTTCGACATCACGCTCGCCCCTCCCGAGCTCGGCCGCATCAACGTGCAGCTCAACGTGGACGGCAACGGCCAGGTGACGTCGCACATGACCGTCGACCGGCCCGACACGCTCCAGCTCTTGCAGAGCCAGCAACCGCAACTGCAAAGCGCGCTCGAGCAAGCCGGACTAAAACCCGCCGACAACGGCCTTCAGTTCTCGCTCGGCGGTCAATCCTTCGCCGAACAGAACAACGGTTCCGGCCCCGGTGCACAATCGGCGCCCGCGCAGCTGGTCATTCCCGAACCTGAACTGACACCGATCGCCGCAACCCAGATTTACACGCGCGGCGGCCTCGGCACCGGCATCGATATCCGAGTTTGAGCAGCAGTCGTGCGACGAGGGATCAGACAAAATGACCACCAATAGCATCACCCAAACAGCCAATAGCCTTTTTCCCGTGCTCGGCAGTACGTCGCCCAGCACGACACCGACGGGTTCGAGCGGGTCAACGGGGTCAAACGGTTCGACCGGTTCGACTGGGACTGGGTCAGCCACCGCCCCGACCGCGTCGCAAACGGTTGCCGGCAACTACGATACCTTTTTGCAGCTCCTGACCACTCAGTTGCAGAATCAGGATCCGCTCTCGCCGCTCGACACCACCCAATTCACCCAGCAGCTCGTTGAATTCGCCTCGGTCGAGCAGCAGATCAACATGAACACTAACCTGCAGACCTTGATCTCGATGCAGCAGACCTCCGAGGCCACTTCGGCGTTGCAGCTCATTGGCTCCACCGTCACGGTCAACAGCACCACCGCGGCGCTTTCCAATGCAACCAATAGCCCGGCCAGCTGGACCCTGTCCGCATCCGCGCCGGGGACGGCGAACATCACGATCAGCAGCTCGACCGGCCAGGTCGCCTACACCGGCACTATGGCGGTCAACTCCGGAACGCAAAGCTTCACCTGGAACGGACAAAGCAACGGCATCACCTGGCCCGACGGCAGTTACACCATCGCGGTCACCGCGACCGGAGCCAATGGCCAAGCGGTCATCGTCACTCCGCAAGTGCAGGGCACCGTCACCGGTGTCAATATCAGCCAGAACCCACCGACAGCTACAATCAACGGCCAGAACATTCCGATCAACCAGATCCAGTCGATCAGTGGCAACGTGCTCAGCAGCCTGACTAATCTAAGCAGCAGCCTGAACAGCAGCATCGCCAACCTCAACAGCAGCCTCGGCGGCAGCATCACTAATCTCAACAACAGCATCAGCAGCCTCAGCAAGCTGCTGTAGTCGTTCCTGCCCTGCCGCCCTGACCGGCTGCGCATGACTTCGCGCGCCCGGCGGCCGCTTGGCGCTGCGCCGGCGGAAAAAAAGGCGGAGACTGCGCATCTGCGGGCAAAAGTCATCAATCGATCGTTGCGCTTAGGCAAATTTTAAGCCGCGCTGCGTAAGGTCTGCGCCTAGTGTGTCGAGTCCGCGAGAGTTGCTATGACTGAGCCCCACCGCCCGAGGGTCAAGTACGTCATCGGGCCGGACGGTTCGCCGCTGACAATCGCCGATTTGCCGGCGCCGGGAACCAAGCGCTGGGTGATTCGCCGCAAGGCGGAGGTTGTAGCTGCCGTTCGCGGCGGACTGCTTTCGCTGGAAGAGGCGTGCAGCCGTTACACCCTCACCGTCGAAGAATTCCTCTCCTGGCAATATTCGATCGACCAGCACGGCCTTGCCGGCCTGCGCACCACCCGCATCCAGCAATACCGCCAGTAACGCGCGCTTAGTCGACCTTACCAATCCGTCAACGCCGGCGCACAAGGCCGGCGTTTCGATTCAGACGACGATAAGCCGTGTCGCGTTAGGCTTCAGGTGCGACCGAACCTTGGGACCTTGGGCGCGAACTTAAGAACGGCGGAAGCCTGATTTTGTGCGCTTAATGGGCCCCTATTAACCCGCTGCTAACCATAGACCGGGCAAATCTTGCCGGGTGAGACGCGGGAGCGTCGCTGCGGGGGATGAAGTTCGGTGAAAGGGCTGCTTGAGTTCGTCAAGACGCTTGGTGCCCCACGCCTCGCGGCGATGGTAGCCGTCACCATCGCGCTGGTTGGCTTTTTCGCCTTCCTCATCCTGCGCGTAACAGCACCGCAGATGACGCCGCTGTTTACCGACCTCACCTACGAGGATTCCGCGGCCATCGTGAAGGACCTTGAGCGGCAAGGCGTCCCCTATGAACTGCGCAATGACGGCAATATCATCATGGTGCCGAAGGATCGGGTCGCGCGGCTGCGCATGACGCTTGCCGGAGATGGCCTGCCCAAGGGCGGCGGCATCGGCTACGAAATTTTCGACAAGTCGGATGCACTGGGCACGACCAGTTTCGTGCAGAACGTCAACAATCTGCGCGCCCTCGAAGGGGAGTTAGCGCGCACCATCCGTTCCCTTGACCGCGTGCAGGCCGCACGCGTGCACTTGGTGATGCCCGAGCGGCCGCTGTTTTCGCGAGACAAAGTAGAGCCGTCCGCGTCGATCGTGCTCAAGGTGCGCGGCACGCTCGATCCAGCGCAGGTGCGCGCTATCCGCCACTTGGTCGCCTCTGCCGTTAACGGACTCAAGCCGCAGCGGGTATCGATTGTCGATGAAGCCGGGCACTTGCTGGCTGACGGGGCCGGCGATGATGAAAACGGCGGCGAAGTCAGCGCCGACGAAAGGCGGGCGGCGTTCGAGAAGCGTTTGCGCGACCAGGTGGAGGCCATCGTTTCCTCGGTCGTCGGGCCGGGTCGCGCGCGCGTCCAAGTCAGCGCCGATTTCGACTTTAACCGGGTCACTCAGACGTCGGACAAATACGATCCCGAGGGCCGCGTCGTGCGGTCAAGCCAAACGCGCGAGGAAACCTCCGCATCGAACGACAACCGCGAGAATCAGGTGACCGTCGGCAACGAAGTACCCGGCGGCGGCAACCAGCAGCGGCAATCCCAGACACCGACTCCCGAGGCCAATCCCACCCCGCGCGACCAGAGCCGGAAATCGGAGGAGATCGTCAACTACGAGATCTCGAAGACGACCAAGACCGAAGTGATCGAAGGCGGCCGCGTCAATCGCATTTCCGTCGCCGTCCTCGTCGACGGCTCTTACGGCAAAAACGACAAGGGCGATATCTCCTATCAGCCCCGCAGCAAAGAGGAGATCGATCAGATTTCCGCGCTGGTGCGCACCGCCATCGGCTTCGACCAGAAACGCGGCGACCAGGTCGAAGTGGTCAATCTGCGCTTTGCCGAGACACCGGCCAATCCGATCAGCGAGCCCAGCGGCTGGCTCGCGGCGCTGCAATTCACCAAGGACGACATTATGCGCGCGATCGAAATGGTGGTCATGGGCCTGCTCGGTTTGGTCGTGTTGTTCATGGTTGTACGCCCGCTGGTGCGCCGCGTGCTCGCTCCCGAGGAACGCCCGCTGGCGCTGCCGGCCGGCCCGGCAGCGAGCGCCGCCGCACCGGCGGAGGGCGAAGTCGTGAAACCAGAGCCAAGCGAAACCGCCAAGATGATCGACATCGCCCAGGTCCAGGGCCAGGTGCACGCCCAGTCCGTAACCAAGGTCGGCGATCTCGCCGACAAGAATCCAAACGAAGCCGTTTCCATCATTCGTCAGTGGCTAACCGAGAGCACGGCCTGATCGACCGACCATGCCATCCGCCTTCGAAACCGATCCCAACCGCGTCAGCGCCCTGACCAATCTCGTCGCCCGCGCCGGCGCGCCGGCGACCGAGAAGAAGAAGCGCGAACTCACTGGGCCGGAGCGCGCAGCCGTGCTCATGCTCGCGCTCGGCGAACAGCACGGCGCCAAGATCTGGGGCCTGCTCGACGACGACGAGCTGCGTGAAATTTCGATCATCATGTCCACGATCGGCACGATCGAGGCCGAACTGGTCGAGAATCTGCTGCTCGAATTCGTGTCGCGCATGTCGGCGTCGGGCGCCCTGATGGGCACCTATGACGCCACCGAGCGCCTGCTGCAGCAATACCTGCCGCCCGAACGGGTCGGCAACATCATGGAAGAAATCCGCGGGCCCGCCGGCCGCAACATGTGGGAGAAGTTGTCCAACGTCCAGGAGGAGGTGCTCGCCAATTATCTCAAGAACGAATACCCGCAGACGGTGGCCGTCGTGCTTTCGAAGATCCGGCCGGACCACGCCGCGCGCGTGCTCGCCATCCTGCCCGAGGAGTTGGCGCTGGACGTCGTCAATCGCATGCTGCGCATGGAGGCGGTGCAGAAGGAAGTCCTGGAGCGGGTGGAAACGACGCTGCGTACCGAATTCATGTCGAACCTCTCGCAAACGCGGCGGCGCGACGCGCACGAGGTGATGGCCGAGATTTTCAACAATTTCGATCGGCAGACGGAAACGCGCTTCCTCACTTCGCTCGAAGAGGACAATCGCGAGAGCGCCGAGCGCATCAAGACGCTGATGTTCACGTTCGACGATCTGGTGAAACTCGACCCGGCTTCGGCGCAGACGCTGATGCGCCACATCGAGAAGGACAAGCTGGCGGTTGCGCTCAAGGGCGCGGCGGAGCCGGTACGGCAGTTCTTTCTGTCCAACATGTCCACGCGCGCCGCCAAGATGCTGGTGGACGACATGGGGGCCATGGGCCCCGTGCGCCTGCGCGACGTCGACGAGGCGCAGGTGCTCCTGGTCAATCTCGCCAAGGACTTGGCGGCCAAGGGCGAGATCGTCATTGCCAAGACCCGCGGTGAAGAAGAGCTGATCTACTGATGAGCGCGCCGGCAAAATTTCTTTTCGATCTCGATTTCGCGGCAGGCAGCCCGCGCGAGCCGACGATGACGCTTGCGGAACATGCGGTGAAACTGGCCGAGGCCGAGACCGCCGCGCACCGCAGGGGTTATGCGGATGCCCAGACCGACGCCGGGGTCGAAGCCGACCGCCGCATGGCCGGCGCACTCGAACGCATCGCCAGCAATCTCGGCGAAGCGAACGACGCGCTCAAGGCGATCGAAGCGCGGCTCGAGTGCGAAGCCGTCGAGGTTGCGGTCGCAGTCGCTCGCAAGCTCGCCCCCGCGCTGATCGAGCGCGAGCCGTTCAACGAAATCTCGGCGCTCGCAAGCAGCTGTTTCCGCGAGCTGATTACCGCGCCGCACATCGTCGTGCGCGTCAATGACGCGCTCTACGCCGCGGCACGCGAAAAGCTCGAAACCATTACCCGCGCCCACGGCTTCGAAGGCCGGCTGGTCGTGCTCGGCGAACCGGCGATCGCGCTCGGCGACTGCCGGATCGAATGGGCCGACGGCGGCGTCAACCGCGACCACGCTGCGGCCGACGCGGCGATCGGCGAAGCCGTTGCACGCTATGTCAGCGCGCGGCGCGGCCTCGACGATGCCGCGGCCGACGCAGCGGTTGACGAAGCTGTTGCGCGCCATGCCACGGTCGACGCGGCGATTGACGAAGCTGTTGCGCGCCATGTCGCCGCGGGGCCCGGCCCGGCGGCTACGGCACATGAGATGCTCAGAGAGGTGGGACAATGAGTGAGGATGGCAAGGTACCGCTGCCCAATCTCGAAGAAGGCCCGGCGCAACTCGACGTGCCGTACACGGCGGAAGCGGAAGGGTCCACGACGCGCAGCGCCGCTGACCTCGAAGCGGTGTTCGACGTCCCGGTCCAGGTCTCGGCCGTCCTTGGACGCGCAAAAATGGACATCAACGACCTGCTCAAGCTCGGCCCCGGCACGGTGCTGGAACTTGATCGCAAGGTCGGCGAGGCCATCGACATCTACGTCAACAATCGCCTGGTGGCCCGCGGCGAGGTCGTTCTGGTCGAGGAAAAGCTGGGCGTGACGATGACGGAAATCATCAAGGCCGAGAGGTCGTAATGCGCGGCGCAACGTCTTTCTCGGAGAAGGATTGACATTATGCGGCTTCTGATCGTCGGCACGCTCAATGGCCAGCTCACCACCGCGACCAAGATGGCGATGGACAAGGGCGCAACAGTCACCCACGCGGCCGATATCGCCCAAGCGCTCGCCGTGCTGCGCGCGGGCCGCGGCGCCGATCTCCTGATGGTCGATGTCGGTATCGCCATTCGCGATCTGGTGACTGCGCTCGAAACCGAACACATCCACGTGCCGATCGTCGCCTGCGGCATCGCCACCGATGCGCGCGCTGCGGTCGCCGCCATTCATGCCGGCGCCAAGGAGTACATTCCGCTGCCGCCGGATCCGGAACTGATCGCGGCCGTGCTCGCCGCCGTCGCCGACGATACGCGCGAACTCATCTACCGCGACGACGCCATGGCGCGCGTCGTGAAGCTCGCGCTGCAGGTGGCGCCGAGCGACGCCTCGGTCCTGATCACCGGCGAGTCGGGGACCGGCAAGGAGGTGCTGGCGCGTTATGTGCACGGCCGTTCGAGCCGGGCCAAGAAGCCGTTCATCTGCGTTAATTGCGCCGCCATTCCGGAAACGCTGCTTGAGTCCGAGCTGTTCGGCCACGAGAAGGGCGCCTTCACCGGTGCGGTCGCGCGCCGCGTCGGCAAGTTCGAGGAAGCCAATGGCGGCACGCTCCTGCTCGACGAGATTTCCGAGATGGAGGTGCGGCTGCAGGCCAAGCTCCTGCGCGCGATCCAGGAGCGCGTCATCGACCGCGTCGGCGGCACCCGGCCGGTTCCGATCGACATCCGCATTATCGCCACCTCCAACCGCAATCTGGCCGAAGCCGTGCGGGAAAATACTTTTCGCGAGGATCTGTTGTTCCGCCTTAACGTCGTCAACCTGAAAATCCCGCCGCTGCGCGAGCGGCCGGCCGACGTGATCGAGCTGGCGCAATATTTCATCAAGAAATACGCCGCGGTGAACGGCGTGCCGGCACGGCCGCTGTCGGCGGACGCCCGCCGCACGCTCACCGTCAATTATTGGCCCGGCAATGTACGCGAGCTGGAAAACACCATGCATCGCGCCGTGCTGATGGCAAGCGGCGCCGAGATCGGCTCCGACGCGATCCTGAGCCCCGACGGCGCCCGGCTCGATCAGCAGCGTGGCGCGGCCTCCGTTGTTCATGCTGCCCTTGCCGCCGAGCAGGTCTCGCGCGCATTGGTCGGTCGTACCGTCGCCCAGGTCGAACGCGACCTGATTCTCGAGACGCTCAAGCATTGTCTCGGCAACCGCACCCATGCGGCCAATGTGCTCGGCATTTCCATCCGCACCCTGCGCAACAAGCTCAACGAATATTCCGCCGACGGCGCGCCGGTACCGCCGCCCGGCGGCGGCGAGCCGCGCGTCGCGGCGTAAGCGACGCATCCGCGCACTCCCTCTCCCCGCGCGCGGGATCAATATTTGTCACCAAAATCCAATTGTCTGGCCACGTTCGTTTGGCATCAGGTCGCTGAAACGCCTTAAGTTCTTCCTGAAGTTGATCTAGCAGCCATTTCGGAAATCTTTGGACAGATGCGGTCGATGGTATTTTGCTTGTAGGTACCAGCGCCCCGACCATTGGTCGCTCGTACTGGGGTATGGAGCTGTGCCTTCGAAATACCCGTTCTCGGCCGCCATCAGAGCCAGGACCGAAACCGGTATGGCCTGAGCCGAGCACTCGCAGCGCGAGCGAATTTGTCAGGTGCTCAAATGAGGCTTCATCAAGCTTCGTGAGGTCGTAACTGAGGCATCTTACGTCTCAGGATGCTGCTCGCAGTGGTTGTTACTATACGCTCCGAAACCAGCCAACGTCACACACAAAATCAAGAGTTGTGGAGAGCCTCAGGGGGAGCCTCTAGGAAGAAATACACAATTATCATCACTTTTTGGCTGCTCTGGCCAAGCCTCAAGCCAGGCAAGTGGCCTACTTTAGGCGATATCGCTATACCCCCCCCCCCCGCGCGCGGGGAGAGGGGGCGTTTCCGCTGGGCTCAGAATTGCAGCGCTCAGAATCGCGGAGAGGCCCCCTCACCCTCGCTTCGCTCGACCTCTCCCCGCACGCGGGGAGAGGTGAAACGAGTAAACCCGTTCTCGCGACGCGATCCGCGCCCGAGTTTTGCCAAGGCCAATCGTAAAATCGTCTTCAGAGCAGATCGCGTCACACCTCAAACCGACGGTGGGACCGGCTTTCGGTTTGATCATGCTCAGCGCAATCAGTAGCCCGGATTGAGCAGAGCGAAATCCGGGGACGAACGTGCGGCTCGGATGCCGCTCCCGGGTTTCGCTTCGCTCAACCCGGGCTACAAATCGAAAGGAAGCGGAACGCCGGCAGGCGCATTTTTCCATCCTCCGCATCTTGCGATGCGGCACGCGCTCAGCGGAGCGCGCTCGCCTTCCGGCGTTCCACCACGGCGCTTGCTGCAGCGAGCGAACACCGCAGCTCAGCTCCAGATACGCGCTTCCTGGGACTTGGTCGGGCGCACGGCCCCGATGGTTCGAAAGACCGTGCGCTTTGCAACGCATGATCCGGAAAGGAACTCGGAACAAGAAAGCAGGAAGCAGATAAAATTCTGGAGGAAGTCCGAAAGGAGTGGCGCGCGATCGCGACGCCGGTCTTCAGGACCGCCGTCGTGAATCGGCGTTTGATCAGAACTCAATCGGCTGGAAAAATCCGCGTCTCCCTCCGGCAATGTCATGATCATATGAAAATGATCCGGGAGCACGACGACCGCATCGATCGTGAAAGGGTGCTGACGCCGCGTCCGTTTCACGGCTGCGCGCAAAGCCACGGCGTGATCGGTCAGCGCGCTCGAGTTCCGATTCGCGAGCGTCACAGTGAGGAAAAACGTCCCGCCCGGGGCGAAATTTCGACGGTAACAGACCATGCCGTAAGTTGCCCCGGATTTCGCTGCCGCTCAATCCGGGCTACTTGCCCCTACTTCGTCGCGTCAAACGCCTTCGACGATGACGGTCTCGACTTCGCCGGCGGCGGAAGGCGGGGGCTTTGTTGTATTCGTCGGACGTGAAACAGGCGACGCCCTGCTCACGGGTTGGAAACTCGATCAGCGCGAACCGCTGAAACTTCTCCGGGCCTTCCGTGACCTGAAAGCGGCCGCCGCGCGCCAGAGCCTTCGTGCGAAAGCAATCCCTCTGCGCAGGGGCGTTCAGTTGCCGCGACCAGCGTACTGCTTGGACAGGAATGCACCAATCGCGTCCAAAACCTGAGCCGATGCGTCCAGCCGGCCAACGCTACCGATGAAGCCGTGCGGCATCCCCTCCCACACGTCGACCCTGGCGTCGACACCAGCGGCAACGGCACGCTCGACGTAGCGCAGGGAATCATCGAGCAGAACTTCCGCATCGCCGACGTGCACGCGGATCGGCGGCAGGCCGGCGAGGGTGCCGTAGAGAGGTGACGCAGCAGGGTCTGCAGGGTCGTGTCCGTTGAGATAGGAGCGAATGAGTCCCTCGGCCTGATCGCGCACAAAATATGGATCGGCATCTGCCCGGCTCTGCCAGCTCGGTCCCGTCATCGCGAGATCCGTCACCGGGGAAAGCGCCACGGCGGCAACGGCCACGTGTTTCGCAAACGATTGCGCGCCGATCAGCGCCAGGAGCACCAAGGCCAGGTTGCCGCCCGCAGAATCCCCGGTCAGCGCAATAGCCTGCGCCCCCGCTATCCACCAGTCCACGGTAGCAAGCCTGGATGTCGTCCAACGCAGCGGGGAAAGGATTTTCGGGCGCGAGGCGGTAGTCCGGCACGAACGCGTTGGCATTCGCAGTGCGCGCAATGTGCCCGACGAGATGCCGGAACGCCGCAGCCGAACCCCAATTAAACCAGCCGCCATGGGCGTGGAGAATAACCGCACCGGGCAGAGCTTCAGTCGGCTCGCACCACCAGCCTGCTATCGCGCCAATCGTATCATGACGGAAGTTTACACCATCGGGCGCGACCACCCCTCCCATATCGCGTCGAACGGAGCTCGAGCGGCGACGCCGCGCAGTTTCCCTTTGTTTGGCTCTATCATGGCCCGCATCTGGTCCATGACGATCCGATCCCGGGGGGCCATGGCGTGAACTGCAGACCACGTTTCGCCTGTGGCCACGGCTTGATTGGCGGCGGATTGCATCTGTTGACTCCCCCGGTCGCACGATAACGCCAGCGATGGTTGACCGGCGCGAGGACGACGTGCGGCGAGCCGGCGCCTTAAGTCTAAAATCCGGTCGGACCTACCGCGCCGATCCAGTGCTTGACCTTGGTTGGCGCCTTTTCGTCCATATAGAAGAAATGCGCCATTGTCGGTCGCACAGGCTTGATGTTCGGATCATCGAATTTCATGCCGACTTTGCCATGAAAGACTTTTAGCAAGGGGCTGTCCCAAAACTCCACGACATCGTGATGTGCGGTAAAGCCCGTGTCGATGAACTGCCGCAGGTTTTCTCGGATCGCCTCGCGGCCATGCCAGTCGGCGACACCGAGATTGCATATGGCGTCCTCTGCGAAACAATCAAAGCCTTCGCCAAAGGTCTTGTCGTCGATCTCTTTCCACATCGCCAGCAGCCATTCCGGCGGTGCGGTCTTCGTGAAAGTGATGGTGTTCATTGCGATGTTAGCCGCGGCTGCCGAGGCGGCAGGTGAAGTGCGTCGGGTCGGTGATGACATTGCTGACATGATCATTCTCCCTGAGTGTCATCCCAACCCGCTGCCACTTCCGTCCGGGACCGCTGCGCGGTTCCGGACGGAAGATCGTGGAAGATCGTGTGAGTGTGTGCTGCCGTCGTTGGAACGCGCTTTGGCTGCCGCTGTTCCGAGGTGTTTTCAAATTATTTTTTGAACTGGACGAAGTTCCTCTGCCCAGGCCCGCGGGCTTTCGCCCGCGTCCCGGAATGACGGGCTACTTGGTCGCCTCGCCGCTCTCGAGGATGACGGTCTCGACCTCGCCGGCGCCGCCGCGGCGGAATGCGGCCGCTTTGTTGTATTCGTCGGAGGTAAAGCAGGCGACGCCCTGCTCGAAGGTCGGAAATTCGATCACGACGAAGCGCTGAAATTTTTCAGGGCCTTCCATGATCTGGAAGCGCCCGCCGCGCGCCAGAACCTTGCCGCCATATCTGGCGAGGATGCCCGGCACCAGATCGGTATATTTCTTGTATTCAACCGGATCGTTGATCTTGGCGCGCGCCATCCAATAGGCCGGCATTTAAGTTCCTTTCTGCTTTCGTCATGCCCGCACTTGTTGCGGGCATCCACGTCTTAATAGGTGGAGCGCGAGAAGCTGAAGACGTGGATGGCCGGAACAAGTCCGGCCATGACGAGCACTGTTTGAATCACTCCGCGGCGCGGCGGGCGGCGACGATCTGGTCGGCGGTGCGGCCGGTCAGCTCGGCCATGTGGTCGAACTTGAAGGTGAAGGTGCCGGCGCCGGCGGTGGCCGAGCGGATTTCGACGATCAAGTCGCCGATCTCCGCCTCCGGCATCTTGGCGCGCACCACGTCCCAGCCTTCCCAGCCCTCGCGCGTATCAAAGCCGAGGATCTGGCCGCGGCGTCCGGACATCAGCGCATTGATCTTTGCCGTCGCCTCGCTGGGGCAGACGATCTCGACCAGATGGATCGGCTCCAGCAGCACCGGCTGGCACTGCGGCAGACCTTCGACGATGCCGATGCGCCCGGCAGTGCGGAACGCCATGTCGGAGGAATCGACGGTGTGATAGGAGCCGTCGATGAGCGCGACGTGCAGATCGACCACCGGGAAACCGAGCGGGCCGTGCTTGAGCGCGTCGATGATGCCTTCTTCGACCGACGGGATATAGTTGCGCGGCACCACACCGCCGGTGATCTTGTCCTCGAAGGAAAAACCCGAACCGCGCGGCATCGGCTTGATGTCGATCACGACGTCGCCGTATTGGCCGTGGCCGCCCGACTGCTTCTTGTGCCGGCCGCGCTGGACCACACCCTTGCGGATGGTCTCGCGGTAGCCGACGCTCGGCTGGCGACGCTCGATGGCGACGCCGTAGCGGTCGCTTAATCGCTCGGTGGCGACGCGCAGGTGCATTTCGCCCTGGCCCCACAGCACCACTTCATGCGTCTCCGGATTATGCACGATGGTGATTGAAGGATCCTCCTCGGCGAGCTTGTTGAGCGCCTGGCCGAGTTTCACGTCGTCCTTGCGCTCCTTCGCCGAGATGGCGATGGCGAGCACCGGCGGATATGGCTCGATCTTGGCCACCGCGGGATGCGCCTGTTTGCCCGCCGTGAGCGTGTCGCCGGTCTTGGCTTTATCGAGCTTGGCGAACCCGACCGTCTCGCCAACCGTCGCCGGTCCGCGCTTCTCGCTGGTCTGGCCGACGAGCTTGAAAACGCCGGCGACGCGGCCGACCTCGTCGTCGCCGGACAGCAGCGTCGTGCCGTCGCCAACCTGCCCGGCGAGAACGCGCGCGACCGACATCTTGCCGCCGTGGGTCGTGTTCAAGGTCTTGAGCACGTAGGCGACGGCGTCCGCGCCGCCCTTTACGCCCAGCCGTTTCGCCGTTTCCGCGATGCCCGGCGATTCATGGCGCAACGCCTTGAGGAGCCGCAAAATGCCGTTGGCGCGCGCCGCGGTGCCCATCAGCACCGGGCACACCAGCCCGTCGCGCAGTTCGCGCGTGAGGTCGTCGAAAACCTTGTCGCGCGGCGGCTGGATGTCTTCGAGCAACTGCTCCATCAGCTCGTCGTCATGGTCGGCGAGCGTCTCCAGCATGGAGAAGCGCGCCGTCTTCTCGCGGTCGGCTACGTCACCTTCCAGCGCAACGACTTCGGAGGGAGCGTGCTCTTTGTAGACAAAGGCGCGCTCGAGCGCGAGATCGACGAAGCCAGAGATGATCTCGCCGGAGAACGTCGGAATTTGTCGCAAGATCAGCTTGGTGCGCGATGCCGGCTGGAGCAGCTGGAGCACGTCATGGACACCGGCGTCGCCCTTGTCGATCTTGTTCACGAACAGAACGCGCGGAATGTTTCGGTCTTCCAGCTCGCGCAGAATAAGCTGCAGCTGGGGGACTTTCTTCTCGTCCATCTCGCACACCACCACCGCCGCATCGATTGCCGGCAGCACCGCGCGCATGTCGTGGGTGAACTCGACCGAACCGGGGCAATCGAGAAAGGTGTAGGCATCGCCCATGAAATTGGTGGTGGCGACGGTGAGCTCAACGCTCATGCGGTGATGGCGCGCTTCCTTGCTGCCATCGCCGACGGTGTTGCCGGCCTCGATGGTGCCTTGGCGCTGGATGGCGCCGGTGCGGGTAAGGATCGCCTCAAGTAGCGTGGTCTTGCCGCTCTGGAAGGGGCCGACCAGCGCGACACAGCGGGGGCCTGTTGCGCGCGTGTTGCTTCCGTTTGCTGCCATGACTGCCTCCCGGACGCTGATCCGTCGCTTCGGGCGCGGATCGCGTAACGCCATCGTTTCAGGCGCCGGCAGGGCTGGTCAAGGGGCGCGACATTGCGCGCGCTCCCGTCCGGGCGGCTGACCTCCAGAGGCCGCCAGCCTCATCGCGCTGGGTGCAGCTCCAGCGCTCCGATGCCGCCGGCGATATCGAGGCCCATCTGCCCCTGCACCGACAATGGCTGCAGCGCCACGGTGCGGTTCGATCCGCCGACCAGCACGTTAGCGCCGAGACCGGCGGCGACGGACACTTCCGCGGTCGCCCCGCCATAGGTGCCGGTAAGCATTCCGGCATAGTGGTTGGTGCCCGCAAACACCGCCCAGACGATCACGCCGCCGGACGTGACGCCAATGTCGAGGCCGATCGTGGTCATCGTGCCGGTATAAGCTTCCTCCGGCTCGCCCGGTCGCCCCTTGAAAATGCAATTCACATTCTTCTGCGAGCCGAGCACAAGACCGATGCTCGACGAAAGCGAGCAGGTGAGCGTGCCGACTTGAATCTGCTGCGCATCCGCCGGGATCAAAGGCGTCGCGAGTGCGACCGCGGTGATGACCGCGGTGGCGAAAACGGTGCGAAACATGTGGTTCCCCCTCAGCCCACCCATGGGCCTGAAGGATTGTAGGCGAGAATGAGAGCGGCGTCTTGTCATTCCGGAACAGAAGCGATCTCGGGCTTATCCGAGATCGGTGCCCCATTTGCCGCAGCCGGAACGATGCGTGCGGCTATCGCAAATTGCCGCAGAAACGCTGGATGCGGGTGCAGGCTTCCTCCAGCGCGGTGGTGGCGGTGGCGTAGGAAATGCGGAATGCCGGCCCGACGCCGAACGGCGTGCCCTGCACCACCGCGACGCCTTCGGCCTCCAGAAGCTCGGTGACGAAATCCTCATCCGTCGCCAGCTTCTTGCCGGTGGGCGCCGTCTTGCCCATCGTTCCCGCGCAGGACGGGTAGACGTAGAACGCACCTTCGGGCTTCGGACACTGGATGCCTTTGGCCTGGTTGAGCATGGAGACGCAGAGGTCGCGCCGCTCCTTGAAGATCTTGTTGTGCTTGGCGATGAAATCCTGCGGACCATTAAGGGCTTCGACGGCGGCCCATTGCGCGACCGCGGTCGGGTTCGACGTCGACTGCGACTGGATCATCGCCATTGCCTTGATCAGCGGCTCGGGGCCACCGGCATAACCGATGCGCCAGCCGGTCATGCAATAGGCCTTGGACATGCCGTTCACAGTCAGCGTGCGCTCGTAAAGCCGCGGCTCAAGCTGCGCCGGCGAGAAAAACTTGAAGTCGTCATAGACGAGATGCTCGTACATGTCGTCCGACATGACATGCACGTGCGGACGGCGAACGAGCACGTCGGTTACCGCCTTGAGCTCGGTGCGCGTGTAAGCGGCGCCGGTCGGGTTCGACGGCGAGTTGAAGATGATCCATTTGGTCTTCGGCGTGATCGCCCGCTCCAGTGCCTCGGGCTTCATCTTGAAGCCCGATTCCATCGTGGTTACGACCTCGACGGGCTCGCCGCCCGCGAGCAGCACCATGTCGGGATAGCTCACCCAATAGGGCGCCGGGATGATCACCTCGTCGCCCGGATTGATGGTGGCAACAAGCGCGTTGTACAGCACCTGCTTGCCGCCGGTTCCGACGATGATCTGCGACGGCTTGTAGGCAAGCTCGTTCTCGCGCTGAAACTTGCGGGCGATGGCGGCCTTGAGCTCAGGGATGCCGTCGACGGCGGTGTATTTCGACGCCTTGCCGTCGCGGATCGCCTTGATGGCCGCCTCTTTGATGTTGTCCGGCGTATCGAAATCGGGCTCGCCAGCGCCAAGGCCGATGACATCGCGGCCGGCCGCCTTGAGCGCGCGCGCCTTGTCCGTCACCGCGATGGTGGCCGATGGCTTGATGCGCGAAATCCGGTCAGCGAGAAAGGCCATGCTGGTCTCCAAAGTGCCCGCTCGTGGGCGCGTGCTTGGTAAAACGCCGATGGCGCACAGGCAAGGCCGGGCAGAGCGCATCCGGCTCAATTCTCCGTTAAGGCTCCGCTGGCCTAATGCACGCCGCAGCGATCCGAGCAAGGAGCCGCAATGGACCGGGTGCGCGAGGTATTGCGGAGCGGATCCTGGCTCACGCGCGAGCGTATCCGGCTCATCGGCGGCCGCGGTCCTCATCGCTTCCGTCGCCGGCTTTCTCTATCTGGTGATCACCGCGAACGGGCTCGTCGACCTACAAGGTCGGCCGCTGGGAACGGATTTTTCCAATGTCTACGCGGCCGGCACCTATGTGCTCGAGGGCAGCCCCGCGGCGCCCTTCGACCTCGCTCTGCAGCACGCGCGCGAGCAGCAAATCTTCGGTGCAGCGACGCCGTTCTACGGCTGGCACTATCCGCCGCTCTTTCTCTTCGTCGCCGCCGCGCTGGCCTTGCTGCCCTACCCGATCGCGCTCGCGGTCTGGCAGGCGGTAACGCTCGGCCTCTATTTGCTCGCGATCCGCGCGATCCTTTCTGCTTCTCCCATACTCTCCCCGCACGCGGGGAGAGGTGACTGGCTCCTTCTGGCGCTCGCCTTCCCGGCGGTGCTGATCAATGTCGGTCACGGTCAGAACGGTTTCCTCACCGCCGCTTTGCTCGGCGCTGCGCTGGTACAGCTCGACCGTCGGCCGGTCGTTGCCGGCATTCTGTTCGGCCTTCTGGCCTACAAGCCGCAATTCGGAATGATGATACCGATCGCGCTCATCGCTGGCGGGCGTTGGCGCTGTTTTGCCACAGCCGTCGTGGCCGTTGCCGTGCTCGCAATCACAACAACGATCGCCTTCGGTCCCCACGTGTGGCAGGCGTTCTTCAACTTCGACCCGCTTCACCCGTCTCGTCGCGCTCGAACAGGGCGACACCGGCTGGTACAAGATCCAAAGCCTGTTCGCTTGGGCGCGCATGTGGGGGCAAGCGTCCCCATCGCTTATGCACTGCAAGGCGCGCTGGTCGTGACGCTCGGCGCCGCGCTCGTTTGGCTGTGGCGCAGCGCCGCGCCCTATCCGCTCAAAGCCGCCGCGCTCTGCCTCGCCGCGATGCTCGCCACGCCTTACACCTTTGATTACGACATGATGGCGCTGGCGCCGGCCATCGCGTTCCTTGTCGCCGATGGCCTCGCGCGCGACTTCGGCCCCTGGGAGAAGACGGCCCTCGCCGGGCTCTGGCTGATGCCGCTCGTCGCCCGCACCGTCGCGCACGCGACGCTCGTGCCACTCGGGGTTCCGGCTATGCTGGTGATGTTCATTCTGTTGTTGCGGCGCAGCACGGTTTTAGTCATCTCGCCGGTGGCTTTTTCGAGCGCATTTCTTCTAAAATAGCGAACGGCCCTTGCGACAGATCGCGCGGCCACGACATCGCCGCGTTCACAGCGTACGGCCCCAGGACGATCCTGCCGCACGGGCAGCTGGGAGCGGCCATGTTTACGCTCTATTCGATGCAGCGTTCGGGAAACAGCTACAAGGCGCGGCTCGCGCTGGCGCAGCTGGGCATTCCTTATCGGCTGATCGAAATTGATATCCTCAAGGGCGAAAGCCATACGCCGGAGTTCCTGGCGAAGAATCCGAACGGCCAGGTGCCGCTTCTGGAAGTCGCGCCCGGCCGTTATCTCCCGGAGTCCAACGCCATCCTGTGGTACCTCGCCGGCGGCACGGCGCTCGCGCCGGAGGACAGCATCGAGCGCGCGGAAGCGCTGCAATGGATGTTCTTCGAGCAGCACAGTCTGGAGCCCAATTTGGGCGCCGCCTATTTCTGGCTCACGCTGGTCAAGGGCGGGCGCGACTTGCAGCGTCACGCCTTCGAAGACTGGATGGAGGAAGGCCATCGCGCGCTCGGCGTCATGGAGAAGCACATCTCGCTGCACGACTTCTTCGCCGCCGACCGCTACACCGTCGCCGACATCGCGCTCTACGCCTACACCCACGTCGCGCATCTGTGCGATTTCGACCTTGAGCCGTTTCCCGCCGTGCGCGCCTGGCTTGAGCGCGTCGCCGCCGAGCCCGGCCATGTGGCGATGGACTTGGCAACCGGCAGCGGCATTTGCCGAGTGACCCGATCGGCCGCGCCGGTCAGTGGTCGCCGCGGCCCCTGTTAACTCTTTATTAACCAAAACCCTTCAAATCGCCTTGCTTCTTCAATGGCCTCGCCCCAATGCTGCCGAACCGGCGCCGGCATCGCCAGCGACCGTCGGATGACAATGATTTGCGAAGGATGACCTCCATGGCAGAGCTGACCGGCAATCCCGGTTTCGCACCGCCGCGAGTCGAAAAGGCGCTGTCAGAACGGCGCGCCGTCCGGCTCGAACTGATCGCGACCGTCGCGCTCACGGTTTCGCTCGTCGTCGCCGCAACCGCCGTGTCGATGGGCAACAGGTCGTTGACCCGCGGCGACCTCATCGAGCGGTCGGCGGCCCATGTGCCGCTTCCGCAGCGATAAGCGAAACTGAGTCTCTATTTCCACACAACGTGCGACGCCCCGTTCACGAACCGCTAGGATCGCTGAACCACGCGTGTCGTCGTGCATGCAGACGATTGCGCAACGAATCGCGAGCCGCAATCGATGAACGAACCGTCTTTATCGGTGCAGGCGCCAGCACAAGACCGCGGCGTCGACAAACCGGCTGCTGTTGTTTTTCGCGCTGGTCTATGTCGTCGAAGGCGTTGGACAGGTCGGCGGGCTGATCGCTCAGCCGCTCAGCTTTTATTTGAAAGAGGTGCACGGCTGGACCGCGCTGCAAGTCACCGCCTATCTCACGATCTTCAATTTTCCCTGGATCATCAAGCCGGTTTACGGCGTGCTGTCGGATTTCGTGCCGCTGTTCGGCTATCGCCGCAAAACCTACCTCATCGCCGCCAACATTGCCGCAGCCGCGGCCTTCCTCTGGACCACCCAACTGACGGCGCCGAGCCAGCTGGTGTGGGCCCTGCAGATCACGGCCTATGCCATGGCGATATCGAGCACCGTGTGCGGGGCGGTGCTGGTGGAGAACGGACAAAGGCTCGGGGAGAGCGGCAGGTTCGTCAATCAACAATGGCTGTGGTTCAACATCGCCGCCATGGCCGCCGCGATCGTCGGCGGTCAGCTGACTCAGCGCCTGTCGCCGAGCGCGGCGCTGCACGCTGCCGCTGCCATCGTCGCCGTCGCACCGGCTGCGGTGCTGTTCGGCACCGTCTTTCTGATCCCCGAGAAGAAGGCGCGCGTCGATATTGCGGCGCTGCGCGGCACCTTCGGCAGTCTGAACGGCCGCTTGCAAAAAACGCGAGCTGTGGATCGTCGGGAGTTTTCTGTTTCTCTATTACTTCAGTCCCGGCTTGAGCACGCCGCTCTACTACACCATGACCGATCGCCTCAAATTCTCCCAGGGCTATATCGGTGCCTTGGGATCGATCGCATCGGCCGGCTGGATCGTCGGCGCGATCCTTTATCGGCGTCAGTTCGGCCAAATGTCTTCCAAGCGGCTCCTCAACCTGAGCATCGCGCTTGGTACCGTGGCCACGGCGGCGTATCTCTTGCTGTATAATGAGGCGTCGGCGGCGATCTTGAGCTTTTGCAGCGGATTTGCCGCCATGCTCGCGACCGTGGCGACGGTGACGCTAGCCGCCGATTATTGTCCGCCGCGATCTGAGGGTTTCAGCTTTGCGGTGATGATGTCACTGATCAACCTGGCGACTGCGTCGGCCGACATCATCGGATCGTTCCTGTTTGAGCATGTGTTCCACCGCAACCTCATGCCGCTCATTCTGGTGTCGGCGGCCTTTACGGCTTTGGCGTTCGTGCTCGTCCCGCTGTTGCATCTCGGCGATAAACTGCAGGGGCAACCAATCGGCACCGTGCCGGCTGGCGGACCCGAGGGGGGCCATATCGTGCGCGGTGTCATCAACGAGTGAGTATGCGCGAGCGCACGACCGATCGGAGCAAGCCCGCTCGCGCCAGGCGCCGCACGGCGGAGGGTTGATCGAGATCAAGACGACGGCTGCACTGACAGGCTTAGTGATGCATGCCCGCGGCAATGCTCGACATTCGTGCTTGTTGCGGGTGGCGGCGCGGATACGGGGGTACCGCGCCGCCTTATAATGTAGCTTTTGCGGAGCATGCTCTGCTGATCGCCGCAGAATAAGGCGATTGACGGCGGCCCGGAAATTGCATGGAAATTGCCTATTCTCGGGGCAAAAAATCGGTCCGTACCGCGTATCAGCATGTCGATCCTCGTCGGCCTCCACCACGCCACTCGTTACGATTATGACAGGCCGGTCAGTCTCGGTCCGCAAATCGTACGGCTGCGGCCGGGCGCCGCACTGCCGCACCCGCATTCCGAGCTATTCGCTCACGGTAAAGCCCGCCCAGCATTTCGTGAACTGGCAGCAGGATCCGCACGGCAATTGGCTCGCGCGTTTCGTATTCCCGGAGAAGACGAAAGAATTTTCCGTAACGGTCGATCTCCTCGCCGATATGGAAGTGATCAATCCCTTCGACTTCTTCGTCGAGCCCTACGCGGAAACCTGGCCGTTCGCATTTCCCGCCCGAGCTGCGTGAGGACCTCGCGGCCTTCGTCGAACCGGAGCCGCGCGGGCCCGCGGCTGAAAGAGCTGGTTCGATCGATTTCGCGCGAACAGCGCAACACCGTCGATTTTCTGGTCGAGCTCAATCAGCGCCTGCAGCAGATGATCCGCTATCTCATCCGCATGGAGCCGGGCGTGCAGACTCCGGAAGAAACGCTCGCCGTCGGGCGCCGGCTCCTGCCGCGACACGGCGTGGCTGCTGGTGCAGCTCCTGCGTCACATCGGCCTGCCGGCGCGCTTCGTGTCCGGCTATCTCATCCAGCTCAGGCCGGACATGAAGCCGCTCGAAGGCGCCGCCGGCGCCGACGCACGACTTCACCGACCTGCACGCCTGGACCGAGGTCTATCTGCCGGGCGCGGGCTGGATCGGGCTCGATCCGACCTCGGGACTGCTCTGCGGCGAGGGCCACCTGCCGGTCGCCGCGACGCCGCATTTCCGCTCCGCCGCGCCGATCAGCGGACTGGTCGAGCCCGCCGAGGTTCGCTTCGCGTTCGACATGAGCGTCAAGCGGATCGCCGAGCAGCCGCGCGTGACCGCGCCGTTCTCCGAAGCGGCCTGGACCGCGCTCGATGCGCTCGGCGACAAGGTCGATGCCGATCTTGTCGCGCACGACGTGCGCCTGACCATGGGCGGCGAGCCGACCTTCGTCTCGGTCGACGATTATCAATCGGCGGAATGGAACACCGCCGCGCTCGGACCGATGAAGCGCGTGCGCGCCGACGAACTGATCCGGCGCCTGCGCCAGCGTTTCGCGCCGGGCGGACTCCTGCATTACGGCCAGGGCAAATGGTATCCCGGCGAGCCGCTGCCGCGCTGGGCGTTCTCGCTGTACTGGCGGCGCGACGGCGTGCCGATCTGGCGCGATGAGAGCCTGATCGCGCGCGAGGCGGCCGACCACAAACCGACGCGCCGACGATGCACGGCGTCTTCGCCGAGGGGATTGCCGCGCGGCTGGGAATCACGGCGGACTACGTGCAGCCCGCTTACGAGGACCCGGCCGACCGGATGCTCAAGCAAGGTCTGATCCCGGAGAATATCGATCCGAGCGATCCGAAGATCGACGATCCGCGCGAGCGCGCGCGCATTCTGAGCTTGTTCGACAGTCACCGCGGCGAGCCGGCAGGCTTCGTGCTGCCGGTGCAGCGCTGGACCGCGCAGGCGAAGCCTGGATGGCTGAGCGAGCTATGGCAAACCCGCCGCGGCCGGTTGTTCCTGATCCCGGGAGATTCGCCGCTCGGCTTCCGGCTGCCGCTGCAATCGTTGCCCAAGCTCGCTCCCGTCGACTATCCGCACCTGGTCCCGGCCGACCCGTTCGCCGAACGCACGCCCGCTGCCCGATCCGCGCATTACGCATCCAATCAGGCCCGGGCTCTACAAGCCATCGAGCGGCGAAGCGGCTTCACCGCCGCTCGCACCCGAGACGTTGGTGACGCAGCGAGCGCCAAGCGCGGCCGCCGACGCCGGTTGCGCCGGGCATGCCGGTGCGTACGGCTCTGGCGGTCGAAGTACGCGACGGACGCTTGTGCGTGTTCATGCCGCCGGTCGAAACGCTCGCCGATTATCTCGAACTGCTCGCCGTGGTCGAGACGACCGCGGCCGAACTCGGCCTGCCGGTGCATGTCGAAGGCTATGAGCCGCCGCCCGATCCGCGGCTCAGCGTCATCAAAGTGACGCCCGACCCCGGCGTCATCGAGGTCAATATCCATCCGGCGGAGTCGTGGCGCGAAGCCGTCGCGATCACGAGCGGCATTTACGAGGAGGCGCATCTCTCGCGGCTGGGCACCGACAAGTTCATGATCGACGGCCGCCACAGTGGCACCGGCGGCGGCAATCACGTCGTGCTCGGCGGCCGCAATGCTGCCGACAGCCCGTTCCTGCGCCGGCCAGACCTTCTGAAGAGCCTGGTGCTCTATTGGCAGCGGCGGCCCTCTCTCTCCTACTTTTTTTCCGGTCTGTTCATCGGACCGACCAGCCAGGCGCCGCGCATCGACGAGGCGCGCCAGGACATGCTCTACGAGCTTGAAATCGCTCTCGGCAAGGTGCCGGCACCGGCTGGTGCGGCACCAGCGCCGACGCCCTGGCTCGTCGATCGTCTGTTCCGCAACATCCTGGTCGACGTGACCGGCAACACCCACCGCACCGAGATCTGCATCGACAAATTGTTCTCGCCGGACGGCCCGACCGGCCGGCTCGGTCTGGTCGAATTCCGCTCGTTCGAAATGCCGCCGGACGCACGCATGAGTCTGGCTCAGCAATTGCTCCTGCGCGCGCTCGTCGCCTGGCTCTGGCGCTCGCCGCTTGATGGCAAGCCGGTGCGCTGGGGAACGGCGCTGCATGACCGCTACATGCTCGAACATTTCGTCTGGAACGACTTCCTCGAAGTGTTGGAGGATCTGGAGCGCGCCGGTTACGTTTTCGATCCGGCCTGGTTCGAGGCGCAGCGGCAATTCCGTTTTCCGATCTGCGGCGCGGTACAGCACGGCGGCGTGCGGCTCGAGCTCCGGCAAGCCATCGAGCCCTGGTACGTGCTCGGCGAGGAGGGCGTCGCCGGCCAAACCGCGCGGCTCGTCGATTCGTCGGTCGAGCGGCTGCAGGTCAAAGTCGAGGGTTTGAACGAAGGCCGCCATGTCGTCACCTGCAACGGCGCCCGCGTGCCGCTGACCTCCACGGGCCGCACCGGCGAATTCGTCGCCGGCGTACGCTTCAAAGCCTGGAACCTGGCCTCGGGCCTGCATCCGACTGTCGGCGTCCAAGCGCCGCTGACATTCGACATCGTCGATACCTGGAACCGGCGTTCGCTGGGCGGCTGCGTCTATCACGTCACCCATCCTGGCGGACGCAATTACGAGACCTATCCGATCAACTCCTACGAGGCGGAAGCGCGCCGCCGCGCGCGGTTCCAGGAGCACGGCCATACCGGCGGACAGATCGACGTTCCGCCGCACCAAGCCTCCTTTGAATATCCGACCACGCTGGATCTGCGGCGCGCGAACTAATAACATCGCCCATGGCAGCCCATCTCGACACGCTTGCCGCAAACGAGACCGCAGGCCTGGAACAGTTCATCGCCAGTTACCAGCTGCTGCCGGGCGTGTTCGATGAGATGATGGATGGCGACGGCCGCGTGCGCCCGCACTGGCAGCCGTTCCTCACCACACTGGCGGCACTTGGCGCCGACGAGATCAATCGCCGCTTTGCCGCCGCCGACCGTTACCTGCGCGACTCCGGCGTTTTTTATCGGGTCTACGAAGACGCCGCCGGCATTGAGCGTCCGTGGCCGCTCAGTCATGTGCCGCTCATCATCGAACCGTCGGAATGGAAAGACCTCGAAGCCGGGCTCATTCAGCGCGCCGATCTCCTCGAAGCGGTGCTTGCCGACGCTTACGGCGCAGCGCGGCTTAGCCGCGACGGCCGCTTGCCGGCCGCGTTGATTGCCGGCAACCCGGAATTTTTGCGTCCGCTGGTCGGCGTCGCGCCGCCCGGCGGCGCGCATCTGCGCTTTTATGCCGTCGATGTCGGGCGCGGCGCCGACGGCCGCTGGTGGGTGCTAAGCGATCGCGCCCAGGCGCCCTCGGGCGCCGGCTACGCGATCGAGAACCGGCTGGCGCTGTCGCGCGCCATTCCCGACCTTTATCGCACCACGCGCGTCGAGCGACTCGCCCCCTTTTTCCAGGCCTTCCAGGCCGAACTTTCGACACTGAGCCGCCAGGACGACGCTCACATCTGTCTGCTGACGCCGGGACCGATGAGCGAAACCTATTTCGAGCACGCCTATCTCGCGCGCTATCTGGGCCTCCTCCTGGTCGAGGGCGAGGATTTAAGCGTGCGCGACGATGGCGTCTTCGTCCGCACCGTTTCCGGCTTGCAGCGCACCGAGGTGCTGCTGCGGCGGATCGACGCCGACTTCGCCGATCCGCTCGAACTCAATGCCGCCTCTCGCCTCGGCGCGCCGGGACTCTTGCAGGCCGTGCGCGACGGCAAGATCGTCATCATCAATGCGCTCGGCGCCGGCTTGGTCGAGGCGCGGGCGATGTTGGCGTTCCTGCCGGCGCTGGCGCCGATCGTGCTCGGCGCCGATCTGGCGGTACAAAACGTGGCGACCTGGTGGCTGGGCCGCGCCGATATGCGCGAAGAGATGATCGAAAAGCTCGACCGCATGGTCATCGCTTCGGCGTTTGAGTCACCAACCGATGGACGCAGCACCCACGAGGTCCTGGGCGCCAAGCTCGATGACGCGGCGCGCGACGCGCTCATTCTTTCGATCCGCGATCGCGGCGTCGACTATGTGGCGCAGGAAGCAGTCACGCTGTCGAGCATGCCGGTGTGGCGTGACGGCCGCCTGCAGCCCCGGCCCTTCACCTTGCGGCTGTTCCTCGCCAAGGTCGGCGAGCGCTGGCAGGTCATGCCCGGCGGCTTTGTGCGCATCGCGGAGAACGCGGACGCGCGCGCCGTCAGCCTGCAGCGCGGCGCTGCGACCGCCGACGCCTGGGTGCTCACCCATGGCCCGGTCGCCGAGACGACGCTGCTGCCGACGCCCGAGCACATCCAGGTCCAGCGCGCCACCGGCCTCCTCCCGAGTCGCGCCGCCGATAATCTGTTCTGGGTCGGCCGCTACGTCGAGCGAGCGGAGGCAACGCTGCGGCTTATTCGCGCCATGATCAATCGCGTCGCCGAGGTCGACGAAGCGGCCGCCCCGGTCATCGCCAGCATTGTCGCGCTGCTCGAGGCATGGGACGCGGTGCCGAGCGACACCGGCGCAGCCCCGGCCGCACTCACCGCGCGCGCGGCGCTCACCCGTGATGATCTGTCCGGGTCTTTGCCGTATCTCGCCGGTGCCGCGCGATCGGCCGCGTCGGTCATCCGCGATCGCTTCTCTCCCGATGCCTGGCGCGCGATCAACGATCTGGCCACGATGATCGCGACCCCGCTCGTTATTGGTCCTTCGGAAAGCGCGATGATTGAGCGCGTCGAAGCGGCGTTGCGGATCATTTCATCGCTTTCGGGCCTGGCACAGGAGAACATGACACAGCTCGCCGGCTGGCGCTTTCTCGAACTCGGCCGCCGCATCGAGCGCGCCATCCTCACCTGCCGGCTGGTGCGCTGTTTCGCACAAGCCGACGCACCGGAGGGCGGCCTCGACGTCCTCCTTGAGCTCGCCGACAGCCAGATCACCTACCGGCAGCGCTACGTGATGGTGGCGGCGCGCGCGCCGGTCGTCGATCTCGTCGTGCTTGATCCCAACAATCCGCGTTCGGTGGCGTTTCAGCTCGACCGCATCGAGGCGCATCTTTCCGCGTTGCCGGGCCGCAATGCCACCGGCCGGCTTTCGCCGGCGCAGCAAATCGTCGCCGCGGTCGCGACGCGGCTTCGCACCGTCGAAGCGACGGCCATTGACGAGGCGCTGATCATCGACATCGCGCAATCGCTCATGAAACTCTCTGATGCGATCACGGCCTCTTATCTCGCCAACAACGAACGCTCCGAGTCGGTGCGGGAGGCGCTGGCGTGATCTACGATGTCCGGCAGACGACGACGTGCGCCTACGCCTCGCCCGTGGCTCACGCGCGCCATGTGCTGCGCTTGACGCCGATCCATCGCGCCGGCCAGCGCGTGCACGTCGCCGCCTTGCAGATCATGCCGGAACCGCGGCACCGGCGCGAGGGTCAGGATTTTTTCGGCAACCGCCTGACTTGGATCGAAATCGAAGAGCCGCACAAGATCCTGACCGTGAAATTGGCGGCCCGCGTCACCGTTGACGCGGCGATCGAGCCGCCCCCGCTGACGACACCCGCCTGGGAAGCGGTCCGCGACGAGGCGTTTGCAACGAGCGACGTCGGCCCGTTGTCGCCCGCGCACTTCTTGTTCCCGAGCCGCATGGTGTCGCTCGATCCGGAGATTCGCGACTATACGCGGGAGAGTTTTTCCATCGGCCGGCCCGTGCTCGATGCCGCCATCGAACTGAACAATCGCCTCAAAGCCGACATCACCTACGAAATCGGCGCGACGACGGTCACCACCACGCCGCCGATGTCGTTCGCGCTACGCCGCGGCGTTTGCCAGGATTTCGCGCATATCATGATTTCCGGACTGCGCGGCATCGGATTGCCGGCGGTCTATGTCAGCGGCTATCTGCGCAGCGCGCCGCGCACTGACGCGACGCGATTGCAGGGCGCCGACGCCATGCATGCCTGGGTGCTGGTATGGTGCGGTTCGGAAACCGGCTGGATCGGGCTTGACCCGACCAATGCGATGCTCGCCTCCGACGAACACGTCGTCTTGGCGATCGGGCGCGACTATACCGATGTGGCGCCGATGGACGGTGTGATTTTCGGCTCCGGCGGACAGCGCATCGACGTTGCCGTCAGCGTACTGCCGGTGGCGAATTAGTTAGGTGATGTGATCATAATCCGGGATGTCCGCTTAACCCGGAAAGCCGCCACAAGAGCCGACATCGCAGGACGGACGCCATGTGTGGACGGCTCCGAGTTGGCAAGGAGAATCTTCACGTCGCAGGGTTGGTCGGTGCGGGCATGTGTTCGGCCTTTGAGTGCAGTTCACAGGACCGCTGGCCATAATGCCCTCTCGGATCAGGTCCCGGTCACAAACCCGCATTCAAGAATGCGATGGCCCAAGTGGGTTGTCCTGATCGCCGGAACGACCGGCTCTGCATTACGTGCTTTACATTGCGCGTGACTCCATTGGAAGGGATCATCCGTTGGCCGCTGTCTCAAATACATGCAGGAAATTGGACCTTACCGGCACCTAAAGAACCACCTACACTCGCGTTGGGTGAGCCGACCAAGATAGGAGTCATCCATGAGCGAGGTACAAGTCGGGCAGAAAACCTATCAGATGCCGCCGCAGGACGGGATTACCGTCGCACACTTTATCACCGTTGCCGACGTCGAACGGTCGGCTCGATTTTACGAAAGGGTTTTCGGCGGGCGCATCCTGACCATGGGCAACAGCGAGGGCGCGCCGGGGTTCATCCAGATCGCGAACACGTGGCTCATTGTCTACTTCGGGGGCGGTCCCACACCCGACAAACCAACGGTAACCCTCAGCGTCCCCGCCGATCCCGATTCCGTCAGCAGCTTCATGAATATCCGCGTTGCCGATATTCATGCGTGCTATGAACTATGGAAAAGTCGGGGGGCTGAGTTCATCACCGAGCCAAAGCCCAAATACGGCGAGACGCGCTGCTACATTCGCGATCCTGACGGCTACATTATAGAAGTTGGGCAAAGCAACCCGGGCGTCAATTACGGCTAAACGGAACGACACCCATCGGAGGATCGGTCATGCGGGCGTTCTCCCAACGTTTATCGTGCCGCTCTTTCTGATCACGCACGGACTCATGTTTTGACTTCTACTACGAAACGAAAACGAAGCCGCCGTGCCGGCCGCGCAGTGGCTCGCCTAAGCCGGCCGATCTGCCTGTCCAACAGCCAGCGAAATTTGATTTTGCGATCAATCTGAAGACCGCCAAGGTGCTCGGCCTGACGGTGCCTCCAACGTTTCTTGCGACTGCCGACGAAGTGATCGAATGAAACGAATGTCCGTTTTGGATCCATCAGCGTTGTTTTCGGCACCTTGGCCGGGCGTCTGCTTTGCCCCAAAAGCCGACATCCGATAAGTCCTACTCGAGCATTGAGAGCAATGAACGGAGCATGATTCAAGCCTCCAAAACGAACCTTGCTTCATGCGACACGGCCGCTCGCAGGTGGCGTGGGACGCCATGCAAGAGGCCGATAGCGGGGGGCGCCACCGCCTGACTATCCTCCATTGCTCGGCTCAGGTTACAAGACCGGCGCCAATGAGCTCGGGGAGCCATAACCTATGCGTGCCTATCAACTGCCCAAGGGCGGCGCCGGCGTCGACGCCCTCGTTCAAGTCGACCGGCCAATGCCGAAGCCGCTCTACCGGCAGGTGCTGGTCAAGGTCGCTGCCTGTTCGCTCAATTATCGCGACCTCGGCATTGCCCGCGGCACTTACCGCCTGCCGGTGCGCGACGACGTCATTCCGCTTTCCGACGGCGCGGGCGAAGTGGTTGAAGTCGGCCCTGGCGTCACGCGCGTAAAGGCCGGCGACAGGGTGGCAGGAAGCTTCTTCCAGCGCTGGCCCGCCGGCGAAATGAACGCTCAGGAGACGGCCGCGTCGGCATTGGGCGGCGCGATCGACGGCATGCTCGCGGAATATGTCGTGCTGGAGGAGGAAGGCGTCGTGAAAATCCCCGGGCACCTGTCGCTCGAGGAAGCCGCGACGCTGCCGTGCGCCGGCGTCACCGCGTGGAGCGCCATCGTGCACCACGCCAAGCTGATCGCCGGCAACACGGTGCTGCTGCAAGGCACCGGCGGCGTCTCCGTCTTTGGCCTGCAATTGGCGCGCGCGATGGGGATCACCGCGATCATCACCTCGTCGAGCGACGACAAGCTTGCGCGCGCCAAAGCGCTCGGCGCGGCATTCGGCATCAACTACAAGACCACCCCGGAATGGGACAAAGCCGCGCGCGAATTTACCGGCGGCCGCGGTGTCGACCATGTGCTCGAGGTCGGCGGCGTGGCAACGCTGAACCGCTCGTTTGGCGCGATCCGCGTCGGCGGCAAGATCAGCATTATCGGCAGCGTGAGCGGCGGCGCGACTGAACTCAATCCGGGATTGATCTTCTCCAAGCGCGCCAACGTGCAGGGCATCTACGTCGGCTCAACGGAGATGTTCGAGGCGATGAACGCCGCCATTGCCGCCAACAAGATCAAACCGGCGATCGATCGTGTGTTTGGCTTCGACGAGATGAAGGCAGCTCTCAATCACATGGCGGCAGGCGCGCATTTCGGCAAAATCGTCATCCGCGTCGCGTAAGAAACACGCTTGCGCCCTGTCGGCCGCGCACTATTGCGCGACCACCCGCGTCGGCGGGAAAGCGACCTCGATCAGAGTGCCGGCGTTTGGTGCGCTCTTGATGGAGAAATGCGCGCGATTGGCCTCGGCCAAGGCCTTGGTTAGCGGCAGGCCAAGGCCGGTGCTGCCCGAGCCCCAACTTCCCGAAGTCGCAGTTTGACGGAACGGCTGCAGCGCCGCCTCGACGTCCTTCTCGCTCATGCCGACGCCGGTGTCGCGCACGCGCAACACCACCTCGCCCGAGTCGGCAAAGGCGGTGGATACGATCACCTGGCCGCCCGGACCGGTGAACTTTATGGAATTCGAGAGCAGATTGAGCACGATCTGGCGCAACGAGCGCTCGTCGGCGACCACTTGCGGCAGCCCGGGCGTGAGCGAGGTGCGAATGATAATGCGCGCGCGGCTCGCCTGCGGCTGCATGATGCCGACGCATTGCTGCGTCAGTTCGTTGAGGCTGACATTGGCGAATGTCAGATCGAGCTGGCCGTTTTCGATCTTGGAAAGATCAAGGAGATCGTTCAACAGCGAAACGAGGTCGGTTTCGGCCGCTTGCATGTCCTTGAGATATTCGCGGTAGCGCTCGTTGCCGATCGGGCCGAAGCGCTCCGCCATGATCACCTCGGTGAAACCGGCAATGGCGTTGAGCGGTGTGCGGATTTCGTGGCTGACTTTGCCGATGAAATCCGCTTTGGCCGCCGCGGCTTTTTGCGCTTCGCGCGTGGCGCCGCGCAGCTCTTCCTCGCTCTTCTTGAAGGATTTAAGCTTGGCCGTGAGCTCGCGGATTTCATTCTCGGCGGTTGAGAGTGCAAGCGTCGCCGCCTGCCGCCTTTCGTCGCCTTCGCCACTGGTCAGAATGAGCGCGAGCGCGGACGCTCCGCCCCAAGGGATCGTAAACAGACGGCCCTCGACCGGGCGGCGGTCGCCGCCGCGGGTTACGAGACACGCCGATTGCGCGCCGCCGCTCTGGTCCGGCACGCCGGCATCAGGCTCGGCGAACAGCGCGTTGAGACCGCCGGCCGCCGCAAGCGCATCGAGGCTCGCATAGCCGCTCAATTCGAGGAAATGCCGGTTGGCGTAGAGCAGCGAGTCATGCTGGTAGTAGAGGTACGAGTCGTGCCGATAGACCAGCGCACCGGCCGCGATGCGATCGAGCAGGGCCGATTCGAATACGCGCAGGCCTTGCGGCGCCGCTCGAGGCTCTTGGTGTTCCTCCCTGGCCGGCGACATCAGCTCAGGGCCCTGCGGAGCAAACGCAGTCTCGGCCAGCGCGGCAGCCGTTGCCCCTTCCATTGCTGCCGCGTCAGCACCAGCACCCTGGGCTGATGTAGTTTCACGCCCTCCGCGCAAGCGCGCCGTCAGCTCCTGCGCCAGCTCACGGAATGCCTTGCGCTCCACCGGGCTGAGACTGGGCGCCTTCGGCTCGGCTGGCGTGCCCGGGCGAAACGGTACGACATTGGCGGCTGCCGGGGCGGCGCTCTCCGGCGAGCGCTCGCTGCGCGGCGCAAGTTCAGCCGCCGTGTCGCTGGCAGGCGGTGAAGCGGCTGCGGCATTGGTGTCGGCTGGTGCCGCCGCTGCGGCGAGGTCGCGGTCCTCCACCGGTGCCTCGGGCTGAGCCATAAACGCGATCGGGCGCTCGCGACGATCGCGCGTCAGTTGGTTGATGCGGGCGATGTCGCGACAAACGCCGAAACCGCGATAGCCGCGAAAAACCCGCTCGCGATCGAATACGGGAAGCCCCGACAACTCGATTGGGAACCGCTCGCCAGCATCGTCCACCGGCCAGGAAACGGTGATACCGCTCCAGGTTTCGTGCGTTGCAACTGCGCGAGCAACTTGATTTTCCGGATCGAGCTTCAGCTCGGCAGCGACCTCGCTCCACAATCGGCCGAATGCAGCCGTGGTTCGCGGTCCCATCAGCTCGGTGAATTCATCCGAGCCGACAACGAAGCGGCCCTCGGCATCCATCTGCCAGACAAAGCGCAACGGATGGCGCCGTTCGGCAAGGGGCTCGTCATGCCCGGCGCGGGCGGTTGGTGTCAGCGTGGCATCGGCGGACCACTCAAGTGTCGGCGCTTCGACGCGCACCTGCTGGGCGGCTGCGGCAACGGCAGGCTCGATCTGTGCCGGGGCATTCTCCGTTGACCGACCCGCACTCGGCTGCGCTCCGAAGGCAGCGACCAACACGGTCGAGGCGTCGCTACCGAGGCGCTGAACAGTGACTGGACCGGACTCGGTCGCCCCGCTGGCACTACCGGCCGCCAGCGCCTGATGAGCGATTGCCGCCATGCCGAGGCTCGATAACGTGGCGGTGTCGCCAACGCGCGTTCGCGCCGCCTCGGTAACGTAAAGCGGCGTGCCGTCGGGTGCGAAGACGGCGAGCATTCGGCCGCGATCGGGGAACAAGCGGCTGACCCGCTCGCGAAGCGTCAGCTTCGGTCCGGCCGGCTCGGTCGCGGTAACGAGGATTGCCACTGCGCCGTCGGCCGAATTAACCCGTGAGCAGACGCAAGTGAGCGCTCGGCCGAAGCTCGACCCGAAGCCGCGCAGACGTTCAAGCCGCGCTTGTCCCGTCGACGGCAGGGTCGCCGCGAGCCGAGCAATTTCCGCGGCAGCGGGGTGCTTTCCGTCGAAGCGGCGGGTGGCGCACTCGCTGGTATTGGCGGCGCCGAAGATCGCGGCACCGACGGCGTTGGCCCAGAGAATTCGCGAGCCGTCAAAACTCCACAGCCAAGCGGGCAATGCGCCGGCCGCGTTCTCGGCGAGCTTGACCGCAAGTCGCGGGTCGCTCGACGGGGCGAACTCTGGCTCGACGATCGACATGCGACGAAGCTCATTTGCTTAAGGAATCCTTAATAAAGCGGGCTACCCATCTCGTCCATGCCGGGTTCTCGAGTTGCGTGCGCCAAGGCGGGATAACCTTAATCGCGGCGCGGCCTCGACCCGGCGCGAAGATCGGGGTGCACGGCGACGGTAAATTGGCCTAGGATGCGGCTCTCGGGGGACGAGGAGTTGACGATGGCCAAGGAACCGTTCGAGCAATTCGCGATGCCCAATGAGGTTCGCGCTTTCGTTGAGCAAAGCGTGTCTCAGGCGCGGACCGCCTTCGACGGTATCGTTCAGGCCGCGAACCGGGCGGTGGCGCAGTGGCAAGGCCAAGCTCAGGCGGCGCGCGCGGGCGCCAGCGAAATCGCGCACAAGTCGATGGGTTATGTCGAGCAGAATATGGCGGCAACTTTCGACTTCGCGCAAAAGCTGATGCACGCCAAGGACCCGACCGAGGTCGTAAGGTTGCAGTCGGAATACTTGGCTCACCAGATGAAAACGCTCTCGACCCAGGCCCAGGATCTTGGACAAAGTGCTGCCAAAATAGTCATGGATGCTGCCAAGCCTAAAAAGCCCTAATCATTCTGCGCCCGTAGTGGCCGATTAAGCATAATAGAATCAATTTGTTGCACCGTTTTGTGCGTTGCAATAAAATCTGTTGCAATGCACCAAAATCGTGCTATATTGCGCGTCGGAAGGCCCGGGCCTGGAAAAGTGCTGCGTTCGGCTACGGGGTCAAGGAAATGTGATGCCTCGCGCGATGGGCGGCGAGGCGTAGAGCATTACCAGGTCAACAGCCCAAAAACACGATAGAGCAAGGACGAGTGACATGGCGGAAGCCACAAGTGCAGCCCCGAAGGCCAAGACAACCAAGCCGGTGACAGGCCCGTTCGAAATGCCGAAATTCGAAATGCCGAAATTCGACATGCCAAAGGTCGAGATGCCGGCCGCCTTCCGCGAATTCGCGGAGCGCGGCGTCGCCCAGGCCAAGGATACCTACGAGAAGATGAAGGCCGCCGCCGAAGAGGCGACCGATGTGCTCGAGACCACCTATTCGACTGCAACCAAGGGTGCCTCGGACTACGGCCTCAAGGTGATCGAGGTGGCGCGCACGAACACCAATTCCGCGTTCGATTTTGCCGGCGAGATCATGGCGGCGAAGACGCTGTCGGAAGTCGTCGAGCTGACGAGCGCGCATGCGCGCAAGCAGTTCGAAGCGCTGACCGAGCAGAGCAAGGAACTCGCCGCGCTGGCGCAGAAGGTCGCGACCGAGACCAGCGAGCCGATCAAGAGCGGCATGAACAAGGCGTTCAGCAAGGTTAGCTGATCGACGTCTCTGTTCGTTTTACTGGCCCCCATCGCGCCCGCGATGGGGCAAAGCCCGGGTTGTCGCCCGGGCTTTTGCTTGCCGCCTATCGCTCGTGCTGCCGCGTTGACGCCGGCCTTGCCAAACCGCTGCGTTCCTCTTAGCTTCCGCGCACTTAGCCGACCGCGGCCCGTGCAGCTGTAGCTCAGTTGGTTAGAGCGCCTGACTGTGGATCAGGAGGCCGGTGGTTCGAGTCCACCCAGCTGTACCAGATAAGAACCTGATATCATGCAGCTATTATTGCTTGACGCGCGACCATGTTGAGCTTGCTCTTGTTGCGGACCCACCGCGGAACCACGGCAAGCTCTTTCGGCGGCCGATCGTACATAGGACGGCTTCCAACCGCTGCTGGACCACGCAGCCACTCAATTGGCCGATTTGCCGCCCGGGGGAGGTCGCAGCTGCTGTTCCGGCCGGCCCTAGCGAACTGACCGAGTTAGGACAAAGGCTCGAACTTCACCTCCACCCGACCGCGGCCTCCTCGACTTCGGGATCTTGGACCTGAACGGCGACGAGGCGCCAGTCTGCTGGCTGGTTCTGGAAGCCACGCGAAAGGGCTGCCTTGAATTGGTCCTTCGCAAAATCCTTGAGATCAATCAGGGCCGTGCTCTCCCTAGACAATAGTCTTGCCGTTGAGGAAGTTGTCGATCTCTGTGGCGGTGACGATAAACGGGTCCGGCGCCATCCCGCCGTTGGCAGCCTTGGCCGCGACAAACTTCGGCATACACAAATTGCGTGACATATCCTGTATCAGTTTTGCATTCTTGTTCACGATGACGCCCGCTTGGTCGGCCAAGCTTGCGTCAATTTTCTTGAGCTGGTCATAAAACACTTCAGCAGTGGCGTTCGGGTAAGTGAGACCCACAAGTGTGCGTTCCAGTTCCCTGATCTTTGACCAATCGTCAGACGCCGTAGTCTCGAAGAGCTTTATAGCCGCTTTCTGGTCTATCTGCTTGTTGTCCAGCGCCTCAGCGGTAGCACCTGCGAACAGCACTTTGATGCGTTTGCGCAGATACGCTACGGTCGCCGCCACATCCGGCAGCGAAGGCATAAGGTCAATTCCTGCTCCTCCCTTGCTCGGAGTCAATGTGATGTCCCCAACTGCGAACCCCAGCTTCTTCGCAGCGATGACGTGGCCGCACTCGTGGCGAAAGACCGCCCTTGTATCTACGGCGGTTTGCAGGACGTGACTGAGACTGCCTTTCTGAGTTGGCTGCAACATTTGAATGATTGCCTCCTGCGCAACTGCGCGCTCACCTGGATGAGGTCGTTCACGACTGTCCTTAATGTCCGCGAAATGGGCATACAGCTAGTTTCTTTCCTCATCGCCAAGATCATCCCCCCAAAAAACTGCGCTCGCCATCCGCGCGAGCTCCAGCGCGTGACGTTCAGTTCAAGGACTAGCTTTTTCCTCAAGTCCGGAAGTGAGGTCTTTGCGCTAGCAAAAAACAATTCCATACCTTCGAGCGGGTCACCACTGCATCATGTCAGCATCGTCATCATGGAACTTGGCATCCCACGTAAAATGTTTGGCGATCTTTGCGAGCATGGCGCTGGTTCGCGGAAACTCTAGGCGCGTGCGCTCACTCCAGTCCTGGTATCTTTGCGCGAGATCTCGTTCTTGCGCACCTCCATCAGTTGGTGACCGCGTGGTAACCCCTCGCTTGTTTACAACCCCTGTTTGAATGCCGATTTCCATATCATTGCTGCGGGTGATTTCGATTAGTTCACGAACGGGCAAGCAGGGCCAGACGCCGTCCTCATCGGCGGGCGAGTATGCGAGCACCTGTCCGATCACCTGATCGCCAACGGCGGCACGGCCCGACTTTTCACAAAGGATCTTTGCGGTCCGGACCCAACTTTCCAGCTCAGCGCCGTTGATCTTGCCATGAGACGTACCAGGAACGAGCCGCCAACTGCGCAGTAGTGTCCATGCTTGGCTTGCCATCGAAGCTTTTACTTCATAGTCGTCCGCATTCTCGTCGAGTCGTTCCTCGTTTTCGGCTCGGTAAGCCGCTGAGAGAACCTCGAGAAAAAATTCAGGAGAGGTAGACAGGAGTTTGGGTAAAGCCTTCGGTGCCCTGTTGGAATGCTCTAATAGTCGCAGATAAGCCCATTCGAGCCGAGCAATGTCCGCTTCAGCGACTGAGTTGTCGTTGTCCAGTTTCTCGAAAATCAGCGTGACGTAGTGCTCGAACATCGTCCCTTCATTGCCGTCACGACCATCCGGCGTATCTACCACCGCCTCTGTCAGGACGCGGACCAGGAGATCGGAGGGCACGTCTGCAATATATAGGCCCGCGAAATGCACAGACTGACGGGCACGCTTGACCACCAATAGGTGTTCGATCACTTGAGGCCTTGAGGACGGCTCGACGCCGATGTCGAAGATGCTGAGCTTGGTCCAATAGGACCTCTCGATATCTCCGCCCATTTGAGCGGCACGATGCATGAAGTGTTCATTCTTCGGAAGTGACAACAGGAGGCGTTCAACCGCGAGATTGCCCCATCTCTCACTGAGGGCGCGATCGAGAAGTTTGTCTCCCCACTCCTCGCCGCGCATCTGAAAGTAGGTGACTATGGCACCGTGCGTGAAATTCCAGTTGGCGTCGCCTTCCGTCTTGAGCGCCTCAATAAATCGGCCTGGAAAATCCTCGTTTTTGTTTTGCGCGTAGGCTCTGCCGACGAGAGCCGGCAGACTGGCCATCTGATAAAGGCGGACGACGGCCTCGACGCCGTCTATCGTCAGCAGCTTTGCGATGGCCTCGCGGCGTTCCTCATCCGACGCGGTGTTGTTTGGATCCCAGTGACCTCCGTCCGGGGGATGGAGAATGGGGGGCCGGAAATCATCGAACAGCCATTTGATCTTGAGGAGTTCGTTTTTTGGTTCGAACAGAAAATATGCCTGTTCAATGCTTTGCAGTTCCTCCTGAGGAAGGACCCAACCGGCATTGGGAAATTGACGGTGATGGTTCAGGAGCCTGCGCAGGGCTTGTTGCACGAGCGCTCGGTCGCCGTCATCCACCATTTTTGCCGCGGTCCCAGCCAATTGTTGAACTGTATTCTTGCGAAGATCTGGCGCGAAATCGGAAAGCCGCCCTATCAGGTCGTTCCAACGCTGCGCATCCATGCCCACGTCTTCCAGTAGCCAATTGCCAAGGATGTGCGCGGCTCGGATGATGACGGCATGGGTCGTGCGCTCAGGATTGCTGACGCTAAAGTCGCGCCAGCGCGGTACTGGACTATCGGTCGCCGTATCGTGGCTCTTTGGATAAAGGTTGAGCATAAGTTCCAGGCGGTTTGGGGGTAGGTTTTCCTGAGGCGTCTGAGAACAGGTTTCGCTGGTCAAGCGTCGCAGAAGTTTGCGGATGCCAAAGGCGGTATATTTGCTGAAAAGTATTGCGCGGACGGTTTTCAATACGGCCTCCGGATCGAGTCGGTTAGTCTCGCCAAGATATCCGTGACACGTGCGAGATATTCTGGGCTCCAGGCAAGCACCTCCAAGGCCCACAGCAAATGGGGGTATTCGCCGCCGCCCCCGAAAAAATCGCTACGCCCTCTTCAAACAGCTTCATGATCGGCGGATCGTTTTGAGCGAGGCTTTTATCGACCGCGTTCAAAAATTCTTCTGGGGACGCTTCCGCCAGAACGCGGAATTGGCGATGCAGCGACCACCACCGTTCGGCATCCGCTTTGCCCAGAAGCCGCTTGACCACTTGTCAGCGTACAGACTGGCATTCGGGACCGCTTTGGCCTGCGCGCCAAAAACGCTGAGCAGTACCAAGACTTCCGCCATCCCGGTTCTGATCAGGCCGGAATAGGCGGCATCATCGCCACTCAGATCCGCGCGCCAGCGTTCGTCCGGCTCCAAGTTAAACCGGGGGTCGGCCGAGCCGAGTACGTCGGCGGTCAGCCCGCTAAATTTTTCCAAGTCAGCCGCGGTGAGAAAGCCGGCCAGCCGAAACCATGCGTCGCGCGGCGACGCAATTTTCCATGCGCCGCCGATTTTGCGGAGCGGACTATCGGGCTCCTTGAAGAACTCGCCAGCTCTCGGGCCAGGTCGGCGTAGGTCTGCCCGAAAGGCTTTCTAGCACGCGCTTGTCCGCTGCCTTGCTTTCATCCCATGCCCCCGTCAGCAGCGCCGGGATTATGAAGCGAGCATTTTGTGTTGTGGCCCAATCCAGGGTTTTGATACCGGGCGCCGACGGCATCAGTCGGCGCAGGATCGTCAAGCTTCGTGCGGAGTTCGTGAGCGAGGTTCGTATGCCTGGTCGAGGGAAACCTCTTTGGTTTAGTTCCTCCCCATAGTGTAACGAATGGGCCGGGAAGAGCCGTACCCTGGCCCCTTCGCCGGTGAGCGCAACGAACACGTGGTGGCCCTTTTGCACCAGGGAATTGGTGAGCCCAGGTTCGGCATCCTCCAAAATGATGATCAGGGGCGTGCCCACATCCGCCAAGGCACGCGCAGCGTCCGCGTTTGCGGCGACGATGGTTCTGGAATGATAGAAATCGCGATAGCCGGCAGGATACTGCTCGACCGCAGCATGTCAAGAACGCCTTCGCTTCAATCGGCGCATCCGCTTGAAGGGCAAAGACGCTTGGCTGTTTCAGCAACCATTGCCATATTTGGGTGGCATTATCATCCCTATCGGCGAGGACAAGCGAGACGCTCAAAGGCGGCGTGGTTGATAGTGACCACTCGCGCCAGACCTGTTCGAGCGTGCTGACATCCGGCGGCAGGATGCCGATCTGGTGCGCGAACCAGAGAGCGACCGCGGGGAAGCGCTCAAGCCATTGGACCAGGTCAACCGCGTCGATGACGCGGACGTCCTTCCAAATTCCTTCTGCCTTTTTGGCTTTTTGCCATTCCGCTTTTTTGGCCCAGCGACGCAGTGTCGCGAAAACAAATGTCGTTTCCGCAGGGACAAGATGGAGCGGGTCTTTGGTGCGCTGTTCGTAATCGTGATCGGCTTTCCCCTTCGGCTGTTTGTCAGTGCCAAGCTCCCAGCCGGCGGGACCAGACGGAATAATGGGCGAAGCGACCTCAACATTGGTCTCGCCATCCCAGCCTTGCATTGCAACGCTATCGCCCGATGGAAAGCGTAGCTCAGGGTGATAGCCAGCTTCCGCCAGGACGAGACGGCGGACCAGTTCGGGAAACGTATCCTGCCCGACCCGACTACTGCCCCACTGGTTGAGGTGGTTTTCCGTTGATCCAGCGAACGGGCCTCACGCGGTCTTGCGGTACGCGGCTTCGAGACTCAATTTTGGGGAGGGTGCCGAAGACAGCGCCGCCCGGCGGAAAGGTGATCCCCTCCTTTTCGAAGGCGAGCTTGAGGGCTTCTAGGTTGTTGGTGACGGGCGACCGTTGCCCCCGCTCGAAGTCGGCGACGGTGGAGGATGGCGACGGAGGCCCGGCGGGCCAGTTCCGTTTGGGACCAGCCAAGAAGCGCACGGGCGGCCCGCGACTGGGCGGGTGCCAGGGGTGGTTTGAGCTGGATTATCTGGCATCATATAAATTATATGACGTCAGTCGTTGTTTCGGAAGTGCCGGTAATTTTTGGCCTGTGCGGAGATTAGAGCCCATTTTTTACCGCATATTTTGCGGAGAATATTGAATCTGCGGCGAATAGACCCCATAATCTCCGCAGGGAGATACGGGCAAATGGCCACTTACATTCATGAATTGCTGCCGTGGCCGCGCTTCCGCTGGTCCGAAGAGGAAATTGCCAAGGCGCTGAGCGAGGTCCAGCCGCCGCCAAGGGCTACTGGCCTGGCCGGATGCAAGGCTCTCGGCTTCCGCTTGCAGCAGGAGGCCGTACTCAGCACCCTGACCGAGGAAGTCATCAAGTCCAGCGAGATCGAAGGGGAAATCCTCGACCGCGACCAGGTCCGCTCGTCGATCGCTCGGCGCCTCGGAATGGATGCCGCCGGCCTGCCGCCTGCTGATCGGCGTGTCGAAGGCGTCGTCGAAATGATGCTCGACGCCACCCAGAAATACGACGAGCCGCTGACGAAGGAGCGCCTGTTCGGGTGGCATGCCGCGCTGTTTCCGACCGGGCGGAGCGGCATGCGCAAGATCACTGTTGGCGCCTGGCGGACCGACGAAGAGGGCCCGATGCAAGTCGTCTCGGGGCCCATCGGCCACGAGAAGGTTCACTATGAGGCCCCTGCGGCTGCGCTTCTCGAAGATGAGATGAAAGCCTTCCTCGATTGGTACAACGCCAAAGACGATATCGACCCCGTCATCAAAGCGGCCCTCGCGCATCTGTGGTTTGTCACCATCCATCCGTTTGACGACGGCAACGGCCGCATCGCGCGCGCCATCGCAGATATGTCGCTGGCGACGGTCGGAAGACAGCTCGCAGCGCTTCTACAGCATGTCGGCGCAGATCCGGCTGGAGCGCAATGCCTACTACGCCATTCTTGAGCAGACCCAGAAGGGCGACCTCGATATTACGCCTTGGCTGAAATGGTTTCTGGCTTGCTTGAACAGGGCCTTTGAGGGCGCCCAGAATATCCTTGCCGCTGTTTTGCGGAAGGCAGAATTTTGGAAGAAACATCGCCGCGCCGTTCAACGAGCGCCAGCGCAACATCGTCAATCGCCTGCTTGATGGCTTTGTCGGAAAACTCACCAGTTCGAAATGGGCGAAGCTTGAAAAACGTCTCCCGATACCGCGCTGCGCGACATCAACGAGCTTGTCGAGAAAGGCATTCTAAAAATGGACGAGGGTGGTGGCAGGAGTTACCAGCTATTCGCTGGCGACCACGCCGGACTGATTAGCCCAAAAGTGCTTAGTGGAAAGGCGGCAAGGTTGTCACGCGCCGCGCATCGTGGTTACTCGGTGGTACCGCAAAGAGGGCTTTGTCCAGGGGACGGCATTACCCGTTTTAGAATTCAGCAAGTCCATTCAACGATATGTAGCGGAATTAGCGCAGGACGCCAAGCACCGACCCCGTGATCCACTATCAGACCGCGGGCGCAGCGGAATCTCTCCCCAACCAATTGTCGGCTTGTGGGGCAAAAGCAGAAGTGGCTAATACATGCTCGATGTGACGCGATTGACCCCATTCGGAAGCCCCAGCCCGAATTCTGCTGTACTGCACAAGCAAACTCGCTCGACACCTTTTGCAACCGAATGCAGATCTGCTTTTTGAGGCTGAGCAATTGGCTGCCCAGCGCGGCAAGGCATGTCCCGCACAACATCGGGCACCCGTTTGTCGCTCTGATCGGCGATGACATGCAGCAGTTCCTCGATGCCTTTGCGTCCGACCGGTGCGATGATGCCAAACTCGGCAAGGTGAGCGCGGATCGCATTGATCACGGAGGTTTGCTGGCGGATGAACAGGTGGCGCGTGCGATGGAGCACCAGTCCGCTCTGTTGCTCGGCCGTCTTGGTTGGCACGAACCGCATATTGGCTCTCGTGACCGCTTCACAAATTGCCTCAGCGTCGGCCATATCGTTCTTTTGGCGTTTTACGTAGGGCTTCACGTACACCGGCGGCATCAGCCGCACACTGTGACCAAGCGCCTGCAGCGCGCGCGACCAATAGTGCGACGAGGCGCATGCCTCAATGCCGACCAGGCACGGCGGCAGGTTCTCAAAGAACGTCACGACGTAGCGACGCTTCAACTGCCGGCGGATCACCACCTGACCGGCGGCATCAACGCCATGCACTTGGAAAACCGACTTGGCGATGTCGAGACCAACTGTCGTAATCGATTGCATGATTTAGCTCCTCCAAATCGTGGGGGCCTCAGCAGGCACCCACATTCATGGCACTCACGTGCCGGTTGAGGAGGTCGCGGTTGGATTGAGGTCAATTCGCTCGTTGCACATCACCGCCAAAACGCTCAATTGATTCCGCAGCTTCGCGATCATCACGACCGACGCCGACGAATTGGTGGCCGAAATCCAAGACCGCATGCCGCTGATCCTCGCGCCCGCCGACTACGCCCGCTGGCTGAGCAATGAGCCCAACCCAGGTGACTTGATGCGACCGTTTCCCGCCGCGCCGATGCGGATGTGGCCAATATCGACAAGGGTCAACAAGCCCGAGAACGATGACCCTTCGATCGTCGAGCCGATCGATGCGTCTGCCGCGAAGCAGTACTTCCGCAGTACTCCCAAAAGCCGACATCAATCAGCACACTAAATTGTGCAGCGCTGGGCCCAATAGCGACATCGCTTCACTAGCGTGGTAGTTGTGGCAGCAGGGCTGCCGATAGGCATGTGAGGGCAACAAACATTCCACAGGGGCTAGGTTGAGGGAGGTTGCTATGGATGTGAGTTCGAGGACTTCAAGGCGAGTTGGCTTGATCCAGTCATTTCCGGAAATCCAACAACAGTTCAGCTTGGCCAACGCTTCGCGAACAAGATCGTCAGCCAATGGCTCGACATCGATGAGGAGTCGATCGATGTAACTTATTGCGATGGCTCCGGAGACGGCGGCATTGATGTCGCAGTCCTGGATCGCGCTGGTCCCGTAAATGCTGACGAGGAGCCTGAGGGCGATACCTGGTACCTTGTCCAGAGCAAATATGGCTCGGCTTTTGCCGGCATCGGCACTTTACTCGCGGAAGGCCAGAAGCTCATTGAAACGCTCGACGGAAAGCGCGCAAATCTTTCCTCCCTAGTCACCGGCATGTTGGAGAAGTTGACGAACTTTCGCGCTTCCGCGAGCGAACGCGATCAGATTTGCTTGGTATATGCCACTGTCGAACCCCTTACACCCGAACAGCAGCGAACACTCGACTACGTGCGGGCAATGGGGCGCGATAAGCTCGGAGCACTGTTCGATGTCAGCGCCATCTCTGTGCGCACGATCTACGATGACCAAGCGGAGGAAACAGAGCTGGCAACGCGGCAGCATCTGACCTTTGGGCTAAACGGACACTTAACGCAAGCCGGCGACGACCTTTTGGTAGGGTCCGTTTCCTTGACCGATCTCTATGCCTTCCTGAAGACCTACCGTACCCGCACCGGGACACTCGACCAACTTTACGAGAAGAACGTTCGCCGTTTTCTCGGCGGCCGCGTAAAAGTCAACAGGGGAATACAAACGACCTTGCGCGAGGCGCCGGAAAAGTTCGGTCTCTTCAATAACGGCATTACTGTTACGGTGTCGGATTTCAACATTGCAGGCTCAGGTACCTACAACTTGGTTCAACCATATGTCGTCAATGGTTGTCAGACGACCCGTTCCATCTGGGAGGTATTATCCAACAAGCTGGATGCAGGTGGCAGCGGCAACAATCCACAACTCGACGCCTGGCGGGCTCGCGCTGAAAAGGGATGCGTGGTCACCAAGGTCGCTAAGGTAGGCACCGAAGGCGAGGCGCTGCTTCAAGACATTACTCGGTACACCAATAGCCAGAACGCGGTTCGCGAACGCGACTTCGTCGCCATCAACCAGGGATTTAAGACTTGGCATAGTGAACTCGACGACCAGTATAATCTGTATCTCGAAATCCAACGTGGCGGGTGGGACTCACAACGCGCCATCCAGAAACAGAATCCGGCCGGACGGAAATTCTCGCGTTTCGCGAGCGCGCTCGATCTTACGAAAGTATACGGCGCAAGCTGGCTTGCCGAGCCGGGCCTCGCGTTCGGCAAAAATCCGCCCTTTCTACCTAACGGCAGCGTCTTCACGCGGATGATCGCCGAGCAGTCCGGTGAGCGGCCGTTCGGGGCGCGCGATCTTTACGCTGCCTATCTTCTCTTAGAATTGGGGAAAAGGATGAACTTCGGCCGCGGCGGGAGCACCGCCCGGCGTCAAACCAAGTTCCTGTACTACTTCGTATTCATCAACTTGTTACGCGATGCCTTGCAGAAGGAGCAGCAACCTTCCGGTCTTCGTGAGACCACCGATGCTGTCATCCATCTACTGGATGAGCAAAACGATGCTGGCAAGCTGCTTGAGGAGATGGCCGCCGCCTTGATCGACAATTATCTAACTGAAAGCAACGAAAACAGCGTCTTCCACGAGGAAAAATTCCGCGACCCGAATGGTTTCAATTTCGATCTTAATGCCTTTCTCAAATGGGAGCAGCTCGGACGAAGCCTTAATCAGACTGCCTGCTTGCAGGCCCAGTTGCACTTCCAGAAGCAATTCATGGGCATGAGCCAGTCGGGCGCCCGCACAGCGCGTAGGATGATCGCTGATCACTTGATGCAGGCTGTTGCCGCATGAGCTGTGGCGGTTCTGGCCCGGCCCAGCATTCATTGAGGTCGGGTGGCAGAAGCGCGAACCCTCCTGATTTCGCCCGAGCGACGACGACGCCTTTGGGTCAATCAATTCACTTTTGCGATGTCCCGCGGTTGTGTTCGCTTTCGCCCGGACAGCGACCAAATTCCGGACGCCTCGGCACTTCGGTTTCGGGCCACTTCAAGACGTGAACATTAGGGAGGCCGCCAACTGAGGCGTCCTAGCGCCTGCGCGCTAGATTTATCGCACCTCCGGCACGTAATAGCGTCAAGACCGGCAGCCAAGGGCGGTGCGCTCTTTGGAATGATCGAGTTCGATCCGGTATCCCGCCAGCCAGCGCCGAGGTGTGAGACTTCTCTCCGCCCTTACCCGCGAGCGATGTATTAATCGCTGCGTGTCTTGGCTAGGCGAATCACTTCGGCCTCTGGCGATAGCGCTTCAGTATCGCTCGCCTCAAGTGCGCGCTTGTACCAGAGAATCAGCTCGCGGGTGAGATAGACGCCATCGAACGCGGCCCGGTCCTTTCGCTCCACTATGGGGAATGTAGAGAGGATGTAACGGATGTCATCTTCGTCCGTGACGCCGTAGAGAATGAAATAAAGCGCATCGAGCCGCGCCCGCAGATGCCGCCGGTCGGCCTCGTTCCAGACAATCGGCGGCTTAACCCTCCCATCAGTCTTTACGTAGCCCATATCGCGTGCGAACGGCGCTACGTCATGCGCGGTATAGGTGAGGCGCAGCACATGGTCTTTGATCATGTCTGCGGCAGTACGTTTGCCGAACTTACTAGCATATCCTTCCAGAGGAACAACTGGAAGCTGCTCGACTATGTACCAGCTCAAGTGTGTCGTTTGCACTTTCATTCGAGCGCAATAGTCAAATGCAATGCTATTCATATTCGCAAGCAACTGAAATGCGTGGTTCTTATAGACGTCTACGGCACTCGTGTTGTCTGCAGGCTCTGGAATGATCAAAGGCAACGTGTGTCCAGCGCCTGTCTTAGGAATAACGGCACTTATGGCTGTCCTAGCATCTGTTATTCGCGCTATATCTCGAATTCCGATACACCAATCCAAGTTGGGCGGGAAAGTAACAGCAGCTGACTTTGCCCAATAGCGGGATGTCGGAATGAAATTAGGATCTGCATGTTGTTGCTCGCTAGTTAGAATACCGATCGCATCGTTTTCTTCCGCTTCATCGCTTTCATCGACGGCTGCAAAACGATGATCAAACTGATGAATCATTTTGCCAAACGTAGAGTTCGATGAGTTCCTCGTTGCCTTTTTTCCAGAGACCCAGGCCCGCGGGGTAGAAGCCCCAATGTTGCGCCTGGTCCAGATCAATCAATGCTTTTCCGCGGTCGGTAGACATATTAAGCATTTGCGTCGAAACCACAGGAATAAGCCCAAACGAGTTTCGCTCTTTCAGCCATACAGGCTTTCCAGAGCGATAAATCCGCCGACTTAAATCAACGTCGCGTTGATTGGCGAAGAATACAGCCGTTTTTGTATTCGGATTTAAGAGCGCGAAATCGTCTGAACTGAGTTCGAGAAGTTTAGTTTCCGGTTTGCTTGCAACTTCGGCTGTGCACGAATGCGCAAAGCATTCTATTAACTGCAGATGCGCGGCTTGTCACAAAAACCGAAAATCGGAAGCTCTTATGGACATCTGGGAAGAACGCCTCGCGTTGAATACGTCGGGTGCGTTTAAGCGTGGCACGGTTCAGTACAGGGCCTAGCCTATTTTCAAAGTCGATGATGTATCTGACGCGGTTATGCACGCACAGTTCGTGAAAGTACGGCGACGATCGAGAGTCGGCGACCATTCCTGTAGGAACTAAGAGACCGGCGCTCCCGTCTTCGCGAAGTAATACCTGCGCCCGTTCGACGAAAAGTGCATATAGGTCGGCGCGACCTTTTGATGTACCGGGATAATTCCCCGACGCGCGCGCCACCTTTACAGCCGTTTTTGATTCGGCCCGGCAGTTTCAAATATTTGCCAAACCGCACTATTTACTGCTTCTTCTTGATCGATCTTCTTACGGAGCTCTGTTTTCTTTATATTTTGTCGTCCGGACAAGCTAGGATGATGCGACCTAAACCAAGTCACGTCATCTACTTCGATCTTATCCCACGGCGGATGACCCATCGGCGGCCTCGAAACCGCCGCCTAACTCGGCACTGGTCCAGTTCTTCCAGACGCCTGGAAGGCGATCTGCCAATGCAGAAATCTCTGCTTCGTCGCGAGTGCATGGGCTTTTCGCAACAACCCTTGGAGCGTGATGTAATCCTGCACCGAAGCGACGCCGGTGCCGGCCAGAGCCAATTGTTGCGCTGCGCCGCCGAACAGCGCGCCTTTGCCGCTTTCGAAGTCGACCGGTGGATTGGGCGGCGTGATCCCGGCGGCGATCGGAAGCGGCTGGCCGAAATGGCCGTCGAGCAAGGCTTGCAGCGCCTTCTCTTCCTCGTGCGACAGGTCGAGCCACCTTACGGCTTGCCAAAAATCGAGGAAGCGTCGCAAGGGCTCAGTTTTGGCTTCGACACCGTGGTAATCCTCGGCGCTTGCCTTGACCTCGGGTATGTCGGCATCGCTCCGGCTTTCTACCAGCACCATACCAACGATGCTCGCCTCGGCCGAGCGCACCGCGTCGCTGATCATCAATGTGCCGCGCGCGGCCAATTCATCCAGCGCCTTACGTACCCATTCGCCGTAAAGGGAATTGCCGCATTTGAGATGATGATCGAGGAAGGAGAGCGGCGCACCAGCGGTAAACGTGTGCAGCCACAGCGCTACCTTGGCGAGCTCCACCGCCATCGGGTTCTTATCCACTCCGTACACCGAGCGCTTGAGGATAAAGCGCTTGATCAGATTCCTTGTCGGCAAGCTGGTCGTCACGGATAGTCCAGCCGTGCTTTTCTGCTTCAGCGCGGATGCGCGCCCACACGTCGGCGAGGCGCTCTATGAGCGGCGACACGTAATCCGCCCATGTTACCGCATGGTGTGCGTCGCCCATCAGGGGAGTCTACCTGGTCGGCAAGATAGTCAACAAGCGACACCAGGAAGTGCCCTGAACCCATAGCCGGATCGACCACCTTGAGACTGAGCACCGCTTCGGCCGGGTCGAGCTTGCGCAATTCATCGAGACGGACTTCTTTGCTTCGGTGGTCATCCGCCAATTCGGCGACGCGCCTTTCGAATACCGCGCGCTTTTGCTCAACTAGCGGGCCGAGTGAGTTCGACAATCAGCTTCACCAGATCGTCAGGCGTGTAGTAGCTGCCGGAGCCTTTGCGGGCGAACGGGTTGAGGCGAACGTCGACTCCATCGGGCTTATCGGGCGCTGCGATCGGCTCGTATTCGAGCAAGCGTTCGTAGATCGAACCGAGTTGTTGTACCGAGAGATCACGAAAATTGATCCGCACACGTCGTCCATCTTTCTCAGTGCGGGCCAGCCGATCGAGCAACGGCGCAAAATCGACATCAGAAAGAATTGCCCGATCAAGCAATTCGGTCGCCGGCGTTTTGTCTGCGAACAGGCCGCCGTTGTACGGCGGCACACCGAGCGTATCGTCACCTATCGATGGTCGTGACAATTGCGCGCAGACGAGCGCGTAAGCCTTGCGGCGTCCGCTCAGCGCGCATATTCGCCAGCCCAATTACCGCAATGTTCATAGCACACGCGCAGCGCGCGTAGGACACGCCAGCCTCCCTCCCCCACCTCGCGGGGCCGGAATGAAGCGGCCCCTACACCGCCCGCCAGGCGGCGCTTGCTCGGATCGATCGCGAAATCAGGTCCGAGGGCAGGCTTTTTCCGGCTCATGCGATGGCGGAAGCCAGCCGTACTCGCGCCAAAAATTCTTGAACCGCGTTGGTGATAGCTCAGTGTAGCGCACGGTGTGCTGGATGTTGCGGTGTCCGAGATAGGCTTTCAGGGCGCGTGTGTCATGTCCCTTGTTGGCCAGCGCATAACCGCAGGCGTGCCGGAGCATGTGCGGGTGAACATAGCCTAGAACGGTGACAGGACGGCCCCCGACTCGATTGTGAGTTCCGCCAGCATTTGCCGTGGTGCCAATCGAGCCCTGGCCCTGAAACCAAGCTCGAGGACGGGCGATGAGAACCAGCCGAAAGTCCCCTTTGTTGCAATCTAGCCCTGCCCGTTGGGGGTCGCATCGTCGGTGACGAATTGGACCAGCGGCAGTTCTTCGCGAGAGAGCGGAGCGCAGTCTAGCGAGGCTTCTAGCGGCAGTGTTGGCTTGCCGTAGGCGCGATCAAATAATTCGCGGATCGCCGCAACGCGGACGGCTTCGCTTCTCGCCTTCACGGCGAATTGCGCAAGCTCTTTCATTGCCTCGGGCGCGTATTCGCGGGCGAGCGTTCGCAACTCGGCTATGACCTTCGGACGGCCGCCGGGATTTCCGGATTGTCCTTTTCTGAAATGCTTACCTCTCATTGCGCTGTTGTTCGCTGTTCTCAGCGTGAGTAGCAAACCCTGCCTCTTCGAGTTTGCACCGACACATTTTGTTAGATCCGATTTACCCGGTAACGCTTCATCGGCGCGGGTCTCCAATCCTGACAAACGAAAGAAGAGCGGGCTTTCGGCACTTTCAGCAGACAACAATCTAAACCGTAGCCCGGTTTCAGCCCGCGCAAGTGCTTTTATTTCGACTCGCTCCTCAAGGTCCGCGAGGATTCGCCGGAAGGCCGATTGTTTCATCGTTTGGGGTGGCTCATCACCTGCCACGCCCTCCAGAAATCCCCGAAGTTCGGACAATGGGCGTTCAAAGTAACTCGCGGGATACGTCCGCGCTTGTGGCTTGTTCCATACGACATCCGGCTTCCAATTCGGCAGCAGGAGTCCGAGCGTAATCGTGGGATGGAAGCCGAGGGCGGACCAGCGACCATATACGCCTAGCAATGCTCCAGCATTCGCCGCGGGTATAGCCTTCGCTCTTTTTCTTATAATCACCCAAGATTTCATTCAACAGAAGTTTAGGTATCGGGAAGACTTGGCCAAGTGCGCAAGCAACGTTGTGAAAATCAAAACCACTCGCTTGTTTTCCCTTAGCCTCAAGGATGTACAGATCGATACGCTTATTGGCGTCGCCATATTTTTTTAGTGCCAACAGGTCCCGCTTATTGACGCCTGGAACAAGCGTGTCAAGCGAAGGGCCATTACAAAGTTTAGCAATGTGATCTTTGGTTCCAATTTCCCGGCAGCAATCATCTGTTGTTCTTTGAATATCGCTTCGGCAGCGCCGACAACTTGATTGCTTCCCAATCTAAGCAAACGTCACCAGGACCGGCCAAGCGTAAGCAGTAGGGCTTGGTTCGGCTAATCGTCTTCAGATGTGTATCCCATGTGTGAAAGACAGGCCGCTCGGATCGCGCGATAAACGCGCGAATGTCCGCCGCTTTTTCCCCTATTTCCCGAGACAATTCTTCCAATGGAACGGTCCGTTTAAATCTCACCAGCCTCGCATCTTGCTTTTTGAGCCAACAAGTTAGCTTTTCGTGCATCGCAAACAACACCGATTGCCGCTACCAATTCAATGCTTCATTAACGCAAACGCGCACCCCGGCGTGCTGTTCAAGGTTCGTCCTGAAATTCGTTAATATCATGGATTTGCCCGACGTCTTTGCTGGTCGCCCGTTATTTTAGGGGCGGATCATTCTGCTTGCTCGTATCCTTCTCGACCACATGTTGGTGCGACTAGCATGGCGTCGGCTCATTTTTGTCTCCGTGGTAGTGGCGGTAGCCATTTCGGTCCGCCGAAAGTTCGTGCCATTCGTCGCCGATCTCCGCCGCGCGCTTTTCGAGCAGCAGGTTCGCAGACGATTGCCGGCGCAACCCGCTCTTGAACTGCGGACGCTCGATGATGCTCTCTGGCGGTAGGTCGAACATGCGGTGGCGAAGCAATGTTCCTGCGTAAGCTCCACTGCTCGATGGACGCTCACATGCTCGGCGCTTCTCGTCGGGCGACAGTTTCGACCATTCGGTCGTTCGCGGGCGAGCTACCCATCGCGCAAATTGCCGGGGTGGTATAATCCGTCACCTCATGCAAAACAAAACGCCTACGGGGGCTCACAGCGCACCTTCCCTGGGCATGGCGTTTTGGGAGTGTCGGGCCTCCCGAAGGGAACCCCGCAGCGATTAGGTACGCCGTGGCTTTGTTTCCCTAAAGAAGGATTGGAGCCTCACGCCGAGGGCCTTTGAAATATGCCACAGGGTCACGATGGTAGGATTTCGCTGGCCTAATTCAAGGCCGCTAACGTAGGCGCGATCTACACCCATGCGCTCGGCAAGCTCGGCTTGTGACAGGCCGGCCGCGATCCGAAGCCGCTTCACGTTCCGCCCGACCATACCGCCGCACGTCTTCTGACATGGGCGTAGTCGGGCAGGGTGTGCATTTAATTGCGACGCATTATAATGCACGTGTGCGTGCGGTGAGACCGCTCGCCAACGCCGACGAGGGAGGGCCTCATGCGCGCAGCCATTCTCCCAACGCTCGCTGTGTCGGCCGGCGGCCGTGTTGTTTGCAGGCACGATCCGCGCGACGCAGTTCGCAGTCGCCCGAAGCAACTGCATCGCCTGGACCAGACACTGGTGCCGCCCGGCGGCGAGCAGCCGAGCTTCGATTGCGCGCAGGCGACGGACAGCGTCGGCCCGGCTCATCTGCGCCGACGGCGAATTGGCGCGGCTCGATGGCGAGCTTGGCAGCCGCCTTCCGAACAACGAAAGGCGCAGATTGCGGCGCCCGACCAATCGAAGTTCGTTGCGGACCAGCTCGCCTGGATCAGGGATCGGAATACGGACGATGCGGATCTGGTGGGGAACAATCGAGCGCCGCCATCGAAGAACTCGCTAGCTTCTAAACCGTGCATGGCGAGCGCGATCCAAGAGCGCATCGCTTTTCTTGCTCGAACTGGGGTCGTGGTAGCGCCACCAGCGTTTCCGGTTGCATCGTCGCCAGGGCCTCTTATCGCGCCAGCACTCGCCCCGAACAAAGAGGATGCTCGTGCAGCGTACGCAAGAGGCGATTACGCGACTGCAATGCGCCTTTATCGATTGTTTGCCGAGCAGGGCGATGCAAATGCACAGAACATCGTTGGAGTCATGTTTCATGAGGGCCTAGGTGCGCCACGCGATTATGCCCAGTCAATGAACTGGTATCGCAAGGCTGCTGAGCAGGGCCTCGCCGTCGGCCAGAGCAACCTTGGAGCCATGTACTATAAGGGCGAGTTCGTGACGCAGAACTATCCCGAAGCGATGAGTTGGCTTCGCAAGGCGGCCGACCAGGGGCGGGCCAATGACCAGAACATCGTCGGGACGATGTTCGAGAACGAGCATGGTGTGGCGCCGGATTACGCCCAAGCGGCCAATTGGTACCGGAAGGCTGCCGATCAAGGCAATGATATCGCCCAACACAACCTTGGGGTCTGTCTTGCATCGCGACGGCCACGGCGTGGCGCAGAATTATTCCGAAGCGGCCGAATGGTTTCGCAAAGCGGCCGACCATGGATACGCTAAAGCTCAGCACGATCTTGCCGCGCTTTACTACCGTGGCCAGGGTGTAGAGATGAACTATGCCGAGGCGCTGAAATGGTTTCGAAAAGCTGCCGAGCAAGGCAGGCCCGAAGACGAGGATATTCTTGGGGGAATGTACGCCAACAGCCAAGGTGTGAGCCAGAACTATACCGAGGCATTGAGATGGTTTCGCAAGGCCGCCAACCAGGGCAACGTCGAGGCCCAGCACAACCTCAACGTTCTCTATGCTCGTTTTCCGGAGATGCGAGAGCAACAAGACACTACTACGCCGATTGCCCCGGCCGCTGTTTCCTTGCCAACTCCACCTAGCGAGGCGTCTACCGTGCAAGCGGCAGCACCGGCGCTTGCCGAGACTGCCCTACTATCCGCGTGGGAAGCTTTGAATGAGGGTTGTCGTGGGGGGCCCGGCAATAACCCCGCGACGATGGAAGCATGCGAACGCAGAACCGTCATATCCGACAAGTTCTACGCCCACGGCTGCGACTACCATCAGGGCGATTATTGGACCTGCGGCAATGGCGTCTCCAGCATCAAATCCGTTAAAGCGCCGGTGCAGATCACTCCTTCAGCTCAGTCGCCTACCGAATTGCCCTCGCCTGTTCCTGCGGTCGGGAGTGGTCCAGCGAAGGCTATCGCAGACTGGTCGCGCCCCGTTTACGCAAGGTCTGGGTGCTGCCTGCTTTGAGGAGAACGACCTTGAAACGCTGATGGCACTGATCGGGGACGGGCAATTCAATGAGGCCAGCCAACTGCCGGGGTGTGTCGTCCTTCCCGCTGGAGCGAGGGCGGCTGTTCTCAAGACCGACGGACTGATCGACGTATATTTCAAAGTGGCAATTAGTGCCGCGGGCGGCTCTCCGATGATCGTGTGGGCTAGCGCTTACGGGTTCGAGAATTAGCCTCACGCCGCTGCATGACGCTCGAATTACGCAATGACTCTGAGCGAATTGTGAATAACCCGAGTGTGGATTTCAGCGGCTATTGGCAAAGGCGTCTTTCGAGTTAAGCCTTTGCCTTCTGGGGCTTTGCGGTAAAGCTCTCAGGCAATCATCAAAGGCATCTTTAATCGCTCGTTTGGTGAACGGCGATTTTTTGACGCCGTCAGCAATTTTTGAAACGAGCCCGGTGCCAGCATCCTTATGCTGTTTGTAGACCTTTTCTTCGTCTTCTCATCGACGTGATTTTTATGACGGTGGATAGCAAAGTCATACGCCGCGAAACTCGGATGCTTTATAAATTCGTGCTCTCCGGCCTCAATCTTGCAAGTTGTATCGTAGGGAAGATCAGGATCAATCGAGGATACGCTTACAAGAACGTGCATCCCCATAGCGTCTTCTTCTGTTATAACAACGAAAAGATGCAAATCGGGGCCAGACGACGACGGAATTAGGTAGGTCTCGCCTATCTTGCACAAAGTAGTCAGCCTGCATTGGCAACCGCAGCAAGCTGTCTTATTTTTTTGACGTGCTTGAATTGTTTATCGAGGTTGTCCTTGCCGAGCGCCTTGAACACATCCTTATAATCAAGATAAGTTGATGTTCCGCGCGGATTGACCCACTCCCGACAATTCTCATGAATCCAGTCTACCAGCCCGAATGGCTTCAAGTCTTTAATTTCCTGCACAACCTCTTTTAGTGTCGTTTCTTCGGCCTCGCTCAACTCGCCGAAATAGAGGTCGCCTTTGGCGACTGAAAACTGCCAAGTGCTCGGATCAACACTGGTTACATATTCGGCCCAGATAGCTCTATTCTTCACGTCTCTTGCATTGCCTTTTATGTAGTCCAGCGTCGTAGAATTTTGATCGGACCATGATCGAGACAATAAAGATCGTCATTGAGGATTGGCCGACCATAGCGATCCCAGAATCGCCTATCTGCCAGATAGGCGAGCTTGACCGTTTTGATCATGTCGGCAGCGCCGCCCTGTTCTCTGATCAAAAACGCAACTACCTGCGCCGCTTTTCGAACGTCGTATCCGACTGGCATATTGTTGAGACGGTTTAATATTATAACAGCCATATAGATGATCTATCGTGATTTTTCAAGGTCTTATGCCGAGTCATTTTTGCCTGTAGTATCTACAACTTAGACCAGGGTCTCCGGAAGCCCGACACGCGAGCGGCCTTCCCCATGCCGACTACCTTGCCGATGCGCGCCTAAATCCGGAGCGTATGAATGAGCCCGTACGAGATCGCCTTGGTGAGCACCTTGTCGCCAGCGTCCAGCCCCTTGGCCTTCATGGCGGCCGCGGAAAGCTGGCGGGCGCTTTGCAGACCATCGGCGAGCGACAGCCGCCTCCGATAGATGTCAACATAGGGCGCGACAAAGCCGCTGATAATCGCTGCCGGCCTCGGAAGATGCGGATGAGGTGCTCCTGGTCCGCTTTCGCTGGCCGGGGCCTATGTGGAACAATTATCGCTCCAGCTTCGGCTTCCATTCACGCGCAAGTTTCTGCGCCTCGGCGATTTGCGCTGGCGTCATGTAGCGATCTGCCAAGAAGTCTCGACATATATCGCGAGCTGATAACCCCGCGACGCCGACAAGTTGCTCCACATGTGTGCCAATACATAATCCTGCGGCAGACCTCGCCCGGAAGCGTAAAGCAACCCGAGAGCGTACTGCGCGTAAACGTGATCTTGGTCCGCAGCGAGCCGATACCACTTTGCTGCCTCGCGCTCGTCTTTCCTCACACCGCGCCCACTATCGTACATTAGACCAAGGCTATATTCGCCGTCAGCGTATCCCTGATCAGCGGCCTTGCGAAACCACGTCACCGCTTCAGCGTCGCTCTGCGGTACGCCGTGTCCATCTTTGTATATACGCCCAAGCTCACTCTGGGCCTGAGCGATGCCATGGTCGGCGGCTTTGCGTAACCACTTTGCCGCTTCAACATAATCCTGCGGCGCATCAACGCCGTTTCCGTACATGATCCAAGGGTGAGTTGCGATTTGGCGTCGCCCTGATCTGCCCTTTTACGTAGAAGCTCCACGGTGTCATCTGATTGCCCTGCCACCGGCGAATTAAAGTTCAACATTAGAAACATAGCGGCAATGGCGTGTTTGAATGTGAACTTCATGGGCCGGCCCATAGGCGTGCTCCCTGGTCGCTATTTGTACGTCCGTTTGACCCGCGCGTCTGCTAACTTCCCCGCCCCACGGACCCCTGCCGTTACCGCTGGTGCGCATCGCCACTGGCCTCGCTTATCATTCAATCCATGCGCCGCTTCCCCCACCGCGGACGAACGCAGCGGGCCAAGCCGCTCTGGTAATTCTACTTCGAGGACGCGCCCGGTAGGCGGGCGGCTGAAACTCCTCACGAAGGCGCCGCCGATGGACTCTGTACTTCGCCAAGCCGCCGGTTCCCGGGTTGCTCAATGTACGCACCGGACCGTCAGCGTGGTTCAGATACGTCCCGCCATCGCCAAAACTGTTTTATGGGAACAACCGAGGCCGCTCAGGCAGAATGGCCCATTCCCGGTCTTTGACAAAACGAGGGGGATCATCGGGGCATTGGATTATTTGATGGACATGCAACACGAAAGTTTCACCGACGCCGTTATCGCCGCAGCCACGCGCGGAATGCGACGGCCGAAACGATCGCGTAACCTATCCGTTGGGCTTCGCCTCATCGGTGAAGATGAATTGACCAGCGGTAGCTCGACTCGGAATTGAGGTGCGATCTGAGCGCAAGCCTTCCACAAACTGCGTCGCCTTACCGTAACCGCGATCCAGCAACTCGGCAGCGGCCCGAACGCGGACAGCTTCGCTTCTCGCCTTCAGTGAGAGTTCAGCAAGTTCCTCGATCGCGGCCGGTGCATGTTGACGAGCCAGGCTGCGCAAGTCGGCAACGATGCGCGGCCGGCCAGACGGATTGCCAGATTGGCCTTTCTTAAATGGTCGCCCTGTCATCGCTGTTCTTCGCTGTTCTCAGCAGCGATTGCTGCCCTTCGGCCAACGAAATTAGATCTATTTATGGACAGAGGCATATACTGCCGCCAAAAGGAACACCACAATAGTTGTCCATTGAACTATACCGATGACGCGGCGATAAGAGCAAGTCCACGTGGCAGGCCGCTCTACGGCTGACAAAATTCTAAGGTCTGGGATATTCGCTTGATCTGCGAGGCGCGCCTCGGACACCTTGAGCGCGCGCTCACCTGCTTTAACTAGCTGCCGCGCGCGGGCATCAAGTAGATTGAACCAGAACGCGAGCCACGCCCCAATAAGCGCGACGCCGATCGCCGCGATGCGATGTTTTTCAAGTAGAGAAGCATATGCGGCGATCAGGAACGCAGTCGCAACCAAAAAGAAGTTAAAGCTCTGCATTCACTGAGCTGCATGTAGGGCAAACCAATCCCAGGCGTGCTCAAGAGCCTGCTTCGCTACTTCATCCGGGTCGGTTGGGGCCATGGTCTAAACCTCAAAGGCTGGTGCACCATTGGGGGAAGTGTTCGGAGTGGTACATAGTTCTGTGCCGGGTTTCCTGCACGCTATACCGCCCTTTCTTTGTGCCGATCTCCCGGCACGGTTTTGTCGTTTCGACTGCGGTTTTCCTGCACCTTACCGTGCCGATTTTCTTGACACTCCGGTGCGGCTTTTCCCGCACGGGGTTTTATTTGATTGACAAAGGGTGTTCCTGTCCCAACGCTCGAAATCTCGCGTTGGCGCGTCTCTCGTATAGCCGAGTTCAGTGAGCCGCCAGCGTGGCGCTTGTCCCTTGCCTTCGACGCCTAAGAGGCCCGGTGCCTGCATGACGATGAAGCCGAAATGCTGGAACTCACGGAACCAGCGCGCTATCTGATTGTGGTGAGAAAGAAGTTCCCTCGCAGCCGTGCGCTGCGACAAAAAGAGTTTGCCATTGTTGTGAAAGTTTAAGCTATAGCGCCGCTTGATGGCAACGTAGAGCAGTCGTGCCCCAAGCGACATCGCACGCCAAGCAGGTTGATCGAGCGTGTCAATCAAAAGCGGGACGAAGGGGGGAAGCCGATTTTTGAGTTGCTCCCTTCGGTGCCGGTCGCGGCCCATGGATTTTACGTCGCTCTGGTGGGTGGCGTGATGCAGATAGCCAGCAGCACCGCCCCCTCACTGATTTGCGCAACGGGCGAGCGTCCGCCACACCCTCGGGCGCGCCAGCGCCGGAGCCGTGGCCGGCCATGTCGGTCATCCTCGACAGTAAGCCGCGCGGCCTCGCCGATTGAGTGGACGCGAAGGCATAGGATGTCACCCCGCCATGCCTCAAGCAGCATCGCCGGATCGTGGCCGGCCGAGACTAACTCGCGACATAAGCCAAGGACGGGGGCAGAGCCGTGCGCAGTGAGCCCGACTGCGGTGCATTTGTCGGAGCCGATCAATTCGGCGCGGATCGGGACTGCTTGCCCCGGCTGCGACGACGGTTTAGCGATGGTGCCGACGTGATCCGCAATCTCGTCAAGCCCTCGCGCCTCCTCACTGCCGCCGCAGTGTTGGAGGCGCGCCGCTTTTCTCAGGCTCACTGCTCATTCCGCAAACGCCGTCGTCGCGGCGCGTTGTCGCTTCTTCGGGGCGCGCCTTTCACTCAACGGCACCTCTGATGTGCTGCGGCGCGTGTGCGCAGCCATCCACGCCAGGCCGGCGTCGCGCGAGTATCGTACCGACCGGCCGATCTTTACAAATTCCGGGCCGTCGCCACGCATCCGCTGTTTTGAAAGCGTGCTTTCTGAAATGCCGATCAACTGAGCGAATTGCCGCGGCGGCAGGTATTCAGTTTCAGAGGCCATTTTGGTCACCGTCCATCCTATTCGTGACGTTTAAGGACGCGCACCAAATATCCGGAGGAATTCTAAGTCCCCAAGGCGCATTCGGCGGTTTTTTCACGCTGCGAACGCGCAACTTTTCCAGCACAACGTCCGCCGCCGCTCAGGACAATATGAGTGACCACACTGTTTGTGCGGTCTGCTGTTTGCGCGCGCGTAGCGCGTAGATCAGGCTCTCTTCGGAGACTTCGTGTCCAAGGATCACTGGCGCAAGATCGTTGACCTCCCGCCGATGCGGTTTGCCGGTAAGCGCGCGCACGCCAACCGCGAGGTATCGAACCGCGGCGATGAATGGCGCGTTCTTGTGCTGCATTTTGCGCGTCGCTCCTAGTCTTGCCAGGATGTCATCAGCAATCTGCCGGCGCCCCCCGATCAACTTGGCAATCAGATCGAGCCCACGTGTCATCGCCTCGACGGTGGTGGGGGTTCCGCCACCTATCCACACCGTTAGCAAATCGGCAGTGGGGGGCGTCGTTGTTTGTTCGGCAACAAACGAGCGCAGCTCGGCAATAGCCTTGTCGAGCCGCCTTAGCCGAGCCGGCATTTTTTGTTCGGCTAGGATGTGCACCGGAAACATACGGGCTAGCTGCTCAACGAGAATGCACACTGTAAGAAAGTTTGCCTCTTCGACCCGACCCGTTAGCTTCAGGCGCCCGACGGCTTTGGCGGCATCGGAACTGCTAGACAAACGCATAAGCATTTTGAGCGCCCGGTCATCCAGCTTGCCTTTTTGCTCGGTGCGATAAGCGTCGATCGCATTGCGCAGGCGCGCCGCGGGAGCGTGATTGCCCCTCACGGTTTCACGGCCCGCATCGGCACTACTGCGGTCTGCGAAGATTTCGACTTCGGCTCGCCCATGGCCGCGGCGAGATGGGCGCCGATATGTTCGGACGCGCGCCGCAGCGGGTCGGTATCGAGGTGCGCGTAGCGTTGCGTGGTGCTAGCGCGCGCGTGCCCCAGCAGCTTGCCGATGATAGGCAGGCCCAGGCCAGCGCTGGCACCGAAACTCGCATGGGTGTGCCGAAGGTCGTGAATGCGCAGTCCCGCAAGACCGGCCCGCTTGGCGATCGAGCGCCACGGCCGATTGAGGTCGGCTCGGGGCTTCTCGCCGGCAGCCCCCGCGCTCCGGCCGGCGATGACATGAGCGCCGACACGTTTGAGTCCGGCGAGCACCGCGAGTGCCGGTGCATTCAGGATGATCGATTTCGCGCCGGTCTTGCTGTCGGGCAGAAAGAGGAGCCCGCGCTGAAGGTCCACATGCCGCCATTCGAGTTTCAGGATTTCGCGCAGCCGGGCGCCGGTCAGGACCAACAGGCGGATGGCGGCAGCCGAGAATGGATCGGTGACCGTGCGGCGATTTGCTTCCTTGGGCGCGTGCTTGGCGGTCGCCTTCCTATCGTCAACCGACCACGGTAGCCCGACCGTTTCAGCCTCACGGATCGCATCCCCAAGCCTACCAAGTTCATCGCCGCTCAGGAATTGCTCGCGCCCCTTTTCGGGGTACTTGTCGATACCGCGCGCCGGATTGAAACCGGCCGGGACCAGCTTGCGCTTGCCAGCGAACGCATAAAGGCTGCCGACCACCGCCAACATTCGGTTTGCCTGATAGGGCCGCCGTTTCATGCGGACATGCAGCCGGGCGAGGTCCGCGGTTGTCACCTTCTCGCCCTGCCGGCTGCCGAGTTCGGGCAGCACGATGCGTCGCAGAATGTCGCGGTAGTGGGACGCCGTGGCGGGCTTGCGCTTGGCCTCGACGTGTTCAGAGAGGAACAAGTCGGCAAGTTCCCTGAGCGTCGCGGCGCGGCGCTCCGCCGCTTTCAGGCCCGCCGGATCGAGACCATGCGCAACGGAGCCGAGCGTCGCCTTGCCGAGCTTGCGGGCTTCTTCCGGGGTGAGCTTCCCGACCGGCCCTAACGTCACGCGCCGGGTCGGCGCGTTCCGGCCACTGCCGACGCGGTATTTCACGACGTAGGACTTTTCGCCCGTCGGCTGCACGCGCAAGCCGAAGCCTTTGAGGTCGCGATCCCAAACGAAATACTCGCGATCGGCCGCCTTGAGCCCGTCGATACGTCGTTTAGTGATCGCCTTCCCCCGCATGTCCCGGCCCCCCTCAAGGAACCACCGCGGAACCACCGAAACGGAAATCCGCGGAACGTCCGGGAATGAGCCTACGCCGGAATGCCTGATTTTCAACGGTTTTTTGCACGTCTTGGAATTGCGAGGAACGCCAAGGAGTTGTGGGCAATGAAACTGTGGATCAGGAGGCCGGTGGTTCGAGTCCACCCAGCTGTACCAGCTCATCATCAGCCGTTGCTGCGCTTGAGCGCGCCTTTGCGCCACGGGCTTTGCGTTGCACTTGGCGGCGCGTCGCGATTTCATGCTCGCTTTACCTTAACGCGACGGCCCAAGGGATAGCGAGGCAACCTTAGCTATTCTGCACTATCACGCTGAAGTGGGGGCCAAGCCATTTCAGTGAATGCGGTGACACGCGCGACAACATTGCCGGCGATCAAAGACGCGGCTCCTCTGGCGGATGTCAGCGTTGGCCCCGCCGCGCTTGGCGCGCCAATGCTCCAAATCCCGCCGAATCTGAGCTTGCGCATCTACGGCGAACTGGCGGCCATCGAACCGGAATGGCGCCGCTTCGAACGCCAGGCCGATTGCACCGCATTCCAGACGTTCGATTGGCTCGCCGCGTGGCAGCGAAACGTCGGGCTCCGCGAGGACGCCCGACCGGCCATTGCCGTCGGCCACTTTGGCGATGATGAAACCGCGTTCCTGCTGCCGCTCTGCGTGATGCCGGAACCCTCGGCAAAGCGGCTTTGCTGGCTCGGCCAGGAGCTCTGCGACTACAACGCGCCGCTGCTTGCCCGCGACTTTTCGCAACGCGTCACGCCCGATCGCTTCCTCGCCGCTTGGCGAGAACTGCTGGAACGGATGCAAGGCGATCCGCGACTTCAGTACGATTGGATCGAGTTTGAGAAGATGCCGCAAAAAGTCGGCACCCAGATCAATCCGTTCACCTATCTTCCCGTCACGCCCAACGCCAGCGGCACACATCTGACGCATCTGGGCGACAACTGGGAAAATTTCTACGCCGGCAAGCGCTCCTCGGCGACCCGCCGCCGTGACCGGGCCAAGCGCCGGCATATGTCCGAATATGGCGAAATCCGCTTCATGACCGCTTCGGATCCGGATGACCTGCGGCGCACGCTTGAAACTTTGATGGAGCAAAAAAGCCGGTCGCTCGCCCGCAGGGGATTTGCCGACATCTTTGCCCACCCGGGACACCGGGAATTCTATCTCGACCTCGCGTCAAATCCAAAAACCCGGCATCTGGTTCACATCAGCCGGGTGGAGGTCGGGACAACTTGCGCGGCGGCGAATCTCGGCATCGTCTTCGACGATTGCTATTACCACGTGCTCGCAAGTTACGACCACGGCGCGATATCGCAGTATGGACCGGGCGCGCTTCACCTGCGCGAACTCATGGCGCACGCGATCAGACTGGGCTTGAAGCGGTTTGATTTCACGATCGGAGACGAGCCCTACAAGCTGGAATGGTCCGACACCGACCTCAAGCTATACGATTACAGTGCGACCGTGACCTGGCGCGGCTTGCCGGCGCGCGCCTCTTCGGCGATGCGGCGGCGGATCAAACGCTTCATCAAGCAGACGCCGTTGATGTGGCGGGTAGTCTCCAAGGCCAGGTCCGCTATCGGTTCTCTGTCGCATCCGCATCTGTCTCGACCACATGCCCATGCGGCGACCGTCGTACCCGCCTCGCCAACGCAACCGGCTCTCGCCTGTGTCATGGGCGACATGGATCTTTTGCGGCCCCTGGTGTTGGCCGGCATTCCCTGTGCCGTGGTGTCGCGGCCGGGCGTTCCCTCGCTGTATTCGCGCTACGCGCAAGCTCGCCTGGCATGGGATGATTATTCAGAAAATGTCGACGGTCTCCTCGACGCACTCATCAGCTTCGGAAAAGCGCAGCCTGAACGTCCCATCCTGTTCTACGAGGAAGACGGGCAGCTTCTCTTGGTTTCGCGATTCCGCGAGCGGCTGGCGCCGGCGTTCCGCTTCGTCGTTGCCGAGGCGCAGCTGGTCGAAGACCTGCTCGACAAGGGCCGCTTTCAAGCGTTGGCGACACGCTTGGGCTTGCCGGTGCCGGCAGCGCGCCGTTTCGATCCCGCCGCACTCCAACCTGCCGATCTCGGCCTTCGCTTTCCCTTGATCATCAAGCCGGTGACCCGGCTTGATCGCTGGAACAACACTTTCGGACTGCAGAAGGCGCTCTTTGCCAAAAACGCCGACACGTTGCGCAGCCTATGGCCGCAATTGCCTGCCGCCGGCCTCGAACTCCTGGCGCAGGAATTCATCCCCGGCGCGGAAACCAGGATTGAAAGCTATCACTGCTACGTCGACCAAAGCGGCGGCATCGCCGGCGAGTTCACCGGCCGGAAGATCCGTACTTATCCTTCTTGCTATGGCCACACGACCGCGCTCGAGATCACGAGCATCGACGACGTGCGCCAGCGAGGCCGCGCCATCGTGGAGCAGATCGCGTTGACCGGCGTCGCCAAACTCGACTTCAAGCGCGATCCGCAAGGCAACCTCCATCTCCTGGAAATCAATCCGCGCTTTAATCTGTGGCACCACCCGGGCGCCATTGCCGGCGTTAACATTCCGGCGCTGGTTTATGCCGATCTCCTCGGCCTGCCGCGGCCGCCCGTGATGCGGGCGAAGGCGGGCGTCCGCTGGTGCCGCCTTTGCAAGGATTTCCCGGCCGCCCGAGCGGCCGGCGTGCCGTTGACGACGTGGCTGCCCTGGACGCTCAGCTGCGAAGCACAGTCAACTTTGTCGTGGGACGATCCCATGCCGTTCTTGGGTTCAACACTGCATCGTCTGATCGGCCGGCACCGCGGACGGGAGCCATCGGCAGTCTGGCGCAGACGGGATCGGATCTTGTCGTAACACGCGCGCGACGCGCGACCTTAGATTTCTTGAAGACGATGTCTGCTCTGGCGCCTTCCGCGAAGTCTGGCGCCGGTTTAGGCTTTGCGCAGCGAGGATAACGGTTCCCACACTCATGCGAATTGGCATTCGCCTTGCGATTTCCGGTCTGGTGCTGGCATCGATCATCGTCAGCGCCGTCGGCGTGCACGTGCTGTGGTGGCGGACGGCGGAGGCAAACAGCCACGCGCTTGCGGCGACGATCAATGAGCAAATCGTTTCCGCGGTGGAAAAAGAACTCGACGCCATCACGACGCAAGCGCGCGCGGCGCACACGGCGATCCGCACGCTGTTTGTTCAAAACGTTCTCGAGACCCGCGAAGCGGACAAGCGCGAGTTCGTCTTTCTCTCGCAATTACAGGCGCAGCCGAGCATCTCCTGGGTGGCATTCGGCTGGCCGGACGATGCGTTTTTCGCCGCGCATAAGCTCGGCGACCTGGGCCTGGAAATGATGGAAATCGCGCCGGTCAAAGGCGTGATCAAGCGGCGCGTCGACAAATATCAGGTGGTGGTCGGGGACATCCAATTCGAAAAGCGCCGGTTCGAGGACACCAATTACCGTGTCGTCGATCAGGAATGGTATCGGAAGGGCATACAAAATGATGAACCGGCCTGGTTCGAAGTCACGGCCTTCCCGGTGGGACTGCGGCCGTCGATCGCCTATGCCGGACCCGTCGACGTCTATCAGAAGCGCCAAGGCGTTCTAGCGGTCATCATCGAGAACACGCGGCTGGCGCAGTTTCTGTCGCAACTCTCCGTCGGCAAGACCGGCGCGGCGTTCATCCTGGGGCGCGATGGCACCGTCATCGCCGCACCCGATGCGGACGCCGATGAAGTCAACATGCAGCGGTCGGATCAGCCGTTGCTGCCGATCGCCCAAGGCGCGCTCAAGCAAGCCGGCAGTTCGCACCGCAGCGATGACAAGACGGCGCGCCGGATCCGTTTCGTCGCCGGCGAGAATGCCTACGCAGTCAACTTGACCCCGCTCGCGTTCCCGGGCTGGACGCTGGCGACCGTCATTCCGGAAGCGGAGTTTCTCGGCCCGATCGAAACGACGATACGGCATCTGCTCATCGGGCTGGCCATTCTCATTCTCGCCGCGGGAATCCTGTCCGCCTGGCTGGCGCGGCGGGTCATTGCCCGACCGCTGATTACGGTCGTCGACGAGCTCAAGCACGTCGAACGCTTTGAGCTCGATCAGGTGCGGCGGCATCCCTCGCGCGTCGTCGAACTGGAAAACCTGTCGAGCGCGATCGCCGATATGGCCGGCGGGCTGGCCGCCTTTCGCAAATACATACCGGCAGACCTGGTGAAGATGCTGGTGCGCGAAGGCGTCGAACCGCGGCCCGGCGGCGCGATCCGCAACCTGACCGTCCTGTTCGCCGACATCGCCGGCTTTACCGGCCTGTCCGAGCGGCTCGGCGACCGCATCATCCCGCTGCTCTCCAGCTATCTCGACACCATGTCGCGCGAGGTCAGCGCCCACGGCGGCACCATCGACAAATTCATCGGCGACGCGGTGATGGCGTTCTGGGGGGCGCCGATGGTGAACGCCGATCATGCCGTCGATGCCTGCCGCGCGGCGCTCGCCTGCCAGGATGCGCTGCGAGCCTCGGGACTGAACGACGATCACGGCCGGCCGCTGCGCGTGCGGATCGGCATCAATTCCGGCGACATGCTGGTCGGCAATATCGGATCGGAGTTTCGGCTCAATTACACGGTGATCGGCGACGCCGTGAATGTCGCCAGCCGGCTGGAGGGCGCCAACAAGGAATACGGCACCGACATCATCATCGGAGAGGAAACACGCCGCCTTGCCGGCGATCGCATCCATGTCCGCGAGCTTGATCGGCTGATGGTCTATGGACGCCTCGGCGGATTTGCGATTTACGAATTGCTCGGGATTGCCGAACCGGGAACCAAGCCGCCGGACTGGGTCGCGGTCTACGAGTCCGGCCTTGCCGCCTATCGCGCGCGCGATTTCGCCGGCGCGGCGATTTTCTTTCAGACGCTCTTGGCTGAGCGAAGCTCGGATCAACCCGCGCGCATCATGCTCGACCGGTGCCGGGAATTTCTGCAATCGCCGCCGGGCGCAGACTGGGACGCCACCAACGCGATGAAGGTAAAGTAGCTCATAGGGACGTCGTCCGCATCGCGCTGACGGACGTAGCGGCCTCGTGCCGCGAGCAAATTCGACCGATTGTTATTTTGATCGGGATTGCCATCACACAATTGTGACGCGCGGTATGTCGAGCGCCGCGGCGTACCTTGTGTAATGGCCACGCTCCAGTTTGCTATGAAGTCTGCGCGTCGCCGGATTCGCCCGCAACGCCGGCGGCCCTGCAGCCTTGGTGCCTTCGAACCGCAATGTCCGAGACTCTCGAAAAGGATCGCCCCATGAATTCCAAAGGATTTATCGCCGGCGCGACGATCGCCGGCTCGTTTGCCGCCGCTCTCGCCATGATCGCCGCGCCGGCCGGCGCTGCACCGAAGCCTCCGCAACCCACCATGGACAAATGCTTTGGCATCGCCCTTAAGGGCGATAACGACTGCGCCGCCGGTGCAGGCACCACGTGCGCCGGTACCGCCGCGGCCGATTATCAAGGCAACGCCTGGAAGTACGTTCCCAAGGGAACTTGCGCGACAATAAAGACGCCGAAAGGCACCGGCTCGCTCGAACCGACGAAGTCGTGACGGGCGTAAGAGGCGCGTGCTGTCGGCGCGCATCTTTCCTGCGGCTGTTGCAAGTTGAAAGCTGATATGCCCATCGCCTCACGCCTGCCGGCGCGTGCCGGCGTCGGTTTCAAGCCCGAGCACTTCGGCGACATTCTCGCCGCGCCGCAGCCGCTGGGATTCTTCGAGGTGCATGCGGAGAACTACATGGGCGCCGGGGGACCGCCGCACGCGCAGCTCGGCGCCCTGCGCGCACGCTATGCATTATCAGTGCACGGCGTCGGGCTATCGATTGGCTCGATGCAGCGGCTCGATCGCGACCATCTGGCGCGGCTTAAAATCCTGTGCGATCGCTATGAGCCGGAAAGCTTCTCAGAACACCTTGCCTGGTCATCGCATGACGGTGTGTACTTCAACGATCTCCTGCCGCTGCCGTACACCTGGAAGACGCTGGACCACATCGCCGCTCATATCGATGAGGTGCAGACGGCGCTCGCGCGCACGATGTTGCTCGAAAATCCTTCGACCTATCTTCGCCTCGCCGAAAGCGTCATTCCGGAAGTCGACTTCCTTGCCGAAATATCGAAGCGGACCGGCTGCGGCTTGCTGCTCGACGTCAACAACGTTTTCGTCTCGGCGAAGAACAACGGCACCGCGCCGCTGTCTTATCTGAATTCGTTTCCGCTCGATCGGGTGCGGGAAATCCACCTTGGCGGCCATCATGAGGAGGCCGATGAGGCGGGCGCGCCGCTCTTGATCGACGCCCACGCATCGGCGGTCGCTGACCCGGTCTGGGCGCTCTATGCCCATGTCATCGCGCGCGCCGGTCCGATTCCGACGCTAATCGAATGGGACAGTGATGTTCCCGACTGGTTGACATTGCGCGCACAAGCGCTGGCGGCGGAGCAAATCCTCGACGCGGCGTGCTCCGCAGCGGCGAAATGAGAGCCGTCATGACCGCGCCGTTCGAAGTCTTCGTTTGCGCGGGCGCTGCTCGACCCCGCGCAACCGGTTCCCCGAGAAGTCATCACTGACAACGGCGCAATGCCGGCCCGGCGCTTTGCCGTTCACCGCAATAACGTTGTGGCGGGCCTGGTGAAGGCGCTGCAGACACGCTTTCCCGCCGTCCGCAAAATCGTCGGCGAAGACTTCTTTGCCGCGATGGCGCGCATCTTCGTGGCCCAGCGGCCGCCGCGCACGCCGATCCTCGCCATTTATGGCGATGAATTTGCAACGTTCATCGCCGCCTTTGAGCCGGCGCGCGAGCTTGCCTATCTCGCGGACGTGGCGCGGCTCGAGGCGGCGCGTACCCGCGCGTATCACGCGGCCGATGCGGCGCCGGTCGAGCGGGGCGAGTTCGCGGCGCTCGATCCGAACGCTGTCGGCCGCATCCGTGTCGCTTTGCATCCGTCGATCGAGATTGTTCGCTCCTCACATCCGATCGTCACGATTTGGGCGATGAACTCGGGCGCGCGGGAGCTCGCGCCGATCGACGATTGGCGCGCCGAGGACGCCCTCGTGGTCCGCGCCTCTCTCGACGTGGAAGTCCGCGCGTTGCCGCCGGGCGGTGCGGCATTCCTGGTCGCACTCGCGGGAGGCCGATCGCTTGGCGAGGCGGCTGGCGCCGCGCTCGCCGACGATCCGGAATTCGACCTCACCCGCAACCTCGCGGGGCTCATCGGCTCGGACCTCGTAACGGCTATCATCCTTCCCGAGGCGCAGACGTGCGAATTGCCGTGACCAAAATTTCCAATCAGCCGCCGGCAATCTCGCGCCGCGAGAGCGCCGCGCCTTCGGCCATCGCCTTCATCTTGGCGAAAGCGACCGTTCGCGGGAGATATTTCATGCCGCAATCCGGCGCCACGACCAGACGCTCCGCCGGCACGTAGACGAGTGCGCGGCGGATGCGATCGGCGACGGTCTGCGGGGTCTCGACCGTCATGTCGGCGAGATCGATGACGCCGAGGATAATGGTCTTCGACGGCAGCGCCTGCAAAACCTTAAGGTCGAGTTTCGGCTGCGCCGCTTCAATCGATATCTGCTGCGCCTTGCAGCCTTCAAGCTCCGGCAGGAACGAATAACCCGATGGTTTGTCGTGCACCAGCGCGGCGTAGCCGAAGCACAGATGTACTGCTACCGTCCCGGTCACACCTCGCAGCGCGCGGTCCAGCGCCCTGAGCCCGTAGCGCCGCGCATCGTCCGGATGCTGCTGCATCCACGGTTCGTCGATCTGCACGATATCAGCGCCGGCAGCGAACAGATCGGCGATCTCGGCATTGACGGCAGCGGCATAATCCATCGCCATTGCTTCCGCATCGCCGTAGAAGTCATCTTGCGCTTGTTTGCTCATGGTGAAAGGGCCCGGCACCGTCGCCTTGATCGTGCGCGCGGTATTGGCGCGCAATACTGCAAGGTCGCGCAATTCGACCGGGCGCGTACGCCGGATCGGACCAACGACCCGCGGCACGGGAATGGATCTGCCAGTCCTATTGAGCGTGGTACCGGGGTGGTCGGCGTCAAGGCCGTCGAGCGCGGTGGCAAAGCGGTTGGAATAGCTTTCACGCCGCTGTTCGCCGTCGGTGATGATGTCAAGCCCGGCGCGCTCCTGGTCGCGGATCGCAAGAACTCGTGGCGTCGTCCTGCGCGGCCTCGAGCTTATCGCGGCTGACCAGCCAAAGCCTCGTCGGCGCGCGCCCGCGGCACCTGCTTCGACAGCTTGGCGCGATCGATCAGCCATTCGGGTTGCGGATAAGAGCCGACGAGCGAGGTGGGAAAGAGGAGCATCGCGGACTTTCATCCTCCCTCGCATACCAAGGGAGAATGCGAAAGCTACTTCGCCTTGGCGTAGGGATAAATCAGGTCGCCGGTCATGACGTCCCCTCGCCAATATATTTTTTATTCACGCACGCTTACGGGCGCGCGCCAGTAACGACTTCACACAACGCACCGCTTCGATGTCCATGAAGGAGCGCGGTCGTAATCCGCGCTCCAAATAACCGCGCTGCAGTAGCAGCGTTTACTTCGCTTTCTCGTATGGATAAATGACGTTGCCCGTCTTCTGATCCGCAGGCGTGAGCACCGTCTGGTAGCTCATGCCGCGCCAGGTTTCGAGGTCGGCCGCGTCAGTAATGCCGTGATATTGCACGTCCAGCATCCCGGACTTGGTCCATTCGCCATTCTTGCCAAACCTGACGTCGGCCATGATGGTCTTGAACTCATTTTTGTGCAGGTAGTCGGCGAGCTTATCGTCGTTGATGCTCTTGGCACCTTCGACTGCCTCGCCCAGCACCTGCAGGTAGGCGTAGCCCCAGCCGCCGAGATAATAGCCGAGCGGATCGACGCCTTCGGCTTTTGCCCGCTCTTGATACTTCTTGAAGAAGCCGGCCGCCGGCGCCATCAGCTTCGGCGACGGCACCCAGGTCTCGTAGTTTACGATGCCGTTGAGCTTGGACTTGAGCTTATTCTTAAACACGGTCGCCTGCAGGCCGACCATGGAGCCGCCAAACATTTTCGGCGTGAAATTGAGCTCATTGGCTGCCAGCACAATGCCGACAGAACTCAGCGGATAGGAGCATACAACGACAAGGTCGGCATTGGCGGCCTGCAGCGCACGGATAACAGGCGAGAAGTCGGTCGTGCCCGGCGGGAAGGTCTTGTCGTAGATTATGTTGAAGCCATAGGTTTTTGTGTTCTCGCGGGCGCCCTCGCAGGCGTTGCGCGCGAACTCGGCGTCCTCGGCTACGAGAGCAACTGTCTTCGGTTTCGGATTCTGTTCCGACGCTACTTTGAAAAAGCCATCATTGAACGACGCCTTGGTATCCGGTCCGGTCGGCAGCATCGAGAAGTATTTTGGATAATGGAACTCACTATTCAGGTCGAGCGCGAACAAACTAATAAACGTCTTGCCCTTTTGCATGACGACGGGCATGGCCGGTGCGTTCATGTTCGTCGCATACGGCCCGACCACGAGATCGACCTTGTCGACGTCAAGCAGCTTCGTATAGATGCCGGGCACGTTCGCCGGATTGGATTGATCGTCATAGTCGACGAGCTGAACCTTGCGGCCGAGCAGCCCGCCCTTGGCGTTGATCTCCTCTTCCCAGATTTTGGCGCCGAGTAAGGCCTGCTTGCCATTGGCCGCCAGCGGGCCCGTGAGCGCCATGCTGAAACCGATTTTGATCGGCTCGCCGCTCTGCGCAAAAGCTGGAGGGGGCGCCGCGCAAAGTCCGGCAGCAACGACAGCCGCGACCAATGCGCCGGCAATATTGCGTCGTCTCATGCGATAACCCATCGTTTCCTCCCAAATCACTTTGTTTCGATCTACCCGCTTTGGCAGGCCGCCCAGCCGGTCCTGACGCGACAGTGTCGGGGCGTAGAATGCCCGCCTTTAGCGCTCATGAAAAGAGAGTGACAAGGCACCGTGGCAATCTGCCCGAGGCAAGGGCGGTGGCCCACTACAATCGCATCGGTCCGACGATACTACTTGCCGACCGAAAGCGCCTCGACTACTTTACCGTGTCAGAGGCAAGCGCAAGCTCAAACCGGGAGCGCACCTCGCGTAGGCAAAAGGGAAACGACCATGGCCTGGACCACTCCGACCCTCGTAGAAATTTGCATCGGCCTCGAGATCAACGGCTACCTGCCGGCCGAGTTCTGATCCACAAATTTATCGTCCGCGATCCCCGTGAATGGGGCGCCTGACCGCCATCGTACTCGGTGCTGCGGGAGGCGGCGGTTATCCGCAGTGGAATTGTCGGTGTCCCGCGTGTCAGCTCGCCTGGGCGGGTGACGCGCGGGTCAAGCCGCGCACGCAGGCGAGCCTCGCTGTCTCTGGTGATGGCGAGCAGTGGGTTTTGCTCAACGCTACCCCGGACCTGCGCGCCCAGCTGCTGGCGACCCCCAAATTGCAGCCACGCAGCGGCCTGCGCAGCAGCCCGATCGCATCCGTGGTTTTGACCGGCGCCGAAGTCGATCAAATTGCAGGGCTGTTGACGCTCCGCGAACGCCAAGGCTTCACCGTGCTTGCCACCGCCGAGACCTTAGCCGCGCTGACCGCTAATCCGATTTTCGGCGTCCTCGCTGCCGATTTGGTGACGCGCAAAGTCGTCGACCTCGGAGCGCCGTTCGCTCTGCCGGGCGGTCTTGATGCAGAGCTGTTCACCGTTCCGGGCAAGGTCGCGCTTTATCTTGAGGGGGACGACCCAGCGCTCGACAGCGAAACCGGCGCCAATGTGGGCGTCGAAATCGTCTGCGGCGACAGCCGCCTCCTCTACGTGCCCGGCGCGGCAGGCGTGACACCGGCGCTGCACGAACGCCTCGCCCGCGCCGACGTGGTGCTGTTCGACGCCACGCTTTTCCGCGATGACGAAATGATCGCGACTGGCACCGGGACCAAAACCGGTCGGCGCATGGGGCACATGGCGCTTGCCGGCGCGGCCGGAACCCTCGCCACGCTGGCCGGACTTCGCGGTCGGCGGATTTTGACTCATATCAACAACACCAATCCGATCCTGATCGAGAATTCGCCTGAACGGCGCAAGGTCGAAGCCGCGGGATACGAAATCGCCGAGGACGGAATGGAGATCGTGCTGTGAATCTGCTGAGTGCGGAGGAGCTGGAAGCCCGCTTGCGCGACATCGGCGCACGACGTTATCACCGGCTGCACCCGTTCCATAAGCTGCTGCATGGCGGGGCGTGCAGCAAGGGTCAGGTTCAGGCCTGGGCGCTCAATCGTTACTACTATCAGGCGATGATCCCGATAAAGGACGCGAGCCTGATCGCGCGCTGTGAGGATTCGGCCACGCGTCGCGAATGGCGCAGCCGCCTGGTCGATCACGACGGCGCGCATGCCGGCGAAGGCGGCATCGCGCGCTGGCTCAAGCTCACCGACGGTCTCGGCCTCGACCGCGACTACGTCATGTCGCTGCGCGGGCTGTTGCCGGCGACGCGCTACGCGGTCGATGCCTATGTGCATTTCGTGCGCGAAAAAACGCTGCTTGAAGCGATCGCCTCGTCGCTGACCGAGCTGTTCTCGCCGCAGATCATCGGCGAACGCATCGAAGGCATGCTCAAAAACTACGATTTCGTCACGGCGGAAACGCTCGCTTATTTCTCGCAGCGCCCGCCGCAGGCCGAGCGCGATTCGCGCTTCGCGCTCGACTACGTCAAGCAACACGCGCGCACGGCGGAGACGCAGCAGCGCGTGCTTGCCGCGCTCGAATTCAAATGCGACGTGCTGTGGGCGATGCTGGACGCGCTGTCTTACGCCTACGTGGAACCCAAGCACGTCCCGCCCGGCGCCTTTGTGCCGCAGGATCAGAAGGCGTCGTGAGCGAGATCACGCCTGCGATTGCCGCCGATGCGTGCCCGCGCCTGCCGCGCGGCGTGCGTCTGGTGCACAATGAGGCGCAAGGCGGCTGGGTGCTGCTCGCGCCCGAGCGGGTGTTCAAAGCCGACGCCATCGCCGCCGAAGTCGTCAAGCGCTGCACCGGCGAGGCGACGCTCGCCGCCATCGTCGATGATCTGGCCAAAACCTTTTCGGCGCCGCGCGACCGCGTCCTCGCGGATGTGACAGCGCTGCTGCGCGGGCTTGCCGACAAAAGACTTTTGGAACTGTGACTGCCGGCCTGAGAGCCTTGGTCTTGTGCCGCGCGGCCGCATGTCATAGCTGGTAGGCAAAGGCCTGGCCGCCAAGCCGGCGATAACGAAAGAGCAATAGCAATGGCGGGGGGAAACGGTGCTGTCCTCTATACCCCTCTTGGCCTCCTGGCCGAGCTGACGCACCGTTGCCCGCTGGGCTGTCCCTATTGTTCCAATCCGATTGCGCTCGATCCGCGGTCAAGCGAGCTCGATACACAGACCTGGGCGCGGGTATTCACCGAAGCCGCCGCGCTCGGCGTCTTGCAGGTGCATCTTTCCGGCGGCGAGCCGGGCGCGCGCCGCGACCTCGTGGAAATCATGGCGGCGGCGCGTTCCGCCGGGCTTTACACCAACCTCATCACCTCGGCGGTCGGCATCACGATCGAGACGCTGCGCAAGCTTGGCGAAGCCGGCCTCGATCACGTGCAGATTTCGATCCAGGACAGCGAGCCCGTCAGAGCCGACCACATCGCCGGCTACAAGGGCGCCTATGCGCGCAAGCGCGCCTTCGCCGCCGAAGTCGTAGCGCTGAAAATCCCGCTGACCGTAAACGCCGTGATGCACCGCGCCAACATCGATCGCGTCGAGGACATGGTAGCGCTCGCGCTTTCGCTCGGCGCCACCCGGGTCGAGATAGCGCATGCGCAATATTATGGCTGGGCGCTGAAGAACCGCGCCGCGCTGATGCCGACCGCCGAGCAGGTCAAGCGCGCGGCCGCCGCCGTCGAGGAATTGCGGGCGCGGCACCATGGCGAGATCGTCATCGATGCCGTGGTGCCCGACTACTACGCGCGGCTGCCGAAGCCTTGTGTCGGCGGCTGGGGGCGGCGCTCGCTCAACGTCACGCCTTCGGGCAAAGTGCTACCCTGCCACGCCGCCGAGTTAATACCGGACCTCGAATTCTGGAACGTGCGCGAACACTCGCTCGCGGATATCTGGAAGAATTCGCCGGCCTTCAACGCCTTCCGCGGCACCGACTGGATGCAGGAGCCGTGCCGAAGCTGCGCGCGGCGCGAGATCGACTTCGGCGGCTGTCGCTGCCAGGCTTTTGCGCTGACCGGCGACGCGCGGGCGACCGACCCCGTGTGCCATCTTGCGACCGGGCACGAGGCGGTCGGGGCGCTCGCGGCCGTGCAGGATGACCGGCCCTACGATTACCGGCGGATGTGAGCCGGCCTGCGGCATTGCCTCCGGCTCGCACTGTTGCCACGTTCTTACCCTTTAACTTGCCCGTCTCGCGGATTTGGGATTTCGCGTTCGCCTTGCAACACGCTAAACTTGTTGGTTGCCAGGGGCGCCGGGTGCTTCCAAGCGCGGGCAAACAAAAGGCTGAGCATGACGGCACTTTCCGTCAACGGAAAATCCTACGAGGTCGACGTTGAGCCCGACACGCCCTTGCTGTGGGTGTTGCGCGATACGATCGGGCTCATCGGTACGAAGTATGGCTGCGGCATCGCCCAATGCGGGGCTTGCACCGTGCATATTGACGGCGTCGCCACGCGCTCGTGCCAGGTGCCGCTCGGCACGCTCGGCGCCCGAAAGGTGACGACGGTCGAGGCGCTGGCGGCGAGCGGCAACTTGCACCCCGTACAGAAGGCCTGGGTCGATTTCGACGTACCGCAATGCGGCTATTGTCAGAGCGGAATGATGATGGCGGTGGTAGCGCTGCTGGCGCAGAAGCCGAAGCCGACCGACGCCGAGATCGATGCAGCGATTACCAATATTTGCCGCTGCGGCACCTATCAGCGCGTCCGCGCTGCGATCCATGCCGTGGCCAATGCCTGAGGTGCGATGATGCGCGCGGTCAGAGCACTCCTGATGCTGCTGACCTTCTCCGGCGCAGCAATGTTGCCCGCGGCCGCGTCGGCTGCCGAGAAAGTCGATTTGTTGCTGGTGCTCGCGGCCGACGTGTCGCGCAGCGTCGACAGCGATAAATTCCAGCTGCAGCGCGAGGGCTATGCTACCGCCATTTCTGATGCGCGGGTGCTGGAGGCCATTCAGTCGGGCCGCAACGGCCGCATCGGATTGACCTTCGTCGAATGGTCGGGCGTGGGCTCGCAGCGCGTACTGATCGACTGGACCCTCATCAGCGGCGCCGAGTTCGGCAAAAGGCTTTGGCGATCGCCTCTTGGAGGCGCCGCGATCGTTTGCGGATCGCACGTCGATCTCCGGGGCGGTCGAGTTCGCCATGGGCCAGCTCGCTCGCGCCCCCTATGAATCGACCCGCCGTACCATCGACGTTTCCGGCGACGGCACCAACAATGCAGGCCGCGACGTAAAGCTGGCGCGCGACGAAGCCCTCGCCCAGGGCGTCACAATCAACGGCCTGGTCATTCTCAGCGAGACGCCGCTGGCGTGGAATCCCGACCACACCAATCCGCCGGGCGGTCTTGACAACTATTACCGTAACAATGTGGTCGGCGGTCCTGGCGCATTTGTACTGGTGGCGGAAAACTTCAACTCGTTCGGCCAAGCCATCATCAAGAAAATGATCGCGGAAGTGGCGCAAGCACGCGACGGGCCGCCGCTTCGGACCTCTGCGCGCGGCGCGGCCAGCCCACAACCATGACGGCGACCTTCGGCTGAACGTCGGTTATCGTATCTTCGCCAGCAACAGCCGGGTTTTGCCTTTTGGCAGCAAGCCTTTGGGCCGTCCCGCCCCAGCTTGCGGCCACGAAAGCGACACAGATGCAAGGCAGGTGTTTATCTGTCACACTGCAAATCCACGTCCCAAGCGAACCATCGGAAAACGCCTCCCGTGACCGCGGCTATTGGCCTAAAGCGCCTCGCGATTGCCGTTTCCGCCGTGGTCGGGGCGGTGTTTGTCGCGCTTGTCGCGCTGACCATCCTCATTCCGACGGCATCGGTGCGCGATGCGGTCGTCAGGGAAATTCACGCCGTGACCGGGCTTGACCCGGTGCTCCGCGGTGAGGTCTCGGTCTCGCTGTTTCCGTCCGGCACGGTGCGCTTTCACAACGTGTTGCTCGGCGACGATCGTACCGGCGAGCCCGCCGTGGTCGTCGACGAATTGACCGCTCGTCTGCGCTATTTTCCGCTCCTCGCCGGCCGGGTTGAAATCGCCGACGTGACGCTGGTGCGGCCGACCATCACGGTGACCTTCCTGCCCGGCGGGCAATCGAACTGGTCGGGCCTGATCCAGTCGCTTGCCCGCGCGCTCGAGCCCAATCCCGACCGAACCGCATCGTTTTCGGAGATCGGCATCCACGACGGCGTTGTCGTGGTGCACAGTCATCATGCCGGTAAGGATGTCACCGAGCGGCTCGATGGTGTGGAATTTCAGCTCGCGTGGCCGTCGATTTCGCGCAGTTTCGGCGCCAATGGCCGCTTCGTGTGGCATGACGAGCCCATCGACGCGAGCCTCACGCTCGGCGATTTTCTCGCAGCGCTCACTGGCGAGCGGTCTGGCGTCAAGCTGCGGCTCTCCGGCGCGCCGGTAAAGGTCGCGTTCGACGGCGCCACCACTGACCGGCCGACATTTCAGGTCGCCGGCACGCTTAGCGTCGAGTCTCCCTCGCTGCGCGATGCACTACGCTGGACCGATACCAACGAGTTGCCGTTCGGCGGCTTTGGGCGCTTCGCGCTGCGGGCGCAAAGCAGCATCGCCGACGGCATGGTCTCGCTTTCCGGAGTCAACGTCGAGCTCGACGGCAATTCCGCCGAAGGCGTCATTACGCTTTCGACGGACCATCGGACTGTCCAAGGCACGCTCGCCGCCGATGCACTCGATCTCACTCCCTACGTCTCCGGGATTCACTTGTTGGCCGCCAACGAACGCAGCTGGGATCAGCTACCCATCGCGCTGGAAGGACTCGCCGACTTCGATCTCGACCTGCGGCTCTCGGCCGCCACCATTAAAATAGCAACGGCGCAGTTGGGCCGAACGGCGATCGCTGCCACCATGCGCAACGGCAAGCTCGACGTCGCGGTTGGAGAATCGCAAGCCTTCGGCGGCGTCGCCAAAGGTTCGCTCGGGCTCGCCAGCGGCGATGGCGGCGTCGCGGTGACCTCGCATCTGCAGTTCGCCGACGTCGATCTCGAAAGCTGCCTCGGCCAGGTGTTCGGGCTTCGCAAGCTCGAAGGCCGTGGCAATCTGGCGCTCAATATTGATGGATCGGGAGCCTCGGTTCTCGCGGTAACCAACACGCTCAACGGCACCGCTACTCTCACCGCCCATGACGGCGCGATCGCCGGCATCAATGTCGAGCAATTGCTGCGCCGGCTCGAGCGGCGTCCGTTGTCGGGCAACGGCGACTTCCGCACCGGGCGCACGCCGTTCGATAAGTTCGCACTCAGCCTCAAGATCGAGCAGGGCCAGGTATCGGTCAACGAGGTGCATCTCGACGGCCCGGCCGTGCGGCTCACCGTCGGCGGCCAAGTTTCTGTTCCAACGCGCGACCTTGACCTCAAAGGGGTCGCTACGCTGGTTTCGAGCGCGACTGCCAACGAGTTCGACCTGCCGTTCGTCGTCCAGGGTTCATGGGATGACCCCATCATGTTGCCGGACGCGCAGAGCCTGATCCGCCGTTCGGGAGCCGCCGCGCCGTTGCTCGACGCCATCAAGGCGCACAATGCCGGCGCCGCGGTGCGCTCGGTGATTGACAAGCTTATGGCCGCTCCGGCGGTGTCAAACGCGCCAGCGCCGCCGGCACCGCAAAGCCCGGATTAGGCGCCGATCGCGCCGGTTGGCGCGCCATTACCCCGCGCTGCATCCCGCGCCCCGGTCACCTTGACGAGCAGCGAAGCGGCGATGACGGCGATACCGACCACGGCCACCATGATGCTGCATACCGCGTTCATTTCCGGCTTCACCCCGAGGCGCACCTCCGAATAGATGCGGATCGGCAGCGTGGTCGCGCCCGGTCCGGTGGTGAAGCTCGCGATCACTAGATCGTCGAGCGAAAGCGCAAACGCCAGCATCCAGGCGGCGGCAATCGCCGGCAGGATCAGCGGCAAGGTCACCGAAACAAAGGTGCGCAGCGGCGGCGCGCCGAGATCCATCGCCGCCTCTTCGAGGCTCATGTCAAAGTCGACGAGCCGCGACTGTATGATCACGGTGACGAAGCACATGGCCATGGTGGTATGCGCGATGGCGACGGTCCAAAAGCCGCGATCCACCGCAATCGCCACAAAGAGCAGCAGCAATGACAGGCCGGTGATCACCTCGGGCATCACCAGCGGCGCGTAGATTATGGCGGCGAACAGCAGCCGGCCGCGGAAGCGCCCGAAACGCACCAGCGCCAGCGCCGCGAGCGTTCCCAGTATGGTGGCCGCGGTCGCCGAAGTAAGCGCGAGGCGGATGCTAATAAAAGCCGAGTCGAGAAGCGGAGCGTCATTGATCAGTTCGGCATACCAGCGCGTCGACCAGCCGCCCCACACTGCGACGAGCCGCGACGCATTGAACGAATAGATCACCAGAACGACGATCGGCAGATAGAGGAAGGCGATCCCCACGACGATAGCGGCGAGATTGAACGCGGAAACCCTGCGCATCTTCAATCCCGCTCCACGGCCGGCATCGCCTGGTTCTGATAGATGACGATCGGTGTGACCAGGAGACAAACAAGGACGACGGCGACTGCGGCGGCAGCCGGCCAATCCTTGTTGCCGAAGAATTCGGTCCAGATCGTTTGCCCGATCATTGGCGACTGGGAGCCGCCCAGCAGGTCGGGGATGACGAACTCGCCGACGATCGGGATGAAGCAGAGCAGCACGCCCGCGATCACGCCGGAGGACGACAGCGGCAAGGTCACCAGCCAGAACGTCTTCCAGCGCGGGCAGCCGAGATCGGCCGCCGCTTCGAGCAGCGACTCGTCCAATTTCTCCAGCGTCGCGTAGAGCGGCAGCACCATGAACGGCAGATAGGAATAGACGATGCCGATATAGATGGCCGTGTCGGTCGAGATCCAGGCCGGCGGCTCCTTCACGATCGAGAGCGCCATGAGCACGTCGTTGAGCGGCCCATCGCGCTGCAGGATGTTCATCCACGCGTAGACGCGGATGAGGAGGGAGGTCCAGAACGGCAGCATCGTGAGAATGACGAGCACGGCCTGCCAGCGCCGCGGGGTGCGCGCGATGGCGTAGGCAATGGGATAGCCGATAATCAGCAGAATGATGGTGGCGAACGCGGCGATCTCCACGCTCTTCAAATAGGACAGGAGGTAGAGCGGATCGGAACCAAGAAGGACGTAATTATCGAGCGACAACCCGGCAAAAAAGACGCGGAGGCCCTGCCATCCTGCGGCAACGTCGAGCACCGGCGTGTAGGGCGGCTGCGCGATTGCCGTCTGCGAGAAGCTGATTTTGAGCACGATCAGAAACGGCACGAGAAAGAAGACGAGCAGCCACGCATACGGAATGCGCACGATGAGCCGTTGCCAAAAGGAGCGCTCCTGCTGCCGCCGCATGGCGTTCTCGTCTTCCCGCCCGCTGATCGATTTCACCGCGTCAGCACGATCGCGGCCTCGGCCGGCCAACTCAACCACACTTGCTCGTCGGCGACCGCCGTGCGCTCAGCGAAGCGTCCGACATTGGCGATCGCCGCCTTGACCTGCGCGCCGCCACGGATGCGCAGCTTGTAAATGGACATGTCGCCGAGATAGCCGATATCGGCGACCGTCCCGGCGACGCAATTGTCCGAACCCGGCGCGGGCGGCTCGCGGGCGATGCGTATTTTTTCCGGCCGCACCGCGACCCAGACCATGGTGCCGGGCTCGGCGTCGGTCTTTGCGGCCAAACGCAAGCGGCCGGCCTCGGTGCCCTCGACGCTCAGACCATCGTCGCCCAGCCGGCCCTCAAACAGGTTGACGTCACCGACGAAGTCGGCGACCCAGCGAGAATTCGGCTGCTCATAAATTTCCGCGGGTGGCGCCACTTGCATGAGCCGGCCGCGATCCATCACGCCGATACGGTCGGCGACCGTCATCGCCTCGCTCTGGTCGTGGGTGACGATGATGAAGGTCAACCCGACGCTTTTCTGCAGCTCCATCAGCTCGAACTGGGTCTCGCCGCGCAGCTTCTTGTCGAGTGCGGCCATCGGTTCATCGAGCAAGAGCACGCGCGGGCGCTTGACCAGCGAGCGCGCTAGCCCCACGCGTTGACGCTGGCCGCCGGAAAGCTCATGCGGCTTGCGGCCGCCGAAGCCTTGCAGTTTCACGAGCGCAAGCATGTCGGCGACGCGCCGCGCGATTTCGCGTTTGGGCAGACCTTCCTGTTTGAGGCCGAAGGCGATATTGGCCTCGACATTGAGGTGGGGAAACAGCGCGTAGCTCTGAAACATCATGTTAACGGGGCGCCGATAGGGCGGCACCGGTGCAACATCGACCCCATCGAGCAGAATGCGGCCGGCGCTTGGCCGTTCGAAGCCCGCGATCAGGCGCAACAGCGTGGTCTTGCCGCAGCCCGAGGGGCCGAGCAGGGCAAAGAACTCGCCCTCATAGATATCAAGTGACAGGTGATCGACCACCGCTGCGCCGTCGAAGCGCTTGGTCAAGGCTTCGATACGCAGCAGCGGACGCAGGTTCGGATCGGTCCACGGCGCGAAATCTCGTTTCGATCCGACGCTCTGCATTCCTACTATCGGTCGCGGCGGGCGGGAAAATATCGAGAGCGTTTGTAACGCAAATCAAAATAATCGACAAATGCAGCGGCGCTACCGGCAGTTGCGGCTCAATGGCGACGGACGGGCGGCCTTCAGTCCGCCACCGCTTCGGTGAGCGACGCCGCGAGGTTGATGTCTTCGACGCTGTCACCGGCGAGCTTGCGCGGCTCCGGACCATAATAGTCGCCCATCTGCACGGTTGGCCGCGGTTGCGCCATGATCGAAACCAGGCGGTCGTAGAGCGCTTTCGCCGAAACCGGCTTGATCAGATACTCGTTGACGCCAAGGCGCACGGCTTCGACCACGCGCCAGCGCTCGCCATGACCGCTGAGCATGATGATCGGCACGTCGGGCATCGGGAACACGCCGGGCGAGCGCACGATGCGCACGAGTTCGGCGCCGTTTAGCAACGGCATCTCCCAGTCGAGAATAACGACGTCGGGGCCCACGGTACGAATTGTATCGAGAGCGGCAATTCCATCGCCGGCCTCATAGATGTCCTTGACGCCGCAATTGACCAGGAGATTGCGGATCATCTTGCGCATGTACTGGTTGTCGTCGACTACCAGCACGCAGAGCGCGCCGATCATGTCGGCGACATTCTTTTTCGACAGCTTGGATGACATCGCTCGACCGCCCGCGGTAGTTCTACTCATAAGACGTAAGAGGCAATGCGTATCAGATCACGGGTGCCTTGCGGGTTGGTAAAGGCGCGCCGGCGTTGCCGGATGGTTGCGATGGCAAGAGCAGCCGGCTCCCGGCAACGTGGTGAGCGTTCCGTTAATGCGGTGTGATGGCGCCGCACCAATTCACTCAAGATAGAAAACTCCCCCAGACCGGGATCGAATTCCGGCTTGTAGCTGGAGAGTCGCCGCGGCTCGGGTCCGTAATAATCGCCCTTCCTTACCATCCGCCGCGGGCTGCCAAGGATAGATACGAAGCGCGCCAGCAAAGCTTTCGTCGAAACTGGCTTGAGCAGAAATTCGTTGACGCCCAATCGCACAGCTTCCTCCACACGCGAGCGCTCGCCGTGGCCTGTGAGCATAATGATCGGCACATCGGGCTGCGGAAAAGCCTGCGGCGATCGGACCCGGCCCACGAATTCCGGCCCATTGGGGCTCGGCATCTCCCAGTCGAGAATGACGACATCCGGCGTCTTCGCGCAGATCGCTTCGAGACCGGCGCGACCGTCATTGGCCTCGTAGATCGTCCGCACGCCGATCGTCTGCAGCTGAGAGCGCGTCAGTTTGCGCATGGTGTGTTCGTCGTCGACGACCAGCACCTTCAGCGTTGCCAGCTGTTTTGCGATCTGCCTGATCACCGGCTCAATGTCGCCCACGCGCTTCCCCGATGCCCAAGACGATGAATTCCCGCCACTATTTCACCATAACCTCCTTAAATCGGCTTCAAACGGATCGATAAAAATTGAAGCAATCAAAATTCTTTGCGCCTGCAAAGAGACACATCCGGGGCGGTACGCGAAAGCCGGATTGCCGCGTCGCGCTGTTACGGGCGCTCACGTTGGCGCGCTCGGGCATCATTTTCTGCGCGTCGGGTTGAGGCGTTAAACCTCGTCGGCTTCCGGCGTTCTGGCGCGATCCGAAATGTTTGCGCGGCGCCGCGCCTCGGCGACACGCAGGATCGTTTCCCTCGCCTCGGGATTGGCCTGCATGAACAACTCGAAATCGGTTCGCCGCAGCATCAGAAACTGGCAATAGGTGAGAGCGATCACGTCGGCCTGCCGCGGCCGCCCCGACAGCAGGGCCAGTTCGCCGAAGAACTCGCCGCTGCCGATGCGCGCGCGGCGCTCCGGCAGAATCACCTCGACCGCGCCCGAAGCGATAAAATACACGGCATCGCCGCGTTCGCCTTTGCGAATGATCTGTTCGAACGGTACCGCGAGGCGCGGCCGCAGCAGCCGGCACACGCTTTCGAGCTGACGTTCGTCGAGGCCGGCCAATAGATCGAGCCGCTTCACCAGCTGGTGCGTATCGAGACCAATGTCGAAGGGCGGCCGTTGCCGCGCGGAGGCTGTTTCTCGCGTGCTGCGTGTCAAATCATCGTAAATCTCGCGCGAGATCAGCCCTTCGTCGAATAGGCTCTGATAGCGCGCGATTTCGCGATGCAGGGTCGATTGGCGCAGAAACCGCACCTCCAGCTCCGCGAGATAGTCGGGATATTGCCGCCGCAGCGCGTCCAGAGCGCCTTCAAGCGCTTGCTGCCGCTGCGCAACGATCGCGCGAGTCGCGCTGGCGATAGGCTGGCCGAAAAGCCGCGCGATCTGCTGATCATTAAACCGGAGCAGACGCTCAATGGTGAAACGCGTCACCAGCAGGATCTCGAGCCTTTCGGCGAGCCGATCGGCAAGTGGCCAAACAATGCCAAATCGTCGGTAGAGAAAATAAGCGAGGCGGAAGCCGAGCGGATGCGCCAGCGTTGCGTCGCCGGCCTTCTCATAACCCGCCTGGCCGTCGCTCCGCGCCGCCTCGGTCAAGGCGTCCGCGCTGCCGAGCAGGTTCTGGACAACTCCGGGCGAGACCACCCCGTCTCTGAGCATGTCGATGATCAACACTCGCTCCCGGTTACCCAGAGCAACGAGCGCGATCGCCAAGCGGTCCGCCTCCGTCAGGCCAGGCATCGCCAACTCATCGGCCTCTGCCGCTTCGATTTTGGCCTGATACGGCGTGATCACGTGCTCGACGGTCGCCGGCGAAAGCGAATGCGTGCGTGCGATGTCCTGCGCGGCGTCCCTCGCCTCAACGTAGGACAATGCGAGAATATGGTCGCGCAGCGCCTCGTCACGCGCGGACAGATGATCAAGGCCGAGGAAGTGGATGACAATCCGCAAAGTCGTCCCGTTGACAAAGAGCGTAAACAGAACGAGGCCGGTGGCCAGGACAGCAACGAAGCGCTGGGTTTCGTGCGAGAGCGCATCGTTTTCGGTGACGGCGAGCGCCAATACCAGCGTCAATGCGCCACGAAGACCACCCCAGATGATCGCGAGCTTATAGGTCGCGTTGATGTGCTGGACGAGGCCAAGCCGCTCGAGCGGCGGCAACAGAACGAAGAGGACAAATATTCTCGCCGCAAACGCCGCCGCAATCAGCACTGCCAAAAGGAAAACGTCGCGCAATCCGATGTCGACCAGGAAACGCGGCACCAAGATCGAGGCCAGGACGAAGATGAGCGACTGACTCCAAAAAGCGAGCTGTTCCCACAGCTCGGTGAGAAACGACCAATTCTCCGGCGCTATGCGCGACGGCCCGATCGCGCTCACCGTCAGGCCCGCTGCCAGCACCGCAACGACGCCGGAGACATGGACCAAACGTTCGGCCGCGATGAATGACAGATAAGCGAATGCCAGCGTCAGTGTTGCTTGCGCCAGGCGGTCGCCGGACACATGGTCCATGATCCACAGCAACAGGCGCCCGGCCAAATAACCAAGCATAGCGCCGCCAACGAACAAGACGACGAACTCGCTCAGCCCCTCCAAGGCGCTCGGTTGGCGTCCGGCCTGGATGACGCCGAGCAACAAAATGAACAGCGCAATCGCCGCCGCGTCGTTGAGCAGCGATTCGCCGGCGACGAGCCGGGTCAATCGCCGCGGCGCGCCGACGTCGCGAAAGATGGCGATGACCGCTGCCGGGTCGGTGGTAGCGACAATGGAGCCGACTAAAAGGCAAACAACAATGGGAAACTGCGCAAACGGCCAAAGCGCGAAGCCGACGGCAGCGGCGGTAATCAGCGTCGCAACCACCGCCAGCAGCAATATCGCGGCGGCATCTTCGACGATGCGTCTGACGTCGGTAGCAATTCCGGCCTCGAAGACCAACAACGGCAGAAATACGTAAAGGAAAATGACCGAACTGACCGGCAGATCGGCGAACATCTCGGCGGCGACGTCGACGGAATGGGAAAGGTTCAGTTGCACCGTAAGGTGAGGCAACGCGCCGATGCCGATGCCGAGTGCCGCCAGCACGACGGATTGCGGCAAACGCAAGCGGGCGGCAAGCGGTTGGCTTAAAGCGACGACAATCAATAAGCCGGCAACGACCAGGAGTACGAAGGCGGTATCAGGCATGCGCCGCGACGACCTCGTTCACTTGCCCTGCTGCGCCATGAAGCGCTCGAGCCCGACCCGCTCTGCCGTGGAGAAAACGAGGCCGAGCTTGGAACGGCGCCACAGTACATCATCGGCGGTCCGCGCCCATTCCGTGGCCATCAGATAGCGCACCTCGGCCGCGGTGAGATCAGCGCCAAAGCGGACGCCGAGATCGTCGAGCCGGGTCGCCGTCTTCAGCACGTTCGCGACCCGCGTGCCATAGGCACCGACCAGCCGCCGCGCATGGTCTTCGGTAAGAAACGGCCACTGCCGCTGCGTGCCGGCAACGAGCGCCGCCACGCCGTCATAGACAAAATCGCCGCCCGGCAACGGACTCTTCGCGGTCCAGGGCTGCGAACGCGGAAAAAAATGCGACAACCGCGCCAGCACGTCCTCGGCGAGGCGGCGGAATGTGGTCAGCTTGCCGCCATAGACCGTGAGCAGCGGCGCCTCGCTGTGGCCTTTGTCGAGGATGAGGGCGTAATCGCGTCCGACATCCTGCGGCTTGGTCGCGCCGTCGTCGTAGAGCGCGCGCACGCCGGCATACGCCCACACCACATCGGCGGCCACGATGGTGGAGCGGAAATAGGCGTTGATCACGCCGCACAGATAGTCGATCTCTTCGCCCGTTGGCACGACCGCCGACGGATCGCCCGAAAAACTCCGATCCGTCGTGCCGATCAAGGTGAAGTCGCGTTGAAACGGAATGGCGAACACGACCCTGCGCTCGGCCGCCTGCAGAATATAGGCGCGCTCGTGGTCGTAAAGGCGCCGCACCACGATGTGGCTGCCTTTGTCGAGCCGCAGCCAATGCGGCGAAGCTTGCCGCAGCACGGTTTCGGCGACGGTTTCCACCCAGGCGCCGGCCGCGTTGACCAACACCCGCGCGGTCACCACGTCGCGCTCGCCGCGGGCGTTGAGGACGAGCCGCCAGGTGTCGGCGCGCTCGGCGCGCACGCAGCGGGTGCGGGTGCGGATCACGGCGCCGCGTTCGGCAGCATCGACCGCATTGAGCACGACGAGACGCGCATCGTCGGCAAAGCAGTCGGAATATTCGTAGGCGTGATGGAAAGTCCGCTTGAGCGGCTGGCCCGCCGGGTCGGTGATGAGATCGAGCGCGCGGGTGCCTGGCAGAATCTCGCGCCGGCCGATCAGGTCGTAGACCAGGAGGCCGAGCCGCAGCATGATCGGCGAGCGCATCGCGGCGTCGAGCGGCAGCACGAAGCGCAGCGGCTGAATGAGATGCGGTGCCATGCGCAGCAGCACCTCGCGCTCGCTCAGCGCGGCGCGCACCAGCCGCAGTGCGCCGTGCTCCAGATAGCGCAAGCCGCCATGGATCAGCTTCGAGGACGCCGACGAGGTGCCCGAGGCGAGGTCGTTCTGCTCGACGAGCACGACCTTCAGCCCGCGCCCGGCGGCGTCGCGGGCGATGCCGGCACCGTTGATGCCGCCGCCGATGATGGCGAGATCGAAATCGGCCATGTATTCTACCCCCGACCGAGTTCCTTATCACCAAGAGCATAGGTGACGCGCTATGGATTTCCGCGATCGTCATGTGGTGATCACCGGGGGCGCCGGCGCGCTGGGCACCGCCCTCGTGGAAGCGCTCATCAAATTCGGCGCCATGTGCCACGTGCCATGCATGGACGAAGCGGAGGCGCAACGCTTTCGCCTGCGCGACAACAAGCAAGTCGTGCTGACCGTCACCGGCAGCCTGACCGATGAGAATGCGGTCGCCCGGCTTTACGATGGCATTGCGCCGCTCTGGGCCTCGATCCACCTCGCCGGCGGTTTTGCCGCCGGACCGCTGCGCGAGACCAGCGTCGCGACGATCCGGCAGCAGATCGATATGAACTTCGTCAGCTGTTTGCTCTGCTGCCGCGCCGCGGTGAACGCCATGACTGGTAATGCAGCCGGCAGCGGCGGCCGCATCGTCAACGTCGCCGCCCGCCCCGCGCTGGAATGGCGAAGCGGCGCCGGCATGGTGGCCTATGCCGCGAGCAAAGCCGCCGTGGCCGCACTCACTGCCGCGCTCGCCGAGGAAGTGGTCAAGGACGGCATCCTGGTCAATGCCGTGGCGCCTTCGACCATGGACACGCCGGCCAATCGCCGCGCCATGCCGAAGGCCAATTTCGATTTGTGGCCGAAAGTCGAGGAAGTATCCGCGACCATCCTGTTTCTCGCTTCGCCCGACAATCGCGTCACCCGCGGCGGCGTGGTGCCGGTGTACGGGAAATCCTAAATGTTTTGTTTGCGCATGATCTTTTCCGAAAACCGGCATCCACTTTTCGGGATCATGCGCTAATAGCCCGGCCAAAGTCCCGGCGTCGCCAGCTCCAGGAGGTGACCGTCGGGATCGCGGAAATAGACGCTTTCGCCGCCGCGCGGCCATTTGGTGCGGCCTTCGATGGCGATGCCTTCCGCCGCCAGCCGCTCTTCCCAGACTAAAAGCTCATCGGCGGCGATCGAGAAGGCGATATGCACCGGCCCATGACCGTCATGCGGCGGAATGGTACCGCCCGGCAGATGCACGGTCTCGAACGAGCGGCCGCGCAAAAACAACAGCAGCACGCCGCGGCCGCCGACATCGTAAGCGCACAGCCGCTGATCGCGGTAAATGCTGTTGAGCCCGAGCAGCTGCTCGTAGAACGGACAGGCGCGCTCGAATTCCTCGACATAGAGCGCGGTCTCAAGAATGCCGAGCAAGTTGGGCATGGCACACCTATGCGCGGTTAGCGTAACTCAGTCGACGCGTCATGGCCGGGCTTGTCCCGGCCATCCACGTCTTTGTTTCGACTTGGCCTAAGACGTGGATGCCCGCAACAAGTGCGGGCATGACGCATGTCGAGCTTACCCCGAGATCGGCACGATTTCCCGCACCGGAGCGCGTACCAGGCGGCTCACGGCACTGGCGGCGACGATGGTGTGTTGCTGCGCGTAGGCCTCGTGATTCCGCTCGATGTAATCTAGATCGTAGAGGTAATTCACCATGAGGCTGTAAGACTGCGCCAGCGCCCGCTCGGAGGTGTCGCCGAGCCAGTCAAGCCGCTCCAGCCGCGCGCCATTGCCGAGATGGAAACGCGCGACCGCGTCGACCGGCAGGCCGCGGCGATTGCGGGCGCGCAGATAGTACCAGGCGGCGGCGCCCAGCAGCGGTTCGCGGATCCGCGCCAGCGCATCCGGCTCGCGCCACCAATCGGCGCGGTCGAGTGCGGCGAGCGCATCGCGATCGTCTTCATCGAGGACCTGCGAGCCTTCATTGGCGCGTTCGCGCTTGAGCCACTCGGCGAAATTGGGCGCCGGCGACAGCGTCACGAAAGTGCCGATGCGCGGCAGCGCGCGCGAGACCTCCTCCACCACCTGCTTGATGAGGAAATGGCCGAAGCTCACGCCGGCGAGGCCGCGCTGGCAACTGGTGATCGAGTAGAACACCGCAGTCGTCGCCCGCTCCGGCTCGATCACCTCGCGCTTGTCGGACAGGATCGGAGCGATGGCGCCCGGTATGTCGCGGGTCAGCGCCACTTCGACGAAGATCAGCGGCTCGTCGACCAGCGCCGGATGAAAAAAAGCGTAGCAGCGGCGGTCCGGCAGATCGACGCGCCGCCGCAAATCTTCCCAGTCGCGAATCTGGTGCACGGCTTCGTAGTGGATGATCTTTTCCAGGATCGAAGCCGGCGTCGACCAGTCGATGCGGCGCAGCACCAGGAAGCCGCGGTTGAACCAGGACGAGAACAGGTGGACGAAATCGTTATCGACGATGGCGAGGTCGTCGCGGTGGTCCATGGCGTCGAGCAGATCCTCGCGCATGCGCACCAGCGCGGCGGTGCCATTGGGCGCCAGATTGAGCCGGCGAAACAGTTCGAGCCGGCGCGGCTCGCTGGCGCGGTTAAGCTCGGCCGCGGCGTCGGCGGACGGCTGCTCCCGCCAGGCGGCGATCGCGGCATCGATGTGCGCGCTGTCGTAGCCAAAGGTCCGCGCCAACGTCTCGAAGAACGCGATGCGCGGTCCGGTCGTCAGCGCCGCGTAATCTTCCAGGATCTCGTTGGCGAGCGCCACGCCCGAGGCCTCGCCGCGGCCCGACAAAAGCGCCTCGCAGAGCTCGACCAGACCATCGGACTCGCGCGCCGGTTCGCGGCGGTCGCGCCGGATCAATGCGCGGCTGCGGTCGGCGATGCTCTGCAGCATCTCGCTGAAGAACGATGTGTTCACCGAAACCATCCGACCCACCCATACGCCCGGCACAAAACAACTAATGACGGTCGCTGGCGATAACAAGCCGGTCCCCCTTCCCTCCCCGGCATGCGGGAGGATGGGGTGGGGGCCGTAGACAAACTGCCGCCTGTTTGTCAGTTAACGGCGGCGCGGCGTGGTCGCCGTGTTGCGTGGGGAGTTGTTCATGTCGGGTCCCTTGGCCGGTCTGCGCGTCCTGGAGCTTGCCCGCATTCTGGCGGGGCCGTGGGCGGGGCAAATTCTTGCCGATCTCGGCGCCGACGTGATCAAGGTCGAGCGCAAGGGGGCCGGCGACGACACCCGCAGCTGGGGCCCGCCGTTCGTCCCCGCCGCCGACGGCGGCCATCTCGGCGCCGCCTATTTTCACGGCACCAACCGCGGCAAACGCTCGATCGAGCTCGATTTCGAGAGCGAAGCCGGCCGGCGCATTGTGAGAAAACTGGCGGCCCGCTCGGACGTGCTGATCGAGAATTTCAAGGTCGGGGGGCTCGCCAAGTTCGCCCTCGACTACGAAAGCCTCGCGCCGGAAAACCCGCGGCTGATTTATTGCTCGGTGACCGGCTTCGGCCAGACCGGCCCCTACGCTTCGCGCGCCGGCTACGATCTGATGGCGCAGGGCATAGGCGGCTACATGGATCTGACAGGCGATCCCGACGGCGAGCCGATGCGCATCGGCGTGCCGGCCTCCGATCTTTTCACCGGCGTCTATTCCGCAGTCGGCATCCTCGCGGCGCTGGCGCGGCGGGAAAAGACCGGCCGCGGCGGCTATGTCGATACCGCGCTGGTCAACTCGACCGTCGGCACGCTCGCCAACCAGGCTCTCAATTATCTCGTCTCCGGACAAGCGCCGCACCGCATCGGCAACGCGCATCCCAATATTGTCCCCTACCAGGTCTTCCCGGTCGCCGATGGCGAAATCATTATCGCCTCCGCCAATGACAGCCAGTTCGTGAAGGTATGCGGCGTATTGGGCGCGCCCGAGCTCGGCAAGGAGCCCGCCTACCAGGACAACGAAGGCCGGCTCGCGCATCGCGCCGAGCTCGTCGGCCGCATCTGTGCGCTGACTGCAAAAATGACGCGCGCCGAACTGTTGGCGAAACTTGAGGCTGCAGGCGTGCCGGCCGGACCGATCAACGATCTCGAACAGGTCTTTGCCGATCCGCAAGTCATCCATCGCGGCATGCGGCTCGAGCTGCCAAGCGCAGCGGCCGAGGGCGGCAAAATTCCCGGCGTGCGCACACCGATCATGATCGACGGCGCGCCGATGGCGGCCGACCGTCCCTCCCCGCGGCTCGGCGAGCACACCGCCGAGATTTTGCGCGAGATCGGGGAAGAGTGAGATTTTCATCCTGCCCCGCGAAGCGGGGAAGGGGGACCGCGCTTCGTACCAACGAAGCGCGGTGGAAGGGGCGACGGCGGTGAGGTCAACCTCTTTGCTGCACGCCCCCTCCACCACACTTCGTGTGGTCCCCCTCCCCCGCTCCGTTTCACTTCGCGGGGGCGGATAAGCGTAATCCTTCCCGCGACGCATCTGCGCCCGAGTTTTGTGAAATGTAGGGTGGGTTAGCCGCGAAAGCGGCGTAACCCACCAGTGCTGCGCGGTGGGTTTCGCTTCGCTCAACCCACCCTACAAGACTCGCTTCCAGCAAATAAAAGGAGGCGGAACGCCGCCTCGCCGACAGCAAGCGAGTGCGGCGACTATCACTCCGATAACAGACACGATGGTGGACGGTTGGCGCGGCAGGAACGGGCCAACACCAGACATTACCATTTCCCGATAATCCAAATTGCCGCTACTGTTATAATCGCAGACGAGGGGGGACCGTTATGCAACCCGCAACGCTTTACGCCAAGAGCGGCGACGTTTACATCGCGTATCAGGGTTTCGGCGAAGGCCCGATCAATCTCGTTCTTGCTCCGTTTTTCGTATCGAACGTGGAGCATTTCTGGGAGCAGCCGGATATATCGCGCTGGCTGCTCCGTATAGCGAGCTTCGCCCGGGTGGTGATGTTCGATAAACGCGGAACGGGCATGTCTGATCGGGTTGCCGAGATGCCGGGCTTGGACCAGAGGATGGACGATCTGCGGGCGGTCATGGACGCCGCCGGCATGGAGGAGGCGGCGATCCTCGGCCTTTCGGAAAGCGGCACGTTAGGTGCTCTCTTTGCTGCGACCTATCCAAACCGGTGCCGTGCGCTCATCCTCTGTGGTGCGTTTGCGCGCTTTTCGTCCTGGTTCCCTACTGAGGAGAGGTTTGCACAGTTTCTCGGCTACATTGATCAGGCTTGGGGCAGCGGGGGCGGCTTGCCATTTTACGTACCCTCTCGCGTGAACGATCCGGCCTTCCAACGCTGGTTTGCCCGTTTCGAGCGGCTCGGCGCGAGCCCAGCCGCGGTAACGTCATACATGCGGATGAATAGCCAGATTGATATCAGCGATATTGTACCGACGATCCGGGTGCCCACCCTGGTCATCCACCGAACGCAAGATGTGACGATCAACGTTGAGGACGGGCGATATCTGGCAGAGCACATACCCGGTGCACGCTACCTGGAGCTGCCCGGAGCCGACCATCCACCCATGATCGGAGAAAATGCCGACGAGATTGCCGATGCAATCCAGGAATTTTTGACCGGCGCGCGGGCGCCGGTCGCGGTCGATCGGGTGCTGGCCACGGTTCTCTTTACCGACATCATTGGCTCGACCGAGAAGGCCGCCGCGCTCGGCGACCGCTGCTGGCGCGATCTTCTCAACAATCATCACGCCACAATCCAACGCAACCTGGCGCGCTTTCGCGGTCACGAGGTCAAAACGACCGGCGACGGCATTCTTGCCACTTTTGACGGTCCAGCCCGCGGCGTCCGCTGCGCCTGCGCCATTGCCGATGAAATCCGGCCGCTTGGCATCGAAGTTCGCGCCGGACTGCATACTGGCGAGTGCGAAATGACCGACGACGATATCGGCGGCATTGCCGTTCACATCGGTGCGCGCGTTGCGGCGCTTGCCAGTGCCGGCGAAGTGTTGGTGTCGACTACCGTGAAGGACTTGGTGGCCGGCTCTGGCTTACGGTTCGGCGACCGCGGCAGCCAGTCCCTAAAGGGGGTTCCCGGCGAATGGCGTATCTTCGCGGTCGAACGGTAAGAACTCCGCGCCCGCGAACTTAAGCCCCGCCACTCACGTGTGCGGGGTTTTTTCAATTCCGACCACAGCAGCAATGTCTTATTAACCATCCTTCAATAGAGTGGCGCGAATCACTTTGCCTAAAAGTTCAGAAGGTCGCCAATAGGCCTGCCCACCTTGCGTCCAAGGCTGCGACGGAGGGGACGTCCATGCGTGTATTGCTTATTGAAGACGATAGTGCCACCGCGCAGTCGATCGAGTTGATGCTCAAATCGGAGGGCTTCAACATCTATACGACCGATCTCGGCGAGGAAGGGATCGATCTCGGTAAAATCTACGACTACGACATCATCCTCCTTGATCTCAATCTTCCCGACATGTTCGGCTTCGAGGTGTTGCGAGATCTGCGCCGCTCGAAGGTCCAGACACCGATCCTCATATTGACCGGCTCTGCCGGGATCGAAGACAAGGTCAAGGCATTCGGCTTTGGCGCCGACGATTACATGACCAAACCATTCCACAAGGACGAACTGGTGGCGCGCATTCAGGCCATTGTGCGCCGCTCCAAGGGCCACGCCCAGTCGGTGGTCCAATCCGGCGATCTCCTGGTCAACCTCGACAGCAAGATGGTAGAGATCAACGGCGCGCGCGTGCCTCTGACCAGCACGGAATACCGGATGCTGGAACTGCTGAGCTTACGCAAGGGCATGACGCTGAGCAAAGAGATGTTTCTCAATCATCTCTATGGCGGCATGGACGAACCCGAACAAAAAATTATCGATGTGTTCATATGTAAGCTGCGTAAAAAGCTGGCCAACGCCTCGGGCGGCAAAGACTATATTGAAACCGTGTGGGGTCGCGGCTACGTGTTGCGGCATCCCGCGGATGAAGCCGCCGCGGCAGTATCGGCCTGACGCTTCGGAATGCGCGGCGCCATCGCCGCACACGAGAGACCCCTGCGGACTATAAACAATCGAAGCTTGTTTTCGCCGTCCTTTCCAGGACCCCAACAATGGATTATCTTTCGCCACATCACTTGGCGGCTCCTGATTGCTCGTGATCGGAGCCGCGTTCTTTCCTTGCAGCGCTCGCCCATTCGGGCACACCGCGGCACCCGAGACATTCCCATGAATTCAGACGAAAACCGACAACGGGCTGAACAAATCTTCAAGCAGGACAACGACGCGCGGGATGGACGAGAGCCGGCAACCGAATATGAGGCGCGCGCTACTGCTATACGCGAAAAGACGGCACGATTGAGAACGCTCCGGTTGGCCAAAGAAGCCGAGGCGCGGAACTCAACCCGCCAAAAATGATTGAATTCTGCCAACACAAAGCAATCGGTACTTTGTTAGGCGCACTTGAAATTAGGGCCCTAAGTCTAACCCCACCTGAAACTGTGCGGGGGGCACTGTCCGCTTCACCGAAGCGAACTCACAATTTTCATCGAACTTCGCAGCCCTGCCTGACGGCTACGCCACGAGTTGTACATGGTGCCGCATTCCGGTCCCGAGTTATGCTCCTGTGAATGATTCGGGCGGGGATAGCCATCGTCGCAGGTAACGCCGTTGCGGCGCTATTGATCTTGCCGCCAGTGACGCCGGTCATGGCACAATCTCAGGAGGCGAACCCGCCAATTGCTTCGAGTGTGCGGGCTAAATCCGCAAACGCGTCCGCGAAAATTCCTTTGCCTCGTCCTCGGCCAGTCTCCCCCGTACGCGCGGATACTCCCGAGACTGATGCGGGTAGGAACGCGGAATGCAGAGATCAAGTGTGTTGGACGGTGAGTTCGTGCGTGCCTGGCCAGGATTGCCCGTACAAATGCCAAGCACGAGTACACCCCTGCGATAGAGACAAGGTGACCCACTTAGGCGATTAATACCTTCAGGAGACGAATTTTTCACCGATCGTCGGATTAGGTGATGCCCGAACGTCCCAACAGTATTTCAACTTTGTCAAGCGCACCTGAAATTAAGCCCACTTGAGTGCCGCCCCACCGTCCGCTTCGCCCGAAGCGGACTTACAACTTCATCGAAATTCGCAGCCCTGCATTACGCTACGCCGCGAACTTAAGCCCCGCCACTCAGGTGCGCGGGGCTTCTCCTTTTTCAACATTGCCACCGACACCGCCCGACAGTGGCGGCCCCCGCATGCGCGAACCTGACCGGCGGATTTCAGCCGGCGTAGGCAACGCGCTGTTGCGCCTCTTCTTTAGCCGCAGTTGTGGGCTGCGCTGGAAGCTGAAGTACTGAAGCTTCCTGGCCGTCGCACAGCATCGTCAACAAGACGATGCGGCCGTCCGGAAATTCAAGCGCATCATGGTGCGCCCGCGGCTGCTCTTTGTACCTTCAGAGTTCAACTAGAATTCTACCGGCCGGAGTTCAGCAATTTCAACTGAAACGTTTATGAGATCGCAGTGCGGCCGAGCAATCCGTGCTCACCGCAACATCGGCGAAAACCGTCCTCATCGAAGCTACTCCACCAACGACTGAAGCTTCATCGACCGTACAATAACGACGTCTTAACTATCCAAAGATTTTGGTCTCTGCACTCAATCTCCCGTTAGAACAAGCGATATATCAACAAGCATATACACCCCGGTGTTCAGGCGCCATGTCCGATTTTTTTCTTTTTTCTGTCGATTTCGAGACCGGCGCATTGAAGTGCCAATACGCCCAGAGCGGTATCACTACTGCCTTCTGCAAAGACGAATTTGCCCGCCGTTTCTTCGAACAAAATCTCCTTTCTTCAGGCGAAGCTCCCCGGCACGCTCGGCAGTACGTAAAGAAAAAACTCATCGGCTCGATTTGACCCGCCCTCCTCCACCGCGGCAGCCGGCCTCAGCGGCCTCAATGAAGGCCAGGTCGTCGAAAAACATCGGCAGAGAATCTCAAGGTTCAACGCTGATCTTGCTGTGCGAGCAGCCGCTTTTCAGCGGTGTGTCTCTTTTCCTTGCTTCCCCCTGATTTAGATCAAATCGCTGACCGTGCCTGGGCGCATAAAGCCTCATGTGGCAACCGATATCGACCGCGCCATTTGACCGCGATCTTGAGCTCGCCGTCCTCGATGGCGAGGAGCACCACGTGGTCGTCTTCCTCTGCCGTAAAATTCCGCGGGCTGGTTGCATGCCGAAACGAACAGGTGGCTTCCGATACGCCCGACACACTGGCGCGAATGGGTCGAGGCATGAGCATTTTTGCCTCTGTTGATGTGGAGATCGTCCCAAATGGTTGCACCAAGCAGACTACGTTATATCGGTCGCGGTTTGATAGTAGCTGCGATCCTGACGACCACACCTGCTTTCGCTGCCGACCCGGACAATGGTCGACGGCTCGCTCACCGATGGTGTGAAGCGTGCCACGTCGTGGTCGTTTCAGATAATCAGCTACGCTCGACGACCGACCAGGCGCCGCCATTCTCGAGTATTGCAAAGACACCGGGCTTCGATGCCGCCAAGATTGCGCTGTTCCTGCTCAATCCGCATCCGAAGATGCCGGATATGGGACTATCTCGAAAGGAAGCGGCGGACCTTGCAGCATATATTGCAACGCTCAAATAGTCCGGCCTCACCTCAACCTCCACCCGCACCGTCCTCATCGAACCCGCCGACGCGGCATCCTGCGGTCTTGATATAGATCAAGCGGACACGCGGCGCGCTGTTTAGATTACCTCAGCCGGGTGAATGAAGGAGTAGCAATCATGGCTGCGCCTGTCGCACGCGAGCGTAAACCAATCCACATCTGTGAAATGATGGAGCGCCTCGGTATTGAGCCAGGCGGCGGCATGGCGCCGCATCTGGGCTTAAGCTACGCCACCGCGCTTCGCCGCTGCAAATCTTGCCCATCCAAAGAAGCCTGCCGCGACTGGCTCGACAGCATGCCGCCGTCAGCGGCGTTCGCTCCGCGCTTCTGCCCGAATGCCGATATCTTCTTTGAATTGCAGGTTGATCAACCCAGGGCGCATCGGCAGGGCATTATCGCAGCATGCCCATCGTGGCCACCACTTGCCCGCACTGCGGACACCTTATGAGGCTCGCCGGCACCGTGCCGACGTTCGGCGCTCTCTCCGAACTTTTCGTGTGTCCGTCGTGCAATGAAGTCGAGACGAAAGAAAGCACGGATGCCGATCAGTCGGCGGTCTCAGGGGCCTACACATGAAACGGCTAAACCACCCCGGCCCGCCGCACCCGGCACATACGATAGACAAATGCGCCGCGGGGGGGCCGGGATGTAGCGATCAGAACTCGGCCGGGAGATACCCGTTGATCTCAAGGCCAATGCACACTTCGACAAGCGTCGGAGTTGTCCATGACATGAGCGTTCTTCCTTTCTTATTGCTGTTGCGGAGACAAGACCCCCCATCCACATGGCCCCCCGCCACCATAAGATCAAGTCATGTTTTCTAGCTCATTAATCAGCTTTTCTTATGACGGCTGATCCGAAGTAAATCGTAGCATCCGTGAAAGAATGCCTTCGGCTGATAATTGCTGCACAACTATGGTCCCCAGCGGAATTGATTGAGAGGACTTCGCGATGATTGCGCATGGCGACACCCAACCCTACCGGGGAATTAGATTTGGCGTTTACGAGGAAGGACAAGACGTTTGGCAGTGGGCCTTCTATCCGAAAGTCGGCAGGAGAATTGTCAACCGCGGCCAGGTCAAGGGAAGGCGACAAGCCGCGATTGCTGCCTGCAAGGCCGCCATCGATGGGTGGCTTACCCCGACAACTTCAAATGAGGACACTACCCCGGCGAATTGTCGCTTGCCAAAGCACTCATGCAAATCAACGATCAAAGTCTTCGACGTCGTATTGTTAGGTTCGTCGAGGCATCAAGGAAAAGGATAACTGCCTGGTCCTTATCCCCGTTATTTTCTCAAAACACGTCGCCTCCACGGCTCAACCAATCCCCCGCCGTGGCTCAACCAAGCCACATCGCGCCACCAACTATCCAATATCCGTGACGTAGCAATCGCGCGAGCAGGCGTCATACTGGTTTCACCAATGACGCCACTTTCGAGGGCAATTGCCCACCGATCGCGCGCACTACTAAGTATCAAATTAGCAGATTGACGGGTTAAGGCAGGCATTAGACAGTTTATGCAGCTGTATTAACAGATTTTTGGTTTGAGCTACGAGGCTTCACCTGCAAGGTGTGTGAACATGCAAGGATAATTCGTGGGATTTGATGAGCGCTCGCCTAGCGACTGCGACGGTCAAATCTGTGGCTCCTCCAATGCAATCAGCCTGCGCTGCTTGCATGGCATGCGAGCATAATTTGTGCGAAGCCGCCGCGGCGGCGCCCTGGGCGCCGACATGTGTCGAGCCGATCCAAGTCACGCAATTTGCCCGCATAGTGCCCGCTCGCGAAGTCGTTTGCCGTGATCAGGATCTAGAAGATGCAGTGCCTATCATTTGCTACGGATGGGCCGCGGCCGTCGCCGTATTGCCCAACGGCCGCCGTCAAATCCTATCCTTTCTCCTGCCGGGCGATCTGGTTTCAACTACGCTTTTGTTTGACCTGCGGCCGCCGTCTCTTGTCGAGGCGATTTCCGATGTGACGTATCGCACTCTGCATCGCACTCAATTGGAGGCGATTCTCCTCACGCATCCCAGTCTATTCGAGAAAGTCTGTAAGGCTTGGGTTGAGGAAAAAGCGCGATCGGACGAACTTATTATCAACCTTGGACGCCGGACAGCCGACGAGCGGATCGCGCGGCTTATCCTCGATCTGGCGGAAAGACTGCAACGTCTCGGCATGATGCTAGCCGATCCTATGACAATGGAATTTCCGCTCCGCCACCATCACATCGCCGACGCCACGGTGCTCACTCCTGTCCACGTCAGTAAGATGATTTCAGAGTTTCGGCGAGGCGGTCTTGCGGATATCCGCGATCGTATGCTGACCATCCTCGATCCCGCTGCACTCCGGCGCGTCGCCCAACTGCCATGAGCTTGTCACGCCTGGAGAGGCTTAAGTGACGAGATCAGTAAACCCTACTGACAAATACGTCGGCAGCCGCGTCCGGATGCGACGCTTGATGCTCGACTTGAGCCAAACAGAGCTTGCGAACGCCCTCAGCATCTCGTTTCAGCAAGTGCAAAAATACGAAAAAGCTATCGACCGCATCAGTGCGAGCCGGCTCCACCAAATAGCGAGCTTCCTGCAGGTGCCAATTCCCTTCTTCTTCGAGGAGTCACCGCGCTCACGCGTTACGGTCGCTCGCTCGCAGATGTCTTCACATTTACCGCAACGCCCGACGGACTGTCCCTCATCAAAGCATTCATGAAAATAAGAATCCGAAGCTTCGGCGAAACATCGTCCACCTGGTCGAAGGGATAGCCCGCACAGTTGATTGACGAAGCGCCGCCACGAGCACCAGAACCGCCCTCGTCCAGCCCGCCTCGTCATCGCAAGCGGCAGCAACGACAACAGTGTGACCTCAACAGGTCAATTGGGGCTGCAGGTTCCCTTCTTCAGATCGTCCCCTCTGAGCTAAATACGCGATCGCCGTTCGGCGAGCTTCCCCTTGGTCGAAGCGCATCCCGTCGTACGCTAGGGCTCCATCGTTTCCGACCAGAAACTTGTACGTCTCGCCGGTTCGGCGGCTTCTGACAAAAATGTCCGGGTGTTCATATTCCGTAACCTCAAACATGTCTTTCACCGTGTGTGGATTACGACTGCAACCGATACCGAACCGCATTGATTAAGATTGTCTTAAACATTCGCCATTCCTTCTCCCGCGATTCGCGCCGCAGCCAATCCACAGGGGCGGCGGCGAACACGACGCGGTCGTCGTCCCATGCCGTAAAATTCCGGGCGGCTGGCTGCACGCCGAAACGAAGAGGTGGCCCCGATACGCCCGACCCATTGGCGAGAATGGGCCAAGCCCTGAGCATCTGGCGCCGCTACTGTATATGGAAATCTTCCAAACGATTGGACCGAGCGTCCCGCCCGGTTTCCGACACGAAGACAATCCTGCGGCCGAAATGCCGCATTGCAACATATGTGAGTGTTACTACGTAACAAATTGGAGAAATCCACAATAACATGGATCCCTGCAGGAATGATTGGCCATCTTCGGGACTTGGCACATCGATGCACTCGCCTAGCGCGCCATTGCTCTGACCCTGGCGTATCACACGAGCTTGAGGGCATTGGCGCGGAACTGATGGAAAAGGCGCACGAGCTAGAATAATCGGATTATGCGCCGCCCGGAGGCTCCGGCTGATGACCCAGCGGCTACGCTTGTTTTTATCGGAATCATTCCCGCACTGATCTGCAGGTGATCTGTGCGGCCTTCGTGGCTCCCATCGGCGCTTAAGCGAGAGAACCAATCCCCCGCCACCGCTCAACCAATCGACCGCCGTGGCTCAACAGAGCCTCAGATCACCCGCCAACCATCCAAAATCCGTGACGTGAATTTCATCGTCCTCGGCGCAACACGCCCGCCGTTTCTGTCGCCCGTCTGCGCGTATCGGGGGTCTGTGCTATACTGCATAAATATGAATACAACGACGTTTTCAGTTCGCGTAGGCCGCTCGACCAAGAGCCGCCTTGAGAAGCTCGCCAAGAGCACCGGTCGCTCCCGTTCATTTCTCGCGGCCGAGGCAATTTCCGCCTACCTCGACACCAACGAGTGGCAGGTCGCCGGCATCGCGCGCGCAATCGCCTCGCTTGATCGAGGCAAAGGCGTCGCGCATGAGCGCGTCAGCGAATGGGTCGCTTCATGGGAGACGCGGAAGGAGCGCCGATCTCCTCTGGGTGTATGACGCTCCACTGGTCGCCGGAATCCATTCACGACCTCATCGCCCTACGCGCTCATATCGCCGAACATGATCCGGCCGCCGCAAAGCGCGTCGCCCTGCACATCCTCTACTGCGTCGAATATCTGCTCTCGGAAAACCCGAAACTCGGCGCGCCCGGCCGCGTCCCCGGCACGCGCGAACTGATCATTCCCAAAACGCCCTACATCGTCCCATACCGCGTGCGCGCCTCAAAAATCGAGATCGCCCGCGTCTACCACAGCTCGCGCCGCTGGCCGGACCGCCTCTAACTCTTCACCGATGCAGAAATACAACACTTCAGATTATCTTTTCAGGAGGGTGCTCCGCGATGTCGAGTCTGTTCTTAATTGCTTGATAAGACACAAAACAGTGCGCGCCTTAATTAACCACCGATGTTCTTTGTTCTCGCTTGTTGCATGCGCGCAACGGTCCAGCCGCAATGTATCTGCTACGTTTGCGGCATTGGCCGTGCTACGTCAGGTGTGAGGAAACCATGTTCGCCCGTCGCCTTCTCGGTTTTGATACCGGGGACTGGTCAATGCTTCTCGTGGGCGTCGCGCTGGTGGGCTTGCTGACTTTGCTGGTCTGATCGCCCGGTCTCTCTTATCGGAAATACTGAAGGCTATGACCCGAGGGGAAACATGTCTCACAAGACTCCTGTCCCCAGCTGGGTCTGGCGCTTAAGAATTGCAGCCAGCCTCCAAAAGCGCCCGCGCCTCATCCTGGCAAATAAACTCGCGGACCTCCGCGCACTACCCAAGCCCCCGCGTCCATCCAAGCTACCCAAAGACGTATTGAAACTACCACCCCCGGTCATCGCCACCCCCACCGCTCAGCAGGGCCGCCAAAGCCCCACCAACCCTCCAAGATCCATGACGCATCCTTCATCCGACTTAGCGAGGCGCGCTCAGCAACGCCGCGCCGTAACCATATTGCGTAAGGTTGACGAGTAAATTCTCAGGGATTTCGAGACCCGATGGATTGCCACTTGCTCGACATCGACTAGTGTCGCGATGAGCGCGGAGTGATTGATTGAGCGCGCAACGACACCCAACCTGATGTTTCAAAACCCTGCGGAGCACCCAGGGCCGCCGCATTTCCTGGATCCGTGGGGAAGGCCGGCTGGCAGCAGTGTGAGCTAGTCCCTCTTATCGCAGTGCTGTCCGGCCGACCACCTTGAGCTTGAAAACGCGCCTAAGCGGAGCTTGCGATGAACAATGCAGAAGAAATCCAAGAAAATCTCATAAAGGGCGGCATGCAGCGTTGTCATCAATGTAATGGCCGCTTCGGGTTAGTCCGCCATAGGCTCTTCAACAAAGCATTTTGCTCGAAACGGTGCCTCAACACATACCAAGCCGATACCGACCATAGAATATCTCGCTTCAAAGAGTGGGCAGATTTACTGGTTCGAAAACTGTAACGATAATATGCTCGCGCGTAAGACGACTGCGGGGCCGCTCTTTGGTTTCGATGCCGGAGACTGGTCAATGCTTCTCCTCGGCCCCGCCCTTGCCGGCTTGTTGGTAATGCTTTTCTCATCAGGTAGTCGCCGCCCACAAGCCTGAGTGACCCTGCGAACCAATCCACCGCCGCTCAACCAAGCCGCGGCGTGGCTCTCAAGCTTCTAAAAATACGTGGCGTGAATTGCACGGCCGCTCCGGAATATTGCTCGCGGCAATCCGTCCTAAAATAGCTTTATAAGCCCGTAGCCGAGAAAGCCGATCCAGACGACGGTGACGATCAACCCAACAGCTAAGCTTGCAATTGGCGAAACGCGATGAAGGGGTGTGAACATGACACTGATCCCTGTTTCCTGTTTCGCGCCCTCTGCCGCGCATGGCTCGTTTTTATATTTGAGGGTCGCATGGACATCGCATGATGATCGCCCAGGCGATCGATATGCACCGTGATTTCCAACACACTTTGCAGCCCAGCCGCCGACGTTTGAAAAATTAGGCGATAACTGGACCCGCGATTTTGTGTCCTCGCCGGTCCCGGCACGCGCTACACACCAACCGGTGGACTGGCGAACGCAACCTCCATCCGCACTGGTTCGGCAATGCTGGACACTACGGAAACCACGGGGTAAAAGTGCCCAACTTGAGAGGGCCCCGATGCCTTTTAAGTTCTTTGTTGGGCAAACAGTTGAGTACACGCCCATCGGCGAAAAGACGGCCGGCCTCTACAAGATTGTGAGGCAGATGCCGGAAGAAGAGCAAGCGTTCGACCTGAGATATCTCATACAGAGCGAGTCCGAGGCCTACGTGCGTAACGTACCCGAGTGCGATCTAAGTTCCGACGTAGGCCCCGATAACGAATATGCGGCGACGAAGGCTCGTCTTTCGGGGGCCTCACACCGTAAACGTTGAGACATGCTCATTCGAGGCGGCCGGCCGGATTGTTTGAAGCTTTTTCCAGCCTCCCTTTCGAAATCCGTGACGCAGAATTCGGCCTCCATAGCGCCGAGCACGTTACTCAAATAATTGCCTCTCGCTCAGTTTCTCCGCTACCAGCTTTTCCGCATCGAAAACTCGTACCGACTGAGCGAACGCGGCTTCGGCATCATACGCCATAGCCTCCAGTGGGCTGTCTCGATATCCATACGTTTCCAACCCCTCCGCGTAAGCGGCAATAAAACGCTCAGGGCCCAGCACCCGCCATTGAACGACATGAATGAGTTCATGAAAATACAATCCTTCATGTGCCACGTGGCTGGGCTTCAAAAAGAACGTGTCGAGATAGGTAACTCCGTCGTAATCACCTTGTTCAAACGCAGCGAACTGTGTCAGTCCTAGAGCGGAAAGCGGCGGCATCGGCACTTCATTAACCACGACATATTTGGCAGTCGCGAGGAGCCCGTGACTGAAGTAAAGCGGCAAACGCTCGAATCCGGCCGAAGCCACCGACTTGGCATTTTTATCGTGAGCCGCCAACGTGGAGCGTATCCAACCGATCACATGCGGGTAGAGAGCTTGAAATTCTTCAGGTGTCATTCTTCGCTTCTCTCCGATCCGACATCGTCGCGGACATCGACAGATCCACCTCCACCCGCACCGTCCTGATCGACCTGCGTCCTGCCCCAGGGCGCTCTACGACAACAGACCCCTTGCAGTGGCTCAACAGAGCCGCCAAGTCCCGCACAATTTTCCAAAATCCGTGACGTGTCGAGGACGTGGTAAAGTGCAGCCACCGCCTTCTGTATGGCTAAGTCACTTGCAGCCACCCACCGCGTTCCCCACACCGTCAAACCTCCCGTACGCTGCCCGAATTGCGGCAGCACACGCCTTATCCGCAAGGGCACCCGGCGCAAGAAGCTGGAGATCGTGCAGCTGTGGCAGTGCAAGTTGTGCCGGCGCGTGTTTACGCCCGCACCGGCAGCGCTGCGTTACAAAACCTATCCGCTTCGCATCATTCTGGACGGCGTTACGCTTTATGACCTCGGCTATTCCCTTCCCGCTGCCGCAGCCAAACTGAAATCCCGGCAAGGCTACACGGTCTCCCCATCAACTCTTGCGAGTTGGATGAGCACGCATCGCGAGCTCACGACCTACAGCCGCCTGCGGCCACAATTTCAGCATCGTTTCCCGCCGACTAAGACAATTCGACGGTCGAAACTGCTCGAACACGCTCCGGAAGATGGCGCTATTGCCAAAGCGCTCATTGCGTGCACGCGAGAACACCGAATGATCCGGAACCTTGTCCTCGATCGACAGCCCGCAAAACCAGCGATACGCAAAGTTCACCTGCACCTCACGGCACAGCGCCCGCTCCGAGCGGATTGCAAAAACATAGCCAACAATGAGCATCCGGATCATCAGCACCGGATCAATCGAGGGGCGGCCAATCTTGGAGTAATAGCTCGCCAGTTCGGCATGGACCCACGACAGATCGAGAACCGTAGCGATCGCGCGAACAAGGTGATCATCTGGCACCGCTTCATCGAGCAGCCACACACGGCGCTCCGCCCGCACCGCAAATGCCGACGGCCTTTTCCAGCAAGGTGGCGAAGACCGGCTCAAGGTCACCCGGGGAGCTTGAGATAACTTGAAGTACCTCGGATGTTGCCGTTTGCCTCTCTAGCGATTGCCGCAGTTCGTTGAGCAGCCGCGCGTTTTCGATGGCGATGACGGCCTGGGCGGCGAAGTTTTTGACCAGCTCGATCTGCTTCTCGGTGAAGGGACGAACCTCCTGGCGGTATATCGAGAAAGCACCAATAAGTTCATCATTTTTGAGCAACGGCACGTCGACCGTGGAGCGCGCGCCACCGAGTTCAACCGGCGGGCTTAGAACACCTTCGGCAGCGTAATCCGCCGTATGGCTGACCTGCCTTGTCCGCAGCACGCGATCGAGGTGACTGGCCGGAACCGGTCGAAACGGACCGCGCTCCTTTTCAAACGCAGCGAATGCGGGCGGCATACCGACTCCTGCCGCAAAGCGGAATGCATCTCCATCGTACCGCAACAGCATACCGAACTTGGCGTCGCAGATGCGCGTTGCGTTTTCCAGCACGGCCTGGAACACGGGTTCCAACTCGCCCGGCGACGAGCTAATGACGCGCAATACGTCCGACGTCGCGGTCTGCTGCTCCAGGGCCTCGGTGAGGTCGGCGGTACGCTGACGCAGTTCGTTGAGCAGCCGCGCGTTCTCAATGGCAATGACGGCCTGAGCGGCAAAGTTCTCTACCAGCGCAATCTGCTTTTCTGTGAAGGGATCGACCTCCTTTCGGAATATCGCGACGACACCGACGAACGAGTTGTCCTTGATCATCGGGACGTTGACGAGCGTGCGGATTTCGCCCAGGTCCACTGCAGCGACGACGAACGGGTTACCGTTTTTATAGGCTTCGCGTTCTCTTATGTCGCTGACCTGCAAACTACGACGAGTCTTTATTACGTCGGCAAACGTCGTGCCCGGCGTTGGAATAATCGGAGCGCGCCTGACGTAATCCTTGAAAGCGACGGGAACGTTATGCAGAGCAACGGCTCGAAAACCATTACCTTCGGCAAGCCACAGGACGCCAAATTCGGCGCCGCAGAGACGGGTCGCGTTACCGAGCATTGAATAGAATACCGGCTCCAACTCGCCGGGCGACGAAGAGATGACGCGCAGAACCTGCGTCATGGCTCTTTGCTGCTCCGATGCCTCGTCGCGCTCACGGGCGAGACGGGCGATCTCTGTTTCCTGGCGCGTCGCGGTAGAACGATTGGGCACGGCCTTTGCCGACCGAGGGCGCTTTGGCGTCGCCTTGTGGCGTTCCGGCTTTTCTGACTTGCCGCCTATTCTTGAACGCCGCTTCATTACCTTGCCCTCGGCCCGGGACGAGGCATCGTAGGGGTGGAACCAGCGTACCGGAAGTGGCTTCGTCGCGGCGCGGCAGACTGTGCTGCCGACTTCCGTTCCGGGTCAAAACCTGCCCTGACGAGGCGGGCAGAGCATGTCCGCTTCTCTAATCGGCCATTCAGGGTCAAGCGCTTTCAGACTATCCACCACCGTAGTGTCGATGTCGCTCACGGGCTCGTGCTTCTCTTCGGAATCGGCACCAAGGCCCTTCCATCATGGGATTCGAAGACGGGGTGGAACAATCTGTACCACGGCCTTACCGTCAGATGAACGGCAGGTCCAAGCGGACATGCGAACTCACCTCATCCATCGTCCCGCAAGGGACATCATTCCACCGCTCGGTGGAGCTCGAGTTTCCTTTTATTGCATTCGATCTTGCATGATTTTCACGCGGCTGCCGTAACTTGTTCCCGGGTCCAGCGGAACTCAGTGCCGTCAACCCATATGCGGTGCATGATCACGGCCAGCCGCCGCGCCAGCGCCACGATCGCCTTCTTCTTCCCGCGGCGCCGGGCAATCTGCATCGCCCAGGCTTTGAGCCACGACCATTTCTTCGAATGCATCATGCTCTGAGCTGCTTCGTAGAGCATGACCCGCATCATCTCGTCTCCGCAGCGCGATATTCTGCCGCTCCAATCCACCTCGCCCGATTGATACTTGGCACACGTCAGCCCAAACACGGCTCCGACGGACTTGGATTTGCGGAATCGAGCCGGCACGTCGACGGTGGCGCGAAAGGTCAGGGCCACCACCGGGCCGACACCGGGGGTCGTCATCAGGCGCTGGCACACCTCATCATCGCGGACGATGGCCAGCAAACGGTGATGCAGGACGACGATCTGCTCGCGTAACGCCCGCCGGACCATGAGCAGCGGCTCAACCAGCGCGGTCAAATCGGGGAGGTTCTCGACCAGCTCCTTGATGCGCGCCTCGAACTTCACCGTCCCAACCATTCCGACCTTGAGCCCGAAGTTGCGCAAGGTACCGCGCAGGTCGTTCTCGATAGCGATCGCCTTCGACTGCAACAACTTGCGATGGGTCAGCAGCATGCGCAATTTCTGACTGCGCAGCGTCTTCACATGCACCGGACGGTAAAGCCCTACCCGCATCATCTGCGCAATCCCGCGCGCATCGTTGCGGTCCGTCTTGTTGATCTGCGCCTTCAGCACCGCCTGCATGTGCCGCGTTTCAACGCAGACCACCGGTAACTCGGCTTCGGCGAGAGCGCTGAAAAGCCATTGCGACAGCGGTCCAGCTTCCAATCCAATTCGCTTGAAGTGGTAAGCGGGGTTCTTTAGTACCGCCAACAACGCTTCAGGTTCGCTCGCCACCTTCACTTCCCGAACGATCTTGCCTGTGTCATCCACAATGCAGACGCTGGTCTCCTTGACCGAAACGTCCAGTCCAGCAAAATGGTCCATGCTGCGCTTCTCCTTCTGATGCTTGAGGCCGCAAATGCGAGACCTCGTTTCACCATCAGCCTGAAGCACAGCACCCAAAATCTTCAGCTATCCACAAGCCGCCGGCCGATTACCCCATCTCTGCCCGCAATGTCAGACGTCGACCGCTCGGCAATGCTAGGGCATCATCCACCTCGATGCCGAGGTATCGAACGGTGCTTTCGATCTTGCGGTGTCCAAGAAGCAACTGCACCGCTCGCAGATTGCCCGTACAGCGGTAGATCAGCGTCGCCTTAGTTCGGCGAAGCGAATGGGTACCGAAGACATGCGGGTCTAGCCCGATGCTGGCGATCCACTCCGAAACCAGCCGAGCATACTGCCTGGTCGTCATGCTCCGGTCCGAGCCTTTCCGGCCGCTGAACATAAAATCACCTCACTTTTTGGCGGCGGCTCTCAGGTATTCGTCGACAGCCTTGGCGGGTCTGCTCAGTCAGTTCGAACCGAACAGGCTGGCCAGTTTTCCTCCGCCGGACCGTTGCCCGATCGGCTGCATAGCCATTTGGGGCAACATCCTCGACCTTCGACCCGACGACATCGCAGGCGCGGAGCTTACTATCGATGGCCAGATTGAACATCGCGAGGTCGCGAGGTCGTTCCTCGGCTTGAAGCTTGCTCCTTATCGACCAGACGTGCTTTGGCCGAAGGGGCGGCTTGGCGCCTGTAAACTTCCCTTTGTTCCAGGGCTCGCGTTTTTCTGGTGACGTGAAAGGCGTATCTTGATCGTCCATGGCCGGACTCCTCTGTTACTGAGGACGGCCATCATGTGGCTCCCGCATTGTCGATCCGTAAAATCGTGTATGTTTGAGCGCGAGTGCTCGGCAAGCCCGCCCTTCATCCGGTTTGATCGTGGCCAAGGACAAAAGCGCTTCGCCAACCTGGGCCGATGTCAAGGCGTTCCTTCTGACGTTCGATCGGGCCGGCCTCCAGGGGCTGGTTCAAGACCTTTACGCTGCGAGCAAGGACAATCAAGCATTCTTGCATGCACGGTTTGGCTTGGGTCCCGATCAGCTCGGGCCGCACAAGGTAACTATCTCGCGATGGATAAACCCTGACCTGATGAAGAACCAAACTGTATCGGTTTCAAAGGCCAAGAAGGCGATCGCGGACTATAACAAAGCGATTGGGCGCCCGGAGGGCTTGGCGGAGCTATCGATATTCTTTTGCGAGGAGGCGTTCAGCTTCGTCGAAGGGTGCAGCTTCAGTGATGAGCGCTACTTCGTTGCGCTGATACGCATGTATGGCCGGTCCGTGAACCTCGTATTGAGCCTGCCGCTCGCCGAGCGACGCGCCTATGTTGAACGCCTCGGCAAATTGAGAACACGAGCAAAGCGCGTCGGTTGGGGCGTGGAGGACGAACTAAATGACCTTTGGCATGCTGCCGATTTCGATGAGCAGCTGGAATGAATAGCGATACCTCGCGCCTTCGGAGACCGGCTTCGAACAGAAAGCATCGCAACCAACCCCACGCTCCTTCCCCTTCGGTCGCCGAGCCGCGCCGCCCGCTGCTGCTCGCCGTACTTGCCTTCGTGCGGGCTGCCCGGGCTTGTCCAGGTGTGCAGCGGATCTCGCTCCTGGGTTCCATTCTAACAGCCAAGGCGATCCCTAAAGACGTCGATGTCCTCGTTACGATCGATGCTGCGATGGACTTGACCAGGCTGGCTCGCTCCGGTCGGCGTCTTATGGGGCAAGCCCAAACTATCAATCTTGGCGCTGACATCTTCCTCGCCGATACGACGGGGCGTTACCTTGGTCGCATCTGCCATTATCATGAATGCCATCCACGCGTTCTCTGCCATGCCCAGCATTGCGGGCAGCGCGACCATCTCAACGACGATCTTCATATCGTCACGCTATCGCAGGAGCTGATTGCATCGCCTCCTGTCGAGCTTTGGCCGAAAGTGATTCGGCGGCTGTCGGTGCCGGCCGATGTTGAAGAGGCACTGCTGAATAAACTAGATCAAAATCAGTAGGCGTCCGTTCCGCGCAAGCCTCTTGTAGGGCCGCTGGCTGCTACTGCAATGAATGTCTGGTATTGGGGTGATTGTGTTGCAAAAGTCGTTTTTCACTGGTGCTCAAAAATTCTGCGGGCTACAGGCGCGACCTTCGTGTAAAGATGTGAGGGGCCTCATCGCCTCACGTTAAACTCATAGGCGACTTCAGTAACGCGATAGAGGTTATACGAATCAGCGATTGCTTTCCGTTTCGTGTTTTTGCGAAAAATTCGTTGCCCTTCAACTTTCGACTTTTGCAACACAATCGGCAACGAAGCGGACATTGTGAATTTGCCGCGTTTGACCCGAAGGCGACATGCGACCCGACTTCCAGGATTGCTTGCCGCCCCTAACCAAGCAATCGTCATGCTACTCGCCTTCATCCGTCTTGAAGCTCACGACGGCGCATCTCGGCGGCGCGGCGTCTCTCAAAAACTCTGATGGCGGTGGGACACGACGATTCATATCGGCAATGCGACAGCCGTTTTGCCGCTCGCCCAGAGCGCAGCAATTGGGCAGCAGGCCGCGAAAGGCAGCGGATGCTGTTGACGTAGATCAATGCTGGAATGGTCAAAATAGCCAGATGTTTGTGCGGCAATGTAGCGCAAAGCCATTGGTTCACGCTGAGCACTAGTCCGGATCGGTAGGGTATCGTTGATGGACGAGTTTTCCAAAAGCGAGTCTTCAAGACTTCGTCAGGAGATGGTTGAAAAGGCCATCTTTGCGCGGGGTGTTCGCTCCGAGCTTGTTCTCGATGCGATGCGCAGCGTTCCTCGCGAATCTTTTCTGCCGGAGCGGCTACGCGAGTTTGCTTATGAAGACACGGCCTTGCCGATCGAAGAGGGCCAGACAATCTCGCAGCCCTATATCGTCGCCCTTATGACCGAGGCATTGGTGCTTCGTGGCGGCGAAAAGGTGCTCGAAATCGGTACTGGTTCGGGCTATGCGGCGGCGGTCCTTTCCGAAATCGCCGCCGAGGTCTACACCGTCGAGCGTCATGGTCAGTTGGCCGAGAAGGCCGCCGCGACACTGGCCGATCTTGGCTACGGCAATGTCCACGTTCTGCACGGCGACGGGACTCGCGGTTGGCCGGCGCATGCCCCGTATGATGCGATCATTGTTGCCGCCGGCGGCCCGACGATTCCCGAATCTCTAAAACACCAACTCAAAATCGGCGGTCGGCTGGTGATCCCGGTAGGTTCGGATCAGCGCACCCAAGAATTGGTACGGATGACGCGAATTGCACAGAACGAATATCGTAGCGAAGACCTCGCCGATGTGCGCTTCGTTCCGCTACTTGGCGAGGAAGGGTGGGCGCCCGAACAGGCGGAGTTGGCCCGCGGTCGCTATGTGCGGCCGACGGGCGATGTCAGCGAAGAAAAGCTCGTCAAAAAGATCGCCGATGCGGCCCAGCCGTTCGCTTCGATCGACACTGCCGATCTCGGCCCGCTGCTGGAACGGATCGGCGATGCGCGTGTCGTCCTGCTCGGCGAGGCAACCCATGGCACTTCGGAATTTTATCGGATTCGCGAGCGTATCTCCCGCGAGTTGATTGTCAAGAAGAGGTTCCGCTTCATTGCCATCGAGGGCGACTGGCCGGATGCCGCGCGCGTCGATCATTATGTCCGGCATCTCGAATATCCTCCCGCCGAATGGACGGCGTTCGCCCGATTCCCGACCTGGATGTGGCGCAACAACGAGGTGCGTGATTTCGTCGACTGGCTACGGGAGCACAATGGGGCGACCAAGCCCGAGGCACGGGTGGCGTTTCACGGCCTCGATCTTTACAGCCTCTATGTGTCGATCCGCGCGGTGCTGAATTATCTCGACGAGGTCGATCCCGACGCCGCCAGGATTGCGCGTGAGCGGTACGGCTGTCTAACGCCGTGGCAGGGCGACCCGGCGACCTATGGCCAAGCCGCGTTGATCGGCTCCTACAGGACCTGTGAGCCGAATGTGGTCAGCGCACTCAGGGATCTGCTGGCGAAGCGTCTCGCTTATGTCGGGCATGACGGCGAACGCTATTTCGACGCGGTGCAGAATGCCCGCCTCGTGACCAACGCTGAGCGCTATTATCGGATCATTTATTATGGCTCGCGCGCGTCGTGGAATCTTCGTGACGAACACATGTTCACGACGCTGAAGAACCTGCTGGCGTTTTACGGGCCCGACAGCAAGGCGATCGTGTGGGCGCATAATTCCCACGTCGGCGATGCGGCGGCGACCGAGATGGCCTCGCGCGGCGAACACAATATCGGTCACTTGTGTCGCCAGGAATTTGGCAGCAGCGCCTATCTGGTTGGCTTTGGCACCAATAGCGGCACCGTGGCGGCGGCGTCCGATTGGGACGGGCCGATGGAAGTCAAGAAGGTCCAGCCCGCGCTGTCGAAGAGTTATGAGCGCCTGTGCCACGCAACCGGGCGACCCCGTTTTATGCTGGGTTTGCGCAATTGCGTCGATCTAACCGGTCCGCAAGGCTTGAGCAGACCGCACCTCGAGCGGGCGATCGGCGTCATCTACCGGCCGGAAACCGAGCGCGCCAGTCACTATTTCCAGGCGATCCTGCCCCAGCAATTCGATGAATATATCTGGTTCGATGACACCCGCGCGGTCACGCCGTTCGATACCGCGGAGCTTGCGGGATTGCCTGATACCTATCCCTTTGGGGTGTGAGCGCCACGATGGAGCGTTCCCGTGACCGCTTGCAAGGACATCGGCTACGTTCTCGACAAGCTGGACTGGATGCGCGCGGAGTGCGTATGGCCTAACGGCCTTCGCTACTTATGGACCGATGCGTTCGGCGTCGTGCTGCTGGTTTCGCTCTATGCGGAACTGGGTGAGCGGCGGTTCCTCGACGAAGCCGAGTGGGTCGTGTCCGAGGTCGACCGGGTGCTCGGGCGCCCGCGCGGCATTCGCATCGGCGAAGCGCCGGACCGGGACGGCCAATATTATCACTATCTGGCGATGTGGCTGTATGCGCTCTCCGTGCTCGGCCGCCATGTGCCGGACTATCGGCACAAGGGTGTCGATCTGGTGCGCCAGATTCACCTCGCTTTTGTCATGCCGGGCCGTGGCGTTGTCTGGAAGATGAAGGAGGATCTGAGCGGGCCTTATCCGGGCTTCGGTCTCGGCGCGCTTGACGCCTTCGACGGCTATGTCTCCTATCGATGCCTTGATGAGCACGCGTTGGCTCACGAGATCGCCGATATGCGCGCGCTCATCGACGCCACCGCGGCGGGCCTCCGCATCACCCAGGACCTTGGCCTCGGCATGATGCTGTGGCTGACGCACTTCTTTCCGGCAGAGCATTGGGCCGCGGTGCAGCGGCGCCGCAACCTCGCCATGCTCGATCTGATGTGGCGTGAAGACGGTTATTTCTGCCGCGAGCCCGATCTCCCTTACCTCAAGTTCGCCTTCACAAATTACGGCATTTCGATCGGCCTGCAATCGGTGCAGGCGATGACCGAACGGGTGCTGCTGCTGAACTGCTTCTTTGATCATTACCGGTCCGGCGACGAATATGACCGCGAGGCCATCACGCACGTTATGGCCTGCAGCTCGCATTTTCCCGGCTACTTAATCGGTGGATTTCCAGATTGAAACCAGACATACCCGACCTCGCCGATGCTCAGTATGCGTCTTTGACACTACCCAGATTGCCCCACCTGAACCATGCGCTTGAACTAGCGGGGCGATGTCGCCGATTAGCCCATTGCTGCACGAACCAGCACTCCGAATGACGTCGGCTTTCGGGAGGACTCCCGGAAGTGTCCGTTACGCCGCAGACAACTCGATCAACTCGACGATCGACGGGTGGTCTTCTCCGGCTCGGTCACCCTCAACGGAGAAAAGCCGAACGACTACGCGGCGGTCCGCAGGGACTCCGACAGTGCCAATTCGTTGTGCAGGACTTGACCAACGTGCTGCCATCGGAACCGGCTGCCTCGCGCGGTCGGGTGGAAACACGCTATGCAGGTCACGACTTTGTCCCCGATCCGGTAGCCCTGCACTTCCTCGCTATCGTAAATGTCGGTACTCGGCATTCTGCTCCACATCGTTTTGCCGAGCACGAAAATGACCCTGGGCAGGGGATCGAGGTATTTCTGGAGGTGGGGCAGGAAATCGCGGCAGGCATCCGCCCACATCGCCGGCGTAGGCCTAGAGGCCGCACCCTCGCCGGCGCTTTCTGAAATGTAGTTGGTGAACGCGAGGTGGCTCCAGACAGATCGAAGCCGCGCCTCGTCCGGCTGTTCCTGATACGCAACCGCGCGGAAAAGCTTCGGGAAGAAGCTCTGCGGCTTGTGCTTGGACAAATTTGCGATGGACCATTCGAAGGCTTTCGGCGGGCGTCGGGTGCTCCCAAACGCCTTGCTCCTCGTAGTCGTAGGTGCTTTCGCCCATAATCAATATGCGAGACAAACGGTAGCCCTCGCCAATCCACGGCTTAAACATGCGGCTCTCCTCTGCGTCGCGGTCATCGTCGTCTGATGTCTTTGGTCGACCGCTAACCGAGGCGCTAATGTGCTAAAACGGCATTGATCTCGATCAAGCTGAAGAACCCGGAGGCGCCGGCCGTGAGGCGCATCGAGGAAGAGGATCGGGGCAAATAAGAGCGCTGCGACGTCGGCCCGCCGTTTCGCGCCGCTTAGCCTTTCCCAAAGCTACCAGGACGCGGGATCGTCGGGCTCGGGGACCGTGTCCATAACGACCTCCAAGCGCAGCCAACGGCAAGCTTTTCTCAACGCGTTCGCTTGAGGATGCCGAAATGCGGTGATGTCTTCGGGCTCGAACACCACAGTGAAGTCTTGGTCGTCGCGCCTGATCCAAACTCGTCGCCGCAATCTGCTCGAAACATGCTTATCGACTGGGCGAAAACACCAATCAGGCCGTGCTATCTTCTGGTCGTATGCGCGCGGCCGGGAGCGGAATCCTTTTACGCTAAGTTTGCACCTCTCCGCATCAAGAAGATTAGTTCGGCAAACGGAAAATCTGCCTGAGCAGGCTAATTTCAGCGGTGCCGAACAGCAAAGGCGGTGGCGGCGCTTTCCCCGTCATATAGTCCGAGGTATCTTGGGCTTTTCCGGCTTCGGCAAGCTTCTTCAGTTCGGCGATAATATCGTACTTGGTTGGGAGCTTACCCGCGCCGGCGCGATCGCCTCGGCGTCGCCGTACCGTGAGCCGGGGCATTCGTTCGTCGATCTCGATCAAGGAATCTTTTATCGGCTGGCGATCGGTCGCCGCGCCACCAAAAAGCGTCAGTCGCCAGCGCCGATACCGCCGCGGCTGTTAGCGCACATGCGCCGATGGGTGCGGCGGGGCATCGTGACATCGCACTTTGTCGAATGGCATGGAGCGCCGGTGAACTCCGTCAAGACCGGATTCAAGCATGCCGTTAGCCTTGCCGGATTGTGGGGCCGCGTGACGCCGCACACGCTGCGGCACACGCTGCGACCTGGCTGATGCAGCGCGGCGTACCGATCTGGCAGGCGGCCGGATACCTCGGCATGTCCGCCGAAATGATTGAGCGGACCTACGGTCATCACCATCCGGACTACATGCGAGGCGCTGCGCTGGCGATCACTTCGAAACAATCGCAGAACGTTTCATTGGTTGTTTCATTGGTCGAGCCGGAAAACGGTCAGCGCAAACGGCAAAAAACCTAAGGATTACATGGTGGGCCCGGGAGGACTCGAACCTCCAACCAAGCGGTTATGAGCGCGTCACTCTAGCCGAAAAAGTCAGTGTTTATTGGCATATCCGAGCACGTTCGCCTACGAATGTTCACGTTTGGTTGCGGAGTTTCATTGGTTATCTATTGGTTGGGCCGGAAACCTCTTTTGCGCTCAAAGGATGCTCGGAGACGGGACATCCAGGTCTCACAATTGGGCGCCGGGCGCGAGGTCCTTTCCGTACTTGGAAATTTTGAGTTCATCAACAAACGCTCGGCTTGTGGCGCGCGTCTATGCCGCCTGCTGGCCGAGAACTTGCGCGAGTATCCGGTGCGTCTCCTCGACTTTTTCACTCAAACAGCCGTCATCGAAGCGACTAGATACGAGGCCCGGAGGCGCCGCGGCCTTGGGAATCCTGGGCTCGCTTACGAAGCTATTAGTCCCGTCGGACCCTCGTCGATCGACGTAGATTGGGCGCCGTCGCGCGGATCCGATTCTCGCGATCCGGCGCACTAGCATTCCGGAAATTGTCAATCCGACTGCAAAAGTCAAAAGCATGGTGGTAACAGGCATCTCGTTGGGAGAACCTGAGATCGCGATCGTCGTGGTGACCCACCTTTTTAGTCCGGCGCCAATCCGTGTGTCTTTGCCAGAATTTGCGACCGTAACGGGAATTTTATCTTCTAGGATACTATTCGCGGTGACTGGCAAAGGAGTATCAGGCCACGCCACGTTGTCTGCAACCGCTGGGGAGGGAGGGTCGGGCCATGGCCCAGCGCTGGCTTCCGCTTGCCGCAGAGCCGCCGGTACTGCCTGAATGGGTCGAAGTTCTTGGGGTTCTGGCCCTGTATCGCGATCCGCTTGTGCCGCCACCCTTGGAACGTTTGCAACAACACTGGCTTCAGGATTTTCCTGCGAGACTGGTTTTGGAATTGCCTGACCTTCTGTTCGCAGATACCAGCATTTGCTCTGTTTGATTCGGTTCAAATGGTAGTACCAATGGGTACCTTGAGGCGGCGGCGCGTTAGGCGTGGCAAGGCATTCTTCTTCCGCATGCGCGACTGTACACTCCAACTCCCGTCCCAAAGCGCCACAAGCAACACGCCGACTACTGCAATCAATCGACCTTTTGAAGTCATGACCCATCCCCTATCCCAACGGCTAAAATGTCTGCGTAAATTTTGGTTTCAATGCGTCGCAAATCGGCCGATTCCGGCGCGTGGTCGCGATCAAATAGCGATGGCGACTGTGTTTGACGCAACGGTCGAAGGATAGCGGCCGTGGCCCATTGACGTTTCAAACAAATGAGTTCTTACGGTTCAGGGATTTCCAGATTAAGAGGAGGCTTCTGGCATTGGACCATCGGGGCCTCTTGCGGCGGGCTTATTTAGTGGAGGCGTTCCAACGTTCACTACCTCCGAGCCACTACTGCAGTGCCACGGCGCGGATAATTGCGACAGCAGCAAGGTTTCGTCGGAGGGGTCAATAACACCGCCAAGCGTCGCTTCACACCCCTCGCATTCGAGCCGGTAGCACTCGAAGCCGCAAATATCTATCTGGGGTGTAGGGCTTCTACAAAACGTGACTCCCGCGTCGCACTGAGGACACGCAATGACCGAGAGCCGGGCCTCTGGACGAACTACGCTGTCCATACTCGATTCTCCGACAAGGGAACCGCGCGGCTGGATACAATGAACGAACAATTAACACGGTAAAAAGATATCGTGGCGCAATTGCGAAGGCTTTCCGGCATTCGTTTGATCCAGCGGCCAACATTCCGCCGATCACTGCGCGACGGCTCCATGCAATAACTGGAATAAAGAAGGGGTGTTCTGCCTTCCGAGTAGGCACGTTCGCCCTGCGTCTAGTCGGCAAGCAGCCACAGTCGCGCTGGTAGGCGCGAAGGTGGCAAGGTCAAACCTAATCAGCGATCGCGAGCGTGCAACCGCTTTTACCTTATCACCTTGCTATCTGGCACACGTCGGAAATTGGCGCGCAAACATGTCACCTTTCCACAACCGCCAAGCTTCCAAAATCCGTGAGGTGAATTGCGCGACCGCTCCGACACATTACTTACAGCCATTCGTCTTAAGATAATTTTATTAGCCCGTATCCGAGGAGACCCATCCAAGCGACGGCCACAATCAATCCGACGGCTAAGCTTGCAACTGGCGAAACGCTATGAAGGAGTGTGACCATGATGCGCATCCCAGTTTCCCGTGTTGCGTTCGCAATATGCAACGAATTGCCGAGGGGAACGCCCCGCATCAATCCGCCGAATATCTGTCTTTTAGGATCGAAGCCTTCAGCTCGATCGCTATCAAACAGTGTTTGCCTCAGCACGCAATAGACAATGACCGTATGACAATCAAAGAATGTGACACCGTTGCATTGAAACAACAGGCCGACTTGCCCGACCCGCCCCTATGTCCACCGATGCGCAAATGCAACAACTCAGAACATCTTCTGATAACGGGCGAGGCATTTACAGGATCGACCCTTCAATTGCCTGATAAATCACAAGAATATTTCGTGCCCTAGTCACAGTTCGATTCTCATTGTGATCACCCGTTGCGCGCCCGCAACAGTCCAGGCGCCCTTTATCCGCTACATTTGCGCATTGGCTCGGCTAGTCAGGGTGTGAGTGAAATATGTTTGCCCATATGAGGACCGAACGTCGCCTTCTCGGTTTTGATGCCGGGGACTGGTCAATGCTTGTCGTAGGGCTCGCGCTAGTCGCCTTATTGGCCTTGTTGGTCTAATCGCCAGTCGAACCGTCCTCATCGCACATTCTGTCGAAAACTTGCGCTGCCAGAGCTGGGCGATCTGCCTGCGCGGTTATATGGGCCACGGGGGATATTGATGACCTCAAGGCGACCAGATGAGGAAGCTCTTGAAAAGGCGCTGGCCGGGATTTCTCGGGTCGCGCAAGCAGTCGTCGTACTGGCAGCCGAGGATAGGGCAAGGGCACTGCAGGCGGCGGAACGCAGTTACTGCCAAACTGCGCAGGCGTTAGGTTACAGAAAACGCCAAGCTCAAAGGTGGGCGGCAGCCATCATGGAAAAAATGCTTGCGCTCCTACGGAGTTCGGAGGATTACCGGGCGCGCGCGGAACAACTGCGCCTTTTGATCCTCACTACATCCGATCCTTTCGCCGCGGCTCGGCTGAGAGGAACTCGTGGACGAATATACGGCATTGTCGGAGCGCGCGGAGAACGGACTTATATCGCGGCATATGTAGTGCGCGCTGACTTTCGGTTTGGTGCGCTGCAACCAACACCCTCTTGCGGCTCAACCAGGCCCCGGCGGTGCTATACTGCGCTACATGAAAGTTGAAGAAATCGCCGAAGCAATCGCTAAGCTGCCGCCGGACCAACTCGCCCGCTTCCGCCGCTGGTTCGCTGCATTTGAAGCTGGCCGTGCCGACCACGCCGAGGTGCTCGACTTTACCGCGACCAAGCTTGGCCGCCTCGCCGGTCGCGCGTTTGCTGAATTGAAAAAGCGCGCGAAGGAACCGTGAGCAAAACCTGCGCGCGTAGTATGGCCGGTCAAACCGATTTGACCCCATTCTTCCGACCTGGGGCATCAGATCCACCCCAAAAACTGCTCCTCACGTTTCAGGCGGAAGAATTTCCTGAATACAGACCTGATCAAGCAGGTGTTCTCGACGCAGGTCCTTCAGATGCACCCTTTTCTCGTCATTCGTTAGGTTTTTGCCAATGCCGTTGACCATCACCATAACGAGGGTGCGATCATTCATATCCAGCCAATAGGAGCGGCGGACGAGCTTATCATCGCCATCCCGCGCAAACCGGCTGTCGATATCTACACTCAGGTCTGGCTGGTAAAATCGTGTCATGCGCGGCGGCGACAAGTGCTTCGGACGAAGGAATTTAGTTGAATATTATAGTTGCGACTACGACCCCCTCGCTCTTGATGGGTCATTACGACTTGCCAGCGCGAGATAAGAGCCATCCCAATACTTTCTGGTACGGATCGCGCCGAAATTTGTGGTCCGGATCCCGGCGACTGCGATGGAACTCGTTTTGCTCGGTCGCCTTTTTGGCGAATGCCACAACCTGTTCTTCAGTGTGTCGCTTATCCTTCGGAAGCGCCATCCATTCACGAATGATTTTTCGGCGCGTCTCGTGGTTTTCCATGTTCGCGGCTCCTTGGCATATCTTGTCTGGGATAGCAGGGCGCGTCCGCGAGCGCCCCGTCGTGGGGCTCTGCGGGACGTGGCATTCGCCTCGTCGTCGCGGAACATCGCCTCATATCTTTCAAGGCCCATGCTCCATTGCCATCTCCCAAGGTCCATGGCCGCACTGATTTCAGCACCGAGCGAGTTGAAAAAAGCGAAGGCGCGTCGATTCGACTTGAATATCGTCCTAGAGCCGCGTGACCTTCGCCTTCTTATTTTCTGGGCTGCCTCGTTCGTACCACGGAGAGGTATATGACGGCCAAGGCCGCAAGTAACACGCCCCCCAATATCAAGATCGAGGTTGTCACCAGTTTGCTCGCCTGCTTCTATCATGAAGAAGAGCCTAGTCGGCGTTTCAGCGGCTAATCTACTCACCAGAAGACCACGCGCGGCTGGCGGTTAACTTCGCTAAGCTGCCGAACGGCTGCGGACGCCGATACATTAAGAAGCAAGTTGCAAGGTGAGGACTGGCAGCACGAGAATACTGGGGCGAACCACTGGTGTTGTTCTTGGCCGCCAGCCTCGCTGTTTACATGTGCATGCCACGAGGACGCTGCAAGACCGTCTAACTCGATGGCAAATCCGCAGTCCTAATTCAATTGTATGCCCCGCAGCACGATCATTTTTCGCGAGATGCCCATTATGCGAAAGGGGCTACGGCGCCATCGGCGTTGTTATCTTGGGTCCGTGAGACTATCGTAAGAAAATCAACAGCGGAGATCGAGAATGTCACGAGGCACGGTGAAATGGTTTAATTCCCAGAAAGGGTATGGATTTATTCAGCCGCAGGGCGGCGGAAAAGATGTGTTTGTCCATATCTCGGCTGTCGAGAGAGCCGGTCTCAGCGGTCTCAATGAGGGGCAGGTTGTCGAATACGAAGAAGTCGCGAACAAGGGAAAAACATCAGCGGAAAATCTCAAGATTCAACGCTGACTTGTTGAGGACACTAAGCTAGCTGTTGAGCTTGTCCAACGACTGCTTCAGCGCCGCTTTCCCTGCTTTGGTAGCGGTCGACATCGTGCGAAAGAAGATCGGCGATTGACCTATCGGGCTTCTACCGGCTCGATAAATCTCCCACCGGCACGGGTTTGGAGGGGATCCCCTATTTTTTACGACAACGGAATAATCCGTGTCGTCGAAATGGACGCTGTCGCGGTTATCACGGCTGATGTCGGTCAACTAAAGGACCCTTACGATAAATCTACTGCGAAGCGTTTAAGGTTGGCGAGCGGACAGTAAGCCAGCGCAGCCTCATGAGTAGCGCGCAAGACCACGCGGGGCGCTTGGTTTGCCTCGAAAGCTTCCTGCCAGCGGGGCGCACATAAGCACCAACGGTCACCGGGTTTGAGACCTGGAAAGCCGAATTCCGGCATTGGTGTCGAAAGATCGTTGCCGCGCGACTTGGAAAAATCGAGAAACGCAGAAGTCATCACGACGCAGACTGTATGACTACCAATGTCCTCTCGCCCAGTGTTGCAGCAGCCGTCCCGATAGAACCCTGTTGTGGGTTTGATCGAGCAGGTTTCAAGAGGCTCGCCGAGCACGTTCCGGGGCGGAGATCGCCGACCGCCCCCATTATCCCTATCGTCCCGTAACATTGTCGATCCTCAGAATTGCGGCGTCGTCAGGCTTCGCCCTCCTGCGTAGCAAGGCATCGTTGCAAGCGTCCAGCATAACCTTCCATTCGAAGACATTTAGGCGCCCCGCCCCGCGGCTGACGGGCCGGGTGTTGCGCGCGAACCAACGGCGCAAGCCCGCACTGAACGCTTTAGGCTTCGGAATTTCGCCGTAGCCATCGCCCAAGCGTTCACCGCGGGTATGGCAACATCCAAGCGGGTACTTACATCTGTGCTGCGAAGGAAGGCATTCATGTCAGAAGAGCAAGATAACCAAGAACGACCGTGTCTTCATTGCATGATAGTCGAACTGATCGACGATTTTTTTGCTGAGTACCCCGCTACGTCCGGCGGGTCGGACACAGTCGATACCGATGAAGCGGATGAAGTGATTGTCGCGATCGCGAAGACAGTCGCGGAACTGACCTTCCGCCAAGATGGCCTGATCCGCCAGCAATTGATCGAACAGTTGATGCGTGAGATCATGAACTATGACGCGGAGTTTCGCCGGGACGACGCAGCAGGCGGGAGCGGCTCTCTTGCTCGGCATTGACAAAGGTCAACAGCGCCCTGGGAGCTACGGCCGCGTCGCTCCGCGACGACGGCGCTGAAGCTTTTCCCCTATCCAGCGCGAAATTGCGGTAAGCGGCATAGCTGGTAGCAAATGGCCCAATCGGCTGGCCGTGTGGCAGACAAGGGGGGCTGGCACGTCCGCCACGGAGGCTAAAATGTATAGGCGCATCCTCCTCGCCAACGATGGTTCGGTAGAAGGGCGGACCGCTCTTCGCGAGGGGGCCCTCTTGGCGCGTCAGTGCGCGGCTCAGGTGTTCCTTTTATCTGTCCTTGTGGATACGGGAGCATTTCTGTTGGCGGATGTAGCCCACGCTGGAGCCTTCGTTCAGGGGGAAGATGCCTTCACGGATGTACTTAACGAGGGAGTTGCCCGACTGAAGCAACTCGGTTTTGATCCCGTCGCAAAGATAGTGAGAGGCGAGCCCGCCAAAGAAATTGGGGCTTACGCGAGACAGATTGAGGCTGACCTTATCGTCGTAGGCCATCGACGACAGGGTGCTTTTGACCGCTGGTGATTTTACGGTGCCCCTTGTGCGTGCAGGTTCACAATGATTCCACCGGATCAAAGGGCCGCTTTGATTGTGGCGCAACTGTTTCTTGTTTCGCGCCCTGAGCCGTAGAGCCAGCTTGCTTTAATGGATCGCGGCTTCGGCCATTTGGCGTCAGTTTTTCTCGGGGAGGCAATCCCCCACAGTGATTTCCAACACAACTTGGCGAACCACCCTAGCATTAAGAACGAACGCACCGAGCACCGCACGTACCAATGATCTGATGCGCTGAAGTTGCCTAGGCTGCCCGATTAGCTCGCCGAGAATGATGGGCACTTGCTTTTTTATCTGACGCGGATTCAGTGTCACATGCGCATCGACTTTAGCAAAAGCCCCATCTCTTTTTCCCTGATAATATTAGGCCAACAGACTGAATAACAATAAAAAACATAGCAGGCGGCGGATTGCGGGCCTTCCTCGTAACGGTCCACTAATCATTTTCCCGTCAATTTTCGAGACAGCTAGGTTGAGATTAACTGAACTCGGATAACGCTCTTGAGATTTTTGATTCAACCGTGATCCGGTGCCCGCATGAAAAGCCCTCTGATCACACTCGCAACCTCGATCGCCTTTGCCACTACGACACTGGCAACGTTGAGTTCGGCACAAGCGCATTGCATCAGGAATTGCCGACACAACCAATGGCCCCACAATCAATGGGCCTACGTTGGCTTAATCCGAGGCGGTTGGGGCCTCGGCGGATTTGCAGATGCTCCATGGGTCGGCGGCTCAATAATTGCCGTTACCTCATACGGCCCTTATCCCTATGGCCTATATCGTTGGAATGCACCCTGACTCTCCGGGGATGACTTCCGGAAACAGGCGGCCGTTTCACAATCAATTGGTGCCGAGGTCAAAGAGAACGAAGCACGCGAGGAGTTCGAGCGGTTCGAAGCCGCACATCGGGCCGTTGTGTGGGAGCAAGTGCTCCAGGCTCGTCGGCGAGCGGAGGGCAAACCCGAATTGGCGGCCGAGTTGGGCGGAAGGCATGCTTTGCCAGAGCGAGGTGCGCAGGGTTCTTTGGGGGCGGTATCGCGAGGCACTCCGCTCACTCAATAGCACTAAGTCGGCGAACGCCGCTCCTCTAGTTCTTCCAGCAATCTGACCATGATTGTTGCCGCCCATCCTTTGGCCTGCGCTTCGCCATAACCTAAATCCAACGCGGTTTGGTAGTAGCTATGTTCCGCTGCCTCCAACGCTTTCGCCATGTCCTCGACAGGCATCGCGGAAATAGCCTCGGCGACTCGCGGTATTCCGGCGAGAGCCGCTTCGAGAGTTTCCTCTTCCTCCTCCGAACTTGCCGCCATTTTTGGCATTCCATTCGTGGGAAGTCGCTAAGATTACCTAATTAGCACTGCACCCTCAGTGCAATCGGGTATCGAGCCGCTGCCTACAAGCGTTCGCAAAAAAGAACCCCAAGCTAGTCCTTGGGGCGGTAGTTTGTCGCGACTCAGCTTAGGCTTCTTTACCAAGCGGTGGGTTTGTCGGGGTTGGGGAGCCGCTTGGGTCGGCCTGCTGAAAACCAACTAAATAACCCGGCTCGCGGATTGCAAAACGAAATCACGCGTTAGCGTTACTAAGCGTGGACAACCACGCAAAGGACGATGAACTGATCCGACTGTGGGGGTGGTTATCCCGGCGAGCGGTTTACGCTACGGAGGCCCGCGTGCCGTTTCAGACAACCGGCATCCCGACCATCCATTCGGCTCGATGACGCAAAACCCGCGCCGCTTAAATCTAAAGCTCTTTCAGGTATCCATTCGATGGCGCGGAAAGCAAGTTTGACGAACTCTTGCGGGTGCGCTTTGTCAAACGTCAGTCGCAGGCCGATCACTTTCGGGAACTTCGAGGGGACTGCCCTTCATCACCCTTCAACGGATTTCCCCAACCCAATGGGAAAAGTCGGGCTCGTGGTCTTTTGAATTTAAGCAGCGCCGCCAAAAAAATGTCGGGCAATTTGTCCGGGAATTTCTGTGAGCGACCGATTTAAGAACATACCATCCAGTGCCGAGGTATGTCCGGGCCGCTCCTGCCACCGGCACGTCAACCACTGACGTCCATAGGGGAGGCCCCCAGCACTGGTGCCAGAGCCTTTATTTCGCGCGTATTGGCCATCCGGTCAAGCGTCTGATCACCGCGTCATTGTTCCCGTTGCCGAGAGTGATTGTCGCGGCCCAGACCGCTGGAGAATAGTGCGGATATTTTCCGCAACAGGCCCGACTGCGGGTCATGCGCTGTGCCTGGCAACAGGGGACGTAATCCGTCGTGCATCGTATAATTATCGTTCTGTCCTAGGCGTGCGGCAAGCCCTCTTAATCCGCCTAGCTCGCGCAAGAGGGAGCCAACGCTCATCGTGCCGATGGACTCTTTTTGCGAGCCATCGACGAAACCAATTCCGATCTCGTTGCCGCGCTTCCAAATCACTCTGCAAGGGTGGCAACGGTCTCCGAGCCGGGACAAAAATAATTCGAATTTGTCGGGAAGGGCTTCAACATCCTCAACAACGAGTCTCGCTCCAAAACCAGAAAGATCAACTATTTCGCATCTCCGAAGATCGGCGTCGTTATCAACGCCAATCCAAGCCGGTAGGTTGACGATTTGTCGTGAACTTCGACGCTTATTGGGGCTCATGACAATCGAGGCTCCCTCTCGGAAAAGTAATGGAAAACCCTTAATCCACCGGCTGGCATTGCGTCCAGACGCCTGCAACCAAATTGCTTTCAGGGCCTAATCTGAATTAGACGGGCATCAATTCGATCAAATCTATTTTTGAACTATTGGTTGAATAAAAGCTTACCGCTCGAATTATGATCATAAGAAGAAATACGTACACAATGAAGCAACGGCAACCTTGCGGGGTTTTTCCCATGCGAGATTTGCTCTTACTTTTACTCCGATAGCGGCCGTGGCTTATTTCATAGTCCGCCCCGACCACTTTATGGTGCTTTTGGATTGGGCTGCGAGAACATTCCAATAGCGCCAACGCACTCGGGTCTCATTGGCGGTATCCGGCATGCGCGTTTCCGCTGTGAGCCCACACTGCACCATTGTTTTTCCGCCCTCTCAAGCCGCCGAACATGGCCAGCTCCATCCGTGGAAGCAAGGCGGACAGAAGGTATCCATATCGCCTTGAGCCCGGGCCCCATTGCAACAGCACCCCAGCGTCATGGACGGAATAGAAAAAGGCCCGGATAAAATCTGATCCGGGGCTAGTTGGTCTCGCGATAGGATATGACGTTGCCGGAGTATCCGGATTGCGGAGCCGCATTCAAGCCCTGTCGAGCCGGACGGTGAGCGGCTAGTATTCCGCACCTCCTGCTTTTCGGGTTATGGGCACATGAACAAGGCGGAAGAGCCCGGCTGTCTGCGAAGACACCGAACGGTGGATAACATGGAGCATTGATTTTATCCGAGGGCAAATGGCTCGATTATCACCTCGCTCGTCGGGCGGCCGCTATTGAGTTGTGATCGTTCGGTGTCGGGCATTCATGAAATCATAATGCAAGCCGCCCGTCGAAATCGGATTTCCAACCCTCGTCCAGCCGGAACGCCACTGACTTGTAATCGGCCTATCGGTGTGGTGGTCTGTGCCAAGGGGCTCGGGACGAAATCTTCCGAGGCAGTCCTTAGACGGGGGCACAGCTATGAGGAATTCGAACTCGTTTTCTATTAGTTCTTCCTTTGATTTCCGCTTTTTCCGCCGCCTCGCTTTCGGCTCTGGCGGAAGACGCCAAGAAGCCAGTCCCGAAAGCACCCTCAGCCCAACAGGGCAGCGGCACCAAAATGGGAAGCACGGGTGGCAAGGGTCAAACCCCAACTGGATCACAGGGCCATAACGAAAAAGCCGGGAGCACAGGTAAAAGCCAATCTGCCTCGCACGGCGAGGGGCAAGCCCCGCAGCAAAGCGGTGGGCAGAATGGCTCTTCCTCTGGCGATTTGGTTGGTGGCATTGTTGGTGGCGCGGTAGGGGGCGCTGTAGGCGGACTACTCAACGGCACATTCGGAAGGTAGTTTCTTAGCTTTTCGCCAAGATAAACACCAAGCCGTCATTCCCTCCGATATTGCTGGACGCGGGTGGTGCGTAATCCAGCGAGGCCATGCTTTTCGATTGAAGATTGCCACGAGAGGAGTTCATCGACCGTAAGCATGTATCACTGGAAGCTTCCTCAAGAGACAGCAGATCACCGCGCACCGCCGCGACTACCGCAGCCTTGCGCCGGACAACCCAACGTTTCGTGCCCGGCGTCGGCAAATCGGCGAGGGTCAATGGGCTGCCATCAGGCCCAATGACGAACGTCGGACTTCGTTGAAGGGGTCCCGTCACGGAAACGCTCACATACAACTTAACAACAACCGCAAGGCTACGCGTAGCCGCTTAAGATTTGCTTAGGCAAATCGAACAGGATGTATGCGGTGCCGCACAAAATGGCCGAGCACCGCCTCAATCCGGAACTCGGGCCAGATAGCGGCCCGAACCTATTCACCTTTCAAACAACTCGCTAACCGGCAGGGGCGGTCTGCCAGCGGCCTCTGGCCTCGATTTTGATCTTACTTCCCGATGGCAGCAATAGCCGGACGGAGCGAGGCCCAATCCCACACGAGCCCGAGGGTGGCAGTGTTCCAATGTTGGCTAACTGCGCCAATTGCTACAGAGCCATGGCGGGGATAATTGCGAGAGCAGCAAGGTTTCGTCGCAGCGGTCAACAATTGCCGCCGAGCTAAAAAAACGGCAGGGGCAAACTCGCTTCGGGGAGGAACAAATGCCAAGGTTTCTTACACTGTTACAATATTCCGCAGAGGGTTCGAAGGTGTTGTTGAAGGAGAAGGTGGTGGCACGCGAAGCCCTCGCGAGAAAGGCAATCGAAAGTGTCGGCGGAAAAATGGAATCGGTTTATTTCACGGCCTCGGGCGAATATCACCTCGCCACGATTGCCGAACACCCCAACTCGGCCACGGCAGCGGCGCTTGTTGCCATGATGGTATCAACCGGGGCGGTCTCCAAGTTCAACATCATAGAGCTAATCACCACGAGCGAAATCGACCGCGCCTACATGGCTTTGACGAACCCAGTGGCTTCTGGGTCATAATTACCGGGGCGTCGTTGGTGGCGTGGTAGGGGGCTGCTCAAAGGCCACTTTCGGAGCGGCTTAGGCAGCTTGAGCAAAGGCTGCCCGCCCGATTTCGAGGCGGAACGCAAATTTCCTACGTGTCCCCAGAGTGCGGTGCCGGACGAAATAGCCGGACACCGCACCTCCTTTGGGGAGGTCAAGGATTCCCTCCACTAAAAACGAGCCACCGCCGGCAACTGATAAGAAAATTGCACTTTCCTTATCAGTGTGCAGGTGAGCTATTGTTGTCGTTGAGAGTTCGCAGCTATTTTGCTACACAAATCATGATCAACTTGACTGCTCGATATGCCCGGCAAGCAGGCAAAAATACTCTCCGTTGACGACGTCAAAGACCTCCTGATTTTTGCCAACTGCACCCGACATGCCGCTCGTAATCGTGTGATCGTTTTGCTGGCTGCCAAGGCTGGCATGCGTGCTGGTGAGATCGCCCATCTGACCTGGGACATGGTGCTTGATCCAACCGGCGACATCGGTTCGGTGATCGAGCTGCACGATAAAGCCGCCAAGAATGGCAGCGGACGATTGATCCCCTTGCATCCCGATCTTCGCCAAGCACTCACCGCCTTTCAAGGTCTCGCGAACGGCATCGGACCAGTCATTCGATCTGAGCGCGGTGGTCCCATGAGGTCACTGAGTATCGTGCTCTGGTTCAATCGCGCATTTCGCAGCATCGGCCTCAAAGGCTGCTCATCGCATTCCGGACGCCGGACGTTCATCGCCCGCGCTGCTCGTCTGGTGCACAAGGCTGGTGGTTCGTTGCGGGATGTTCAGCTCTTGGCAGGCCATCGGTCGATTCAGACGACCCAGCAGTACATCGACGGCGACACCGACGCCCAGCGCAAGCTCGTGTCGATGATTTGATATGGCCGTTTCCCCAGCACGCAGCATCCAGCGTAGCCGCGGGGGTTCGGTACTCAAATCCAATCCTGGCAGATCACAGGCTTCAGCTCTCGATCATGCGGTTCGGCTGATTCATCGTGTTTGTTGCTTCGCCGGGTCCGCGGACCTGATTGAGCAAATCCGAAACGAGAATGGCGGCGCCGCTATTCGTTCGGCGATCAAACGCCACGACACGGCAGTGCTCTATGATTGGCTAATGTCAGCCTTGAGCTACCAGGGCATCTCCGACCGGGCAGCCTACGAGTACATGGAGCGGCACGGCCAGGCGACCTGGTCAGACCTCGAACGCAAGCTGGCTCGACCAGTAAGCTGTCCGAAGCTTAAGAGCTACTGGCATTTCCATGACTGCCGGTATGACAAGACCAGCCGGACCTGCGCAGAACCGGACCATGTTGGCCGCTGCCCCCTGCCAACGCACCATCTGCGCAACGGTCGGCTCAACCAGACCGCCTATTCGCTCTACCTGTTCATCCGTGACATTGCCGACGGCGACTTGGTGGGCTGGATCGACGGCCGGATGAAAGAGGCTGACGATCCGACCGTCGCTGACCGCCTTGGCCGCGTGCGAGAGGCGCTGATCGAGCCTCTGCGCCGAGTCTACGGCGTCGCCGACAAAGTACTCACCATGGCGTTGTCGTGTATTCTGCTCGACGCTCCAAAGGATCGTCCGCGCTGGATCGAGGTTGGAGGCAGCATGATTGCCATCGACACTCTGGTGCACAACTTTCTGCACCGTACCGGCATCCTGCAAAGATTCGATGCTCACCATGCCTATGGTGCAGGCTGCTATCAGCCTGGCGGCTGCGCCGATATCGTCGCCCAGGTAGCGGAGCAGATCGATGCCCGGGTGTTCAATCCACGCTTCCCGGCCGTTTTTCCGCGGTTCGTGCAGCACGCGATTTGGCGGTACTGCACTCAATCCGGCCTCGACGTCTGCAACGGCAATCGCATCAATGATCGCAAGTCATGCGCAAATATATACTGTAGACTTTACTGTATTTGCGATCGTATTGCCATAAGTAATGCGGCTATTCCTTGATGTAATAGTAAGTATTATGTAAGCACCGTAGCGTTTGACTGAGATGTTTCTTGAATATATCATTGCTTTGCGAAGTGCGAGCAGGCTGATTTGGATGTAAATAACTCACATGTCACTCATAGAACCTCCAGATATACTGTCGCATCCTCGCAATTCATCCCATATCGTCGCAAAGGGGCCCCACGCGGGCCCCTTCGGCATTTCAGAAGACTTTAAATGAGCAATACCGATCTCAAAACATCAGGTTCGGAAGCTGCCGAGGCGAAAGTGATCGTCGTGTTCGGCCTCGATGAGCATGACAAGCCGCGTGCCGCTCGCTTTACCGATGCCAAGTCGGACCTGATCGGTAAGGCTGCGCAACTGATGGAGCTCAAGCTCTGCGAGGCAGCATCACCCGAGTTGGCGGAGCTCGCCAAGAAACTGCCGGCCGGGCGGTTGTGTCCGTCGTCAGATAATTTAAGTCAGATGGCGGCGTGATTTAGAGGACGATCGGGCTCATCTGGTTTTAGTTTATGCGGCTTTCTTTTGGTGCTGCAAGCGTCGTTTTTGGATTGTGTTGCATTTGATCCTTTCTCTTTCCAGCAGGATTGTTTGACCGTGCCCGAAGTACACGTCGGCCGGTGTCAGATTGCTCAAGCTTTCATGATAGCGTCGATGGTTGTAGTGATCGACGAACCGGCCAATGCTGGCCTCAAGATCACCCGGCAGGTAGTAGTTTTCCAGGAGAATGCGGTTCTTGAGCGTTTGATGCCAACGTTCGATCTTGCCCTGTGTCTGCGGATGGTAGGGAGCGCCGCGAACGTGTCCGATGTTCTGTGCATCCAGCCAATCTGCCAGATCAGCCGAGACGTAGCTGGAACCATTATCGCTGAGCAGGCGCGGCTTATGGGCGATCCGTGCCCGGTTACAGCCCGAGGCCGCGAGAGCAAGACCCAGCGTGTCGGTCACGTCTTGCGCCTTCATCGTCGCGCACAGCTTCCAGGCGATAATATAGCGCGAGAAGTCATCCAGGACCGTGCTGAGATAGAACCAGCCCCAGCCGATCACCTTGAGATAGGTGAAGTCCGTCTGCCAGAGCTGGTTTGGCGCCATCGTCTTGTCCTTGAACTCGCCGGCTGCCTTCATGACGATGTAGGCTGGACTGGTAATCAGGTCATGCGCCTTGAGTAGCCGATAGACCGAGGCCTCTGACACAAAATAGTTTGCCGCATCGGTGAAGCGCGTGGCCAACTCCCGTGGCGATAACTCGGGCTCATCCAACGCCAACTGAACGATCCGCTCGCGTATTGCGTCAGGGATGCGGTTCCAGACGCGCTTCGACCTTGGTGATTTATCTTCCAACGCTTCGGGGCCGCCGGTCCGCAGCCGATCGTACCAGCGGTAGAACCTTGCAGGCTGGATCCCCAGCTTCTCCAGCGTCCGGCGCACTGGCAGGTGGGATTGTTCGACCAGGCGAATGATCTCCAGCTTCTCGGAGGCGGGGTATCTCATTCCTCGTCTCCCCCATCCGCGATCATGCTTTTTTTAAGCAAGCGTAATTCGAGCGCCTGCTCAGCCACGACCGCCTTGAGCTCCTGCGCCTCACGTCGAAGGTCCTTGACCTCGCCACTGGTCGCGGCCCGCGCCGTGTCACCCGCCAGACGGCGCTTGCCGGCCTCCAGGAACTCCTTGGACCAAGCGTAATAAAGGCTCTCGGCAATACCTTCGCGGCGGCAAAGCTCGGCGATGCTGGACTTGCCGCGCAGGCCGTCCAAAACGATGCGGATCTTCTCTTCCGCCGAATGGCGTTTGCGGGTTACCCGGCGGATGTTCTTTACGAGCCGCTCAGACGGCGATTTAGCGTGCACGGATTTCTGTCTCATCTCCACTCCTTCATGGTTACGATGAGCCAGAAATCCTCCGTTCCTCAAGCCGCTAAATCTGTCTCACAGGTGCTGATCCGGGACATTTCGGACACTTGTCATTCTCCGATTGGGGGATTGTCTCCTTCATCCGATGGTTGGTCGGGAAGCGCCGATTAAAGCGAGGCTGCATAGCCAGCCTGCTTTCAACAGTTCCATGACAGATTGCGCAAATGCCGCCGGAGCTTTCTGCAGCGGCTTGAATTGGCGACCGACAACCGCGCATCGGTTATGAGATCCGAAACATCGCGGGGGTGCTGAGGCTGGAACGCCCCTTGGCTTCCGCTGTTCCGAGGAACTCTCAAATTATTTTATTGAGTGCAGCGATGGAAGTTATCTCTCTGGCGCTTTCTTGTTTAAGTCTGGCGCTTTACTATTCAGTATGAAGGTAAATAGGCTTACCTCAGCAGTTCATCATCGATGCCCTCTTCGCTGTCGGCAGGAAGGGAGGTACCAATAGTAATCGCGCATGTCCGCTCTTGGCCCTTCGCTGCGAATTGGCGGTGACACCATTTTGGTAGATGGGGTAATCGGCCGGCGAGCTTGTGGATAGCTGGAGATTTTGGGTGCTGCGCTTCAGGCTGATGGTTCAACGAGGTCCGCGTGTACGGCCTCAAGCATCAGAAGGAGAAGCGCAGCATGGACCATTTTGCGGGACTGGACGTTTCGGTCAAGGAGACCAGCGTTTGCATTGTGGATGACACGGGCAAGATCGTTCGGGAAGTGAAGGTTGCGAGCGAACCTGAAGCGTTGTTGGCGGTATTGAAGAATCCCACCCATCGCTTCGAGCGAATTGGATTGGAAGCCGGACCGCTGTCGCAATGGCTATACGGCGCTCTTGCTGAAGCAGAGTTACCGGTGGTCTGTGTTGAGACCCGGCACATGCAGGCGGTGCTGAAGGCACAGATCAACAAGACGGACCGCAACGATGCACGCGGCATCGCGCAGATGATGCGGGTGGGGCTTTACCGCCCGGTGCATGTGAAGACGCTACGCAGCCAGAAACTGCGGATGATGCTGACCCATCGCAAGCTGCTGCAGTCGAAGGCCATTGCCATCGAGAACGACCTGCGCGGCACCTTGCGCAACTTCGGCCTCAAGGTCGGAGTGGTCGGAAATGTGAAGTTCGAGGCCCGCATCAAAGAGCTGCTCGAGAACCTTCCCGACTTGGCCGAGTTGGTCGAACCAATGCTCATTGTCCGGCGGACGCTGCGCGAACAGATCGTCATCCTGCATCGCCGTTTACTGGCCATCGTCCGGGATGATGAGGTGTGCCGGCGCTTGATGACGACCCCCGGTGTCGGCCCGGTGGTGGCGCTGACCTATCGTGCCACCGTCGACGTGCCTGCTCGGTTCCGAAAATCCAAGTCAGTCGGCGCGGTATTTGGACTGACGTGTTCCAAGCATCAATCCGGCGAGAGAAAGCGCTTGACCCTGAATGGCCGATTAGAGAAGCGATCGGAGCAATAGCGGACATGCCTGGCCCGCGCTCCAAACGACGCAGATGACCCGTCTCGGTAGTAGAGTGTGCGTCGCAGCAATCAAGACAGTGTTGTTTTCTAGGCGGCGAGGAGGAGTCCTCGTCTGCTCGCTCGACCAACCCAGAGCCGAATAGCTGCGCACAGTTCTATCAACGCTGCCATTAGTTTGCCCGCTTACCGCACCGTGCCGCGATGTTGAGTGACCGCGGTCCAAGTCGATGTATCATCGACTAATGCATTCGCGCCGCCCCGCCGCCCCGGAACCGTCGCCGTAAGGTACTGTGACCTGTGACGTGCGGCACTGATGGTCCGGTAGTGTCCAGAGTTTTTCGCACATTTGGTTTGGGCTGAGCGGCGCCCGGCACTGGCTCAAGCGGTGATGGCACCTCTCATCTGCTGGTCCTTCAGCAGCTCGATGTTCAAATATCGCTTTGTCGACCACGCGGTGCCGGCGATGTGGCGCAGCCTGGCGGCGGCGAGGTTGAGGGCGGATTGGCCGTCCGGGAATGCGCCGACGACGCGGGTATGCCGCCTGATCTCGCGAAGGATGCGCTCGAGCGGGTTGTTGGTGCGGATACGCCGCCAATGCTCCTCCGGGAATGCGTAGTAGGCGAGCGTCTCCTCAACCGCGGCTTCCACAAGCTCGGCGGCATTGGTCAGGCGTAAGCCACGCAGCTTCTCGATCACTCGGACAGCCTTCTGCCGTGCCGCCTCGATGTCCTCGCCGGCGTGGATCGCCTTGAGCATAGCCGCGATCTCGCGCACCTTGGTCGATGGCACGTGGCTGAAGATGTTGCGATACCAGTGCACGATACAGCGCTGCCACCCGGCATCGGGGAAGAACTCTGCGGCGCTCTCGGCAAGCCCCATGCAGGCGTCCGAGATGATTAGCCGGACGCCATGGAGGCCACGTCCCTTGAGATGCTTGAGGAAGGCGCTCCAACCCGCCTTGTCCTCCTTGGCGCCTTCGCAGATGCCGAGAATCTCCCGATAACCCTCGCCGTTCACCCCGATCGCCACCAACAGCGAACACGTTGCGGACCTCGCCGGCCCAGCTGCGTTTGAGCACAATGCCGTCCAGGTAGACGTAAGGATGCTCGCCTTCGATCGGCCGATTGCGCCAGGCCTCGATCGTGCCGTAGATCTTCTTATTCAGGTCCGACACCGTCGACGGCGACACCCGCGTACCCCACAGCGCTTCCGTGATGTCCTCGACCCGGCGAACAGAGACCCCCGCCAAATACATCTCGATCAAGGCCTCCTCGACCGAGCTCTCACGCCGCCGATAGCGCTCGATGATCGCCGTCTCGAAGGTCTGCGCCCGAAGCTTCGGTATCCGCAGCTTTACCTCGCCGGCCTTGGTCTGCAGCTTTCGCTCGTAGTGGCCGGCTCGGGTATCGCGACGGGCTTCGCTGCGCTCATAGCGCTGCGCATTGCACAGCCGATCCGCCTCGGCATCTAGCAAGGCGTTCAACGTCTCCTCCACGCTGCCCCCGAACCACGCGGTCGAGGTGGTTCTTAATCCGCTCATCGTCAATCGTGATGACATGGCCCAGTGGACTCGGTGTAGTCTCAGTCATGGCGGCTCCTTCTTGCTGTCCTGGTTGCGTTTAGCCACCTCCAGTTCAGCCAGATTCGGGGCCGCCAGCCCCTACCTATTTGTGCGAAAGATTCCCTACGTCATCGCCCTTGCCGAACGACGTTCGAGCGATTGTAATTGCAGCGTGGGCACGTGGGCTCGGTCGAGGCCGCAATCGAGATACGTTCAGGCTGACGCGGTGTGGCCCTGGGGATGACTCGTAGTCCCATTACGCCAGTGGCGCAAACGCCACAAGACATATGGCTACCAAAAGCCGCTGGCCAAAGTCCGGCTAGATCGCAGCAATGCCGGATTGGACGGTTCCTAGCTTTCTGAACTTGTTGTTCGCGCTTTCGTCGTAACAGTACGGATATCGAGGATTGCCCAATACATGCTAGGTTTGTCCCCGTCAGAACTCCTTAGCCACGGCCGCGCTAACGCCCAATACTCCACTGTCGGCCGAGGCTTTTTCTGTTCATTTGGGGATTGGTTGGCTCCGACTAGGAGTCGGTGCTCCGCAGCAGACGCACTCGCGCAAGTCCCCGCCCTCATCCAGTCCCGCGTAACAAACAAATAAGCCCCGGCCCACGGGGAAGTGCGCCGGAGCTAAAGTCGAGGGTTTGGGTTTCTCGCACGGGTCTAAGCCCGTTACGGGGAACACTGCCAATCTAGCGCATTAGCCCCTGATGGGAAACGGCGGAAATCCGAAACCGTTGGGCGTTCATGGTTCATGCGCTTGTAAAGTTGCTCTAGGGAGCGCCTGGCGACGGTTAGCTTTTGGTCTTAAAGCGGTCACGCAGGGGCTCATACCAGTCGTGACGTCCCGTTTCCTCAATGGCCGAAATCCAACCAAAGTCAAAAGAGTTCTTTGAGACCTTGAGTTCACGCATTGCCGCGTCACGAAGTTCGGCCTTGGTCAGGAATTTCGGCTGATTACCTTGCATGAACTTCAGCAGCCAATCGTGGCAGCGCCGCCGCTCGTCGTCGGCCTTCGCTGAGAGTTCTTGGCTCCTGCTGCTGGTCATTGAATGCCCGGGGCAGTTTCGGTCAGGAGGCGGCCAAAGGAAACTCCCGGCAAAGTGGGGGCGATGCTGCCGGGGACCTTTTGCAGTCCACAAGTCGGACGCTATCCCCTATTTGAAAGGGGAATACACTTCGACATGATCAACGAGGCTCGTAGCCTCGTCCTTTGTTCTTGTTCGTTCGGGTATTCCAGCTTGGTGGAAGGGCACGAACCTAGAATTGCTTGCCGTATCGTTTCCACCCGAGCAGCGGCCTCCAGCCGCACCATAAAAACCTCTGCCAGCATTGTGACCACCTGTGTCCGGAGCCGGTGCAACGCTCGACTGTCCCCACAGTATCTTTACACCTCGCTTTAAGGTGTGATTAGCAGCACAAAATGTGCGGTGAGCCAGCCAAGGGTTCACTAACCATCAGACCTCTTGACCATTTCTTTGCCCTGCTTGTTTTCCGCTTGTTCAGTGGCGGCGGGCGCAAAAAGCCGCCGGAGCCAAAAAGTGGGGATAAGCCAAAATGGCGCGGCGTCAAACAGAGACTACCTACCTGAGTGCGGCCTTGGCTTGGCTCAAAGAATACTGGACCGGATAAAGAAGCACGTGCCTATGTGGCGGGAAAGCCAAAAATGTGCAACGTTATCTCAGAAGGCTTTCATCCCGAGGATCGTCCTGAATAGTCTCAACTCGTTGTCGCCGGCACCGACACAAGGCGTGAATGGCTATCAGCCGCTCGGAAAAGCCGCACCATTATTGAATGATAGATCCAAGCAATTTCTCTTCCCTCCGAATTTGCAGATATACCAGCACAGTCACGGCGCCGCTGACGGCGCCAGTTGCATTTTCAATACAGGCCCCAATCCCGCGGAGCCTTTGAAAAGAGGGGATGATTCGGCACCAAAATCCCCGAACACGATGCTGCGGGATTGCAAATCAGGATAGTTAGCATAACATTCGCCTCCGCACGTGCGGGACGGCTTCGTCTGCCAGCAATAATGCAACGGCATGCTGACGTTGTTTCATCACCCCTGGTGTCCGCATTCTCGCTTCGTGCGGCTTGCGCTTAGCGAATACGGCTTGCCGGTGAAGCTGGTCGGCGAACGGGTGTGGGAGCGTCGGGAAGACTTTCTAAAACTCAACCCCGCAGGCACCATTCCGGTCCTGGTCGTAGAAGGAGTAACACCGGCTCCGGGAGCTTCGATCATCGCGGAGTATCTTGATGAAGTCTACGGCAGTGATCTTGGGAAGTCATCAACTCTTACCGCAGGCTGCCCGCCTGCGGATCGAGGTGCGTCGGCTCATGTATTGGTTTAACGACAAGTTCTTTGCCGATGTTAGCGGTCCGCTCACGGAAGAGCGATACAGGCAGTACATGCCGCTCAAGGGCGGTGGCGGATCGCCTGACCATTCGACGCTCCGTGAGGTGCGCGAGATCCTCCCCGATCATCTTGCCTATATCAGCTCGCTGCTCTCTATGCGCGAGTGGCTTGCCAACGACCAACTGACCTATGCAGATCTCGCCGCTGCGGCGCATTTGTCGACGGCCGAGTATCTGAGGGAAATGCGTTGGCCAGAAGATGGAATCGCCAAGAGTTGGTACGCGCGGATACAATCGCGGCCTTCTTTCCGGTCGATGCACACGGAAGCTTGGCGCGGATCCCTTCGCTCAAAGTGATCGAGGCAGGGGGCCTCTGAGAGTCAAGCTTCGGCTCCAGTAGGAAAGATTGCGAGGTCTCGATCCTCGCGCTCACAGAAATCGCGGGGCGGGAAGCTACCAATCTCCGTGGCGTCGGATAATGTATATTCGGATGAATGCGACGACAAACGGTAGCACACTGTTTCAGTGGAGGATTTACACAGTCGTCGCCGGCGCGAATAGATTCCCAGACACTGCGCGAGCTACGTCCGACCTCTTGCGACGGAGAAGCCGCACAGAGGAGATCTTAATCGGAGAGTTGAATTTGGAGTGAGCATGGCGGCGGTCACTTCGGACGAAAAACAATTTCGGCCATCGCATCATTTGATACAATTTGCGGTGGATCTCTTCCGTGCGCTAAGAATGCGCCGCCGAGGCTTATGCCGACGACGAATGCCGCGCCTATCGCAAAGATCATTAGGCCGTCGTTTCGTGGCGAAGGACTAAGCGACCGAAGCTGCTTGTCCAAAAGTTCCTGTTCGCGTCGGGTCATTGAAACGTCAATTGTGAAACGCACGCGATCGGCCAGCGTTTTCGCGTACCTTCTATCCGCCAATTCATTGAAAAATTGATTAAACGTGGATCCAAGTGACCAAGGCAGGCACAATTGAGGGAATGCAACAAAAAAGGCAACTTCTTGAGACCGCGAGGGCATTGCGGATCAGCTAGTACGCGCGAATACGGGTACGTTACGGCAGCTTGGAGGCATGTGCGCATGCATAACGCGCCTCCTTGCCATCGGACCCGGCGATGGAAAACCGTTTAATTTCGCAAACGCAACGATAAGAGAGACGGAAGGAGGCTGTGATGCCGCTGAACCTAGGTCGCCCAATTCCCCGGTCGCTTAAGGATCGCGTTCTACACGGTCTCTGGAAATCTCAATCGGGCGAACGACACAATAGCCGCAAGCGCCGTTCGCTGCATTGAGAAACACGCCTTTGGTCAATGACTATCCCGCGGAAATGGGGTGGGCTTGAAAGCCGGAGCCGCGAGGCCGTGCAAAGGCGGCCCAAACGCTGAGCCAGGACTAGCCCAGTTGGAGTTCAACAGAACCGGGTGCAGACCGATTCCAACAATGGATTCACGGACGAGAATGCGGTGTCGAGCACTTTGCCGAGGCCATTAACAGCGACGATTATTGCCAGGTTAATGCCCATTGCGAGAACCGTATACTCGATGGCGGCAATGCCGGGCCGGTCGGTCACGGAGTTGGAGTATATGTATCTCATCGTTCCCCCAAAGCAAAAATTTTGATCCAACAAACTGAAAAAATGACGAAATAAGTTGCTTAACGGTTCATGAAGGTGGGCCCGTGGTCAAAGCGCCGGCAAAGCAGCTCACGACAGCGAGCAACTCGGTTGAGAACCTGGGGAGGCGTACCCGCGCCATGTCGCGAAAGCTCAAACAGGCACTCATCTAGATTTATGGCGAGGGTGGCCGGAATAATTACTGGAACGATACTCCCGTCGATCGTCGCCAACTGCCGTTTCAAGAGTGAGGGAGGAAGTACCCCTCTTGGATAGTGTTAATTGGTCTCGGGAGACTCTGGGAGAACTGGAAAGACCTGGCATCCGGGAGAGTGGATACGAACGTTCGCTATATGTCCCGGATCAGCACCTGTGAGACAGATTTAGCGGCTTGAGGAACGGAGGATTTCTGGCTCATCGTAACCATGAAGGAGTGGAGATGAGACAGAAATCCGTGCACGCTGAATCGCCGTCTGAGCGGCTCGTAAAGAACATCCGCCGGGTAACCCGCAAACGCCATTCGGCGGAAGAGAAGATCCGCATCGTTTTGGACGGCCTGCGCGGCGAGTCCAGCATCGCCGAGCTTTGCCGCCGCGAAGGTATTGCCGAGAGCCTTTATTACGCTTGGTCCAAGGAGTTCCTGGAGGCCGGCAAGCGCCGTCTGGCGGGTGACACGGCGCGGGCCGCGACCAGTGGCGAGGTCAAGGACCTTCGACGTGAGGCGCAGGAGCTCAAGGCGGTCGTGGCTGAGCAGGCGCTCGAATTACGCTTGCTTAAAAAAAGCATGATCGCGGATGGGGGAGACGAGGAATGAGATACCCCGCCTCCGAGAAGCTGGAGATCATTCGCCTGGTCGAACAATCCCACCTGCCAGTGCGCCGGACGCTGGAGAAGCTGGGGATCCAGCCTGCAAGGTTCTACCGCTGGTACGATCGGCTGCGGACCGGCGGCCCCGAAGCGTTGGAAGATAAATCACCAAGGTCGAAGCGCGTCTGGAACCGCATCCCTGACGCAATACGCGAGCGGATCGTTCAGTTGGCGTTGGATGAGCCCGAGTTATCGCCACGGGAGTTGGCCACGCGCTTCACCGATGCGGCAAACTATTTTGTGTCAGAGGCCTCGGTCTATCGGCTACTCAAGGCGCATGACCTGATTACCAGTCCAGCCTACATCGTCATGAAGGCAGCCGGCGAGTTCAAGGACAAGACGATGGCGCCAAACCAGCTCTGGCAGACGGACTTCACCTATCTCAAGGTGATCGGCTGGGGCTGGTTCTATCTCAGCACGGTCCTGGATGACTTCTCGCGCTATATTATCGCCTGGAAGCTGTGCGCGACGATGAAGGCGCAAGACGTGACCGACACGCTGGGTCTTGCTCTCGCGGCCTCGGGCTGTGACCGGGCACGGATCGCCCATAAGCCGCGCCTGCTCAGCGATAATGGTTCCAGCTACGTCTCGGCTGATCTGGCAGATTGGCTGGATGCACAGAACATCGGACACGTTCGCGGCGCCCCCTACCATCCGCAGACACAGGGCAAGATCGAACGTTGGCATCAAACGCTCAAGAACCGCATTCTCCTGGAAAACTACTACCTGCCGGGTGATCTTGAGGCCAGCATTGGCCGGTTCGTCGATCACTACAACCATCGACGCTATCATGAAAGCTTGAGCAATCTGACACCGGCCGACGTGTACTTCGGGCACGGTCAAACAATCCTGCTGGAAAGAGAAAGGATCAAACGCAACACAATCCAAAAACGACGCTTGCAGCACCAAAAGAAAGCCGCATAAACTAAAACCAGATGAGCCCGATCGTCCTCTAAATCACGCCGCCATCTGACTCAAATTATCTGACGACGGACAGTTCGCTATAGTCACAACGGATGCGAACAAACTCGTGGCTGAAATCCACGACCCGATGCGCCCACCAGCACTAAAAGGGGTGTGCATGGTGCCTCGATAATGCACGGTCTGCCGGCATACTCGCCCGCAAAGCCCTTGGCTTGTGGCCGCTTCTGCCCTCCGCGCGCAAGTTGCCGATGGAATGCGAGCCCCCCGTAAGCCTACTCGTTCGAACTGGCTTGGTCAGAAAAAGAGGAGCGCGGCGATGCTCCATACGCGTGTACGGTTCACTGTATGCAATGCAATGGAGCCGAGGATACTGCTTCTCGATGAGCCGGCGGCGGGCTCACCGATCTATTCGGCCGCCTCTCGGTGGCGATGATCCCGTAGGTCGCTCCGTTTTACCAGGTCGCTAACGGGGGTGAGGCGGACGAGGGTCAGACGGATCAAAAATCGACGTTCATGACCCACAACGTCATCTCCTTGCCGTCAATTGACGCATTGCGAAAATTTCACTCGATCACCTCTTTGGCGGTGGCCAGAAGGCTAGGCAGGAAGGTCCGGCCGGCCAGAAAGCCGCCTTCAATCTTGCAGCGGCTAGGATAAACTCTGTGCGCCGCTGATCCGAAGCGCGGGCAACGAGAAATCCGGTTAGTGGCCGAGATGCAGCAGATTGCAGACTGGCTCGAAAAGCTCGGTCTCGGGCAATACGCTCAGACTTTTGCTGAGAATGAGATTGACGTTTCGGTACTCCCCCATCTGACCGATCAAGATTTGAAGGAGATGGGCGTGCCGCTCGGACCCCGACGGAAGATACTTGCCGCTATCAGCAAGAACGTAGATGCAGCCCAGGTGACACCTGAACCCGTCGCCCGAGCGGAGCAGAAGCCCCAAGACACGGCCGAACGCCGCCAAGTCACGGTGATGTTCTCGGACCTCGTCGGTTCGACCGCACTCTCCACTCACATGGACCCGGAGGATTTGCGCGAGGTGATTTCGGCCTATCAGAAACGCGTCGCGGAAACCGTGGGTCGCTTTGGCGGCTTCGTGGCGAAGTACATGGGCGACGGCGTCCTAATCTACTTCGGGTATCCCCAAGCACACGAGGATGACGCTGAACGAGCCGTGCGTGCAGGCTTGGCGTTGATTGCAGCGGTAAGCGGTCTCAAGACGCACGCTGAGTTGCAAACTCGTGTGGGCATCGCCACGGGGTTGGTGGTCGTCGGCGATCTGATCGGGTCGGGCGCGTCTCAGGAGCAGGCAATCGTTGGCGAGACGCCGAACCTCGCGGCGTGATTGCAGGGCATTGCGGAGCCCAACGCGGTTGTGATTGCGGAAAGCACGCGCAAGCTACTCGGCAGCCTGTTTGAGTTTGAGGACCTTGGTGCGCGCGACCTCAAGGGTATCACGAGCCCGGTGCGAGCGTGGGCAGCTTTGCGGCCCGCTTCGGTCGAAGGCCGCTTCGAGGCTCTTCACACCAGCGGCCTGACGGACCTCGTTGGCCGCGAAGAAGAACTCGAACTGTTACAGCGGCGCTGGTCGAGAGCAAGGAACGGCGAAGGTCAAGTGGCGTTGCTCTCAGGCGAGGCCGGTATCGGCAAATCACGGCTAACTGCCGCGCTGGTGGAACGGTTGGCCAACGAGGCACATGCACGTCTGCGAAATTTCTGCTCGCCGCAGCATACTGACAGCGCTCTTTATCCGGCTATTGGCCAAATCGAGCGTGCCGCTGGTTTTACGCGTGACGACACGACGGAAACGAAGCTCAACAAACTCGACGCACTACTTGCGCAAAGCTCGACATCAATCGAAAACGCATCACTGTTTGCGGACATGCTGTCGTTACCGAATGATGGACGCTACCCGACGCTCGACCTAACATCGCAACAACGTAGGCAAAGAACGCTCGAAGCACTCGTTCTACAAGTCACAGCCCTGTCGCGCCAAAACCCGTTGCTGATAATTTTTGAGGATGCGCATTGGACCGACCCGACAAGCCTCGAACTGTTCAGTCGCATCGTTGACAAGATAACCGCACTCCGGGTGCTCCTGATCGTGACGTTTCGACCAGAGTTCGAGCCGCCGTGGATCGGACGGCCGCACGTCACCAACCTAACACTCAATCGGCTTGCAGAGCGCGATGCTGGCGCCATGATCGAGCGCGTCATTGGCAATAAGGCGCTCCCAACAAACATACGGCGAGACATTATTGAGCGCACTGATGGCATCCCATTGTTTGTCGAGGAGATGACGAAGGCGGTGTTGGAAGCGGGAAGCGAAAGCGCGGCGGAGCGCACCGTAGCGGGAGTTCCTTCGCCATCCCTAGCGGTCCCGGCGAGCCTCCACGCTTCACTGATGGCACGACTGGATCGGCTCGGCTCGGCTAAGCAGGTCGCGCAGATCGGTGCGGCGATCGGCCGCGAGTTTTCGCATGCCCTGCTAGCTGCAGTAGCACGCAAGCCAGAAAGGGAATTAGAGGGTGCACTAAATCGCCTCATCCAAGCCGGTCTCCTCTTCCGACAAGGCGTGCAGCCGGACGCAAACTATCTGTTCAAACACGCCCTTGTGCAGGATGCCGCCTATGGCACCCTGCTGCGCGAGCCCCGGCGCGTGCTTCACGCGAGCATCGTCGAAGCCCTCGAAAGCGATTTCGCCGAAATCGCTCAGAACCGACCTGAGTTTTTGGCGCGTCACTGCACCGAGGCAGGCTTGATCGAGAAGGCCGCAAGTCTGTGGGGCAAGGCGGGACAGCGGTCGCTGGCGCGCTCGGCGCTCGTTGAAGCCGCAGCGCAGTTCACCAGCGCTCTCGATCAAATCGCAACATTGCCCGCCACACCGGCGCTGCGTCGCGAGCAGATCAAGCTGCAAGTCGCGCTCATCAACCCGCTCATCCATATCAAAGGAAACAGCGCGCCGGAAACCAAGGCGGCTGTGGAGCGGGCACGTTTGCTGATCGAACAGGCTGAAACGCAAGGCGAGCCTATCGAAGACCCATTGCTGTTGTTCTCGGTGCTCTACAGCTTTTGGGCCGCAAACTTTGTAGCGTTCAATGGCGACGTGGTGTGCGACCTTGCCGCGCAATGTTTGGCGCTCGCCGAAAAGCAGAGGGCGACCATACCGCTCATGGTCGGGCACCGCCTCGTGGGTATGTCATCGCTGAGCACGGGAGATATCGCTGACGGCCGAGCGCATTGCGATCAGGTGCTCGCGCTTTACGACGTTGCCAAGCATCGTTCGCTGGCACCTCTGTTCGGTCAAGACCTCCGAGTGACAATCTTGTCATTTGGGTCCATCGCCTCGTGGCTGCTTGGCTATCCCGAAGCCGCACTGGCCGACGTGGATCAAGCGCTCAAAGACGCCCGCGAGATAGGTCACGCCCCGTCGTTGATGTATTCGCTGGCTCACACATCGCTAACCCATTTCCTCCTGCGAAATTATGTGGCAGCAGACGCGCAAGCTCGTCAGCTTGTCGCTGTGGCCGAAGAAAAAAGCGCCCCATTGTGGAAGGCGTGGGGAAGGACTGCGCAAGGGTCGGTGTTGGCCGAAACCGGCAAGGCCTCGGACGCAGTTGACCAGATCACCTCCGGGATCGCTGCGTACCGATCGACGGGAGCGACAGTCTGGTTGCCGATTTGGCTATCAGAATTGGCGGAAGCCCATGCGGAGCTTGGCCAACACGATGATGCCCGGCGCTGCATCGACGAAGCGATCGTTGCGGTCGAGAGGACGAAGGAAAGGTGGCCAGAGGCCGAGATTGATCGCATCGCTGGCGAAATCGCGCTTAAAATGCCCGAACCGGATGTGGCGAAAGCGGATGTGTATTTCGAGCGCGCGCTAGCGGTGGCCCGCAAGCAACAAGCAAGATCTTGGGAACTCCGCGCCGCGATGAGCATGGCGCGGCTCTGGCGCGATCAAGGCAAGTCGCAGCAAGCTCGCGAACTGCTTGCGCCGGTCTACGGTTGGTTCACCGAAGGTTTCGACACGCTCGATTTGAAGGAAGCCAGAGCGCTGCTGGGCGAACTGGCCTCCTGAGCGCGCAGCCGTGGTTGCTAATGGCCCTTAGCGTCACCTCGTGCGATACGACGGAATGACCGCTTCAGGCCAAAGCGGACATTGACCGGTCGTTGCTGACCGACCTCGATTTTATGAGTATTCGCCCTGGCGCGTGATTTTGCCGGGACAATACTGACCACGCTTCCTAAAAAAAGCATCGCGACCGATCAGATGTCGCGCCTTACAGCGCGGTCGTGACCGCCTTTGCTTCGAGGTAGTTGTTGAGCGTGAATTCGCCCATCTCGCGGCCCCAGCCGGATTCCTTGTAGCCGCCCTGCCGCGACTTCCGCTTTTGAGCATCTCCGCCTATTGAGTTTGCCCGAGGCTTTACGGGGCATGAGTCCGCAAATGACGCTCGTGAGCAGATCTCGCAGGCGATGGTCAACGATCCAGCAAAGTATTGCGCTGCGAAATAACAAACGACGGAAGGGTTTACGTAATTTAAACGATGAAAGCCCGGCTAATCGCGCGGTTTAACTCGAAAAAAAGACCACTAGCAGATGATATCCCTAAAGCGGGGCAACGCGACTTCCATGCGTTATTTGATTGACTGCTTTGGAGACCCGCGTGTCGCGTGGCTGGTCCTGCTGGCAGGTGCCACATGCCCGGTTTCCTGCCCGGTTTCCGGTTTTGGCGCAGCGATTGATCGAAGAGACGATCCAGGCGGGTCGGCAACGCCGCGTACTGAACCCACCCTCCCGCCGACCCAAGAGCAATTCGTATTACTGCAGGCCGCGGGCGTAGATCAGCTCCAAGGCCACTTGTTCGGCCGACCGAGCCCCGTCGCCGAACTCGATTTTTCCGCCCTTGAACGAAACGGGCGGGCAGTGGCAGCCGCATAACGAAAAGCTGCGTCGCATCGACTTGCTACGCAGGAAGCCTTACCCAGGGGGAGCAGATGACCGGCGTGCATGAAAGACTGATCGACCAACTCGAAGATGAAAACCTGATCGACCAGCTCGAAGAAGTCATTGCGGGCAAGGATATCGGGCGTCGGGCGGCGATGTTGCGGCGCGTGACCGATCTGTTCGTACTTGGGTCGGGCAAATTATCCGACGAGCAAATTGCCCTGTTCGACGACGTCATGGGTCGCCTCGTCGACGAAATCGAAATCGCTGCCCGCGCGGCCTTCGGTCATGTTCTAGCGAGGCTTCCCGACGCGCCACCTAACATCGTTCGCCGGCTGGCGCTGGACGACGCGATCGTTGTCGCCGGGCCGATTCTCTCGCACTCCGGGCGGGTGGACAATACGACGCTTGTTGAGGGCGCCAAAACCAAGAGCCAGGAGCACCTTCTTGCCATTTCGCGTCGCGACGCACTCGTTGAATCCGTGACCGACATCCTTGTCGAGCGAGGCAACCAGCAAGTGGTTTTGAGCACGGCGGCAAATCCCGGCGCGGCGTTCTCTGAATTCGGCTATTCCACGCTGGTTCGGCGTTCGTCAAGCGACGGCGACCTTGCGGCGTGCATCTGGTCGCGCCCGGAGATTCCCCGGCCGCATCTGCTGAAATTGTTCGCCGACGCCTCGGAAACGGTGAAGCGCGAACTGACGAAAAAGGACCCAGGTAAAGCCGGCCTCATTGTTGAAATTATCGCACAGGCAACGAACCAAATCCAAACGCGAACGCGAGAGAGGTCCGCAAGTTACGGCGCTGCGCATGCCTATATTCGGTTGCTGCACGAAACGGGCAAACTGGGCGAGGCTCAGTTAGCCGAATTTGCACGCTCGGAAAAGTTCGATGAGACAATCATCGCGCTGTCGATCATCTGCGATTTGCCTGTCGGCCTGATCGAGCGTGCGTTCAGCGATGACCGGTCGGACCAGATCATTGTCCTGGCCAAGGCGAGCGGTCTTTCGTGGGAGACCGTCAAGACCATCTTGCTGCTCCAAGCGCAAACAAAGACGGTCTCAACTCACAAGGTCGATCGGCACTTCGAAACGTTTGTGCAGCTTAAGACGGAAACGGCAAAAAAGGCGATCAATTTTTATCGAATACGCGAGCGCGCGCAGACGTCCCGGCTAAATTGATTGGATATCTGATGGCGGGGCGCATCGAGCGGGGGATAATCGAGGCGAAGCGTCGCGGAGACTGCGCCGTCCCGAAGCGGTTTGCGTCATGGGCCGTTGTTGTTGCTTTCCGAGCAATTTGGGTAGCGGCTCAGGTTGAATTTCGCAGTAGCCGCTGTCCCGATGGATTTTGCTTGATCGCGTCCGCCAACCACGTCACGGACCGCGTTGCCGCTGCAAGCGCGGCCTCCTGCGTCGCATAAATGGCGCCCGAATAATACTGGACCGGCGTCCACTCGCCTCGGTCTTCGACGTCGCGTCGGAACTCCTCAAAGCCGTAGCTTCCGTCAGGACGTGAGAACAGGTCGACGCATCGGTCGTGTTCAAAATTCTCGATGCTGACGAAAACGAGCCACGATTTATCGATCCGCTTTGACATTGGAACTATTCCTGGGAGCCATTCCCGCGCGCCATTCGTCACTATAATGTCGGGCGCCGAATCGGGAGAAGAAAGTCATGAGATATCTCGCTTTTGCTTTGGTCGGGTTGTTGTGGCTGATCAGCTCCGTTCCCGAAGCAAATGCCGTCGTTGCCTGCGCGGCGGGCTATTACTGGAGCCGCTGTGTGGTGGTGGTCAGGCGGCCGACGGCCGTAGCCCCCGCGACGCAGTGCTACTTGCGCGCCGGCGTACGAGTTTGCCGCTAAAGTCCATCGCGCCAACGTCGCCACGTTGCCGGACCTATTGCGTCGGCAGTAGCGACACTGGGTGGGTCCCTGGGCCTGCCCCTTGATTGCTTGTCAGCCGGCGCTAAGCCTTACATATCCGCGGCGAGCGTAGGTCGGCAAAGCGAAGCGTGCCCACGATTCGGACCCGCGGCCAATCACCCCAAATGAAGGTCCTTCTGCCGGGTCTCGTTTTCGCCGTCGCCCGGCCATCCACGTCTTTCAACCCGCTCGCATTAAGACGTGGATGCCCGGCACATAGGCGAGCGAAGCGACGCCGATCTTCGAACGGCTACGGCCGGGCATGACAATCTGGCAACCGGGTGTCCGCCCGCCTCCCGCGACGCCGGCGGAGGAAAAAGTTGGCGCCTCAATTGCCTGACAGGAGCTTTCACTATTTGCCGCCTCTCACATCGCCGCCGACGGTTACGTGATCGCGAAAGAAACGGAGCATTTCCCTAGCCGCGTCCGGCCCTCGCGGATCGGTATAGGATCCGGCGGGACTGCCGCCCGACCAAGCGTGGCCGGCTCCATGGATGCACCATTGCTCCAACATGGCCCGCCCGTTGGCATCGGTGTGGATCGTACGGGTATAGGCATGGCCACCGGGCACGCGCCCGCGATCGACCTTCTTCTGCCACTGCGAGGCTCCCAGAGAACGGGAGATGACATGATCGGCGTTTCGGGGATGCACGATGTAATCACGGTCGCCGTGAAACACGATGGTCGGGACAAACGGCTGCTCGTCTTCAAGAATGTCCGCAGCTTCACCGGACGCGGCAGAGGGATGGCCCTGCCGCATGGCGGCGAACGCCGAAATTAGGTCGTCGGCGGCTCCACAGGGCAGACCTGAATGCACGGCAATGGCGGCATATAGATCCGGATAGGCTGCGCCCATGACGGCGGCTGCGGCGGCTCCGGCTGACAATCCACCAACATAGACACGCCGCGGATCGACGGAATAATCCTGCATGACTTGGCGAGTAATGCCGGCGATGAGGGAAGGTTCACCGCGACCCCGGCGCTGGTCGCCCGCACGAAACCAGTTCCAACACTTCGCCGGGTTCGCATGGCTCGGCTGTGCGGGATAGACGACGAGGCAGGTCTGTTCTTCAGCAATCAAATTCATGCGCGTCCCGGCGGCAAAATCGTCAGGCGTTTGGGTGCCGCCGTGCAGCATGACGACCAAAGGAAGCGGCTGGCCCTGATAACGGCTGGGGATGTAGACCTTGTAAGCGCGGCTTCCCGCCGGGTTTGTATAGATCCCTTCAATGAACTTTCCGCCCTCCGGCACAATGTCCGCCGTGGACACCGGTGCAGGCCGCATCCAATTCTGCAGGCCGGGCCCTGAATGGCGCCTGACGCGATATGTCCAATCGTGCGGCGCGCGGAAACTGTGCAAATGAGCGAATGTCGCAGCGCCGAAGTGCGGTTCATCGCTCGCTTCGACGTCCTCGGCCGTCGCGTCAATAATTGACGGCTTGCTTCTGGTGGGAGCGATGTCATCGGTCGGACTGATTGTCATACCGAGCGCGGTCTCGCCTTGAAGCATGCGCTGCAGGAGCGCCGTGGCTTCGGTAAGCCGGCTTTGACGGGTGAGAAGCGTCGCTTGAAGCATCATGTCATTCATCTCAAAGCTGCCTTTTTTGTTGGGGAACAGTCACTGGCGCCGCTGAGGGCCCATCTCTCTCCGCGGCGCGTGTTGTTGGGCTTGAATTTCCGGCGTCACCGCATTCTGTCGGCGAGAGCGGCCTTGACCCCCGGGCTGGCGTGCAGCGCTCCCAGCACGACGACCGAGGCGATAGTGGCGCGGGCGAGCTCGGGGGTGACATCCTCCGCGATCGTGGCAAGGCCCAAGACATTGATCTCGAGCATCTCTCCGGCGCGCCGCGCCGCTTCCAGATCTTGGCGGCTGTAATTGCGCAGACCGAGATCCAGACTCTTTCGGACCGTGGACTGTTTGACGACTTCGGCGTGACGTTCGAGCTGGTTGCGGATTGCGGTTCGAATGAAATCGGTCCGGTTCGAATAAAAGCCCTCCTGCACCATCAGATCGATATGGCCGAGGTCGACGAAGCCGAGATTGATCGTGATCTTTTCACTGTCACTGGGCTTGGGCCGCAGCTGATGCACATTCTCAACCATGTTTCACCATCCCATGACCATCCATATGGATGGTATAAGATGGAAATGGCGGTCGTCAAGGGTGCCCCGGCAGGCATCGGGCTCAAGGAGCTATGGCCACCGCAGGCTCCCCGTTCCTTCCAAAATCCGGGATGTGCCGCGCCCTCGCCGCTTCCGTGCTCGAGCCGGCGGCCGGCATGTCGGACAGTTTGCGACCGACTCAAGAAGCTGGCCCACTTGTGTAGGCGGGCGGAGGCGCTCGCACTGCACGGCCATAACAGGATGTAGTCCAGGGATGGGATGGCAGCCGCCAGATGAGAGCCGACATCGCGAAGCGCGTAAATCGACCCCGCCGGCGGGGCGATCTCCTACGCCTGGTTGGCGCTACGCAGCCAGCTCACGATTTGTTTAGCCCGACACCGCGCTTACTTAAAAGCTGCTGAGCGCGAAGGGTAAGCTTGACTCGCGCGAACCGCTTTTCCGAGGAAATGATAAAACCCCGTTCAATTAAACTCTCCACCACCGGCTGTTTGTGCGGCTTGGTCGAGCCGTCCCTTCCGATATCGCACAAAACCGACACCTCTTCATCGGTCAATTCAGAAATGGCGAGCAGCGAGACGATCGGTGGGTCGCGGTGTGCGTCTCCCTCCTGATGGAGCTCTCTCAAAGGATTGTCCTGGGATACGGCACTCTGCGCATTCCGTTGAGCTTCCTGCGGGTTGGGCTCTCGTTCATCCCTGGTTGCCATAAGCAGATAACTCCGATCGTCATTTTTAGTTCTCGCCTTCGCTCCGCCAAAGCGTTGCTCGCCTTGGCATGGGGATGTCGGCATAAGTAAAGCTGACATCGCCTTGACGTGCGGTGACTTCCCTTTTCGACCCAAACTGAAACGATTATCTTTATGCGGCCCGCGTTACCGTTGGCGGAAAAGTGGCGTGGGTGATCGACACGATCGTGCCGTCAGGCCCGGCCAAAGTTTCAACCTTGGCGTTGAGATTTTGCGCGAGGGCTTTGATTATGCCGGTGCCGAGACCGGTCTTTGTTTGGGCAAAGACGCCATCCGGCTTGCCGATTCCATTATCGGCGACTGACAGTTTCCAATTCGTTCCATCAACGTCGTACGCGACGTTGATCCGACCTTTTATATTTTGGTCAGGGAATGCGTGCTTGAGAGCGTTCATGACAAGTTCCGTCGCAATCAAGCCAACACTTTCAGCCTGACGGGCATTTAGACTGCCTGCCACGCCCACTACTTTCAACGTGATCGGTCGAGCATCCCTTATCATCGACGCCGCGAGGGCGGCGCCCAGTCTTTGGAGATAAGGAAGCATTTCAATGGGCCCCACGATCCCCGAAGCGTAGAGCTGTTGTTGAACGGTCGCGATCGAAACAACCCGATCGTGAGTGTCCCGCAAAAGGGTGCGCGTCTCCTCGGAACTAACCGCATTTGCCTTCATCAAAATGATGCCTGCAATGATTTGCAGACTGTTGGCAATCCGGTGCTGAATTTCTTCCAGCAATACGTCCTTTTGTCGCAACAGATCGTCCTTATCGCGCTCCAAAATGCGTCGCGCGGTGATATCCTCAATTCCGAGCAGAATGGTCGTCTCGGCGCCTTCCTTGTAGAACACCTGGCGGGCATTCAAGAGCATGGTGCGGGTGCCAAGATGCGGAAACTCGTGCTCGACCTCGTAATCCGTTATCAGGCCATGTTCCGGGATAATTTTCTCAAGCAGCATGCGAAGTTTCGGAATATCCCATTGCCCGTCGCCTAACGCGTAAAGGAGTTTCCCCTGGGTCTCCTCGGGGCTCACCTCGAATGCCGAATAGAAAGAACGGCTCGCAGCAATGACGCGCAACTCTTTGTCGAGTACAATGACAGGTTCGCGGACCGTATCGACGATGCTCTGAGCCAGTGCGCAGGCGTCTGCGACATTCGTAAACTGTTCTCTGAAATTAGTTTTTTGCATAAATCCCCTCCATAGCTTCACGGAGGACTTGGTCGGACGGTCCTCCGAGATCGCTATTGGCTGGCGTGGCTTCTACGCGTTTAAACGTATGCTCAGCCGGAGTCTGAATCTGAGCAAAAGTGCTCACTCAGGGGCGGAGGGGCGCTGCCGATCCAGTGAGTTTCCGGTGCGGGTCAATTGCCGGATCAAGTTCGGCAATGACGGCATAGAAAAGCGTTCTCGCGGCGCATCGGAGTTCGAGTTCTGCTCGTCATTGCGAGGAGCGAAGCGACGGTGGCGGCGCTCTCCTCATCTGTGGTCAGCGATTTCAGCACGTATTCAGCGGCCGCTCGTCAGTCGCTGGAAGAGCACAGTCCCGCGAGAAGCGGCGCGTAGGCGGCGAGCCTGCGGGATACGAACTCTGTGAAGAGCCGCACGCGCTTCGTCTTGCGCGTCTCACCCTGCGTGAGCAGCCAGAGCGTTCCGTGCATGTGCAGGGCAGCGCCCGGCGCCCTCACCAGCAACGGGTCGGAATCTCCGACGAAGCAAGGCAGCGTCGTCATCCCAAGTCCCTGCCGTACCGCGACGATCTGCGCCTCGGCGTCCGTGGTCCTGAACGGAACCTCCGTGGTGCGAACCGCACCCTCGCGCGCCCAGTCCGGGTCATACTCGTTTCTGACGATCCAACGGATGCGATCTGGCGCCCCCGCGCGCCACGCGACAAGGAGATCGCGGGACATGTAGACACCGCCGAACAGCTCCGGTCCCTTCAGGCCATGAAGATTGAGCGGCAGGGCATTGCGGTCGTAGACGACGCGGATCGCGACATCGGCCACCCAACGGTCTGCCAAAACTCACCCAAGGCCTCTGTTAGTGTATTAGTCTAAACACGAGGACACCTTGTTGTGAGCCCGCGGGTAGGCAATGAGGCGGCGCGATTTCATCGATTCCAAAAAGGAGAACAAAATGACAGCAAAAGGAAAAGTCCTGGTACTAGTCTCGAGCGGTCACGGCTTGCCCTTGAAAGATGGCAAGGTATATGCCGGTGCTGGCTACTACCTCAACGAGCTGACGGTTCCGGTTCGTGCCCTGATGAAGGAGGGCTACGAAATCACCTTCGCCAACCCCAAAGGCAACACGCCACAAATGGATGTCAATTCAGCCATAGCCCAGTTCTTCGGTGGGGATGAGGCTAAGCTTCAGGACTATCTAAAATTCCGCGACAGCCTGACTGGGCTCAAAATTCCAACTCGTATATCGGATGTCATCGCATCAGGCCTAGATCAATATGACGCTGTTTTCGTCCCCGGCGGCCATGGCCCGATGATGGATCTTCTCGACGATCCCGACGCTGGCACCGTGATGAGACATTTTCATAACACATCCAAGCCTACGGCAGTGCTCTGCCATGGCCCGATTTCACTACTCTCGGCTCTTCCGAATTCGACGGAGGTGGTCGGCGCGCTGAAGGCGGGCGATGCCGCTGGAGCGCGGACAAAGGCTCAAGGTTGGATATATTCTGGATATAAGATGACTGTCTTTTCGACGGCGGAAGAGCAGCAGCGGGAGCCTCTTGAGATTGGTGGTAAGGTTCTCTTCTACCCGGACTTCGCCTTGCGTACGGCGGGCGCTGACGTAAGTGTGGTCGCTCCATGGGGGAGCTACGTCCTTCAAGATCGCGAGGTGATCTCAGGTCAGAACCCTTTCTCTGATGAAGCGCTTCTGAAACTTCTTCTACCGGCGCTCAACGGGAAGAAGAAATGAGTCGGTAAGAGCGATTGAACCAAAATCATGGATGAGGCTTTGCAAGCCGCTCAAATAGATCAGCAGATCGTCAAATTTGTTGGGTAAAATCTTGTCGTTTAGTAGGGGCTCAGTAGGGCCGCGAAGCCGGAGATCGTCGCCGGTGAGCGGCCTTGACCTGGTAGGACGCGCAGGGCTTGCCGACGCCGCAATGGACGTTGCTCGCCAAGTTCGAAGGCGAGTTCGCCCCCGGCTCGCAGACCTACGCCGGCACCGGCACGCTGCGTTACTCTTGGTGAGAGCGAAGCACTCTAAACTTGCGATGTCGCTTATTGGCCCTGAGCATCACCTAATGCCATACAACCGAATGACCGTTTCCGGGGCCAAAACGAACATTGATCGGCCATTGCTGACCGACTTCGATTATGAGCACACGCCCTGACGGCTGATTTTGCCGGAACCCAGTAGTGGCCACGCTTCCAAAAAAGAAACCCCGGGCGCTCGGCCCGGGGCTCCGCCATCGCGATCGATCAGACAGCGCGTTATAGCGCCGTCGTGACCGCCTTTACTTCGAGGTAGTTGTTGAGCACGAACTCGCCCATCTCGCGGCCCCAGCCGGATTCCTTGTAGCCACCGAACGGCAGCGAGGCGTCGAACACGTTGTGGCAGTTGATCCACACCGTGCCGGCGCGGATGCGCTTGGCGAGCTTGTTGGCCTTGGAGATGTCGCGCGTCCAGACGCTGGCGGCGAGCCCGTAGTTGGTGTTGTTGGCTTGCCGGGCGATGTCTTCGAGGTCGGCGTCGGTGATCGGCGCGGCGACGACCACCGGGCCGAAGATCTCCTCGCGCACGACTTTCATGTCGGGGTTGGTTTTGGTTATCACGGTCGGCTGCACGAAGTAGCCGCCGTTATCCGAGCCGGTTTTGCCGCCGGTCACGATCTCGGCGCCTTCCTTGATGCCGGAGTTGATATAGCCGGTGACGCGCTTGAACTGCTCGTCGGAAACCAGCGGCCCCATCGTGGTGTTCGGATCGAGGCCCGGGCCAAGCTTGATGCTCTTGGCCTGATCGGCGACGCCGGCGACGACCTTGTCGAAGATCTTCTCGTGGATCATCAGCCGAGAGCCGGCGCAGCAGCATTGGCCGTGATTGAAGAAGATGGCGCTCGCCGCACCGGGGATCACGGCGTCGACATCGGCATCGTCGAGCACGACCACTGGAGACTTGCCGCCGAGTTCAAGCGACACTTTCTTGAGATTGCCGGCGGCCGCCTGCACGATCAGCTTGCCGACTTCGGTGGAGCCGGTGAAGGCGACCTTGTCGACGCCATGATGCGCCGCCAGCGCCGCGCCCGCGGTTTCGCCGTAGCCGGCGAGCACATTGACCACGCCGTTGGGAATGCCGGCTTCGGCGATGAGCTCGCCGAGACGCAAGCCGGTGAGCGGCGTCTGCTCCGCCACCTTGAGGACGACCGTGCATCCGGTCGCCAGGGCCGGGGCGAGTTTCCACGCCGCCATCAGCAGCGGAAAGTTCCACGGAATGATCTGCCCGACCACGCCCACCGGTTCGCGCAGCGTGTAGGACAGATAGTCGCCGGGGAACGAGATCGGGATGGTGGTGCCGGTGATCTTGGTCGCCCAGCCGCCCATGTAGCGGAACATGTCGACGGTCAGCGGCACGTCGGCGACGCGCGCAACGGTCAGCGGCTTGCCGTTGTCCATCGACTCCAGCGTGGCGAACTCCTCGGTATGCTGCTCGATCAGGTCGGCGAGCTTCCAGAGCAGACGGCCGCGCTCGCTCGGGCTCATGCGCGGCCAAGGGCCTTCATCGAACGCCTTGCGCGCCGCCCGCACCGCCTTGTCGACGTCGGCGGCGTCGGCTTCGGCGACATGCGCCAGCACCTCGCCGGTCGAGGGGTCATAGACGGGGAAGGTCTTGCCGGACACCGCATTGACCCAGGCGCCGTCGATCAGAAGCTTGCGCGGCACCGAGACATAACTCTTGGCCGCGGGATCGATTGAAATTCGCTGAGCGATATTCATGACGTTTCCTCTTCGCTGTTGGCTTTATGACTTTTGATGTTCGCCGACTTTGTCAGCGACCAGTACCGCGCCTCCGACCGGCACGCCGTGCAAGCGGCGGCTCGGGGCCTCATGCGCGCAGCACGAGAGCCGTTAAGCGACTTTAAGGTCGAGGCCGATCGCCTCCGGGGGGCGCGCGAAGCTATCGGCCGCCCACCGTCATATCTAATCATATATAGCGTGCGAGGCCAAGCCCGATCGGGCTGAGCGGCCGAGCGAGAAGTTCCCTTGCATTCGAGCGACTGCTTACGTTATATCCACGAAAATATAACGAGAGATTAGCGGCAGCGTATGGCCTTGAGAATTCGCAGCAGCAGACTGACCACCTGCGGCGTCGCGGCGGACGGGAAAAATATCGAGCTTGAATTTATCGACACTCCGGCGCGCCCGTCACCGTGGAGCTGCCATTCGATCAGGCCGAATCGGTGGTCATGACTTTGCCGAGCCTGTTGAACCGCGCCTTGCGCCAACAAACCGGCGACGACGATGCGCGTTACGTCTTCGGTTTGCGTGAATGGTCGTTGGAAAGCGCCCGAGATCAAGCCTGCCTGATCGCCACGTTAAAGACCCTGGACGGTTTCGAGGTGTCTTTTGGCATTCCCTTCGAAGCCTGCCGCTCACTCGGTTGGAGTTTGCAGCAGGGCGCCAATCAGGCCGTCGCCGCCAGCGAGGCGCACGAGGAAACACTCGGCCCCTGCGCCATCAAGCTCAATTGAACCGGCGATGTTAGGCCACAACTCCCGCATCCCGGCATCCGCGGCTCGCGTTATATTTTCTTGTACATAACGCAGACTTTGAGTAGCATCGGTCAAAAGCGACCATCGCGCCCGCGGCTGGGTCGCAAGTTATAAAGCACCAGGGAGGTATCCGATGTCGACTGGCAGTACCGGCAGCGCGTTCGATCCGCAACAGGCACTCTCGCAGCATGTGCTGAAGAATTTTTATGTCGGCGGCGAGTGGGTTACGCCGCAATCCGACCGCAAGCTCGAACTGATTTCGCCGGTCACCGAAGAATGCTTTCTCACGGTGCCGGAAGCGTCCGAGGCCGATGTCGACCGCGCGGTCCAGGCCGCGCGACAGGCGTTTGATCATGGTCCGTGGCCGCGGATGTCGCCGAAAGAGCGCGCCAAATTCGTCCTGGTGATCGGCGAGGAGATGAAGAAGCGCGTGCCGGTACTGGCCGACGTGTGGACGGCGCAGGTCGGCGCGCCGAAGAGTTTTGCCGGGTTCATCATCAACTTCGCCCCGCAGCTTTTCGAGTTTTACGGCCAGCTCGGCGCCAAGTCCGAGTTCACCGAAACCCGCGAGATGATGAATGGCGGCCAGGCGTTGATCATTCGCGAACCCGTCGGCGTGGTAGCCATCATCACACCCTGGAACGCACCGATGGTCCTGATGTCGTACGGCGTGGCCGCGGCTCTTACCGCCGGCTGCACGATCGTTGCCAAGCCCGCGCCGGAGACGCCGATCGAGGGCCAACTCCTCGCCGAATGCGCCGAAGCCGTCGGATTGCCGCCCGGCGTCCTCAACATCGTGCCGGCAGGACGCGAGGTCGGAGACTACCTGATCAACCGGCCGCAAATCGACAAGGTCAGCTTCACCGGCAGCGTTGCCGGCGGCAAGCGCATCGCCGAAGTTTGCGCCAAACGGCTGGCCCGTTACACGCTGGAACTCGGCGGCAAATCGCCGGCGCTGATCATGGACGATGCCGATCTGCCGAGCGCGCTCGGCGCCATCGTGCCATTCGCGATGCCGATGACCGGCCAGATCTGCTTTTCCCTGACCCGCGTGCTGGTGTCGAAGAAGCGGCATGACGAAGTTGTCGACGCCTATTCCCAGGCGGTCAAAAGCATTGTCGTGGGCGACCCGTGGCAAGCAGAAACCCAGATGGGGCCGCTATCGATGAAGCGGCAGCTCGATCGCGTGATGGGCTACCTCGACAAGGGCCGCAAGGAAGGCGCCAAGCTCGTCACCGGCGGCGGCCGGCCCAAGGACATGAATCACGGTTATTTTGTCGAACCGACCATCTTTTCCAATGTCGACAGCAACATGACGATCGCCAAGGAGGAAATCTTCGGGCCGGTGGTGTCGGTGATGCCCTACGAGAACGAGGAAGACGCCATCCGCATCGCCAACAACACGACCTATGGCCTGAGCGGGGCGGTGTTCACCAAGGACCCGGAGAAGGGGTTGGCGCTGGCGCGGCGCATCCGTACCGGCAACGTGACCATCAACGGACTGAAGCTGGACAACGCCGTGCCGTTCGGCGGCTATAAGGAATCCGGCATCGGCCGTGTCGGCGGCCCGGAAGGCCTCGAAGCGTACCAGGAGATCAAGTCGGTCTATTTGCCGGGCTGAGGTTTTCTCGGGTCTATCGGAGATCGAGCGGCTGAGGCGGATCGTTTATCCGCCTTACGCCTTTGCATTTCGCCGCGCGCGGGTTAACCGCCGTTGGACAACATCGATCGCGCCACGCCGGCTATTTGCAGGCAAAGATCGTGGGAATGCCTTCCTGCCTGGCGAGCCCCTTGCCGGTATGAACGGCCGTCAAAAACGATAGCTCGCTCACGGTCTTCGACTGCTGACGGGCCACCGTAATGGTGTGGCCAAGCTGATGGGCCGTTTCCCCGTATTCGTCGCCATACATGACCAGCACATATTTCTGGCCGGTGGGAATCTCGGTCGGCGACGAAATATATTTTACTTTCGGCACTGGGTTCGGCATGAGGAACGCCTTCACTGTCCCGGCTGTTGAGGGGGATAACCGAACTCCTCCTAGCTAAGCCGTAAAACAGCCAAAGCTAGGGATTTTGCAAAAGAAACTTTACCATCGATGGCGAAGAGTTCCGTTTTGCCCAAGCGACGGCCGGGGCGCGGATTTTGCAAGCGTTGCTGCGCCGAGGGGAACCGCCCGATGATGTTCACGATTGAGTTTTTCCGCATTCGGGAAAAGGACGACGCGCGCGCGGTGCTCGATCGGCTCACGCACATCGCGACCGATCTGGAAAGCGCGAAGGTCAAAGCGAAGTCGCTGTTCGAAACGTTGAGCATGCCGCAGAACCCCGACGGATTGCGGATTTTGGATCAAGCCGGCGAGGAGGTTTTTTATTGGACGCCGCATGCCGATGACAAGTAGCGGCGCGCGCAGCGCCAAGCGCCGCGATCACTGTCATCCCGTTGCGCGTTGCGGGGACGCAGCCGCGCGCCGGCCCGCGGCTTTGCCGGCTGTTTGGCCCGCCGCCTTAAGCGCCGCCAGCAATGCGCGTTCAAGCGCGGCCAGGTCATAGGGCTTCTGCAGCACTTCGAAGCCCTCGCGCACCGCGTCCTGCGCGCTCGAACTGTAACCGGTGGTCAACAGCACCACGATGCGCGGATAGCGCCGGCGCACGAGCTTCGCCAGCTCGAGACCGGTCAGGCCGCCGGGCATCAAGATGTCGGAGAATACGACATTGATATCGGCTTCACGCTCGATGAGGTCGAGGCCGTCTTGCGCGCTCGTCGCCACTTTGACGCCAAAGCCGAGATCGACAAAATAGCCGCGGGCGACACCGACCACTTCCACGTTGTCCTCGATCAACAGCACCGTGCCGGCGGGCAGCGGCACGGCGGCGGCGGCTGAGTTTTCGCGCGGCCGCGCCGGCTGTTCGAAGCTGCGCGGCAGGAACAGCGTGATCGCGGTGCCGCGTTGCACCGCGCTGGTAATGGTGGCGGCGCCGCCCGATTGCCGGGCGAAGCCATAAACCTGAGAAAGCCCAAGCCCGGTGCCCTTGCCGACGTCCTTGGTCGTGAAGAACGGCTCGAATACCCGCGGCAGCACATCGGGCGGAATGCCGTCGCCGGTATCGGCGACCCTGATGGCGACGAATTCGCCGCTCAAGCCCTCCTCGCCGGCCTTGCCGCGCAACACGACAGGCTTGGCCGCAATGGTGAGCGTACCGCCCGACGGCATGGCGTCGCGGGCGTTGAACGCGAGATTGAGCAACGCAAGCTCGAGCTCGCTCGGGTCGACCTTGACCAGACAGGGGCGCTTCGGCGCGGGCACGCGGATTTCGATATCGCCGCGCAGCGAGCGGCTGAGCATGTCCTTGAGCTCCGCCAGCCGTTCGGCGAGATCGATCACGCTCGGCTGCAAGGTCTGCCGCCGCGAGAACGACAGCAACTGGCGGGTGAGGCTTTCGCCGCGCTTGGTCGCATTACTGATCGCGTCGAGGAGATGCAGGTGCCTCTCGTCGCTCAATTCCCGGCGCAGCCGGTGCACGCTGCCGCTCACGATCATCATCAGGTTGTTGAAATCGTGGGCGACGCCGCCGGTCAATTGGCCGATGGCTTCGAGCCGCTGCGCCTGGCGCAGCGCGCCCTCCGCCACCTCGCGGCCTTCGGCCTCGTCATAGAGCCGCCGGGTGCGGAGCAACGCGAGCCAGAGCACGGCGAGGATCAGCGCCGTAGCCGGCAGGCCGAAGATCAAATGCGTTCCCATGGTTGACAGCCATTCGGCACGGATCGCGGCGCTGTTGAATCCGGCAAGTGCGTAAACCGGAAAATCCGGTAGCCTGCGAAAGCCGATGCGCCGGGGAACGCCATCGAGCTCCGAATTGACGGTGTAGAGGCCGTGGTCGAGGCCGCGACCGATCGCGGTGCGCAACCCGCTCGCGGGACTCAATCGCCGCGAACGGTCCGCGGTGACGGGATACCGCGCGAGATAGGCGCCGTCGGAACGCACCAGCGCGTAGAAGCTGCCGGGCGCCTGCCCTATCAATGCATAAAAATCCTCGAAGTAGCTTGGCCGCACCGCGACCGAGATGACGCCGTTGAAGGAGCCGTCGGGCGATTCCAGGCGGTGGGAGAGATCGAAGAAATCGGCGCCGATGCCGGGCAGGCGCGGCGAGCGCATGTCGCTCACATAAGTGCCGGCATCGTGCTCGAGCTGGGCCTGAAAATAATCGCGATCTCCGAAGCTGACGTCATCCGGCACGGCAGCGAGCAAGCTCGCGGCCAGCGGCCGGCCGTCGCGGCCGACGAGCATGATGGCGTAGAGCTGCGGCATGGTCGCGACGATGGCGGCGAGGCGCGCATGCAGGCGCGCCTGGTCGGCGTGGATCTCGGCGTCCGACATGTCGCGCACGATCTCGTTGACTTCGGCAAAGGTGCCGTCGACCGTCTCGAACACCTTGAGCGCCTGCTCCTGCATGACGTCGAGCGAGCGGCCGACGCGTTCGTCGGCGACGGCATGGATATCGCGGTAATTGATCCACGAGGCATAGGCGAAAAGCGCCGCCGGCAGCGCCACCGCGGCGATCATCATCAGTTGCAGAAAGCGAATGGCCGATTCCCGCGCGCTGCTCATCGACTGCCATTTCCGGCGGTTAAGCTAGAGCGTGATCCGGAAAGGTGCAGGCCGGTTTCCCGAAAAGATCATGCTCCAGCCAAATCTGGAGCGAAATCGAATTCAATCCGAAGCGATGGGCTCCAGGCCGGCAATTCAGCGAAACCACTGTTTCACAGTTCTCGGACCCGAACGAGACCAAATTTTGCCGCGCCTGATTGCAATTTCGTGACTACGCAAACGGCGTCGAGGCCCGAAAATGGCCTTATTTATCGCTCCCACCGCAACCGCTATTGCTAACGCAGGCAGTCGGCAAAATTCGCCGGGATCAAATCAACAGCGGCAAACCGATCCAAGTATCTGGGATTACGCGAGCGGGTATTCGCGTGACGTCACTCGGGCTTGAAATTCATCGCCACGCCGTTGATGCAATAGCGCAGATGCGTCGGCGGCGGCCCGTCATCGAACACGTGGCCAAGATGACTGCCGCAGCGGCTGCAATGCACCTCGGTGCGCTCCATGCCGTAGCTGCTGTCGGTCGAGGTCTCGACCGAGCCGTCGACCGGATCGTTGAAGCTCGGCCATCCGGTGCCGCTCTCGAATTTCTTCTTCGAGGCAAACAGCGGCTGGCCGCAGCCGGCACAGTAGAATGTCCCCGCGCGCTTCTCATAGTTCAGAGCGCAGCTTCCCGGCGCCTCGGTGCCGTGCCCGCGCATGATGCGATATTGCTCGGGAGTGAGCAGCTTGCGCCACTCCGCCTCGGTGTGAGTCACGGGATATTGCTTGGTGTCCAGTTTGGTATCCATGGCGTGCCGCCTGTTTAATGACCCGTGCTGCGACACTGACAAACGTAATCGAAAAAAGGCAAAGCGCAATGGCGTGACGGCGATCCGGTCATCGCGGGGAGCGCGTCATCACGGCAGCTTGTCGTAGCCTTCGCCAAAACCCTTCAGGCTCATGGGAAAGCCGATGCCCTCCTCGGGCGTCTGGAAGATAATGAAGGTCGAGGTCTGGCCGGTACGCATTTGCTCGATCAGCTTGTCGTCCATGACTACTTCGGCGACGCAGCCATTGGGCAGACAGCGCACAAAGCCAGCGCGGCCGACATCCGCGTTGTCGATCTTCAAGCCCAGCCCCGACGGCAGCAGCACGCCGAGCGGCGCAACGACGCGCATCAGCCGGCTCTTCTGGTCGGTGGTCTTGAGCACGATCACGGTCAGCCCGACATTGGGCCGGTCCTCCGCCGTCACGCTCTGCATCAGCGCGCATTGCTCGCTCTGCGCCCCCGGCGGCGTGTCGCAGCGGATTTGCCAATCGCCATGGACCGAGCGTACCGCGCCCTGGGCCGCCGCCGCGCCACTGAAAGCCCAGACCGCGGCAAGCATCACGATCGCGCCGCCGAACGCCGAGACCATTGGCCGCAGCATTTGCCCGACACTGAAAGTGGCCATGATCGTCTTCCCCTGACCAGCCGCCCCGCTGCTTGACTGCCGCGCCGTCGGAGAGGTTTTGCGCCGCGAATCACCGGCCGGCAGGCCGGTCGCCGCGCGCGCCTCCCCGTACATGGTGAGCCCGCGGTGTCAAGATCGGACCAAGACCAAGCCATTGTGGCCGCGCGAAGGAAGCCGACCCGCTGCGCGTGCGGACCGCGGGCGGCGGACGACCATGTGCGTACGCTGACGAGCGCATTGCGGTAGCGCGCGATTTATGGTTTGAGGGGTTGGGATTCCCCCATCCCGCCGACGCTGCCGGGCAGCAGACCGTGGCCTCTTCCCCAACCTCGCTTGCGGGTTGCGGAGGAGGGAGGCGGGACGCAGGCGGCGTCATACTGTTGCGGTCTGCGCCGCAGATAGTCGGCGCCGGTCGCGGACAGTCAAGGCCAAGATCAGAAACAGGGAGCCGAGAGACAGATGCCGGTGTTCTCACGCTTGATCGCCTATGCGGTGACCGTTGGGATCTTGTTTGCAAGTGCAGGCGCGGCGCTCGCCGGCGTCGGACAGCCGTCGCCCTGGGAGCTCGGCCTGCAGGATGCCGCCTCGCCGGTCATGGCCGACATCATCTGGTTTCACGATTTCCTGCTCTGGATCATCACCGCAATAGCGGTTTTTGTCCTGATTCTGCTTGTTGTCGTGATGGTGCGCTTCAATGCACGCGCCAATCCGACCCCCTCCCGCACCACGCACAATCCGGTGCTCGAAGTCGCCTGGACGATCGTGCCGGTCATCATCCTGGTGGCGATCGCCGTCCCTTCCTTCCGGCTCTTGTTCCTGCAGCTCGACGAGCCGACGCCGGACCTCACGGTGAAGGCGACCGGCAAGCAATGGTACTGGAGCTACAACTATCCCGATAACGGCAATTTCGAATTCGACTCGCTGATCGTTGAGGATAAGGATCTCAAGCCCGGCCAGCCGCGCCTGCTCACCGTCGACAACGAAATGGTCGTGCCGGTGAACAAGGTCGTGCACGTGCTGGTGACCGGCGCGGACGTCATCCATTCCTTCGCCGTGCCGTCATTCGGCATCAAGATCGATGCCGTTCCCGGCCGTCTCAATGACACCTGGTTCAAGGCGACGGGCGAGGGCCTGTTCCACGGCCAATGCTCCGAGCTTTGCGGCAAGGACCATGCGTTCATGCCGATCACGGTGCGGGTCGTGAACGAAGCCGAGTTCAACTCTTGGGTCGCGACCGAGAAAAAGAATGCCGGCCTAGACAAGGCTCCGCCGACCACCTTCGCGGCGGCCGGCCCCCCGGCACGCTAAAATTATGCAAGACCGATAAGAACACTCGCTAACGCAGGAACCGACAATGGATACGATGACGCACGCGGCAGCACACGGCGACGACAACGGGCACGCCATCCCGCACGGCTGGCGCCGCTATGTCTATTCGACCAACCACAAGGACATCGGCACGATGTACCTCGTGTTCGCGCTGATTGCCGGCGTGATCGGCGGCATCTTCTCGATCCTGATCCGCGCCGAGCTGATGTTCCCGGGCCTGCAGATTTTCCACGAGACGCACTACTTCGACGTCATCGTCACCGCCCACGGCTTGATCATGATCTTCTTCATGGTCATGCCGGCGATGATCGGCGGCTTCGGGAACTGGATGGTGCCGCTGATGATCGGCGCCCCGGACATGGCGTTCCCGCGCATGAACAACATCTCGTTCTGGCTGCTGCCCGCCTCGTTCGCGCTGTTTGTCGCCTCGATGTTCTTCGAAGGTGAGCCGGGGGCCAACGGCGCCGGAACCGGCTGGACCATCTATGCGCCGCTCTCGACCTATGGCCACCCCGGCCCGGCGATGGATTTCGTCATCCTGGCGCTGCATCTCGCCGGCGCCTCGTCGATCCTCGGCGCCATCAACTTCATCACCACGATCTTCAACATGCGCGCGCCGGGCATGACCATGCACAAGATGCCGCTGTTCGTGTGGTCGCAGCTGGTCACGGTGTTTTTGCTGCTGCTGGCTTTGCCGGTGCTGGCCGGCGCCATCACCATGCTGCTCACCGATCGAAATTTCGGCACCACGTTCTTCGATCCGCGTGGCGGCGGCGATCCGCTGCTGTTCCAGCACCTGTTCTGGTTCTTCGGCCACCCCGAAGTCTACATCCTGATCCTGCCGGGCTTCGGCATGGTCAGCCAGATCGTAGCGACCTTCTCGCGCAAGCCGGTGTTCGGCTATCTGGGCATGGCTTACGCGATGGTGGCGATCGGCGGCATCGGCTTTGTCGTCTGGGCCCACCACATGTACACGGTCGGCATGTCGGCGAGCGTGCAGGCCTATTTCATCGCCGCCACCATGGTGATCGCGGTGCCGACCGGGGTAAAGATCTTCTCCTGGATCGCCACGATGTGGGGCGGCTCGATCGAGTTCAAGACGCCGATGCTGTGGGCGATCGGCTTCATCTTCCTGTTCACCATCGGCGGCGTCACCGGCGTGGTGCTCGCCAATGCCGGCGTCGACCGCGTGCTGCAGGACACCTATTACGTGGTCGCCCACTTCCACTACGTGCTGTCGCTCGGCGCCGTGTTCGCCATCTTCGGCGGCTGGTATTACTGGTTCCCGAAAATGACCGGCTACATGTACTCTGAGTTCGTCGGCAAGCTGCACTTCTGGCTGACCTTCATCGGCGTCAATCTGGTGTTCTTCCCGCAGCATTTCCTCGGCCTTGCCGGCATGCCGCGCCGCATAGCCGACTATCCTGACGCGTTCTCCGACTGGAACTTCGTGTCCTCGATCGGCTCGTACATTTCGGGCCTCGGCGTGCTGGTGTTCCTGTTCGGTCTGGCGCAGGCCTTCATACGGAAGGTGCCGGCGGGCGCCAATCCCTGGGGCCCCGGCGCCACCACCCTGGAATGGACGTTGCCGTCGCCGCCGCCCTTCCATCAATATGAGACCTTGCCGCTGATCCGATGAGCGTAACCGCCTCGCGCGTCGAGCCCAGCGTCAGCGTAGCGGGCGTCGGCGATTACATCGAGCTGATGAAGCCGCGGGTGATGTCGCTCGTGGTGTTCACGGCATTCGTCGGTCTCTTGATCGCCCCGGGGCACCTGCATCCGGTGATCGCGTTTACGGCACTTCTTTGCATCGCAGTCGGCGCCGGCGCCGCCGGCGCGCTCAACATGTGGTACGACGCCGATATTGACGGGCGCATGGCGCGCACGGCGGCGCGGCCGATTCCGGCCGGACGTCTGGTGCCGGGAGAAGCGCTTGCGTTCGGTCTGACGCTCGCCGGCTTCTCCGTGGTCGTGCTCGGCCTGTTGGTCAACCTGATTGCCGCCGCGCTGCTGGCGCTGACCATCGCGTTCTACGTTCTCGTCTATACGATGTGGCTCAAGCGCACGACGCCGCAGAACATCGTCATCGGTGGTGCGGCGGGCGCGCTGCCGCCGATGATCGGCTGGGCGGCGGCGACCGGCAGCCTCGCCATGGAGCCGATCGTTCTCTTCCTCATCATCTTCTTCTGGACGCCGCCGCACTTCTGGGCGCTCTCGCTCTACCGCACCGAGGATTACGCGCGCGCCGGCATACCGATGCTGCCGGTGGTCGCCGGCGAACGTGAAACGCGCCGCCAGATCCTGCTCTACACGCTCGTTCTGGCTCCCCTCGGCGTCGCCCCATGGCTTCTCGGCTATGCCGGAATGCTCTACGGCGTCGTTGCCATAGCCGCCGGCGCCATTCTGATCGCGCTGGCCTTGCGCATTCGCGCCGAGCAACGCGGCTACGCCGCGAGCAAACAAATGTTCGGCTTCTCCATCCTCTATCTGTTCCTGTTGTTTGCCATGCTCTTGGTCGACCGAATGTCGGCTGGAGTTTTCAGCCATTTCGCGGCATGACGGCGAGCGCGGTGATGAAAGAGCAGAAACGCCCTGCCGCCCCTCCCCCGCCCGCGGGAGAGATTACGGAGGGGGTCAAGCTCACCGAACAACAAGTGCGCGCCCGGCGCGCGCGTTCGATCGCGATCGCGGTATCGCTTGGCGTGCTGGTGATCCTGTTCTACATCGTGACGCTGGTGAAGGGACCGGGCGTATTGGTTCGTCCGCTCTGAATGCCGGATTGTGAAGAGCCCAACCTTTAAATGCAGATGAGCACGCAGACACCAAAGAAACCGGCCGCGCTCCGCCGCGATCTTTTCGTCGGCTTCCTGTGCGGCGGCCTGGTCGCGGCGATGGTCGGCCTGTCGTTCGCGGCGGTGCCGTTCTATTCCTGGTTCTGCCGCACCACCGGCTATGGCGGCACCACGCAGGTCGCCAAGGCGCTCCCGACGCAGGTTTCCGATCGCACGGTTAGGGTGCGCTTCGATTCGAATGTCGCCGCCGGATTGCCGTGGCGGTTCGAGCCGGAGCGCCGCACCATCGACGTCAAGCTCGGCCAGGTGGTCACCATCTATTATGCCGTCACCAACGAGGCCGCCCGGGTGACCGCCGGCCAGGCCGGCTACAATGTCAGCCCATCGACGGTCGGCATCTACTTCGAGAAGATCAATTGCTTCTGCTTCACCGAGCAGACAATGAAGCCGGGCGAGAAGCGCGACATGGCGGTGGTGTTCTACGTCGATCCCAAGCTCGCCAAGGATGCCGAGCAGGACGGCGTCAAAACGATCACTCTCTCCTACACGTTCTATCCGGCGCAGGTGCCGGATCAGGCGGCGGCGGAGGGCTCCGTTCCCGGCAAGGCCGGACCTATTTGATTGAGGCAACCAGCGGCGCGCCGGCAGTTTCGGTCGCGCTCAGGGGGAGATGATGACGATGGCTGATGCTGCACACGCCAAACCGCACCACGACTACCACCTGGTCAATCCCAGCCCGTGGCCGGCGGTCGGCGCGACTTCGGCCTTCATCACCGCCGTCGGGCTGATCCTGTGGATGCACCATGTGGTCGCCTACGCGCCGATCATCCTCGGCGTCGGCGGCATCGGCATCGCCTACACCATGATCGGCTGGTGGCGGGACGTCATCTTTGAAGCCGAAGTCGAGCACGACCACACCCGCGTGGTGCAGATCTCGCACCGCTACGGGATGATCCTGTTCATCGCCTCGGAGGTGATGTTCTTCGTCGCCTGGTTCTGGGCCTACTTCAACACGGCGCTGTTTCCGGCCGAGCTGAAGGATGTGGCGCGGACCGCATTTCTGGGCGGCGTCTGGCCGCCGAAGGACATCCACACCTTTGACCCCTGGCATCTGCCGCTTCTCAATACGCTGATCCTGCTCACTTCGGGAACGACGGTGACCTGGGCGCATCACGCGCTCCTGAACAACGATCGCAAGGGGCTGGTTTGGGGTCTCGTCTGCACCATCGCGCTTGGGCTCACCTTCACCTGCGTGCAGGCTTACGAATACGCGCACGCGGCGTTCCACTACTCGGGCAACATCTACGGCGCCACCTTCTTCATGGCGACGGGATTTCATGGCGCGCACGTCATCATCGGCACGATCTTCCTGATCGTTTGCCTGGTCCGTGCGCTGGCCGGCCAATTTACGCCGACCCAGCACCTCGGCTTCGAATTCGCCGCCTGGTACTGGCACTTCGTCGACGTGGTGTGGCTGTTCCTGTTCGCCTGCATCTATGTGTGGGGCGCCGGCGTGCCCGTCCCCGAATAGGGCCTGTAAATGCAGCCGTTCACTGCTCGCGATCCGTCATCCTGAGGCGCGAGCCAACGGGGCCGGCCCGAAGTGGCCGGCCCGATGCCAGGCTTAGCGAGCCTCGAAGGATGAACGGCCGAGAGACGGCGGCCGTCGCCCTTCGAGGCTCGGTGCTGCGCGCCGAGCACCTCAGGGTGACGGAATAGTCATGACCGAAAAGACGATCAACACACTTTCAGGATCGATCCTTGCGGGATTGTCATGCGCCTGCCCGCGCTGCGGAGAGGGCAAGCTGTTCCAGGGATTTTTGACGCTGCGCCCGCGCTGCGAAGCTTGCGGGCTGGACTTCGGTTTCGCCGATTCCGGCGACGGTCCGGCGGTCTTCATCATGTTCCTGGCCGGCTTCATTGTCGTCGGCGCCGCACTGATTACCGAGGTGTTGTACCGGCCGCCGTTTTGGGTGCACGCGGCGCTATGGTTGCCGCTCATCCTTATTGTCACGCTCGGGCCGCTGCGGCCGATGAAGGGCCTCATGATCGCGCTGCAGTACCACCACAAAGCCGCCGAAGGACGCTTCGGCGGAGGCGAGCCTTGAACGGACCGGCGGAAGCAACAAAGCGGCGGTCTTGGCTCGGCCTGCTCGTCCCGGCGCTGTTCGCGTTTTTCGTGCTGATCGCTCTCGGTACCTGGCAGATCGAGCGCAAGGCCTGGAAAGAAGGGCTGATAGCAGCGCTCACCGAGCGGCTGGCAGCGCCGCCGACCGCGCTTCCGCCATCGAGCACTTGGCCAGCTCTCGATCCGGCGAACGAGGAATACCGGCCGGTCAAATTCAGCGCCACCTTCGACCACGGCAAGGAAGCCTTGGTCTACGCCGCCGCCTCGTCGTTTCGTCCGGACGTGTCGGGTCCCGGTTATTGGATTTTCACCCCGGCGCGGCTCGCCGACGGCAGCTATGTGATGGTCGATCGCGGCTTTGTGCCGGAGGCCCGCAAGGATCCGACATTGCGGGCCGGCGGCCAGATCGCGGACCCGGTCGAAATCGTGGGCGTGATGCGATGGCCGGACCCGCACCATTGGTTCTCGCCAACCGACGATCCGCGGCATAATTTGTGGTTCAGCCGCGATCCGGTGGCGATCGCCGACGCCAAGGGTGTGCGCTCGGTCGCGCCGTTTTATGTCGAGCAGGAATCCCCCGTGCCGCCAGGAGGATTGCCGCAGCCGGGGAAGCTCGTGGTGCAACTGCGTAACGAGCACCTGCAATACGCGGTGACCTGGTATGGCCTTGCCATGGTTTTGGTCGTTGTGTTTACCGTTTGGGCGCGCAGCTCCATGCGCGCACAACAGAACCTAGGATGTTGACGCAAAAAAGCAGGTCAATTTCGCTTCTCGGCGCAAGAGCGGACGTCACAAAAATCGAAGCTGCCACATCCGCTTTTGAGCCAAAGCGGGATGAGTTCGAAGTTCCGCTCGGAAGCTTCACCAAAAGTTCAGCGACCTCCCTGTGGATTGTAACGGTTCGGGGTGCGACAATAGCTTCGGGATGCAACATAGCAGTAGGTGCCGCCCGCCGAACGATAGCTGGCCTACATGCAAGCGATCATTAGCTAAGAAGATTTTTAGACAAGAAGCCGAACCCTCGCATTTGCGCTTGCGCCGGCGCCGTTTAAGCGGACGCCACCGCGTTTGATTTGCAAACAGGTAAGACTTGCAGACAGGCAGACTTGCAAACAGGCAGACTTGCGAACAGCAAGAGCAGGAGTGAGCCGTGACGAGAACTCGATCTTCGATGATTTCGATCGTTTTGGTATTCGTCGCTGTCTTCGGTGGCATGGCCATTGCCGCGCAGGACAGGTACACGCTGAAACTGGGCAAGCTCTCATTCGGTGACTTTAGAGGGTACGAAAACTGGGAGAATGTCGCGGTTAGCCAGACCGAAACGATGTTGAAAGTCATTGTGGCGAATGACGTGATGATGAAGGCGTATAGGCAAGGCCTTCCTGCCAACGGCAAGTTTTTTCCCGAAGGGTCCAAGGTTGTGAAGATCGAGTGGAGCTTCAAAAAGAACCCTGTGTCCCCTTATTTCGTGCAGGTGCCGGACACCCTGAAAGCGGTCGCGACAATCGAAAAAGACAGCAAGAGATTCCCCGACACGCACGGATGGGCATGGGGCAATTTCAACTATGATGCCGCGTCTGACACGTTTACGCCCGAAGGAACCGACGCCAAATGCGGGTTCGCGTGCCATTCGACAGTGGCGGCGCAAGATTACATGTTCACGGCGTACCCGAAGCGGTAAATCGCGCTAAAGTGCGTGGTTGGGACAAACGTCATCCGCCCGTAGGCCCGGCGGGGCGTCATCGCCCAAGGGGCCGGGCCCAGTCCGTCATAGCGACGCCCGGGCGCGGAGCTCCTCGCGTTCCGTACGGCTGCGCGGCGGTGCGCCGAGTTTGCGGGCGGCGCGATGGCCCTCGAGCGTCGCCTCGTAGACGGTTCGCGGCGCTACCGCGCAGCCGATGGCCTCGACGCTCATCGCGCGCTGCCGCAGCAAATCATAAATCGCCCTTTCGGAGCTTCGCGACGTTGCCATCACAACCGCATTGGCGGTAATCAGGCGGGATCGCGTCGGCTGGTAGATGTTGACGATTTCGACTTCCGACCGGTTGATGCTTTTGACCGCATGATCGGCGATCATCTCGACGTCGGCCTCGTAGAGATACGTCAGAATCCAGTGCAGATAAACTTCCGCCGCGGTTTCCATACCGATCATCGGCCACTTGGTCAGTAGCCGGACGCGCGCACCGCTCTTCGCGAGCTTGACCGCGATGAGCGGCGCAGCGACGTCCGCCATTTCGTCGACCACAAGCACCTCGCCGGAGACCTTCACTTTGTCGAGTGCGATTTCGTCCCAGGCAACACAATTTCCGGTCTCCCAACCCGGCAGCGGCTTGGCGGTTTGTCCCTGAAAGCCGTCACGGCGATAACGTGCGCCCGAAGCGACCACGACGTGGTCCGGACGCTCGGCGTCAAGCACGCGGTCAATGTTCTCCGCAGTCACCGGGCTGTTCGTCTTGATGATCGCACCGTTGCCCGCGGCCTGCTCGGCGAGCCAGGTGGCGATCGTGCCGTATTGCTGACGATGCGGTAGCGCGCCATAGGCGCGGACGTGCCCGCCAACATGCGGTTCGCGTTCGTAGACAACGACGGCGTTGCCGCCCGCTGCCGCCACACGGGCATATTCAAGGCCGGCCGGGCCGGCGCCGACTACGAGTACGCGTTTCGGCGACGACACTTTGCGCGTCGAGCCCGCGCCCCATATCCGTTCGCGGCCGACGACAGGATTGTAGGCGCATTGCACCCGGCTGCCGCGGATCACCGCCCTCCAGCAATAGTTGGCTGCGACGCAGCGGCGAATATCGTTGGCGCGCCCCTCTTTGACCTTTGTCATCCATTGTTCGTCGGCGATCATCTGCCGCGCCAGCAGGATGGCGTCGGCATCGCCGGCGCCGATCAAATCGTTGGCCACGCCCGGATGGCTCAATCGCCCCACCAACAGCACCGGCTTTTTTGCGACGGTTTTGATGGCGCGGGTATACTCGCGCTCCCAGCCTTCCTCGTACGTCATCGGGGTATGAATCCAGGAGTGGTGAACCCCGGCCGAGACGCTCACATAGTCGATATCGAGTTCGCGCTCGAAATCGGCGTGGATGCGCTTGACGTCGTCAATTTCGAGATCGCCCTCCCAGAATGACGTGGAGTTGATCCGGTAGCCGAGAAACGGCCGATCGCCGATCCGTTTGCGAATGCGCCGCATGGCTTCGATCGAGAAACGCAGGCGATTCTCGTACGATCCGCCCCAGCGGTCCGCGCGATGATTGTAGAACGGCGACAGGAACTGCCAGGGCAGATAGCCGTGCGCAATATGGAATTCGACGCCGTCGACGCCTGCGGAAATGGCGCGTCTGGCGGCGTCCTCGTAGCACTGCAGAATGTATTCGATCTCCTCTTCTTCCAGCTCCTTAGGCGTGGGACCGCCGGGAATTTCGCCAGCCGGCACTTGGCTTGGCGCCACCATGTAAGGATTGTATTCGTCGGGATCGCGCGCCGGATCTGTTTTCAGAAAGGGCGTCGGCGACCGCAGCCCGAGATGCAGAAGTTGCACGGAGATCGCACAGCCGTGCCGCTTTACCGCGCGGGCGACGTTGGCCAGTCCTTCGAGCTGCGCGTCGTTCCACAGACCCGGGAACCCGAGCGGCGTGTAAATGGTGTCTTTGTTGATCAAGTGGCCGCCAAGAATGATCATTCCGAGGCCGGTTTTGGCGCGCTCCTCGTAGTAGGCGACGGCCTGCTTCGTGAATATCCCCTCGTGCGGGCTTCTCACCCATGTCGGACAAACAGGTCCGAAGATGGCCCGGTTCGGTAGCGTCGTGTTCCGGATCTGCAGCGGCGATAACAGGTGCCGATAGGCCCCCATGCTATTCACAATTTTGCTCCCCCTGGTGTCATTTACGATTTGTGCGATAGCAAACCGTCCGCAGTGAAGACTCTGAGCGTAGGTTTTGACAGCCACAGCTCCACTGTATCCGACAGCGAAAGCTCAACGAAAAGGGCTAACACCGGAGCATACCACGCTTATCGGGAATCCATGGTTTGGACTACCTATCACGGAGGCGACCGAAACGGATGTGCCAATCGCGCAGGCGAATATCCGAGTTTGGGGAGAGGCAGTCGTCGCAAATTGCGCCCGCCGTGTCGGCGTTTGACCCGGAGCGTAGATTGGAATTTTTATTTGATCTATCGCAATACTTGCACCCACGAAAACTGAGAGGTTTATAAAGGGAAGGCTCAGGGAAGCAGTCGAGCCAGCGAAGAGAAAACGGAGAGGTGTTTCGTGAAAGCTTTTGTCTTAGCAGTCGGCCTGTTGGCCGTTAATGGAGTCGCCGCGATCGCGGCATCGCCGGGCGCCAACCCTTTCGATGGCACGTGGGCCGAAGTCATCGTTGGCGAGAACAAGGTATGCGACGTTGTCGTCAACACGTCTTTCACGGTCACCAATGGGCATCTCAGCCAGAGCAATTCCAGCGGTCAAGTGAGTCCGAACGGTTCGGCGAAAGGCGCCGCTTACGCCAACGGCGTCAACGGCAGCTGGACCGGACATTTTTCCGGCAATAAGGCGTCGGGCCGATTTACCCGCACTGACGGCTGCGTCGGACGTTGGAGCGCGGTCCGGCAATAGGCCGCGCCTCCCGTTTGGATCGCAAGGTTCGTCATTGCCGGCGTGGTAACGGCCGCGCCGGTTTGGTTTAGTTTTTCCCTTACGACAACGATCCCGCGCCGCGCCGCATTGTCGAAATCTCCGTTGCTCAGTGAAGTCCTGCACCGCAATACGGTCGCGATTGGCCCTCTTGCCGCCAGATCATGTTTTCGTGGCTGTCTTGTCGCTATTCGGAGCGAAGCGGACAAGTATGAATCTTCGGCCTTGGCCCACTCGGTCGCGAATGACCCCAAGGCGGACATGCGCCCCAAGTGGCGGACGGCTACAATCTCGTGGTCAGAATTGGTAAGATGCAGTCCTATCGGTTGCCAGTTAAGTATCCGCAGACGCATGAGGACAACTCAGAGCGGGGTCTATCCAACGCTGCGATAGGACTTCGCCGGCTGCAATACTTGACTGCGTTCACACCGACTGCCGCGAGTGGGGGCGCATCATGCCGACGATTACACCCGAACCGATCCTGAAGATTGCCACCGGTTTCATGGCGGCAAAGCATCTTTTTGCTGCATGCGAGATCGGCTTGTTTGAGGCGCTCACCAGCGGTCCGGCAAGCCTGGAAGAGCTAGCGGTCAGGACCGCGGTTCCAGCGCGTACGGTAGGAATTGTAGCGGCTGCGATGGTCAGCCTCGGATTGATCGACCAGGAAGGCGGCCGCTACCGTAATGGCGAGGTGGCAGCGACATTCCTTGCCGGCAAGCCTGGTCACGATCTGCGGCCCGTGCTGCGTTTCTTCAATAGCATCGGTTATCCGCTTTGGGAAAGGTTCGCCGACGCTGTACGCAGCGGTGAGGGTCAGGCGCAGTTCGGTAAATTCGATCGCGAGCAGCAGCAGATATTTTCAGCTGGTGTTGAAGCGCTCACGGCTCCAGTGGCGGCATCGCTGGCGGCCACCTATGATTTCAGTGGCCATAAACGGCTACTCGACGTAGGCGGCGGCACCGGCTCGTTCTTGCTGGCGGTGCTGCGACGCTATCCGTCTCTGCGCGGCACGTTGTTTGAGCTGCCGGGAGCTTGCGCCGTCGCACGAGAGCGCTTGTCGGCGGAGCCGGAGGGGACACGCATAGAAATCGTCGAGGGCGATATATTCAAGACGCCGCTTCCCGCCGACCACGATGTTCTGCTTGTGGCGAACACCGTCCACGTGCTCTCGGCGCCTCACAATCTGGAGCTCATGAAAAAAATGCGCGCGACGGTGCAGAGAGGGGCACAGCTATTGTTGGTGGACTTCTGGATGAACCCAACGCACACCGAACCCCCTGGCGCTGCTCTCATGTCGGGGGAATTTCTGGTTATGGCCGGCGAGGGCCAAGCGTACAGCGAACAGGAAGCTGACCATTGGCTGGGGCAGACCGGGTGGCGCAAACGCGAACGCGCGCCGCTCGCGGGGATGTCCAGTGTGATTGTCGCCGAAGCCGCCTAGTCAGCTTAGGCCGCAGTCTGCGGCACTTCTTGGCGACTTGCCGTTAGATTGAGCACGCATCTCGCTGCGATCTGGCGAGCACGGCCGAATGTCTGATGTTGGCCCCTTACCGACAGTTTTTGAAAGGTCCGCAAATCGGTTGCAATCGAGATAAAAGCAGACATCCTGCCTGGGCGGATGGACCCGACGAGCGCAAGCCGCGATCGCGGTCAAGTGTGTCCGAATGCGGTGCCGGTTCAAGGCACCGTGAAGGGAGGAAGCCATGGCGACGAACGCCAAGGGTCCGTTTCGAGCAGATCATGTCGGCAGTCTGCTGCGTCCTGCTAAATTGCAGCAGGCCCGCATGCAACGGCAACGCAAGAACATCACAGCCGAACGTTTGCGCGAGATCGAGGACGAAAGCATCCGTCAGGTCGTCAAGCTGCAGGAAGATAGCGGCCTTGAAGGCATCACCGACGGCGAACTTCGGCGCGATTATTGGCACCTCGATTTCCTCACTGAGATCGGTGGAGTCGTGTTCGAAGAGGGGCATACCCGCTGAAATGGCACCGCCAGGATGGCGTCCAGCTCGAATGGGTGCCGCCCGAGGTGAAAGTCCACGCCCGCATCACGCGGCCGCATCCGATCCAGCTCAAAGACTTTGAATTCCTTAAATCAACCACCAGCAGAACCGCTAAGGTGTGCATTCCATCCCCGTCGATGATGATCGTGCAGGGCGGCGAAAGGATCATCGACCGAAAGGTGTATCCGGATCGCGACCAGTTCTTCACCGACCTGTCGCGCGCCTATGCGAAGGAAGTCGCCGATCTTTCTCGGGCGGGCTGCCGCTATCTGCAACTGGACGACACCTTTCTGGCGTTCCTGTGCGACGACAAGATCGGCGCCGCAATGGGGCGCAGCAATGAAGACACGCGGATGATGGCGCGGCTGATCAACGATGCGATCAAGGATCGGCCGAAAGATATGGCCATCTGCATTCACCTGTGCCGCGGCAACTATCAAAGCTCGTGGCTGAGCGAGGGCGGCTACGACCCGATCGCCGAGATCCTCTTGAGCGAGATCGCCGTGGACGGGTATTTTCTTGAATATGACGACGAGCGGTCGGGCGGTTTCGCGCCGCTGCGCTTCCTGCCGAAAGGCAAGAAGGTTGTGCTCGGCCTCGTCAGCTCCAAGTTCGCCGAGCTCGAATCCAAGGACGCCCTCAAGCGTCGCATTGACGAAGCGGCGAAGATCGTGCCGCTTGAGCAACTCGCGATCAGCCCGCAATGCGGGTTTTCGTCGACCGCGGAAGGCAACGTTATCTCCGTCGAGGGGGAGAGGAAGAAATTGGAGCTTTGCGTCACCGTCGCGCGCGATGTGTGGGGCGGCGTGGTGAATTGAGCGGCTGAGTAGAAGCGCTCAGCCGCGTCCGGCGCCTTCCTTGTGAAACGACCTGCACTTCTATAACTGTGCCTTGGTCCGGGACGGGAGGCTGACTGGCCTCCGGCAGCAAACATCCTGGAGAATCAATCGTTTAGCTGCGACCGGGTCAGTCCGGGCGCCAGGGAAGCTTTAGAGTTGCGGCATATCTCGACCAGGGGTGAGGCACCGTCGCTCGGCTTTGCCGACGTGATGCTCGCGGGCCTTGCCCGCGACGGCGGCCTTTATGTGCCCGAAACCTGGCCGCGGCTCGACCGCGAGACCATCCTCGGCTTTGCCGGCCGGCCTTACGCCGAAGTTGCCGTCGAGGTGGTCCGGCTGTTCACCGCGGATTCGATCGGCGAAGCCGATCTCGCCCGCATGGCGCGCGAGGCCTATGGGAATTTTCGCCATCCAGCGGTGGCGCCGCTTGCGCAGCTCGGCGTGAATACCTTTGTACTCGAACTGTTCCACGGTCCGACGCTCGCCTTCAAGGACCTGGCGATGCAACTTCTGGCGCGGCTGATGGACCACGTGCTGGCCGCGCGCGGCGAGCGCCGCACCATCGTGGTCGCGACTTCGGGCGATACCGGCGGCGCCGCCGTCGAGGCTTTCCGCGATCGCAGCCAGGTCGACCTGATCGTCCTGTTTCCGCAAGGCCGTATCTCCGACGTGCAGCGACGCATGATGACGACGGCGGCCGCCGCCAACATCCACGCGGTCGCCATCGACGGCACCTTCGACGATTGCCAGGCGATCGTGAAGGGTCTGTTCAATCATGTCGCCTTTCGTGAGCGGGTGCGTCTCTCCGGCGTCAACTCGATCAACTGGGCGCGGATCGTGGCGCAGGCGGTCTATTACTTCACAGCCGCGGTATCGCTCGGAGCGCCCTACCGCAAGGTTGCCTTCACCGTGCCGACCGGCAATTTCGGCGACATCTATGCCGGCTATGTGGCGCAGCGCCTGGGCCTGCCGATCGACCGACTTGTCATCGCCACCAACGTCAACGACATCCTGACGCGAACGCTGGCGACCGGAACCTACGAATTGCGCGAGGTCGTGCCGACGACCTCGCCGTCGATGGACATCCAGGTGTCCTCCAATTTCGAGCGCTTGTTGTTCGATGCCTATCACCGCGACGGCAACGCCGTGCGGGCGCTAATGGGCTCGCTCGCGCAATCGCGCAGGTTCACGCTGTCGGCGCGGGCGCTCGCGGAAATTCGCGCGTCGTTCACTGCCGATCGCGCCGACGAGGAGGAGGTCGCCGCGATCATCCGCGCGGTCAAACGCGAGACCGGCAACTTCATCGACCCGCATACCGCCGTTGGCATTGCCGTGGCCGAGAAAGAGCCGCGCGATCCCACCGTACCCATGGTGGTGCTGGCGACGGCGCACGCGGCCAAGTTCCCCGACGCGGTCGAGGCGGCGTGCGGGGTGCGGCCCCATTTGCCGGAATGGCTTTCCGGCCTCAATCAACGCCCGGAGCGCGTCACCGCGCTGCCGGCACATCAATCAGCGGTCGAGCATTTCGTCCTTCAGACGAGCCGGGCCGCGCAGGAAGGAGCGGCAGCATGAGTGTTGAGGTGACCACCTTGAAATCCGGCATCAATGTATTGACCGACACGATGCCGCATCTCGAGAGCGCCTCGCTTGGCGTGTGGGTCAATTCCGGCAGCCGCGACGAACGGCGCGATGAGCACGGCATCTCGCATTTCCTCGAGCACATGGCGTTCAAGGGCACGCGCCGGCGCACCGCGCGGCAGATCGCCGAGGAGATCGAGGCCGTCGGCGGCGATCTCAACGCGGCGACCAGCGCCGAGAGCACCGCCTATTACGCGCGCGTGCTCAAGGCCGACGTGCCGCTCGCGCTCGATGTCCTCGCCGACATCCTCTCCGAACCGGCCTTCGACCGCGAAGAGCTTGTGCGCGAGCAGAACGTCATCGTCCAGGAGATCGGCGCCGTCGCCGACACGCCCGACGATCTCGTCTTCGAGCATCTGCAGAATATCGCCTTTCCCGATCAGCCGCTCGGCCGCTCCATACTCGGCACCGCCAAGACGGTGCGCTCGTTCGACGGCGCGAGATTGCGCGACTATCTGGCGCGCCACTATCGCGCGCCGGACACCGTGATCGCTGCCGCCGGTGCCGTCGATCATGCGGCCGTTGTCGCCGAAGTGGAAAAGCGTTTTGCGAGCTTTAACGGCCCCGCCAGTGCGACGCCGGAGCCGGCGCGCTTCGGCGGCGGCGCCCATGTCGAGAAGCGCGAACTCGAACAGGTGCACATCGCGCTTGCGCTTCCCGGCGTGTCGCAGAACGACCCCACGCTTTACAGCCTGCAGATGTTCAACAACGTTCTCGGCGGCGGCATGTCGTCCCGCCTGTTCCAGGAGGCGCGCGAGAAGCGCGGTCTGTGCTACTCAATTTATTCCTTCCATGCACCCTACTCCGATGTCGGCATGTTCGGCCTCTACGCCGGGACCGACGCCGCCGACACTTCGGAGCTGATGCGGCTTGTTGTCGATGAGATCGTCAGCACCGCCGAGACTATTTCCGAAGCGGAGATCGCGCGCGCCAAGGCGCAAATGAAGGCCGGATTGCTCATGGCGCTGGAGAGCTCCGGCGAACGCATCGGGCAACTGGCGCGGCAGATGATCGCGTGGGGCCGGCCGATACCGCTCGACGAGCTGGTCGCGAAGGTCGAAGCGGTAACGGTCGAGAGCGCGCGTGCCGCGGGTCAGGCGCTCATCGGCCGCGGTAAGCTGGCGATCGCCGTGCTCGGACTCGGGTCCGGGCTTGAAAGTGCGGCGGCTATTGCCGAGACTTTGACGCGCCGGGCCGCATGACCGCAAACCCGGATAAACGGTCCGGTCGTCCCCGCGGAAGCGGGGACTTAAGTTTTTTGCTTCATCGGATGCTCATTCCGTTCCTCCGGGAATGAGCGGAGAATTTTTTTGCCGCTGAGCACGGGCAATGGCGTTTTTTCGCACCATCAACTTCTCCGACCCGCTGCCATCGATCGTCGGCGAGGGCGTATTGCTGCGCGCGCCGCAGATGACGGACCATGGCGAGTGGGCGGCGCTGCGTGAACTAAGCCGCGATTTTCTCACGCCCTGGGAACCGACCTGGCCAGCCGACGACTTGAGCCGCAGCGCCTTCCGCCGCCGGATCCGGCGCTACGCCGAGGATCTGCGGACCGACCAGGGCTACGCCTTTCTCATCATCCGCAGTGTAGACAATACGCTGGTCGGCGGATTGACCCTCGCCAATATCCGCCGCGGGGTCGCGCAGGCCGGCAGTCTCGGCTATTGGATGGGCCTGCCCTTCGTGCGCCAGGGCTACATGACGGCAGCAGTACGCGCCGTCAATTCGTTCAGCTTCGGAACGTTGCGGCTGCACCGCCTGGAAGCGGCGTGCATCCCGACCAACGCTGCGTCAATCGGGCTTTTGGAAAAAACCGGCTTCGTGCGCGAGGGCTACGCCCGCGACTATCTCTGCATCAACGGCATATGGCAGGACCACCTGCTTTACGGTCGGTTGCAGGATTCGAGGCCTTAACCACGCCGGCCCTGACCTGTAATCCCGCCTTGGGATGGTCACGTTTCGCTTGATATAACAAGGGCATCGTGGGTAGGTAGGCAGTTGGGGACGAGCTTCCGGGGAATGTCGGCGATCAATCATCGCTTGAAATGGCGCGGCCGCATCGCAATGACGGCCTCGCTGTTCTTTGCGCTTTTCGCCGGCGGTTGCTCGAGCGGCGGTGGCTTCTTTGGCGCGCCGAGCGGCCCCCCGGCGGATGCCGCATCGAGTCCCACTGGCGGCGCCGGCGACAGCACGGCGAATTTCTTTTCCGGCTCGTCCGCCAAGGGGCAGCAGGCGGTCACCAACGCTCAGGCTGACGTGAATTGCCCGCGTGTCGACGTTCGCCAAGGCGCCTCCACGCTGACCATCGGCCCGACCGGCGACGACAAGGCGGCGATGTCGGTCAAATACCAGGGCAGCTTCGCCCGCGAGGGCCGCGAGTGCGCGGTCGTCGGCGGCAATATGGTAATGAACATCGGCGTCGAGGGACGCGTCATTGTCGGACCCGCGGGCGGTCCCGGTCAGGTCGACGTGCCGTTGCGAATTGCGGTGGTGCAGGAGACGCCGGGCGGCACCAGACCGATCACCACCAAATTCATTCGCATTCCGGTCACCATCGGTCCAAGCGACGGCAATGTGGTCTTCGCCCACATCGAAGAAGGGCTGAGCTTCCCGTTGCCGACACCGACAACTCAACTCTACGACTACATCGTCTATGTAGGCTTCGATCCGCTTTCGGCCCAAGCGCAGGACAACCAAAAGCCAAAGCCGCCGCCGAAGCCGAGACCAAAGCTCCAATCTAAGCCGGCGGCCGGCGTGAATTGAAAAACGGATCTCGCGCGTTGCTGCGCAAGCGAAAATACCAAACAAATTTATTGTAACTAAACCGCTCGGTCCTTCGCTTTTCGCGCGGACCAGCGGACTTCCGCGTCAATTGAATTTCTTTTTGACGTCTTCGATGCCCTGCGCGAGCAAATTCTCCGCCACCTTGCCTTTGGCCGCGGCGGCAAGGATCTTCTCGGCAGCGGCGACGGCGGTGTCGGCCGCGGCGGAGCGAACGTCGGCCAGCGCCTGCGCCTCGGCCTGAGCGATCTTAGCCTCCGCCATCTTGGTCCGGCGCACGACGAAATCTTCCATTCGCGTCTTGGCCTCGGCGGCAAGCCGCTCGGCTTCGGCCTTGGCGCTGGCGATGATGGAGGCCGCCTCGGTTTCAGCCTCGCGGCCTTTGCGCTCGAATTCGGCGAGCACCGCCTGCGCCTCTTCACGCAGCCGCACCGCCTCGTCGAGCTCGGACTTGATGCGCGCCTGGCGCTGATCGATGGCGTCGATCACCCGGCGATGCGCGCCCAGATAAACGAGCAGGCCGAGAAAAATGACGAAGGCAATGGCGACCCAAGCTTCGGCTTCGATCATGACGGACCTTTAATTCTTCGACGCCGCGGCCACCGCGGCGTCGACCTCCTGCTTGGCCGGCGTTGTTCCAATCAGCCGCTCGACAATGGCCGCGGCGGTCTCCGCCGCGATGCTGCCGACATTGGTCATGGCAGCCGTGCGCGTCGCGGCAATCGACTGTTCCGCCGCCGCAAGCTTCTCATGCAGCTGCGCCTCCAGCCGGTTGTTGGTCGCTTCGGCCTCGGTCGCCTGCTGCTCGCGGGTTTCGTTGGCAATTCCCTGCGCGCGCGCCCGCGCATCGGCGAGCGACTTCTGGTAGGCGGCGTCGGCGGCGTCCGACTGCTCCTTAAACCGCTGCGCCTTCGCCAGATCGTCGCCGATGCGCTTGCTGCGCTCGGCAAAGATCGAGCCGATGCGCGGCAACGCGATCCGCGACATCAGCACATAGAGCAGAATGAAGGTCAGCGTCAGCCAGACCAGCTGCGACGGAAAGTGCTGCGCCTGAAACGGCGGAAAACTGCCGTGTCCTTCAGGCGCCTCGGTATGGGCGCTCGGCTCGGCCATCCGAACGTCAGAGCCCGAACAGCAGCAATAGCGCGATCAGCAGCGAGAAGATGCCGAGTGCTTCGGTGATGGCGAAGCCGAAAATCAGGTTGCCGAATTGGCCTTGCGCGGCGGAGGGATTGCGCAGTGCCGCGGCCAGATAATTCCCGAAGATGATGCCCACGCCGACGCCGGCGCCACCCATGCCGATGCAGGCAATGCCGGCACCGATGTACTTTGCGGCGGTTGGATCCATGAGAAAACTCCTTTTCGAGGTTTATGACAATCGGGCCGTCAGTGGCCCGGGTGTATCGCATCGTTGAGATAGATGCAGGTGAGAATGGCAAAGACGTAGGCCTGCAGAAACGCCACCAGAAACTCGAGCGCGGTGAGCATGATCACCAGAATGAGCGGCAATGCCGCGCCGAACCAGCCGATGACGCCGAAGCCGGCGAGCATGATGATGAAGCCGGCGAAGACCTGCAGCGTGATGTGGCCGGCCAGCATGTTGGCGAACAAGCGCACGCTGTGCGAGATCGGGCGGGAGACGAACGACAGCACCTCGATGACCACGATCGCCGGCAGGATGTAGATCGGCACGCCCTTGGGAACAAAGAGCCTGAGGAAGCCCAGTCCGTTCCTCCAGAAGCCGTAGATGACGACGATGAAGAACACCAGCAAGGCCAGCGTCGCGGTAACGATCAGTTGGCTCGTCACTGTGAAGGAATAAGGAATAAGCCCGATCATGTTGGCGAACAGCACGAACATGAACAGCGTAAACACGAAGGGAAAGAACTTCATCCCTTCCTGACCGGCCGAGCTGCGCACCGTATTGGCGACGAATTCGTAGGACATTTCCGCCATCGACTGCAGCCGCCCGGGCACCATGGCGCGCGGCGCGGCCGCGCCGATGAGCAGCGTGGAAACCAAAATGACGATAATGAACATGAACAGCGCGGAGTTGGTGAACGCGATGCTATGGCCGCCGATCGAGAATATCGGCACCAGGTTATGGATCGAGAATTGATGGATCGGATCGATCGTCATTGTTTCATCGCCGTCGGGCGCCGCATGCGCAACGTCACTGTTTCCGGCTTCCCGATGTGCCGTCGCCCGGCGTGTTGCCGGGGACGACCCCCGCTGAGCGCATCACGTTGAGCACACCTGCGGCAAAGCCGAGCAAGAGAAATACGATAAACCCCCAAGGCGAGATGCCGAGCAACCGGTCGATGAGCCAGCCGAGGCCGGCACCGACCAGCACGCCTCCAACGAGTTCGCTTGAGAGCCGGAAGCCCCTGGCGTAGCCCGATGCAGTCGTGGCCCGATCTCCACCAGGACCATCGGAAGGCGGCCCCGCACGTTGGTGTGCCTGGCCGAGACCTTCGCCGAGACGCTGGAGTCTCGCGGAGAGGGCGGCTTCATCGGTGTGCGCCTTGTCACGATCGCCGTTCTCGCGCGTGCCGTCGCTCATCCTTCGACACTCGCGGCTTTGCGGCACTCGAGACGGGCCCGCCCCCTTAAAGCCGCGCGGACCATACTGATTGAGTTCCGCCAAGTCAAGAAACCGACATTGATCCTAATGCATTGAAACAACGATAGAATGGAGCGCTTGCGACCGCCATGGCCAGGATCGATTGTGCAGCGCGAAGCCGTCGCCGCTACAATGGCTGGGTGGCGAAGGCCCCGTCCGCCGGCAAGCCGACGCCCGAAACGCCCGAGACTCGCCGCGGTTTCGTCGGGACAGGTAAGGAGATGACCATGATCAGCAAGGCCTTAGCCCTCGTCATCACCGGCTGTTTGCTCGCGCCCGCTTATGCCGACGATGCAACACCCGACAGCGAGGCAAGGCCGTTACACCTTCAGCAAAGTAGCCGAAGGATTTTTGCGGCTCGACATGCAGACCGGCCAGGTTTCGGTGTGCAGCCAACGCGCCGTCGGCTGGGCTTGCCAAGCGGTGCCCGAGGATCGCGCCGTGCTCGAGAACGAGATCGCGCGGCTGCGCAGCGAAAACGCTGCGCTCAAGAAGGATATCCTCGCGCGCGGCCTGCCGTTGCCGGCCGGCACTATGCCGGAGCCGCCGGCTCGCGACGGCGACCATACGCTGCGGCCGAAAGACTATCGGATCTCGACCGCCGATATCGACCGCGTGATGGCCCTTGTCGGCCGGGTGTGGCATCGGCTCGTCGAGGCCATCGCGCAAGCGCAAAAGCAAGTACTGAACAAGAGCTGAAACGGCGCTCAAGTGCCCTTCGATTTGTCCCCTATCCACACCGCGCGCGTGGAGACGATCGCGGCCGCGGTGCTTACGGTCGACACTTCCGGCGAAGGCTTTTTCGAAATCACCGCGCGAGGTCACGCGCTTCCTGGAAAAAATCAAGGCGCGTGACGGCGCGCTCTTTCTTTTTCTCCGGCACACCTCGGCCTCGCTCGTCATCCAGGAGAACGCCGACCCGGACGTGCGCACCGATCTGGTCACCGCGCTCAAACGCATCGCGCCGGCGAACGCCGGCTGGGTGCATGAGGTCGAAGGGCCCGACGATATGCCGGCCCATGTCAAATCCATGCTCAACGGCATCTCCCTCCACATTCCGGTCGTCGGCGGCAAAATGGCGCTCGGCACCTGGCAGGGCATCTATGTCGCCGAGCATCGCCAACATGCGCACCGACGCGAGGTGGTCTTGCAATTTCTCGGTTCGTGCAGATAGCCACCTTTCGCCGCTGAATTCTAGCTTCGCCGTCAGTCCGCATCGCGCGGCGCGGCGACATTGTCGCGGGCGGCAACAATACCGAGGCCGATGGCGCCGATCAGACCACCAAGAATAACGCCGATTGGCATGAACGAGTAAAACACCAGCATGCCGGAATAGCCTTCAAAGGAACTGGTGTGAAAAAACTCCGTCCACAGGAAACCAAGACCTACTCCGATTATGCCGCCGACAAACGCCCCTAAAAACAGGCCGAAGCACCCTAACGATGCGACGTTTATAATGTCCTCCGCGCTTTCATTTTATTCGAGCGATATTGACCACCATACCGCCAAGAAGAGCCTTTGACAGCCGCTCAAACTTGGATGGACCGCGCCCGGCTATCGGAAGTAACATGCAAAGAGAGGCTGAATTCCCCTGCGTACCTGCCGCGCGGTTACCCGGGCCACCCTGTTGAGCGAGGCGCCATCCCATCATCTGTTGATCGCCGACGATCATCCGCTATTCCGCGGCGCGCTGCGCGAAGCGGTCACCGGACTGTTCGGCCAGGCCGACGTCGGCCGAAGCCGGCACGTTCGAGGAGGTCAGCGAGCTTCTTGAACACAATGGCGGCGACGTCGATTTGATCCTGCTCGATCTAAGCATGCCCGGCGTGCGCGGCTTTTCCGGCCTGATGTATCTGCGCGCGCAATATCCGAGCCTGCCGATCGTGGTGGTTTCGGCCAACGACGATCCCGCCGTGATCCGCCGCTGCATGGAGTTCGGCGCCTCGGGATTTATCCCGAAGACGCTCGGCATCGAGGCGCTGCGGGCGGCGATCGCGCGCGTGCTGCAGGGCGAAGTGTGGACGCCGCCCGATATCGATCTCACGCGGGAGTCCGACGCTGAAACCGCGGCGCTGATCGCGCGGCTGTCGACGCTGACGCCGCAGCAGGTCCGCGTGCTGATGATGCTGTCGGGCGGATTGCTCAACAAACAGATCGCCTACGAGCTCGGCGTGTCGGAGGCCACCGTGAAGGCGCACGTCTCCGCCATCCTGCAGAAGCTCGGGGTCGAAAGCCGCACGCAAGCGGTCATCGCCGCCGGCAAGATCGAAGCCGGCCAATGGCCGCAGCTGCCGGCGCGCGACAATTGATCATCTGAGCCGGAAGACCTGGGGCAGCCATACATCGCCAAGGGCCGTCTCAAGCGCGTGCTTGAGGACTGGTGCCCTCCTTATGCCGGCTACCACCTCTATTACCCAAGCCGGCGCCAGTCCTCGGCAGCCTTTGCCTTGCTGGTCGATGAGCTGCGCTACCGGGGCTGAGACTCTCAGTTCGCGTCGTTGCTTTTCACGACGCGGTTCTTATCGGCGACGATATTGCCAAGATTACTGCCCGGCGCAGGGGGCACGAAATATGCAGTTCCATTGCTGAGGAAAATCGCGGCACCTTGCCCTGCGATCCCATAAACATCGACCGGCACCGTCGCATCAGAACCATTCGCAGGCATGAACGTTGCCGTGCCGTCGGTGTATATAACCGCAGTCCCCGCGGCTGTGGTGATGCGGGATTGGATGGCAAACCCGCTCCCAGTGCTGGGATAGTTGGTCTGGTAGCCCTCACTGTAGATCCAGTGGAGCTCACCCGCGTTGTTCCTTTTGGGGCGGCTGCCGCCACAGCTAAGCGCGTCGCTCAAGGCCGGCGAGACGCCAGACATGCCGGGTGGGGTTTGCCGCGGCAAACGGGGGGCCGATGCCTCGCTGCACGGCCCTTCATTTCGAACGCCGTCCGGATTGACATTCATCTCAACCGCAAGAGCGGCGGACGACATCAGCAACGGCACCGTGAATGCTGCAATGCCCGCCCGCGCTCGTTGCAAAAATCGGGACATCGTTGTCCTCCTTTATCTCCTTCTAAAGGTTCCCATCACGTGGCATTCGCCAGCACGAAGACGCTAGCATCCCACAGCTGCATGTCCATCGCGAGCGTTGGTTCGCGTCTATTTAGGCGAAGCGGGCCGAAATTTGTTCTCGCGTCGGGCCGCCTCTAGCGCAGCGCCTTCATCGAAGAACTCTGCGGCAAGTTGTCAGCCGTTGGGCGCCAACGTCGTGCCCTGGATTTCCTACACATGTCCGCGATTGGGGCTGTAAAATAGACACGGCACAGCGCGGCGCTTGAGTCCGTAAATTGGACCAGAAATGGGCGCCTGTGAAATTCGCTGATCAGCCACGATTTCCGCGCACACACTTGGTGTTGACGGCAAGTATTTGCCGAAGCACCCTGTCGAAAGCCACCGTGAAGGCGCACGTCTCTGCCATCCTGCAGAAACTCGGCGCTGAAAGCCGTACGCAAGCGGTCATCGCCGCCGGCAAGATCGAAGCCGGTCAATGGCCGCAGGTGCCGGCAAGGGAAGCCTAGCGCGTTACTCCGCCGCCACGCGCTGCACGCGCCACTGGGTCATCAGCGCGCGGAGCGACGCCGGCTTGACCGGCTTATGCAGCACATGCACGCCGGCGGCGCGAGCCTCCTCGCGTACGTGCGTGGAACGATCGGCGGTGAGGAGGATCGCCGCGAGATCGCTGCCATAGCGATGGCGCAGTTCCGCAATGGCGCCGATGCCGTTGCCGCCGTCGAGGTGATAGTCGACCAAAAGCCCGTCCGGCTCCAGGCCGCTTGCCTCGATCGCCGCCAGCGCTTCGGCGAGATCGGCGGCCTTGAGAACGCTGCAGCCCCAACCGCCGAGCAGCGTCTGCATGCCGTCGAGAATGGCCCGCTCGTTGTCGATGCACAGCACCACCGTTCCGGCGAGCTGCCCGGCAGCGGCTTTTGGCGCGGTCTGCCGGACCGGCGCATCGACCGCGGCAATCGCGCGCGGCACTTCGACGGCAAAGCGCGAGCCGCGACCGACATTCGATTTGAGCGCCACCTCGCAGTCGAGCACGCGGGCGATGCGTTCGACGATCGAAAGGCCCAAGCCGACGCCTCGCGCGACCCGCGCGCCCTGGTCGAGACGGTGGAATTCCTTGAACACCGCACGGCGCTTGGCGTGCGGAATGCCGATGCCGGTGTCGTAGACGTCGATGCGCAGCTTTTTGCCGCGGCGCCGGCAGCCGATCAGCACGCTGCCTTTGGGCGTGTATTTGATCGCATTCGAGACAAGGTTCTGCAACAGCCGCCGCAGCAGGCGGCGGTCGGAGCGCACTGCCAGCGAGCAGGGCATGAAAATCAGATCGAGGCCCTTCTCCCGCGCCAGCGGCGCAAATTCCACTTCCAGCCGCTGCAGCAATTCGTCGATGCGGAAGTCGGTCAGCTCGGCCTTCATGGCGCCGGTGTCGAGCCGCGAGATATCCAGCAAGGCGGCGAAGATCTCTTCGACCGCCTCAAGCGAGGCGTCGATGTTCTGCACCAGATCGCCATCCTCGCCCGCACGCTGGCGCTCGATCAGGCTAGTGACGTAAAGCCGCGCGGCGTTGAGCGGCTGCAGGATGTCGTGGCTCGCGGCGGCAATGAAGCGGGTCTTCGAGACGTTGGCGTCGTCGGCTTCAGCCTTGGCGCGCTCAAGCTCGGCGTTGAGCCGCGTTAGTTCCCCGGTGCGCTCGCGTACGCGGCGCTCCAATGTGGCGTTGGCGCGTTCCAGCGCCTCCGCCGCCTTCACGCTCGGCGTGATGTCGGTGAAGGTGGTGACCAGACCGCCGTCGGGCATACGGTCGGCGCGCACTTCGATCACCAGCCCGCGCTCGGCGAAGCGTTCGAGGAACGGCTCGGCTTCCGACGTATATCTGGCGAGATGTTCGGCGATCTGCGCGTCGAGGTCCTGGGCCACATGCGGGCGCTGCCGCGCGACGTGGCGGAGAATCTCATCGAGCGCGATGCCGATGCGGGTGAGCCCGTGCGGCAGATCGAAGATTTCACCGAACTGCCGGTTCCAGCAGACCAGCGCCAGATCCTTGTCGAACACGGCGATCCCCTGCCGCACGTGGTCGAGCGCCGTCTGCAGGATCTCGCGATTGTAATGGATGGCGGCGTTCGCATCGTCGAGCAGCTTGAGCGCGGCTTTGGTCGAGACGGTGCGCTTGCGCAGGACGAGCGAGAGCACGAGCCGCGACGACGCGGCGCCAATCGCCGAAGCCAGCAGATACTCACCGTATTGCAGGAGCTGGAAGTCAGCCTCGGCCTGCGGCTCGAGGCTGATACGGCGCGACGCGGCGAAACTTGCAAAGGATTCGCGCGTACGCTCCTCGCCAAGGTAGCGGGCAATAGTCGCGGTCAGTTCTTCGATGGTGACCGAAGCGCGGCGCAGCCGGAAGCTCGGCGCCATCGGCGCCAGCGACGAGGGCACAAACACATCCGCCTGCACCCGCTCGATCGCGGTCGGCCGGCGGCCGAGAGAGCAGCCGATATAGAGCGCAATATTGGCGAGAAGACTGAGAACGACGCCGTGGACGAGCGGCGCCAGATCGAGACCGAACAACGCCTGCGGCCGCAGCCAGCCGACGCCGAACGGCCCGTCGGTGAGGATGCGCGCGCCGACGATGCCGGCATCCGAGATGCTCGGCAGGAGAAGCGTATAGGCCCAGACCAGAATGCCCGCGCTCATGCCGGCGATGGCGCCGGGCGCGGTGCCGCGCCGCCACACCAGTCCACCGAAGAAGGCCGGCGTCAACTGCGCGATGGCGGCGAATGACAGGAGCCCGATCGAGGCCAGCTGCGCCTCGCCGGCGGAGCGATAATAGATGTAGGCGAGAAACAGGATGGCGAAGATGGCGATGCGGCGCACCATCAGGAGCTGCGCGCCGGCGTCGCTCGGCTCGCCGGAGCGCGCCGCCCGCTGCTTCAGAATGAGCGGTATTACGATGTCGTTCGACACCATGATGGCGAGCGCGACCGATTCGACGATCACCATGGCGGTCGCCGCCGACAGGCCGCCGACAAAGGCGACGAGCGCGAAGAGTTCGGAATGCGCCTTGAGCGGCAGCGCCAGCACGAACATGTCGGCGTCGGTGCCGCCGGCTGGAAACGTCAGCAGGCCGGCCATGGCGATCGGCATCACGAACAGATTGATGAGGACGAGATAGGCCGGGAACAGCCAGGAGGCGCGACGAATTTCGGCCTCGCTGTGGTTCTCGACGACGGCGACGTGGAACTGCCGCGGCAACAGCAGGATCGCAAACAGCGACAGCACCGTCATGGCGAGAAACCCGGTCGCCGGCGGTACCCGCGTCAGCGCCGCGGCCGTCTGCGGGTGTTGCAAGGCCGCGGTGAAGAGCGTCACCGGACCTTTAAACATGACGAAGGTGACGAAAAAGCCGACGGCAAGAAAAGCGACAAGCTTGATGATCGATTCGGTCGCGATCGCCAGCATCAGCCCGTCCTGATGCTCGGTGGCATCGGTATGGCGGGTGCCGAAAAGCACCGCGAACGCCGCCATCAGCAGCGCGACAAACAGGGCGATGTCGCCGACCAGCGGCTGCGCCGCGATGCTGCCGCCCGCGGCGGCGAGAATGGTGCTGACCGAGGACGACACGGCTTTGAGCTGCAGCGCGATGTAGGGGATCATGCCGACGATGGCGATCAAGGCCACCGTCGCCGCCACCGACTGACTCTTGCCGTAACGCGCCGCAATGAAATCGGCGATCGAGGTGATGTTCTGTCCCTTGGCGAGGCGAACGATGCGGATGATGAGCGGATAGCCGAGCCCGACCATCAACACCGGGCCGATATAGATGGTGAGGAAATCGAAGCCGGTACGCGCGGCCACGCCGACCGAGCCGAAGAACGTCCACGACGTGCAGTAAATGGCGAGCGAAAGCGGGTAGATCAGCAAGCGCGCCCGGCTGCCGCGGATCAGCTCGTGCCGACGGTCGCCATAGCTCGCCACCACGAACAAAAAGCCGATATAGGCGAGGGCGATGACAATGACGACCCAGCCTTGCAGCATGGCGTTCCTCAAAGCCTATTTGCGGCGCTCTTTCAGTTCCCGGCGCTCGAATTTGACCCAAATCACCATAGTTTTGCGGGAGTGTCTATTGGGGGCGACATCGTGCTCCTTCTCCCTTCAAGGGCCAACACGCCTCCCCGCACGCGGCGCCGCCAACGATGGTCATTTGACGCGGCTAGCTGCAGCGGGCATTTATCGGCAGGTCAATGTGGCCTGCCCTTCCTCCGCTGCGCGCGCTGCTCGAGCCCGTTGAGACGTTACTGATCGCGGCGGTCGGCGGCCTCGCATTCACGCTTTTGGGCTTCCCCGCAGGGCTGGTTTCCGGATCGGTCCTGGCCGTGGCCGCGGCCGCCCTGCTCGGCCGCCCGGTCAAGGTGCCGACTGCGCTTGCGCGCGTCTGTTATGTCGTCGTCGGCATCCTGCTCGGCGCCGTAGTGACGCCGCAGACGCTCAAGGGATTTACCACCTGGCCGCTCAGTGTCGCGCTGCTCATGGTCGCGGCCGTCGTCATGATGCTGGCGACCGCAAGTTATCTGCGCGTGGTGCACCGCTGGGATCCGCTGTCGGCGCTGATGGGCGCAAGCCCGGGCTCGATGATCCAGGTGATCGCGCTCTCGACCGAGCTGGGCGCCAATCTGCGTGCGATCGCGATCGTGCAGACCATGCGCGTGCTGCTCCTGACCGTCGGCATACCCGGCGGGCTGGCACTGTTCGGGCTGGTGGCGCCCGCCGTTCCGGTCGCACGCGGGCCGGCCGGCCTCTCATCGCTTCCGGAGATGTTGATCGTGGTCGCGGTCGCGACTGCCGCTGCTTTCGCGATGGCGCGGTTGCGCTTTCCCGGCGGCTTCCTGTTCGGCGCCATGGCCGGATCGGGCGTCCTGCACGGAACTGGCCTGGTCGTGGCCGTGCTGCCGTGGTGGATCGGCAGCGCTTCAGTCGTGGTACTCGGCGCGGTGGTCGGCTCGCGCTTCGCCAATACGACATTGCGCATGATTGTCGGCTATCTCGGCGCCGCCTTGGGCTCGTTTGCCGTATCGCTTTCCATCGCCACGTTCTTCGTGCTGATTGTCGTTCACTTCTTCCCGTTTCCGATCGCCAACGTCGCGGTCGCGTTCTCGCCCGGCGCTCAGGACACCATGATGGTGCTGGCGCTCGCGCTCCATCTCGACCCCGTCTATGTCGGGGCGCATCACGTGGCGCGCTTCCTCGTCGTCACGTTCACAGTGGCGATCGCCGCGCGGCGATTGGCGAAGGATAAGCTGCGTCATTCCGGACCGCTGCAAAGCGGCGAACCCGGAATCCATAATCACAGATAGCGAAGAAAATGCTGGCTCCGCCCCGCAATGACGGCTGAGCTACTCCGCGGCGAGAGCGCGTTCCTTGAACGGCAGCTTGAGCTTTTGCCACACCTCGACGAGCGCCTCGGCCAAGGCGTCGATCAGGCCGTCGTCGTGATACGGGCTCGGGGTTATGCGCAGCCGCTCCGAGCCTTTCGGCACCGTCGGATAGTTGATCGGCTGAATGTAAATGCCGTGGTCGGAGAGCAGGAGATCGCTCGCCGCCTTGCAGCGCTCGGGATCGCCGACAAAGACCGGAACGATATGCGTCGGGCTCGTCATCACCGGCAGCGCTGCCGCGGTGAGCACGCCCTTGGTGCGGGCGGCGCGATCCTGATGGCGTTCGCGCTCCCACTGCGAGGTCTTCAGATGCCGGATCGCGGCGGTCGCGGCGGCGCAGACGGCCGGCGGAAGCGCGGTGGTGAAGATGAATCCGGGCGCATAGGACCGTACCGTATCGATCAGCGCGCTTGAGCCGGCGATGTAGCCGCCAAGACAGCCGAAGGCCTTGGCGAGTGTGCCCTCGATGACGTCGATGCGGTCTGTGGCGCCGTCACGTTCGCTGATGCCGCCGCCGCGCGGGCCATACATGCCGACCGCGTGCACTTCATCGACATAGGTCATTGCGCCGTAGCGCTCGGCGAGATCGCAGATGACGTTCACCGGCGCGACGTCGCCGTCCATGGAATAGAGGCTCTCGAACACGATCAGCTTCGGCCGCAGCGGACCGGCGGCGGCGAGGAGCTCTTCGAGATGCGCCATGTCGTTGTGGCGGAAAATCTGCTTTTCGCTTTGCGCCTGGCGCACGCCTTCGATCATCGAGTTGTGGTTCCAGGCGTCGGACAGGATCAGGCAGTTCGGCATCTGCTTGGCGAGCGTGGAAATTCCGGTCTCGTTCGACACGTAGCCGGAGGTGAAAACCAGCGCCGCTTCCTTGCGATGCAGATCGGCGAGCTCGCGCTCGAGCTCGACCAGCGGGTGATTGTTGCCGGCGATGTTGCGGGTGCCGCCGGCGCCGGTGCCCATCCGGGTAGCGGTCTCGACCATGGCGCCGATCACCTTGGGATGCTGGCCCATGCCGAGATAGTCGTTCGAGCACCAGATCACGACGTTGCGCGGGCCTTGCGGCGAGTGCCAGACCGCGTGCGGGAACCGGCCAGCGATTCGCTCGAGATCGGCGAAAACCCGATAGCGCCGCTCACTCCGCAACCGGGCGAGCGCGTCGGTAAAAAAGGCACTGTAATCCATGAGGTTCCCGCCCTCCGGGCCGGATAAGGAGCGCAATTCGGGGCCTCTTATTAGAGTGGTTCCAGCCTGTTTGTCGAGGCACTTATGGGCGTAAAATCGTCGCGTCATCTTGCGCTGGATCAAGTCACCCGGCACCAAGGCTTCCCGCCGCGGGCCGCGCCAATTGGAGCACCGCAGAAGCGGACCGGCAATAATCTGTCTGAATAATGCACCTTATCCATAAGCGTTGGTCCACGCACCACAATGGCGGAGCCTTGCCGCGAAAGCAGAGAGGCCGCATACAACGTCATCTGAGCCGCGGCGCCGATAGTGCCGGGAGATAAGCATGCGCCTGACACTTCACACCGATTATGCCCTGCGCGTGCTGATTCACGTTGGGCTCAAAGACGGCGCGCTGACCACCATCAATGACATCGCCAAGACCTTCGATATCTCGAAGCACCACCTCATGAAGGTCGTGAACGATCTCAGTCAGAAAGGCTATCTCGATACGGTGCGCGGCCGAAATGGCGGCATCCGGCTCAAGCGAAAGCCGCGCGACATCAATATCGGCCGCGTCGTGCGCGACACCGAGGACCGGCTCGATGTCATCGGCTGCTTGAGTCAGGCCGGCTATTGCCGCATCGAACGCGCCTGCGTGCTCCGCGGCGTCCTGCGCGAGGCGACCGATGCATTTCTCGGCGTCCTGGATGCGCACACGCTCGCGGACTTGATCAAGCCGCACAAGGCGTTGTCACTATTGATTTTCGACGAGCGTCCTGCCGCACGCGCAGTCTAGCTACTCCTGCGCCAAGCCATTGAAAGCGCGTACGGCACACGCGCCGGGCGCCGGCGCCTCGCCCTTGCGACCTTCGAAAGCGGCCAACATCTATCAAGAACGCTCGGAGGCGGGAGAAATTCCCGCCGGCAGGGGGAGGCACCCATGAAAATCGGCGTTTTAGGATCCGGCGATGTGGCCAAGGCGCTCGCCGGCGGTTTCATCAAGCACGGGCATCAAGTCATGCTCGGCACCCGCGACCCCGAAAAGCTCAAGGACTTCGCCACCCAGCACAAAGGAACACAGACCGGCAGCTTTGCCGATGCCGCCAAGTTCGGCGAAGTCGTGGTGCTCGCAGTCAAGGGCACGGTCGCGCTCGACGCGCTCAGTGCCGCCGGAGCGCCCAACCTGGCGGGCAAGGCGGTGATGGACGCCACCAACCCGATCGCGGACGCGCCGCCCACTAACGGCGTGCTGAAGTTTTTCACCAATCTCGATCAGTCGCTGATGGAGCGCCTGCAGGGCGCTTTCCCCGACGCGCATTTCGTCAAGGCGTTCAACTCCGTCGGCAATGCCATGATGGTCAACCCGCAATTCAAGGCTGGCAAGCCGACCATGTTCATTTGCGGCAACGACGATAAAGCCAAGGCGGCGGTGACCGGCATCTGCGATCAATTCGGCTGGGAAACGGCCGACATGGGCAAGGCCGAAGCGGCCCGCGCCATCGAGCCGCTGTGCATGCTCTGGTGCATCCTGGGCTTTACCAAAAACGAATGGACCCACGCGTTCAAGCTGCTGCATCAGGGATAAGCGAAAGTGGCGCCAGCCGATGCCGCCCCCGTCATCGTCGTCACCGACGGCAATCGCGGCATCGGCTTCGAGATTTGCCGGCAGCTCGCCACGCGCAGCGCCCACGTCGTCCGGACGGCGCGTAAAGAAGCGGCCGGCGGGCGACAGCAAGGTCATTCCGTGGTGACGAGCGACAGCCTCGGCCTTTTAATGCTAGGCGTGCCGCTTTCACGCCGTCGAATTCATCCAGCTGGCAATGCGCAGCACCATGAATGTCGGGGAGAGCCGCGCAGAAGCGGCCATGATTTTGTTGATGAGGCCAGTAATGACGACGGCGCGACCGTCCTTTAATCCCTGATAGCCAAGGCGCGCAACGTCTGCGGCCTGCATCGGGCGCACGGGTCCGCTGAATAACGTCGAGCCCTCCATGTGCGCGCCTTCCGCGAACTCTGTCGCCGTCGCTCCCGGGCACAGTGTCGTGACGGTGACACCGGTGCCGCGCAGCTCATGGGCAATCGCCTGGCCGAATCTCAGCACATAGGCCTTGCTCGCATAATAGACGGCCATTTTCGGGCCAGGTGTGAAAGCGGCCGTTGAGGCCAACAGCAAGATTTGCCCGCGCCGCCTCGCCACCATCGCTGGCAACACCAAGCGGGTGAGTTCGGTCAGCGCCATGACGTTGACCTGCAGCATCGCCGCGACCTTGTCCGGGTCTGCCTGATCGAACTGTCTGTTATCGCCAAGCCCCGCATTGTTGATCAGCATGTCGATAACGATGCCGCGCGCCCCGATGTCCTGCATCAAGATGGCGGCGGCGCCGGGCTTGCTGAGATCAGCAAGGATGATGGTGCTCTGGGCGCCCGCGGCTTTGAGTTCAACGGCCAACGCCTGCATCGGCTCGCGACGGCGGGCGACCAGCACGAGATCGTGTCCGTCTCTGGCCGCCTCGCGCGCGAGGGCGGCGCCGATGCCGCTTGACGCGCCGGTCACCAGCGCGATGGGACGGGTGGATGCACGTGCGATTTCGGCCATGGCCTATCATATTCCTCCTTGGCAGCGACGCGCCTGTGACAGCGCGCAAGGCGCGGGCATTTCTAACAAACTGCGACCGCGTCAGCCGGTATCGTCGCCGGTTTGATCAAGATCAATGCTGCACACCGGCGCTCCGGGCATGAGATCACCATGATCTCGACGATCACCATAGCATCAGTGGCGCTTGCCTTCTTGCTCGGCTTGGCGGTCATGGCTTCCCTCAGTGACGGGGATCGTCGCCAATTAAGTCGCGCGCCGGTCCGCCGTCGTCGTCGCTAGTTGCCGCCATGAGTTGCAATTGCCTATCCCGCCATGAGTCGCAGTTTGCGTACCCGTGATGCGTCTTTGGCCGCGGCTGACGAACGGATACGTTGCCGACGAAACGATTTTTTCGGTGAGTATTTCGGAAAATAATTCTTAACGTTCAGCAGGTATTTTGCGACAAATTATATGCTCTAGAGCAAGGGTTCATGTCGCTGAGTCAGGCGGAATTTGGCGATATCACTTTTGTCGAGCGCCTGCCCGACGTTCGCATCATCGCCAGTATCCCGGGACGATATTCGCTTTCAGACGGGCGCAATTCGCGTGGCCGGGGTCGCGTATTTGCGTGTCACGCGATCTTTGTGTCTCCGTACGCGATCGCGCTCGCCGCCCCAGTCACCGGCAAAGTCGGGGAGCGCGTGACTGCCTATATCGACCATCTCGGAAAGCTTGAGGGCCCCATTGGCCAATTGCTTAAGCAGGGGTTCGTGGTGAACGTCGCCGCGAGTGAAGAGGAACGGGGCAGGCTTGCGGCCAAGATTGCATGGTTGGAGCGTTATAAAAACCACGACACGCCAGACCGCCGCGCTGACGAACGCACGGTGCCCACAAATCCATATTCGAAGATGATTCTTCCGGACGGCAGAGTGGCGAGCTGCTTTGTTCTCGATCTGTCGGTTTCCGGCGCCGCGATATCGGCCGATACGGTGCCCGAAATCGGAACGGTTCTGGCTATTGGAAGCGTCGTAGGCCGAATTGTGCGCCACTTTGACAGCGGATTTGCCGTTCAATTCGTCGAGCGTCAAAACCGCGACACCGTAGAAGCCATGCTGATTTTGCGCGACTGAGAGCACCCCCGTCGAAGGCCTTTGGAGCCTCACTTCCAGCCGATGACTCGCGGCCATGCCAACGCAGGTCGTGTGCTGTCGCAACAAAAATCTACGTAGCGCTGATCCTCGGCTCAACGAAAATCAGGCTGCCTGGGTCAATAACTCCATTCGCCCGGATGGTTGCCGCTCGTCAGTGAACGCCCGCAGGGGAAGTTGAATGGTAAAGCGCGATCCGGAGCCCAATTTGCTCTCCACCGAAAGCTCCCCGCCCATCAAACGGCAGTAGCGATGCGCGAGCGGCAACCCGAGCCTGACGTCCTCGCCGTAATTGCTTGCCGTCTCGTTCTCGGCATTGAAGGTTTCGAACAATCCGTTGATCCGATTCTCGGCGATGCCCGTTCCGCTATCTTCGACCGCGATCAGCAGAAGATCAGCCTTTGCCGACGCCGAGAAAATGATACGTCCGTTCTTGGTGTACTTGGCCGCATTGCTCAGCAGATTGTCGATGACGCGCCGCAGCTTGGCCGCATCACAGAGGACTTCTCGGGCGGCTGGCGGCTGCAAGCAAAACTCGTTGCCGTTCTCGATAATGGTTGAGCGCCATTTTGCGGCGATACCGTCGAACAGGCCCTGAAAGTCGATGTTTTCCGGTTGCAGTTTCATCCTGCCAGCTTCGAGTTTCGACAGGTCGAGAAGATCATCGATGAGTTCAAGAAGCCTATGACCCGCAGCTTTGATCGCCTCCAGGTCGGTGTACCTTTGGCCCGCCATCTCGCTCAGACCGTCGATGAGAATCTCGCTGTATCCAATGATTGAATTGAGCGGATTTTTCAGCTCATGGCTCATCTTGGCGAGGAATTCGGATTTTGCCAACATCGCGCGCTGGGCCTGTTCGGTGGCCTCGCGAAGCTTGTGCTCGGTGGCGCGGCGCAGCTGGACTTCCCGTTCCAGATCTGCCTGAGAGGTGACAATGTTGGCGTAGTACAGCGCCATCATCGAGACGTATATGCTGGCGCAAAAGGTCGATATCAGGCCCAGCGCTACGAGCAGGTCCAACGCGACCCTGTGCGGGAACCCGTACACGGAGTAGATGCCATAAAACACAGCCAGATTTGAAAGGATCAATACTCCGACGACAATGCGGGTCGCGCGTCCCGGCAGATAGAAGAAGGCGAGCAGCGGCACCGTCACCAGCCATGGCAGTATTGGCGAACTGACGCCGCCGTACTGATAGCAACCCCAAAAGACGCAGAACATCAAATTCTCGATTGAAAGCAGCGACAGCGGCACATACCAGCCGGTAAGCCGCAAGACCAACGGGAACGGCCAGAAGGCGGTCACGGCAAAGAAGAAAATCCACCACGAGGTATCGGCGCCCCCGTCGATGTACAGCATCGACAGCGAGATCGTATGACCGAGAAATGGGCCGAACAGATGACTGAAAAGAAACATCCGTATGTTGACGAGGTAGTCGGATGATTTCAATTTCGCCGGGATGAACCAGTCGACGAACGCGTTGATCCGCGCTCCAAGTGTTGAGAGAGAGGTCCCCATCGTCGTCACCCGTTTTCGCAGAAGTTGTGAGAGGCTTAAGCGGCGGCTGCCACTGCTCGGAACTCAACCGGCAGCCGGACGGTAAAGACCGATCCTCGACCGGGCTCGCTTTCGACGTCGATATCGCCGTTCAGTAGATGGGCCAGCCTGCGACTTACCGCGAGGCCCAAGCCGGTTCCCCCATATGACCCCGATGTTACAGAGCTGGCATCATTGAAGTCGGTGAAGAGACCGCTGATCGCTTCCGGCGGAATGCCGATTCCGGTGTCCTCAACCGACATGACGATCTGCTCTCCGGCCGCTGTGGTGACCCGGCCCGCACGTAGCGTAACCTGGCCGTTCTTCGTGAATTTCCCGGCGTTGCCGAGCAGGTTGATCAATATCTGACGCAACCTCGTTTCATCCGTTTCGATGATGCCGAGGTCATTTGTCTTTTGGAAAATGAACTCGTTGCCATTGTGGGAAATCAGGTTTCGGCAGGTTGAGGCGACCTCATCGAGGCACGCCTCAAGAACAACCGGCCGCCACGACATCTCGATGTTGTCCGACTCGATCTTCGGCATATGCAGGACATCGGAAACCAGCGACAAAAGGTGACGACCTGCGTTGTTGATGGTTTTCAGATCCTCCTCGTCCGCAGAATTCGAAGCCGGTTCGAGGTCCTCCAGCAGGATTTCACTGTAGCCAATGATGGCATTGAGCGGCGTACGAAGTTGATGGTTCATCTTGGCAAGAAAGACGGCCTTGGCTTCATTCGCCCGATCCGCCTCGCGTTTGGCGTGCTCCAGCTTTGCCGCAGTCTGGAGACGCTTCTCAATTTCCTGGCGCAGCGCCGACTGCTCGGTCATCACGTACGCATAATAGATCGCCATCATCGAGGTGTAGAGCGTGGCGCACAGGACCGAGATCATTCCCACCGTGGAGAGTTCATTCAACGGCACCCGCTCGGGAAATGAGCCGTTGATGAGATACGCTGCGCAGAAACCGACCAAGCTCGCGGTGAAAATGCCGAGCACCAGAAAAGGCCGGTCGCCGAGGTAGAAGAATCCGATCAGGAGGGCAGCCAGAACTCCAGGGCAAGAACGGCGAACTCACGCCGCCGTAAAAATATGAACCGAGCACGCTGATGAGAGTGAGATCGCAAAACGAGAACAGCGCGAGCCAGGTGAGGGTGCGACTGAATTTCAGTCCGACTGGCAGCAGCCAGAACGCGCCGCAGAGACCGCAGATCGTCCAAAAAACGAGATCGTGCACCTGCAGCGCACGGTACAGATATCCCAGGATCGCGATCGCGCTGCATGGGCCAAGCAGATGGCTGATGGTAAAAATTCGCGCTCGCCAAAGATTTGCGGTGATAACTTGGAGTTCGGCCGGTATAAACCAGTCGACGATCTTGAGCAGGCGGTTGCTGAGGTCGTTAAGCATTATTCGTCCCCGTGGAAGCGCATGCTGCCTCGCTCATGCGGCGGCGGGACGGCCGACTGCGCGGTTTCCTTGAACACTCGCGCAATAACGCTCGTATTCGCCCTGCACGCGATCGACTGCGGCGCGGAGTCTTGAGGCCAGCTCCTTCACATTTTCAGCGGTGTGGCTGGGCATCATCTGCAGCCGGATACGGGCGTTGCCTTTGGCCACGGCCGGATACTCGACCAGATTGGCAATCACCTCCAGCTCGGGCAACCGGCGGCTCGCCATCCGCGCCAACGCCTCGTCACCGACGAGAACGGGAACGATCGCCGACGGGTCGCCGATGAATTCCAGGTTTACCGCGGTCAGTGCATCACGCATCTGCCCGATACGCTTTAAGAGAAGCCGACGCAGCTCGCGCCCGCGGTCGGACTGGACGATTTCGAAGGCCTTCGTCACTGTCGCGGCCTGCACCGGTGAGAGCGCATTCGAGAACGTCGCCGAACACCCGTAGAACTTCAGGTATTGCTTGACCGCCGGCGCATTGCAGGAAACGAAACCACCGTTGGACGCGAACGTCTTCGAGAAGCTTCCCATCACGATATCGATCTTGCCGGCCATGCCCTGCATGCCGATAAAGCCGCGGCCACCGTCGCCCATCGCACCCAAATCGTGCGCGACATCGACAAGCAGCGTCGCCTCGTACTCGCGACAAAGCTCCTGCAAGGCGCGCAGATCCGGCGTATCGGAATCCATCGAGAACAGGCTTTCCGTCACGACGAGAATGCCGTTTTCCGCATCCTTGGCGCGAATTCGGTTCAAATGCCGCCGAGCCGAATCCAGATTGAGATGACCATGCAGGTGAACATTGGTGGTCGCCGAGTGCGCGCCTTCCTGCAGGCATGCGTGCGACAGGCCGTCCATCACCACGTGATCGGTCGGCCGCACCAGCCCTTTGATTGCGCCGTAGCCGGCGGCCCAGCCGGTAGGATAGAGCACGGTGTTTTCGAGACCGAGAAACTCGGAAATCGTTCTCTCCAGGCGCAAGGAATATTTGGTGTTTCCCGCCAACGCCGATGAGCCGGCGCTGTGCACGCCGTATTCGTCGATGACCGCCTTGGCGGTCTCCTTGATCTCTGGATCGGAGGCCAGGCCGAGATAGTCCTGCGTGGCGAAGTTCAATCCGGAAAATCTGGCCCCGCTGTCGTCTCTGGCGGCACAGACAGCCAGCGGCGCTTGCTCGGTGGCTTTCGAATAGGGCCACAGTCCGCGCTGTCGGCGCGCGTGCTGCCATTCATAGAAGCCGTTGACGCGACCAATGAGATCTTTTCCGTGCAAATCGCGAAAATCCCGCATGCTCCCGGTAAGGGCCTTAACAGGATCCAAACCTATTTCCCCAGACATCATCCAACCCCCCAACGCGTTTGGTTATCTCGTGGCCATCCGATCATGCTGACAGCGAGCTGACGTGGGCGCCCGCGGGCATTGTGGCGCCCCTCCGGGCAAGGCACGCGTTGATCTTTCCGAGCAAACGAGCAAGGTCGACCGGCTTTGTATCGAAGTCAGAGCACCCGACCTCGACGCTCTTGTCGCGATCGGTCGCCAGTGCATGAGCGGTCAATGCAATGATGGGGATATTCATCGTCCTGGGATCAGCCTTGATGCGCCGCGTCGCCTCCCAGCCGTCCATCGCGCCTAGCGCCACATCCATGAGGATGAGATCAGGCTTTTCCGTAACCGACATGGCGACGCCGCTCGCCCCGTCCACGGCAGCGCACACCAAAAAGCCTCGACGCTCGAGGCGTCGGGTCAGCATGTCGCGATTTGGCAGGCTGTCTTCTACAAGCAATATCTTTGTTGCCGGCAGAGTCGCCGCGGCGTTCGCATCGTCAGTCATTTTGCGGTCCCCAGGTTCTTGTTGTGCAATCCATAGGTAGTTCTGCCTAAAACCGAGCTAAACATTATAATGAAGATAAAGTTGCACTCTTCGTAGTTAGCCAAAGATCAACGCCCGCGGCGCTCGCGGAAGAATGGGGCTGCGAACGATTTAGCGCGTTGACTGAGGTCTAGTAGAAGCTCGCTTGTTGACAATGGAGACAGGCCTGCGGCGGGGCGTTCCGAGCGATAGCCTCACTCCGCGGCGCCGGCTGAGGCGCAATCAAGCGCGATGGCTGCGCAGCTCCGGAGGCTTACTTGGCGGAATGCGCCGTGGCGCCGGGCGGCAGTCGACGTGCCGCTGCGGACGAAGATAGCCGTCCGCTTCCGCAACTCCTGCCAGCCGTGCTCCGCGAGGCCTCCTGCGAAAGCCCGCGCCCCGGCGCGCCCGGGCGATAAAACCGCTTTTAAGGAAAAAATAACCAAATCCGAATTACAGTTTTGACGTTCCAGACAATGGCTTGGCTGGGGTTCGAGATGAGTGCGCTTGATCTAGCCTTCAGTCTCCTGTTTGCGCTGGATTGCGACCATCAAGCTCGCGACAAAGCGTCATTGCGGCCGAACCCACCCGCCTTCGGGTCAGCGTGCGTGAACGTGCAGCCGTGAATTATGCCATTCGAACTGCGATCGGCACACACTCGGACTCGACGACGAGAGTCGCGACCGAGGCGTTGTACCGCATCAAGTTCGAGTTGGCTTCCGTCGAGGCAATTGCGCAGACATTGGAAGGGTCAACCGGAGGCTTGGCGGACGCAGTCCGGCAGACGAAGGCCGCCATAGACGAAGCCGCGACCTGGGCAAGAACGACCGGAACAACGAGCAACGGCTTCTCCTCCATGGCGCAAACGATCGCCGGCATCGCTTCGACGATCGAGCGCATCGCGCGTCAGACCCGTCTACTGGCATTAAACGCGGCCATCGAGGCCGAGCGGAACGGAGATGCCGGGCTCGGTTTTGCCGTTATCGCCAAGGAGGTAAAGCTGCTCGCCAGCCAGACCGCGGAGGCGACGCAGGAAATTGCGTCGCGCATCTACGAGGTGCGGCGGCAAACGAGCGAGATTGTGGATTGCGTCGAAATGCTGATCGAGAAGATCGGAGAGGCAGCCGATCGATCCAATACCGTCCTGGACATGGCTTCGAACCAGAACAAAATAGCTGCTGGCGTTTCGGAAAAAATCAATCGGACGATCGATGCGGCGGCACTGATTTCGGATGAACTGGCCGAGGCGGCCGCCGCCGGGGTGGCTATTGGTCCTCGCAGCTGAACCGGTAGCCCGGTTCGCGCTAACTACCGGTCGCCCGTCCTTCTCCTATTGACCGAATTCGGGCGCAGGGAGCGTCGCCGATCATCTAGTCAGGCGTAAATCGCCAAAGATGCGACAAATTCAACGTCGCAATTCGAGCCGGCACGTGAGGTGACCCGGCAGCGCACCTTGGCGTCGCCTTTTCGATTAAAGTGAAGCGTGAATTCGTTTGCTGCGGGCGGGCGGAATATCCGCAACTTTGCACCGGACCTTGATATGTCCTCGACAAAACATCGGGTCGGCGGCGCAATGGAACCAACATCTAACCAAGCGATATAACGGCCAGCGCCAATTTCGTTTTCGGGTCCGGCGTGCTTCACGATGTAGCCCCGCGAAGGAAAGGATTGAGCCAATTCACATGTCACTTGTCCTAATCTTGGAGCAAATGTTTTCAAAAAAGCTAGAAAGTTATAATTCAACTTCGAATCGAAGTTTAACCAACGTAGTTCTGCTGGCCCGTGACGACTCCCATGTCCGTGCTGTTGCTATGGGCCTGTTGGCGAAGCTTACCCTTAGCGCGGCCGCCGCAGCCAATTTCTCCAAAAAGATCGCAGGCGGCCCGGTTCGAAGCTCGGCCCGAATTCGCGGCGCGACTAGTCTCCGCCTCCCGCGCGCGTTGAAGCCGCTCGCACGCTGGGTTAAGACCCCGGCCTGGCTGGGAGCGGGATGCCGAGCGCTTTAAGCAGTGTGTCCGGTACTCAAGCGTGATAGTGAGCACTTAAAGTTCGAGTCAAGCCAGCCAGAGGACTTGCGCAAAGTGCGGTACGAGCCAGTTGAGCGGAAGCGTTAGGATGTGACATGTCGGTTCAACAATTAGAGCATCAGGAACGAGTTCTGCTTCTCGAACCGACGACGCTTCGCGACGTTAAGCTGCGAAACCGCATCGTCGTCTCGCCGATGGCGATGTATAGTTCGCGAGACGGCTTCGCTGACGATTTTCACCTCGTTCATCTGGGCCGGTTTGCGTTGGGCGGCGCCGGTCTGGTCTTTACGGAGGCGACCGCGATCAGCGCGCAGGGACGGATCACGCCCGGCTGCAATGGCCTGTGGCTCGATGCGCAGGTGCCCAACCTCAAGCGAATTACGGATTTTCTCCATCGCTGCGGCAGCGCTGCGGGCATCCAATTGGCGCACAGCGGCTGGAAAGCATCGTCGCGGCGGCCGTGGCATGGCGGCACGCAGCTTGACGGAGAAGATGTCCGGCTACGCGGCGAGGCCGGCTGGCCGATTGTGTCGGTCGGCGACGAATCCTTCGATGGCGTGTCGCCTTCGCCAGAAAAGTTGGACGAGCGCAAATTGTCTGCGCTGCTTGGCGACTACCGTTCGGCAACGCGTCGTGCGATCGCAGCCGGCTTCGACGTTCTCGAAATCCACGCCGCCCACGGCTATCTCCTGCACTCGTTCCTGTCGCCGCTCTCGAACAAGCGGAATGATCGTTACGGCGGCAGTCTGGAGGGTCGGATGCGCTTTCCGCTGGAGGTTGTTGACGCGGTGCGCGCCGAATGGCCGCAAGACAAACCGTTATTTGTGCGGATTTCCGCCGTCGACGGGGTCGATATCGGTTGGACGATCGAAGATTCCATTGTGCTGGCGAAGGCGCTTGCCGGCCGCGGTGTTGACGTCGTCGATTGCTCTACCGGCGGCATGAAATTGCCGCGCGACAGGAACCTCGTGGCGCGGACACCGGGATTTCAGGTGCCGCTTGCCGCGCGAATTCGCAAAGAAGCCCAAATCGCGACCATGGCGGTCGGCTTGATACTCGAGCCCAAACAAGCCGAGGCGATCCTGGAATCCGGCGAGGCGGACCTGATAGCAATCGGGCGCGAAATTCTTGCGAACCCGAACTTCGCCGCTCAAGCCGCGCTTGAGCTTGAAGGCGACGCCGGCTGGAATTTATGGGTGGACCAATTCCGCTGGTGGCTCGAGCGCCGCGCCAGAACGCTTCGCCGCGAGCAGCGTGCCTAACCAAACGGATAGCGGCGCCCGAACTCCTTCTCAGACGACGACGTGCTCGCGCGTAATAATGATGGGGAGATGCCCGTCGGGAAGAAAATGAAGCTCGTCGGCGCGCGTCTCCTTGTATTGCTGCGTCGCCGTTCCTTTTTTCATGTCGGCCGTTGACGCAAACCACGTGATTGCCAGTCCGTCATAAGGCGGAGAAGGGCTCTTGACGTACTCGCTCATGGAGAGATGATTCTGCTCGTAGCGATGGAGCACCGGGATAGTGGCTGCAAGGGGTCCATGGACATTGCGCCAATAAGCCCGGAACGGTTCGAGCGCCATGCCAGGCCTGCGGTTGACGAACTCGATATTCTTGACAGCATCGTCGGGGATGGCGCCGTCCTTGATTACATGGACGTCGACCGGCATGACTACCGTCCGCGACCGGTCCAGGAACACGCGTTCATTTTCGCGGACCGCCGCGAATTCCGGCGAGCGCAGATAGCTGTCGTAGGCCTCCGCTGAATCGAAAAACATTTCGCCGATTGCGTCGAACAACAACTCGCCCTTCGCATACCCTTGGGTCAGCGCGGCGGATTGCACATAGCGACGCAGTCCGGGCCCTTTCGCCAACAGTGGGCCATAGATGGTTCGCAAATGATTCTGAAAAGCCTCGACAGAGAGACCGGGGCGTCGCTTCATCAGAATCACTATCTTCACTGTAATTTTCCCGACCGCTGCCGCGCCGCTCGACGGCGCCGCGTTATCGCAACTCGTCTCGCAGCAATCGTTTGAGCACCTTGCCGGAAGGGTTACGCGGCAGCTGTTCCCGCACGATCAATTGCTTCGGCACCTTGAACGCCGCCAGGTGCTCGCGGCAATGTTTGGCCAGCGTCTCGTAGTCGAGGCTGTGACCGGCATTGAGCGCTACGACGGCGATCGGACGCTCACCCCATTTTTCATCGGGCAAGCCGATGATCGCCGCTTCGCGAACCTGCGGCATTTGATAAACCACGCGCTCGACTTCGGACGATGCGATGTTCTCGCCGCCCGAAATGATCATATCTTTGACGCGGTCCGTCAGATAAAGAAATCCGTCGCTGTCGAGATATCCGACATCGCCGGTACGAAACCAGTCGCCGTGAAAGGAGGCGGCAGTCTTTTTCTCGTCGCGCCAATAGCCTTGCGTGATCTTCGGGCCGCGCAGACAAATTTCGCCGGTCTCGCCGCTCGGCAGGCGGCGGCCTTGTGGATCGCGAATTTCAACTTCGACATGCGGCAGCGCACGCCCCACTGAACCGATCTTCTCGATCTCCCGGCCCGCTTCCATAAGCGTGTCGCCACTGCACGACTCGGTCAATCCGTAGCCATCGATGTACCGGCCGTTGGTGAAATAGCCGGAGAACTGTCGGATTCGCGATTCCGGCGTTCGCTCACCTCCGCCGATCGCCCAGCGCAAGGTCGAAACGTCGAAGGCGGCGCGGTTCGGATCGGCCAAGATAGAGCCAAGCATGACCGGCGCCAGCCAAGCGCAGGTGAGCTTCTCCGCGGCGATGGAAGCCAGCACCCGTTCGGCGTCGAAATCGCGATGGATATACAGCATGCCTCCGATCCAGAGCACCGCGAGGCCCGGCAAGTCGAAGGCTCCCACATGATAGAGCGGTCCGGTCACCAGCAAACGCTCGCGCTCGGTGAGCCCGAGCGCAATCACGTGATCCATGCATTTCCAGTAGAAGTTGTCGTAGGTGTGCATCACCCCTTTCGGCCGATCAGTCGTGCCGGAAGTATACATCAGGCGGAACAGATCGCCCGGCTTGCGCCCATGCGTGGACGCCGGCGGAAAACCGCCGCTGAGCGTCGTTGTGTCGCCCTGCGCCATCTCGCCCAAATGAACAGCTGACGGGATGTTCTTAACCGCGGCGGCGAACTCCTCGTCGGCGAAAACAAGCTTGGCCTGGGCGTTTCCCGTGATGTACTCCACCTCATCGGCGGCCAGGCGAAAGTTGATCGGCAAAAAGACCGCGCCGATGTAGCTGACGGCGAATGCAAGCTCGAGAAAGGCCGCGCTGTTCTTCATCATGACGGCAACGACATCGTCAGGGCCGATGCCCTGGGCCGCGAGATAACCCGCCGTCCTCTCAATACGGCGCCAAAGCTCGGCGAAACTGATGCGCTGATCCTTGAAGACGACCGCAATGCGATCCGGCGTCCTCGTCGCGTGGTAGCGAATGAAGCTTGAGAGATTGACCATCGCCTCCGACCCCCTGACCGGCTCAATAAGAACGCGGTAACCCTAGATTTTGGGTAGCGATGAAATTGAGGATCATCTGTTCGGAGATCGGGGCGAAGCGGAACAAGCGCGCATCGCGCCACAACCGTTCGAGATGGGTCTCCTTGGCGAAGCCCATTCCCCCGAGTGTCTGCATCGCGTTCTCGATCGCGGCAGACACCGCCTGCGAAGCAAGGAGCTTGGCGACGTTCGCCTCTGATCCGTAGGGCAAGCCGTTGTCGAACAGAGCCGCCGCCTTGTAGTTCATCAACCGGGCGCATTCGATCTCAGCGAACGACTGGGCCAGCGGGAATTGCACGCCCTGATATGTTCCGATCGGCTTGTCGCCGAAGACTCGGCGTTCGTTCGCGTAGGCCACGGCTTGACGAATGGCGAGAGTCCCCGCGCCTACCAGGCCGGCGGTTGTGACGATGCGCTCGGTGTTGAGCACATCCAGCAACTCATGCCAACCCTTGTCCAGCGTGCCGACCAATTCGCCGCCGTCGACATGCACGTCCTCGAAAAAGACGCTGCACGACGACAATGTGTTGGTGCCCAGCTTTTCGATCGGCGTGAAGGTCAAGCCTTTGCGCTCCACGTCGATGATGAACATCGACAGACCCTCAGTGCGGCGCTTCGCATCCTGCGCCTTCGTGGTCCTGGCGATGACCAGCATCTTCTGGGCCGAATCGACAGCGGTAATCCAGATCTTGCGGCCGTTGAGGCGCCAACCGTTGCCGTCGCGCGCCGCGAAGCTCTTGATTTCAAGGCTGTTCGAACCAGCGTCGGGCTCGGTCAGCGCCATACAACAATTGAGCGTTCCCGCAATCAGCTTGGGCAACAAATCGGACTTCATCGTTTCGGATCCGAAACGTGCGATGGAGATGCCGCCAAAGATCGGATTGATCATGAAAAGCTGGCCGACCGTGGAGCCGCCGCCGCAGGCGGCGAGCGTCTCCACAATCAACGCCATTTCCTGCATGCCGAGGCCGGCACCGCCATATTGTTCGGGAAGCGCAACGCCGCAAAGTCCGGCCTCGCACACCGCAGCCCAGAACTCGGTTGGAAAGCTCTTCTTGGCGTCAAGCTCCCGCCAGTAATCCAGACCAAATCGGTCCCCGACCTTACGTGCGGTGTCCGTTATGATTTTTTGCTCGTCGGATAAAAGAAAGTCCATGGATCACCATACTCAGCTTGCGAGAAGAAGGAGCGGGCTCTCGAGCAACGCGCGCATTCGGCAGAGCAATTCCTGCGTTGCGTTCGGGTCGAACGCGCCGACGCGGACAGCCAGCACAACGGTAGCGACGGCGGCGCGGACCGGTCGTCCATCCTTATCGGGGCGAAACGTCTGCCGCACGGAGCCGATGTTGATTGAAGCCGACCACCCCCGCGGAGGAGCCGAAGAGAAGAACGAGACTCCGTCCAACGCACGTTCGACCCAAAGAGTGCCGCCTAAGGCGGCGTTTTCGGTCTTTGCCAAACCGTGCTCGGTGTGCGCCACAATGGCGCGCAAGCTTCGGCAATCGTCCTTTCCGAACAATACGACGCTGCCTGTCGCTGGTGCGCCGCGCGCCGGCGCAAGCGCCATGACAGGCTGTTCACCGAGAATATCTGATATCCGCGAAGCAGCGAGAACAACGTAATGAACAAGCTCGGTCCGGAGCTCCGGCAGGTCGTGATTGATCTGTTCGTTAAGCGCGCAGAGCGAAGTTACATCGACGTCCGCCGCCGCGATATGGAATACCGGCTCCGTGCCTTCGGCGACCGGCAGTTGGGCCACCGGTGCAGTGTTCGATGGCTGCGCTTCAATCTCACGGTTGACGTCGGCCGCCTTGATTCGACCTCTCGGACCTGTGCCATTGACCCGACGTAGGTCGATGCCCGCCAGGCGTGCCAACCGCCGTGCATAAGGCGTGGCAATCGGGCGCCTTTGCCCGGCCACCGGCACCTCCGCCGCCACGGGTTTTGCGGCCGGAACGTCGTGTCTGGCGGTCACAGGCTGAGCCGGAGTTTCGGCGTTCGGAGCGTCAAGCGAGACCTTGATATCGCCGATGTCCCAGCGTCCGATCGGTGTGCCGACCGGGACGGCACCGCCCTCCGAAACCAGCACCTCGTGGAGAATTCCGGGAGCCGGCGCTTCCACGTCGTAGGCGATCTTGTCTGTCTCGACGACGAGGACGACGTCGCCCGCCTCGAAACGGCTCCCCGGCGCGATATTCCAGCGCGCCACGATCCCTTCAGTCATCGTCAGGCCGAGCTTGGGCATGACGAACTCCGTCGTGCTCATGATTTTAGCGCCGGCCCAATCCACACCATGTCAGCGCCCAACGAATGCCGGCGCACGTTTTTCCAGAAACGCGGTGCAGCCTTCGTGCGCATCGCCTGTGTCAAGCACCAGGCTGATCATGCTGTGCTCATAAGGTAGCGCCGCCGACAGCGGCATGTCGGCGCCGTTGGTCAGCGTGCGTTTGAGCAACTTGAGCACCAGAGGGCTCTTGGACGCGATCTTGGACGCGAGCGTTCTTGCCTCAGGAAGAACGTCAGCCTGCGGCACCACTTTGTTGGCAAGCCCGATGGCGACCGCCTCAGCGGCGGATATTTGCTCGCCGGTGAACATGATCTCTTTGGCACGGCAGGGTGACACTTGGCGAATGATGCGCTGGGTACCGCCGGCGCCGGGAAACAAGCCGAGGGTGATTTCAGGCAGCCCCAGGCGGGCGGTTTCGGCGAGGATGCGGATATCGGTCGCCAGAACCAACTCGGTGCCGCCGCCCAGCGCGTAACCGTTGACCGCCGCGATCGTCGGTTTGTCGCAAAGCTCGATGCGGCGGAACACCCGATGCACGATTTCCGCGAATTCCCTGAAATGCGCCAGTCCGTTGCGCGAGTTGAGGTCCGCGATGTCTCCGCCGGCCACGAACGCGCGATTGCCGGCTCCGGTAATGATAATGACCCGAACCTCTTCATCGCGTTCAACGCGCTCGAAAGCTGTTTCCAGTTCCAGAAGCGTCGGCACATCCAACGCGTTGAGCACCTTCGGCCGGTTGATGGTGATCACCGCAATATGATCGGCAGTCTCGACGACGATGCGCTCATCCATGCCTATCCTCCCAATGACGCGATCAGCGTTATTCGATCAAGCTATCGCGCGTTTTACCGCCGCGATGATCCGCCCAGGGTCCGGCCGGTACCAGTCTTCAAGCGACTTCGCGAAGGGCGGCGGCATGAACGGCGCGCCGACGCGAACCAAGGGTCCGTCGAGCTCGTCGAAGCCGACGTCGGCGAGGCGCGCGACGATTTCTGCGCCGGTACCAAAAGCTTCCACCGCTTCGTGGCAAACGACGACCCGGTGGGTCCGCGAGAGCGATTCTAGTACCGCGGCCTCATCCCAAGGCTGCAGGCTGCGCAAATCGATCACTTCGGAATCGATGCCTTCTTTTTCCAAGACCGCCGCAGCAGCGAGACTCACAGCGACCATGGCACCGTAGGTGACGATGGTCACGTCTCGGCCAGGCCTCACCGTGCGAGCGCGCCCGATCGGCGCAGGCGACGCCACTTCGGACAGCTCGCCCTTAATGGCGTAGAGCGCCTTATTTTCGACGACGATCACCGGGTCGTCGTCGTCGATCGCTGCGCGCAACAGCGCGTAGGCGTCCTCGACATTGGCGGGACATACGACCTTAAGGCCGGGAACATGCGCAAGCCACGCCTCCAGGCATTGCGAATGCTGAGGCCCGGCATTGATACCGCCACCGTGTGGCATGCGCACCACCATCGGCACAGACACCTGGCCTCCGAACATGAAGCGCGCCTTGGCGGCCTGATTGACAAGCGCATCCATCGCCAACGTCACGAAGTCCATGAACATGATCTCGACCACTGGGCGCAATCCCGTCATGGCAGCGCCAACGGCAGTACCGACGATGGCGGCCTCGGAAATGGGCGTGTCGCGCACGCGCTCTGGACCGAATTTTTTTAAAAGACCGCGCGTGACACCGAATGGTCCGCCGGCTTCGCCGACGTCCTCGCCCAAAATGACCACCGTCGGATCCCGCGCCATGGCATCGGCCAGGGCGCGGTTGACGGCTTGTCCGAATCTCACCTCGGTCATGGATGCGCCTCCGCGGCGAGCGGAGAGTAGACATCGGCGAGAGCCTCGGCGGGGACCGGCGCGGTGCCGCCACGCGCCGCGGCGACAGCCTCATCGACGCGATGCTTGGCGGCGGCGTCCGCGGCGGCCATCTCCGCTTCCGTGACGCCCATTTTGCGCAGTTCGTCTTGTACCCGTTTGATCGGGTCCTTGCGTTCGGTTTCCTCAATTTCAGCCGTGTCGCGATATTTCTGCGGGTCCCCTTCGAAATGTCCGCGCACCCGTGTGGTCTTGCATTCGAGCAAAAACGGCCCCGCCCCTGCCCGGACCAAACCGACCGCGGCGACCGCCGCGGCGCGCACCGCCGCCACGTCGTTGCCGTCGACGCCTTCAGCTGGAATCCCAAAAGCGCCAGCGAGCGACGTCGGCGTTGCAGCCAACTGCCGCGACGCGGGCGAGAACTCCGACCAGCCGTTATTTTCGCAGACAAGCAGAACTGGAAGCTTCCACAAGGACGCCAGGTTGAGACTTTCGTGAAGGGCGCCCTCGGCCAGCGCGCCGTCACCAAAAAACACGCAGGCGATGCCGCCGGTCTTGCGGAGCTGATGGGCGAGCGCGCTGCCGACGGCAATCGGAAGCCCGGCGCCGACGATACCGTTGGCGCCCAACATTCCGAGCGACATGTCGGCGACATGCATGGATCCGCCGCGACCGTGGCAATAGCCCTCGTTTCGTCCCATGATTTCGAGAAAGAACCGAGAGACATCAAGACCCTTGGCGAGAGCGTGACCGTGTCCACGATGATTGGACGCGAGCGTGTCGTGCGGTCGCAGGGCGGCTGCGACGCCGACTGCGACCGCTTCTTGACCGATCGAAAGATGGATGAAGCCCGGTATCTCACCATCGCCGAACAGCACCGACAAACGCTGCTCCACTTCGCGGATGAGTTTCATATCGGCATAAAGCTGCAACAGCTCGGGCGCCGAAGGCCGTGTCTGGGTTTGCAGCAATCGTGCCTCGCTGACGAGTTGATGAACCGCATTCATTCCCGCGCGGTGGAATATGAGGGCGCGTTGCGGCCCGAGTCAATTGACTGCGTACAGTGGATGCCTCAAACTCGCCGACAATGAGAGGCCGGCTCAATAAGAAACATCGCCGGCGCTGTGAATTCGTGATCTTTCACGTCCGGTGCATCAAGTGGGAGGAAGCCCTGATGACACACGCTCGCCGCTATCATCTAAACCGCCGCACGCTTCTCAAGAGCGCCGCGGCGAGTACGGCCGGCATGCTTGCCGCTCCCATGATCGCGAAATCCGAGGACAAGGCGATCAAGATTGGCATGTCGACAATTCTCTCCGGCCGCGTTGCGCAACTCGGAACGTCC
>CAWHUO010000007.1:0-301016 GCA_963832605.1 uncultured Alphaproteobacteria bacterium | reverse complement strand
ATTATGCGAATATTCTCGGAGGCTTCCGTTGATCTGCGTCAAACAACTATGGCCCTTCGCTACAGATATGCGCCACAACATTTTGGTAGCGAACGAAGCAATAGCGGACGTGGCTGGCGTGAGGTGGCTTGATCGCTTGCCTTTCAATGGCTGGTGCTCCGTGATCTTATTTCGGAAGTTCGTCTTCGCAGATGGAGGAAACAATGACTGAGCATCCTTATGACGGTGCGGAAGGACGACCGCTGCTTGATCTTGTGATCGAGGGGATGTCGGTCGTGGACTGCGACGGCACTCACGTCGGAACCGTCGACAAAGTCGAAGGAGGACATTTGAAGATCCTTCGACCCGATCAGCGCCCCCGGAACCGCCACGAATATATTAGCCCGAATTGGATCGCCGCCGTGGATGATCGAGTTCGGCTAAATGTCTCGATAGATGAAGCAAAACGTCTCTGGGCGACGGAGTCGTATTCGAAGCGACACGATCTTCATCGCTCCAAGTGATGATCACGACCAACTCTGGCGCCGACGGCAGCGAACACCCGGCGCAGGAGATCACTCTGAGGCTCCTCCGTTCGACCTGAGCTGGAATGCCAAAGATATCGCGAACGCGGCGCTCGATGTCTAATGGCCTCGTTCCTCGCGCTTCCGATTGCGCTCGGCGTCGTCGGATCGGTGCGGCCGACCCTGTAGCTCTTGCTCGAAAGGATCGCGCGCAAGAGCGACGCGAAATTCTGGGACCGCGTCGATGCTGTTCTTTAATTCCGGGTCATGTTGTCAAGCTCTCCAAGATGATCCTTGCCGGGCCCATTGTTCTCTCCGCGGTAGGGGCGCGCCCTCCGCATGATGGCGTAAGATGGCCCATCAATGGATTTTGGAAAACACTTGCGTCGCTCGAGCCAAGCGATCGGATCGAATTATTCCGGGACGCAGTATTGTGAACTCGGGAGGCCATAGTGGGAGATGGGGCATCTACCATGATCGACGAAGCTCGTTCCCACAGTGCCGTCCGATACAACCGCATTTGGCGCGATTTTGCTGTTATGATGTCGCTGGTCGCTTTGACTAGCATGGCATGGCTCACAGCACCTAGCCTGCGGATTGGCTCCCTGGCAGTCGCGGCGGAAGTGGACGCGGTCGGTGTTCCAGCGCCCCTCGGGTTCGCTGATATTGTTGCGAGGGTCAAACCGGCAGTCGTAGGCGTCCGCGTCAGGGTCGAGGAGGCAACGTCGGCGGACGAAGCGCAGCAGAAGAATCCCATTCCGCCTGATTCCCCGTTCGATCGTTTCTTCCGCCAGTTTGGTGTCCCAACTCCGGATAGCACTGCTCCCAAGTCGGGTACCGCTTTGGGTTCCGGATTCTTGGTTTCCGGTGACGGCTATATCGTTACCAACAATCACCTCGTCGCAAACGGGAAGAGCTTCCAAGTTACGATCGACAGCGGGAAAACCTACGAGGCCAAGGTCATTGGTACCGATCCGCAAACGGACCTGGCCCTCATCAAGGTGAGCGCAAGCACGGACTTTTCATATGCGCGACTTGCAGCTGAAGTGCCGCGCGCCGGCGACTGGGTCCTTGTGGTCGGAAACCCGTTTGGGCTGGGCGGCACGGTTACCGCGGGCATTGTCTCGGCGCGAGGACGCGATATCGGCGCCGGGCCGTATGATGATTTCATTCAGATTGATGCGCCGGTAAACTTGGGAAACTCCGGCGGGCCGACCTTCAACGTCAAGGGCGAAGTGATCGGGGTGAATACCGCGATCTATTCAACATCGGGCGGCTCTATCGGAGTCGCCTTCGACATCCCCGCGGAAACTGTCAAACTCGTCGTCGGGCAACTCAGGGATAAGGGGCACGTCACGCGCGGCTGGATCGGTGTGTACATTCAGCCGCTTACGCCGACGATCGCCGAGGCCATCGGGCTTAAGAATGCGGAAGGTGCCCTTGTTGCACAGCTTGAGCCCAATAGTCCGGCCGTCAAGGCTGGGATCGAAACCGGTGATGTCATCACTTCCGTGAATGGCGAAGCCGTGAAGGACTCGCGCGATCTCGCCAGGAGGATCGCTGCAATCCCCCCGGGGACTTCGACGAAATTTGGCATCTTTCGCTACGGACAAGAGAAGACAATAACAGTGACGCTAGGCGAGCTCCCCCGCACGTCTCCTGAAACCAAGGCCGAGGAGCAAAAAGCGCGGAGCGAGGCATCGGTCCTCGGTCTCACGCTCGCTCCGGCCAGCGCCGTGCCGGGAGCAGGCGATCATGGCGTCGTGATTACCGAAATCAGTCCTGCAAGCCCCGCTGCCGAAAGCGGGCTTCAGACTGGGGACATCATCCTTGAGGTGGGGCGCCGCGCGGTTAACATTCCTGCAGATGTCCGCAAGATGGTGGAGGAGGCCCGCAAACAGTCGAAACGGGCAGTGCTATTGCGCATCAGGCGGGGCGACGCGGTGACCTTCGTAGCTATACCCATTGCTTAACTGCGCCCGCTTGTGCCCGAACGTGGTCGCCGTTACGCCGATTGGACAATCGGCCATATTCGCTATGTGCAATCCGCGTGCTCTACGCGAATTGCCGCTGCTGAAGCGCTCGTCGCAGCGGCCAGGAAGAAGGGCCTGGCGGCCGATCGGCTGCTGCCCACCATGGGCGATTGGACGACAGCGGCACGGATTGCCGGGGCGGTCGGGGAAGCAGCTGTGGCGGAAGGGTTGGCTCGAAATCTATTGAGCCGCGATGAGCTTGAAAAGCTTGCAATCGGCGCTATTGGCGCGAGCCGGGCTTGCGTTGAATAGCTTGTACGGGCGGGGTTGATCGCGCCGCTGCCACAGTGATTATTCTCCGCGTGAAGCTACGCCATCGAGCGCAATCGGCGCATGGTGCAGCCGGAATGAAATGAAGCGCGGCATCGGCCAGGGGTGGAAATCCTGAGGAGCGATGAGGTTCAGCGATCCCTTGGGCGTATCGCAGATCGGCCCCTTGACTTGACCTCCGCGTTCCTTGAACGCAAAAGTGCACGTTAGGGCGAGGGGCGGCTGGCACTGAACCTCCGGGGCGGGGCGTTGCGTCGCGCAAGTGAAAAAATCTTCAATCGCATCCTTCTTGCGCTACCGCGCGCCGTTCGCGAGGAGCTGTTGCGCCAGTGCGAGCACGTTGAGCTAGCATCCGGCCAAACGATCTACGCTGGCGGCGCCGCGGTCGAATACGCCTATTTCGTCAATAGCGGCTTGGTCTCGCTGGTCAAAGGCATGGAGGATGGGCGAAGCGTCGAAATTGCCGCCGTTGGCACCGAGGGCCTTCTCGGCCTGTTCGCCGCTTACGGATTTGACCGTGCTCTCGTCGACCATATCGTATAGGTTCCAGTGCGCGCGCTGCGCATCAACCTTAGGGCGCTGCAAAATGCAATAACGAAGCACAATGCTCTGCGTCGCGTGATGACGCGTTATCTCTTCCTCGTCGCCGAGCACCTCGCGCAGGTCTCGGCCTGCAATAGTCTGCATTCGCTCGAACAGCGTTGCTGTTACTGGCTACTCGTCGCTCATGACAACGTTTTGTCGGACCAATTTCAGCTCACGCATGAATTCCTCGCCTCGTTGCTCGGTGCGCAACGAACCAGCGTATCCATGACAACAAATAGACTGCAAAAATGCGGCGTGATCCGCTACTCGCACGGTAGGATTTCCATCGTGGATCGACCCGCGCTTGAGGAGACCGCATGCGAATGCTACCGCGCGCGGCGTAATCAGATCGATCAAGTCTTCGGGATCGGGAAGCTTCCTGGGGTGCGAGCAAGTAAGACGTCCATGTGACGTAGCTTCACGCAATGGTGAAGGCCGAGTGTCGGGCAGCCGACAGACTTGTCATGGCGCGCGGGAGATTATGCGCCCTCGGATCTAGGAATTCGCGCATCTCTGTCGAAAGACCGAGACGCCAACCATCTCCGGGTCCTGTAATGAACGAACTCGAGATCATCCGCCTCAACGTCGAGCGCTATCGGCGCATGCTGCAAATTGAAGTCGATGAAACCGTGCGGCAGGCGATCAAAAATATACTGGAGGAGTTCGAGACCAAGCTTGCATCGCTAAAACCGCTGCGCCGTTGATCCACGTCAACCATCAATCTTCTGAGGATCGTGATTTCTAATCATCTGTAACGTGAAGGGGGAGTTGTATTGTGGCACAGAAGGAAGCTCAACCCGAGCGGAAGGAGAAATCATCGTTAGCCAATCTGATCCCCGCGGAGTTTGCGGCGATCGGAAAGAAGCGTCTTGACGAGTATATCGCAATGCGGACAGAGCAATTAGAAAAGCTCCAAGAAGTGAACCGGAACTGGTTCGACCGGATGGAAACGGAAGCAACGCTTGCGTCCGAATTTGCCACCAAGCTAACGGCGGCTCGCTCGATCCCCGAGGCCGCAACGGCCTATCAGGAATGGGCGAGTCGACACATGGAGATGGCAGCCGAGGATGCTAAGCGCGTCTTCGCTGACGGTCAGAAAATGGCGGAGGCGGGAGCGCGTTTGTTGTTCAACGGCTGGCGGCTCAATGGCCACGACGGGGGCAGCACATAATCCGCGTATTGCATCAAAAAGGCATCGCCACACAAACAGGAAGGCAACGCCGTGGGTATCTTGATGATCAAATGTCCGACCACGGGCCGCGAAATTCCAACCGGCATCGAAGCGGATCGGATCAGCTTCCCCAGCACGCCGGTGTTCTTCTCGCGCACCTATTGTCCGTTTTGTCGCACCAACCATGAATGGTTCGCAAAGCAGGCATGGATCCGCGAAACTAGCCCCGCAGCAGAACGGAAGGTTCTAGCCGGCCTGATGGACTGAAACGCCGTCGGCGAGTGTCCGGTGTATGGCGTAATGGCAGCGAGTTCCGACGGCTGGCGGACTACGTGTTGACGCAGACAATGCGGCGATGTTGGTCTGTGCGCGGGCAACTCATCCGCCTCGCGCGCGAATATCAGCGGACTGAGCGGCGTGCCAATGCGCTGGAGAAAGTGCTGCTGCCGGAAGTGGAACAGGCCATGAAGCTTATCCACGGGCAATCGACACCATGGAACGGGAGGACTTCATCCGTACCCGATGGTCGAGGCCGGAGGCGGGAATTGGAGTGGGATCCGGAAGGCTAAAGGTGATTGATCGGAAGTGAGCGAATTTTGCACATAAAGCCCCTCCACAACCAAGCATGGTCGGGGACAAAAATTGTCATATGTCGTGCGGAGATCTCGGCCGCTTTGATCTCGATCAAAAGCTCGGCCCGCGCGCTTCGCCAGGGCCTTCGCCGATCTCACCGCTGTCTGCAACGGCTGTCATGAGGCGGCCCATGTTGGCTTTATCACGATTTAAGTTCTGACGGCGTCTCCGTTCAGCAACCAATCATTCATGCCCAAGGGAAAATGACGCCCACCAAACAAACGCAGCTGAGCCCTCTTACGTTGTCGCACACACCGCGCATCGTTATTTAGCCCGGCGCATCAACCGCCACGGCAACCATGAACGGCTGACGCTACATCCCCAGCCTACTGCCCTGTTGCGCAACACGGGCACAGCCGACGCGACGCGCGAGCGACCTGCTCATCCGAGTTGACCTGAATCAACGTCGCCGATCCTCCGCAATGCTGTATGGGCTGTGATCTGCGCTTCCAGTCGTCCGAGGCAGAGCGACGTCCGTCGTTCCTTGCGGGCCACTCTTGGAGGCAGGCGTCATGATTACTTTCGACGTTGTCAAAGAAGAGTACGGCTGGGCCGTCCGAATGGGTAAGTGCATGACGACGCCCTTCTGGTCTCGGAAGCAGGCGATCCGCGAGGCGAACTGCCTGGCCGGCGCCATCCGCCGCCATGGCGAGTGCGCCGAAGTAGTTGTCGAAGGCGCGGATCTGAACGAGCCGATCGAGAAGATAAACGGCCCTAATTGGGCTGGACGCACCATTGCTGTTGGGGAGGCCCCTTCGTCCAGGCCTGGAGAAGGGCCGCAAGACGATGCTTGTCGAAACCGATAAGTCCGCGAGCCGACGCAGACCTAGCCCAACCGGGGTGTCGAGGCTCGCCGCGGCGGCGCTTCTGGGGCAACCTTCAACCGACGCCACCGTGGGACGATAGCGCGCCCATCCGGGCGGAACTGTTCAGCGTCGAGCGTCTGGAGGAGCACGCGCGCAGCCTGGCGGCCGCGCAGACGGTGTCGCCGGGCGAGCTGAAGGGCGCCTCACTGGCGAAGCGGCTTGCCGACAACGAGGCCGTGCTGCTCGCGGCCTATCGCGATGTCGCCGAGGCCATCGACGCTGGCGCGGCCATCACGCCGGCGGCCGAATGGCTGGTCGACAACTTCCATGTGGTCGAGAAGCAGATCCGCGAAGTCCGCGCCGATCTGCCGCCCGGCTACTACCGCCAGCTGCCCAAGCTCGCCGGCGGACCGTTCGCGGGGTACCCGCGCGTGTTCGGCGTGGCCTGGGCGTTCGTCGCCCATACCGACAGCCTGTTCGATCCGGAGGTCCTGCGCCGCTACGTGCGCGCCTATCAGGAGGTGCAGCCGCTCACCATCGGCGAACTGTGGGCGGTCGCCATCACGTTGCGGATCGTGCTGGTCGAGAATCTGCGGCGGATCGCCAAGCGGATGGTGGACAGCCGCGCGGGCGCGTCGCGCGGCGGACGAGCTGGCCGACCGGCTGCTAGGCGCCGGCGGCCGCACGGCGGAGCCGCCCGACGCGGTGCTGCCGTTGCATCCGCAGCGCCGGCTTCCCGGACGCCTTCCTTGTGCAGCTGGTGCATCGGCTGCGCGATCAGGATCCCGGCATCGCCCCGGCGCTGGCGTGGCTCGACGAGCAACTGGCGCGACAGGGGACGACCGCCGACGCTGTCGTCCGCGACGAGCACCAGCAGGCAGGTCGCCGGCAGCGTCACGGTGCGCAACATCATCACCAGCATGCGGCTCATCTCCGACGTCGATTGGACCGAGCTGTTCGAGCGCGTCAGCCTGGTTGACGACGTCTTCAAGGCTGGAAGCGCCTTCGAGGAAATGGATTTCCCGACGCGCAACCTCTACCGCAGCGCCGTCGAAGACCTCGCCCGCGGCTCCGATCTTACAGAATTGGAAGTGGCTCACGCGGCCGTTTCGACGGCGAGGCGTGAGCTCCAAGCGAACGCTGACGGCAACGAAGCCCGCCTCTCCGACCCGGGCTATTATCTTATCGCCGGCGGGCGGGCCAGCTTCGAGGCGGCAATCGGCTTCAAAGCGCCGGCCAAGTCTTGGCCGGGACGTTTTTATCGCGCGTTGGGGATCGGCGGCTATATCAGCGCCGGCGCGATCGTCGCAGCCGGCCTGCTGGCCATCCCGCTGTCCGTCACCGCGTTAAGAGGCGTGGAGTTGAGATGGCTGTTGCTGCTTGGGGTTCTGGGGTTGGTCCCGGCGATCGACGCGGCGGTCGCGCTCGTCGACCACATCGTCACCCGAGGTTTCCGCGCCACCTTGCTGCCGGCGCTGGAGCTACGTGGCGGAATTCCCGCGGATCTGCGCACGCTGGTCGCGGTCCCGATGCTGTTGACCTCGCTTAAGGACATCGAGGAGCAGATCGAGCGGCTCGAAATTCACTACCTCTCTAGCCAAGGGGGCGACGTTCACTTCGCGCTGCTGTCCGATTGGCGCGATGCGCCGAGCGAGGATGTGGATGGGGACGACACGCTGCTGGCCGCCGCGAAGGCAGGTATCGCCAGGCTGAACACGCGGCACGGACCGACACCGGGCGGCGACCGTTTCCTGCTATTGCACCGCCGGCGTGTCTGGAACGGGGGCGAAGGCTGCTGGATCGGGTGGGAACGCAAGCGCGGGAAGCTGCGCGAACTCAATCGGCTCTTGCGTGGCGCCCCAGACACCACATTCCTGAGGCCCTCCGCCATTCCCGAGAACTTCCGTTACGTGATCACGCTCGACGCGGACACGCGGCTCCCGCGCGAAACTGTCGCGAGGCTCATCGGCAAGATGGCGCATCCCCTCAACCGGCCGCGTCTGGACGCCGCCCTGGGCCGAGTCGTCGAAGGCTACGCAGTGTTGCAGCCCCGGGTCACGCCGGCGCTGCCGGTGGGGAGGGAAGGCTCGCTCTTCCTGCGCGTGTTCTCGAGCGCGTCGGGCATCGATCCCTACGCCGCCGCGGTCTCGGACGTGTACCAGGACCTTTTCGGCGAAGGCTCTTATACGGGCAAGGGTATCTATGACGTGGACGCCTTCGAGGCGGCGTTGGCCGGACGCGTGCCAGACTCGATGCTCCTCAGCCATGATCTGTTCGAAGGGATCTTCGCCCGCGCCGGCCTAGTCTCGGACGTAGAGGTCGTGGAGGATTTCCCAGCGCGTTATGACGTCGCCGCCCTTCGCCACCATCGCTGGGCGCGAGGCGACTGGCAGCTGCTCCCATGGATCGTTGGGCGGGGCCCTACCGGGGCGGCTCGTCGATCGCCGGTTCCCGCCATCGGCCGCTGGAAGATGGTCGATAACTTGCGCCGTTCGCTCTCGCCGCCGTCGGTCGTGCTGGCCCTGATCGTCGGCTGGGCTATGCCATTCGATGACGCGGCGGTGTGGACCGCCTTCATCCTGTCGACGATTGTTCTGCCCCCCCTTATCCCCGTGCTCGCGAGAACCCCGCCGCAACGCCCTAGCGTGACGCTTCGCAGCCACTTCCGCGCCCTGCGCGCGGAATTCGGTCTCGGGCTTGTGCAGTCCGGCTTGATGGTCGTCTTCCTGGCCCACCAAGCTTGGCTGATGGGTGACGCCATCATCCGCACCCTGGTCAGGCTCACGGTGACGCGCCACCACCTACTCGAATGGATCCCGGCCGCCCATTCGTCATCCAGCCCGCGTCCGAGCGTTTGGCACTTCTACCGCCGGATGTCGGGGGCGGTCGTCATCGGTGCTGCGGCGATAGCCGTGGCGTGGTTCAGCGGCTGGGGAACCTGGCCGGTTGCGTCGGTGTTCGCTGTCGCCTGGTTCGCCTCCCCCGTGGTCGCGTTCTGGGCAAGCCTGTCACCGCGGATCGCGGCTCGGCGCCCACTCGCCGAGGCCGATGCCCACGCCCTGCGCCTCATCGCCAGACAGACTTGGCGCTTCTTCGAGACCTTCGTCACACCGGCCGAGCACATGTTGCCTCCGGACAACTTCCAGGAAATCCCGGACCCGGTGGTGGCCCACCGGACGTCGCCGACCAACATCGGCCTCTATCTGCTGTCGGCAGCCAGCGCACGCGACTTGGGCTGGATCGGAACCATCGAGGCCACCGAGCGACTCGAGGCGACCCTCTCGACCATGGCCGGCATGGCCCGGTGCCACGGCCACTTCTACAACTGGTACGACACGCGCGATCTGCGTCCGCTCGATCCGCAGTACGTGTCCTCGGTCGACAGCGGGAACTTGGCTGGACATCTGATTGCGACGGCTAATGCTTGCCGGGATTGGCGCAGTCTCCCCCTGGCGGAACAGCGGCGTTTCGAGGGCGTGGCGGATGCGCTCGACCTGGCGCGGGATGAGGCGCGGCGTCCGCGCGACATCCGGCAGTCCCGCAGTGTGACTTGGATGCGGTTCGATGACGAGCTCGCGCGTTTGGCGTCCAGCCTGCGTCAGGCGAGCGCCGGAGGCGTCAGCGCCGAACGGCGGCTGGCGGGCCTCAGCGAGCACGCCGCGATCCTGGTGGACACAGCACGCGAGATCGCTATCGAAGAAGACCATCACGCCGGGACAGATCTGGAGTTCTGGACGGAAGCGGTCCGCGCCTGCATTGAGAGCCATCGGCGCGATCTTGATGCGCAGCTCGCCGCCCCGCTGGAAGCGCGGCTCAAGGCGCTGGAGGACGGCGCGCGGTCGATGGCGTTGTCGATGGAATTCGACTTCCTGCTCGATCCCGACCGGCTGCTGCTCTCGATCGGTTATCGGGTGCCTGAGGGCGTGCTCGATCCGAGCTGCTATGACCTTCTCGCGTCGGAGGCGAGGCTCGCGAGCTTTATGGCCATAGCCAAGGGCGACGCCCCCGCACGGCACTGGTTCCGCCTGAGCCATGCCGTAATTCCAGTAGGCAACGGCGCGGCACTGATTTCGTGGTCAGGCTCAATGTTCGAGTATCTGATGCCGTCGCTGATCATGAGAGCGCCGACCGAGAGTCTGGTCGAGCAGACCAACCGGCTGATCGTCCGCCGCCAGATCGAGTACGGGGCAACGCTGAAAACGCCATGGGGCGTGTCGGAGTCCGCCTACAACGCGCGCGACCTGCAGTTCACTTACCAATACTCCAACTTCGGGGTTCCTGGGCTCGGCCTGAAGCGTGGGTTGGCCGACAACGCCGTGGTCGCTCCGTACGCCACCGCTTTGGCGAGCATGGTCGAACCTCAGGCTGCGGCGCGAAACTTCGAGCGTCTTGATGCCATTGGCGCTCGCGGCCGGTACGGCTTTTATGAGGCCTTGGACTTCACGCCAGGGCGGGTGCCGAACGGGGAGCGCGTGGCCGTCGTCCGGTCCTTCATGGCCCATCATCAGGGCATGACGATTACGGCCATCGCCGACGCCCTGCTGGACGGCGTGATGCGGGACCGCTTCCACGCCGAGCCGATCATCCAGGCGACGGCGCTTCTTCTGCAAGAGCGGGTGACTCGCGACGTCACGGCGATCCCGCCATCGGTCTCCGAGACGACGTCGAATGCCAGAATCCGGGAAGTTGCCGGCGCCAGGCGCAGCGCCAATCCGTGGAGCGCCACGCCGGCCATCCAGCTGCTTTCGAACGGCCGTTACTCAGTAATGCTCACGGCTGCAGGATCCGGCTATAGCAGCTGGCGCGACCTGGCCGTGACCCGCTGGCGTGAGGACGCCACGTGCGACGACTGGGGCTCGTATGTCCTCCTGAGGGACGTCGCGACCGGCGAGGTCTGGTCGGCGACTTGTCAGCCGATCGGAGCCGAGGTCGACGCGTACGAGGTCACTTTCAACGAGGAACGCGCCGAGTTCGCGCACCGGAACGGGTGGTTGATGACCACGCTGGAAGTGCTGGTTTCCGCCGAAGACGATGCGGAGGTGCGCCGCGTGACGGTCTCGAACTTCGGCGACCAACCGTGCGAGATCGAGGTAACCTCCTACGCCGAGCTGGTGCTCGGGCCTCACGCCGCCGACCTTTCCCACCCGGCATTCTCCAAACTGTTCGTCGAGACCGAGCACCTCGTCGGATTGGGCGCGATATTGGCGACGCGGCGGCGGCAGGCGCCGATCGAGCCGCAGGTCTGGGCCGCGCACCTGGCGGTCGTCGGTCGCCAGGCCGTGGGCAATCGTGAGTTCGAAACTGATCGCGCGCGGTTTCTCGGCCGGGGAGGCGGCGTTCGCGCGCCCACCGCAGCGGTCAATGGGCGACCGCTTTCCGGCGCGACCGGAACGGTACTCGATCCGATTTTCGCCCTGCGCCGCCGGGTAAGGATAGCGCCTGGCGCGATGGCGCGCGTCGACTTCTGGACCATGGTCGCTTCTTCGCGGGAGGACGTCCTCGATTTGATCGACAAGCACCACGATGCCGGCGCGTTCGAGCGAGCCGCTGCGCTCTCCTGGACCCAGGCCCAGGTGCAGTTGCACCATCTCGGCATCGATCGCAGTGCCGCAGAACAATACCAACGTCTCGCCGGGCACGTCATCTATGCCACGCCCATGCTCCGGCCTCTTTCGGATGCCATAGGGAGCGGAAGCAGCGGGCAGCCTGATCTCTGGAGCCTCGGCATATCCGGCGATCTGCCGATCATCCTCGTTCGCATCTCCGACGTCGACCAACTCGACATCGCCCGCGAGGCGCTGCAGGCGGTGGAATACTGGCGGATGAAGCGGCTTGCGGTGGACCTGGTCATCCTCAATGAGCGCGACGCGTCCTACGTTCAGGACTTGCAGACCGCGCTCGAAACCCTGGTGAGGGCCAGCCAGTCCCGGCCCCAGATCGGCGAGGATCGGCAGCCGGGGCACATCTTCATGCTGCGCGCGGACCTGATCTCGCCGCAGGCGCGGGCCCTTCTGGCGTCCGTCGCGCGTGTCGTACTGGTGGGAGAGCGCGGCAGTCTCGCCGATCATCTGGAGCGCGCGCCTGAGGCCAGGCCCGCGCCTCGCGCCACGCCAAGGCGAGCCGCGCCCGCTTCCGAGCTTCAGGTGTTGCGCCCTGCGCCCGGCGTGGAGTACTTCAACGGATTGGGCGGCTTCGCCGAAGGCGGACGCGAATATGTGACGATCCTGGGCCCGGGCCAATCGACTCCCGCCCCTTGGATCAACGTCATCGCCAATCCCGGCTTCGGCTTCCAGGTGTCCACGGAGGGCGCCGGTTGCGCCTGGTCCGTGAGCAGCCGCGAGCATCAGCTGACGCCGTGGTCGAATGACCCGGTGACCGACCGGCCCGGCCAAGCCTTCTACCTCAGGGACGAGGAAACGGGGGATGTCTGGAGCCCGACGGCGTTGCCGATCCGGGACGAGACGGCCGCCTACGTGGCACGGCATGGATGGGGCTACAGCCGTTTCGAGCATACCTCGCACGGCGTCGCGGGGGAGCTGCTGGAATATGCGGCGCTCTCCGACCCAATAAAGATCTCGCGGCTGACGCTGCGCAATGCCTCGCGCCGCACCCGACGGCTCTCCGTGACGGCCTATGTAGAATGGGTTCTTGGCGCCTCCCGCGGAGCGGCAGCGCCGTTCGTCACCACGCGCATCGATCCGGGCAGCGGGGCGATGCTTGCGAACAATCCGTGGAACCCAGCCTTTGGAGATCGCGTCGCCTTCGCAGACTTGGCCGGGCGCCAGACGAGCTGGACCGGCGACCGACGTGAGTTCATCGGCCGCAACGGCGCGCTCGCCATGCCGTCTGGCCTCGCCCGGGGGGTGGTGCTCTCGGGCCGGGTCGGCTCCGGACTCGACCCCTGCGCCGCCCTCCAGACTACGCTCGATATCGCGCCCAACGGCGTCGCCGAGATCGTCTTCTTCCTCGGCGATGCTCCGAATGAAACCGAGGCGCGCTCGCTGATCGCCAGTTACCGCAAGGCCGATCTGGACGCCGTGCTTTCGGAGGTCCGCCGCTTCTGGGACGAGATCGTCGGCACGGTTCAGGTGAAGACGCCCGACCGGTCGATGGACATCATGCTCAACGGCTGGCTCACCTACCAGACCCTCGCGTGCCGCATTTGGGCCCGGGCGGCGTTCTACCAGGCGAGCGGCGCCTACGGCTTCCGCGACCAGCTGCAAGACTGCATGGCCTTGGCGACGATCCGTCCGTCGATCACGCGGGAGCACCTACTCAGAGCCGCCAGTCGCCAGTTCGTCGAAGGCGACGTCCAGCACTGGTGGTTGCCGCACTCGGGGCAAGGGGTGCGCACGCGAATTTCGGACGATCGCGCGTGGTTGCCCTACGCCACGGCGCACTATGTGAAAGTCACCGGTGACGCCGCCGTGCTCGACGAGACGGTGCCTTTCGTGACTGGCCAAGCGCTCAAGCCCGGCGAGAGCGACAGCTTCTTCCAGCCGACCGTCGCCGACGAGGCCGGCAGCCTCTATGAGCACTGCGTCCGCGCCCTGGACGCCAGCTTGACGCTGGGCGGCCACGGCCTACCGCTGATCGGCGGCGGCGATTGGAACGACGGCATGAACCGTGTCGGCCAGGGCGGCAAGGGCGAGAGCGTGTGGCTGGGCTGGCTGCTGCACGCCGCACTCGACGCCTTCGCGGGGATCGCCGACACGCGCGGCGATCAGGCGCACGCCGCGAAATGGCGGGCGCACATGCAGGCGCTCAGTAGTGCCTTCGAGCGTGAGGCATGGGACGGCCAATGGTACCGGCGCGGCTGGTTTGATGACGGCTCGCCGCTCGGCTCGGCAACGAACGTGGAATGCCGCATCGATTCCATCGCCCAGTCTTGGGCGGTGATCTCCGGCGCCGCGCCGCCCGATCGCGCGGCCCAGGCCATGGCGGCCGTCGAGCGCGAGCTGATCCTGCCCCATGAGGGCTTGGCGCTGCTGTTCACTCCGCCTTTCGATCGCTCCTCCCTCGACCCCGGCTACATAAAGGGGTACCCGCCGGGCGTGCGCGAGAATGGCGGGCAGTACAACCATGCCGCCCTGTGGTCCGTGATGGCCCTCGCCGAGCTCGGGGAGGGCGATAAGGCGGCGGCGCTTTTCTGGATGCTCAATCCGATCAACCGCGCGCGTACGCGCAGCGACATACACCGCTACAAGGTGGAGCCCTACGTGGTCGCGGCCGACGTCTACGCCGCTCCAACCCACGTCGGGCGCGGCGGTTGGACTTGGTACACGGGCTCGGCCGGCTGGATGCAACGCGCCGGCGTCGAGAGCATCCTTGGACTTCGCATCGAGGGTCATGCCCTGCGTCTCGAGCCTTGCATTCCCAGGTCATGGCCCCGTTTCGAGATAATGCTCCGACACGGCGCCTCGCGGTACGAGATCGTTGTCGAGAACCCGCAGGGCGTGCAGCGCGGCGTCGCCGCTGCCGAGCTCGACGGTACGACGATCACCGTGCGGCCGCTCTCGGTCCCGATCAAAGACGACGGCGCCGTCCATCGCCTTCGGGTTCGCCTCGGCTGATCCGGGCGGATCGGGCGCGGCTCCGCGACGCCCGTAGATTCGGGATGTGAGGCTCGCCTTTGAATGGAGAAACAGATGTGTTGCGACCGTGTTGCGACAGCAGGCCGCGTCGATAGGGGCGATGCTTAAGAATTTGACGCCAAAAATGAAATCCAACCGCCAATAGGGTAGCCCTTGCACTCTTGATCAGCGTGCTTCCGGCGATGTTTTGCTCAATGGCCTCGGTGGGACGCCGTCGGTGGAGTCTATCTCGTGTTCAATGCGGCTAGGCGCATCCCGGAAAAGCGCGGGCTTACCATCAGCGGGGTTCCCACGTCACTTCGCTCGAAACGGCCGGGTGCTCAATAACTGTGGCGCGGTTCGACGCCAAACTTGCCGCGCTCTGGGACGATCACGTGCACACAGCCGCGCTAAGATGGTGACGACGCGCTTCATGTGCGGGGCGGGACGTCTTCTTTGCGGAGTACGTGAATGAGGGTCCTGACCGTCGGCGGCGCGATGATCGACACGATCGCGATCATCGACAGCGATCGCATCGAACGCATGACCATGCTGAATGCGGACTCTTCCTTCCTGCTACTGGAGGAAGGCCGCAAGACCGAAGCCGAAGAGGTTTCGACCCACCCTGGCGGCGGCGCGGTCAACGCCGCGGTCGCCATGGCGCGCCTCGGAATGGATGTCGCGCTGCTGGCGAAGCTCGGAACTGATGCGCGGGCAGACGCAATCTTGGCGCGCCTTGCACAAGAGGGCATATCGAGCCGCTGGACAATTCGCGATGGTCGCGCTCCCACGGGCGCTTCTGTCCTCATCTCGTCGCACGATCGCAATGCGGCGATCTTTACTTTTCGCGGCGCGAACACGTTGCTTGAGGTCAAGGACCTTCGCGACGACGCGTTCGCGGTCGATGTCGTCTACATCGCCAATTTGAGTAACGAGTCGGCCGATCGCTTTCCGGCGATTGTCAGCCGCACCAAAGCTCATGGCGCCCTGCTCGCGGCAAATCCCGGACCGCGCCAGCTTTCCGCCCGCGGCCAGGCGTTTCTCGAAAGTTTGGCCGCAATCGACATTTTAGCGTTGAATCGTACGGAGGCCGATCTTCTGGTGCCGAGCCTGGTCGCGCGCTACGGCGAAGGCGGCCCGACTCTGGCGCTCGCTCCAGGGGAGGAGGCGCCGGCCTTGTTGGCGCGGGGTTTCGTTGGCGGCGGGTTTGAGATGGGCATTGCCGCATATTTTCGAGCACTGACGCGGCTCGGACCCAAACACGTGGTCATCACGGACGGCGCGGGCGGCGCTTTTGTTGGATCTCCCCAGGAAATCCTCTTCGCCCCAGCGCTCAAGTCGAAGGTCGTCGGCACGGCAGGCGCAGGAGACGCGTTCGCCGCGACCTTTACGGCCTATGTGGGGCTCGGCCGTCCTATCGAAGAAGCGCTACGGGCAGCGACAATCAATTCGGCGTCGGTGGTAGGATACATCGATACGCAAACGGGCTTGTTGCGACGTCAAGAGCTCGATCGTTGCCTGGCCACGCCACCGCAATCAGCTATTCGCGGGTGGATAGCATTATGATCGAGGCTTTTCGCCCAATCCCGCTCTGACCGGGGCCGTTGTGCGTTCCCTCATTTTCTCCGCTTTGTCCGTCGTCAGATAATTTGAGTCAGATGGCGGCGTGATTTAGAGGACGATCGGGCTCATCTGGTTTTAGTTTATGCGGCTTTCTTTTGGTGCTGCAAGCGTCGTTTTTGGATTGTGTTGCGTTTGATCCTTTCTCTTTCCAGCAGGATTGTTTGACCGTGCCCGAAGTACACGTCGGCCGGTGTCAGATTGCTCAAGCTTTCATGATAGCGTCGATGGTTGTAGTGATCGACGAACCGGCCAATGCTGGCCTCAAGATCACCCGGCAGGTAGTAGTTTTCCAGGAGAATGCGGTTCTTGAGCGTTTGATGCCAACGTTCGATCTTGCCCTGTGTCTGCGGATGGTAGGGGGCGCCGCGAACGTGTCCGATGTTCTGTGCATCCAGCCAATCTGCCAGATCAGCCGAGACGTAGCTGGAACCATTATCGCTGAGCAGGCGCGGCTTATGGGCGATCCGTGCCCGGTCACAGCCCGAGGCCGCGAGAGCAAGACCCAGCGTGTCGGTCACGTCTTGCGCCTTCATCGTCGCGCACAGCTTCCAGGCGATAATATAGCGCGAGAAGTCATCCAGGACCGTGCTGAGATAGAACCAGCCCCAGCCGATCACCTTGAGATAGGTGAAGTCCGTCTGCCAGAGCTGGTTTGGCGCCATCGTCTTGTCCTTGAACTCGCCGGCTGCCTTCATGACGATGTAGGCTGGACTGGTAATCAGGTCATGCGCCTTGAGTAGCCGATAGACCGAGGCCTCTGACACAAAATAGTTTGCCGCATCGGTGAAGCGCGTGGCCAACTCCCGTGGCGATAACTCGGGCTCATCCAACGCCAACTGAACGATCCGCTCGCGTATTGCGTCAGGGATGCGGTTCCAGACGCGCTTCGACCTTGGTGATTTATCTTCCAACGCTTCGGGGCCGCCGGTCCGCAGCCGATCGTACCAGCGGTAGAACCTTGCAGGCTGGATCCCCAGCTTCTCCAGCGTCCGGCGCACTGGCAGGTGGGATTGTTCGACCAGGCGAATGATCTCCAGCTTCTCGGAGGCGGGGTATCTCATTCCTCGTCTCCCCCATCCGCGATCATGCTTTTTTTAAGCAAGCGTAATTCGAGCGCCTGCTCAGCCACGACCGCCTTGAGCTCCTGCGCCTCACGTCGAAGGTCCTTGACCTCGCCACTGGTCGCGGCCCGCGCCGTGTCACCCGCCAGACGGCGCTTGCCGGCCTCCAGGAACTCCTTGGACCAAGCGTAATAAAGGCTCTCGGCAATACCTTCGCGGCGGCAAAGCTCGGCGATGCTGGACTTGCCGCGCAGGCCGTCCAAAACGATGCGGATCTTCTCTTCCGCCGAATGGCGTTTGCGGGTTACCCGGCGGATGTTCTTTACGAGCCGCTCAGACGGCGATTTAGCGTGCACGGATTTCTGTCTCATCTCCACTCCTTCATGGTTACGATGAGCCAGAAATCCTCCGTTCCTCAAGCCGCTAAATCTGTCTCACAGGTGCTGATCCGGGACAATTGAGTGAAACAGCGGCTTCCGTTGTCGGCCCATCGCGGCATTCCATCCCGAGACGGTTGTCGGGCGCTTTCGGAGCAAAGCGTACTCGCTCGCTGGCGAAATGCGTGAGATCCCCTAAGTGAGCACCTTCGCGTTGCGCCGGGGTCCAAAGGTGGTGCTGCTGCGATAAGCACAACAACAGCACGGCTTTACTGGCAGTTTGCGAAGTCATTTTGGAATGAAAGGCGTGCCGGGGTGGGCACGAATAGGAGGCTCATTTTCGGTAGCCGGTTTCGGTCGCGGAGAATGTACGCACGGTGACACAGCGGAGCCTGTGGGTACGTTGGTTCACGTTGGTAGAGCGATGTGCGTCGGAAGGCACAAAAGCTCACTAGCGTGGCTCCGTAGGGCTTAACCCCAATCGTCTTGCGGACCTAGCACCTTGCCTGATTTAGGATTGACCAAATGTACCCGTCCACATGCGGTGCAGGTTATTCCGTCATAAGCTTCATGCTTGCTTCGGTCGGATCGTCGGCGACCCAGCCTTGCACCTTCAGCCCTGTGTTGGGGCAGCGGTAAACGAACGCGGTCATCGTGCGGAACAATAAAATCGCTCAAGCGGCTATCGTTGATCCAGGTCAAGGCATCATTAGCCAAAGCGCTTATGTGTTGCTTGGTTCCGAAAGTCTGAGCGGAGCCGGGTGGCCTTGGCCGAACCTAAGTGTGGACCTTGGCCATTCCTACCGATTTGAAATCGCGATGCCCCGCGACTACACCGACCAGAAGTTACGTTTCCCCAGATTGGAGGCACGCCGTCAACAAATCCGGGCGAACGCGGTTTGGGTTCAAATCTGGTTCCGGGAGAAACCGGGCCATGACAGAGTTCAAGTGATAAACGAACAGCATACCGGATCATCGGATGACGCCAAAGCGCTCGTTCGAGAATACGCCCGCAAATGGGGTGCCGACGTGGGGCCGGATGACATCACCGTCGATTAGAAATCGGGACCAATCTCCGAATTGGTGGTGTTTGCAAGGGCCGTAGAACCTACGAACGTATATCAGAGGCAAAGGTGCACCGATAACGCAGAAGAAGGCCGCGCTGGTGTGTTGTTGACGCTTGAGGCCAAAAACGCAGCGGGGAGCGAGAACGGCTCACTGAATATGCCTGGAACCGCGGGAGCGAAGCACAACTAAGGATTTGATCGGCCCGCATTGGTCACACTGATACCCATGTATCTCGAAATTGACGTGCTCGGGGTGGGGCTCAATTTCTGTAAGAGCAGTCTCAGCGCCGCATATGGGCATGGGTTTAGTGGTTTGAGCATGTAGCGGTGTATTTCGATACGCATTTACTTCCCCCACGCTAGTCCGGTGTGCCTTGGGGACACTCGATTTCCAGAGGATGGCGATCCTCTGATGATCCCAACATCAGTAGGCGGAGCGGAGGTGCGGAACGCACCGAAAGAAACTAACGGACGCCCCGCGCTCCCCCGACGCTCCCCTGGCGTGGGCTTATGGTCCGTGTCGAAAATGGCGTAGAAAAGGCATGTAAAATCACACAAATTCCTTTATTCGGGCTCGCGCAGACCTCAAACAGTCGTTTGAATTTCAATCGTTAGTTTGAAAAATATGTGAGGTGCACAATGTTGGCGATGCGAGAGTTATGGCGGCCATTAGGAGACCTCACGGTTCTCTGGCCGAACTGCGGGAGGCCAATGCACCTAACCATCCCTCCAAGAGCGGGCGGCGTTTCAGACCTGCGGACCTTTCGCTGCGGGGAATGTGGAGTTTCGCTGACGGAAGCCGCCCCGAACGTGTCGGGGCCTGAGATGCTGCGTTTGTACAGCGCCGGAGCGTTGTGACGCCGCTGCTTGCGAGCCCCAAGCGTAGTTTGCCCCCCACTCCGCGCTTGGGGCATCCTCTTCATCGAGGAGTGTTGCCCGGTAGACCTCGTTGAACCGATGCGGTGCTAGGCCGAGACTGCCGGACGCAGCCAAACAAGAACGCCTGGCTTTAGTGGCGATTTTTGAAACCGTGTTTTTGCAAAAAGCCGCGCTGAGGGTGCCTCGCGAGGACGACCCTCGTTTCTTCCGCGCGACGTTGCACGATTGAACTATGGTCGCGTGCCTTGGTCAGTAGCGGACCAACTCGGGAGAAATCCCGTCAGCGTCCACGCTGCGCTCGCTACTGTAATCGCAGGCCAAACAAGTGAATGTCTGACGCTCGTAACGCTGCCCGTAATCGCTATCTGGGCTACGGCGCGTTAAGGCCATTCGCTTGTGGCACATCGGGCACACTAGCCTGTCGTCCGCGCCGAAGCTGCGCGGCTTGTGTAGCTGATATTGCATCTGGCGGTCCCCCCGCTGACACAGCAATTAGGTGGGACGAATGTGGCCGCAGGTGGGCGTATGGGCTGATCGTATGGCGGTGTGCGCAAAGTTCTCTAAGGTGCACGCTGCTGCAATAAGCCGAACAACAACGCGGGCTTTACTCGGTGTTTTGAAATCCTTGTTGCAGAAAAAGCCATGCCGGGGGTGGCCGCGAGGGGAGCCTCATTTCCCCGCGAGCACCGACGCTGCACGCGCGTGATCATAGTCGTCACCAGCGCCGACAACCTTGCCAGTCTTCGGGTTCAATAAGCGCGTCCCGCACAAATAACCGAGCCGCTGCACAAAACTTAATGTTGGCTTTGCCGACGAAGTCGCAGGTATTCTTTTAACTCACGTTCGCACTGGACGATAATCTCCGTCTTGCTGTTATCGGGCAGGTCGCGCCAACCGTAGCTGCCTACATGGCGGTCAACACAGGCGTTACGGAAATTTTTGACTTCGGGATCACCGCCCGAAACGAAAAAGTAGACTAGACCGCCGACCATAGCGGCAATGATTGCTACTGAAATGAAGGTACATCCACGCTCCGCATCTAGTTCCATTGTCAATCCCGCTGCATCAGGCCGGGTAACGGAGCCACCTTTGACTATATAAACCTGACAACACGAAGATGGTTGATCATGGACTGTTGCGATCATTGCAGTGCGCCTGACCCGTATCGCGGAAATGCGGCTTATCGTCGTGTTCTTTGGGCGGTGCTAGGTATCAACGCCATTATGTTTCTTATCGAGATTGGCGCTGGCCTTGCGGCTGGTTAAGCCTCGCTTCAGGCCGATGCGCTGGATTTCTTCGGCGATGCTGCAAATTACGCCATCAGCTTGTTTGTGGTTGGAATGGCACTGCGCTACCGCGCAATGGCGGCTCTCGTCAAAGGGACCACCATGGGTTTATTCGGGCTGTGGATAATTGGAGCGGTGGCCTGGCACGCATTACATGGCACACTACCGAATGCACTCACCATGGCCGCTGTCGGCTTCGTGGCTCTAGGAGCAAATGCAGTATCGTTCGGCCTGCTATGGACCTATCGCAGCGGCGATGCCAACATGCGCTCGGCATGGATTTGTACCCGGAATGACGTACTCGGCAATTTGGCTGTCCTTCTTGCTGCGGCTGGCGTGTTCGGCACTGACACAGGTTGGCCAGATATTATTGTCGCAGCCATCATGGCCAGCTTGGCTTTGCAGGGAGCATGGCTTGTGGTCCAGCGATCCCTGGCAGAATTGCATCAAAGGCAACTGGCACCAGCAGAGTAAGCAAAACCGAATGGTGCTGCGGGTTTTCAGAGCAAAGCGGAACTCTCGAAGCCGCCCGCGAGATCGCATTGGATGAAAGCCTGTCGTCCACTTTCACACCGAGCTTCCAAAGTAACAGCGCTGCAATAAGCTCAACGGCGCTGGCGGCTTTACTCGGCTTTTTTGAAATCAATTCTCTAATCGAACCCCGCCGGGGGCCTGCCTGAACCGGGGCCCCATTTTCTGCCGATGCTTAGCTCGTAGAGGATGAGCGCACGGTGACACACCGGGACCTGTGGGGAAGTTGGTTCACGTTGGTGGCGTGTGCCCCACCAGCCATTTTTGGGTAGTGCCCTAATTTGAGGCTGGGCACCGCAAGAGGTCTTCCGCCTTCACCACAATGACCATAGGAAGCACATCGCGCAGATCGGCAGGCATATCTGGATTGTCGGCTAAAATCTTGGCATTGAGCAGGTTCAATTGTTCAGTGGTTAAATCCCCTCTCGGCAGGCAAAAGGGCCTTTCTAGCTGCTCTTTTGTTACGATACCAAACCTCACCCCTTCCATAAGACGCATGAGATAGGCCGCGCAGGCCGCCTTGGATTTCTGGGCCGCCACGGGGTCAGGGGACCCCTTAAGGCATAGGTGGAATACAGGCGAGTCATCGGATATCGCCTGTCTAATTCCACACAAGACAATCAAAAACGAGAAAAGCAACGCTCGCATTTCATCCCGCGCTTCGTCGCTCTGCCACGAAATCGTCGCCCGCACGGCGTCAACCAGGGACGTAACGGGCGGTTGGTGCAGCGCCACAAAGTCCTTCCGAAATCGCGATAACACCCAGTGGGGAGATTACACCGCTTGGCTCTCAAAGTAACGCTGCTGCAATAAGCTCAACGGCGCTGGCGGCTTTACTCGGCTTTTTTGAAATCAATCCTGAAATCGAACCCCTCCGGGGGCCTGCCTGAAGAGGGGACCCGTTGGTTTCGCGCGATCACCGACGTTGCACGCGCGTGACCTAGTCATCGCCAGCGCCGATAACCTTGCCGCTCTTCAGATTGACCAAATGAACCTGAGCGCACGCTGGGCAGGTCACCGTTGCCATGGTCGGTCGTATCGTCTGCAATCCAATCCGCTATAGGCACGACCATAATTGGCACGTAGTTCCCGATACCGCTTGTTGCGAAAGCCTGGGCGCCGGCAGATGTGCAATTTCCGTTGTTGGAAGCTAGTTTGGATTGTCGGGCAAGATGATATTCTTCCTACGCTTCAAACCCATGGGCGTTTTGCGGCGAAATCGGTCTGGGTTGTCTCGTAGATATTCTTCGACCATGATCCTAATCAACTCGGCCTTCGTTCTATGAGTGTGGGCTGAAAGTCGCTCAAGCGTCAGGAATTCCTGATCGTTGAACGACACCGAAATCCTATTCTGAACGGCCATTAGTGCAACACCGACATAAATTCATAAACCACAAAGGCTGAGCCAAATACGACTGCCATTTGGGCGATGTGAGAGCCGCCGATTGGCAAAAAGCGCTTCGTTCTCTTAGTTACAGCACCAGCTACCTCAAGAAGCACAAGCACTGCGCCTGCTACGGGTAGAACCGCCTCCATGACGAACTCCCCTGCTCAATCGTATGAGGAGAGGCTAGCGGGCGGAACATTAAAAAACTATTAACAGTGCATCACCCGCCCTCCTAGCCCGCTTAGGATTAGCAATTTTTCACTCCGGGGTGGTCTATCAGCAGAGGCTCATTTTTTTGTTTCGTCGGGCCGCATCCAAGGGCGCGCTGGGCTGATGTGAGTGTGTTGGTCGGACACTGCCTCCGACAGGCGCCAAGGGTCACCGTGCTCCTGTAGCCGCCACACGACTGCATCCGCGACCGCATAGCGCTCTTCCTCTGTTAGCCCTTGCCGTAACCCACGAACGACCTTGCGCGCCTTGATCAGCGCGAAGGCAATCGCGAAGCGTAGCTGGTCCGCGCGGGTGTGCATGTCGGGCATGAGAACAGAATGAGAACACTCTTGCAATCAGATTGACAGGGCCTTGGATGCGCCCTTGATGGCGGCAAGCGCCACCTTCGCTTTGAAACCCGGTGTGTGGTTCCGGCGCGGTCGTCTTGTCATGGTTGCTCCTGATTGGTGGGCACAGCGTGCCCGCCGTCAGGCAGAAACTCCACCTAGCGTCCTGTGCAGATTTCCGGAACCAGCTCTGTGTGGTGCGCTAGTCCGCGTCGCTGCGATCTTCAACGCCAAACGGTGAAAGTCAGGTGTTGGGGCTGCCCATGATTATAGCGCGTGCTTGGCAGTTTATGCCTACGTTCATCGTGTTCGCAGGGGCCATCCTCGTGGCAATTGGGACCGTTTGAACTTCGGTCAGGCAGTCTAATTTCAATGCGACGCTTAGGGAAAAGAATGACGAGATAATTAGGCTCCAGCGTGACAACGCAGGGGCCATCACCGGCGGCGATAGTTTTTGTTGGATGACCCCTAAAGTTCATAATCCTACAACTGGCTTAGAGTTCACCCCGATACTCGTGCACCAAGGCAAGTACCCGCTTTACGACATTCAGGTTCGTGTATTTGATATTGATCAAGCATCCACGGCGCGGCCTATCTCATTTGGTGTAACGTTCAACATTAGCAACATGACGCCGGGATTTTCTGTGGATGGCCCGGTAATGCAGCGCCCATCTGGTCAGAACTTCAATCTCAATATCTTTTATGTCGCACGCAATGGATCATGGACACAAAAGCTGAGGATGCGTTGGATCGGAAACGGATGGGCAACGGCAAATCGCGTGGTGGAAGGGCTCGGCGGAAAAGTCCTGTATGAACAAATCAGCGATAACTTTCCGCGCGACGTTGACGGGAAAATTGAATGGGATGCCAAACCTGCCAAGCCTGAGCAGCAGACAGTGCCGGCCAATCCTGCACGGCAGTAGGCGTATTGACTAGAGCCTGAGCTGTCTGGTAGCCGCGATTGTAGTCGTGACCACATCATCGGGGGCAAAGATCAGCTTGGTTTCGTTACAGCATGGGTCAGGCCAAACGTAAGCGCAAAGCACCGTGCCGTTGCGGTTCTAACCGACCCGCTGGTGAATGCTGCTTGGGAGACGATGGTTGGTTTAAGCGATCTGAGAGGGTTTCACTGCGGGACACCGGACAGTCAGAAAGCCATCCTGGCTGTTATCTTCGTGACACCTGCGCCTGTAGCTCGAAATTATCCGGTGAGCATCTGATCAGCGAAGGTGTCCTTGAGGTCCTTGCCGAGAAGCAAGTTGAGATTTCCGGACTTCCGTGGCTGAAGGGTGAGAAGAAAATACTTGGATTTCCGGCGCTGACCAGCAACATACTTTGTCGCGCGCACAACAGCGCATTATCGCCGATTGACGCCATTGGCGCACGGTTCTTCTCTGCGATCCAGAACTGCGGCACGACCATAGACGGATCAAACCTAGCATTCTTGTTTTCAGGCCACGACATTGAGCGATGGCTGTTGCGCACAGTTGCAGCTTTGGCCGTTTCCAAGAATTTTTCGATTGATGGCGCGCAATTAGATAACACGCTGGTCGGACGCCTTAGACTGTCGGAGTTGCTCGAAAATCCTGCAGCATGGAAGCGGCCTCTTGGGCTGTATTACATGCAGGGAGTTGGCTATCGCTTTTGGCAGAAACGCAACATTGAAATCGCGCCGCTATTGGTGCGCGGGAGCAACGATATTGTTGGGATGTCAATTGATATTCAGGGGATGCAGATTGGCGTCCTGGCTGCTGAACATGACATTGCTGGGACGGGCTTTGATCGCGCAATTTACCGTCCTAAAAGTCTCGTCTTTAAAATGGCACATCTGACGCACACAATTCATCTGACGCACACAATTCAAATGTGCTGGGACGACACCTTGCCTCACATGGACATTACGCTGACGTGGATGCCATAAAACGAAAAAGGCTCCCGGCAGGGCCTGAACGCCTCAAAAGCTACTACATGGTCGTACAATTCAGCATGTTTCCAAGCCAGTGGCAGTTTGTTGTGGTCATTTGCGGGTGCTGCTGCGAAGCGGCTATCTGAGCACTTGCTTGAAGCATCGCTTGCAAATTTATTGTCGTACGCTATTAGTATCTGCCTACATTGCACTCCTCGATTATGGGCTTGAACCAGAGCTTCGCGCTCTGAGGGCGTGAGGGGTTTGGGATCGCTAAAGTTTGGCGGCTGTGTCAGTCCCATCGCCTGCCCAAAGCCTTGGAGCAAGCAATTGACCCTCCGGTGAGGCTTTGTTGTCTGCAACGCATTTGTCAAAATTAGCGCGCGCGTCCTTAAGCGCTTGTTGGGCCATTATTTGCGCGCACCCTGTCAAAACCTGCAAGGCAAACACAGCCGCGAATATCGTTACGGCACGCATCAACTTCCCCCCACGCGCCGTCCCCAGGCGCACCGTAGCGTGAGAACACCACAACGTCCACTTTCAGTTGTTGCCGGTGGTGTCGTTTGGTGGTATAAATTAAGAGGGTAGGGGAGCACAGTTATTCAGATTTGACGGGCGTTTCTCTTTGGCACCCGCAAGTCCCGTAGGGAGCGCCAGCGCCGCCTTGAGCTGGAATTGGGGGTGCGTGCCCTCGCGGCCTTCGGAGCAGCGCAGTGATCAAGACATCGCCGCTCGTGGTGTGGTTGGAGGCGGTGGGGCGAGACGACGTCTCACGCGTCGGCGGCAAGAATGCCTCGCTTGGCGAGATGGTTGGCCATCTCGCGTCTCAGGGGGTGCGGGTGCCACCCGGCTTCGCTACGACGGCCGATGCCTATTGGCAATTCGTCGCCGCGAATGACCTGACGAAAACGATTATCGGCTCGCTCGCCGATCTTGCTGCCGGCAAAGCCGCGCTGCCCGAAGTCGGGGCCGCTATTCGTCGGGCGTTCTTGCGCGGCGAATGGCCGAACGACGCCGCGGCCGCCATTACGTCGGCTTACGCGGAGCTGTGCAGGCGGTCTGATCGGCAAGACCTGGATGTGGCGGTGCGTTCGAGCGCGACGGCCGAGGACCTTCCCGATGCAAGAGGACCTTCCCGATGCAAGCTTCGCCGGACAGCAGGAAACCTTTCTCAATATCCGCGGTGATGCCGCGCTGCTCGATGCTTGCCGGCGCTGCTACGCGTCGCTGTTTACCGACCGTGCCATCACCTATCGGCAGGTGAAGGGTTTCGATCATATGAAGGTCGCGCTGTCCGTCGGCGTGCAGCGCATGGTGCGCTCCGATTGCGGCGGCGCCGGCGTGATGTTCTCGATCGACACGGAAACCGGTTTCGACAAGGTCGTGCTTATCAACGCGGCCTGGGGTTTGGGCGAGAACGTGGTGCAAGGCGCGGTCGATCCCGACGAGTATGAGGTTTTCAAACCGTTTCTATCGAACGCCGCACTCATGCCGATCATTGAAAAGAAGCTCGGGGAAAAAGCCCGCAAGATGGTCTACACGAGCGACGCCGAACATCCGACCCGCGACGTGCCGACCTCGCGGGCCGAGCGCGCGGCATTTGTGTTGAGCGACCAAGACATTCTCGCACTGGCGCGTTGGGCGTGCACGATCGAGGCCCACTATGCGCGTCCCATGGACATGGAATGGGCAAAGGACGGCGAAACCGGCGAGCTGTTCATCGTCCAGGCCCGCCCGGAAACGGTTCAATCGCGCCGCGAAGCCAGCGCCTTCAAGACCTACCGGATTAGATCGAAGGGCAGAAAGCTCGTTTCAGGTCTAAGCATCGGCGAGGCTGTGGTGGCCGGCCGTGTTTGTTTGATCGACAGCCCCCGCGACATCGACCGCTTCGTCGACAGGGCCATTCTGGTGACGCGCACGACCGACCCCGACTGGGTACCGATCATGAAGCGCGCGGCGGCCATTGTCACCGATCACGGCGGCCGCACCTCGCACGCCGCCATCGTCAGCCGCGAATTGGGCCTTCCCGCGGTCGTCGGCACCGGCCATGCGACGGAAATTCTGCATGACGAACAACAAGTGACCGTGTCCTGCGCCGAGGGAGACGAAGGTTTTATTTACGAGGGAACAGCCGACTTCACGATGGAGGAACTCGATGTCGGGCATATCCCGGCCACGCGCACCCAGGTGATGCTCAATGTCGGCAATCCCGCCGCGGCATTTCGCTGGTGGCGCCTGCCGGCCGACGGCGTCGGGCTTGCGCGCATGGAATTCGTCGTCAGCAATCACATCAAAGTCCATCCGATGGCGCTGGTGCGCTTCGACAGCCTCGAAGAGGGGGAGGCCAAGCGCGCCATCGCGGAGCTGACGCAAGGATACGCGGACAAGACGCAATATTTTGTCGAACGGCTGGCGCGCGGGCTGGCGCGCATTGCCGCTGCGCGCCATCCCAAGCCGGTCATCGTGCGCACGAGTGACTTCAAGACCAACGAGTATGCCAACCTGATCGGCGGCGCGGGCTTCGAGCCCAGGGAAGAGAATCCGATGCTCGGATTTCGCGGCGCATCGCGTTACTACTCGCCGCGCTATCGTGAAGGTTTTGCGCTCGAGTGCCGCGCGCTGCGGCTTTTGCGCGAGGATATGGGCTTTGCCAACGTGATCGTGATGATCCCGTTCTGCCGCTCGGTCAAGGAGGCCGACCGCGTTCTTGCAGTGATGGCCGAGAACGGCCTCAAGCGCGGGGTGAACGGTCTGCAGGTCTATGTGATGTGCGAAATTCCTTCGAACGTCATTCTCGCCAAGGCCTTTGCCGAGCGGTTCGACGGCTTCTCGATCGGCAGCAATGACCTGACCCAGCTGACGCTCGGCGTCGATCGCGATTCCGAAGAGCTGGCCGAGCTGTTCGACGAACAGGACGATGCGGTCAAATGGATGATCGGCAACGTCATCACCGAGGCGCACAAATCGGGCGCCAAGGTCGGCCTATGCGGGCAGGCGCCGAGCGATCATCCGGAATTCGCCGAATTCCTCGTGGCCAGCGGCATCGATTCGATCTCCGTGAGCCCCGACAGCTTTATAGCGGTGAAGCGCCGGGTGGCTGTCGCCAAATCGAGGCCGGACACAAGCCTTAGTCTGCAGCGCAGCTGAGACACGGCGAACCCGTCAAGACACTCGTTCCGGAATCGCGTGACGCGTCCAGATCGTCTCCACTTCCACCTGACGATAAAGGCGCGACGTATCCTCCCAATGACTGAGTGCCGTGCCCGGTGACAGCAGCGCCGCTGATCCGGCGGCGTTGGCGTAACGGAACGCATCTTTCAGATCGTGATCGGAGACGGAGACTCCAGATCAGGCCGCCGAGAAAACTGTCACCCGCGCCCACTGTGCTGACCGGCTTGACAGGCAAGCCCTGGGCCCGCCAAACCTGATCGCGCGTAATCAGGAGCGCACCTTCCGCTCCGAGTGTCAGGGCGACCACTTCTGTCTGTTTGGCCTGCACTAGGCTGAGTGCGGCCTTGATCCACGCATCTTGATCGTCGATGCGGCTGCCGGTCAGGTCCGCCAGTTCCTGCAGGTTGGGTTTGATGAGATACACCCCTTCCTTCAGCGCCATTTCGAGAGCTGCCGCGGAGGCGTCCAGCACCATCTTGAGGCTCATCTCTTTCGCGAGCCGGGCAACCTGGCCGTAAAAGTCCTGCGGAACGCCGGGCGGCAGACTGCCGCTGGCCACCAGGAATTTCGAGCGGGCCCGCAGCGCCGCAATGGCGTCGAGGCACATCCGCCACTCGTGCTTCGTCAACCGCGGTCCGGGAAGGACAAAGCGAAATTCGTTGCCAGTTGTCTTTTCGACGACAGTGAAGTCTTCCCGGGTTTCCCCCCTTATCTCAATCGCGAGGCTGCGGATGCCTTCTTGATCGACGAGCCGGCGAAGCATCTGACCGGTCGCGCCTCCGATCGGGTAAACCGCGGTAACGTCGGCCCCGAACCTGCCAATGACGCGCGCAACATTGACCCCACCGCCGCCCGGATCGCGCCGGGCCGACGCGCAGCGCAGCTTGCGCAGCGGCACCACACGATCGACGCTCGTCGAGAGGTCGATCGAGGGGTTCATCGACAAAGCGATAACGTCAGTCATTGCCAATGCCCGCTACCGGCTGCGAACCCGAACTATGAGCGGCTTGAGTTTGAAAGCACGTTTGCGGTCGTCACATTGATCTAGATTAAATATCAACCCCTGACCGGCTTTATGAAAACAAGTTACGCGTGCCAATCCACGGCGCCAAGCACCATCCCGATGTGGCCGTTTCCCCATAACGGAAGAAGCAGCCGCGAATAGGCGTCGGCGTCGCGCGAATTTTCAGAGCTGCTCGGGCCGTGTTGATAGTAAGTGGGCGCACGGCTTTCGACCGTCGCACTGCATTGCGAGCGCAGATATTCAAAGGGATTGCGCAGCTCGATCTCGTCGATGAAATGGCCGGCGACAGGTTCGCCGTAGCGATCTAAAAGCTGTTGTCCGACAGATCCCAATCGGAATCGTTCGGGATTCGCGAATACCCGGATCAGCATCAAGCGATGCGCGATATCGGGAAGCGCCGATGTCGTCACGTCGTCCCAAAACGGCATTTCATTCTCTGCTCGCTTCAAGCTCTGCCAATAGGCAAGCACGCGCGCCAGTTCGGGTTGGATTTTCTCGGGTAGTGAGAAGGGAACGGCCGGACGTTTCATATCATTTCGCGCCCCAGTGCCGCGCTGTCGCTGGCCCGCGGCACTCTAGCGATCGCCGGCGTTTCCGGCCAGCCGTTGCAGCCCGACCAAGGTCGCGTCGCGGTGGATGATCACCGAGGTGGGCACCGCGGCGAGATAGGGTCGGAAGCGGCCTTTCGCTTCAAATCGCGCGCGAAACTGCGATCCGCGCAGGTGTTCGACGATGCGGGGCGCAATGCCGCCGCCGACATAGATCCCGCCGCGCGCCGCAAAAGTTAGCGCGGCATTGCCCGCAAAGGTACCGAGCATGGCGCAGAACAGATCAAGCGCCTCACGGCAGGAGACGCAGCTGCCGTCGAGCCCGGCTACAGTAATTTCTTCTGCTGTCCGCTCGGTTGTCGGCCGCCCATCGATCGATCCGACCGCCCGGTAGAGATTGACAAGTCCGCCGCCAGACAGGACCCGCTCCGCTGAAACATGTCCAAATCGCTCTCGCAGATGTCCGATAATCGCATCCTCGCGCGGGGTGGCCGCCGGAAATGTCGCGTGCCCGCCCTCGGTGCCAATGACGCTGTCGCCGTCGGGACGTGGCAAGAAACACGCGAGCCCCAAGCCGGTTCCCGGTCCGAGCACGACAGCCGGGGCGTTCCGCTCTGCCTTGCCGCTTCCGATCGTGAAAAGATCGGACGCCGTCAGGCGGGGCAACGACCACGCCAGCGCTTCAAAATCATTGACGACGCGGACTTCCGCCCAATTGAAGCCCCTACGTAATTCCGATCCGTCGATGGTCCAGCCGCTGTTGGTTACCCGACAGCGGTTCCCGTCGACCGGCCCGGCGGCAGCAAATGCTGCGCCGGTGATGCCGTTTCCTCGATCGCCGCCGAGCAGCGATTTAAGCGCATCGGTGAATTGCGGATAGTCTTTTACGGCGAGCACCTCTACCGGACCGATCGTGCCGTCTTTGATGAAGGTGAATCTTGCGTTGGTTCCACCGATATCTCCGAATAGGATTTTGCCGGGAACGGACTTCATCAGATCCCCCTGGTCGCCTAGTAAGGTTGTTTCGTAGATGATTGCTCGCGGAAGCGTAGGGGCCGCGACAGGTTGGAACATCGTTGCTGATTGCAAACGACCTTGTGCGCGCAGTCGCCACAGACGGCCATTCTTGACATAAGTCAATACGTTACGATGTTTGTTACTCATTTATACCGTCTTAAAGCTTGGCTCGGAACGATGAACGGGCACGACCATGAAAGTGACCGAAACGCCGGTGGGAAGAGTTGTCGCTGTCCGCGGCGCCGTGGTTGACGTCGCATTCGACGCTACGGAACTGCCGCGGCTCGACGAAGCTCTTGTTGTCGAATGGGACCAGCCCGAAACTCTGATCATCGAGGTGCAGGCTCATCTCGATGAGTGCACGGCGCGGGGTGTCGCGTTGCAGGCCACTGCCGGCTTAAGGCGCGGCGTGCCCGTGCACGCCAGCGGACATCCGGTCACGGTGCCGGTGGGTGACGCTGTGCTCGGTCGCCTGCTCGACGTCACCGGGGCACCCCGCGACCGCGGGCCGCCGCTGCCGCCCGACATGCCGCGCGCGCCGATTTACCGCGCCGCGCCGCCGCTCGGTGAGCGCAGCCCGGCGACCGCCGTCTTCGAAACCGGCATCAAGGTTATCGATCTTCTCGCCCCGCTTCCGCAGGGAGGCAAGGCGGCGATGTTCGGCGGCGCCGGGGTCGGCAAGACCGTCGTGGTCATGGAGCTCATCCACGCGATGGTAAAAAGCTATCAAGGAATTTCCGTCTTTGCCGGCGTCGGCGAGCGCTCCCGCGAAGGTCACGAACTCCTCGCTGAAATGCGGCGCTCCGGCGTGCTCGATCGCAGCGTGCTGGTCTACGGTCAAATGAACGAGCCGCCGGGAGCCCGCTGGCGGGTTGGTCTGACCGCGCTGACGATTGCAGAGTACTTCCGCGACCAGAAACGGCAAAACGTCCTCTTGTTAATGGACAACGTGTTTCGTTTCGTTCAGGCGGGGAGCGAAGTCTCGGGCCTGCTCGGCCGCCTGCCGTCGCGGGTCGGATATCAGCCGACGCTCGACACCGAAGTCGCCGCGCTGCATGAGCGCATCGCCTCGATCGCAGGCGTGTCGGTCACTGCGATCGAAGCCGTTTATGTGCCGGCCGATGATTTTACGGATCCGGCCGTGACCGCTATTTCCAGCCACCTCGACAGCATGATCGTGCTTGCCAGATCGATGGCTGCAGAGGGCATGTATCCCGCAGTCGATCTGTTGCGCTCTTCATCGATCCTGCTCGATCCGACCGTCGTCGGGCAGGAGCATTACGCCATTGCCGAGCAGGTACGCGAGGCGATCGCGCACTATAAGGAATTACAGGACATCATTTCGCTTCTCGGCGTCGAAGAGCTGAGCGCTCAGGATCGCTTGCTCGTCACGAGAGCCAGGCGATTGCAACGCTTCCTCACGCAGCCCTTCGCCGTCACTGAAGCCTTTACTGGTAAGCCGGGGCGATCCGTTCCCTTGGCTGAGACGCTTAAGGGCTGCAGTACAATACTCGAGGGAGCTTGCGACCAATGGGCGGAAAGTTCGCTCTACATGGTCGGTACCATCGACGAGGCAGGCGAAAAGGATGCGTCCTGGAAGCGCGAGGCAAAGTCGCCGTGAGGCTGCTCATTGCCACACCGACCTCTGTCGTGGTCGATGAGCAAGACGTCATCGCCGTGCGGGCTGAAGACGAAAGTGGCAGCTTCGGCATCCTGAACGGCCATGCCGATTTTCTGACGGCGTTGACGGTGTCGATCGTAAGCTGGCACGGCGCTGACGATCGGCCGAGGTTCTGCGCCGTGCGACGCGGCGTATTGTCAGTCAGCAACGGAAACGAAGTCGAGGTTGCGGTGCGCGAAGCGATTGCGGGCGACGATCTCGGGCGTCTCGAACGCGGGGTGCTGGCGCATTTTCGCGAAGCGGTTGAAGCCGAGCGCATCGCGCGTACCGAAAGCCTGCAGTTACAGATGCTGGCTATAAGGCGGATCATGCACTACCTGCGGCCCGAACAGCCCGGCATATTCGGGGGCAGATGATGAATGCCGACGCCGTCGAGCCCGAGCAGACTTCTGCAGACGCGATGGCCGAAGCGGCTCGAAAACACGAGGAGCGCCAAAAGCTTTGGCGGACTGAAGGGGAACCGTCCATGGTACGGTTCGTTGGCCAGATTGGCGTCCTCGGCTGGATCATCGTCGCGCCGACTTTGATCGGCCTCTTCATCGGACGATGGCTCGATCACGCGCTGCGCACCGGAATTTTCTGGAGTGCGGCGTTGTTGGTGCTGGGGGTCACGCTCGGGTTCTGGTCGGCCTGGGGGTGGATGCACAGGCAATGACGGCTAACCTCATCGAACATGCCTTGTTCGTCGCGCAAGCTGGCGCCTGGCTCGGCAGTGGCGTGTTGATCGGAGCTCTTTATCTCCTGACACTTCATTGGAACGTCAGCATGCTTGTCCTTGGTCGGGCGCCGCTGCTCGCAACGGTGCTGCAGCTCGGGCGCTTCGCACTTCTGGCCGGCGTGCTCGCGATGATCGCTATTCACTTCGGGGCTTTGCCGCTCCTACTCGTCGCCGTTGGCATAACGGTTGCGCGCATGGCCGCCGTGCGCTTGGAGGCGCCGACATGATCGAATCGCCGCTCGTCATGAAAACGCTATTCACGGTCGGCCCAATCCCGGTAACCGAGCCGGTCGTGGTCACTTGGGGCGTCATGGCGGTTCTGACGCTGGGCGGCCTATCGCTCACGCGCTCGCTTGCGCTCGCCCCGACACGTTACCAAAGCGCGCTCGAGCTCATCGTTGGAGCCATCGCGGATCAAATCCAGGGCACGATCCGTGTTGCCCCGCAGCCCTATGTGCCGACGATCGGCACGCTGTTCCTGTTCATTCTGGCAGCGAACTGGTCGTCACTGGTTCCGGGCATCGAACCGCCGACCGCACACATCGAAACTGATGCGGCGCTGGGTCTGATCGTTTTCTGTTCAATCATTTATTTCGGCATCCGCGCGCGCGGTGTTGGCGGTTATCTAAAGACGTTCGCCGAGCCGAGCATCGTGATGATGCCGCTCAATCTCGTCGAGACCTTCACGCGCACGTTTTCGCTGATCGTGCGGCTGTTCGGCAACGTCATGAGTGGTGTTTTTATCATTGGCGTCGTTCTCTCGCTCGCCGGCCTGTTCGTGCCGATTCCGTTGATGGCGCTGGAGCTGCTCATCGGCGCCATCCAGGCCTACATTTTTACCGTGCTCGCCATGGTCTTCATCGGCAGCGCCGTCGGTGGAGAACGAAGCGGCGGCGGCCACCAAGGGGAAAAGCCATGAATTGGACCGAGATCGTCAGCATCTTCGCCGCAGCGATGGCCGTTTCGTTCGGCGCCATCGGTCCGGCGCTTGCCGAGGGGCGGGCAGTCGCGGCGGCGATGGATGCGATCGCGCGCCAGCCGGAGGCGGCTGGCACGATATCGCGAACCCTATTCGTCGGCCTTGCCATGATCGAGACGATGGCAATCTACTGTCTGGTGATCGCGCTCCTGCTGCTGTTCGCCAATCCATTTGTCCGTTGAGCCCATGCGCATCGACTGGTGGACGCTGGCGCTGCAGACTGTCAATGTCCTCATTCTGATCTGGATCCTCGGCCAATTCTTTTTCCGGCCGGTCATGGATATCGTCGTCAAGCGGCAGCAGGAGGCGAACAAGCTGCTCGCCGACGCCGCTAACGCTCGTCAAGAGGCTGCCGATGTGCGTGCGGATGCCGATAAGGCGCGCGCGAAGATCGCTGCCGAGCAGGAGAGACTGATCGCCGAGGTCCGGGCTGCGGCACAGACCGAGAAGCGGAATCTGCTTGAGCATTCGTCAGCGGAGATCATCAAGCTCCGGACCGAAGCAGAAGCCGGAATCGCCCGCGAGCGGGCGGCGGCGGAGGCGGCGATCATCGATCGCGCCAGTGAGCTTTCGATCGACATCGCGCGGCGCTTGCTTGCACGTTTTCCAGAGCGAGATGTGCTTTACGCATTCGTCGACGAGATTTGCCGCGAGGTCCGCGACTTGCCAGCCGCGGCGCGAGAAAGCCTCGCCTCTGCCGCGACGATGGGGCACCCGATTGAAATCGTTACCGCCGCACCGCTTTCGGAGGAGCAGACGCGGCATGTTCGCGGTGCGCTCAAGGAAGCTTTCGGCGTCGACTTGCCTTTCGCGTTTGGCAGCGATCCGGCAATCGTCGCGGGCATCGAACTTAAGGGTCAAAGCGCCATTATCCGCAACAGCTGGCGCGCAAACCTCGATCGAATTCGCCAGGAGTTGAGCCGTGACAGCCGCGTTCGTTGATCTTGACGCCTGGCTCAGCGACGCAAGGGCGCGGGTCAAAGCGACGCCGCTGGCGCCGACGGCCGAGCAAGTAGGCCGCGTGGAGAGGGTTGCCGACGGCATTGCGGTGATTTCCGGATTGCCCAGCGTGAGACTCGACGAGCTCGTGCGGTTCGAACGCGGCCAGGTCGGCTTTGCCACGACTTTGGATCGGGATTCTCTCGGATGCGTTCTTCTCGAGGATCCCGAGGGAATCGAGGCAGGCGACCTTGTCCGCGGCACCGGCGAGGTCGTCCGCGTGCCGGTGGGCCCAGGTCTCCTCGGCCGCACGGTCGATCCGCTTGGCCGACCGCTGGACGGTGGCGATGCGATAAGCGCTGAAAGTTACGAGCCCGCCGAGCGTCCGGCCCCGGCCATCATCGACCGCGATTTCGTCAGCGAGCCCGTGCAGACCGGCCTGCTGGTGCTCGATTCAATGTTTGCCTTGGGGCGCGGCCAACGCGAGCTGATTATCGGCGACCGCGCGATCGGCAAGACGGCGATTGCCGTCGACTGCATAATTAGCCAGAGGTCCAGCGACATCATTTGCGTTTACGTAGCTATCGGTCAGAAGTCGTCGAGCGTAAGGCGCGTGATCAATGCCGTTCAGACGCACGGCGCGCCGGAACGCTGCATCTTTGTCGTCGCCAGCGCGTCGGCTGCTCCCGGCCTGCAATGGATTGCGCCATTTGCCGGCTTCACCATGGCGGAATACTTCCGTGATCGCGGTCAGCATGCCCTCATCATCATCGACGATATGACCAAACACGCCGCCACGCACCGCGAAATCGCGCTGCTGACCCGGCAGTCGCCTGGACGCGAGGCTTATCCGGGAGATGTTTTCTATGTCCATGCCCGGCTCCTCGAACGCGCTGCCAAGCTTTCCCGGGCGACCGGTGGCGGTTCGTTGACGGCGCTGCCGATTGCCGAATTGGATGCCGGCAATTTGAGCGCCTATATTCCGACCAACCTGATCTCGATCACCGACGGTCAGATCGTTCTTAATGCGCGCTTGTTCTACGAAGGCCATAAGCCGCCGATCGACGTCGGGACCAGTGTCAGCCGCGTGGGCGGCAAGACCCAGGCACCCGCCCTGCGGCAGGCCGCGGAAACGCTGCGTTTGGATTACGCCCAATTCCTCGAACTTGAGCTGTTCACGCGCTTTGGCGGCGTGACTGATGCCAAGGTCAAGGACAAGATCGCGCGCGGGCGACGCATTCGCGCGGTTCTCACGCAACAGCAATACGCGCCATTGCGGCTCGTCGATGAAGTCGCGCTGGTGCTCGCTTTGCAGCATGGCCTGCTCGATCGCCTGCCGCTGGAGCTGATCGGAAGGTTCCGCGCCGAGCTTTCGGGTTGGCTGGATGCCGCCGCCAGCACCATCGTCAATGAGATGATGCGCACCGGCGGCCTCGACGAAGCGAAAGGCGCTGAACTGATAGCGGCGCTCTCGGCGCTGGCAGCGCAGCTGATGCCGCGGCCCGCCACGCCGGCGCCGAGGACCGAATAATGGTGGAGCGGTTATCCGACGTCGTCACGCAAATCCAGAGCGTCCGCCAATTGGGCGCCGTCGTCACCGCCATGCGGGGTATCGCCGCTTCGCGGGCGCAGAAAGGCCGAGCGCTACTGGCCGGGATAGAAGCATATACTCAGGTTGTTTCCCATGCCATCGGGCAGGCACTTGAATTGCTGCCAGCCGATAGGATCGCCGCGTCGGCGCCGGGTCACTCCAAACACGGCCTTATTCTTTTTTGCGCCGAGCAGGGCTTTGCCGGATCTTTCAGCCAACGTGTATTCGAGGTGGCAGGGGCTGATCTCGATGGGGTCACGACCCTGATCGTCGGCACCCGTGGCGTAGCGGTGGCAGGCGAGCGAGGAATAAGCCCCGATTGGTCGGCGCCGATGACGACTCGCATCGAGGGAATTCCGAGCTTCGCGAACCGGCTCACCGAGGTCCTGTATGGCTACCTCGCACGGGGCGCCATCACGACGGTCGATATCCTGTTCTCCCGCTCGGTCTCCGGCACCATCCGCATCGATCGGCACTCGCTGCTGCCGATCGATTTCGAGCGCTTTACGCGGCCGATTGACACGCAGGCTCCGCTGATTGCGCTTAAGCCGGAGCTGTTGCTCGAACGACTCTGCGGCGGAATACGTCTACGCGCAACTGTGCGAAGCGGCCATGCATGCGGTTGTCGCCGAGAACGAGGCGAGGATGATCGCCATGATGGCCGCCAAGAATAATACCGAAAACAAGCTTACCGGACTCCAGCAACGCGAGCGCCAGCTGCGCCAGGAAGAGATTACGACGGAGATTGTGGAACTGGCGGCCGGAGCCGAGGCGGCGGCGCGGCGTGCTCCAAGCTGAGCAAGGCTTTACGACCTCGAGGCGCAGCGCGATGGCCTACCTTCGCGGTCAGTGATGCGCATCTCCCTGACGTCGAGGGGTCGCCTGCCGACGACCGTGCTCTGCCCCTTCGGCCAGCCCGATATCGTGCGGTGCGGGCGCGATGTCACCGTTCTGGCAGTGTACTTGATGGTGCATCGCGCTCTCGCCGCCGCCGGGTGCGGACAAGGTCGAAGCCGCGATACGGCGCAGCCTTGTGGAACAACGGGCGCCCGGCGCTGGTGGCTGGGTCTGATCGCGGCGTTCTCGTCGAGCACAAGGTGGCGCGATTCCGACAGGAAGCGTGCGGTCTGCTCGTATTCTGTGGATAACCACGGCAAATACGCCAGAGGCCGCCTAAGATAGCGCAATAATTGTAGATTCCTATTGTGGTTTCAGTGAGTTGCGTTGCGCCAGACGTTGGGCACGAAAGGACAGCAAAATGTCAGCAGCGGTCGACAACAGGCCCGAAGCCAATAAGCTCCATATTGGCGTAGGGGTCACCGTTAAGGGCGCAGTCCTGGTGTCGGATACCGTGATCGTCGATGGCGTGCTCGAAGGTGACATATCGGTAGGTAATTTGATCGTCAGCAAGACGGGTGTGGTCAGAGGCAGAATCAGTGTTGTCCAGAATGCCGACATTTCTGGAAAGGTCTTTGACCGGCTCGATGTCAAAGGTCTTTTGATCCTGCGCTCAAGCAGCCGCGTCGATGGAAATCTAAGCTCCGGAATCCTGACGATCGAGCAGGGCGCCAGCATTACCGGCGGGATCTATTCCATGGACAACGGAGCGGGCCAGCAGTTCCCCAAATTCGAGCGCAAGCATGAGGATCGCAAGTTTGAGGATCGCAAGCACGAAGCTCGATCGAGCGATACCGAGCCGACTTTGAAGCCGCTCGATTTGCCGACCCTGGAACTCCTGCCGATTCCCCTTGCCGTCGGTGGCTAACGCGCCGGGGACAAGAATTCCCGCTACGCCGTCGTTCAGTCCAACAATCCGGCTTTCACGAGACCCTCGGCAACCCGCTGCACATCTTCCTCTCGCTTAAACGGCAGCCGGCTGAAATGCTCGCTGAATGAGTAATTTGGATTGATCTCTTTGAGCTCGCGCCAAATGCGACGCGCCTCTTCAATTTCGCCGAGATGACCAAGAGCGGAAGCGAGGGCAGAACGTGAAAAATCCGTTCCGGGCACGAGGAGAATACGCTGCCGGAAGAGGGTTGCCGCTGTTTCGTATTTGCCGGCGAGAAGATAGGCCATGCCCAGGAAGTGAAGATATTGCTGACTGGCGGCGGGATCCAAGCGCATGGCACGCTCGATCATCGGAATTGCTTCCAGTGGCCGTCCCGAATAGTTGCAAATACCGCCCAGAACGTTGTAGGCCATAGCGAGATTGGGGTTGAGTGACAGCGCGGCGTCGACCTCTGACTTCGCCCGATCGAGGTCCCTATCGAACGTCGCCGCCACCGCCGCGACGATTCGCGCTAGCGCATCTTTCGGATTTTTTTCTATCGCTTGTTCGGCGTGGTGTTTGGCAAGTGGCAGCGAGCCATCGGGGTCATCGCTCCAACGGTTCTGGTAGTCGAACATGTACGCAAAACCGAGACCAGCATAGGCTTGCGCATAGTTGGGATCGATCTCGATTGCTCTTGTGAAGAACGCTTTCGATTGTTCGAATGTGCCGCGATTTTTCGGATTTCCAAGCAAAACCTCGCGGCCGCGAAGAGCGCAGTCGTAGGCCTCGACGTTGGATGTTCCGCTGTCGTTAAGCTGCGCCTTTTCGGCCGGGCTGAGAGTGACTTTCAGCGCTTCGACGATGCGGTGCGTGACATCGTCCTGCACCTCGAAGATGTCGGTCAAATCGCGGTCGTAGCGGTCGGCCCACAGGTGACCACCGCTTGTCGCGTCGATAAGCTGCGCGGTGATCCGCACGCGATTGCCGGCGCGGCGGATGGATCCTTCGAGCACGGAGCTCACGCCAAGATCCCGACCCACGGCGCGAACATCGACCGCGCGCCCCTTATAGGTGAAGCTCGAGTTGCGGGCGATCACCGTCAGGCCGGCGATCTTCGACAGGTCGGTAATGATGTCTTCGGTGATGCCATCGGAGAAATATTCCTGCTCCGGATCGCCCGACATGTTGGTGAAAGGTAAAATCGCGATCGACGCCGTCGCGAGGTTCGGCATAGCCTTGGCCCCGTTGGACCTCTGGCCTGCATCGACCGCCGCCGCCGAAGGATGCCACTTCCAGACGCGAATTGGCCGATCGATATTCTTGACGGCGATGTCGCCGCCGTCGTGGAACTGGACGTCAATCCGGTTGCCGATGCTCTCGTTGACGATCGAAGAGACGCAGACGCCGCCGGGCTCGGCGAGCGGCTCCAGGCGCGCGGCGATGTTGACGCCGTCGCCGTAAATGTCGTCACCTTCGATGATCACATCACCGAGATTAATGCCGATCCGGAGAACGATCTTCGGCTGGTGCAAGCCCTCATTCGGCAACGAGTCGCTGGAGCGCTGTACTGAAAGCGCGCAGTTCACCGCATCCACGACGCTGCCGAACTCGACAATGGTCCCGTCACCGATCAGCTTCACGATGCGCCCGTTGTGAGCCGCTACGGCCGGATCGAAAATGCTTTGCCGATGCTGCTTCAGGGCGGCCAGAGTGCCGGCCTCGTCGGCTCCCATCAGCCGCGAATAACCGACCACGTCGGCCGCGAGAATTGCAGCGAGCTTACGGTTGACGCGTTCTTCGGGCATGAAATCCGTAAACCCTCACCCGGGGCGCTTGCTTGAAAGGTAATCAGGCATTTTGAAAAATCCACGGCTCAGGACCGAATATTCCTTCGGTCGGCCCATTCCGGCGCGGCAATCACGACGAACGCCTGACCGCCTCATCGCGAAAGCTGGAATTTAGCGAATGGGGCGCGGGCCGGGAGCTCGTCGAATGCTGCAGTCCTCGTCGCGCGTCGACGGACCGTGGGGGTACAATCCCCCAATGCACGCCCGCGGAACTTCAAATCGACCGCAAAAATCCGCCGTCGCAAGCGATGGCCTGACCGCAGATATAAGCGGCCCGTTCCGACGCCAGGAATGCGGCCAGCGCCGCAAATTCGTCTGGGCGGCCCATCCGTCCCGCGGGAATTTGCGATGCCATCTGCTTGTCGTCGATCCCGACCTCGCGCAGGCGTTCCGTCAATGTGTAGCCCGGCATGATGGCGTTGATGGTAATGCCGTCGCCCGCGACCTCACGACTGAGTGCATTGACCAAGCCATGTAGTCCCGGACGAAGCGCATTCGAGATCATCAGATTTGGCAACGGCTCCCTGGCCGATATCGACGTGACGATGAGGATGCGTCCCCAGCGCCTGTCCCGCATGCCGGGGAGGCAGCCGCGGATCAGATCCACCGTGCTCATCCATAGGCTTTCGAAGGCGTTTCGCCAGGCCTCGTCGCTGACAGTTTGGAACTTGCCGGCCGACGGGCCGCCGGTATTCACAACAAGGATATCGATGCCGCCGAGACGATCGAGGGCTTGCCGCAACACGTCGGCCGCGGCACCGGCGATCGAAAGGTCGCCGGTGAGGCCGACGGCGCCGATATCTTTGGCCGCTCCTTCAATGCGCTCGGAGCTGCGCGAACAAATTGCCACCGCGGCGCCCTCTGCCCGCAAGGCGCTGGCGACCGCTTTGCCGAGGCCCTTGGATGCCCCGGTAACCAGCGCGCGCTTGTTGTCCAACCCCAAGTCCACGCTATCTCTCCTGGTCTGGCGCCGATCAGCGCGTAACCGGCGCTACGTGCTGCTTGAGAGCTCGACCGAGCCGAGGCCGATCACATCGAAGCGATAGACCGACGATCTGTCCGGAAATTTCGTGGTCACCAGGTTTCCGGTCATGACGATATCTCCCGCGCGCAGGGCCGTTCCCACTTCGGCAAGATGGCTGGCGAGCCAGGCCACTGAATGGAAGGGGTGGCCGAGAACGTCCCGTCCGAAGCCTCGATCGATCTCCTTGCTGTCGGCGCTGACCACGCTCTCAATCAAGGCGAGATCGGGCCATTCCCGAACGAATGCGCCGAGCACGATCCCGGCGTTCCAGGAATTGTCCGCGATAAGCGACAAAGCATCCAGCGTGCCGTAGTCGGCATTTCGATCGTCGACGATCTCGATGGCCGGGGCGACCGCATCGACGGCATCCGCGACGTCCGCAAGCTCGAGGACGCCGCCGTCGGGGCGAAGATCGCGCGCGAGGCGGACTGCGATCTCGAACTCGAGGCCCAGCCTGCCGTAGGCCGATGACATCAGGCGCTTGCCTGACACATGCACGCGGTCCCGCAAGACCACGCCGGCGACGGGGCTGTCGATCCCGCACATCTCCTGCATGCGCTTTGAGGTCAATCCGATCTTGTAACCTGCCGTCCCGACGCCGCGAGCTTCCATCTGCTGCCGCACAAATTCGCGTTGCACGGCGTAGGCGCCGGCAACGCTTGTAATTCCGAAAGCCGACGCCAACGGCCGGAATTTCACGCCGCGGCTGTGCTCGTCCATGAGCACGTCCGCGGCCTTGATTGCGTACTCTTCCGTCCCGTTCTTGTTCACGGCCTCGGTGCTCCGCTCGGCGGCACTATCTAGCTCGCGGAAGGCGGCGGCCAACCACAAGCTTTCGCCGACAACCGGTGTGCTGCGGGTGCATCCGCTCACGCCTTGAGCAGTTCGCGCAGCTTGTAACGGATGATCTTGCCCGATCCCGTGCGCGGGATTTCGGCGATCAGTCGAACGATGTGCGGCACCTTGTAGGCCGACAGATGCGTCCGGCAATGCGCCAGCAAGGCGTCCCTTTCGAAGGCGTTGCCCTCACGCGGCACGACGAAGAGCGCCGGCACTTCGCCGAGATGTTCGTGCGCCATCGCCACCACGGCGCAGTCAAGCACCGCCTCGAAGCTGTTCACCACCTCCTCGATTTCGGCCGGCGCAATATTCTGGCCGCCGCGAATAATCAATTCCTTCAGCCGCCCGGTGATGGTCAAGAAGCCGTTTTCGTCGCTCTTGGCGAGATCGCCGGTGTGGTACCAACCCCCGCGCAGCGCGTTGCGAGTTTCCTCCGGCTTGTTGTGATAGCCGGGCATGACATTGGGGCCGTGCACGATCAACTCGCCTTCCTCATTAGAGCCGACGTCGCGGCCGGCCGGATCGACGATGCGCACTGCGAGACCGGGCAGCGGAATGCCGCACGAGCCGAGGACTCGCCCTCCGGTCGGCCAGTTCATCGTCACCATGGTCGAGGTCTCGGTGATGCCGTAACCGTCGAGCAGTTGGACGCCGAGGTGGTCTTCGAACTCGCGGTTGAGCGTTGCCGGCATGATGGCGCCGGCCGATACGCACAGCCGCAAATTGGGAAATCTCAAATTCCCTTCGCCGCGCGTCGCCTGCAGCAAGTAGTGAAACATGGTTGGCACGCCTGGAAAGAAAGTGAATGCTCCGGTCTTGAGAAGCCGCACCGCTTCGCTGGTGGAGAATCTTTCCATGATGTAGCCGGTCGCGCCGGTCGCCAGGATGCTGAGCACCGACAGATCGAGCGCGTAGGAATGAAACAGCGGCAGCGGCGAGAGCACGGTATCCTGGTCGCACAGGCCGGTGATCGGCGCCCAGCAGGCGGCGGTCACCCACAGCATGCCGTGTACCGTGAGTTGAACCCCCTTCGCGCGGCCGGTCGTGCCGGAGGTGTAAAGGATAAAAGCGGTCTCATGCAGCGAAGCGGGATCGCGCGCCGCCGACTGCGGCGGCGCTGTCACCAGGTGTGCGTAGCGCAACGCCGGCACGCTGCAAGCGCCGCGATCGGTTACGATCAGCGTCGCGAGATGGGGCGCGGACGCCCGCAGCCGCGCCAACAGATCGCCCCGCTCGGCAGTGGTGATAACCGCTTTGCAATTCGCGTCAGCGAGACGGTAGCTGATTTCGGTTTCGGTCGAGTTGTAGCTGATCGGAACGCTCACCGCGCCGGCGCGCGCGATACCGAGAGAGCTTTCGACCCACGGCACTGAGTTCGGCAGAAAAATCGCGACGGCGTCGTTCGCCGCGATGCCGTTATCGGCGAGATGGCCGCCAAGCTTCCCGGTTCGCTCGTATAACTCCGCATAATTGACCGATGTCGCCGCGTCGCGATAGGCGCACTTGCCGCCCCGCGCGACTGCGTGCCGGCGCAATAGTTCGGGAATGGGCGCGATCAGATCGGTGCGCAGCACGTCTATCCCCTCACACCATGCTGAAGCCGCCGCTGATGCTGAGCACCTGTCCGGTAATCCAGCCGGAATGCGGCGAGGCCAGCAGCGTGACCATCGGCGCCACGTCGCCCGGCAGGCCGAGACGGCGCAGCGGATAGAGCTTGATCAGCTTGTCGCGATTGGCGTCGACCCATTCCTTGTCGTGCGGGGTTTCGACGAGCCCGAGCGAGACGGTATTGGCGGTGGTGCCGGAGCGGCCGAATTCGCGCGCCAGCGATTTCATCAAGGCGACAACGCCGCCGCGCGCGGCGGCAACGATCGCCAGGCCCGATTCACCGACCCGCGAGGAATCGCCGATCACGCTGACAATGCGGCCATTCTTGGCGGCATCGAGATGCGGCGCGGCGGCGAAGCAGCAATGGATCGCACCATAGAGACAGGCGTCGATCTGGCGGTGCCAGTCCTCGGGTTTGGTTTCCATGAAACGTTGCCGGATCGCCAGTCCGGCATTGTTGATGAGGATGTTGAGGCCACCGAAGTCCTTGACGGTCTCGTCGACCATCGCCTTGACGGCGGCAAAATCGGCTACATCGGCTTTGAAGGCTTTGGCCTTGCCGCCTTTGGCGACGATCTCGGCAACAAGCAGGTCTGCCTCCTCGGCCGAAGAGCGGTAATTGACGGCGACGCCGGCGCCTTCGGCGGCGAGACTGAGCGCGATCTCGCGACCGACGCCGCTGGTCGCGCCGGTCACCAAGGCGACTTTTCCTTTCAGCCCCAAATCCATGTCTGCTCTTTCATGTCTGCTCCTTCACATTTTGACGGCTCGTTTGGCCGCCTCGATAAGGCGGAACAACCGCTCCGGCGTTGCGGGAAGCTCGTTGATCTCAATCCCAAGCGGCGAGAGCGCATCGGCGAGTGCGTTCGCCACCGCCGCCGGCGCGCCAATTGTGCCGCCTTCGCCCATGCCGCGAAACCCGCCCAGCGTAGTTGGCGATAGACTTTCAATATGCGTGACCTGCATCGTCGGGATCTCGCAGGCTGAGGGGACGAGATAATCGACCAGGCTCGCGGTAACGTTCTGGCCTTGATCGTCGTAGATGACCTCTTCATAGAGCGCGGCGCCGATGCCCTGCGCCACGCCGCCGTGGACCTGGCCGTCGACGATCAGCGGATTGACCAGCCTGCCGCAATCCTCGGCGACGACGAAACGGTCGACGCGGACTTCGTAGGTTTCCGCGTCGATCTCGATTGCGGCGATGTGGGTCGCCGATGTCGTGGTGCCGAAGACCGGATCGTAGGTCTTGGTGGCAGCGAGTTCATCGCGCGCGTCCGGCGGCAGCCGGTCGACTTCGGCATAAACCGCCCGGGCGACATCGCGAAACGTGATCGATCGATCGGTGCCGGCAATGGTCACCCGTCCGTCCTCGGCGACGAGATCGGCGACTGACGCCTCCAAGAGGTGCGAAGCGGCATTGAGCACTTTCTCGCGCACGGCCTGGGCGGCGAGCGTTCCCGCGCCACCGGCCAGCACCAGACTGCGACTGGCATAGGTGCCGGTTGATCCGGGGACGAGGGCGCTGTCGCCCTGCAGGACGCGGATGTCCTCGAAGTGGGCGCCGAGATGCTCAGCAACGATTTGCGCGAGCGTCGTTTCGAGGCCCTGTCCGTGCGAGGCGACCCCGAACGTTGCAGTGACCGCACCGTTCGGCTCAATGCGGACAATTGCGGTCTCGGTGCCGGTGTTGATCGGCATTCCCGGAGCGACGGAAATGCGCGAGCCGATACCGGTCAATTCCGCATAGCAGGCGATGCCGAGGCCGACCCAACGGCCGGCGGCGCGCTCAGCTTTCTGTTTGGCACGCAGCGTTTCGTAGCCGATTGCCGCGCATGCTGCATTCAGGCATTCCTGAAAGCCCGATTTGTCCCAGACAATGCCGGAGGCGACCTTGTACGGCAGCTCGTCGGCGCCGACGAGGTTTCGCAACCGGATTTCCTTGGCATCGAGGCCGGTTTTCACCGCCGCCATATCGATCAGCCGTTCCATGACAAACGTAGAAGTCGGCCGGCCGACGCCGCGGTAGGGACCGGTCGGCGGCTTTGAGGTCGCCACCGCCTGGACGCGGCCGCGATAATGCGGAACGCGATAGGGTCCGGGCAGAAAACTGACCACCTGCACCGGCTCCAGTGCCGCGGTCCAAGGATAAATCGAGAAGGCGCCGACGTCACCGATGACGTCGGTGCGCAAGGCGAGGATGCGGCCCTCGCCGTCCAGCGCCAATTCCGCGTCGACGATCTCGTCGAAGGCCTGACTGCTGGCGATAAGGTCCTCCACGCGGTCGCTGGTCCATTTGACCGGGCGGCCCACTTGCCGCGCCGCGGCACAGACGAAAATCTCCTCCGGATAGAGCGAGCCTTTGCCGCCGAAGCCGCCGCCGACATCCGGCGCGACCACGCGGATGCTATCCGCAGGCATGCCGAAGGCGAGCGCCAGTCCGTCGCGCACGATGCCGGGTATCTGCGTGGCGGAGTGCAGCGTCAGCGTCTCGCGGCGCGGCTCATATTCGGCAAGGCACGCGCGCGGCTCGATCGCAACCGCGGTCTTGCGGCGCATGCGGAAGCGGCCTTGGACCCGCACCGGGGCGGATTGCAGCGCGGCATCGACGTCGCCGCGCTTGAACTCGCGAGCGACCAGCACGTTGGTGCCGGCCTCTTCATGCAGCAGTGGAGCTTCCGCACGCACCGCCTGTTCCGGATCGATGACGACAGGCAACGGCTCGTAATCAATGGTAACGCGTTCAAGCGCATCCTCGGCGTGATAGCGGCTGTGCGCGATGACGCCCACAACCGGCTCACCGACATAACGCACCTTGCCGCGCGCGAGCGGCAGTATTGGCGTTGCGTAATAGTTGGGCATGCGCGAGGTGGCGACGATGGGCTTGACCCATTCGCTAAGATCCTCCGCGGTGAACACCGCGAAAATGGCGGGCGCGGCGCGTGCCGCCGAACAGTCGATGGCGCGAATGCGGGCATGCGATTGATCGCTCCTGCGGAACGCGACGTGCAGCACATCGGCGACTTTGCGATCGTCGGTATAGGCGCCGGCTCCGGTGAGGAGGCGCGGGTCTTCGGTGCGCTTGATGCGCGCACCGACGATTTTCGGCCGCGCGTATATTTCGGGCGTGTCATTCATCGGCGCGCAACGGGAAATCCTGCGAAGAGCGCCGGACGATGGTATGCGGCTGCCGCGGCTAAGCGCGATGGACGATGTGGTCTTTTCCGTTCCATTCCTGGGCTGCCTGATAAATCTTATGGAAAGCCTCTTCGGCGGGAGCATTCATCTCGATGACTTCGAGCATGCCCGGCAGGTCGCGTCCGGTATCGAAATAAATGACGCGGCAGCCGAGCGGATCGGGTGCGGTATCGGTGAACGCTTCTTGGTATCCGCGGGACCGGTATTGGGCCGCGGTCTTCTCGAAGTCGCGAGCGCCGATCGCCCAATGATGAAAGCCGTGGGCGCCGCGCGCTTTCAGGGCCTCCTGAAAAACCGACGGCTGCTGATCGTGCTGCTGGATCAATTCGACCATGAGCTCGCCGCTATAGGCGAGCGCGAGGCTGACCTGCATCTTGGTTGTCGTGCCGCGATAGACCCCTTTGGGCGGCACGAACGGGCCGACCAGAAACCACGGACCGATGTGAAGAAGCTCGGCGTAATGCCGCATGCCCTCTTCAATGTCGGCGACAGTGTAAGCGATCTGAATGATGCTGTTATCGCGCGGCCCGAAGCTGAACCGGTCCATCACGCTCTCCCCCTTTTTATGCGCAGCGCCCGGCGCCGCAAAGCCGCTCGCGCGCAGCTTGTTCACTCAGCTGTCGAGGAACGCAACACAGCGCGTCCAGCCCGCCGACGCCGCTTCGATCTTCACCGGGAAGCAGCACACCTTGAAGCCGAATGGCGGCAGCTGCTCGAGGTTGGTAAGCTTTTCCATGTGGCAATAGCCGATTTCGCGGCTTGCCTTGTGGCCCTCCCAAATGAGGCTGGCGTCGCCGGTCTCGGCAAACCGCTTCCGTGTGAACGAGAACGGCGCATCCCAGCTCCAGCCGTCGATGCCGGTGACCCGCACGCCCTGTTTGGTCAAATAAAGCGTGGCTTCGCGGCCCATGCCGCAACCCTTGTCGATGAAGTTCGGCTGACCATAAGCAGTCCCCGCTGCGGTATTCACCAGCACGATGTCGAGCGGCTTGAGCGTATAGCCGATGCGGTCGAGCTCGCGCTTGACGTCATCGGCCTTGCACACATAGCCGTCCGGCCTGTCGCGGAAATCGAGCTTCACGCCGGCGGAAAAGAACCATTCCAGGGGCAGCTGATCGACCTTCAGCGACGGCTTGCCGCCATCCATCGTGCTTGCGTAGTGCCACGGCGCGTCGAGGTGGGTGCCGTTATGGGTCGTAATCGTGACCTGCTCCATCGCGGCGCCTTCGCCATCGGGGAGCTGTTCGGGCTTGAGGCCGGGAAACATCATGGCGAATTCTTTGGCGCCTTCCTTGTGGTCTCGATATGAAATGCTCGGCAGCATGCTCGGAGGATCCGAGGCAATTCCAGCCTTCAGCGCCACCGAAAGATCGATAATCCGCATGAACATTCCTCCCGCGTGCATGACCGTTTGAGCGGGATTTTTGCTTGCGCCGCTCTCGCTTTTGTCAGCGTACGGCACTTTGCGCCTGATGCTCAACCATGCCCGCGGAATACCAGCCACCGCACGGCGGTGCTTCCGAGCAGCCCCCGGCTCGCTTATGCTCACTCCAAACGGCGGGAAACGCGCCATAAGCAACAAGGGGAGGCGATCTTGGGATTGGCGGAAGGAAAAACCTGCATTGTGACGGGCGGCGCCGGCAGTCTCGGGCTCGCCAGCGTCCGAGCGCTGCTCGCTGAAGGCGCCAGCGTCATGCTGGTCGATCTCGACGCCGACAAGCTGGCCAGAACGGTTCGCGAGCTTGATACCGACCGGGCGGCCTATGTCGCCGCCGATGTCACCGACGCCGCGCAGACTCGCCGCTATGTCGAGGAGACCGTCGCGCGCTGGGGCAAAATCGACGTGCTGTTCAGCAATGCCGGCAATGATGGACCGCTGATGCCGATCACCGAATATCCCGAGGACCTGTTTGATCGCATCATCGCCACGCACGTGCGCGGCTGTTTCCTCGCCTGCAAATACGCCATCCCGCACATGAACGACGGCGGCAGCATTATCATCACCGCCAGCACCGTGGGCGTGAAGGGCGTGCCGTTCAACTGCTCCTACGTTGCCGCCAAGCATGCCCTCATGGGCCTGATGCGCTGTATCGCCAAGGAAGTTGCGCCGCGCGGTATCCGCGTCAACAGCGTCAATCCCGGGCCGGTCGACAATGTCTTTATGCGCACCGCCGAGAAGTCCATGAGCAAAATGCTCGGGCGAGACGCCGGTGAATGGTTCGACGAGCAAATACCGTTCGGCCGCCATGCCGTGCCCGACGAGATCGCCCAGGCGGTCTGTTTCCTCGCCTCCGACCGCAGCAGCTATACCAGCGGTACCGCGCTGATGGTCGACGGCGGGTTCTGCGCTTGACCCTGGCTGCCGAGAAAGCATCGATGACGAAGTTCGGGATCGGGCAGGCGGTCCGCCGGGTCGAGGATCAGCGCTTCACGACCGGCGCCGGTCAATATGTCGGCGATTTCGCTCTTGCCCGGCAATGCTATGGCGTGGCCGTGCTCTCACCGCACGCGCATGCGGCTGATCAAGCGCGTCGACGCGACCGCGGCGAAGGCCGCACCCGGCGTTCTCTGTGTGCTCACCGGCGCCGATGCCGTGACCGACAAGATCGGCGGCATTCCGCCCTTCTTCATGCCGGAATCGTGGGGTGGTCCCAAAGGTTTTTCGACCACGCGTCCGGTGCTGCTTGCCGACCGGGTCCGGTGCGCGGGCGACCGTGTTGCCTTCATTGTCGCCGAAACTGAAGCGCAGGCCCGCGACGCCGCCGAGCTGGTCACCGTGGACTACGAGCCGCTGCCGGCGCTCGTCGAGATCGAAGCAGGCGGCGAAGGCGGAGGCGCCGAAAATCTGGGACGATTGCCCGAACGGCAACATCGGCGTGACCATCGCGTTCGGCGACAAGGCGGCGACCGACGCGGCCTTCGCCAAGGCCAAGCACGTCGCCTCGGTTCGCCTGGTCAATAATCGCGTCACTGCCAATCCGATTGAACCGCGCTGTGCGATCGGCGTCTACGAGGCCGCGGACGGCAAATATACGCTCTACACCACGTCGCAGGATCCGCACAGTGTCCGAACGGCCCTGTCGTCCTTCGTCTTTCATGTGCCGGAGTCGAAGATCAGGGTGCTGTCGCCCGATGTCGGCGGCGGCTTCGGCATGAAGGCCAATCTCTATCCCGAAGACGTTCTGGTGCTGTGGGCGGCAAAACGCTGCGGCCGGCCGGTCAAATGGACGGCAACGCGCAGCGAGAGCCTGCTCGGCGATAATCACGCCCGCGATCAGGTCGTCTACGGTGAGCTCGCCCTTGACGAGAACGGAAAGTTCCTCGCGATCAGGTCGACGGCCTATCAGGCGCTCGGCGCCTATTGGTGGGGCGCGGCGACGGCGCCGCTGTTCTGGTCGGTGATGTTCATTCCGAGTCTCTATGACGTGCAGACGATCCATTTCAGCACCAGCGCCGTGTTCACCAACACCGCGCCGACTTCGGTCTATCGCGGTGCCGGCCGGCCGGAAGCGATCTATCTGATCGAGCGGCTGGTCGACCGTGCGGCGCAGGTCACCGGCATCGACCGGGTCGAGTTGCGGCGGCGCAATCTCATCAAGCCGGAAGCGCTGCCCTATCACACGCCGACGCATCACACCTATGACAGCGGCGAGTTCGAAAAGCTGATGGACCAATGCCTGGCGCTCGCCGATTGGAACGGCTTTGCCGCGCGGCGCAAGCACAGCGAACGGCGGGGTAAGCTGCGGGGCCGCGCCGTCACGCCCTACATCGAGCTGGGCGGCGTTATGAACGACCGCATGGAAATAAGATTCGATCCCGGCGGCATGGTGACGATCATTGCCGGTACCCATTCGCACGGCCAGGGACACGCCACCGCATTCGCGCAGCTCGTCGCCGAATGGCTCGGCGTACCGTTCGAGGCGATCAACTACATCCAGGGCGACACCGAGAAAGTGGCGTTCGGCCGCGGCACGTATGCGGCACGAAGCTCTTTGGTCGGCGGCAATGGACTGCGCATGGCCGCAGACGCGGTCATTGCCCGCGGCAAAGAGATGGCCGGCGCACTCATGGAAGCGGCGCCGAGCGACATCGAGTTCGAGGCCGGCTCTTTCACGGTAGCAGGCACCGACAAGCGGATGTCGATTGCAGCCGTCGCTCACGCTTTTTTTGCTCCGGCGGGACCGGTCACGAAGCTCGGCCTGGGCCTTGACGGGGTCGGCACCTGGTCGGGCGTACCCGGCGGGGCACCCAATTATCCAAACGGATGCCAGGTCTGCGAAGTCGAGGTCGATCCGGAAACCGGCGCGGTCCGAATCGACCGTTTTGTGGCCGTCGACGATCTCGGCATGGTGATCAACCCGATGATCTGCGAAGGCCAGATTCACGGCGGCATCGCGCAGGGTGTCGGGCAGGCGCTGTTCGAGAACATTGTCTACGATGCGTCCGGCCAACTGATGACCGGAAGTTTTCTCGACTACGGCATGCCGCGGGCCGACGATTTCCCCCCGTTCGTTTCCGAACTGGTCGAAATTCCGGCCACGACCAATCCGCTGGGCATCAAGGCCATCGGCGAAGCGGGAACGATCGCCGCGCCGCCGACGGTGGTCAACGCCGTGCTCGATGCGCTCAGCGCCCTCGGCGTCGAACATGTTGACATGCCGCTGACGCCCGCGCGCATCTGGAAGGCTGCGAACGCCGCGAAGGCAAATATTTGAACGGAAGGGCGGGTTTCCTGATGCCGCAGCACAGCAGCGTTTCGCAATGGCCGCCGGCAAGAGCTTCACGCGCCAAACCCGTCATCCGCGAGCACAAGATTCCTACGCCTGGCAGCAAGCCCTACATCGCCGTCGAAGGGCCAGACGGAAATCTGTGGTTCTGTGAGAACGGCGCTTCGAAGATCGGCTGCTTCGATCCTCGTGCCGGCACGTTCCGCGAGTTTGCTCTCCCTTTCGCCGAACTCGATGCCGGTCGGCATCGCCGTTGGCGCTGACGGCAATCTCTGGTTCACCGAAAAGGCTGGCAATTGTGTCGGACGTATCAGTCCGGCTGGTGCGATCACGGAATTTGCGGTGCCGACTGCCAACGCAGGCCCCGACGGTATTGCTCTCGGTCCCGACGGCAACATCTGGTTCTCCGAAGGCGATGCCGATCGCATTGCGCGCGTCACACCTGACGGCCGCATTGCCGAATTTGGCGCCGGCATCACGCCGGGCAGCCGACCGCTTTCCATCGTCGTGCGCGATGATGCGCTGTGGTTCAGCGAAGCCGGCGGCGGCCGCATTGCACGCATGACGCTCGACGGCAAGGTCACCGAGTTTCCGATCCCAAGCCCCAACAGCGGACCGCGTGCCATGGCATTACATCCCGACGGCAGCATCTGGTTCGTCGAGACCGGCGCCAACGCGCTCGGCCGTATCGCCTGCGACGGCACAATTGTCGAATTCGCCGTGCCGACGCCAGACGCATCGGTGCGCGGCGTTGCCGTGGCGACTAACGGCGATGTTTGGTTTACTGAAAATTTCACTAACAGGATCGGTCGAATGAACGCGGACGGCGACATGATCGGCGAGTATGACATTCCCACGCCGGCAAGCGGCGCGCGCTGCATCATTTCCATGTCCGACGGCCGGCTGTTTTTCACTGAATACGACGCAGGCTTAATCGGTGAGATCATCCCGCAGTGACTGTGAACTGAATGTGACGCCGGAACTCGAAAAATTCTGCACCTTCGAACTCGGCATCCGCCCTTGCGGACAAGGCGAGTTCCCGCTAAATAGAGGCATCGAGTTTTCGGGCCGAACGACTAGGCCACGCAGCGACAAAGCGCGCCTGACTGACGATCTTTCACCAAAATCTCGAGCGAACCGGGCCGTGCATCTTGCGCGGCTCATATCTTGATTCCTAAGCAGGAGTGTCCCGTGAGCAACGGAACAGTGAAGTGGTTCAACGCGCAGAAGGGTTATGGATTTATCCAACCCGATGGTGGCGGCAAGGATGTCTTCGTTCATATCAGCGCCGTTGAGCGCGCCGGGCTGCGCGAGCTCAGAGAAGGCCAGAAGGTTGCGTTCGAGGTCGTGGTGGACCGCAAGACCGGCAAGTCGGCTGCCGAGAACTTGAAGACCGTCTGACGAATAGGCGAGGCCGCAAGGCCGGTCTCGCCTCCCGTTCGATTTCCAGCGAAACCAGTCGTGGTCGGCTACTTGTAGTAGCCGACGCCGCATCCCTGGTCGCCGATCCGCGTCACAAAGGATTGCTTTGGGACGGGCTCGGTCGTTCCGGGCTTCGGGAAGTTATAATCCACCGTGGTGAAGCTTCCTGCCTTCGCCGCGTTGAATACTCTTTGTCCGAGCGGGTCGTCCTTGAATTTAAAGGCGCGGATATCAGTGCCGATGAGCGCGGGATTGGGATGCGCGTCGGTTTTGCCGTCCGTCATATCGAAGCAGAACACGTAAAGGTCGCGATCGTGGAACTGTTTGTTGGTCTTGTCATTGAATTCGGCGAGTGCGGCGGCCTTGTTGGCCTCGAGGGCGGCAGTGGCACGTTCAAGCATCGCTCTAGCTTGCTGTGCCGTCCCGAATTCCTGGGCGCTCGCCGACGCCGTAGCCCATAACAGAGCCACCGCCGTCAAGGCGGACGCCGCCCTTAAATGTCCCATGCGTTTTCCCCTTGTGACAGGCCGCTTGCCCCGGTCGCGGCTCTTCGCTTATTCGCGCGCAATAAGCATAAGTCGCCCGCATTCGTCCACTCGCGCGGACCTTTTCATCGCCTGAAGCTAATAAGTGCGCAAGTTGTTCAAAATTGAACAACAGCGTTTGGCGGTCAGTGCGCGGCGGACAGGCCGGGAAGCGCAACGCCGAGCGTTTGCACGATCAGAAAGATATTGAGCAGGAGCACAGCGGCGGTGCCGACAAGCGCCGCAATGCGCGTCAGCCGGCCGTTGGCGAAGGTGCCCATGATGTCGGTCCTGTTGGTGAAGATAATCAGCGCGATCATCGGCAGCGGCAGCGCGATGCTGAGCACGACCTGGCTTACCACCAGGGCATTCGTCGCGTTGACGCCCAACGCGACGACGACGAAGGCCGGCAGCATCGTCACAAGCCTGCGAACCCAAATCGGGATGCGGAAACCGACGAAGCCCTGCATGATCATCTGCCCGGCCATAGTGCCCACCGTCGAGGCCGAAATCCCGGAGGCAATGAGCGACAGCAGAAATACGCCGGCCGCTCCGACGCCGAGCAGCGGCGTCAGCGTGTGATAGGCAGTCTCGATCTCGGCGACCTCGGGATGGCCGGCGTGGAATGCACTCGACGCCATCATCACCATGGCCATATTGACCAGACCGGCGACGGCCAAAGCGGCGACGACTTCCTGGTTTGAGAAGCGCAGCACTTTACGCCGCTCGGTATCGTCGCGAACCGGCATGCGCGCCTGCGTCAGGCCGGAATGCAGGTAAACGGCGTGCGGCATGACCGTGGCGCCGATAATGCCGACCGCGAGCAACAGCGCCTGCGCATCGGCGATCTGCGGAACGACGGTGTGCACGGCTGCCGAAGCCCAATCGACCGGTACGATGAACATCTCGACGAGATAACAGAGCGCAATAATGCTCACCATGCTGCCGATGATCAGCTCGATCGGGCGGAAGCCAAAGCCTTCGACCATCAACAGGCCGTAGGTTACGATCGCGGTCACGACCATTCCGGCCAGCAGCGGCATCTGAAACAGCAAGGAAAGTCCGATGGCGCCGCCGAGGAACTCGGCGAGATCGGTGGCCATGGCGGCGACCTCGCTGACCATCCACATGGCCAAGACGATCGGCCGCGGAAAGTGATCCCGGCACATTTCCGCGAGATTGCGGCCGGTGACGATGCCGAGTTTGGCCGACAGCGCCTGGAACAGCATCGCAATCAAATTGGCGAGCAGCACCACCCAGAGCAGGCCGTAGCCGTACCTCGCCCCGGCCTGGATGTTGGTCGCGAAATTCCCCGGATCCACATAGGCGATAGAGGCGATGACCGCGGGCCCGGCGAACACCGCGTAGGCGCGCAACCCGCCGCGCTGCCCGGCCAGAGACTTGGCGCGCCGCGGCGACGGTGCGGTCGGTGAGCGAACTCGCGGGGCACGGTCGCTTCGGTCATATCGCGGCGCGTGAAGCACTGACTGAATAGTGTAGCATCAGCTACTTTATAAGGATGCATAACCGCGGCGTCAATGGTTACAAAGTATAGCCAGAAGCTACATTTTGACACTGTCAGGAAAACGTGGTCTCCGCTTGCCGGGTCGAAGCAGGATGAACCTTGTCCGGGATCATGACAGCAGCGGCGGCAGATACGGCCAAACGCAGGCAAGGCAGCGCCACAGCAGAGCTTCCCGCGGAAGGCACGCAGGCGCGCCGGTTCGGCAAGACGCGGTCGGCGCAGTCGACCGCGTTACTCGAAGACTACGTCGAATTGATCGCCGATCTGTTGGTCAGCGGGGGTGAAGCCCGGCCCACGGATATCGCCCGGCGCCTCGGCGTATCGCACGCCACCGCCGTCAAGACGATCGCGCGCTTGAAGCGCGCCGGCTTGGCGACGGCGCGCCCGTACCGGGGTGTATTCCTGACCGAGAAAGGGCAGGCGCTTGCCGACCGCGTGCGGGTCCGTCACCGGCTCGTTGTCGATCTTCTCCGCGCGCTCGGGGTACCAACTGAGGCGGCCGAGGCTGACGCCGAGGGTATCGAACACCACGTCTCGGAAATGACGCTGAAAGCGTTTGCGCAATTCCTCAAATCGCGCGGGTAATTATCCATCCCCGCTTCGCGGGGCAGGATGAACATTATGCCGCGTGATCGGCCAATGCGTCGACGATGCCGTCGACGACTTCCTCAACCAGCGCCTTGTCGTCGCCTTCGCCCATGACGCGGATTACGGGTTCGGTCCCCGACGGTCGCACCACCAGCCGGCCATGCCCGTCAAGGCGCTGTCGCGCATCTTCGATCGCCGAGCGCACCTTTACGTTGTCCAGCGGCTTGCCACTGCGATAGCGCACGTTCTTGAGCACCTGCGGCAGCGCCGCGAAGCGGTGGCACACCTGCGATACCGGCTTGTCCAGCTTCTTCACCACGGCGAGCACCTGCAACGCGGCGACGAAGCCGTCGCCGGTCGTGGTGTAATCGGAAAGAATGATGTGGCCGGACGGCTCGCCGCCGACATTGTAACCGTGCTCGCGCATGTGCTCGAGTACATAGCGGTCGCCGACCGGCATGCGCACGAGGGAGAGTTTGAGCGATTGCAGATAGCGCTCAAGACCCAGATTCGACATCACGGTGGCGACGATACCCGGCTTGGCCAAGAGCCCATCCTTCTGCCAGCTCTCGGCGATGACCGCCAATAGCTGATCGCCGTCGATCAGATGGCCTTGCTCGTCGACAATCACCACGCGATCGGCATCGCCGTCGAGCGCAATGCCGATGTCGGCGCGCATCTCGCGCACCTTGCGCGAGAGCGCATCGGGCGCCGTCGATCCGCAATCGCGATTGATGTTGAAGCCGTCCGGCTCGACCCCGATGGAGACCACATCGGCGCCAAGCTCCCACAGCGCCTCGGGCGCGACCCGGTAAGCGGCGCCATGAGCGCAGTCGATGACCACACGCAAGCCTTCGAGCGAGAGGTTGCGCGGCAGCGTCCGTTTGGCGAATTCGATGTAGCGGTCATGAACGCCGTCGATACGCTTGGCGCGGCCGAGCTCGCGGCTTTTCGCCAGCCGCTTGGTCATATCACTATCGATCAGAGTTTCGATCTGCCGCTCGACCTCGTCCGAGAGCTTGTAGCCGTCGGGCCCGAACAGCTTGATGCCGTTGTCGTCGAACGGATTGTGTGAGGCCGAAATCATGACCCCGAGATCAGCTCGCATCGAGCGCGTGAGCATGGCCACGGCCGGGGTCGGCATCGGCCCGAGCTGCAGGACGTCCATGCCGACGGAGGTAAACCCTGCAATCAGCGCGGTTTCGATCATATAGCCGGAAAGCCGGGTGTCCTTGCCGATGACCACGCGATGGCGGTCTTCGCCGGCCCGGCGGAAGACCAGTCCGGTCGCCTGTCCCACCTTGAGCGCCAATTCCGGCGTGATCACACCGTTGGCGCGGCCGCGGATGCCGTCGGTACCAAAATACTTGCGGACCATGTTCCCCCACCGCCGCCTTTCCAAGGCGGTGATATTAACCCGTTCCGGGTGAGGTCCGCCTCAAAAAATATTCAGTAATCTTCCTGCCCGGAATAACGTTTTTTCTATCCTATCAGCGCCAAAAAACATGTTGAATTCAAGGTCCTGCGTTACGCTGGTGCAGGGTTTCCGCGATTAGGTGCCGCCTAGTAGCTGCGTTTATCGCGCGCGCTATGCGGCGGCTGGGTGATCGCGACCGGATCGGAGCCGGGAAACGTGTCCTCTAGTCCGCGGTCGAGTTCACCATCGAGGGCGTCTTTGCGCTTCTCCTCGCGTTCCCGGCGCTTGTTTGCCCGCTCCTTGGCGTCCCGGTCGAGAGCGCTGCGATCTGGGGTCGGCGATCGCTTGCGGTTCCATTGGTCCATCATGGTCTTTGTTCCGATGTCTGATTGCCGGTTCGGTATTGTCTGCCCGTAAACGCGTTACCGTTGCCGCTGTTCCGCCCGGGAACTTCGCTTCACTTTGTGCTATTTCGACAAGCCTCTACAGCCGGGAACGATAACCATGAAAACGATGACCTGTATCGAGGACTTGCGGCAAACCGCGCGTCGTCGCGTGCCGCGTCAGTTCTTCGACTATGCCGAGGGGGGCTCCTACGCCGAGCAGACGCTCAACGCCAACCGCGCCGATCTCGAGGGCATCAAGCTGCGCCAGCGGATTCTCGTCGATGTCTCTGCGCGCACCACGCAAACGACAATTCTCGGGGAGCCTGCATCATTACCGTTGGCACTGGCGCCGATCGGACTGTGCGGCATGCAGTACGGCGACGGCGAGATTCTCGCCTGCCGCGCCGCGCAGGCCGCGGGAATCCCGTTCACCCTTTCGACCATGTCGATTTGCTCGATCGAAGACGTCGCCGCCGCCGTCGACAAGCCATTCTGGTTCCAGCTCTATGTCATGAAGGACCGCGGTTTTGTGCGCTCGCTGATCGAGCGGGCGGCGGCGGCCAAATGCAGCGCGCTGGTGCTCACCGTCGATCTGCAAATCCTCGGCCAGCGCCATCGCGACATCAAGAACGGCATGACCGTCCCACCGGAGCTGCGCATCAAGAACATCATCGAGATCGCCAGCAAGCCGACTTGGGCGCTCAGCGTCCTGCGTGGCAAGCGCAAGACCTTCGGCAATCTCGCCGGCCATATCCGCGGCATGGAGAATGTCAATTCGCTGTCGCGCTGGATCGCCGGCCAGTTCGATGAAACGCTGAGCTGGAAGGACGTTGAGTGGATCGCGAGCTTGTGGCCCGGCAAGCTCATCCTCAAGGGCATCCTCGATGTCGAGGATGCGCTGATTGCGGCGAAGACCGGCGCTGCAGCGCTCGTGGTATCGAATCACGGCGGCCGCCAGCTCGACGGCGCGCCGTCGTCGATCGCGGCGCTGCCGCCGATTGCCGACGCGGTTGGCTCGTCGATTGAGGTTCTGTTCGACGGTGGCATCCGCTCCGGCCAGGACATCATGCGCGCGCTCGCGCTCGGCGCGCGCGCCTGCCTCTCCGGTCGCGCCTATATCTACGGGCTCGGCGCCGCCGGCCAGGAGGGCGTCGCCCGCGCCATCGAGATCATGCGCAATGAGCTGAGCGTCAGCATGGCGCTGACCGGGGTGACCGGCATCGACAAAATCGATCGCAGCGTGATCGCGGGCGTATAGCGCAGACGGACTGCCGGCGCCTACTCTTCCTTATATCCGTAGCCCGGCACGTTGCCGCTCGCGCCATAATATTTGTAGGGCAGGAATTTCCCCGACATGGTAAGCTTCACGCGGTCGCCCTTAGGGTCGGGCTGCCGCTCAATCTGCAGATCGAAATCGATCGCCGACATGATGCCGTCGCCGAATTCCTCTTCGATCAGCGCCTTCAGCGCCGGACCGTTGACCATCACCAATTCGTAGAAGCGGTAGATGAGCGGGTCGGTCGGCGGCATCGGCGAGCCGCGGTAGGGCACCTCGTTGAGGAGCGCCTGCTCGCTCTTGCTCAGGCCGAACAGGTCGGCCGCTTTCGCCACCTGCGGTTTCGTCAGCTTCATCTGACCGAGGATTGCGCCGGCGATCAACAGCGGCGACATGCCGCCGATCTCGCCGCAGATGTGCTTCCAGCTCCAGCCCTTTTCGCGCTTGATGTCGAGCAGCTTCTCGGTGAGTTCGGCTCGCGTCATGGACGACCTCCTCTCAGTTGCCTGGCGGTTTGGTGGATTGCCGGCAGCAACGAGAGGAGCAAATGCCATGCCATGGAGCGACCGGTATTTCGGTCGCTCCGGTCGCCGTCGGGCCGCTTACATCGGCGGATTGACGCCGTTGCGGCCCACAACGATGCTCGGCGCCACGATGGTACCGTCGGGCTGCTTTTTGCCGGCGACGACAAAGACCTTTTCGCCGGGTTTGAGAGCGTCAGCGGTCGTCGGAGCGAACATCACAACCTCAACGTTGGCCGGCACAGTGAATTTCTTCTCGCCATCCTTGTATTTCAATACCAGCTCTTTGCCGTCCGCGCTGGCGACTTCAGTGTCGATATTGGCGTTGGTCATGGTCGAGTTCGGCATGAGATCCCACGGACGATGGCCTTCGCCAGTGCCGCGCAGAGCCTCCGGGAAGATGTGAATCTCGACCGCCTTCTGGGTGCCGTCCGGCTGCGGCATGGCGGTGATGCCGACAAAGACGCCCTGCTTGACGTCAGCGAGCGATTTCCGGTCGACGGCCAGCACGTGCACATCGTCCGCGAGCTTCACTGTGACGGGATTGCCATCGCGGCTTTTGACATTCAGCGTCTTGCCGTCGATGCTTTCGATGGTGCCGCGCACGCGCACGATATCCGGTGCTTGCGCCGCCGCCATCGAAGCTACGAGCACAAACGCAAAGGCGCCAATCGTCTTTCCTAACATTTTTGTCATGATTCATCTCCCGAATGAAAACAGCGCGCAACCGGTAGCGGAGATGAATTGACCGCCGCAAACCACAACTGCGTTATCCCGGAACTTTCCGTGCCGCGGTAGCAAGATCGGCCTCGATCAAAGCGCGCAGTTCCGGTGTCACCTCGGGCGTCTTGCCAAACCACAGCGCGAAGCCACGCACGGCCTGATGCAGCAGCATGCCGAGCCCGTCTGCCGTGCGCAGATCGCGCGCCTTTGCCGCCACTATGAGCGGAGTAAGCACAGGTACATAAACGAGATCGGCGACGACACCGTGAGCGGGCAAGCGAGAAAGATCAATTGCGAGAGCGGGCTGGCCCAGCATGCCGAGCGACGTCGTGTTGACCAGCAGCGCGGCATCGGCGAGCGCGGCATCCAGCTCATCCCAGCCCGCGACCTGCACGCGTGCGCCGAATATTTGCCGCAGCGTTTCGGCTCGGCCGAGCGTGCGGTTGACGACGACGAGCCGCTTCACACCGCGGGCGAGGAGACCGTAGATCACGGCGCGCGCCGCGCCGCCGGCGCCAAGCACGACCGCTTTTGCAAGGCCGTGATCCCATTGCGGCACAGCGGCGTCGAGATTATGCAGAAAGCCTTCGACGTCGGTATTGGTCGAATGCAGCACGCCGTCGTCGAGCCACAGCGTGTTGGCGGCGCCGACCGCGCGGGCACGCTCGTCGGGCTTCGACAGCGCCAGCGCGGCTTCCTTGTGCGGCAGGGTCACGTTGGCGCCGACATAGCCGCGTGCGGCGAGTGATCCGACGAACGCGGCAAACTCTTCCCGCGGCACCAGCTCGCGCCGGTATTCGCCGGCCATCCCGTAGCGCTTGAGCCAATAATTGTGAATGAGCGGCGAGCGCGAATGCTGGACTGGCCAGCCGATGACGCAAGCCGCGCGGCTGGTCGTCGTCACGCCTCGTCCGCCACGGAATTGCGCAGCACGCCGATTTCAGGACATTCGATTTCGATGGTGTCGCCGGGCTTGAGCCAGGCCGGAGGATCGGCTTTCAGGCCCTTTTTGACCGGCGTGCCGGTGACAATGATGTCGCCCGGCTTCAGCGTCATGAATGTCGTGACATAGGCGATCAGATCGGCGAACGAGAAGATCATGTTCGCCGTGGTGTCGTCCTGCTTGATCTCGCCGTTCTTGCGGACGATGAGATGCAAGGGTTTGGTCAGGTCGATATCAGTTTCGATCCACGGCCCGATGCTGCCGGTAGCGTCAAAATTCTTGCCCTGCGTGACATTGAACTGGCCGTGGCGCAGCCAATCGCGGATGGTGCCTTCGTTGCACAGCGTCAGCCCGGCGATCACCTTGAGCGCGTCTTCTTTCGCCACGTGTTTGCATTCGCGGCCGATCACCATGGCGATCTCGCCCTCATAATCGAGCTGTTCGGAAACTTTCGGCCGAATGAGTTTCTGCCCGTGCCCGACCAGCGAATTCGGCGCCCGGTAGAACATGCTCGGATATTTCGGCGCTTCGTTCAGATTATAGTCCTGGCCGCGGTTGGCGTAATTGATGCCGATGCAGAGGATTTTTTCGGGCGCGGCAAGCGGCGGCAGCAGCTCGACCTCGGCAAGCGTCAGGTCGGGGCGCACACCGTCGGCGGCCGCTTTGGCCTTGTCGACGGCCTGGGCGCGAAAGACTTCGAGCAAGGAGGCGAAACGGCTAAGCCGCGCGCGCAGATCGACGATGGCGTCGCCGACGACCGCGCCAAAGCTCGGCCGGCCGCGCATGTTATAGCTTGCAAGCCGCATATCGCATGTCCTCCACGCGATGTGTTAGAAGTCGGCGCAGAACCCGTCAACGGCGACCGAATCATGCCGATCCGCGACCCTGTTTTCGACCCGCCTTTCAACATCGTGCGCGCCAGCCATGTCGAACTTGGCGTACGCGACCTTGATCGCTCGCGCGCCTTCTATGTCGATTGCCTTGGCCTTCTGCTGAGTGACGAAACGGACGATGCGCTCTATCTGCGCGGCGTCGAGGAGCGCAATCACCACTCGATCGTGCTGCGGCGATCGCGCGAGGCCGACGTGCGCGCGCTCGGTTTCAAGCTGGCGAGCGAAGAGGACCTTGACCGCGCCGCGTCCTGGTTCGGCCGCCGCAACTTGCCGACCGCGTTCCCGGATTTGCCGTATCAGGGCCGGACTTTGCGCACCGCGGATATTTTCGGCATGCCGATCGACCTCTACGCGCATATGGATCAGTCGCAAAGCATGCTGCAGAAATACAGCGCCCATCAGGGCGCCTGCATCCAGCGCATCGATCACCTGAATTGCTTCACGCCCGACGTGCAGGCGAGCTACGACTTCTATAGCGAGCTCGGTTTCCGGCTCACCGAATACACCGAGACTGACGGCGCCGATGCCAGGCTCTGGGCGGTGTGGATGCATCGCAAGGGCAATGTGCACGACCTTGCTTTCACCAACGGGGTGGGCCCGCGGCTGCATCATATCGGGCTGTGGACGCCGGGCGTGCTCGATATCATCCATATCTGCGATGTGATGGCGACCAGCGGCTATCTCGCCAACATGGAACGCGGACCCGGCCGGCACGGCATTTCCAATGCCTTCTTCCTCTACATCCGGGATCCCGACGGCCATCGGGTCGAACTGTTCACCAGCGACTATCTCACAGTCGATCCTGATCACGCGCCGATCCGCTGGTCGCTGACCGATCCGCGGCGGCAAACCTTGTGGGGCCACCCGGCGCCTGCCTCGTGGTTCAACGAAGGCTCGGCGTTCTCTGGCGTGGTGCCGCACGAGCCGACGCTCACGGCACAGCCGATCGTGGCGATGTAATCCGACTGCCGCGCTGCGCTAATCGGCCTTGCGCGGAATGCCGATCATTACGGCCACCAAGGCGCAGAACGCCAAGGCTGCCGAGATCGAGAGGGCTGCTTTCAGGCCAGGCATGAAGCCGGCCGAGGCGCCAAGCAGCGATCCAAACAGGGCGACGCCGAGCACACTGCCGGTCTGGCGCATGGCGTTGAGAACGCCGGACGCGACACCGGAATATTGCTTGGCGACGCTGCCGAGTAAGGTCGACGTCAGCGGCGGCACCAAGAGGCCGACGCCGCCGCCGAAGGCGATGAGCTGGGCGCACAGCGACCCGTAGCTCGATCCCTCTTTCATTCCCAAAAAGCCGACGCAGCTTAAGGCCATGATCGCGAGACCTATCGCGATGGTGAGCCGGGCGCCGATGGCGCCGGTGATGCGCGCCGCCAGAAGATTGGTCACGAGGATTGCCGCCATCATCGGGGCGAACGCCATTCCGGTTTGCAGCGGCGAAAAATGATTGAGCCGCTGGAAATAAAGGCTGAACACGAAGATGAGGCCGTAGGCGCCAACATTGACCAGAAGGCCGGCCAGCGAGGTCGCGCTGAAAGCGGGCTTGCGGAACAACGCCAGCGGCAGCATCGGCTCTTTGGAGCGAAATTCGACGGTCAAAAACAGCACGGCCAGGACGGCGAAGGCGATATACCCCGCGAGTACCAACGGGTCGATCCAACCGCGCTGGCCGCCCTCGATTGTCGCCGCGGCGAGGCACCCAAGCGCCAGCACGGCGATGGCCTGGCCCGGCAAATCCAGCTTTCGCCTGGCGGAGCGGGTGGTTTCGCCGGCATGGCGCCATGCCAGCCACATTCCGCCGAGCCCGAGCGGCACATTGATCAAAAAGATGCTGCGCCAGCCGACCAGCGCGATGAGGCCGCCGCCGACCAGCGGTCCTGCGGTCAATGAAAAGCTCGCACCCGCGGCCCATATGCCGACGGCGCGATGGCGTTCGGCCTCGTCCGCATAAGCGTGGTTGAGCAACGCGAGCGAATTCGGCACCAGGACCGCCGCGCCGACGCCCTGACCCAAGCGCGCGACAATGAGCACCCACAATGTCGGCGCCAGCGCGCAGGCAAGCGATGCCAGCACGAAGATCGCAAAGCCAAGCACAAAGACTCTCTTGGCGCCGAGGCGATCGCCAAGCGCGCCGGCGGTCAGAATGAAGGCGGCGAAGGTGATGGTGTAGGCGTTCACGATCCACTGCAAATCGGCGAGCGAACCGCCGTATGTTGCGCCGATGCTGTTGATCGCGACATTGACGATGGTGACGTCAAGCTGGACGACGACATAGCCGAGGCTCATGGCCGCAAGCGTGAGCGCTTTCGCCCATCCTGAGCGGTGCCCGTGCAGGGGCACGATGCGCTGACCGGTGGCGCCGGCCATGCGCCTGGATGAAGTTGCGGGAGGAAGGACGGAAATGTTCATCGATCATGCTCCGATGTCATCTCCAAATAACGCCCGACGGCGCCGATAGCCCGCTCTGTTACTTCGGGAATTGCCGAACTATCGTCGCTGGAACCGACCGGCCAAAAAGCCTATGTTTTGCTCATGAACGGAACTCATCCTGCGGTTGCCGAAATTGCCGCTCTGGTCGGCAATCCGGCGCGCGCCAACATTCTGATGGCGCTGATGGACGGCCGCGCTCTGACGGCGAGCGAGCTTGCTTACGTCGCCGGTGTGTCGCCGCAGACCACGAGCGAGCATCTCGCCCAGCTGCGCGAGGCGAACCTGCTGTCGCTGACCAAGCAGGGCCGGCATTCCTACTTCCGGCTCGGCTCGCCGAAGATCGCGCGCATGATCGAGAGCATCATGGTCGTGGCGGCCGATGGGCCGCAGCGCTACCGGCCGCGCTGGAATGGCGACGACGAGCTTCGCACGGCGCGAACCTGCTACGATCACATTGCCGGCCGCTTAGGGGTCGCGCTGACGGATGCGTTGACGCACCGCAAGCACATTGTGCTGACCGAGGACGGCGGCGTGGTGACTCGCACCGGAGCGAAGCACTTGGTCGATTTCGGCATCAAGCTCGACGAAGTCAAACATGGCCGCCGCACCTTCTGCCGGCCATGCCTGGACTGGAGCGAGCGGCGGCCGCACCTTGCCGGCGCGCTCGGCGCGGCTTTCGCCGACCGCTGCTTCGAGCTGGGCTGGATCGCCCGCATCCGCGACTCACGGGCGCTGAAGATCTCGGCGAAGGGCGAGCGCGGCTTTGCCGAAGCGTTCGGGATTTCGCTCGCGGCATTGCACCCTTCCGCGCTACGCGCGGCAGAATGAAATCAAGCCTTATGCCGCCCGATCGCGGTGCGAGATTTCGACGACGCGGGCGTGCGTGGCCAGGGCATCGACCAGCGCGTCGGCCTTGGCCTTGTTCGCCGCGTCAAGGTTGGCGTCCCATTCATCGAGCAGATAGATCGGCACATCGGTCGAGTTGACGATTTCCTCGAGCGATTTGAGCTGCCGTTCGCCCGACGAGAAGCCGAGCTTGTTGTCCATCGACTCCGCGACAATGACCTCGTCGTCCTCGTCGCCTTCGACGTCGACCGGCACCACGCCGCCGGTGAACTTGAAAGCCAGCCGGTCCGACGTCGGCCAATAATAAGCGCGCCTCCTCAGCTCGGTCTTCAGACTCGCCAGCAGCGAAGATTTGCCGGTGCCATTGGCGCCGCGGATGTTGATACGGCCAATCGGCCGCGCCTCGACAATGCGCAAGGCATCGTTCACCGACGACACGACATGGGCGTTGTCGCCCTCGCGCAACACCAGCCGATCGAACTTGATGCGGCTGTCGAACGATTCTTCGGGCTGCGGCTGCATATTGGCGGCGACGCCGCCGAACCGCGTCCAGACAGCGATGAAATCGTTCCAGCCGTTGGCAAGGAGATGCAGCTCATAGGTCATCTCGATCTGTCGCGGCAAGGTCGTCGCCAGGGCGATGAGCAGGACCGTGTTGCCGGCACTGTGCAGGGCAACCACGCTGATGGTGGCAAAGACGATGGCCAGACTGACGATCCCGCTCATTGCGCTCATGCCTTCGCGCGCCACGATGGCGCGGATTTGCGCCGTGAGCGCTTCGCGCAGCCTGCTCTTGAAGCCGGCGAGCCAGAGCCGGAGGTTATAGGCATTGCCGCTGAAGATGTTGTCCCACGCGGTGTAGCCCTGCGCCGTCACCCGGTTGTTCATGCGCTGGTTTGCCAGATAGGTGCGCGCGATCGGCTTCTGCAGCGCCCATTGCATCAGCAGCAAGGCGGCAAATGCCCCGACATAGGCGAACGGCAGGCTGACGTTGATTTCTGCACCCAAAACAAAAGCATTAAAGACCAGCCCGAGAAAGAGCTTCAGCGCGAATTCCAACTCGTACATCACGTTGAAGAAGCACTGGAACGTTTCGCCGGTGAGAAACGGCTCAACCTGTTCCCGCGCCGGCTTGTCGCCGAACAGTTTGACCTTGCCGCGGTTCTCGCGCGCAAAGCGCAGCATGAATTTGCCGAAGCCGCGATAGCCGGCGCGTTCGGCGAAAATCCAGCTGATGACGCCGCTGACATAGGAGGCCGATTGCGTGGTCAGGATCCAAATGAGATCGCTGAGCAGGAATTGGCCGGTGGCGACTTTGCGCCCGGCATTGATGACCAGCCAGGTCGTGCCGGCGGCGAGCATCGCTTCGACCACCATCAGCGCGATCATCACAAACAGCGCCGGCGAGATCAGATAGCTTGCCAGCTCAAGGCGTGAAATCTGCTTTTGCTTCATGGCGTACCGGGAATGAGCCCGCGCGGTCGAGTTGTTGGCGCAACGAGGCATCCTAGAGCGACGGATTCGAAGTTCCTACCGGCCGGCAACAGACCGCACAGGAACTTTCGATGGCAAACACATAAGCTCGGCGAGCGGGCAAATTCAGGCTTCGACGCGCCGCCGACGCTCCAGTTCGTCTTCCAGCTTGCGCAGATTGTCGAACAGCCGCTCAGTCGAGAGGCGCAGGAAGTAAAAGCCGAAGGTCGGATTCTGATAGTAGAGCTGCTCGACCTGCTCGTAAGTGATCGACAGCACCGTGCCGTCCTCGATGCACTCCAGCGTCGCCGTGCGCCGATTATCGGGCGCCAGGAAGCCGAGCTCGCCCACCACCTGCGCCGGCTGAAGCTCAATGCCGAGCTCGACCAGGACATAGCGCCCGGTGACCGTGCAGAACATTTCGTCGGCCAGTTCGCCCTTGGCAAACAGAATATCGCCTTTCCGATAGCGACGCTCGGACATGAACGGCCTGAGCCAGTCCATCGACGATTTGCCGCGAATCGCTTCGCGCACGTTCCTGATCAAAACGATCATCTGATAGAGGCGATAGCCGTTCATCGGCAGCGCGAACGCCTGCATTGCCAGCGGAAACCAGGCGTGCGAAACGGCAAAAACGGTGATCAGGAGGCAGTTGGCGATGATGGCAAGAATTCGCAACGGAACCATGGTTTTGGTCGAGGCGGTTGCCACGATGAACAGCGATGCTCCGCTGGTGAAAAGGTCTGTCCAATGCATCGATTATCCTCCGCGCCGTGGTTCGGCCGCCGCGCAATCTTGATTGGTGATACATGACGTCGCTGGGGACGTGATCCTTCGGAAGACCCGTTTCCACTTTTCCGGATCATGCTCTAGCATCGAGCAATGACTTTGCAACTCAACGAAACCCACGACCCCGCGCGGCGAAGCTTTGTCGATAGCGCCAACGCGCCCGACAGCGATTTCCCGATCCAGAATCTGCCATTCGGCGTATTTCGGCCGGCGGCTGGCATGCCGTCGCGCGTCGGCGTGGCGATCGGCGATCGGATTCTCGACGTTGCCGCGGCGGCCGCATCGTTCGACGGACTTGCCGCCGAGGCGGCGGCAGCCTGCGCCGCGCCGCACCTCAATCATTTGATGTCACTCGGCCCGCAGGCGTCGTCGGCGCTGCGACTGGCGCTGTCGCGCGGTCTGAGCGCAGACCGCGGCGATAACAGCCTGCGCCAGCATTTGACGCCGATGGCGCAGGCCGAGATCGCGCTTCCGGTCGCGATCGGCGATTTCACCGATTTCTATGCTTCGGTCTTCCACGCCACCAATGCCGGACGCGCGTTTCGGCCCGATAATCCGCTGTTGCCGAATTACAAATACGTCCCGGTTGCCTATCACGGCCGCGCCTCGTCGGTTCGGGTCAGCGGCACGCCGGTCAAGCGGCCGCAAGGCCAACGAAAACGCGCAGACCAAGACGTGCCGAGCTACGGACCTTCGCGCAATCTCGATTTCGAGCTCGAACTCGGCTTCTACATCGGCGCGCCGACCGAACTCGGCGAGACCGTTCCTGTTGCCGAAGCCGCAGAGCTCATTTTCGGCTTTTGTCTTTTGAACGACTGGTCGGCGCGCGACGTTCAAGCTTTCGAATATCAACCGCTTGGCCCGTTTCTGGGAAAGAATTTCGCCACCACCGTGTCGCCCTGGGTGGTGACGCAAGAGGCGCTGGCGCCGTTTCACGTCGCCGCATTCGCACGGCCACAAGGCGATCCGGCGCCGCTGCCACATCTCGACGACGCTGCGGATCGCGCTCAAGGCGGTCTCGACATTACGCTGGAAGCCTACATGTCGACGGCAGCGATGCGGCGCGCCGGCACTGCGCCGCTGCGCCTGACCCAGACCTCGTTCGCGACGATGTACTGGACGGTGGCGCAGATGGTGGCGCATCACACCTCCAACGGCTGCAACCTCCTCACCGGCGACCTGATCGGCTCGGGTACGATTTCCGGCCCGGAGAAAGGCAGCTGGGGCAGCCTGCTTGAACTCTCCGCGCGCGGCCGTGAGCCGATCGCGATGCCCGGCGGCGAGCAGCGCGGCTTCATCGAAGATGGCGACGAGATCATTTTCCGCGGCTTTGCGGAAAAGCCCGGTTATCCGCGCATCGGCTTCGGCGAATGCCGCGCGGTGATCCTGCCGGCGGATTAGCTACTCTGCCGGCACCCATTTCTGCAGGCGTTTTCCGGTATCGACCTCGCCGGTATAGAGGTTGCCGCGCGAGTCGAACTTGGCAACATGGACGTAGTGAAACTCGCCGGCGTTGCGGCCGGGGCGGCCGTAGCTGCCGACGACGGAGCCGTCCTTGCGACGGACGGTTTCCAGCACCTCGTTGGTGCCGTCGACGAGGACGAAATAATTTTGTTTCTTGTCGAGGGGCGAGAAGGCGAGCGCCCAGGCGGAGCCCGGCCCGCGCGTGTTTGGGTCGAATACGAACTGGCGCACGAAGCCGCCATCCTTGCGAAACACCTGGACGCGGTTGTTGGTCCGGTCGCAGACATAGACAAAGCCGTCTTTGCCGAGCGCGATGCAATGCACCGGATTGGCGAATTGCGGTGAGTCCGGATTGTAGGGCGGCAGATTGTCGTCGGTCGGCGGCCGACCATAAGCGCCCCAGATGCGCTTGATCGCGCCGGTGTCGCCGTCGAGCACCGCGACGCGATGATTGCCGTAGCCGTCGGCGGCATAGATTTCGTTGGCGTCCTTGTCGAGTTCGAGGGCCGCCACCTGCCCGAACTGGCTCAGATCGGTGCTCGAGGTCAGGGGGCCGCTTTTGCCGATTTGTTTGACGAACTTGCCGTCGGTGGTGAACTTCAGCACCATGTTGTCGCCCTTGCCGTTGCCGCTGAGCCAGACAAAGCCTTTGTTGTCGACCAGAATGCCGTGCTCGTTCAGCGGCCAGTCGTAACCAAGATTCTCGCCCGGACCGCCCCACGACTTCACCACGTCGCCGGCCTGATTGAAGACCAGCACCGACGGCGCCGGCACACAGCATTTCGAGCGCGGCGGCGTTAGCGTTGCCCCTTTCTCGTCATCGGTGAGCGAGCGTGGCCGCTGAAAAACCCAGATGTTGTCTGATGCGTCGACCGCCATGCCGCCGACCTGGCCGAGAATCCAATTGTTCGGCAGCGGCTTCGGCCAGTATGGGTCGACCCGGAAGGCCGGTCCCTGCGCGTGTGCGGCCAGCGTGCCGAGCAGGAACGCAACAAGTGCGTATATCGATGAGCGCGTGATTTTCATTTTGCTTCGCTTCCTCCGGTCATTCCGGGACGGCGCGAAAGCGCCGGGCCCGGAATCCATACTCGCTGACATGCCAGAATAATCTCAGAGCGTCCTTCTCAAGCACTCGTGGTTACGGATTCCGGGTTCGCGCCTTTGGCGCGCCCCGGAATGACGAGCCTAGTGAATCTCCGGCTCGGCAATGCTCGCCGTGCCTTCGAGAAAGTCGAAGTCGCAGCCTTCGTCGGCCTGGCCGATGTGCTGCGAATACATCGCGCCGTAGCCGCGCGCGTAACGGGGTGGCGGCGCTTTCCACGCGGCCTGCCGCTGCGCCAGTTCCTCGTCGCTGACGTGCAGATGGATACGCCGCGCGGCGACGTCGATCTCGATCTCGTCGCCGGTCTGCACCAACGCGAGCGGGCCGCCGACAAAGCTCTCCGGCGCCACGTGCAGGATGCAGGCGCCATAGCTGGTGCCGCTCATGCGCGCATCGGAAATGCGCACCATGTCGCGTACGCCGGCTTTGAGAAGCTTCTTCGGGATCGGCAGCATGCCCCATTCCGGCATGCCGGGGCCGCCCTTTGGACCCGCGTTCTTCAGCACCAGGATGTGGTCGGGCGTGACCTCGAGATCGTCGCGCTCCACCTCGCGCGCCATGTGCTCGTAATTCTCGAACGCAATCGCCTTGCCGCGATGCTGCAGAAAACGCTGGTCGGCGGCGGCCGGCTTCATGACGCAGCCGCGCGGCGCGAGATTGCCCGTGAGCACCGCGGTTGCGCCCTCGGGATAAATCGGCGCTGACAGCGGATGAATGACATCGGCCAGATACACGGCGCTGCCGGCGATATTGTCGCCGAGCGGGCGGCCGGTCACGGTGAGGCAGGACAGGTCGAGCAGGTCCCGCATCGAAGACATCAGCGCGCGCAAGCCTCCAGCATAGAAAAAGTCCTCCATCAGATATTTACCGGACGGCGTGATGTTAGCGATCACCGGCACCTGCCGCGAGATTTCGTCAAAGCGGCGCATGTCGAGCGCGATGCCGGCGCGGCGCGCCATGGCGATGACGTGGATGATGGCGTTGGTCGAGCCGCCGAGCGCCATGTGCACGCGGATGGCGTTGTCGAAGGCGGCCGGCGTCAGAATCTTGTCCGGCGTCAGGTCTTCCCAGACCATGTCGACGATGCGACGGCCGGCGGCGGCGCACATGCGTGGATGATTGGCGTCCGGCGCCGGGATCGACGAAGCGCCGGGCAGCGACAGCCCCAGCGCCTCGGTGATCGCCATCATGGTCGCCGCGGTGCCCATCACCATGCAGGTGCCGAATGAGCGCGCGATGCCGCCTTCGATCTCGTTCCATTCGGCGGCGCCGATATTGCCGGCGCGTTTCTCGTCCCAGTATTTCCAGACGTCGGAACCGGAGCCCAGCGTGTGGCCGCGCCAGTTGCCGCGCAGCATCGGGCCGGCCGGCACGTAGATTGCCGGCAGCCCCATGGAGATCGCGCCCATCACCAGGCCCGGTGTGGTCTTGTCGCAACCGCCCATCAGCACCGCGCCGTCGATCGGATGGCTGCGCAAAATCTCCTCGCATTCCATGGCGAGGAAATTGCGGTAGAGCATGGTCGACGGTTTGACGAACGGTTCCGCCAGCGACATCGCCGGCAGCTCGATGGGAAAGCCGCCGGCCTCCCAGACGCCCCGTTTCACGTCTTCCGCCCGCGCGCGCAAATGGCCGTGGCAGGCGTTGATGTCGCTCCAGGTGTTGAGGATGCCGATCACCGGCTTGCCGCCCCAATCGGCGCGGTCATAGCCCATTTGCTGCAATCGCGAGCGATGGCCGAACGAGCGCAGATCGTCGCGGCCGAGCCAGCGATAGCTGCGCAGGTCCTCAGGCGATTTTTTCTTGGCTGTCATGCGCCGGACTCGGTTCCCCTGGTAGTGGCCAGCGGGGAGTTTGCCCTTATTATGCGCGCCGGCAAAGCCGGGGGCGCATACATCAACTCATGCTTGGGAGGTCATCGATGAGAATGAAGTTGTTCATTGGCGCGCTGTGCGGCTTGGCCTTGAGCGCCGGCTCGGCGCAGGCCGCGATCAAGTTCGAGACCGTCAATTACAAGCAGGGCGACACCGCGCTCGAAGGTTGGCTGGTCTATGACGACGCGATGACCGGCAAGCGGCCGGGCGTCGTGGTCTATCCCGCCTGGTGGGGGCCGTCGAACCAGGACAAGGACGTGGCCGAGAAGCTCGCCAAGATGGGCTATGTCGCTTTTGTCGCCGACATGTACGGCAAGGGCGTGCGCCCCGACACGATCCCGGCGGCGGCGGCCGAATCCGGCAAATATTACAAAGACCGCCCGCTGGTGCTGGCGCGCGCCGAAGCGGGCCTTGAGCAGTTGCGCCAATCGCCGATGGTCGATGGAAGCAAGCTTGCCGCCATCGGCTATTGCTTCGGCGGCATGCCGGCGCTCGATCTGGCGCGCTCGGGCGCGCCGCTCATTGATGTTGTGGTCTTCCACGGCTCGCTCGGCACGCCGGCGCCCGAGAGCGACAAGAACATCAAGGGGCACGTGCTGGCGCTGCACGGCGCCGCCGATCCGATCGTCAACGCGGAGGCGGTGGCGAAGTTCGAGAAGGAACTGACCGACGCCGGCGTCGACTGGCAGGTCGATCTTTATGGCGGCGCGATGCATGCTTTCACCGACAAGGTCCACGTGCAGGCTCCAGACCACGGCATCAAATACGACGAGGCCGCGGATAAGCGTTCGTGGCAGGCGATGAGCGACCTTTTCAAGAACACGCTGTAGCCGGGCGCGAATGGCGAGTGGCGGGTGGCGAGGAAGCCTTCTTCCCCACTCGCTATTCGCCAACTCGCTATTTGCCGTCCACAGCACCAATCATTCTCGCGGCGCAGAAGCGCCCGAGCTGTGACCGCGAAGCAACGAACGAAGCCAACTTTTAGACTCGCCCCGCAATCAAAGAGGGGGCGAAGCGCCGAAAGGCGCGTCGTCCAGGAGCCGTGCCTGCGAAGCACGGCAGCGCGCTCTTTCGGGCGCGCTCGCCTTCCGGCGCTCCACCGCGGCTCTTGTCGCAGCGACCGAACGCTTTGACTCAGCTCAGGCCGTGCTTCACGCGAACGAGAGGGCGAAGGCGTTACCCGCGCCGTCAATCGCGCTTAAGCCAGGCACCTGGCGCGCCGGTCGTCATGCCGGCAGGAACGATGCCCAAGCCGCCCGGGAGCGGGGTTACAAGCCCCGCCCGCAGGAACCGCACTTGCTCCATCAATCGGCTGTCACCGGTGACGCCCCTCGAATAAGCAAGGTGATCGGGCTCGTATCATAATCGGTGACGTCTGTCAAGGGCGGCGGTCTCTGTATAAGGGACGCATCTATATTTTTCAGCCGCGGTAGCGCAGCGCGTCGACCAACAGGGCAAAAGCCGCCGAGGATTGGCGCCGGCTTGGATAGTAGAGGCGATAGCCCGCATACGGAGGGCACCAGTCCTCAAGTACCCGCTTGAGGCGGCCCTTGGCGAGATGAGGCTCCGCCAGGTCCTCCGGCACGTAGGCCAGACCGAAACCAGCCAGCGCGGCATTGAGCATCTGAAAAGTGCCGTTGAAAGTAAGCTGGCGTTCGACGCGGACTTTCAGTTCGCGGCCGCCTTTTTCGAACTCCCAGGCGTACAAGCCGCCGTGCGTGGACAGCCGCCAGATTGACGCAATCGTGGCCGATCAGGTCCTGCGGCCTCTTCGGTTCTGATCGTCCCCGGAAATAAGACGGCGCCGCCACCACCGCCATGCGCATGTCGGGCGCGATGCGCACCGCGATCATGTCCTTCGCCACTTGCTCGCCGGCGCGCACGCCGGCGTCAAAACGCTGGGCGACGATGTCGGTCAAGCCGTTGTCGACGAAGATCTCGACCTTGATGTCGGGATATTGCCGCAGGAACTTCGCGAGCTTCGGCCAGAGCATCGTCTCGAGGGCATATTCAGTCGCCGTGATCCGAATGGTTCCGGCAGGCTTGTCGCGAAGTTCGCTTAAGGCCGCGAGCTCAAAGTCTATCTCGTCAAACCGCGGGCCGAGCGTGTGAAGCAGGCGCTCGCCCGCTTCCGTCGGCGAAACGCTGCGTGTGGTCCGGGTCAGGAGCCGAACGCCGAGGCGTGCTTCGAGTTCACGAAGGGTGTGGCTCAGCGCCGACTGCGAAACGCCGAGCTTCGCTGCGGCCTTGGTAAAACTTCGCTCCCGCCCAACGGCCACGAAGGCCACGAGGTCATTCAGGTTGCCGCGCTGCATTTATGAACTCTGCTCATAAGTCCATGCGGATAATAGCGGCTAGTCGCGGCGCGTGCGCGGATTAAATCTCGCCTAAGCCACCGTCCACGAGACCGTCCATGATCACGCGCAGAAACCTGCTTGCCGCCGCTGGCGGCCTCGCCGTGTCAGCGGCTGGACCTGCCGCTGCAGGAACGCCGACCCCGACCGTCCCAACAACGCGGAGGAATGAAATAATGGAGATCAAGCGAAACGGCTCGCAGCCGTCCGGCAAAGGACCGGCGGACTATTTCACCGGCACGGTCAGGATTGATCCGCTGTTCGAGGCGCCCGAACCGGCCCGCGTTCGCGGCGCGAGCGTCACGTTCGAGCCGGGTGCCCGGACCGCATGGCATACCCATCCGCTCGGTCAGACCCTGATCGTCACGTCCGGTCTCGGGCGGGTGCGGCGCTGGGACGGCCCCATCGAGGACATCCGGCCGGGCGACGTGGTCTGGATTCCGCCCGGCGAGAAGCACTGGCACGGCGCCTCGCCGACCATGGCCATGACCCATATCGCTATCCAGGAAGCGCTGAACGGCAAAGTGGTCGACTGGATGGAAAAGGTCAGCGACGAGCAATACCGGCCCTGATCGCGGATCAAAAAGTTCCGACGTTTAGCTCCAAACAGGGATGCAAAAATGCAAAAGCGCAAACTTGGAAAAAGCGGCCTGGAAGTGTCGGCCATCGGACTCGGCTGCATGGGCATGACCTTTTCCTACGGTCCACCGGCCGACAGAAATGAGATGATTTCGCTCATTCGCATGGCTGTCGAACGCGGCGTCACATTCTTCGATACGGCTGAACTGTACGGCCCCTTGAACAACGAAGAACTCGTGGGCGACGCGCTTGCCCCGTTCAAGGGCAAAGTGGTGATCGCCACCAAGTTCGGGTTTGAACTTGATCCCAAGGGCGGGCCGCAGTGGGTAGGCCTCAATAGCAAGCCGGAGCACATCAAACAGGCCGCCGAGGGCTCGCTCAAGCGGCTCAAGGTCGATGCCATTGATCTGTTTTATCAACACCGCGTCGACCCGGATGTGCGTATCGAAGATGTCGCCGGAGCGGTGAAAGACCTGATCAAGGAAGGAAAGGTCAAGCACTTCGGTCTTTCCGAAGCCGGTGTGCAGACTATCCGTCGCGCCCATGCGGTCCAGCCGGTCACGGCGCTGCAGAGCGAATATTCGTTGTGGACCAGGACTCCTGAAAAGGAAGTGCTGCCGACGGTCGAGGAACTCGGCATCGGCTTCGTTGCCTATAGCCCGCTCGGCAAAGGGTTCCTTGCCGGCAAGATGAATGAAGACACGAAGTTCGACAGTTCCGATTTTCGCAGCATCCTCCCACGATTCACGCCGGACGCACTGAGGGCGAACCAGGCTCTGATCGATCTGCTGGGCAAAATCTCGGTACGAAAGAAAGCCACGCCCGCCCAGATCGCACTCGCCTGGCTCCTGGCGCAGGAGCCCTGGATCGTGCCCATCCCGGGCACCACGAAGCTCTCACGCCTGGAGGAGAACATCGGCGCCGCCGCCGTCGAGCTGACGGCGGACGACCTTCGCGACATCGAAGGCGCTGCCGCGAAGATCACAGTGCAGGGCGCGCGTTACCCCGAAAAGCTTGAGCAAATGACTGGCCGCTGAGCGCCACGAGACAAGTCGCGCACCAAGGGGAATAGCGATGAGAGATATAATTGTCGTCATCGGCGCTGGTCAGATCGGGCAAGCAATCGCGCGGCGCGTTGGGTTTGGTAAGCATGTCCTGCTGGCCGACATGCGCCATGACAACGCGAATGCGGCGGCAGAGATCCTGGGGAACGCCGGATACGAGGTGAGCGTCGGCACGGTCGACGTTTCCTCGCGCGAGGCCCTGCGTGCGCTTGTCGAGACGGCGAAGGGTTTGGGCGACGTCACCGGTCTGATCCATGCCGCCGGTGTCTCCCCGACGCAGGCGTCACCGGCAACGATCCTCAAAGTTGATCTGTATGGCACGGCACTCGTGCTGGAAGAGTTCGGCAACGTCATCGCCCGCGGTGGGGCGGGTGTCGTCATCGCATCGCAGTCCGGACATCGCCTTCCCCCGCTCACCGTCGAACAAAACAAGGCGTTGGCCACGACACCCGTGGAAGAGTTGCTCAATCTTCCCTTCCTTCAGCCTGACCAAGTGATGGATTCTCTTCACGCGTATCAAATCTCGAAGCGCGGGAATTCGCTGCGTGTGATGGCTGAGGCGGTACGCTGGGGCAAGCGTGGTGCACGGATCAACACGATCAGCCCTGGCATCATTATGACCCCGCTCGCCAAGGACGAACTCACCGGGCCGCGTGGCGGAGGGTACCGGCGCATGATCGAGGTGTCTGTGGCTGGGCGCGCCGGCACTCCGGACGAGGTAGCAACTGTCGGCGCGCTGCTCATGGGCCCGGATGGTGGGTTTATCACCGGCAGCGACTTCCTCATGGATGGCGGCGTAACCGCCGCCTATTGGTACGGCGAACTCGCTCCGAAGTGAGCTTACCGAAATTTCTTCGCCGGATTGAAGACAACGCAGTCCATCAGAAACCGGAGATAGATCGATGCGCGCAACTGTCATGTACCGTGCCGGCGATGTCCGGATCGAAAACATCCCCGATGCCACTATTGTGCATCCGACCGATGCGGTTATCCGCGTTACCCGTGCCTGCATTTGCGGCAGCGATCTATGGCCGTACCATGAGCTCGCGCCCGTCGAGACCGGCCGCCGCATGGGGCACGAGGCGATCGGCGTGGTCCAGGCCGTCGGCGCCGACGTGCGCACGCTCAAGACCGGCGACGTGGTCGTCATGCCGTTTGCTTACTCCGACGGCACCTGCATGTTCTGCGACGAGGGACTACAGACGTCGTGCATCCACGGCGGCTTCTTCGGCACGGGAGGCGAGGCCGGCGGAGCGCAGGCAGAGGCTTTGCGCATCCCGCAGGCCGATGGAACGCTTTTCGTCCTGCCGGTTGGGGCCGACGATGCATTGATGCCATCACTGCTCACGCTTTCAGATGTGATGGGGACTGGCCACCATGCGGCCAGAATGGCCAGAGTTGACCATGGAAAAAAAGTAGCCGTAGTTGGTGACGGCGCTGTCGGCTTGTGCGGCGTCATCGCTGCCAAGCGCCTTGGCGCCGAACAGATCATCATCCTGGGTCGCCATCCCGACCGAATTGCGCTTGCGAAAGCGTTTGGCGCAACCGACGTCGTGAGCGGGCGCGGCAACGAGGCTGTGGAACGGGTGCGCGCATTGACCGGCGGTTTTGGCGTCCACTGCGTCCTCGAATGCGTCGGCACCGAGCAGGCGATGCATACCGCGGTCGACATCGTCCGTCCGGGTGGCGCCGTGGGCCGCGTCGGCGTTCCTCATTACGAGGCAATCCCCGCCTCGAAGGAGACGTTCTACAACAACGTCAGCGTTGGCGGCGGCCCCGCTCCGGTCCGCGCCTATATCAAGGAGCTGCTCCCGGGCGTCCTTGAGGGCAAGATCGAACCCGGCCGCGTCTTCGACCGAGTCGTCAGCCTCGACGAGGTTCCCGATGGTTACCGAGCCATGGACGAGCGCAGGGCAATCAAAGTCATGGTGAAGCCGTGACGGCAGTGTGGAGACAGCATGCGCGTCGGCATTCTCGGTTCGGGATTGATGGGCGGCAAGCTCGGCACGCTCTTTGCGCGTGCCGGTCATGAGGTGGTGTTCAGTTACGCGCGCAGCAAAGAGAAGCTGAACAAACTTGCCAAGGACGCGAAAGGCAACGCGCGCGCGGGCACGCCGCGCGAGGCTGCGCAGGACGCGGATGCTCTTTTGCTCGCCGTGCATTGGTCGCGCATCGACGACGTGTTGAGTGAGGCTGGTGACCTGTCGGGCAAGGTCATCCTCACCTGCTCGCTGCCGATGGATGCCGGCAATACCCGGCTTGTGATCGGCCTCACTACTTCGGGCGCGGAAGAGCTGGCGAAGAAAGTTCCGAAGTCGCGAGTTGTTTGCGCGTTTAACACGGTGCCGAGCGAAGTATTTTTCGGTGTCTACGCGGCGCGGCGCAAAGCCAATAAACCAAGCCTCGTTTATTGCGGCGACGATACGAGCGGCAAAGAGATTGCCGCAGAACTGATCCGCGACGTCGGGTTCGATCCGGTGGACGCGGGACCTTTGCGGATTGCCCGATATATGGAGCCGTTTGCGTTGCTCATGGCCCAGTTCGCCTACGAGGGAAAAGAAGGCCCGGAATTGGCGTACCGGTTCGAGCGGTTTCGCGAATGAGCGGCATCACGGGAGCCGATTGTTTGCGTCAAAAACCGGTGGGGTGATTTTCTCTGTTTGTTTCAATTGACGATTGGGCTTGCTCGGATTTCTTGCTGGTGGAACATGCCGCACGCTATCACGAATTCTTCGTGGCGAAGGTGACAGAGCGCTTTTCGGCGCGGTGAGGATCGATGCAGCTTACGGGGCGCCAACACGAGTTTGCCAGGATCGTCGTCTGGGCGCTCCCGGTCAGCGCCGTGCTTGGCGCCGTCTTTGGCCATTTGAGTGCCGTGAGCGAAGGCATCTTGGGCTACGTCCAGGGCGCCGTCGCCGGCATCTTGATTTCAGGCGCGATCGTCCTGCTCCAGTTTGCCGTCTTTAGCCCGACGCGCAGCGCCTTGGCGCGTCGGGTGCCGTTCTTGGTGTATCTCACGCTGCGTGTGTTGGGCTATCTTGCCGCGATCCTCATGGGGCTCGCGGTCAGCGCGTGGCTGGTGCGGCAATCCCCGAGCGAGCCGCTGATCCAGCGCAGCGGTGTGATCTTCTCGCTCGTCCTGAGCCTCGGCTTTAATCTGTTCTACGGCGTGAACGACCTGCTCGGCCAGGGCGTCTTCTTCAGTTTCGTCGCCGGCCGCTATCGCCGCCCGCGCATCGAGGAGCGCGTGCTGCTGTTCATCGACATGGAAGGCTCGACGGTGATCGCCGAGCGTCTCGGCGAGACCGGCTTTCTCGATTTTCTCAACCGCTTTGTCGCCGATGTCACGGAATCGGTCGTGGCGCAGCACGGCGCGATCCACAAATATGTCGGCGACGAGATCATCGTCACCTGGCGCTTGCCGCCGGCCTTGAGGACGGGCGTTGCGTCCGCGCCTGCTTCGACGCCTTGGCGCAGTTGGACGAGCGCGCCGACGCCTACATGCGCGACTTCGGCATGCGGGCGAATTTCCGCGCCGCGTTGCATTGCGGGCCCGTCGTCATCGGCGAGCTCGGCACCATCAAGATGGAGATCGCATTCCTCGGCGACACCATGAATACCGCGGCGCGGCTGCAGGAGGCCTGCCGCGACACCGGCCATCGCGTCCTCGCCTCGGCAGTGCTGGTGGATCGCCTGGGAGCGTTGCCGCCCGGCGTCGCCAAGCGTGCTATCGGCGCGCTCCGCTTGCGCGGCAAGGAAAGCGACATCGAGGTCTATGCGCTCGCCGCCGGAGCTGCGATCCGCGCCGACGGCAAAGTCGCCGCGCTCTCCTCTCGATCAGCCTGAAGAGCGAAGCGCGGCCTCACATCTCGACGACCAGATAGTCCTCCTCCACCGAGACCGGGAAGTTCTCGGCGATGTAGGGGCCTTTGACCAGTTCCTCGCCGGGAGCGACCGCGACCTCGAACTGGCGGATGCGCATGGTCTTCGGGTCGCAATAGCTCTGGCCGGTGGCGATCTCGAATTCCCAGCCGTGCCAGGGGCAGCGCAGGAATTCGCCGGCGCGGATGAGGCGGTAGTCGCCGGGGCCGCTCGATTGCGTCAGCCCGGTAATGCGGCCGCTGCAGAGCGGGCCGCCTTTATGCGGGCAGCGATTGGCCAGCGCGTAGAATTTGCCGGCGACGTTGAAAATGCCGATCTCGCGGTTCTTGGCGATGACGAGCTTCGCTGTCCCCGGCGGGACTTCGGCGACGCGCCCGACGACGTGGCGGCTCATTGCGTCTCAATGTGAATCAAGGGAGCCGATACAGCGCCTTGGCATTGTCGCGCAGGATGCCGGCGCGTTGCGGCGCGGTCATCTTGAAGTTCAGCGCGACTTGCGGATCGTCGTAGTCCCAGTGCGGATAGTCGCTCGAATACATCAGCCGGTCCCAGCCGATCCAGCCGAGAATGTCCTGCAGATGCGCCGGGTCTTCCGGTTCCTCCATCGGCTGGGTGCAGAACCAGAAATGCTCGCGCAGATATTCCGACGGCGGGCGCGTCAGGTGCGGCGTCTCCTTGCGATTGCGCTCCCATTGCTTGTCCATGCGCCAGCCGAGCGACGGCGCCCAGGAGATGCCGGTCTCGATCATCGCCACTTTGAGCCCCGGGAAGCGCTCGAACACGCCTTCGATGATCAGGCTCACCACATTGCCGACCATGCCGGTGCCGAAGGCGTAATGCTCCTGCATGTAATACGTGCCCCAGCCGGTGCCGCTGGTGGCATGGCCGCCGGAGATGCCGGCGGGATGCAGCCCGAGCACTAGATTGTTGCGGGCGATGGCTTCGTAGATCGGCCAGTATTTGCGCCGGCCGAGCGGCTCGCTTGAGCGCGGCGAGAGGATCACCTGGCGGAACGTCTCGTCTTGGGCGCGTTCGTCGATCTCGCGTACGGCGAATTCGGGATATTCCTGCGGCACCACGATGCCGGCCTTGAGGCGCTTGTCCTTCGCCACCCAGTCGTGGAGCTGCCAGTCGTTGGCCGCATGCGCCAGCGCCGCGCCGAATTCGAGGTTGCGCTCGTCCATGCCGCCGCGGGACAGCACGACCAGCATGCCGGTCTCGCAGCCATTGAGGTCGAGATGCTGGCGCTGCATCAGCTCGAGCTCGCAACCGGGCGGGCCCCCATTCGAGGGATAGGAATCGGCGCGCATGCCGGCCGCCATCATGCGCGGGAACGGCAGCTGGCCGATCAGGCCCTGGCAGAGATGAGCGCCGAAAGTGTCGGCGTGCTCGCGCCAGCGCGCCGAAAGGTACGGGTGCAGGTCCTTCGGTGTGCGCTGCACCGGATGAATGTCGCAGTCGACGAAACCCAGCTTTTGCGCGGCCTTCACCTCGCGTCCGGGCACGGGCTTGTTCATGGCGCCATCTCCTCGCGCATTGGGGCGGGTTCCGGGTCGGCGCTCGCCGCCGCGTCCTCTGCCGCGCGCAAGCGCGGATAGGTGGCGAGCGGATTGTCGATCAGGATCTTGCGAATGATCGCATCGGACAGCCCGTCTGGCAACGCGTCGTCGCCGTCGAACTGCCAATGTGGGTAGTCGGTCGAAAACACGATCAGCTCGTCCGACTTCACGTGATCCATAACGCGATTGAGCACATCGGCGTTCGGGACGTCGACCGGCTGCAGCGTAAAGCGCACGTGATCGCGCACGATCTCGGCCGGAGCCCGATCGATCCAGGGCACTTCCGTGCGCACGCCGCGCCAGCTCCGGTTGGTGCGCCACAGCAGTGTCGGCAGCCAGGTAAAGCCGGATTCCATCAGCACCAATTTGGTGCCGGGAAATTTCTGGAAAACGCCCTCGGCGAGGAAGCTCAGCAGCGTATCCTCAAAGGCGGGGCCCTGCAGAATGCTGTCCTCGATGTGATAGGAAGGCCAGCCGGAACCGGTCGGCGCATGACGGAATGTGGAGCCCGCATGCACGCCGATCGGTAGGCCATGCCGTTCCGCTGCGCGATAGATCGGCCAATAAGTGCGATGGCCGAGCGGCCGATCGCCCATCACCAACAACAGCACCTGCACGAAGCGCGGGTCGGCCGCGCAGCGCTCGATCTCGGCGGCGGCAAGCTCGGCGTCCTGCGGCGGGACCAGAATCGAGGCGCGCAGCCGCGGCTCGCGATCGAGCCATTCGCGCGCGAACCAATCATTCACGGCCTTGCACAGCGCCGCGGCCATGTCGGCGTTGAACAGCGCCACGGCGCCATGCAGCACATTGGCGATGGCAAAGCGGGTGCCGAATGCGTCGAGCGCTTGGGCGCGCAAGGCGTCGAGATCGGCGCCCGGCAGTCCCTTGGCCGGCCGCCAATCCTCTCGCGCCGATTGCGGCAGGTTCGGCGCATAGCTCGCCAGCGTGAAAGGGGAGTGGTCGATATAGCGTTCAGCGAGATGCTCGCGCCAGAAATCGTCGAGATACGGCATCAGCGCCGCCATGCCCGGCACGGCGGGATGCAGGTCGCAGTCGATCGCGCCTTTGAACGGAAGCTTCATCGCCTGCCTTGCGTGCACGGCCCGTCGACAGGTCAAATATAGGCCGTAGCGCACTCACGTGCCACCGCATGATCGAGCAGTGTCCGGGCAGCGATCAGCCGGTTACTGGGAATTCGATCAGACGGAGATGGCGCCCCATCGAGTGAAAATCGGTATCGTTATGCAGCAACGGCCTGCGATTCTCGATGCACCAGGTGCCGATCAGCAGGTCGATCGTCTTGCGAATGGTGATCCCGTGGCGGCGCAAATATCGGAAATTGCGCGCCGCGGCGGTGGCAATCGCGTCGCCTCCAATAAGCACAATTTCGAAGCGCCGCAGCAGGGCTTCAACTTCGCGGGCTGCCTGCTCGCTGCCGAGGCCCTGCAGCACCTCGCACAGCATCAAGTCCCCGACGATAATTTCTTCCGCGCCGAGGATCGTGCGCAAGTGCTGGACGTGGACAGCGTTGCGCCCGTTAAGGAAATCAATCCAGACGCTGCTGTCGACGACGATCACCCGCTACCCCGCCCTTTGCGGCTGCGCGCGAGATTGCCGCGCCAACGGTACTTACCGAAGGCTGCACCGACCTCCTGCTGCCGCCGCAATCTGATCATCAGACGCAGCGCCTGTTCGACGGTCTGCTTCTTGGTGGCCTGGTCGGAAGCCTTTTGGGCTTCTGCCATGAGCCGGTCATCGATCTCGATATTGGTGCGCATGACGTCATTGTGCCTTCGTGTGTATGAAGCAATACTACTATACACATAAGCGGATCGCAATATCGAGACCGTCGCCGACCGATGGGTCGCTGTTGCGGTAAGGCACTTTGCCGAAGGCTAGACGCCGTCGTTGCATGACCGGCCTACCGTGAGCCGCGCGTCAGGCGGTCAACTGCGGCTGCCGCTCCAGCGCGGCGCGATCCCATTTCGCGAGGTCTGCGGCGGCTTCATAGGTTTCCTGCAAGAACCTGAGCAGGAGCGTGTCGGGATCGTTCGACTGACGCACAGCGTCATACCGCAGGATGAACTGCCCGAGGCCTTTGTCGTAAAAAGCGTCGGCGGTGCGCAAGCGGGTCTCGCTATAGCCGGCCGGCTCGGGATAGGCGTAGACATAGAACGCGGCGCGGCCGTAGCCGCCGTTGCCGGGCCAGAAGCCGCAGCTTGAAACTTCATGGGAATAGGCTTCGGCCATCACCCAGCTCGCCACATGGGGCGTCGCGCCTTTCGGCGGTGGCGCGGTGCGGCCGGAAAAGCGCGTCACGGCAAGATCGAAACTGCCCCAGAAGAAATGCACCGGGCTCGCCTTGCCGACAAAGCGCGCGCGAAACTCGTTCATTACCCGGTTGGCCCGCGCCAGCGCTGCGAGAATTTCCGGACAAAAACCGGATCGTACTTCGCATGGGCGGTGTCACGCTCGAACGGCACCGCGGTTTCGATTTCGCTGGGCATGGTCCAGATATGGACTTCGATACCGAGACGTCGCAGCCGCTGCATGAATTCGGCATAGAAGTCGGCAACCGTCATCGGCTTGAGCGCGATGCTTTCGGCCCGGCCGTCGCTGGTCTCGATGAGCAGGCGGTGGTCGATAAAGTCGAAGGTGATATCGAACGTGCCGCCCGAAAAAGGCATTGCCGGCGCCGCAAGTCCGCGCGCTGTGACCAGGAGCGTGGCGTTCCACCAATGATTGATCAGCGGCGTGAGCGCGATGCGCACCTTGCCGACGATCTGCGTCCACAGTTGCAGAGTGTCGCAGGTCTCGCTCCACGCCGACAGCGGCAGGTCCGGCCATGTCGAATTTTCGGTCATCAGCTTAGCCCGCTGTAAACCCAAAACGCCGCGACCGTCTTAGCCGGTGGTCGGCACCATCTGGCAGAGCCTGCCTTTGTTTGGCAATCTTACCATCCCGGCACGCGTCATGCGGCGTCGAGCATACGATCGAGCTGCTCCGATTGCCACAATGCTGAAGTGAACGTGTTGCAAAGTTACGCGAGGCGCGAAACCGCAAGTGAATTTCGAGGAGGCAGTCATGTCATTGCTCGCAGTCCATGTTGCTCTGAGTTTGATCGGAATCGTATCGGGCTTGGTCGTGCTCTATGGCCTGGTGACCGGCCAGGCGTTCAGCGGCTTGACCGCCTTGTTTCTCGCCACGACCATTCTGACCAGCGTCACCGGTTTTCCGTTGCCGCCGTTCGGGTTTGATCCGCCGCGCGTGGTCGGCACGCTTTCGCTCATCCTGCTCGCAATCGCCGTTCTGGCGCTCTATGCCTTTCATGCCGCCGGAATCTGGCGCTGGGCTTATCTCGTCACCGCCATCGCGGCGCTTTACCTGAATGTGTTCGTCGGCATCATCCAGGCCTTTCTCAAGGTGCCGGCCTTGCATGCGCTGGCGCCGACCCAATCGGAGCCGCCGTTTTTCGTTACGCAGCTCGTGGTGCTCGTGATTTTCGTCGCGCTCGGCATTTTGGCGGTGCGCCGCTTTCACCCCGTCGTGCCGGCAAGCGCTTAGCTGCGGCCGGAAGATGGCCGGACCGCTTCAGGTTTTCTTGCTGCTTCTTGTCGGGCGGCGTGCGCTTGAACAGGCGCGGAGCCGCTAATCGCCGCTGAAGACTGCCTCAGGCAGCAACGCGGAAACGACGTAATTGGGTACATCGACCACGTTCGAGATGCGAAGGTCGACCGCGACGCTGCAAATGACATAGGCCTGCTCGCGGGAAAATCCGCGCTCCTGCAGCAACGTGATCATGTTGAGGACCGCGTTACGGGCGGCGAGCGTCAGGTTTTCGCTTTCGATCGCGCCCTTGGCGTTGATCGGCATGCCCATGACGCCGAGGAAATTCTCTGGCGCGGCAAATTTGGGATCGGCGAAATAGCCGCTGTGCGAGAAGACGGGGCCGGCAAAGGTTCGCCGCTGCGCCAGGCCCTTATGGATCTTAAAGCGCACCACGACCGTCGCACCCATCTCGACCGCAGTTACGCACACTTCGCCGTCGCCTTGCGCGAAATGCGCGTCGCCGGTCGAAAACAGCGCGCCCTTGGCGAAAACCGGCAGCAGCAGCTTGGCGCCTTTGGTCAGCTGCTTGACGTCGAAATTGCCGCCGTTCTCGCGTGGCGGCAGCGTCCGCAGCCCTTCGAGGCCGCAGCGCCCGCCCGGCACGGCGCCGGCCGCGCTCGGCGGCAGCACGAAGCCGCCGGCATCGAGCGCGCGCTGCTCGCGCTCGGTCCATTCCTTGAGCTTCTGCGCCGACGGCGCCACCCCCGAGATGCCCATGAACGGGGCGCCGGGAATGCGCACGCCCGGAATTTCGGCGGCGGTCGCCCAGCCATCGCGGATTTTCCAGTTGACGACGAACGGCGTCGTCATGATGTCGCGGAGAAAGCCTAGCCCGGGAACGATGGCGCTGAATGCGGTTGGCTGCGGCACGACGTCGAGGAACTCCACCTCGATCATGTCGCCGGGTTCGGCGCCCTTGACGAACACCGGGCCGGTCAGCGGATGCACGAGGTCGGCATTGACGCTCGCCAGATCGGCGACGGTGGCGTCGGGGCCGATCTGACCATCGAGCGCATCGCGCGTTTCCAGCGCGACTTCTTCGCCCTCGGCCACTTCGAGCGCCGGCGCGATGTCGGGATGATAGCGGTTGTGGCCCTTATGCGGCTCGGCGGCGAGCGGCTTTTTGCGGTCGATGCGGATCGCGTGCATGGGCTGACTCGCACGGCAATGAACGGCGCGCACTAACGCTACTACGCCGCGCGCTGCTGCCGCAACTACGCCAAATGGTCAGCCCGCTGTTGCCGACTGCGTAGATCGCGCGTTCGAACGCCCGGTAGACCCGCAGGGCGCGTTGATCGGCAAAGGGCAGCACTTGCGTCATGAAAACAGCGGCGATACGTCGCTTCGGATCGATCCAGTAATAGGTGTTGAACAGGCCGGCCCAAGTCAAACTCCCGGCGCTGCGGCCGTCGGGGATCGGCTGCATGTTGATCATGTGGCCGAAGCCCCATTTGAGGCTGATGTCGGGAAAGAAATCGACATCGTTGGACAGCGACGGCGTTGTCGTCTTCAGCACGCCGGCGTTGATGTTGCCGATCTGATTCTGACCCATGAGCGCGACTGTCTCCGGACGAAGAATACTTATGCCATCGAGCGAACCGCCGTGCATCAGCATGCGGATCAACGTCAAATAATCCGGCGCGGTGGAATAGATACCGCCGCCGCCGGAGAAGTGTTGCGGCGCTGCTGGCCGCTCTGTGTGTCGCTCCATCGGTTCCGGCTTGAGCGACCCGTCCGGCTCGCGGCGATGCACGCTCGCTTCTCGCGCGCGTTGCTGCGGCGAGATGACGAAGGCCGTGTCGCTCATGCCGAGTGGGTCGAGGATGTGCCGGCGAAAGTGAACATCCAGCGGCTCGCCGCTCACCGCTTCCACGATGCGTCCCACCCAATCGATATTGGGGCCGTATTGCCAGCGCTGGCCGGGATCGAACATCAGCGGCGTGCGCGGCAATTTGGTGCGCGCCTGCGCCGGCAGTTTTTCGAGCGTCGTGAAATACCGCAGCGCCTCCGCGTCCCACAGCCGATAGGTGAAGCCGGCGGTATGGGTGAGCAGCTGACGCAGCGAAATCGGCCGCCTCGCCGGACGCAACCGGGGTTTCCCCGCCGCGTCAAAGCCGTCGAGCACTTGCGGCGACCCGAGTGCGGGGTCGATGGCGGGGATCGGCGCGTCCAGCGAAAGCCTGTCTTGCTCGACCAGCCGCAGCGCAGCGATCGAGGTGATCAGCTTGACCATGGAGGCGATGCGAAACACCGTATCACGCGTCATTACCGCTGTGTCGCTAAGCCGGCGGCTGCCGAAAACGCCCTCGTACACGACGCCGCTATCGGTCGCGGCCAAGGCGACGACTCCCGGCAATTCCTCATCGCGCGTCGCCGTCTGAATCAGAGTATCGATGTGTGAGAGCTTTGGTGCGCTGGGCCGTGTCGGCTCGTTGGCGTACGCGCTGGCTGCGTAGTCGGCCGCCAGCACACCAGCGGCCGCGAGTTTCGCCGTCGTTCTTATGATGTCGCGGCGATTGGGGTTATCGCGCATGCCGTGTCTTAGTGCGTGTCAGGCAGCGACCAGATTACCAAACCTCTTCAAATTTTCCTTCTGCCTGTCGTTGCGCGGCGGCAGCTTGAACAGCCGCGCGGCGGTGCCGCCCAGAATGTTGTGCTTGGCTTTTTCCGAGAGGAACGGCAGGTCCCAGATGGTCGACGGCAGATCGAAATCCCAATGCGGATAGTCGGAGGAATAGAGCAACTGGGTTTCCGCATTCATCATGCGGAAGGTCGTCTCCATGGCGTCGTAATCCTGAATCTCCATCGGCTGCGAGGAATAGTACATATCGCGCATGTAGTCCGACGGCTTCTTTTTCAGGAGCGGGCACTCCGAGGGCCGCAGCATGTATTCGTGGTCGAGCCGCTGCATCAGGAACGGAATCCAGGCGAGGCCGGATTCCATCCAGATCACCGGCAGCTTGGGAAAGCGTTCGCCGAGGCCGTTGATCACCCAATTGGTGCAGTTGAGCACGTTGTACCAGGTGAAGCCGAGCGCATGCGCGGAGATGAATCGGTTGCAGCTCGCGAAGCCCGGCTCGCCCCAGTTCACGCCGGAATGGAAGGCGATGGCGAGGCCGCGCTCCTCCATCGCCCGATAGACTTTCATGTAGGCGTTGTCGTGCACGCCCATGTTGGAGCGCACGGTCGTCACCATGAAGCCGCCGACGTTCTTGCGCCCGCCGAAAGTCTCGACGTGGCGCAGCGCCGCGTCGGGATCGCGAAACGGCAGGCAAAGCAGCGAAAAGAACCGGCCACCCGCCTCCGGCATCACCTTCTCGGTGAGCCAGCGGTTATAGGCCCAGCACAGCTCGACTTCCATTTCGGCTTGCGGATGCAGCCCGATATTGAGCATGCCGGTGGGGAACAGGCAGGAATAATCGACGCCCATGGCGTCCATCCAGCGATGGCCGAGTTGCACGTCGCGGAACTTGCCGTCTTCGGTCTTTTCGCTGCCGCGCATCGGATAGCGTGTCACCCGGCCGCCCATGTCCTGATAGCCGGTCGGGATCGGCACGATGCCGGGCTGCTGTTTTTTGCTGCGGCCGGACAGCACCAGCTGGCGCAGCACGTCGTTTTCCATGAACGGCAGGAATTCGTCGTAGTGCTCGTTCTCGTAATGGTGGGCGTCGACATCGACGATCAAAATGTCGTCGAATTTGCGCTGGTGCGCCTGCTTGCGGGCGTGCGCCAAGAGCCGCGAGGTGTTGAGCTCCTCGATGGGCACGCGGCGGCCGCGATCGGAGATCAGATCCATGATGTTATTTCCCTCCCGGCGTAGAGTGCCGCAGTCACCGCCCCGTCCAACCCTGCCACATGCCGAGTTCGAAAGCGGCGAGGTCGGCGGCGCGCAATAATCCGCTCGCCGTGACCATGACATCAGTGGCCGACAGCGAATTCTTTGCCACCGGCGTGAATTCCTCGCCGGCCTCGCGGCGCGCCGCATAGAGCCGGCAGGCGGCGGCGATCAACGCCTGCAGCGCGTCGGCGCCGACGACATCGAGCCGTCCGTCGGCGATGCCGCGCGCGATGGCCGCCGCCAGGCGCTTTGCGTCCGCCGAGTTTGCGGCGTTTGTTTCCTCGGCGGTCGGCTTCGCTGGGCGCGAGGCGCGGGCGGCCTTGGCGGCGCGATCGAGTGCGTCTTTGGCGGCACGTCTAGGCGAGGACATAGACCTCGTCTCCCTTCTGCACGACCGGGTACTTTTTCAGCTTCATGCGGCGGTCGGACACGCATTCGCCGGTCTTCATATCGTATTCCATGCCATGCCAGGGGCAGACGAAGTGCATCTCGCTCTCGGAGAAGAACAGCCCCATCGAGGTCTTGTCCGGGCGCAAGCGCTCTTCGACCTTGGCGATGGTCAGCCCTTCGCAGGCCGGCCCGCCCTGGTGCAGGCAGAAATTCGAGTAGGCGTAGAATTCGCCCTCGTGCCGGAACACGCCGATCTCGTTGTCGCCGACGAAGACGATGCGGCGCTCTCCGTCCTTGAACTCGTTGAGCTTGGCGACGAATTTTTCCGGCATGGTCATTACTCAATTGTCCGCCCCCGTGTAGCGCAGCAAAGCGGGGGAGGAAACTCACGCAATCTTATTGCTGAACTCGCCGATTTCCTCGATCCAGATCTTCACCACGTCGCCTGCTTTGAGGAACTCGCCGCTTTCGGCGCCGGTGCCCGCCGGCGTGCCGGTGAGGATGAGATCGCCGGGATGCAGCGTCATGTTGATCGAGAGTTGCTCGATCTGCTCGGCCAGCGTGAACAGCATCTTGCCGGTGTTGGAATCCTGCTTGAGCGCGCCGTTGACCCAGAGCTTGAGCCCGAGTTTCTGCGGATCGGCGATGTCGCTCGCCGGCACGATCCACGGTCCCAGCGGACAGGAGCCGTCGAAGCTCTTGTGCTTGGTCCAGTCCATCTTGAAGAACGAAGTCGCTTCGACGCCGGGCCGGCGGCCGCGATCGCGCGCGGAAAGATCGTTCGCCGCGGTGTAGCCGGCGACGTAGTTCAGCGCCTTTTCCTTCGGCACGTCCTTGGCCGGCCGGCCGATGACGGCGGCGAGCTCGATCTCCCAGTCCAGCTCCTTGGCGTAATGCGACGACCTTGATGGTCGCGCCGGGGTCGGCCAGCGTGCGCGCCGCCTTGATGAAGTACCACGGCTTGAGCCCCTGCTCATGCGGATCGGCCGGCTCCGGCATGCCCTGTTTGCGCGCCATTGCGGCGGCATGGTCGGCATAGTTGGCGCCGGCGCAGAAGATGGTCGGCGGCGGCGGCACCGGCGCCAGCAATTTGGTCTTGGCCAGCGGCTGGCGTTTGGCCCGGCTTTTGGCGGCGCCGGCGGCGGCCTTTTTCAGCGCGGCTTCGGCCGCCTTCCAGTCGGCGAGGATGCCCATGACCGTTGCATAGGCGGGCTTGCCAGTCAGCCTGGCGGCGTCGAACACCTCTTCGCCGATGACGAGGCCGGCGCGCGGCCCCTCCTTTGTTTGATATGTCGCGAGCTTGTATCCAGCCCGCTTGCCGCCAGCCATCTGCGCTTTCTCCCGTGGGTATGTTCAGGTCTCTCGGAACGATCTTTATAGCCTGCCTTCTCAAGCGGGGGAGGGCCGATCTTTTACCGCTCATTTCTACGCAGGCGGAAATCCGGGCTGGGTCCGCGCTTGCGGCTGAGACGAGCGGCTTCAACTTGCCTGCTAAACCCGCGCAAGTGCGCGCAGCACGCGTTCCGGCGTGAACGGCATCTCGACGAGCGGCGCGGCACCGAGCGGGCGGAGCGCGTCGTTGAGCGCGTTCATGATGCAGGCCGGCGCGCCGGCGGTGCCGGCTTCGCCGGCGCCCTTGGCGCCGAGCTCGGAATCCGCCGTCGGCGTCACCACGTGGCCGATGTCGATGTCGGGCATCTCACCGGCCATCGGCACGAGATAGTCCATCAAATTACCGTTGAGGAGCTGGCCGGCCTCGTCATAGAGGCAATGCTCGTAGAGCGCGCCGCCGATCCCTTGCACGATGCCGCCGCGGATCTGCTCGTCGACGAGCTGCGGATTGATCACGGTGCCGCAATCCTCGACGCACCAGTGCTTGAGCAGACGCACCTCGCCGGTCCTGATGTCGACTTCAAGATAAGAGGCCTGCACGCCGTTGGTGAAGGCGAACGGCCAGGCGCGCGGCACGTAGTGACGCGTCACCATGAACTCGGCCTGGAAGCCGGGCGGCAGCGTGTCGGGGCGGAAATAGACGATACGCGCCACTTCATCGAGCGGCATCCGTTCGCGGCCGGTATCGGCATCGACCACGATGCCGGCGCGGATATCGAGCGCTTTCGGATCGGCCTGCAGGATCGAGGCGGCGGCGGCCAGCACGTTGGCGCGCAGCGCCTTGCCCGCCTGCCAGGCGGCCTCGCCGCCGATGCCGGCGGCGCGCGAGGCCCAGGTGCCGCCGCCATAGGGCGTATTGTCGGTGTCGCCGGTGACGACGCGCACGCGCTCGATCGGCACGCCGAAGGAGGTCGCTACGCATTGCGCCAGCACCGACTCGGCGCCCTGGCCCTGCTCGGTGACGCCGGAATGCACGAACACGGCGCCGGTGGCATCGAGCCGCAGCGTGGCGCCGTCCTGCGAGGAGATGCGCGCGCCGCCGACGCCGTAGAACGCCGCCGACGGATTGGTCACCTCGATGAACGAGGCAAAGCCGATGCCGCGATGAATGCCGCGTTCGCGCAGCTGCGCCTGCTCGGCGCGCAGTTTTTGGTAGTCCATCATCGCCAAAATCTTGTCGAGCGAGGCGTGATGCGACAGCTTCTCGAATTTGATGCCGGAGGCGCCGGCCGCCGGATAGGCATCGTCGGCAATGAGATTGCGCCGCCGCAGCTCGGCCGGATCCATGCCGATCTTCGCCGCGGCGAGGTCGACCAGACCTTCGGTGACCGCGGTCGCGATCGGATGGCCGACGGCGCGGTACTGGCACATCACGTTCTTGTTCTGAAACACGACGCGGGCGCGGGCGCGATAGTTCGGGCAGGTGTACGGCCCGCCGACCAGGTTGACCACCTGGTTGGCCTCGATGCCGCTGGTGCGCGGATAGACCGAATAGGGGCCGATGCCGGTCAGATCGTCGATCTCGAAGGCGGTGATGGTGCCGTCGCGCTTGACGCCGATCCGCGCCTTGACGCGGTGATCGCGGGCATGAATGTCGGTGATGAAGCTCTCGAAGCGGTCGGCGACGAATTTGACCGGCCGCCTCAACAGCTTCGCCAGCGCCACCGTCGCCATCTCGTCGGCATAGATATGCACCTTGATGCCGAACGAGCCGCCGACGTCCTTGGTGAGCACGCGCACCTGGTGCTCTTCGAGACCAAGGTGCTTGGCGAACAGGTTTTGCATCATGTGCGGCGCCTGCGTGCCCTGATAGACGGTGAGGCGCTGGTCGCCCGGATTCCAGTCGGCGACGATGGCGCGCGGCTCGTTGGTGACGCCGGTGTGGCGGCCGAAAATAAACGTCGTCTCGGCGATAGCGTCGGCTTCGGCGAAACCTTTGTCGGGATCGCCGGCGACGAGCGCGCGCTCGAAGGTCAGATTGTCGCCAAGCTCGGGATGGATCACCGGCGTCGCCTTGTCGAGCGCGGTTTCCGCGTCGGTGACGGCGGCAAGCGGCTCGTAATCGATCTCGACCAGCGCGCAGGCATCCTCGGCTTCGGCGCGGGTGCGGGCGACGACGGCGCAGACCGCCTCGCCCTGCCAGCAGGCGCGGTCGACGGCGATGGCGTGCTGCGGCGCCGATTTGATGCCCTTGAGGTGCGTCAGCACGCCGACCCACGGCGTGATCACTTTCGCCAGTTCGGCGCCGGTGACGACGGCGACGACGCCCGGCGCTTTTTTGGCGTCCGCGACGTCGATGTTTTTGATGCGCGCATGCGCGTGCGGCGAGCGCAAGAATGCGACATGCACCATGCGCGGCAACGTAACGTCGCTGACATATTGGCCGCGCCCTTGCGTCAGCCGCGCCAGGTTCGGCCGCGGCACCGAGCGGCCGATATAGGAATTCGGCCGGTCGAGCGCGGAGAGGCCGGACGGCTGATCGTCGGCGATTTTCACTGCTTTACTCCCGCCCGCGCCAGGGCGACCTGCTCGATCGCATCGACGATCGCCTGGTAGCCGGTGCAGCGGCAGTAATTGCCGGACAGATGCTCGCGAATTGTTTCGCGACTGGGCACGCCGCCGCCGGGCCAAAAGTTCCTGCGCGCCAATGAGCATGCCGGGGGTGCAGTAGCCGCATTGCAGGGCGTTGCGTTGCTGAAACGCCGTCTGCAGATCGGCGATGCGCGCCGGAATCCGACAGGCCTTCGATGGTGTCCACCTCGGCGCCGTCGCATTGCACGGCAAGGACCAGACAGCCGCGCACCACTGCGTCGTCGAGCCGCACCGTGCAGGCGCCGCAAACGCCGTGCTCGCAGCCGATATGGGTGCCGGTGAGCGCAGAGATCGTCGCGCAGGAAATCGACCAGCGTCTTGCGCGCTTCGACCCGCGCGGAAATATCCTCGCCGTTCACGCGCATGACGATGTCGAGGGGATGCGCGGTCATGGGGCCCGGCGGCGCGCGGTGGATTTAGTTCAACTGATAGCATCGGCCGCTGCCTCTGTCATTCCGGCGTTCTGCGCGGACCGGGAATGACAAGGTTTGCAGTGCTACTAGGCCTGCGGATTTGCTAGAACGCGGCCGCGGCAGCGGCTGGGACTGCCAGAAAATGAGGACTTAAACCGTGCCGGATCATTTGACCGACCTGATCGAAGAACTCGCAATTGCCGAACCGCATCCTTGGCCACGAAGGCGTCATCGACGCTTTCGGCCATGTCAGCGTGCGCCATCCCGACGATCCCGGGCGCTATTTCCTGTCGCGCTCGCGCTCGCCGCTGCTGGTCGAGCCGGACGATATCCTCGAATACACGCTCGATTCCGAGCCGGTCGTGCCGCCCACCACGCGTCTTTACTCGGAGCGCGTCATTCACGGCTGCATCTATCAGGCCCGCAGCGACGTCATGGCGGTATGCCATCATCACGCCCCGGCGGTGATGCCGTTCTGCATCACCGGCAAGCCGATCGTGCCGGTCTTCCATGTCGGCGGCGCGATCGGCGACGTGACGCCGTTCTGGGACCAGCACGACGAGTTCGGCGACACCGATCTCCTGGTGGTGAAACCGGAAGAAGGCCGATCGCTCGCGCGCGCGCTCGGTCCGCATTCGGTGGTGCTGATGAAGCGCCACGGCGCTACCGTCGTCGGCGCCGGATTGCGCGAGCTGGTTTCGCGCTCGATTTTCCTTTGCCAGAACGCCGACTATCAGCTGCGCGCGATGATGCTTGGCACGCCGCAACCGCTGCATCCCGGCGAAATCGAGCTCGCCGGCAAAATCAATGTGAAGCCGACCGCCGCGGAAAGGACCTGGGAATATTGGAGCCTGCGGCTCAAGGCGAGCGGCTTCTGGCCGCCGCGCCGCACGGTGAAAGCTCAGCGCCGCGCCGCAGCAAAACCCGCGCGCGCCGCTGCGCGGGCGACAGGGAAAAAGAAAAGACGACAATAATATGCTGAGCGTGTCGCGCCGCAGGCTCCTGCCGATCCTCGGGGGCCTGGTCGGCTTACCACACATACTCCATCCGGGTGTCGCCATGGCTGAAGACAATGCATTTCCCGCCGACTTCGTTTGGGGGGCATCGACCGCGAGCTATCAGATCGAAGGCGCGGTCGACGTCGACGGGCGCGGCAAGAGCATCTGGGACGTTTTTTCCCATACGCCGGGCCGGGTGAAGAACGGCGACACCGGCGACGTCGCCTGCGACCACTATCACCGCTGGCTCGAGGACGTGGAATGGCTCGCACGCGGCGGCTTCAATGCCTACCGCTTCTCGATCGCCTGGCCGCGCATCCTGCCGGCCGGCACCGGCGCCGTCGAAGCCGCGCGGCCTCGATTTCTACGATCGCCTGGTCGATGGGCTGATTGCGCGCGGCGTGACGCCGTGGCTCTGCCTCTATCACTGGGATCTGCCGCAGGCGCTGCAGGACGAAGGCGGCTGGCCTCAGCCGCGACATCGCGGAAAAATTCGCCGATTACGCCGGCGTCGTGGCGCGGCGGTTGGCCGATCGCGTCAAGCACTGGGCGATGTTCAACGAGCCCAATGTGCATGCGCTGTTCGGGCACGGCATCGGCTCCCATGCGCCCGGCCTGACCGGATTGCCCAACCTGCGCGGCGGCGATCCATCATCAGAACCTGGCGCAGGGCCGCGCGCTGCAGGCGCTGCGCGCCGAGCATGCCGGGCTTCGCCTCGGCACCGTGATCAACGTGCAGCCGACGCGGCCGTCGTCGCCAACCGATGAGGATCGCCGCGCCGCCGCGCGGTTCGATGCGTACTGGAATGGCACGTTCCTTGATCCGCTGTTCAAGGGCTCTTATCCGCCCGCGATTGCCGAAGAGTTCGCGCCGCTGATCGCGGCTGGCGACCTGCAAACCATCAAGCAGCCGATCGACTTTCTCGGGCTGAACTACTACGCCCCGATGTATATCGCCGACGCGCCGCAAAACCTGTTCGGCGCCTGGTATGGCGCGGTGCCCGCCGGCACCCGCTTCACCGCCTTCGACTGGCCGATCGACGCCGGCTGGTCTGACCGAGGCGTTGAACCGGCTGCGCGACCACTACGGCAATCCCGAAGTGTACGTGACCGAGAACGGCGCCTGCTACAACGACCAGGTCGCGGCCGACGGCACCGTGCATGACGACGACCGTATCGCCTATCTGCGCGAGCATCTTGCCGCCGCGCGTGGCGCGCTGGCCGCAGGCGTCAAGCTGCGCGGCTATTTCGTCTGGTCGCTCATCGACAACTTCGAATGGGCCGAGGGCTTCAGCCGCCGCTTCGGCGTGATCCACGTCGATTACGCGACATTGAAGCGCACGCCAAAGGCGTCGTTCGCCTACCTCGCCGACATCATGCGGCGAGGCGACTGATCCAGAAAAATGGCCATCCAAAAATTCGTAACCTTGAGGCGCGTCGCGTGCATCAATGCCGGTCGCGCGCGGCCGCGCTGATGGCGTTGAGCATGGCGGCGCGGTCTTTGTCGAGCACGCCGCGCACGGAGCTTGCGTGCCGAGCTGACCCATTTCGCGCTGGCGCTTGATCGTGGCCGAGGTCATCAGCGGCTCGACGCCGAGCTCGCGCAAAGTCTCGGCAACCTCTTCCATCTCGGCGGCGCGCCGCTCGCCGTGGCGCGCCATGCGCTCGAGGTTGTAGGGGATCACTTTCGACCAATCGAGATCGGGATAATTGTTCTTCATCGAAACGGCGACCTCGTCCACGACGCCGGCGCGCGCGGCGGCAAGGAAGCACTCCAGCGTCAGCGCCTCGATTCCCTTCAGCATCACGCTGCGCACCATCTTGATCGCCGCCGCCGCCCCGATTTCCGCTCCGGCGACGGTTACGTGCATGCCAAGCGCGCTGAGCAGCGGCGCGACGGCCGCGGCATTGGGGCCGGCAAGCAACATCGGCGTTTGATGCCGGGCCGGATGAATTGGCGCGATCACGCCGACGTCGACATAGCGGGCGGCGTCGCCGAGGAGTTTTGCCGTCTCCTGCTTGCGCGCGGGCGAAACCGAATTGATGTCCAGGAAAAACGGCTTGCCGGCAAGGTGCGCCTTGACCGAGTGCGCGGCCTCGACGCTCGACGCCGCGGTAACGGCGGATACGATCAGGTCGGCTTCGCGCACGGCTTCGGCGGCGGACGTCGCGCAGCGCACGCCGATCGCTGCGCCGGCGCGCAGCAGCGGCTCACCCTCGGCCCTTGGAAACAGAATGTCCCAGGCCGCGATCCGCTCGACGCCGGCCTCGCGCAGGCCAGAAGCGATGGCTTGGCCCGCTTCGCCAAAGCCGATGAAACAGAATGTCGGCTTTCCATCCGGCATGTTGATTTCCTTGATCGTCATTCCGGGCTCGCGCCTTGGCGCGCCCCGAAATGACATTTTTCAGGAGGCTCGGCAATGCCGCAACGACGCCATTTTGTCTGTCGTTTTCCTCCGGGGAGTCATCTGTGTAGGATGGATGATCGAGGGGACGAACCGGGCACCTGCATGAAACCGCTTTCCTGCCGCGACCGACTTGAACACGCGCTCGACCGCATCGCCGACCCGAAAGGGGAGGGGGCGCGGGCCTGTTTGACGGTCTACCCCGACGCCGCCCGCGCGGCGGCGGACGCCGCCGAAGCGCGCGCCGCACACGGCGTGTCGCTCGGGCCGCTCGATGGCGCCATCGTCAGCATCAAGGATCTGTTCGATGTCGCCGGCGAGCCGACCCGCGCCGGCTCCAAAGTGCTCGCCGACGAGGCGGCGCCGGCCGAGGCCGACGCGCCAATCGTGCGACGGTTGCGCGCGGGGGGCGCTGTTATCGTCGCCAAGACCAACATGACCGAGTTTGCCTTCTCCGCTGTCGGCGCCAATCCGCATTTCGGCACGCCGGCCAATCCGAGCGACCGCACGCGCGTGCCCGGCGGCTCCTCGGCGGGTGCCGCCGTCGCTGCCGCCGACGGCATGTGCGAGATCGCGATCGGCAGCGATACTGGCGGTTCGGTGCGCATACCGGCGGCGCTATGCGGCGTCGTCGGCTTCAAGCCGAGCAAGCGGCGCATTCCGACCGAGGGTGCGTTTCCGTTGAGCTTCACGCTCGATTCGGTCGGGCCGCTCGCGAACAGCGTTGCCGATTGCGCCAAAGCTGACGCGGTCATGGCCGGCGAGGAGTTCATGCCGCTGGATCCGGCCGCGCTTGCCGGCCTTCGTTTGGGCGTGGTCGAGGGATTGTCGCCCGACCGGGCGGACGACATTGTCGCGCCGGCCTTCGCCGCCGCCGTCAAGCGGCTCGACGGCGCCGGTGCGCGCATCAGCCACGAATTCATCTCGCTGTTCGACGATATGGCCGCGGTCAACGCCAAGGGCGGCATTCCGCCGCCCGAGGCTTGCGCCATTCATCGCGACCGGATCAAACGCCGCGGCGCCGAGATCGACCCGAACGTTCGCCTGCGCATCGAGCGCGGCTGCGCCATGGCGGCGTCGGATTACATCCAGATACTGCGTGAGCGCGAACGTTTGGTACGCGCCATGGACCGCCGGCTTGCCCCGCTCGATGCGCTCCTCCTGCCGACGACGCCGATCGTTGCGCCCACGCTGCAGCATGTGGCCGACACCAAGAATTTCTTCGCCAGCCATAACGCGCTCATCAGCAACACGGCGTTCGGCAATTTCTTCGACCTGTGCGCCATCTCGCTGCCGCTTTCCGCCGCGCTTCCGGTCGGGCTGATGCTGGTCGCCCGCAACGGCCATGACCACGCGCTGCTGCGCATTGCCGCGGCGGTTGAGGAGCTTTTGCAACCTAACCGGTGTTGCCGCAGGTCAGGCTGCCGCGTAGATTTCGGAACTCCAGGGAGGATCGCCAATGTCTCGCATTCGGAGGCCGGTAAACCGTCGCCGTCTACTCGCCGGCGCAACCGCGGCCGCGGCCACATTTGCCGCGCCCGCGATCCTGCGCGCCCAGGGCGGCGCGCTGAAGGTCGGCGTTCTCCTGCCACGTTCGGGAATACAGGCCGGCATCGGTCAGGATTGCCAGCGCGGCGCCAACATCGCGCCGGCGATCCTGAAATCGATGGGGCTGCCGGATATCACGCTGATCGACGGCGATACCGAGTTCGAATGTCGATACCGCGCGGGCGCGCGCGGAAAAGCTGATCAGCGAAGGTGCGCAGCTTCTTGTCGGCGCCTTCGATTCCGGCCAGACCACCGCGATCGCGCAGGTCGCGGAACAGAAGGGCATTCCGCTGGTCATCAATATCGCCGCGGCGCCCCCCATTACCGAACAAGGCTACAAGTTCGTGTTCCGGAATTTCCCGACCGCGCCGACGATTCTGGCCGATGCCTTCGCCAACCAGAAGGAAATCTTCGCCGTCACCGGCGCGGCGCCGAAGACGGTCGTGTTCATGCACGTCAACGACACCTACGGCACCGCGATGGCCAAGGGCATCGGCGCGGTGATGCCGAAATTCGACATGCCCTACACCATCGCCGAGGAGATCGCCTACGATCCGGCGGCGCGCGATCTTTCCGTCGAGGTGGCAAAGGCCAAGGCCACCAACGCCGACGCGCTGCTCGTGGTCAGCCGTCTCAACGACGCGATGCTGTTGACGCGCGAACTGGTCAAGCAGCGCTGGACGCCGCAGGCGGTCCTGAGCATGGGGCCGGGCTGGTACGAGGACCAGTATATCAAAACGCTAGGCAAGCTTGCCGACGGACCGATCAGCTTCGCGCCCTGGTACGACCCGCACAAGAAGCTAACCGGAGTGCTTGAAGCCGCCTTGGCCAAGGCCGACCCGGGCGTCAACTTGAACACCAACCATGTTTTCACCTTCGAGGCCTTGTACGTCGCCGCCGATGCCTACAAACGCGCCGGCTCGACTGATCCCACGGCGCTGGCCGACGCCATTCGCACGACCAACATCACCGATAACGTCAGCATCGGGCCTGGCATCGCCTTCAACGCCAAGGGCCAGAACGACAAGGTCAGGGACGGCGCGTTTCAGAATCGCGGCGGCAAGCCGGTCATGCTGGCGCCAAAGGAAGCCGCCAACGGCAAACCTGAATGGCCGATGCCGTCCTACCTCAGCCGCGGCTGAGGTTGCTCGGTGCCATTTGACGTCTATCTGAACGTCGCCGTCGGCGGAGTTTTGACCGGTCTGGTCTACGGCCTGATGGCGCTCGGGCTGTCGGTCATTTTCGGCGTCGTGCGCGTCGTCAATTTCGCCCATGGCGAGATGATGACCATCGCGATGTTCATCGCCGTCGTGTTGTTTTCTTGGTTTCATCTCGACCCACTGATCCTGCTCATTCCGATCGCGGCCGTGCTGTTCGTGTTCGGGTACGCCCTGCAGACCTCACTGATCAACCCTTTCATCACCCGGCCCGAGCATTCGCAGTTTCTGCTCTTGGTGGCGCTGGCGATCATTATCACCAACACATTGCTCATTCTGTTCGGCCCGGACGCGCGCTCGGTGCAGACCGCCTATGCATTCGACAGTTTCCAGATCGGCCCGATTATCATCGATGCCGCCAAGCTCTACGCCGGCCTGGCGGCAATCGTTTTCGCTGCCGCGCTGTTCGCGTTCTTTCGCTTCTCTCTCATCGGCAAGGCGATTCGCGCCTGCGCCGACAACTACACCGGTGCGCTGGTCGTCGGCCTCGACGTCAAGCGCCTCTACGCGCTGACCTTCGGGCTTGGCGCCGCCTGCGTCGGCGCCGCCGGCACGATGCTTATTCTGATCGTCGACGCCACGCCGATGCTCGGCCCGAGCTATACGCTGCTTGCCTTCGTCATCGTCATAACCGGCGGGCTCGGCTCCATGCCGGGGGCGCTCATCGGCGGAGTGCTGATCGGCGTCACCGAGGCGCTCGCCGGCCTGTTGTTCACGCCGTCGGCCAAGAGCATGTTCGCGTTCGGTATCCTGGTTTTGGTGCTGCTGTTGCGGCCGCAGGGCATCCTCGGCAAGAGGCTGGCATGATCGCGCGCTTGACCGACGGCGTGCCGTTCAAGAACGCTGTCCTGCTCGTCATATTACTCGCGGTACTTCTGGCGGCGCCGTGGATCGTCAACGACTATCTGCTCACCGTTCTCATCATCATTCTCTACTTCGCTTATGCCGGGCAGGCCTGGAACATCATGATGGGCTTTGCCGGGCAGCTCTCACTCGGGCATGCGATCTATCTGGGCTTGAGCGGCTACGTCGCGGCAACTCTGTTCGTTCGCTTCGGCATCGGTCCGTGGCTCGGCCTCTTGGCGGCAATTCCCGTAGCCGCGGCTTGCGGCGCGATCATTGGCTATCTCGCCTTCCGGTTCGGCGTTGCCGGCGTCTATTTCGCCATCCTCACCATTGCCTTTGCCGAGTTCGCCCGTATCGGCTTCGATCATTTGGACTTCGTCAATGCCTCGAGCGGCCTGTTCCTGCCGGTCAAGCAATACGCCCACGACGATCTGTGGCGGCTGCGCGGCGACCCGACCATGTTCTACTACGTCATCCTGGCCGCAACCGTTGTCGTCTTCGTGCTCTGCCACCTCCTCCTGCGCAGCCGGGTCGGCTATTTCTGGCTGGCCATCCGCGAGGATGAGCAAGCGGCGCGCGCCGTTGGCATCAACACCTTTCGTTACAAGATGTATGCGGTGATGGTCTCCGCTGCACTCACCGCGTTTGCCGGCGTGTTCTATGCGTTCTTCTACAACAACCTCTTTCCCGAGCAAGTTTTCAGCCTTTCCCGTTCGATCGAAATCATTCTCGGCCCCGTCATCGGCGGTGTCGGAACGTTGTTCGGACCGATCCTCGGTGCATTTGTGCTTACCGGTCTCGCCGAGACGCTCAATTCGGTGATGACCGCATTCGGCTTTGATCTGCCCGGCGCGACGCAGGTGTTCTACGGCATTTGTCTTCTTCTCGTCGTTGCCGGGCTGCCGGACGGCGTATGGCCGCCGCTGGCGCGCCGGCTTGGCCTGGCGAAGGAGAAAAAATGACGGCGCTGCTGAAAGTCGAGGCCGTCAGCAAGCGCTTCCGCGGCTTGATCGCGGTCGATCAGGTCAGCTTCACCATACCGCAAGGCGCGATTTTCGCCGTCATCGGTCCGAACGGCGCCGGCAAGACCACGCTGTTCAGCATGATCGCAGGCGCGCTAGCGCCGGATGAAGGCGCCATTACTTTTGCCGGCCAACCGATCCACGGCTTGCCCCCCGACGCGATCTGCCGGCGCGGCATTGCCCGTACCTTCCAGATCGCGCGGCCGTTTCCAGCGCTGAGTGTGGAGGACAATGTCACCATCGGCGCCTTGCTGCACCGGCATGATGTCGAAGCGGCACGACAGCATGCGCTGGCGCTACTGCAGCGGCTTGACCTCTTCGACAAGCGGCACCGGCTCGCCGCGACCTTGACGCTGCCGGATCGCAAGCGCCTCGAGGTCGCCCGCGCGCTTGCGACCGAGCCGCAGCTTTTGTTGCTCGATGAGGTGATGGCCGGCCTGCGCCCGACCGAGACCGACCGCATGGTCGCGATTCTGCAGACGATCAACCGCGACTTTGGTTTGACCATCCTGCTGATCGAGCACGTGATGCGCGCGGTCATGGCGCTCGCCTCGCGCGTGCTCGTCCTCGATCACGGCACCGCGATCGCCGAGGGCACGCCGGAAGCGGTGGTGCGCGATCCCGCGGTGGTGCAATCCTATCTCGGCGTCGAGGCGGTGTGATGCTGCGTGTTGAAAATCTCGACGTTTTCTACGGCGACGTCCAGGCGCTGGACGGCGTATCGCTCGATATCGAGGAAGGAGCAATCGTGGCTATTATCGGCGCCAACGGTGCCGGCAAGACCACGCTCATTCGCGCGCTCGCCGGGATGCTGCCACAGGCGCGCGGACGCGTCATATTCCGCGATGTCGACGTTTCGCGCTGGCCGAGCCATCGTGTGTGCGACCTCGGATTGGGCCAGGTCGCCGAAGGCCGTCAGGTTTTTCCGACGCTTACGGTCGCCGAGAATCTCGACATCGGGGCGATGCTGCCGCGCGCCCGTGCGTTGCGCGTCGCCAACCTCGAGCGGGTGTTGGCGATGTTTCCGCGGCTGGCCGAACGCGCGCGGCAGCCGGCCGGCACGCTGTCCGGCGGCGAGCAGCAGATGCTCGCCATCGGGCGCTGTCTGATGGGCGCGCCCCAACTCATCATGTTCGACGAGCCTTCGCTTGGGCTTGCGCCCAATATCGTTCGCGCTGTGCTCGACACCATCCGCGATCTCAATAATGAAGGCATTACTTGCCTCCTGGTCGAGCAGAACGTCGCGCTCTCGCTCAAGCTCGCGAGCCGCGCTTATGTGCTGGAAAATGGCCGGGTGACGCTTTCCGGGACCGGCAGCGAGCTGCTCGCCGACGACCGCGTCCGTAGCGCTTATCTGGGATTATAGACGTTCTCCGCTCATTTCGGCGAACGTGGGAATCCTGTAGCCGGGTCCCGCTTGTGCGGGGACGAGCGATTTCACCTCTTGGCACGCACTCAATTCAGAACGAGCGTCGCAAGCGCTCCATGATGACGCCGAGCGCCGCCACACGCGTGCTCAAGGGCGCCAAGGGAAAAGATTGCCGCAGCCGGTTAAATACGTCCGCCGCGGTCGACGCTTCGACATCGGCAAGCGCCGCGGCCATGGCGCGGGCCATATCGGCAGCCGGCCGTTCGCTCAAGCTTGCAGGTACCAATGTGACTTCGCCAAAAGGGATTGGCGGTTGCACCCGTAAAGTGATGCGGCGGGCACCCATGGGCGAGCTCCAGTGCGAATCGATCCCACGCCTAACCCGCTAACTTTACGAAAGTTCCATTTACGGACTGATGACAAGCCCGATGAATAAGCGGTGAGCCTGCGAATAATTAGTGAGGCTCCGCTCCTTCCCGTCAGCCGACGGCAAGCGCCTCGTGTGTCGGTCCCTGCTCTTTGAGCTGCAAGCGATAGAAAGAGGCGTAGCGGCCGCCCTTGCGCAACAGCTCGTCATGGCGACCCGACTCGACGATCAAGCCGCCCTCGACCACGAGAATGCAGTCGGCATGCATGATCGTGGAAAGCCGGTGCGCGACGACCAAAGTCGTCCGCCCTTTGCGCAGTTCCGCCAGTGCCTCCTGCACATAGCGCTCGGACTCCGAATCAAGCGCGGCGGTCGCCTCGTCGAGCAGGATGATCGGTGCGTTCTTGATGAGCGCACGGGCAATGGCGATGCGCTGGCGTTGGCCGCCGGAAAGCTGCATGCCGTGCTCGCCGACCGGAGTGTCGTAGCCGGAGGGAAAGTCGAGAATGAACTCATGCGCATGCGCGGCCTTAGCAGCGGCGACGATCTCCGCTTCGCTTGCGCCGATCCGGCCGAGCCCGATGTTCTCGCGGATGGTTCCACGGAACAACTGGACGATTTGGCCGACATAGGCGATCTGTCCGCGCAGCGATCCGCGCGTTACGGTCGCAATATTCTGCCCGTCGATCAGGATGCAGCCGGAATTGATGTCGTAGAGGCGCAGGATCAGATCGAGCACCGTCGACTTCCCGCCACCCGAGGGGCCGACCAGCGCCGTAAGCTTGCCGGGTTGCGCGAGAAAACTCATGCCGCGCAAGACCGGAGCGCCGGGACGATAAGCAAAACGCACGTCGGCGAATTCGATGCGTCCGGTCGCAAGCGTAAGCGGCGGGCGATTGTCATCGCTCGACTCGCCCGGCGGGCTATCGATAACCTCGTAAAGAACGCGAACCCCCACGAGACTGTTATTGAGGTCCATGTTGAGCCGCGCCAGCCGCTTGGCCGGCTCGTAGGCGAGCAGAAACGCCGCCAGAAAAGAAACAAACGCGCCCGGCGTCTCGCCGCCGTGGATGCCGCGGTAGCCGCCATAGATCATTGCCAGCGCGACCGCGCAGCCGCCTAGCGTTTCCATCAGCGGGCCGGCGCGATTGGAAACGCGGGCCATCTTGTTGGCTTGGCCTTCGACCACGGCAACGCTTTCACCCAGCCGTCGCCGCATCTCGCCCTCGAGCGAGAAGGCTTTGACCATGCGTAGCCCTTGCAGCGCTTCCTGCATGGTTTCGATAATGCGCGTGCCGCCGGTGAATTGCATTTGTGCGATATTGCGCACCCGGCGAATGAGCTTGCGCAGAACGAATATGGCGGGCGGAGCCACGACCAGTCCGGCGACCGACATCACCGGATCCCGGATCACCATCACAATCGAGAGCCCGATGAGCGACAGCAGATCGCGGCCGATGGCGGTGATCAAAAGATTGATCACCTGGCTCACGGCATTGGCGCCGGTGGTGAGCCGGGCGATGAACTCGGACGAATGGCGGTCGGCGAAGAAACCGATGTTCTGCCGCAACAGCTTGTCGAACATGCGCCGCTGGTTGTCGGCGACGATGCGGTTGCCGATCTTCGACAGCATCACGGTCGACCCATAGGTCGCCGCGCCCTTGATGGTGAACATCGCCATGGTGATGATGCCAATGACGACGATGCCCTGGAAATTGCGGTTGACGTAAGCCTCATTGGTCATCGTGCCGATGAGGTAAGCGCTGAGCGCCATGCCGGCCGCGGCCACGGCCATCAGCAGGAAGGCGATCGCATAGCGCGGCCAGTGCCCAAGAGCCTCATCCACCACCAAGCGGCGTATCAGAGCGAAGGCGGGGTAGCGATCTGATAACCCGGCCGTGGAAGCGTTCATGCGCGATCCATGTTCGTCCCGCGGCGGCCAGACTGCGTAAGGCCGGCGCTCCCGCGCGTTCCATGCCCGTAAGAGGCGGCATTTTCAAGCCAATTCAGCGGTGCCATGGCTGCTCGGGAGCGGCGCTCCCGCTAGGCCGCGCGTCGTGCCATAAGCTCGCGTTCCCAGGCGAGCGCGTGCGCGACAATGGTTGGAAGATCGTCGTAGCGGGGTTGCCAGCCGAGCGTTGTCCGCGCCGATTGCGAGTTGGCAACGATCTGCGCCGGATCGCCCGGGCGCCGCGGTGCGATTTCGACCCGGAAATCCACACCCGATGCGCGCTTCACTGTCTCGACAACTTCCAGCACCGAAAAACCGTGGCCATAGCCGCAATTGAGCGTCAGCGACGGCGAACCGAAGCGCAAATAACGCAACGCGTCGGAATGCGCGCGGGCAAGATCACTGACGTGAATGTAGTCGCGGATGCAGGAGCCGTCCGGCGTCGGGTAATCAACGCCGAAAACCTCGAGCTTGGGCCGCAAGCCGAGCGCCGTCTCTACTGCAACCTTTATTAGGTGCGTTGCCCCTTTGCTCGATTGTCCGGCGCGACAGGCCGCATCGGCGCCGGCGACGTTGAAATAGCGAAGGATCACGTAGCTGAGATCGTGCGCATGGCCGGCGTCGCGCAGCATGATTTCGCTCATCAGCTTTGACCAACCATAAGGCGAGATCGGCTGCGTCGGCGCGTTTTCGCTCACCGGAGTTTCGACTGGATTGCCGTACACTGCGGCGGTCGAAGAAAAGATAAAGCGGCGCACGCCGTTGTTGACCGCGCATTCGATCAGCGCGCGCGAATTGACGGTGTTGTTCCGATAATAGCCGAGCGGATCGCGGACCGAGTTGGGGACCACGATCGAGGCGGCGAAATGGATGATTGCATCGATGCGGTATTGGCGAATGACGCTCGCGACCAGCGCCTGGTCGCCGCTATCACCGACGACGAGCGGCGCGCCGTCGGCCACGGCCCACTGGAACCCGGTGGAGAGGTTGTCGAGCACCACGACGCGCTCGCCGGCATCGAGGAGTTCGAGCACCATGTGGCTGCCGATATAACCGGCTCCGCCGGTTACCAGGATCGTCATGCCCGTAGCCTGTTTCCTTGATCGCCCCCGCCAATAATGGCTGATTTCGATGAACGCGGCGTTATGCCGGAACTTGTCCGCCGCCGACGGAGGCCGCCGCAGCGAGCACTCTCCTGGTGACGGCCAGAACCTCGTCAGGGCCGATCTCACGCATGCAGCGATGGTGGCCAAGCCGGCAAACCGGCTTGTGGCACGGCCGACATGAGAGTTCGCTCCTGGTCTCGACGACGGCGGCCAGCGGATTAAGCGGCGCCCAGTGCCACGGACTGGTGGGCCCGAAAATGCCGATCGAAGGGGTGCCGAGCGCCGCCGCGACGTGCAAGAGGCCGGAATTGTTGGAAACCGCCACCGCGGCGGAGGCGAGCGCAAGAATGGCGTCGCGCAGATCGTGGCCGGTGAGGTCGCGGGCGCTAGTGTCGCCGATGATCTCGGCAGCAAGCGGCTTCTCATCGGGACCGCCCAGCACCCAAACGGCGAAACCGTCGTCGATCAGCCGGCGGGTGAGGGCGGCATAAGCGGCGCCGGGCCAGCGCTTTGATGGTCCGACGGCTCCAGGGGCGAGCGCCACGACAGGGCGATCGTCGCCCGTCAAGCCGCGTCGGCTCCGCCACCCGGCGGCTTCGGCAGCTGGCACCCTGAGCGCGGGCATCGGCCATGTCGAAGGCTGCGCGGCGCCTCGCGGAAGCGCAAGCATGGCGCACTGATCGACCATGCGCGGCAGTTTGCTTTCACCGAAACGCACATCGTTGAGAAGAACAAGACGTGCCTCACCGAAAAAGCCGATACGCTGCGGAATACCTGCGAGGAATGGCGCGAGCGCGCATTTCCAGGTCCGCGGCATCATCAGCGCCATGCCGTAGCCCTCGGCCTTGAGGCGTCTGGCCAGTGCAGCCTGCTGCGAAAGCGCAAGCCGACTGCGGGGCAGGTCCGCGACAATCGTCTGGCGAAGACCGGGCATATAATCGCCGAGCGGAGCGCACAGCGTCGTCGCCAACATGTCGACCGGGCGATCCGGGAAGCGCTGACGCAGCAGCGTCACCACCGAATGGCAGCGAACAAAATCCCCAATCCACATATAGGGCACGATCAAAATCGGGCTGCCGTCCGCGGCCTGCCCCTTAGCGCCACTCGTCAAATGTAACTCTGAATTTATATTCATTTATAACTGTGAATCTTTATTCATTTCATAACCGCTTTGTCGGGGCTTAGCTGGTCCCGGCAACGCTGTCCAGTGTTGCACCGCGAGTGAGACTGAGGCAAAGGGGGTCAACGGCAATCTCAAGCGGTGTCACGGCGTCGATGTTGTTGGTCACCGGCGGGGCCGGCTTCATCGGATCGAACGTGCTCGCGAGCCTCAACGAGGCCGGCCGCACCGACATTGCCGTCAACGATATTCTTGGCAGCGAAGGCAAATGGCGCAATCTCGCCGGCCGCCAGCTTGCCGAATTTGTCCCGCCGGCGGATTTGCTGCGCTGGCTCGACGGGCGCAAGCTCGACGCCGTGGTGCACCTTGGCGCCATTTCCTCGACCACGGCGACCGATGCCGATCTCCTGATGGAAACCAACGTCCGGCTGTCGCTGCGCTTGTTCGAATGGTGTGCATCGGCGCGCACGCCCTTCATCTATGCCTCCTCGGCGGCGACCTATGGCGACGGCCACGCCGGCTTTTCCGACGATTGGTCGCACGGTGCGCTCAAGCGGCTCAAGCCGATGAACCTTTACGGCTGGAGCAAGCATATGTTCGACCTCGCCGTGGTCGAGCGCGTCGCCCGCAAAGACAAACTGCCGCCGCAATGGGCCGGGCTTAAATTCTTCAATGTCTTCGGCCCCAATGAATACCATAAAGGCGAGATGATGAGTTTCGTTGCCAAGCGTTTCGACGAGGCGAGAGCCGGCGAGCCGATCCGCCTATTCAAATCGCACCGCGAAGGCTTCGCCGACGGCGAGCAAAAGCGCGACTTCATCTACGTCGATGATGCGGTCGCCGTGGTCCGCTGGCTGCTCGAGACGCCGGCGGTTTCGGGTATCTTCAATGTCGGCACCGGCAAGGCGCGCAGCTTCCGCGATCTCATGACCGCCATGTTCGCCGCGCTCGGCCGCAAGCCGAACATCGAGTATATCGACATGCCGGTTTCGATCCGCGACGCCTATCAATATTTCACCCAAGCCGAAATCGGAAATTTGCGCCGCGCGGGCTTTGGGGCAGAGTTCGCTGCGCTCGAGGACGGGGTGAAGCGTTACGTAAGCTGTTATCTCGATCGCGCCGATCGCTATCGGTGAAGAGGGCCACGGGGGCTCTGCAACGCCATGTTCGATTTCGAAGAAGCGCTGCGGCTGGTTTCCCAGCAGACCATTCTTTGTGTCGGCGACATCATGCTCGACGATTTCGTCTATGGCGAAGTGACGCGGATTTCGCCCGAAGCGCCGACGCCGGTTCTGCAGGTCACACATAACGCGGTGGAGATCGGCGGCGCGGGCAACGTGGCGCGCAACATCGCTGCGCTCGGGGCGCAGTGCATTTTCGTCGGGTTGGTCGGCGACGACGAGGCCGGCCGCATATTGAGCAGCGCGCTCGCCAAGCTCGGCCCGGTCATTCCCGACCTGGTCGTCGACCGGACGCGGCAAACCACGCGCAAGGTGCGCTACGTGTCCGAGCACCACTCGACCCACCTGATGCGGGCCGATTGGGAGACGGCGGAGCCTGCCAGCGCGGAAAGCGAGGCCGCGATCATCGCCTCTGCGGAAGCGGCGATGCCCAAAGTTGGCGCGGTGGTGCTGTCCGATTACGCCAAGGGAACGCTCACCGAGCGCGTGATCCGCGCCATCATCGCCGAGGCGCGGCGCCTCGGCAAACCGGTTATCGTCGATCCCAAGGGCCACGATTACCGCGTCTATCGCGGCGCTACGCTGATTACGCCGAACAGCAAGGAACTCGCTGCAGCCGTTCATCGTCCGCTCACGACCGAGGCGGACATCGCCGCTGCCGCTGCAGAGCTGGCGCGCATGGTCGACAGCGAGGCCGTGCTCGTGACCCGCAGCGAAGAGGGCATGACGCTCCACGTAGAGGGTCGCGCGCCGATTCACATTCCCGCCTATCCGGTCAAGGTACGCGACGTCTCTGGCGCCGGCGATACGGTGGCCGCCGTGATGGCGGTGCTCTTGGCGATGGGGACTCCCGTACGAGTTCGCCATGCGCGCGGCGAACGCCGCGGCCGCAGTGGTCGTAGGCAAGCGCGGTACCGCCACGGTGTCGCTCGCCGAATTGCGCCACCGCATTCTGCCGGCCGCATCGCTCGCGCCCGAGGACAAGATCGTGTTCGACTGGTCGGTGCTCGATGAGCGGCTTGGGCAATGGCGCCGCCACGGTCTGCGGATCGGGTTCACCAATGGCTGTTTCGATCTCCTGCATCGCGGCCATATCAGATTGCTGGCGGAGGCGCGGGCGGCTTGCGACCGGCTGGTGGTCGGGCTCAACAGCGATGCTTCGACGGCGCGGCTGAAAGGCAAAGGCCGACCGATCAATCCGGCCGAGGCGCGTGCGGAGGTGCTCGCCGCGCTGGAGGCCGTCGACCTTGTCGTCGTATTCGAGGAGGACACGCCGCTCGAACTCATTAAATCCGTTCGCCCCGCCGTGCTGGTCAAAGGCGCCGACTACCGGATCGAGGATGTCGTTGGCCGCGAGGAGGTCGAAGCCACGGGCGGCGATGTCATCCTCGTTGAGCTCGTGCCCGGGCACTCGACCACCGGCCTGGTGCGTCGCTCGGCCGAATCGGCGCAATCGCCGGCCCGATCGACGAAACCTGTGGAGTCCTGACGAGCGGTGGCTCTGCGAATGACCAGCCTTCCACTCCCCTTCGGCTTTGATCGCGTATACCTCGCGCGGATCGCCGACTGGCTTGCGGTGGGCGTCGCCATATCGCTTCCCTGGTCGACGACTGCGACCAGCATTCTGATCGTGCTATGGCTTGTCGCAATTCTCCCCACCCTGGATAGCGACGAACTCAGGCGTGAGCTCAAGACCGCCGCGGGCTTGCTGCCGGTTCTGCTGTGGCTGCTCGCGGCCATCGGCATGCTGTGGGCCGATGTCACCTGGGCCGAGCGCTTCGGCGGTCTCGGCAAATTCCACCGGCTGCTGCTTATTCCCTTGTTGCTGATGCAGTTCCGGCGGTCGGAGCACGGCATGTGGGTCCTTTATGGATTTTTTGCTTCCGTGCTTGCGCTTCTGATCACGTCCTGGGGATTGGCGCTCATTCCGGGCTTGCCGTGGCGCGGGATGCATCAGGTCGGCGTCCCGGTCAAAGACTATATTTTTCAGAGCGCAAACTTTGTGCTTTGCGCATTCGCGCTGCTCGGCTGCGGCTCCGAAGCGATGCGGGCGCGACAGTGGCGCCCGGCTCTGGCTTTTACCGCTCTCGCCGCTCTGTTCCTCGCCAACATTTTCTTTATCGTCGGCAGCCGCACCGCCCTCGTCGTCGCGCCGGTGCTACTCCTGTTGCTGAGCGGGCGGGAATTCGGCTGGAAAGGATTGATCGGCGCCTGCCTGCTGGGCAGCATCGTGAGCGGCGGAATCTGGTTCGGATCGCCCTACCTGCGCGAGCGACTAGCTACTTCGATCAACGAGTTGCAAGCCTATCGCGCCAGCGGCGCCACGAACTCGACAAGCCTGCATCTCGAATTTTTGCGCAAGTCGCTGTTGTTCGTCGAGACCGCGCCGATCATCGGCCACGGCACCGGTACGATCCCGGAACTGTTTCACGACGCGGCGGTCGGCCAAGCCGGCGCTGCGTCGGTATCTTCTGAAAATCCGCACAATCAGGTTTTCGCCGTCGCGATCCAACTCGGCCTCGTCGGCACGGCCGTGCTGTTGGCGATGTGGATCGCGCATTTGTTGCTGTTCCGCGGCGGCGGATTGAACGCCTGGTTCGGTCTGATGGTCGTCGTCCAGAACATTGTGTCGTCGTTATTCAATTCGCATTTGTTCGACTTCACCTCAGGGTGGCTCTACGTCTTCGGCGTCGGCGTTGCCGGCGGCATGGTCTTGCGCAAGCGCAGTTCCGACTGAGCGAGCGCGGCTAGGCCCGCGCGCGTATCGTGTGCCGGCCGCCACCCGGCAGCGATGAGCTTGCCGGGGTCGACCCGTAGATTGCCGCCCAAGCGCTCCCACAGATCGTCGCGGCGCATCAGCCGCAGCGGAATTTCCACATAGTGCGGCGGCAACGGCAGAACGAGGGGGCGCCGGGCTTGGGCTTCGCGCAGCGTTGCGATCACGTCGGCGAGCCGCGGCGGGATTCCCGGATCGGCGACCACATAAGTCTCGCCTATTGCCGCGGGCGCGGAAAGCACGAAGCGAAGCGCCGAGGTGAAATTTTCGATGCCGAGCAGCGAGCGTCGGCCGACCAAATCCTTGACGGGGAGCGGCCAGGGCGAGAGCGCGGCCCGTAACAACAGCGCAAAATTTCCTTTCACGCCGGGGCCATAAAGCAAAACCGGCCGCAGGATCGTGAATGGCACGCCGGCGGAACGGACCGCAGCCTCGGCGGCAAGCTTTGAGCGGCCATAGGCGTCGGTCGGCGCTGCGGCATCGTGCTCGGTCAAGGCGTGGTCTGCGGCAGGTCCGCTCTGCGCCCGGATCGAAGAGACGAACACGAACTGCCTCACGCGCGCTTGCGCCGCCGCCGCTGCAAGCTCCGTCGTCGCCAGCCTATTGACCCGATCGTAAAGGTCGGAAGCAACGCCGCGGCCGATGTGCGCAATGCCGGCAAGATGGACCACCCGGTCGACGCCTTCGAGCAGGGGCCGCCAGTCGATGGACTGCGACAGATCCGGGTGCTGCATGACTTCGACGCTGCTGGGAAATGGTGGCTCCGGCGGCCGCCGCACCGCAGTGCGGAGTGCGCAGCCATCTTGCGCAAGCGCCACTGTTGCGGCGCGGCCGATGAAGCCCGACGCACCGGTCACCAGCACCCGAGTCACGGCCGCCAACTCAGCCCTGCGGCAAGCACTCGGGCTGCCGGCCGTGCGCCGCGAAAGCGCAAGAGTTGAACGGCGTCAGCGGGCGTTCGCGGCGGAAACATACGGGACATCTGACATCTAATGTAGCGGCTCCAGCACGTAGCCGCCTGCCGGTTTTGCCGCGCTCGGCATTTGCTCGAACGGCGAATAGGACTGCGCGTCGCAGCCGTCGGTTTCAACCGCAAAGCGGCCATCAACGACTTCGCTTCCCTGAAGAAAAAGCGCGTACGTGCGCGTGCGACCGCGATCTTGGAAGCGAACGCAGGTAAGCCAACTCCAGCCCTTGATCGAATGTACCCAACGAAACTCCGATATCTCAAACGAACTGTAGCTATCGAGGTTTTTGAACGATTGGAGGTGCTTGGCGATCGTCTTGTAATAGGCTGGGTCTGGTGCTGCCGGTGCATCTTCCTGCGGCTGCGCGAGGCTACTGCAGCCGAGCAAAACGAACGGCAGCAGGAGCGCCGCACGAGCGGCATTCTGCAACGGCGCATAGGCGCCGAGCCGTCCTTTTTTGGCCAATCCTTGCAAATTTCCGCCCCTCCCCTGGGTTCAACGACTATGCTGAACGCAGGTCCGAAGCAAATTGAAGGCGTATTAGCAAATCCTTGATGTGCACCCGCTAATACGCTAGCGGAATTCGCGCTTTTTGAGCCTTCAGGCAGACACAGTGCCGCCATGAATGCTCTCCTTCATCGAGGCATCTGTTGCGATCGAGAAGCGTCGGTAGGGGATCCGACTTAAGGTCGAAAGCACATAGTCTCTGTTTCATTCGGGGGCTTGAGCCTCAACTTCAGCAGCCGGCATGATCAAACGGTTATTCGCGCCAACGATATTGCTTGTCGTCTGTTTGGCCCTGGGCTCGTGCAGCTCTGTTTCCGGAGCCGTGTCGGATAATTGGCCGACTTGGCTCGGCGGCATGCCCAAGGACGTCCCGCCGCGGCCCGGTGCTCCGGGCTATGATGAGTTCCTGCTTCACCAGCAGGGTAAGGACACGACAGGCGCTACTGCTCCCGCCACGAACGCTAATAGCGCGGCGCCTTCCGTTGCCGCTACAGAGAAAAACAGCACGCAGGCAGCGCCCCCCGTCAACGCTCCGCCGAACGAGCAGGGGACGGTGCAGGGCGGCTTGTATTAACGAAAGCCTCTCACGCAACGCCGGCGCGCAACAGATCGTGGAAATGCACGATGCCCACCGGCCGGTCCATGTCTACGACGATGAGCGCGGTGATCTTCGACGTGTTGAGCAATTGCAGCGCCTCGCCGACCAGCTGGTCGGGCCTGACGGTTTTTGGCGATGCCGTCATGATCTGGTCGACCGGCGCCTGCAGCAAGTCGACGCGCATGTGACGGCGCAGATCGCCGTCGGTGATGACGCCGGCAAGTTTGCCGTCGCTGTCGGTCACCGCAACGCAGCCAAAGCCCTTGGCCGACATTTCGACGATCGCGTCCGACATCAACGCGCCGCGGGCGATCAAGGGGATGGCATCGCCCGGATGCATGACGTCGCGGATGAATTTCAGCGCTGCACCAAGCTTGCCGCGCGGATGAAACACGCCGAAATCGATCGCGGTGAATGCTCGGCTTTCGAGCAAGGCGATAGCCAATGCGTCGCCGAGAGCAAGCTGCATCAGCGACGAAGTCGTGGGCGCGAGATTGTGCGGACACGCTTCGCGCGTCTGCGGCAGCGCCAAGACGATGTCGGCGGCCTTGCCGAGCGTGCTTTCGAGGCTGTTGGTCACCGCAATAAGGCCAATGCCGAACCGGCGCGAATAATCGATCAGGCTTTTCAGTTCTTCGGTCTCACCCGACCAGGATAGTACCAACATCACGTCGTCCGACGTGATCATGCCGAGATCGCCGTGACTGGCATCGGCGGCGTGCACGAAGAAAGCCGGCGTGCCGGTCGAGGCGAGCGTGGCGGCGATTTTTCGACCGATGTGGCCCGACTTGCCCATGCCGCTGACGATCACGCGGCCACGCGCCCGGCATATTGTGTCGACGGCAGCGACGAAGGCAGGTCCTAGTCCGTCGCACATCGCGGCTGCCAGTGCGGCTAAGCCTTCGCGTTCGGTCTCGAGCGTGCGCAGCGCCGAAGCGATGTCTGCCTGCGTCGCCGGTTTGCGCATCTTCGCGTCAGCTGCACTCATCTTCGCATTGCCCCAACCAACTTCAGCAACCCGACCACGCCGTCGGCATGGCCATAAAGCCTACTTCTTTTCCCAGGCGGCGAAGGCCTCGGCGAAGGCGCGGTCGCCAGGCGGGCCCTTTTCCATCGCCAGGATAGCGCGGCCCCCATTGGTGTAGACGATGGGAATATCGAACCACGGACGATCCTTAAGCAGTTGGATGTTGCGCTGCAGGTCAGTGTCGACCGCGGAAAGCCCAATGAGAAAGAAGCCGTTCGTTACCTTGACGGCGAGCCCGGCGAGCGGCGTGCCGCGCGCCTGCTCGGACTGCTTCATCAGGATACCCGGCACGTTGGAAATGCCGCCGCCGGGAAAATCGGCCGGCAGATTGAACATGATCTCGATGGTGTGGCTGGCCGGCAAGGCCTGGTCGGTATTACGGCGCATCGACCAGGTCACGGTCATCCGTCGCTCGGGGATCTCCACGTCCGCGCGCACGGCAAGTTCGGGCGCGAGCCCCGGTCCTGGCGAAACCGTCTCCGTGCGCCAAATGGCCGAGCCGACGTAGCGCTTGCCAGCGGGATCGCTCGAAATCCTCCTCGTAGAGCACGACGCGTTGCGCCACCGCGGGCGCGGTCTGGCTGCCCGCTCCCGTGCCGGGCGCCTGCCCGGCGCTTTCTTGGGGAACCCGTCCAGAGAATTTGGGGTTTGTCGGCGCTTGTGTCGTCTGGCTTGGCTGCTTCGACCCAAGCTGGGAGATTCGCTGGTAAAGCCCGGTGATGTTGGACCATTGCCAGGATATCGTCGTCGCCACCCCGGCGATGATGATCAACGCCACCAGAAGCTTGATCAGGCCGCGATAGGAGACGGGAAACCGCGACGGCTGGTGCTCCTCTTCCAGACTTGCGGTGTGCGCCGGATGCCGCGCGTACTGCGGCAGCAACGGCCCGTGATCGTCACCCACACCGAAGGATGCTTCGTGGCCGTCCATCCGCCGCGAGTCGTAAGAGGGCGAGCTCAGTTCATCCGCTTCCAGTTGCTGCGGCTCGAAGCCGCGCGTGGAAGACGCCGTGGAGTCTTCGCCAGGCGGGAAACGTCGCGACGAGCCCGGTCCATATGAATCGCGTGTTTCGCGCGCGAATTGTGCCGACTTGGCCGTCGCGGCGCCGAAATCGTTGACGTCGTTCACGGTGCCGCGGAAGCCGCTTATGCTTTCCCTGGCGGGCGGCGTCCGGGCGCTCAATAGCCGCTCGCGCGCGGTAGGCGCTGGCGTCCGTGGCGCCTGGCTTTGTGCCGCGGCCTCGGGGATTGGCGGTGGCGCGGCCGCCTCGTCGCCGCGCGCCTCGGCTCGTCCTGCATCCGCGGGCGAGCTTGCCCGGTCGCGCCGCGGCGGCGAGGCGGCTGGGCGCAGCTCGGCGCGAGACTTACGCGCTACGTCGGCCTCCACCTTGCGGATCGCATCTTCGAGCGCGAGACGCTCCTTGGTGATTTCCGTTTCTGAGAGCGGCGGCTCTACGGAGCGCAACTGCGTGACCAGCGCGGTACGCGCCCGTTCATAGAGGGCCCGGCGGGTTTCTCCGGTACTGGCGTCAAGCCCCTCCACGGCGCGGGCAATGAGCGGATGATAATCGGTCATCGGTTTAGTTTACGCTGGCCTTCGTGGTTTTTCATCTTGATTTCAAGAATTTCACATCTCGAACGGGTTCTGCATGAGGATAGTGTCTTCGCGTTCCGGGCTGGTCGATAAGACCGCCGCGGAACAGCCGATGAGTTCCTCCAGCCGGCGCACGTATTTGATCGCTTGCGCGGGCAGATCGGCCCACGAACGCGCCCGCGCGGTTTCCTCCCGCCAGCCGGTGATGGTCTCGTAGATCGGCTCGACCTTGGCTTGGGCGTGCTCGCCGGCGGGAAGATAGTCGATTTCACGGCCGTCCAAACGATAGCCGGTGCAGACCTTGATTTCATCGAAGCCGTCAAGAATGTCGAGCTTGGTCAGGGCGAGCCCGTTGATGCCGGAGGTGCGCACGCTCTGCCGCACCAGCACGGCATCAAACCACCCGCAGCGCCTTGGCCGCCCGGTCACCACGCCAAACTCCTTGCCGCGCTCGCCCAAGGTTCGGCCGATCTCATTCTTTTGCTCGGTCGGAAAAGGACCGGCGCCGACCCGGGTCGTGTAGGCCTTGCAAATGCCGAGCACGTATCCGATCGCGCCGGGTCCGAGCCCCGAGCCGGTCGCGGCCTGGGCGGCAACTGTATTGGAGGAGGTCACGAACGGATAGGTTCCATGGTCGACATCAAGCAGCGCGCCTTGCGCGCCTTCGAACAAGATCCGCTTTCCCTCGCGGCGTTTCTGATCGAGCAACGACCAAACCGAATCCATATAGGGCAGTACCATCGGCGCCACGCTGACGAGTTCCTTGTGCACATCCTGAGCGTCGATCGGGGAAAGACCGAGACCCTTGCGTAGCGCGTTATGGTGCGTCAGGAGGCGCTCGATCTTGCGGTCGAGCGTCGCACCATCGGCAAGGTCCATCAGGCGGATGGCGCGCCGTCCGACCTTATCCTCATAAGCGGGACCGATCCCGCGCCGCGTCGTGCCGATGCTGAGCGCCGCATTCGCGGTTTCGCGGATCGCGTCGAGCTCACCGTGCAATGGCAATATCAACGCCGTGTTCTCGGCAATGCGCAGATTGTCGGGAGTGACATCGATGCCTTGTTTCTTGAGCTTGGCGATCTCGTCGAGCAGCGCGCGCGGGTCGAGGACCACGCCATTCCCGATGACCGATAATTTTCCCGGACGCACCACGCCCGAGGGCAAGAGCGAGAGCTTGTAGGTCGTCCCGTTGATCACCAGAGTGTGGCCGGCATTATGGCCGCCCTGGAAGCGGACCACGATGTCGGCTTGCTCCGACAGCCAATCGACGATTTTGCCCTTGCCTTCGTCCCCCCATTGGGAGCCGACCACGACAACATTTGCCACGAGGAATTGTCCCCAGGAGATCCATTAAGAGCGTGTTGTATCGGATACCGGCCGCAGCCGCTGTTCCGATAATGGATGCCGCCCTGCGAAGCAAGGCAAAAGGGCCGCCGCGGCGTGCTGCGGCTCCACTTAAGTTGTTGGAATTCCTAAAGCTTATGAATGCCGGGAGAAGGCGCGCGCTTTATGACCGGCGCAACACGCGCGGATTGTCGCAGCGATAGTCGAGACCAGTCATGCGGCGCGGACACTGGTCGTCCAGCCCGGTCCGCGATAGCTCCAGCGGGCGCGAACTCGCTGGCGCCGGGTCCCTTGTGATCGGGGTAAGTCAAAGTCATGCCGGGAGCAGACGTCCAGGTGCAAAGCCGCAAGCGCAACGGGATATTCGATCAGCCCTATCTTTTGTTGTCACTCACCTCGCTGTTCTGGGCCGGCAACACCGTGCTCGGCCGCTTCCTCGCCGGGCATGTTCCTCCGATCACGCTCGCCTTCATCCGCTGGGGCGGGGCCTTCCTGGTCCTGCTGCCGTTCGCCGCGCTGCATCTCCTCCGCGATTGGCCGACCATCCGCAAGCATGTCGGACTGATGGTCGTGCTGGCGGCGACCGGCGTCTCCGCCTACAACTCGATGGCCTATTACGGCTTGCAATATACGACCGCGATCAACGGCCTGTTGTTGCAATCCATCGGTCCTTTGTTTGTCGCGCTGTGGACTTTTGCGTTGTTCGGCGACCGGCTGACCCCGCGGCAGGCCGGCGGTATCGGCGTGTCGCTGACCGGCGTGATGGTTATCATCTGCCACGGCAGCCTCGCCGTCCTCACCGGCATCGCCTTCAATCGCGGTGACATGTGGTTTCTGATCGCGCTCGCGATCTATGGTTTCTACACTGCCTGGCTGCGCCAGCGGCCGCCGATGCACCCGCTCTCCTTCCTCGCCGTCAGCATGGGTTTCGGGAGCGTTGCTGCTGGTGCCTGCGGTAGCCCTCGAGCTTGCCGGCGGACGCACGGTCGAGCTCGATGCCATCACTTTGGCGAGCTTCGCTTATGTCGCCGTTTTTCCTTCATTGCTCGGCTATCTGTTCCTCAATCGCGGCATCGAACTGATCGGCGCCAACAGGGCGGCGCCGTTCATGCACCTCACGCCGGTTTTTGGATCGGTGCTGGCGATCGTGCTGCTCGGCGAGAGTTTCGAGCTCTACCACGCCGTCGGCTATGCGCTCGTCTTCACCGGCATCACGCTGGCGACGCGGAAGTGATTGCTCAAAACCGTAGCGCCTTGACCTGCTGCACCTGCGGCAGCGCCCGCACCTTGGCGAGTACGTCGGCCGACAATTCGCCGTCGATCTCGATCAGCGAGATAGCATCACCCCCGGGAGCCTGGCGGCCGACATGAAAGGTTGCGATGTTGATCCCGGCATCACCCAGGGTGGAGGAGAATTTGCCGATAAAGCCCGGCTTGTCGAGATTGGTGATGTAGATCATCGAGGGGCCGAACTCGGCGTCCATGCGGATGCCTTTGATGTTGACGATGCGCGGGCGGCCGTCGGCATAGACGGTGCCGGAAACGCGCCGCGACTGGCGATCGGTCGTCACCGTGACCGTGATCAGGCTCTCGTAGTCTCCCTCCGCTTCGCGCCGGGTCTCCTCGACGATGATGCCGCGATCCTTGGCCAGGCTGTGCGCCGAGACCGCGTTCACGTCCTGCAGCATGGGGCGAAGCAGGCCGGCAATCGCGGCCGAGCTCAGTGCCCGCGTGTTCATCTGAGCGACAATGCCTTCATAGGATATTTGCACCCGCTTGATGCCGGTCTCGGTAAGCTGGCCGGCAAAGGAGCCGAGCTTTTCCGCCAGCGCCACGAACGGCTTGAGCTTCGGCGCCTCTTCGGCGCTGATCGAGGGGAAGTTGACAGCATTGGAGATGGCGCCGCGGGTGAGATAGTCAGACATCTGCTCGGCGATCTGCAGCGCCACGTTTTCCTGCGCCTCTGTGGTCGAGGCGCCGAGATGCGGCGTGCAGACCACGTTCGGCAGCGTGAACAGCGGATTGTCGGTCGCCGGCTCGGTCACGAACACATCGAGCGCCGCTCCGGCGACGCGCCCGGAAGAGAGCGCCTCGAACAGAGCCGCCTCGTCGACCAACCCGCCGCGGGCGCAATTGATCAGGCGCAGGCTCTTTTTCGTCAGCTTCAGCAATTCGGCGTTGATGATATTGCGGGTCTTGTCGGTGAGCGGAGTATGCAGCGTGATGAAATCGGCGCGGCGCAACAGCTCTTCGAGCCCGACTTTCTCGACCCCGAGGTCGAGCGCCCGTTCGGCGGAGAGATAGGGATCGTAGGCAATCACCCGCATCTTCAGCCCGAGCGCGCGGTCGGCGACAATCGAGCCGATATTGCCGCAACCGATGACGCCGAGCGTCTTGCCGAAAATCTCCACGCCGAGAAATTTGTTCTTCTCCCATTTGCCGGCGCGGGTCGAGGCGTCGGCCTCGGGGATCTGCCGGGCGAGCGACAGCATCAGCGTGATGGCATGCTCGGCGGTGGTGATCGAATTGCCGAACGGCGTGTTCATGACGATGATGCCGCGCGCCGTCGCCGCCGTGATGTCGACATTGTCCACCCCGATGCCGGCGCGGCCGATCACTTTCAGCTTTTGCGCCCGCTCTAGTATTTTTGCGGTGATTTTGGTCGCCGAGCGGATCGCCAGCCCATCAAAGCCGTCGATTGTCTCGGCGAGCTTGTCTTTGTCCTTGCCGAGACCGGGCTGGAATTCGACCGCGAGGCCGCGTTCCTTGAAAATCGCCACGGCGGCGGGCGACAGCGCGTCGGAAATGAGAACTTTGGGCGGCATGGGATTTCCTTTCCCGTCATTCCGGCCGAGCGAAGCGAGAGCCGGAATCCATATTCACGAAAGTCGTGGCTACCGTTCTGCCGGGGTTATGGGTCTCGGCTCGCGCTCGCTTGGCCGAGACGGCGAACAATCACTCACGCCGCCTTCGCCAGCGCATCCTTGGCTTTGGCGTACGCCCAGTCGAGCCACAGTGTGAGCGCTTCGACGTCGGCGCGCTCGATCGTCGAACCACACCAAATGCGCAAGCCCGGCGGCGCGTCGCGGTAGGCATCGATGTCGTAGGCGACGCCTTCCTTGTCGAGCGCGGCGGCGATGTCTTTGACGAACGCCGCCTGCGCTTCAGGTGGCAGGCGGCTCACGCCGGGATCGACCACCTTGAGGCAGACCGATGTGTTGGAGCGCACCGCTGGATCGCGGGCGAGGAAGTCGATCCACTTCGCGCGGCCCACCCAATCGGCGATGGCCCGCGCATTGCTGTCGGCGCGGGCCCGCAGTGCCGGCAATCCGCCGATTCCCTTCGCCCATTCGAGAGTGTCGAGATAGTCTTCCACGCACAACATCGACGGCGTGTTGATGGTTTCGCCCTGAAAGATCGCTTCGGCAAGCTTCCCGCCTTTGGTCATGCGGAACAGCTTCGGCAGCGGCCATGGCGGCGTGTAGCTCTCCAGCCGCGCGACCGCACGCGGAGACAGAATGAGCATGCCGTGTCCGGCCTCACCGCCCAGCGCCTTCTGCCAGGAGAAGGTGACCACATCGAGCTTCTCCCAATCGAGCGGCTGCGCGAACGCCGCCGAGGTCGCGTCGCAGATGGTGAGCCCGGCGCGATCAGCGGCGATCCAGTCGGCATTGGGAACGCGCACGCCCGAGGTCGTGCCGTTCCAGGTGAAGACGATGTCGCTTTGCGCATCGACTTTGCCGAGATCGGGCAATTCACCGTATAGCGCGCGAAGCACGGTCACGTTCTTGAGCTTGAGCTCCTTAACGGTGTCATTGACCCAGCCCTCGCCGAACGATTCCCAGGTCAACATGGTGACCGGGCGCGGGCCGAGCAGTGACCAGAGCGCCATCTCAACCGCACCGGTATCGGAGGCCGGCACAATGCCTATGCGATAGTCGGCGGGGACGGCAAGAACTTCGCGCGTCAGATCGATGGCACGCTTGAGCTTCGCTCTGCCCGGTTTCGAGCGATGCGAGCGTCCGAGGAAAGCGTCAGAGAGGTTTTGCAGGCTCCAGCCCGGGCGTTTGGCACAGGGGCCGGACGAAAAATGCGGCACAGACGGCCGCACGGCAGGCGTGGCAATCGTCATGGTCTACCCTTCCAGATAGGCGCCCCTCGTTGGGGAGGGGTGTCCCGCGGCCGGACATAGGCAAGAGGACCGATGGCGTCAAGTCAGATTTCAGATGACGAAATGCTGAAGCGGCCCGGAGCGCGCTTATGATGCGCCATCGTCTGACGTCCGTCCGTCCGTCAGAATTTGATGCCGGCCCCGACGCGGCCGGTTGCGACGGTCATCAAAAAGTGCGGGGGCGGGTTGAACTGGTCAAACTCGAACTCAGCGCGCAGGAAGACATTTTGTATCAGCGCGAAGTCTACGCCGCCGCCGACCGTGAAGCCGTAAAGGACCTGTGAATTGGCGCTGAAGCCGTTGTTGATTACCTGGGAGCCGCAGGGCTGACTGACAGTGCAGAGGCCGACCGTGCCGGAGCTGTACTGCACCACCAGACCGGTTACTGAAACGTTCGTATTCGCTACGCCCATCGCGAATCCGATAAAACCGTAAGGCAGAAAATTCCCGGCAACCCAGCCGGCCCGCAGCCGCAGCGTGGCGAAGTCCTGGTCGGTAATCGAGCCGTTGCCGGTGAAATTGACCGCGTAAGCGCTGCCCGTGCTGTCGCTTGTGACTCGTGCGATCGGGGAAGAGGGCGCATGAAGGGAAAAGGAGGCCCGATTGAAATTGGCCTCCATGCCGAGGATCAGGTCTTGCCACTGGGTATTGTAGCCGGCAAATGCGCCATAGCCGATCGCGCTTTGGTTCGCGATGCCCAGTACCGGCCATTGCGACGGCGCTTGCTGGTTTTCAAGGGTCGTATCTCGCAGCGTATAGGCCACGAGTGCTTGTGTTGAATCGCTGAAATCGGCATTGGCGTTGCCCAAGCCGAACTGGCCGCCGGCGTAGAAGCCGCTCCAGCGCGTGAAGGTTGCCGGCCCGACTGGCAGAGGCGGGGGCGCCGGCATTTCCGGCCCGCGCAGGACGTCAGCATCGAGATCGGCGGCAACGGCGGGCGACGCCAAGCCCAGCAGGACCAGAGCACTGAACACCCAACGCATCGGCCGCCCTTTCATCCCTTTGGCGTACACAGAGCGGCCGGAATGATCGGGCATTAACCTTAATGGAGCGTTAGCTCGGCCTTGACTGTCCGGACCACAAAAAGAAAGCGGCGCGGTCCCCCGCGCCGCTCATCGTCGTCTTGCGCGTGCGGCGCTTGGCCGCCGCGCCTCAGCCGCGGCTCGTCAGCGGCGGCATCATCGGCGGATATTGCGGCGGCGGCGCATACATGGGCTGTGGCGCCATCGGCATCGCCACAGGCGCCCCCTCGGGCTGCAGCAGGAAACGTAGGCCGATGCGGAAATCCTGCGAGGTCATGTCCCGCAAGGTGTAAAATGCACCCGGACATGACGTCGTATTCTGGCAAGCCACCACGCCCGTCTCGGGCGAGCCCAGATTCAGGTAGCGCCAGCTGAGGTCGACCTTGAAATTGTTGGTCACGTTGTAGGTCAGGCCCGCCTGGATGTTCCAGGCCAAGTTCAAGTTCGACGAATTGGGTCCGTAGCCGAAACCGACGGTGCCGTTGGAGATGATCCCGTTGTCTTGGACGCCGCTGATCATATCGTAGGCGCCGCCGATGCCTGCGCCGATAAAGGGCGTGATGCACCACCAGGTGCCGAGGTCGACGTAGGCATTGGCCATAAACACGGCCGCCGAAAAGTTCCCGGTGTTGACATCGAAGCAAACGCCACCGCCGCCGCAGAAGTCGGTGTAGCTGCCGGTCACCCTAAAACCTGCCTTGGTGCGGTATTCACCGGTCACGTCGAAGCGAAGCCAATTGTTGAACTCGTAGCCGATGCCGCCACCGAAAATGCTGGTGTCCTGGATATCTTGCTGGACGATGGTCCAACTCGGCGGCCAGACGAAGTTGGAATTGGTCTGGCTATGCTGGAACGACGAGAAAGTCTGGACGCCAACGCCGACATCGCCGCGCAGGTACCAACCGCCAAACGGCGTCTCCATAACCATAGGAGCAGGTTGGTAGGGAATCTGAGGCGGCGGAGGAAGCGCCATATCGGCGGCCCACGCCGCCGTGGTGACGACGGCGGCGGCTCCAGCAAGGATGAAGGATTTGACGCTGACCATGAGCTTCGTCCTTTCGTCGGCGCAGCCACGCCCTGCGGCGGCCGCGCGTCGTTGAACGGAGCAAAAATGTCAGCAAATGTTTAAGCGGGTCTTAACCTTAACACTTAACCGTGTTCGTTAAGATTTACCGCCACCACAGACGCAAGTCTGCTGCTTGGCTATCAGCTGCATCAGAAAATGGCGCGCGCCCGCGGGGCGACCGGGGCGGTCACGTCAATTTGTATTAATGCGATGAGGCGGAACGCACCACTCAGTCGTGGTCGTCGTCGAGCTTGCCGATATGATGCTGAGAATAGAGCTCGACGCCCAGCTTGGCGACCAGATCGAGCTGCGTTTCGAGGAAGTCGATATGGTGCTCCTCGTCCTGCATCAACTTCTCGAACAAGTCGCGCGACACGTAATCTTTGACGGAATGACAATGGGTGGCGGCTTCTTCATACAGAGCGCGCGCATGCAATTCAGCCCGCAGATCGCATTCGAGCACCTCCTTCACGGTCTGGCCGATGTGCAGAGGGTCGAGCACCTGCATGTTGGGGAAGCCATCGAGGAAGATGATGCGTTCGACCAGCTTGTCGGCATGCTCCATCTCCTCAATCGATTCCTTGCGCCATTGCTTGGCCAGCGATTTGTAGCCCCAATTGTCGAGCAGGCGATAGTGCAGCCAGTACTGATTGACCGCAGTCAATTCGTGCCGGAGCGCCTTGTTCAGGTAATCGACGACTCCGGGCTCGCCTCTCATGATCGTGCTCCTGTAAGAATGCCGATGGCCCCCGCAAATGCGCGGACGCCGTGATTATAACCGCTGCGGCGAATGCGAACAGCCGCCGCGGGCATGAAGCCGGATTAAAGTGATGCGGTTGGAGACTTTAAGAATCGCTGGCGCGGCAGCAGGTTGAGCCGGCGGCGGCAAGCGCCTCATCCATGATGCGGCGGATGGTTCGTGCGCAGCGGCCGCATTGGGCGCTGCAGCCCAGGCAATTATAGACTTCACCGGCGGTACGCGGGGCCGCTGCATCGCTGGAGAGTATCCCGCGGACGTCATGGTCGGTGAGCACGTTACAGGAGCAGACGATCATCGCGGGCCCGGCAGAGTTCGGTTGGTATCAATCGCAACTATCGTATTTAGTCGCGGCAAAAAATGATTTCAATCAAAAATTCGTTCCTTGTAGCGATTCTAATCTTTCAGCTTCTGGACCTTCATTTTTGACGCCGAGCAGAAGCGGCCCGACACTTTGGCGCGGCAATGGTTACAAAAACCGTAGCCCACGCTCGCCTTTATCGACAATGGTCAAGATCGAGTAAGGGCGGTGGATCGCGGCTTACGCTGCCGCCGGCTCCTCGGAATCATCGTAGTCCGAGCGCCGCCGACGGGAGCGGAGGCGGCAGATCCGCGAGGGGATGTAACACAGATCATCGAGGAAGCCGGCAAAGCGCTGACCACGCGCGAGAGCGCGGTCGAGCGCGGCCATGGTGCGCGCCTGCCCGGGATCCTCATCATGGACCCAGGTGCGCAGAACCGAACCGAACAGCATGGCGAGACCTTGCGCGCGGATCATGCCGCGGGGACCGGATGCGCTGATCCCGGCCGCGGTCAGCATCCATTGCTGCGAGCGCACCGCAAGCCCATTGAGCGCGACGGCGAGCGGGGGATTGCGCCGCGCCGAGCGCAGCAGCGAGCGTATCGCCTCGCGGTGCGGCGCCAGCGCCTCCAGCCGGCGCATCAAAATGTCGAACAGGCGCTCGCGCTCGGGCTCCTCGGCCATGTCGCTCAAATCCTCGGCGAGCACGGCGCGATCCGTGGCCTTCATGTGGGCGGCAAAGATCGCGAGCGTGGAGGAGAATTCACCGCGCAATTGCGCAAGCGATACGCCGGCGCGGCCGGCGATATCGGCAAAGCCGATCGCCTCGAATGGTTTGTCGGCAAGGAGCTCGAGCAGGGCCACGATGATCTTGTCGCGCTCGCTGGTCGGGGCTGCGGAAGCCGCCGGAGTGCGAGCAGCAGCAGCGGCGCGGGCCGGTCGACGGGAGGATCTACGGGCCATGACCGAACTCCTAAACAGGGCCACGCCAAGGCGTGACTACGAATTCAATGTAGGCCTCTCGTCCCGCGCTTCCAAGCCGGTCTGCATCAGCCCGCAAGCTTGCGCGAACGCTCGGTTGCGGCGGCCACGGCCTTCTTCAGCAAAGGCGCAAGGCCGTTCGGGGCCATCAGCACATCCAGCGCCGCGGCGGTGGTGCCACCCGGCGAGGTGACGTTCGCGCGCAACGTAGCGGCATCGAGGTCCGATCGGTAGAGCAACTCGCCGGCGCCGGCGACGGTTTCACGCGCGAGCTTTTCCGCCAAGGGACGCGGCAGGCCGGCTGCAATTCCTGCATGCGCAAGGGCTTCGGCGAGCAGGAAGACGTAGGCGGGTCCGGATCCCGACAGCGCGGTCACTGCATCCATCAGGGCCTCGTCTTCGATCCATTCGACCGTTGCCGTTGCCGAGAGCAGCCGGTGCGCGAGCTCGCGCTGCGCGTGACTAGCGCGCAGCGGCACCGCGACGGTGATGCCGCGGCCGATTGCGGCCGGGGTGTTTGGCATCGCGCGCACAACGGCGCAGGCGACGTTGAGCGCGTCGGAGAGGAATTGCAGCGTTCGCCCGGCCATGATCGACACGACCACGGTTGACGCGGCAACCATTGGTGCGAGGTTGGGCATCACCTCCGCGGCGACCTGCGGCTTCACCGCGACGACAACGGCGGCGGCGCCGGAAAGTCCACTGGCGTCCGGATTGATCCGCACGCCGCGCTCGGCAAGGGCCGCGATTTGCGGCGAAGGCTGTGGCTCGAGGATCGCGACGTTCGCCGGGGGAAGGCCGAGCCGTAGCCAGCCATCGAGCAGGGCGCTACCCATCTTGCCGGCGCCGACCAACACCAGCAATCCGGAGAACTTATGCAAATCCGCGCTTTCGCCGATTGAAGGGTTTGTGGTGCTCATTGGCGTACTCCCCGTCATTCCGGAATCCATAGCCCCTGTTGGGGAGGTTTCCGAGGGCCGGGGCCGCGCTTCCAATAATGGCGGTTACGGATTCCAGGCCCCCACGGAGCCTTTCACTCGGATCGCTACGCCTCGCCGGCGGTCTCGAACATGGCCGAGTCCATCGCTTCGCGCGCCGATTTTCCGGCCCAGACCACGAACTGGAACGCCGGGAAGTAGCGTTCGCAGGCATCGAGCGCGGTTCCGAGCAGCGCCTCGCACTGCCGGCCCGAGGCGCTGACGCCGCCGGCGAGCAGCAGTGCATGGCGGAACATCACCACGCCATTCTGCATCCAGACGTCGAAATGTCCGATCCACAATTGCTCGTTGATGAGGGCGACGAGGTGTTGCACCTTAGAGAGCCGCGGTTCCGGTACGCGCATGTCGAAGGCGCAGGCAAAATGCAGCGCTTCGATCTCGCTCATCCAGGTGAATGAGACCTGATAGTTGGTCCAGCGGCCGGTGACGACGATCGCAATTTCATCCTCGCCGGCGCGCTCGAACGGCCAGTTGTTGCCGGCCGCCATGTGCTCGACTACGTCGAGAGGATTGTTCGTTGAGTCTCGCGCGATTTCGATGAGGGACATGCCGCCTCCACAGCGCGGGTTGAAGTGGAAATGCGCACGCCACTGGACACCGCCAAAGCCCGGGCTGCGATTTGACGCAGGGACAAGCCTCGGCAGCAGATTGACTCGAACACCGAATCAGTCCGCCACGCCGAATATAGACGGCCCGATTCCTTCCGCCAAAGTTTCTGGGAACTGCTTAACGCCTCGGCGCCAGTCATGAAGTGATTTGCCGCTTTGGCACAATGCAGGAAGACCCTACCGTCCACAGAAACCGGCCTGCGACAAGTTGAACTCGGGGGTAGCGCATGGAGCCCTTCATCCGCTCCCGGCGACCTGCCTAGGCCCGGCGGCAGCGACGGCGGGTTTGAGTCCGGCGCACCCATAGCGCGAAGGCGGAAAGCGAGGACTTACTCACTTCTGATCGATGCGCCGCCGCTCGATTCCCACTTGCGCGGGAATGCGCGGAGAGCTGCGTCATCAATGAGAAACGGAAGCGTCAGTCGAATAGACTCGAGACCGACTCTTCGGCGGCGGTGCGGTTGATGGCTTCCCCTATCAGCGTTGCGATCGAGAGCACGCGAATGTTGGGAGCGCCGCTGATCGCCGCAGTGGGTTGGATCGAATCGGTGATCACAAGTTCTTTCAGGTTTGATTTGTTGATACGGGCGACCGCCCCGCCTGAAAGCACGCCGTGACTGATGTAACCGTAGACCGCGCTGGCACCCTTTTCCAAAAGCGCAGTGGCGGCATTCAGCAGTGTGCCGCCAGAATCCACGATGTCGTCGACCAGAATGCAGATATGGCCGTCCACCTCGCCGATGACATTTGCCACCTCGGATTCGCCGGCCCGCTCGCGCCGCTTGTCGATGATGGCGAGCGGCGCATTGATGCGCTTGGCCAGCCCGCGTGCGCGCACGACGCCACCGACGTCCGGCGACACGACGATCACCTTGGTGATGTCGAAACGCTCCCTGATGTCCCGCATCATGACCGGCGCGGCGAACATGTTGTCGGTGGGAATGTCGAAGAAACCCTGGATTTGCCCGGCGTGAAGATCGAGCGTGAGCACGCGATCGACGCCGGCGCGGGTAATAAGGTTGGCGACAAGCTTGGCGGAAATCGGCGTCCGCGGGCCCACTTTGCGGTCCTGTCGAGCGTAGCCGAAATAGGGGATCACCGCCGTGATGCGGCGCGCCGAGGCGCGGCGCAGGGCGTCGATAATGATCAGCAATTCCATCAGGTGATCGTTTGCCGGAAACGACGTTGACTGAATGACGAAGACGTCGGCGCCGCGCACGTTCTCCTGGATTTCGACGAAAATCTCCATGTCGGCAAAACGGCGGACCAAGGCTTTGGTGAGCGGAATCCCAAGATAGTCGCCAATGCCGCCGGCTAGCGTGGGGTTGGAATTGCCGGCAACGAGCTTGATCGCTCCGTTGTTGCTCGCCATTCCAGTCTCCTGCGCGCCTGCTCTCGCATGGTCCCCGAAAGGCCGTCCCCGGACTTGATCCTCGGGTGGATACCGGTTTTCGGACCAGATCATGCTCGAAAAACGAGGACCTGATACAAGCCGCTTACCGGGCTGGCAACATAAATCAGGGCCTTGTCCCCGCACGATTTTTCGCCCTGGGGCCGATCTTTCGGCGCGTGGTAAATATCCTCCTCAACTTAACGCGATGGCGTTGACGTGACGGCCGTAGTCCGCTTCGGCACGGTGGGTTGAGCGGCGAAAACTGAAAAATCGCGCCGGATCGGCGTAAGTGCACAGCCCCAGATCCTCGGTCTGCCCGATGCCGGCCCGCGTCAGCCGCTCCCCGATGTAGCCGGCCAGATCGAACAGGGCGTGGCCGTTGCGTGGCGCCGGCGCAAAGAAACGATTGCTGGCCGCATCCTCGGCGGCAAAGCGCGCAATGAAATCCGGACCCACCTCGTAATTCTCTTGCCGGATCATCGGGCCAAGCGCGGCGCGAATTTCACTGCGTTCGGCGCCGAGCCGCTCCATCGCCTCGATGGTGGCCTCGACGATGCCGGCAAGTGCCCCGCGCCAGCCGGCGTGGGCAGCGCCTATCACCCGGGCCTGCGGATCGGCGAGAAGGATAGGACCGCAATCGGCCGTGGTTATGGCGACGGCCAGACCGGGGGTGCGGGTGACGACGGCGTCGGCGCGCGGACGCCTCTCCGTGGGCCACGGCGCGTCGGCGACCACGACATGCGGCGAGTGGTTCTGGTAGGCGGTCAGTAAGCAGTGCGGTTCGACGCCGAGAGCCGCCGCCATGCGGCCGCGGTTTTCGGCAACATGGCTGGCGTCGTCATGCGAGCCGAGCCCGCCATTGAGGGTCGCATAAAGGCCGTCGGAAACGCCGCCCTGCCGCGTGAAGAAGGCATGACGAATTCCGCTGCGTGCCAAATTCTCGGCCGTGATTATCATTTCTTAGGTCTCAAACCCCGGAAGCCGACCGAGCTTCGGGTCGGCGATGGCAAGAGCCTTGAACAAGTCGCCCATTCCCTCCGGCCCAGGCGCGGCGAGCCGGGAAAGGGCCTGGTCGATCTCGATCGCCTTTTCCGCCGATGCGCGAGCCTTCAGCGCAGCCGCCCGTTTGTCGATGCCGAGCCGCTGGAGGAAATCGCGCTGTGAAATTGGGCCATGGATGCGCGCGCCGATGATTTCCGCGCTTTGCGCCAGCGCCAGGAAATCGACATGGGCCGTCAGATCGGCCCAACCCGGCGAATGCAGCGGGTCAACATAGGAATGTTCGGCGACAGCCTGCAATGTCTCGCCCAATCCATGCCGGGCGTGGCCGTAGTCGATGATCAAAGCCGCGCCGTCGGCGCGCACGCGCCTTCCGATTTCGAGCGCGATGGTGTCTGAGCGCCATTCATAGACCGAGCTTTCCGGCGATTGGCGCAATTCCCGCGGCAGCGTGGCATCAAAATGCGGCAACGGATCGCGCGCGGCACTCACGGCGAGATTGCCATCAGAGGCAATCCCGACCACACGCTCGTGCCAGCCGTCGGCTTGTTTGATCGCCTGGTGAACCGGTAATGCATCGATGAATTCGTTGGCGACCATGATGATAGGACCGGCGGGAACGTCGGCGAGAGCGGCGTGCCACAGCATCGGTATGTCGAGGCCTTGCAGCCGCCGCTCTTGCAGCTCTCTCAGCTTCGGGCTGATTTCCACGAGATGCAGGACGATGGCGGCGTAGAAGTCTTTGACGATTGCAGCCGCCCGCAAGGCGTCGCTCATCAATGTCCCGTGTCCGGGCCCAAGCTCGACGACGCGCACGTTTTCCGGCGCGCCCATCTGTTGCCAGACGGCAGCCATCCATAGTCCGATCAGCTCGCCGAACATCTGGCTGATCTCCGGCGCGGTGATGAAATCGCCGGCGGCGCCGATCGGATCGCGCGTGAGATAATAGCCGTATTGCGGATGCGTCAGGCACAGCCGCATGTAATCGGCGACCGGCATCGGCCCGGCGACGGCGATCAATCGGCGGATATCGTTTTCGAGCGGCGTGCGTTCATCAGCCATTTTTCGCTAACGGTTCGCGCATCAGGGCAAAGGCGAGCAGCGCTATCCCGGCCACCATTAAGGGAATACACAGCAGCATCCCCATGGTGAGCCCACCCCAGAGAAAGCCGAGCTGAACGTCGGGCTCGCGAAAAAATTCGCAAGTCACGCGCGCAAGACCATATCCGAGCGCGAAGGCGCCGGTGACGAGACCGGGCCGCTTGAGCGCGCCCAGGCGGATCAGCAAGCCGAGCACGATGAGCAGCACAAGGCCTTCGAGCGTCGCTTCATAGAGCTGGCTGGGGTGGCGCGGGATCGGTCCGCCATTGGGGAAGATCATGGCCCAAGGCACGTCGGCAGGCCGGCCCCACAATTCGCCATTGATGAAATTAGCGATGCGACCGAGAAACAATCCGATTGGGGCGACCGCCGTCGTTACGTCGCCGAGGGAGAGTATGGAGATGCCGCGGTGAAGCGCGAATAAGATCACGGCGACGACGCAGCCGAGAAAGCCGCCATGGAATGACATGCCGCCATTCCACAGCTGGAAAATCTCGAGCGGGTGGGCCATGAAATGCGAAAGATTGTAGAACAGCACGTAGCCGATGCGGCCGCCGAGGATAATCCCGAGCGTGACCCAAATGATGAAATCGTCGAAATCGACGACCGTGAACGGCGCCGGTCCGCCCCACAATCGCGGCGAAGCAATGACAGCGCGCGCATAGTACCAGCCGGCGATGATGCCGACGATGTAGGCAAGCGCGTACCAACGCACCGCGAGCGGTCCGATGGAAATCAGTACCGGATTGATCTGGGGAAAAGTAATGACCGGCAGAACGAGCATTTCAGGCTTCCATGGGGTGGGAACGCGCCTCAACTCGCCGCGGCGCCACTTGCGGCTGGGCCGCACCATTGCCATTGTCTGTGAGCATGGCAAGCGGAGTTGGCGCGCTTGATCCGCTTGAAAATTTCGAGGCAGTCATGGTGCAGACAACGAATCGGTTCTTCGACGAGGTCGCTCGATTGATGAATGACACCGCCGGCGTTGCCCAAGGCGTGCGCCGCGAGTTCGAGACGCTGTTCCGCGGTCAGGCGGAGCGCTTCCTCCGCGACCTCGACGTTGTTCGGCGCGAGGAGTTCGAGGCGGTCAAAGATATGGCGCGTCTCGCCCGCGAGGAGAACGAAACCCTCAAGGCGCGCGTCGTGGCGCTCGAAGCGCGGCTGGGCGGCTCGAATGCGGCGGGTGAGGGTACGAACGCTCCCTCGCCGACAGCATGAAATCCTGGGCCGGCTCTAAGGTTAACGCTCGCGACGGTTCCTTGTTTTTCGGCGTCGGCACCGCTATAAGCGCGCCACCGCGGCAAGAACTTAAGACCTTTGGCACCCCTGGAGGCTGCCGCGGAAATCCGAAGACATCATAGGAACTAAGGACAAGGACGACATCATGGCGACCGTCAATCTAATCAAGGCGGCCGCGCGTTCACGGGCCGGCAAGGGGGCCGCCCGGGCAGAACGTCGCGCCGGCCGCGTACCCGGAATCATTTATGGCGACGGCAAGCCGCCGCTGCCGGTCTCTCTCGATTATGCGGATCTGCGCCAGCGCATCTATGCCGGGCATTTTCTCACCACCGTTCATGACATCGAGGTCGAGGGCGTGAAGCACCGCGTCATTCCGCGCGATTTCCAGCTCGACACCGTCCGCGATCTGCCGCTGCATGTGGACTTCATGCGGCTGGGCGAAGGCGCAACGATCCGTGTCAACATCCCGGTCCATATTAAAAACGTCGACCAGTCACCAGGCGTCAAACGCGGTGGCACGGTGTCCATCGTCACCCACGCCGTCGAAGTGCGCTGCCGGGCCGATGCCATTCCCACCGCCATCGAAGTTGACGTGGGCGGGCTCGAGATCAATCACTCCAAGCATTTGAGCGATATCACCTTGCCGGAGGGCGTGCGCGTCGTCGCCGCGAGAGATATTACCCTGGTCACGGTGGTGCCGCCGTCGGGCTACGCGGAAGAAATCAAGGCCGCGGCCGAGGCCGCTGCTGCTGCAGCGGCTGCGGCTGCTGCCGCGGCGGCTGCAGGCCCGGCACCGACTGGTGCTCCGGGTGCTCCGGGCGCTCCGGGTGCAGCTCCGGCCGGCGCGGCGGGCGCCGCGCCGGCAGGCGGTGCGGCCGAGAAGAAGTGAGGCCCCATCCTGGGCTACGCTAATGCTGCTCCTGGTCGGACTGGGAAACCCGGGAGCGCGCTACGTCGGTACCCGCCACAATATCGGGTTCATGGTGGTTCAAGCGGTTGCCAAGCGCCACGGCCTCGGGCCGTGGCGCCGGCGCTTCCAGGGTGTCGCGACCGAGGGAACCATTGGTGGCGAGCGCGTGCAGCTGCTGCTGCCGGGGACTTTTATGAATAAATCGGGCCGCGCCGTCGCCGAGGCGGCGCAGTTCTACAAGCTTGCCCCCGGTGACATCACCGTATTCCACGACGAGATCGAGCTGCCGCCGGGCAAGGTCAGGGTCAAAGTCGGTGGCGGCATTGCCGGCCACAACGGCTTGCGCTCGATCAGCGCGCATGTCGGCAACAACTACCGGCGCGTGCGCATCGGCGTCGGCCATCCCGGCCACAAGGATCTGGTCGAACATTACGTGCTGAGCGATTTCGACAAGAGCGAGCGAGCGTGGGTCGACGCGTTGCTCGATATCCTTGCCGACAATGTCGATCTTCTCGTGCGCGGTCAGGACGCGAGTTTTCAGAACAAGGTTCACCTCGCCATGCTCGCCAAGGGTTTCGGCGAGCCGTCGGACCGTGAACCATCAGACGACGGGTGAAATAAGCTTCCATGGGCTTCAAATGTGGCATCGTCGGCCTGCCGAATGTCGGCAAGTCGACGCTTTTTAACGCGCTGACCGAAACCGCGGCGGCGCAAGCGGCGAATTATCCATTCTGCACCATCGAGCCGAATGTCGGCGAAGTGGCGGTGCCGGATCCGCGGCTGGAAACGCTTGCCGCGCTCGCCAGGTCGGCGACGATCGTGCCGACGCGGCTGACCTTCGTCGATATCGCCGGCCTCGTGCGCGGCGCCTCGAAAGGGGAGGGGCTTGGTAACCAGTTCCTTGCCAATATCCGCGAGGTGGATGCGATCGCGCACGTCGTGCGCTGTTTCGAAGATACCGACGTCACCCACGTCGAAGGTCGCATCGATCCGATTGCGGATATCGAAACGATCGAAACCGAGCTCATGCTCGCCGACCTCGACAGTCTGGAGCGGCGCGTCGACAGCCTCGAACGCAAGGCGCGTGGCACCGACAAGGACGCTAAAGAAGCCAAGGAGACGCTCGACCTCGTCAATCGAGCGCTGGCATTGTTGCGCGACGGCAAGCCGGCGCGCCTGACCGATCGCAAGCCCGAGGAGGAACGCACTTTCCACACGCTCGGCCTCCTGACGTCGCTGCCGGTGCTTTATGTTTGCAACGTCGATGAAGCTTCGGCCGCGAAAGGCAACGCGTTTGCGCGCAAGGTCGAAGGAAGGGCCAACGCGGAGGGTGCAGCCGCGATCATCATCTCGGCCAAGATCGAAGCCGAGATCGCCGTGCTCGCGAGCGACGAACGCAACGAATACCTCACAGCCGTCGGCCTCAAGGAGGCGGGCCTCGATCGCCTCATCCGCGCCGGCTACGGGCTCCTTGATCTCGTAACCTTCTTCACTGCCGGGCCGAAGGAGACGCGCGCCTGGACGGTGACGCGCGGCACCAAGGCGCCGCAGGCCGCGGGCGTCATCCACACCGATTTCGAGCGCGGCTTCATCCGCGCCGAAACCATCGCCTACGACGATTACGTGGCGGGCGGCGGCGAAGCCGGCGCGCGCGATGCCGGAAAGATGCGGCTCGAGGGCAAGGATTATGTCGTGCAGGACGGCGACGTCATGCATTTCCGCTTCGCGACGTAGCTGTCCGGATTTCACGAGATCAGGATTTCAGTGAAATAGGTTGGGAACAGAAAATCAGAATTCTGATCCCTGACCCCTCAACCCCGTTCCCTGATTCCTGATCGCCCCGAGATGCTCGTTGATGCGGAAGACGATGAGCACGAACTCGGCCATGATACGCGCCAAGATCACGCCCATGCAGGCTCCCAGTAAGCTGGCGATGAGAGAGATCATGCCGACAAAGGGATTGAACGCCATGGTGGCGAGCGCGGACACCGCGCCGGCGACCCCGAGCAGCACGGAAATGACGACAGCGAGCCAATAGAAGATCTTGATGACGGTGGGTGTCACGAACCGTTCCCACTGGAACAGGTCGCCGATGCCGAACATGCTTGTTCCTCCCGCACCAACCGAGGGACTGTGACTGCGCGAATAAAGCGTTGAAGCTACGCTGCTTGAAAAACCGGTACAGACTGCACCGCGCAATTGGGGCGGTCAATCGAACGCATTCCCCCGTCGGAGGATGCACGGCAGTGTGAAAGTGCGTGGAAGTGTGGCGCCGCGGCGGTACGGCCTCGTCAATTTTGCGGCGCCGGAACGACCCCTGTTCCACGCGCACGCCTTCGGCAGGAACGCCCGGCGTGGCCGCGCGTTGAGCCATCAGGCTCGGGCTCTTTCGTTCATTCCGGGGTCCGAAGCGCAAATATCCGAAGCGCAAATACATGGAGTTCTCGATGAGAAGCCAGATCTCGTACACCGCCCTTGGTGTTGCGCTGTTGGCAGGAGCGTCCGTTGCTCACGCCCAGACGGTTAACGCGCCGCCAGCCGAAACTGTCATCACGCCGCAGCCCGGCGCGACGGTGATTGCGCAGCAACCGGCGCCCGCCGAAACGGTGGAGACAGTACGGACCGTGCAGTCGACCACCACGCCCAGGCACAGAGTAGCGAGCCGCTCTTTCGTGAATAGTCGAACGACGCGCCGGGTGACCACGACGCGCATAACAACGGTGCGACAAGTAGCGGCGCCGACCGTGGTTGCGGCTCCTATTGCGCCGGCGGTGGCGGCCATTACGCAACCGACATACACCGAGGTGCTGCCGCCCCCGGTGGTATCTGCGTCGACCTATCCGGCACCGCTGTACGACGTGGTGACGGCGCCCGCCGTGACCGTGCCCGCCGGGCCGCCAGTGGTTGGAGCCGCCGTCGTTTCGCCTGCTCCGGCCTACCGTTACGTCTATGAACCCGATCGCATCCTGGTGATCGATCCCTACACCAACATTGCGGTGCAATCGATTCCGCGTTGACACGTGTGAACTGATGAATGCCGCGCCCGCGCTGCTTTGATGGCCGCGCGGGGCAGGCAGAGAGGGGAGCAATCGATGACGCGTTACATCATCCGTCCGGCCGTGGCGCTGGCGCTCGGTTGCGCGGCAGTGGCGCTCGTTGGCGCAGGCGCTGCCCGCACACAGACCAACGATATCGATGAAGTGGTGAACGCCAACGGTCTGGCGCCGAAGCTCGAGCTGACCGCCGCGCAGAAGAACGCGATCTATCAGGCGGTCCACAAGGAGAAGAGCAAAGTGGCGCCGAGTCGGTTTGCGACCAATGTGGGAGCCGATGTGCCGCCGATGATCGAGCTCTATACGCTGCCCGACGATATCCTCGCCAACAATCCCGTCACCAAGCTTTACAAGTTCACGCGGGTCGACGATCAGGTGGTACTCGTCGATCCGACCAATATGCGGGTGATCGACGTCATCGGTCCGAAGCCGGGTGAACGATGACCGCGCCTATTGCGAGGCGTTCTTCGGTCGGGCGATGAGGGCCTTTGGCAGCAAGTCTAGATAAGGGCCCATGAAAAACGCCTCGCCCATGCCGTCGCCATAATAGCGGTCATAGGCGTCGATCATCGCCCGCACCGGTTTCAGGCACGACGGCATCGAGTCGACGATCAGATCGCCGAGCTGCACCCCCGATTTACCGCCGTAGCGCGGATCGGCGATCACGGCATGGACGATGCAGTCGGTCGCCGAGCGCACCAGCGGCTCCGTCGCCGCAAGCTTCTCGTGCGCGGATAGGCTGGCTTCGCCGGCCGCATTGAGCGGGGCGGTGGCCACGGCGATGACGAGTGCCGTGCCGAAAAGCGGTGCCAGTATCATGCTATATCCCTTACCCGGCAGTCTCAGCCATAGCGGGCAGAATCCCGGGCGGTCAATGTTTCTTTTGCCGCGATGCGAAAAAGGGCTTGCTGGTTCCGCGAGCCGGCGGTGTTATAATTTCCGAGAAGTAGCTTATTCACACAGCAGATTCAGAGGATGCAGGGAGCATGGTCATGATTTTGCCCAAGGCGTTGGTACTCAGCGTGCAACTCATGATGTCAGTTGCAGGCGCCGCCGCCGACAGCGTTCCCGAACTTAACGTCGAGCAGGTTTGCCAGGGTATCGCCCAGCAAGGCGGCGTTACTTTCCACGACCCCGCCATTGCCCAGGAGAAGAAGAACTGCATCGACAGCGAGCAGGTGATCCGCCAGGAGCTGGTCAAGCAATGGCCCAACTTTAATCGGGACGACAAGGTGTCCTGCGTGAACGAATTAGAGATGGGCGGAGAATTGAGCTACACAGAGCTGCTGACTTGCCTGGAAATGGCGCGCGACGTCAGAGCCATGCGCCTCGACCAGGAGGGTCTGGCGCCGCAGGGTGCGGCAAGTGGCGCAATTTCGGGTCCCGCCGGCGGTGGCAAGCCGCGGCACTAATAGGCGATTAGAATTTCGCTGACCGTCGGATTGAGCGCGCGCAGCGCAGCGTCCGCGGAGGAAAATTCGCGATCGGCCGGCAAGGCGCTGAGCGCGGACGCCGAGGCTGTCAGGCTCGCGCGCAGGCTGAGCCCGACCTTGCAGCCGCCTGGCACTGCGCCGAGCAAGCCGCCATTCCAGTCGCTCAACGTGGTCACGTTGTTCTTGTCGAACCCCGAAAGTTTAAATGACTTGCCGTTCAGCCTCTCCAGATCCGCCAGCGTCAGGCCAAGACGCAGCTCGCCCGGCGCGATCCAATCCGACTGACTATTGATCACGATGAGATGGGTGTCGCTGCGGCTTGCCGGTTTCGACCACCACACTTCAAGACGCTGTTTCGGATCCTTCGCAAACAGGACGGACGCCATTACCTTCCCGCCGGACGCGGCATCGACCTGCGCAAAGGCGACGTTCTTGGCGTGAAAGGCCGTCGCCAGCTTGAGGTGGTTCGAGTCTGGTCCGAACAGCCCGCTGCAGGCCACGACGTGTGGATTCGCCAGCCGCGATGGTTTTGCCGAAGCGGCGGGCTCCGTATTAACGTCGGTTCCACGCGTGGCCGCACGCACGCGGCCGCCGCCGCTCGGTTCGGATACGGCGGCCGGCATCGGCTGCTTGACTTGCGAGGGGGCAAGTTGGTCCCGCGCGTCGAGGTCAGGATCGGGCTCGAGCGCCGGTGCCGGCGTCTGCCCGCGGCCGCGCGCCGGCTTTGCCGGCTGCAACGGCGGAGCGGCTGGCACCGTATCTTCATCCTCATCCATGATGGAAGGTTGTGCCGGCGCCAGTCGAGGTTGCTGCGCCGACAGCGGGCCGGCCGTTGCTATGGCAAGGCCGGCAATCAATGCCGCCTCGATCCATCGTCGATGCATTCGGAATGCGCCTCCCGTCCCGCGCCGCTTAACATTAACATAGCATGGCATCTTGGCCGCCATCGTTCAGAAACGCCGCTACCAACCGCCGCATCGCACCAGGGGAGAACGCGCCGTGCAACTCCAGCAAAATACCGATCGCGTCCAGACGACTCACATCGGCAGCCTGCCGCGGCCGCGCCAGTTGCTCGACGTGATGAAGGCGAAATATTCCGGGCAATCTTATGACCAGAAGGCGTATCAGGACGCGGTGCGCAAGGCGGTTGCTGAAGTGGTGCGCGAGCAGGTCGACTGCGGCATCGACATCGTCACTGACGGAGAATTCTCCAAGCCGGGCTTCTTCACCTACATTCGCGAGCGTCTGGAAGGTTTCGAGTCGCGTCCCGGCCTCAAGCCCAAGCTGTTCCAGAAGGAGATCGCGGCCTTCCCGGAATACTACGAACAGTATTTCAAGCAGGCGATGATGGGCGGCGCCATCGTCTCGCTCGGTCCGGTGGTCTGTGTCGGTCCCGTCAAATACCGCGGCGAAAAACTGGTGCAGGCCGACATCGACAATGTGAAAGCCGCCGCGGCTGCGGCCGGTGTCGCCAACGATCATGTGTTTCTGCCGGCGACCGCTCCGTCGGGAGTAGGACAGAACGAGTATTACCAATCGGACGAAGGCTACTTCCATGCTCTTGCCGCGGAAATGAGCAAGGAATACCGCGCGATCGCCGACGCCGGCATTCTTGTCCAAATCGACGATCCGTTCCTGCCCGATATTTTCTCCGAGCCCGATCTCGACGACGCGCAAAAGCGGCGGCGCGCGCAGATTTACGTCGAGGCCATCAACACCGCGTTGCAAGGCATTTCAGCCGAGCGCGTACGCTTTCACACTTGCTACGGCATCAACGAGGGCCCGCGCATCCACGAGGCGGCGCTTGCCGAAATCATCGCATACGTGCTGAAAATCAACGCCGGCTCTTACAGCTTCGAAGCGGCCAATCCACGCCACGAGCACGAATATCATCTGTTCGAGCGGGTCAAAGTGCCCGAGGGAAAGGTCCTCATTCCCGGCGTGATCACCCACGCCAGCAACATCGTCGAACACCCTGAGCTCATCGCCGAGCGCATCGTCCGATTTGCCCGGTTGGTCGGGCGCGAAAACGTCATTGCCGGCGCCGACTGCGGCTTCTCATCGCAAGCGATGTACAACACCGAAGTGCACCCGACCGTGGTGTGGGAAAAATTCAAAGCGATGCGCGCGGGAGCTGATCTCGCAACGCAACAGTTGTGGGGCTAGCGCTGGGAGCTGAAAGCAAGCGAATGACGCCTAGGCTCCAAGGGCGAGCTTGCGGCGACGGGCAAGCGTCACGGGATCCAGGACCACATTTCGACGCGGACAATGCGGATGATCCGGCTGAGAAAGGCTTCCCAGACCCGCATTTCGTCACCGTCGATCTTGGCATAGCCGGTCATGGCCGGGCGGAGAGAGGCCTCGTCATTGGGAATGGATGCGCGCACACGCACCACCGTTCCGTATAGCCTCGCCTGCGCAGCCGGAGCAATTTCGGTCACGGTGCCGGCGATTTCCCGATCCTCGTTGGACCATGGCCGTAACCGAACCTTGTCGCCGACCTTGACCGAGGCGATGTCGGCTTCGGGGATGTCGATCTGCGCCTCGAGTGTACGCGTGTCGGCGAGACTCAAAAGCTCAGCGCCGCGGCGCAGCCAGATGCCGGTCAAAAGGTGGACGTTCGGCGTCATCACGCGCCCCTCTTTCGGTGCTCGCACCGTCGTATCAGCAAGTTGATCGCGGGCGTATGCGAGTTTGCGGGTCAGGCGTTCGACCTCGGCACGTGCCGCACGTTCGGCTTGCGTTTTGGTATAGTTGGTCGCAGTCGCGTCGCTCTTGGCGCCGGCGGATTCCGGTTCGTCGCTGAATGCATCGGCGATTGACCGGTTCAGCGCGTCCATTCCTGGATCGCTCTCCTGCGTCGTCGACTTGCCGGCGAACTGCGCGAGCTGCGCCCTGGCCCGGTCCAGTTCCGCGCGTGTAACGGTGATCTCGCGCTGCTGGTCATCCGATGAAAGTTTGGCGAGCGCCTGATTGGCTTTGACCCAATCGCCCTCGTGCACCAGGATTTGTTCAAGGTCTCCGGACGTGCGCGCCACCACCGCCGTTCGCTCCGTGGGCAGAATTTCGAATGTTCCAGACGGGTTGTAACGATAAGGCAGAAACGCGACGGCAAGGAGCGCGCACGCGATCACGGCCCAGAGCACTTTGCCGATGGTGCCGATGTCAGCCGGCCGTTCGCTTGCGAGATCGGCCTGACCGGCCCAGTTCGCAAGTATCCGCTGCGTCGCATCGGGGTCGACCAGTTCGATTTGGCGACCGCGCCCATACCTCCAAATAGCGATTACCCACGCCGCGAGCGCAGCGCAAATTGCAAGCAGGAACGCTGCGGTGAGCACCCGGATATTGCCGGATGTTGCAATATCGAAGTAGGCTTGCGCAACGAGGGCGAGCACCGATACGGCAAGCGCGACGGCCAACACGTAGAAGGTCGCGGCCGACGTCTCGCTCACCGCTTCATCGCTCTCCTCTCCCGCTTCCGGGAAGCCGCCGTCGGGCATGCGGCCGAGCGCCTCGGCGCGCAGTGTGGGGTGGCCGAAATATGTGACCAACCATCGGTAGCCGTCTGAGGGCCATAGGGGTTGCGCCGTAAGCAGGAATGCAAGCAATCCAATCTGGCCGACTACCAAGGCCAAATGCGCCGACGACGATGCCGACTGCCGCAAGGTAAACCACAACAGCATGCCGAAGCAGAACAATCCCAGTCGAGCAATCAGCGGAGCGGCGTGAACCCAAAGCTGCCCGCGCCGATCAAGGGTCGCGATACCGCCGAGATCGACGAAAAAGCGCGGCATTCCGAACGTCAGCGTGACGCCGAACTGTTTGACCGGGGCGTCGAAGCCGCGGATGAAAGTCGCCTGAGTGAGACGGCAAGTAAAGTTCACGATCATGAGGCCCAGAATAATCGTGCCGACCACGGACGCATCGAAGGCCTTGATGTCCTGCGTCAGAAGTTCCCGCTGCTGATAGGCAAACCTTACGACAGCGGGAACAAGCAGCAGCAGCGGCACCAACAGATATTTCAGCGGCCAAACCAGCGCGGCAACAATGCCGAGCGGGGTATTCGGATTGAACAGAGCGATTTGCGCCGGCCCGCCGGCGGGCGCACCTTCTGTCAAGGCCTCCTGCCGCCCGGCGCGCCCGCGTTGCGCAAGACCGGCCAGAAGATTCTGCATAGCGCCGCCGCCGAGGCCGCGCCCCTCGAGAGCGCCGCCCAGCATCGCGCGGAGTTCCCCCCCGCCAAACGCCGCGCCAAAGTCTTCAGCGCCGGTTGAATGAGGCGGCCCGCCCGGACCCCCAGGACCCGCTGGTCCTGTCGGGTTTTCTGCAGTTTTCGGAGCGGCCGGGGTGCCGGGGCCGGCGCTGCCGCCCTCGACCCGGCCGGCGCCGCGCTGTCTGCGACGGACGCCCTGCCGCGCTGCTCGGCTGGTCTTTTCGCTCTCCGACAATGCGAGCAACTTCAAATCCTCGAAGTCCGCGCCGGTTATTCCTGCGCCAGCCGATTTTTCGGCCTTCTCAGCTTCTTCGGCCTTTGCCACCCGCGGTCTCTCCGACTTTTCAGCCGCGACCACCTTCGCGGGAGCCGCGTCTGCCGAGGTTCGAAGTGAAGCTGGTTTGTCACCCCGCCAGCGGGTTTGCATCAATCGGCGCCGCTGCGCCCGCTTGCCGTCGCTGAAATGTGCCGCGGCTGAATCCGGCGACTCTTCAGATGCCGCAGTAGGCGGGGTATGCGATGCGATCGCGCCGCTTGCTTCGGCCGGCGGCGCCGACCGGCCGAGATCGGTCGCTCCTGCGCTGTGGTTTGCGGGTGCGGTTGGCTCGGCGACCGGGGTGCCTGTCGTCCTGACGAGATCGGGTCCGGCGATCATCAGCGAGTCGTCTTGCTCGATCGGTCCGTTCACGGCTTCATCGGAGCCCGCTTCAGCCAGCCGCTGGCTATCCGCCGTAAGCATGCCGGGTGTGGCTTCTGGTTTGTCGGCTGCACCGTCGGTAGCGCCTTCTTGCAGCAGACCAAGGTTCCGCAAGCGGCGGAAAAATGCGAACAGTTTGCTATGCGAGATTTCGCGGCCGGTCTGTGCCTGGAAGGCTTGCCGGATGCCGGCGAGCGTGTTTGCGCCGTTAGCGGCCTGGCAGAGGTGGTACTCGTCGGCCGTAAAGACGTGCTGTTCCCCGGATCGTGCGTCGAGAACGGTCACGTCGGAGGTCGTTGCATCGGCGGCTGCGCCGCGGACGATTTGCAGGTCAACGCGAAACCGGTATCGCGAGGTTGACGCCCTCTCGGACGCCTCTTTCGACCGGTCGCGATTGCCTGTCACGGGGCTCGAATCTGAGTACGGCATGAAGCGCGGAAAGCCTCCGAATCAGAAGGAGCGTAGGTGCACACTAAGCCGAGGACATATGGAGGGCGCCAACTTGGCTGGCTAGAGAAGAATGTAGCAGAATTCCCGATCTATCGTCGAGTTAAGCCTAGGCGCGCCTGACCGGGGTCACAGCCCACCATATCTTCGACCATATGTTCGGCCAAATTTCGACCGAGACGCAGCTTTGAGGTGGACGCAGGTGGACGGCGATGAAGCAATTGACGGGTCCGCGGCGCACCGTCGCTTCGCTGGGAATGCCGCCGCTGCCGCCCATGCCGCAACTGCGCGGGCGGGTGCCTTTTCCGATTACCAATCCAATCCCGCCACGATCCGTCTTTTCGATCCCAACCGGTTTTTGGCCGTTATCGCGGTCCTGTTCTGGCCGCTAAGGTTCTTTCCCGTTGTGCTTATCCCCGCCGTCCTCTTGGCGGGATTGACGATGTATAAGCACTGGAACGACATCGGCGCCGACCTGCATCGACTGCTCGGAGAATTTTCTTTCATCGTTCGCCTTGTCTTCAGTCTGCTCATCATCAACCTCGGCGTTCGCCTGACGATGGGCGCTGTGGTGCGGGCGTTCGGTGGAGGGGTCCGCGATTTCGGTTTCGTGTTCTTCTTAGGGATTATTCCGCGCTTTTACGTCGATCGAAGCGCGGTACCGCAACTTGATCGAAGCGGTCAGCTTTGGGCCCATGGCGCGCCGCTCCTGGTCCGGCTCGGGTTCTTTGCCTTTGGCCTGCTCGCCTGGGCCACCTATCGGTCCAGCGGAAACTGGACGGCGAATCTTGCGCTGCTTGCCTCGCAGGCGGGGCTTTGGTCCTTTCTGTTCGCGATCATGCCGTTCATGCCGGGCGACGGTTACAACTGGCTTGCCACTTATTTGCGCCAACCCATGCTGCGCCAGAAGGCGTTTATCGCGCTGAATGCCAAGCTGCGCCGAAAACAGCTGCCGCCTAGCTTTCGACGCGGCGAGGCGCCACTGCTGATCTTCTTCGCCGTCGGCGTAGTCTTAGCTCTCGTCGCATTTGCGCTGGCGATAATGATCGTCGCGGCAGTGCTGTTGACCAGAAACCTGCAGGGACTGGGATTCGTCATCTCTCTCGCGCTTGCCGCAGCCTTCACGATATGGTTTGTCAACTTCAAAGCGACGCGGCCGCAGCGCAAACGGGAGCAGATTCGCATGCTCCGCGCTGCCATGGCGGCTCAGGCGGACGCCGTCGAAGCGGAATCCGCCCGCGCGCCGCTGACAAGGCGGTTGGTGACATGGGCTGCCGCCGGCGTTGCGCTGATTGTTGTCGCTTGCCTGCCGTACTCGTACGATCCGGCTGGTCCATTCGAGGTCCTGCCGGCCGCAGGTAGCACGGTGATCGCGCAAACCGACGGCGAGGTGCTGGACGTCTCGGCGCGAGAGGGTAATTGGGTCAATGCGGGCCAGGTGCTCGCGCAATTGTCCTCCTCAGACCAGCAACGCGATCTCGCCCTGACCCGCGAGGAATTGGCTCATGCCGAGGCGCGGCTGGCACAGCTGGAAGGCGGTTCAAATTTGGATCAAGACGCGATCGCGGCAGCGCGAAACGACATCGAGCGCCTGCGTCTTCGGCTCGATAACGATCAAGCGCAATTGGAACGCACCGCGATCCGCGCTCCGACTGCAGGCTTCGTGACCACACCCAACCCGCACTTTCTGACGGGTGTTTGGCTGAATGCCGGCGATAAATTTCTCCAGATCGACGATACCAAGGTCGTTGAGGCTGAAATCGAAATTCCCCAAGATGACATCGACCTCATCAAGCTGGGCGCCGAGGTACGATTGCGGCCGTGGTCGGGAGGAAACCGTGAGATCGTCGGGCGCGTCACCAGCGTCGCCCCGGCCGGGCTAGGGAACGCTGATGACAATGGCCCGGGGGCCGACAAACGCGCCGTCAACGGCGGAACGGTACCGCCCGCACTTACAACCACGCATCAGTTCTCCCCTGCCGCCGGGGAGGATAACGACGCAGCAGGCGGCGAGGAGTCGCGCTTGCTCGCGCCCGGTTCTGGCATGGCGCCGCAACGTCTCAACGCCCGCAGCCGAAAAACTGCATTGGGCAAGGCAGGTAGCGCCGATGTCATCCGCGTGAAAGCGTCGGTTCCAAACGCTGCCACTGTGCTGCGTCCGGCCATGACCGGCTACGCCAAAATCAGTGGCCCGGACATGAGCTTGGGGCTCGCCCTTCTCCGGCTCGGCATCAGATTTGTCACCGTGGAACTCTGGTCTTGGGTTCCATGATGCAGTCTTGTCAATTATACATTGTTGTCTCGGAACATTGCTGCGAAGACGTTAAAACGTATTTGTCGCAATCCGGTCTGCTTGATGCGACTTAAGATTTGCACAGAACATTTGCTTTGATGGGCGAGAGGCGCCCCTGTATAATTACGTCTTGAGTGGGACGGGCGTCTGCGGGAAGGAGCCTTTAGTAATGCCAGAAGACCTTGCGGGTGCGGGAGCGAACTTGCGACTGCGCAAGCAGCTCCTTGAGGGCATCGAGCATCTTAAGGCGGGCGAATTGGAGGCCGCACGCACGACGTTCTCGGAGGTCATCGAGAGAAATCCCGAGTCGGCGACAGCGCATCTCGGACTCGGGCGGGTTTTTTTCCTGGAACACGATATGCAGGCGGCGCTGCAATGTTTTCAAGAAGCGCTGGCGCGTGACCCGAAATCGGCGATGGCGAAGGTTTTGATGGCGCGCGCGCGCGAAGAGCTTGGCGATATCGACGCCGCGATGGAGGAGTATGAGGAGGCAAGCGAAATTGACCCCTCGCGCGGCGTCGCGCAAAGGCGTATCAGCCGCATCTTCGCGCAGAATGGAGATTTTGGCGAGGCGGTGGGCCGCCTGCGGGAGGCTTTACAGCACAACCCGCAGCAGGTGGCGACGCGCTTCATGCTCGCCAACTTGCTGGAGCGCTCCGGCGATGTTGCGGCGGCGAAGAGCGAATTGCAGCGAGTTTTGGAGTTAAATCCGGATACGGGAATTGCCGCCTATCGGCTGGGGCGATTGCACGTGCGCGAGGGTGAAATGAGCGCCGCGCGTACGCTGTTGGAGCAGGCCGTGCGCCTTTCGCCGGACAAGGGTGCTCCGCGGCTCGCCCTCGGCGCTGCCCTCAAGGGGCTTGGGGAATATGCCGAAGCCTTGGTGGTACTGAAGGACGCGCACCAGCGCTCCTCAAACCCATCCTCAGTGGCGATGATGATCGCTGATTGCCAAGTGAAGTTGGGTCAACCACAGGAAGCGCTCAAGTCACTGCGGCAAGCGTTGCGCCGCAGCCGTCGTCCCGCCGTGATTCACAAGCGGCTTGGCGATTTATTGACGACGCTGGGCAAGTACGCCGAAGCAATTGAAGAGTATCGGGCGGTCGTACTGAACCATCCGGATCTTGGGGAAAAGCAGGCTGAATTGATAGCGCTGATCGACAAAGCCCAGGCGCCCGGTGAGAATCCCGAGCCCCCGGCGAAACAGATTTAGGCCATGATGGCTTCCATCTCCGCCGCAAAGCGTGCTGCCGAGGAGGGACAGTCGCAGGTCATGGACGACAATCTCGGTGCGCCCGACCCGCGCCGCAGGGCCGGCGCGCGGCGGTTCGGTCGGCTGCGGCGACAACAAGGCGCGCGATGATGCTGTGCGCTTTGTGCTTCAAGTTTGATGCAAAACTCGAAGTGGCCGGACAGATTCGAATCTCTGCAAACATGGTGACGGTCCGAATCGAGTTTTTGGGGTGTTAAAGTGTTGCGGGTTGATCGCGCGTTGGGACTGATGCCGCTAAGTGGTGATCAACATGAGTGCTAGCGACGAAGAGCAACGACGCGAAAAGCTACGTGCGCTGCAAGAGATTAGGGAACAGGGGCCTAGTGGTCTGCAGCCGCCGAGCGCCACGAACCCATCACAAGACGACAGTCAGCGCGGCGCGAAATTGCGCGAACTTCTGCGACGCCGACAAGCAGCCAATCCGGGGAACTCGCAGCAAGCTGGCGGTGGAAGATTGTTGCAAGCGCTGGCGGAACGCGCGGGTGGCGGTGCTGGGCGGAATAAGGCCGCTATTGGTGGTGGTGGTGACCTGGGCGGAGGTGGTGGCGGCCGTGGCGGCCTCGGCGGAGGCGGCCTTCGTGGCGGTGGTGCTGGCGGCCTGTTGCGAATGGCGCTTGCCAACCGTGCGCAAAATAATGCCGCTAGCGGCGGCAGTGGCGCGGCCAGTCAGCAAGGGCGACAGGTAGGCGCTGGGGCTGGCAATCGCGGTATGCTGCTGCAGCGTATTCTGCAGGCTCAGCAGAATCGCGACGGCGGCGCGGCCGTCGCCGAATCCGGCCAGTACGCACAACAATTATCTGAACTGCAGAACCGCGTGCATGAGCTCACGGAAGAAGTCGAGCGGCTGCGCGCTAATCAGGCAACGCAGCCGAGCGCCGCAATCCCGCCGGCCGTTGCCGGAACCGCCAAGATGGAACCCGCCGCGAACAGCGAAAAAGTCGAACGGGCAGTGCCGAAGTCGGAAAAGGACAAGGCCTAGATCGGCGCCGCCAATCGTTCCAGCAGGTGAAGTCGTCAAAAGGCGACGTCACGTACCATGCGCAGGAAGATCTCGCGGCCCGGGTCTGTGAACGGACGGCGTCCGTGCAAGGCGCGCGTATTGTCGATGGCGGCGAAGTCGCCTGACTTCCATGGCAGCGGGATGATGAGGCGCTTTTGCGCCGTCACCACATCGTCGATTAGGTGCTGGGGAATCTTCGAGCCGTCGTCGAGACGCACGATGCTGCTCTGGCGCCCCAACTGTTCTTCCTGCCAGACGACCGGAAGGATGTTGTTGATGTAGACCAAATGGTCACCCCACCGGCTTTTTATCACGCCGGGAATGAGGTATTCGGTCGTGAGCACGCGGCCATCCTCGACGTGGGCGGTAATACCGTTGCCGCTACAGAACTTTAACGCCTCGTCGAGATCTTCAGTCTGATAGATCAGCTGCCACTCGCCGTCGAGATAACGTCGGATGTATTTGACCTTTTTCTTGGCCAGCAGGTCCTTGGATTCCTTGCTCAACGCGTCGTAGATCTGCACGCCGTCGACAACCGTCGTTTCGCCTTCGCTAGCCGCCGGCCTTTGGCAGAAGAACCACAACATCACCGGCCGCCGGTCGGTGTAGTACAGCTCGCCATGCATCGGCAGCCCAAAAGTATCCTGCTTCTCGCGACCATAATCATGGCTGACGGAGAGCAGCGTCTCGTCCTCCGAAACCTTGCGGCGGACGTACGAGCCGCCCTGATAGGTCATGAAGTCGTCGCCGAACTGTCGAATGTACTGCTCGAACTCCTTTAGCGGCGTTCCAAAGCCGCTGAACATCACGACGCCGCGTTCCTTGATCAAATCCTTGACCGTGTTCGGGTCAACGTCCGAAACCTTTTCCAGCGGTGAACCTTCGATCTTGCAGCCAAACGGCTCGGAGATTTGAGTAATGCGCATTCCCGGACTCCTTCTCGGCGCTCGCCGCCTACGGGAGCTGCCCGTTGGCGGCTTTATACAGTTTCGATAAAAGCCCAGCAACACGGATTGCACCACCAAAGCTCGACGGCACTGCGTCTGCCGATTGTTTTGCGACAGTTCCAGGCAACCTGCCGCTGCTTTTTCGGCGCTGGTCACGCCGCCGCCAACTGGGTGCGGAGGAATTCCGTCACCTCGGCGATGGTGAGGTCGTCTACATAGGCTCCGTCCTTCATAAAAAGCTGCTCAAACGGCAGGCCCTTGCGATCGAAAGCGCGCTCGAGGCCAACCGCAAACTGGACGATATCCATTGATTCAAAATTTAAGTCTTCCACCAGTTTGGTGTCGCGCGTAACTCCGCCGGGCAGGTCGAGACCCCAGTCCGCGATCGTTTCGTTGGCGATATCGATCACTTTGGTTTCAATCGCGGCGCGATCCTCCGCCGTCTTCATCGACGAGCCTCCTTAAGTGCGATCGATCCAAACCGGGGGACAATCGGAAGTATTGACGTTATGCACTTGCTCTACCTTCCACTGCAGAGGACAACGGCCGCGCATTTCTATCAGACAAACTCAATCCAGAAAAGAATTCCATGACGAGATTGGCGGCGTTGAAGTCATCCGCGCTCGTGGACAAGGCATTGCCCCAACAGGGCCAGCGATGTCCCCAATTACCAACCGTAACATACCGGACCGGCGCTCCATCCGGAGCGGCGGGATAGTCCTCGATGTCGATTGGGTGACCGGCACTGACGACGCGCCGTAATTTAGGTGTTGCCTCGGCGCGGTTGCGTCGGAGCCAGAAGCGCAGGGTCGCCTCCGCCGACACGACCTCGCCGCCGACTCCGAGTTTTGCCGAGCGCAGCAGCTGCCCTCCCGCCCATGGCTGGACGCGATCCTGCCGGCCGAAGATCATGGCGATGGGAACGGCCGAACCGGACCCGGCAGTCCGCTCGGCAACCGGCATGTTGGCAAGTGCGGTCGCCAGCCCGGCGAACCGGAGCGGGCGTTCGCCGGCCATGCGGTACAAGAATAGGCCGCCGTTGGAAATTCCGAGCGCGAACATGCGGGTTGGGTCGACCTGATGGCTGGCTACGAGCGAGTCGAGCAGCGCATCGACGAAATCGAGGTCGCGGGTACCGCCACCGCGCTCGGGCCGCGAGTCGATCCAGCCGTCCTTTGCTTCCGGAAAGATCACCGTGTAGCCGTGGCGCTGGCCGACTTCGGCGATGCCCGAGGTTTGCACCAACAATTGGACGCGCGCCAGGCCACCGTGGAAGCAGAGCAAGAGCGGCTTATTGCGCGCGCCCAGATCGGAAGATAATACTAGATAGCGGCGTACCAATCCATTGACAGTGATCGTGCGCCAGCGGCCCGGTCTGCGGCGCCGCAACAGCAGCCATAGTACGACGAGGAGCGCAACAGCAAGGACGAAAAGCGGTCCGATCAAGCTGTCACTCCGTCATTTCCAAGCCAGACCTCCAGGCCTCCCCGCGGGTTGTCCTCATAAACCCATTCGGAATCATGGCGAACGGCTACGCGCGGCCCGAAGAAATTGGCGGTGCCGACGAACAGCCCGTGGGGCGTGGAGACAAGATTTCTGATCCCGGCGTTGTAGGAATTGTCAAAGCCTTGCCGGGTGACCGGCATCCAGTTTTCACCATCCCAGCTGCGCCACAGATCGGCACCGCTCGCATGAGTGATCATGAACTCGGGATTCAGGTGATCGAAAAACTGCACGACCTTGGGCGGCGCCTCGCTCCCGTTGGTCCAACGCAGCATGACGCTCCAATCCCAGGTCCCGGCATAAAGCCAGCCATCGTGGCTCGTGAGCGTCCACACATAGCCGTTGAACAGGTTGCCGAAGCCTGCCCGCAGTCCGCTGAGCGGCTCGCGCCGTCCCCCGTCAACGTGACGCGGCTCGCCTACGATCAGATCCCAGCTGCCGTCACGATTGATCCGGATCAATTCGGCCCCAGCCGGGCCAATCTTGTTGACACGGTCGTTGCCGCCGCCTTGAATGGCCGAGCCGACGAAGATTGCGTCCCCAAAGGAATTCATCGATGCGACCAACTGGTTCAGCGGACCCCGTCCGGCACCCTTGTCGATCAGTTTCTCCCACTTGTACGGCGGTCGGCCCAAGCAGTCGCTCATCCAAATCTGAAAACCACTCAGGTTAAAAGTGCCGGCATAGAGACGGTGGCCGTCAGCAAACAGAGTGAAAATTCCGAGATTTCCAAAATCGCCAAAGCCTGGCTCACTTGCCGGCGTCCAATCCTGTGCAGCCGGATCGCGGCTTTCGAATATGAGTGGCAGGCCAGCGGTGTTCTGTTGGCTGCCCGGACGATCGGCGGCGCGTCGCGCCGTGGGTGAAAAGAACATCCGATCACGAAACGAAGTGAGGCTCCGCGTCGCCGAAACGGGTTGCTCAAGGATTCCAGCGCGCGTCACGCTCTCAAAGGTCTGTCCGTCATAACTGCGCAAAATATGTCCGCCCGGTGCGGTTCCCGGCGCCCATCCCGCAACGTACAGCGCCGGTTTCGGATCGGATTTGCCCCGGAACACCGCCATGGAACGATAGCCCATTTCACGGGCTACCATGCCGACGCCAGAGATGCCCTTTATAAGCGGCGATTGGTAGGCCATCTCCCATTGCTCAGTGATTGGATCGTAACACCAAATCTGAGCGCGCCGATCAACTAACCTATCAAGCTCATCGAGAGTGTCAGGGCACTCGACCGGCCACTTGTGAAACGGCGCTGTCTTGTACGCCGATTGGAGGCGGAGCATGCAAAGATTCGAGCGAGTGGTCCCCACATAGAGTTTGCCGTCGAACCACGCCATCGAATGGGCGTAATTGTTGTGACCATCGCCAAAACCGCCCTGTGCGATGCATTTGAAATTTCGTATCGAAAGGCCCCGCTTCGGTTTGAAGCCTTGTGCGCCCAGCATCGGTATTTGCATTGCCAGTTTCATGTCAGCGTCGTTTCGTCAGCGGCCCAATCATAGGCGTCGTCAATCTCATCGTGTTCGCATCAGCCGAATATGGCATAACCGCGCCATCTTCGCTCGCAATGATAATGATATTGACGGTCATGTCCTAATTGGTGCGATTATCCGGGACAAGCTCCGGACGATACCAAGCTATCGCCCGGCCCGCTGGGCCGACGTATCTCCGCCCATCACGCTTGGTCGGAAGGTGACGAGTGGATGCCAGCGTGGGCACATCCAAGCCGAGGTCGCTGCGCCGACACTCTATCCGAAATCGGCGCTGCCTCAAATGCGTTCTATTCCGCTTCTTCGCGATTAATCACTTCAAGCGCTCAGCGCCGCCGAACCGGCCTAGGATTTCCTCGGGCGGCCCGCTCTCGCCGCGCAGCGATTGGCGCGCGCCCACAGATGCCAGAAACAATCTGGTGTCGCTGAACCTGCATTTTGTCTTGCAGGACGTCTTGCCGGAAAGCCGGAAACCCGGCAATCTCGGATCGGGATGGGGATATTGTGTATCTTAAGTTTACTAAGCGGGTCGAGTGCTACGCGAGGCCAGTCGTTCGCGTTAGATCGAATCGCGAGCGGGGCGTTGGCGGGACTGGCGGTCATTCTGATCGCCGCGCCAGCGCAAGCCCAGCTCGCTTATACGACCTTGGATTTCGGCACGAGCGGGACGATTCTCACCGGCATCCGCGGTGACACCATCACCGGGCACTACCTTATTCCCGGCACCGGCGAGCCCGGGGGGCTGCTGTACAACCTGTCGACCGGAACTTGGACGGCGTTTCCAGCGACGACTACCTCCGGCACCAACTTCCCGGGCGCGATCTCGTCCTCGCCCTATGGCCCAAGTTTTGGCTCCCAATACGGAATTCTGAACGCGGTTGGCACCTACCAGACGCAATCGTCGTCGCCCTACAACCTGAGCTACCTCTACAACGGCGCAGCGCTGCCCGGCGAACAGCTGACGACGCTTGCCTATCCAAGCAAGCCGGGAGCGACCACCTTGAATACAAACGCGCACAGCACGTTCGGGGACCAGGTCGTGGGTAGTTACGACACCGAACAGCAGCGGAGTCACGCCTTCAACGCTTTCATCTACAACATCAATACCGGCACCTATAGGACCAATGATTTCCCCGGCGCTGTCAGCACGACGGCTTACGGAGTTTGGGGCAACTTGATTGCCGGCGGTTACGCTGCGCCTGGGCCGAACGGCTATGTCCACGACGGCTATATCTACAACGAGAGCACGGGCGCGTGGACAAGTTATAGCTATCCGGGCGCGGTCGATACGCATTTCGAGGGCATTAGCGGCGGGGGTCTGGCCGGGTCATACAACTTGGTCGCTCGTTGGGTCGGCACTAACGGCCAGTCACACGGCGCGGTTCTCCATATCGGCGCCGCTGGCAATCAGACCTGGATCAATCTCGGCTTCCCTGGCGCGTCGGTGACGACGGGCAACTCCGTTTACGCCGCCGACGTGATCGGCGTCTACAACGACACTGGCCGGCGCGCCAATTACCAGGGTTACATGGTCAGCATCCCCGGAATCTATAATCCAATTCAGACCTCGAGCTCGCTTAGCATCACCAGTCCCAATATTCCGGCAATCACGGCGGCGAACGGCGACGATGTGGTCAACAACGGTATCATCCAAACCACCGGGGCCAACAGCGCCGGGATTCAGAGCGGCGCCGTCGGTGTCATCACCAACAACGGCTCAATTAACGTGACCGGCGCCGGCAGTGTCGGCGTCCAGATGAATGGCGCCTATGGCGCGCTGCTGAACTCTGGGTCGATCACCGCGTCTCCGGGCGCCTATGCGATCCAGACCGGCCCGACTGCGCTTGGCACTGTCGTCGTCAACGACGGCACGATCGACGGCCAGGTGGCGGTCACAGCCGCCAACGCACGCTTCGAGAATAGCGGATGGCTGGGCATCAGCGCTCCCGGCGCGGGCATAACGCAAGTCATCAACGGGACTTTCGTACAAACCTCTGCCGGCACCCTTGTGATGCGGATCGCGCCGAACAGCAACGACGTGCTGCAGGTTACCGGACCGGCGTTTCTAAGCGGCACACTACAAGCCGCCTTTGCTCCCGGCAGCTACGTCGTGAAGCAGTATGACATCGTGCACGCAGCGGGAGTAAGCGGCACGTTCGCGACGCTTAGTACGACAAATCTGCCGGCCAATTTTAGCGCCAATCTAAGCTATAGCGCGACGGACGCGTTCTTGAACCTGACCGCAGCGCTTGGCGAGTTACCGTCGGCGCAGCCAAGCGGCGGGCTTAATGTCAATCAACAGAACGTGGCGACGGCGCTCAATAACTTCTTCAATGACGGTGCGATGCCGGCGAATTTCGTCAACGTCTTCGGCTTGACCGGCAGCAGCCTTGGTAGCGGACTGGTGCAATTGGACGGCGAGGTTGCCGCCGACAGCGAGTTTGCGGCATTCCAAATGACGACGGAGTTCTTGAACCTGATGCTCGATCCGTTCGTCGACGGCCGGCTCGGCAGCGGCGATGGTGTCGGCGGTATGAGTGGGCAGGCGATGGGCTTTGCGCCCGACGCCCAGGCGAGCCTACCGCCCGACGTCGCGCTCGCTTACGCCTCGATCCTCAAAGCACCGCCGCCGGCACCGTTCGCCCAGCGCTGGACCGCCTGGGGCGCAAGCTATGGCGGCGGCGAGTGGACCAACGGCAATGCGGCCGTTGGCTCAAGCAACGTCAACGCACAGATTTTCGGCTTTGTCAGCGGCATGGACTATCACTACTCGCCGGACACGATCTTTGGCTTCGCGCTGGCCGGCGGCGGCGCCAATTGGGGCCTGTCTGGCGGGCTCGGCTCCGGTCATAGCGACGCCTTCCAGAGTGGCGTTTATGGCATGACCCGATCCGGGTCTGCCTACCTCGCCGCGGCGCTTTCTTTCACCAATCACTGGATGTCGACCACCCGGGCCGCGCTGGGTGACGAACTAACGGCAAGCTTCGCGGCGCAGAGCTACGGCGCGCGGCTTGAGGGCGGCTATCGCTTTGCCGTCGTGCCCGCGCTGTTGCCGACGACCTTCGGCGTGACGCCCTATGCGGCGTTGCAGGCGCAGGATTTCCACACCCCGGCCTACAGCGAAAGCGATGTGACCGGCGGCGGCTTCGGGCTTTCCTACAATACGATGAACGCGACCGACACCAGAACCGAGCTCGGCGGCCGCTTTGACGATCCGGCAGTGATCGACGGCATGCCGCTCCTTCTGCGCGCCCGCATCGCCTGGGCGCACGACTTTGTCGGCAACCCTGCGATCGGGGCGGTGTTCCAATCGCTGCCGGGTGCGAGCTTCACCGTCAACGGCGCGCCAATCCCGCAGAACTCGGCGCTGACCTCGGCCGGCGCGGAGCTGTTTATCACGCCGCACGTCACCTTGATCGCCAAATTCGACGGCGAATTCGCCCCCGGCTCGCAGACCTACGCCGGCTCCGGCACGCTGCGCTATACGTGGTGAGTCCGCTCTGAGGTCAGTCACCCGCGTCATTTCGAGCCTGCCCCGAACAATTCCGCGCGTCCGCGCATTCACATTGTTTGCTGATCCTGTCGAGCCGGTCCGTCTCGTTATACCGGGATGCGAATGGCGCCAAAGCGCCGCATTCGCCGCTGCGCCGGGGGTGCGCCGACAGTCTGTTGCCTCATCAGGAAAGCCTCGATTACCCGGGCAAAGAACCGGGGCTTGACGATCGGGAAAAAATGTCCAGCGCCGGGGATAACAATCAGGCGCGCGTTGGGAAGGTAATCCAACAGCCGATCCGCGGTCGGCAGGCAGTGTGAGAATTTTCCAAATGCCAATAACGTCGGCGTTGAGATTGTTTTCAGCGTTGACGGAACGAGAAACGATTCATCCTCGAATTCGCGATCGGCGGTGGTGTGTGCTATCAACTCTTGCCAACGCTCCAACCCCTTGTCGCCCATGTCTCTCGTACGCAGCGATATGCGCTTGCGTCCCTCGTTGGCTAGGTTGCCATGGGCCTGGCTAAGCTTCACAAGCAGACCGTGACTGATGATGGAGTCGTCAGTCGGCAAATCCCTTAAGCCATAGCTTTCCAATTCCGCCTTCCACTGCTCCCAATGCCCCCATTCCGATAGCCGGACTGTAGGCTGCAACGCGCGCAGCTGAGTGTCGGCAACAATAAGATTGCGGACGCGTTCTGGATGAAGCGCCGCGAAGGTCATCGCTACACGTCCGCCGAAACTATGCCCGGCGAAATCGGCGCGATCAATGTTGAGAAAATCAAGAAGCGCCACGAGGTCGCGGACCATCTGCTGCAAATCATAACCTTGCTGGGGCATCGAGCTGCGGCCGTGCCCGCGCAGGTCATACATCAGGAGGTTACGGGTTCGCGCCAGCAGCCGTGCTGCGCCAAAATACCAGAATGAGAGATTGGCGCCGAGACCGTGGATCAACACCAGTTGCTCGCCGCTTCCGAACTGCAAGTAATTGAGCTTGACCTCCGCTGTGGCAAGACTCGGCATTTTCTCACCTTCGCATTGGACGCCAAGACCGCGCGCCCACCGAGGGTCTTGGGTCCGCACTTGACGCCTACGATCTTCGAAAATCGGCGGTCAGTCCATATAGCCCAGAACCTTGAGCTGGCTCATGAGCGCTTCGCGCTCTTCCTCGCTCGGCTCGGTCCGTTCCGAGACGTCGGCGTTGGGCGCCGTGGTCGCCTCGCCTTTGCGCACCTCGTGGTCTCCGACCAGCACTTCGGTCGGCACACGGCCTTCCATATCGCGCGGAACCGGGATGCCCAGCAAAGTTAGGATTAGCGGCGATATGTCGAGAATGTCGAGCGCGTCGACGTGCGCGCCCCTACGGAAGCTGGGACCGTGGCCGATGAATATGCCGGCCGGACGGTGCGTGCCGTCGGCAGCGGGCCGTCGGCTTAGGATCTCATCGGATTTGAGGATCGAGACGAACCCGCCGTCGCGCAGGCGCAGAGTGACATCCGGGCACGGCTCGACAAAATTTCTTCCACGCAACTTGTTCAAATCGGCACCGGTGACGATCGGCTGCCCGTCGACCGGATCGCGGATGGCGAGCAATTCGCTTTGAAGCTTGAGAACGAATGGCAGATAATCTTCCTCCTTGACACCAACACCCGTTCCCTTGTCCCTCATGATGAAAATGGCGTTGCTGCTCGGCGTCGTGCAGAAAGCGAGCGTTCTCTTCCAGTCGATCATGCCGAGGTATTCTTTGAGAGTGTCGGCCACGAGCTGGCCAACTGAAATCCTCCTTGGCGACATTCGACCAATGAAGATAGCCGTTTCGCGCCAGCCATTCGTTCAGATAGAAAATCTCTGTGGTCGGCCCGAAGCCATGATCGGAGGTGATGAGGATGTCGGTCTCCGGACCTGCGGCGTCAAACATCATTTTTACGTTCCGGTCGAGTTCGCGATAGAAGCCAAGCGATAGGCCCTGGATGCGTTTGTTCCAGTCGCTGGCATTTGTTTCCGGAGAGGCCGGATCGATGAAGCGCCAGAACAGATGCTGGACCTTGTCGGCACCGTCGAGCACCACTGCGGTGAGATCAGTGCGGTCCTTCTTCATCAGATGGCAGGTGACCTCGGCCCAGGCCCGATCGCGCGTATTTTGCAACTCAATCCAGGGCTCATGCTCGCCTTGATGCAAGCCCTGCACACATTTCTTTTCCTCGGTGTGGTCCATGCCGAGAACGCGCCAATCAAGGTTCGGGATCGCGCGGACCTCATCGAGGAGCTTTTTGGGATAAACCGCCTGCCGTAGATGCTTCCACGGGATGAAACCGGCGAAAACGTAGCCGTCGACGGTGGGTGCTGGCGACATGCCGTAGAAATTGAGGCTCGTCGCGCGCCGCTTATGCCGATTCACAATCGACCAGATCGTCTCGCAGTGATTATCCCGATAATCGTTCAACTTCAGGTACACGCTGCCGTCCGGAAGGAACGCGGGCCGCAGAAAATCATAGATGCCATGCGCTTCCGGACTGCGACCGGTAATCATCGACGTCCAGGCCGGGGGCGTCAAAGGGTTGCGGGTCGACATCAAATTCGCGCGCACTGAGTTCTTGAGCAGACTGCCCATGAACGGCATGACACCCTGCTCGATAAGGGGGTCAAGCAGAGTGAACGTGGCTCCATCGAGCCCGATCATCAGAACGTTATTAGACACACAGCCTCCTAGCGACTACCGAGCGGGGGTGAATGCGACCGATCCGATTTCGCGACGCACATCCAAATTGTGGCCCGTGTATCACACTCGGCCACGGTATTAAATAGTTTAACTCTTCTTAGACCGTTCAGGCGCGTTCGGCGAGACAAGCGCGGGCGCGATTACAATCGCGGCTGGAATATTCCCCGTATCCTCAATCGGTTCCATGCGGTGCGGTTTGCATCGCGGCGGCGGTCGCGTTATCGCCACAGCTCATCGCCAAGAACGGCTCATCGCCAAGATATGTTGCACCGAAGGACCTGATCTTGACGCAGCTTGCGCCGTGTAGCCATCGCGTCGAACAGCGAGACGGAAGCGGCATGGCTCACAAAATCGGTATCATGCCTTCCTTCGCCGTCGAAACCGTCGAGCTCCGGATACGTTGAAGGCGACATTGACCCGCTAACGCAAGTCGGGAATAAGCAGCGGTCACACTGTCAACCCGCAGGTTGTCGCGCAGGCGCGGCAAGATCGCAGGCGCAGGGAAGTTGAGGCGGATGGTGAAAAACAAACGAAGGGATGGCTTGCCGCCGAAATCCGGGCGCCGGGGGATGAAAAAAGTGTCCGCTGAGCCGCCAGCCAAGGCTGAGCGGCCTGAGGAGGATCATGGAAAAAAGCCGTTGACGCAAAAAGACAATCTCGGCGTAGGCGAGCCGCCTCGCGCGCCGCGACCGGGTTCCGTTGCTCGCCACTTGGAGGACCTGCTTCCGAACCGAAGCCGGGAAAATAACCAGCAAACGCACGCCCAAGAGATCGGTGCGCTGCCGCCTCCCGGCGCGTCGGTTCAACCCGATTCCAGAAGCGCGCCACCGTCAGGTCTTGGAACAGGACGGCCAGCTCGCACGCCGCGACCGCAATCAACGCCAACGCGGTCGGCAAATCCGCTCCCGCCGATCCGAGTCAACGCCTCGGAACTGGAAAGCGAGCCAGGACACCTCGACCGCAATCAATTTCGGCGCTGCCGCAGGAAACCGCTCGTGCCGATGGGACACCAAGCCTCGGGGCAGCGCGAACGCTGCGGCAGCCGGGGCCGACCGCTTTGGTACAGCCTGACCCCGCAACTCGTCCGATACAGCCGCTCGGAACCGGAAAGCGCATGCGAACCGCGCCACCGCAACCGGTGCCCGGTGAGGTTGAGGAAATTGATTTTGGCGGGGGGTGGGGACAGCAAAGCCTGCTTGGTAATCAGGGTGAACTACCGCGGGGCGGCCTGCTTCAAGGCGACCTCCTTCAGAGTGCCCTGCAAAATCCAGCTCTGCTCCAATCGCTCGGCACCAACCCGGCGGCGCAAAAGCTGCAGGAAAAAGCCGAACAGTTCCGACACATCCAGGATTTCTTACAAAATCCCACCCCGTTCGACCTGCGCAGCAAGGAAGTTGGCACCAGCAGCACGCCGGAAGAGATCGAGTCGCGAAAGGGCGAGGTCCGCTACCAGATTCAGGTCATGAAATCGGTGTTGGCGGTCTTGACCGACGAACTCAATGAGCTTGAGCAGGCTCGGCCGCAAACGAGCGCGGACCAAAGGTCGCAAACTCACTCATAGTCGTATCGGGCCGCGAGCTGCGCGACTTCGCCCAGCAGACGGTTGCCGGCTTGTCGCGAATCCGGCGATCCGGCCATAACTTCCTTCGGTGGGAATGTCGGGTCGTGCAGAAATGCCGGATCGTCACCGAGATTGGCACCAACCGGGCCGAGATCCGCAAAAGGCGAATTCTCCGGATGGAGCATTTCCGCTATAGCGACCTCGTCGTTCGGCAGACCGAGCCGTTCGCAGAGATCGCGCAGTTGCGCACGCGGATCGGCAAGCAGCCTTTCCATCTGCAAAACTATGCATCTCTCCGGCGCCACGAAATGCATCGCGCCAGCGATCAGACGTTGGGCGCCGAGCCATTGCATCTGTTCCTGAGATGAGATGTCAGCGCCGCCGCGATGTTGCTCGCCATTCATAAGGCTCTGGCGCTGCGTTGACGCCGCTGCGCCCAGCGTCAACGGATGCTCAACGAGGTGAACATAATATGCATCCGGACATGCGCTTCGAATTCTCTCCAATGCCTTTGCGTCCTGCGAGTAGCTCGCACTCTTGTCGACTAATCGCAGCGGTGCCACCCGCTTCCGCAACTCGTCGAAAATCCGACTGATAGGCCAGGACAGGCGGCTGAAAACCCAGCGGCGCGCCATGCCAATGGAGATTATCGTCTGCTCGCTGCCATAAATGTAGGCCAAGGCTCGCAGGAGGCCGTGGACATGATTCGGACCCGCCGCGGCCTCCAGCATTCGCTCTAGCGTCTCGCCGACGAAGAGATTGAGCTGCGGCAAACCAAAAGCCGCAGGATTGCGGCCGATCATAGCTCCGATCAGCGCCGTACCGGTCGGTCTGGTGCCCAAGACGATGATCGGCGGCGGGAGTGCAGCAGCCTGCGGTTGTGCGGTGAAGACGTCGCTCGGCGTACCCAATGTTTAAAGTCCGTGGCGCTTGAAAAACTGGATCATAATAGCGCTGGCATCAATGTCATTTGTCACTTTTCCGACGAAACGGCTCTCGATTCGACCGGGCGGAACGCCGCCCGGCCAGCCATGGCCGCCGCCCACGATTTCGTAGAGGGTCACCTCCGACCCCGACTGACAGTTCGCGCTGGTGTGACGCTTCACTTCAGTGCCGTCAATGTTGTCGACCACGGGCAGGCCACAGCCATCGCGTTGCGCCCAGAAATCGAGGGTGTCCATCGCGGACACGACTTGACCTCCTGGGGTATCGAGCAGCGGCGAAGTTGCAACAGAACCTCCGGACCAAGGGTTAATCGGATCACGGGTACCGTTGAACAGAACCATTGGCATCGGCCGGGTAGGCCGGCAGCGGCCTACGAGATCGGCGGGCATATTCGCCACCACTACCCCGATGGCGGTCACGACATCGGAGGCATCGCAGGCCATGCGCAGTGCCATCATACCGCCATTCGAAATTCCGGCGACGAACACACGAGCGGGATCGCCGCGCCATTTTTGCGCGACCATCGTGATCAGCTCGCGCAGGAAAGCGACATCGTCCGGCCCCGACGAGGTCGTACTACGCCCGTCATTCCAATGGCTGTGCTTGCCATCGGGGAAAACACCGATGAATTTGTCTCGGTCCACGGAATCAATCAAACGGGTCTGGCGGGCCACATAGCGTCCGTTGCCGAGGCCGCCGTGCAATGCAATCAAGATGGGAAGGCTTAAGGCGCCGCCCGTATCGTCCGGCGCATACACAATGAACGTACGCCGTTCACCCTGGATCTCGATAGAGTCCTGTTGAGCAACCGTGGCGCGGGCGGCTTTTGGATACGCGAGAAGCGCCGTTGCAACCACCAACGCCGACAGTGCGCTTCCGGCCTTCGTCAATAGGGGTGTTCGTAAAGCTCGCATCGTCAATGCGTCCACGCGGACATATCAGGGAACGCTGTTAAGGCTGAAGCTGTTCCAACCGCATCGATTATCGCCCTGCCAGCGAATTTGGCTCTGTTCGACCAAGCACGCGGCCGGGATGTTGCATTATTAACTGATCCTGGCGGAAACTTGCGGCGCGGCGACTTTGGGCGCACGCCGATGACCTGCATTCGATCGTTCCGCGGCAGTGACGTTTTGCGACTGAGCATGCGCTGTTCATCGCCGTCGACATGGAGCATTCGTTCATTCATGCTAAGCTAACTCTTGACAGAGAGATCGCAGCCCTGACAAGGGATCGTAAGGTGTGGTCCGCTAATGGGTGACAAGTGCGATTAGCGAAGTTGCGACAGGCACATATATGAGGCTTTGCGATCCACCGACAGAAGGTTTAGCCGCCACATTCGCGGGTTAGTTTGCCACGACCTGCAACTGCCGTCACCCCTTTCGAGCGAGCGCCGTTCCTGATGCCGGATCCTCTTATCATTCTGTGTCCCGCGCGCTCGTTTTCCTCGATCGTCTGCGGTATGATCGGCCAGCATCCGGATTGCTACGGCCTGCCCGAAGTAAACCTGTTCCTAGGCGACACTTTAGGTGCGGTCTGGCACAGCAATCCAACGTTGATGCGCGTCGCGGGAAGGGACGGTCTTCTTCGCACTCTGGCGCAATTGCACGACGGTGCGCAGACGGCTGATACTGTAGCACGCGCCAACGGATGGGTCGTGCAGCATTCGGATTGGCCGGTCCGCAGGGTTTTCGATCATATCCAGGAATTGGTCGGAAACAGAATCCTAGTTGAAAAAAGCCCGGCCACCACGTTCAAGCGCGAGTTCATCGAGCGAATGTTGAATGTCTTCCCGAAAGCCAGCATCTTGCATTTGATCCGCCACCCCCGCGGGACGGCAAAGTCCCTGGTTAGTCTGCGCTCCGGGTTCGAACGCCTGAACCGCGTCGTGGGAAACTCCGCGGCGATGGATCCGGAGAGGATATGGCGAGCGGCCCATACGTTGATCATGACCATGACCGCGGACCTGCCGCTCGGCCAGTGCATGCGCATCAAAGGTGAAGCGCTGCTTTCGGACCTGGACGCCTATTTGCCCCAGATTTGTGAGTGGCTCGAAATCCGCACAGATGCCGACGCTATAAATGCCATGATGCACCCGGAGCAGTCGCCCTATGCCTCCCCAGGTCCGCCGGGAGCTCCGCGCGGAAACGATCCAACTTTTCTTTCCAGCCCGGCCATCGACCGCACGCGCTTGACCAAACTGAAGGAGCCTAGCCTGGAGGGCGAGCTGAATTGGCGTCCAGGCGAGATATTCACGCCCGAAACGCGTCGGGTAGCAAAACAACTGGGCTACCAATGACTGTTGAGTACAAAACAGGTCGGGGATGCATTCCGTTAGGCGTGGAACGCATACAGCGCCGAGGCGAATCCACGCCCGCGGGCTATAAGCAGGGGTCTTGTCCCACAGGTCGGAGCTTTAGCCGCCGTGATCGCACGCTAGTTTGCCACCTGCAAAGGCAGCCAGTCCTCTCAAGGCAGCGCAATTCCTGATGCCGGAACCTCTTTTCGTTCTCTGCCCCCCGCGGTCGTATTCGTCCATCGTGTGCGGCATTATTGGCCAGCATCCGGATTGCTATGGCTTACCCGAACTAAACCTGTTCCTGGGCGACACTCTAGGGGAGGCTTGGCACAAGTATCCGGTGTTGAAGCTTTTCATGGGGAGGGACGGCCTGCTACGCACGCTCGCGCAACTGCACGAGGGTGCACAGACTGCCGATACGGTGGGACACGCTCAAGAGTGGGTCACGCGGCATTCGGACTGGCCAGTGCGCAAGGTTTTCGATCATATCCAGGAACTGGTCGGTGACAGGATCCTTGTCGAAAAGAGTCCAATGTTCGCACGAGAGCGCGAGTACATCGAGCGGCTGCTACATGTGTTCCCGAAGGCCAGTATTTTGCACTTGATCCGCCATCCCCGCGGGATGGGAGAGTCGTTTATCAACCTGCGCTCCGAATACGAACTGCTGAACCGTGCCACCGAGAACTCGGCGGCAAGAGACCCAGAATTGGTCTGGCGCGCGACGCATGAGCAGATCGTGACGATGACCGAGGACCTGCCGCTCGGCCAGTGCATGCGCATCAAAGGTGAGGCGCTGCTGTCGGACTTGGAGAACTATCTGCCCCAGATATGTGAATGGCTCGAAATCCGCAGCGATGCGGACGCCATAAATGCCATGATGCATCCGGAAAACTCGCCCTATGCCTCCGAGGGTCCAGCTGGCGCGCCACGAGGAAACGATCCGAATTTTCTCACCAACCCAGCCATCGATCGGGCGCGTTTGGCCAAACTGAAGGAGCCTAGCCTTGTAGGCGAGCTAGATTGGCGTCCAGGCGAGATTTTCACGCCTGAAACCTGCAAGCTGGCAAAACAACTCGGCTATCAATGACCTACACAAGCGAAAAAGCACCAAACCGCGTCAGCGATAGGACTGTGCTGTCGGCGGACCGATTCTCGGCGATTGGGTCGGGAGGACTCGGACGGGAATCGTCGATCACGGCCCATTCGATGGCTTATTTTCGCGGAAGCCTCTACTTGGGTACGGGCTGCGCTGATCCGGTGGAGGCCAAAGACGCCCCGCGCATTCTTCGGTATGACTCTGCTGTCGGCAAATGGCTGACGGTGTACGAGTCGCCCTTGATCGATCCGAGCCCTCGGTCGCACGTACCGGACCTCCGTACTGGCAAAGCACCAGCGGGGTTAGCTAAATTCCACCGTAACCCTGCTCTTTTGCCTCGCGACACCGGCTATCGTTCTATGTGCGTGTTCCAAGGCGCGACCGACGATGCGCCTGCGCTCTATATTTCGACCATGTCGCGGACCGGCGGTCTGATACTGCGTTCGGCGGACGGCCAAACGTTCGAGTCGGTGAGTGCGCCGGGCTTTGGCGATCCAGACATCTATTCGTTCCGTGGGCTCGTCGCGTTCGGCGATCGCATCTTCGCCAGCGCGGCTGGCGTGATTACGGACGAGTTCCTCGATCGCCACATCGGACGTGAAGCCAAGATCTATGTTTCGGACGATCCGCGGACTGGTCATTGGGTCGCCGCCGCCGAAACCGGGTTTGGAGATCCCTCAAATCTTGCCGTCTCGGCCATCGGCCTGGCCTTCGGCCGCCTCTATGCTGGCACGGCCAATCCGGACATGGGTTTTCAAATCTGGCAGACCGAGGCGCAAGGCTCGCCACCCTTCGATTGGGTTCCAGTCCTGATTGATGGTGCGGGCGGGTTCAACCAAAACTATGCCGTAGGGGCGATGGCCGAGTTCAATGGCGCGCTCTATGTCGGCAGCGGAATCACGGGGTTCGGCTACGACACCGTATATGATGTTGGTCCGGCTTCTTGCGAACTTCTGCGCGTGTTCCCCGACGAGAATTGGGATTTAATTGCGGGGCGGATGCGCTTCACACCGGATGGACTTAAGGTCCCGCTGTCGCTCCTCGGTCCCGGTCTGGGCGACTTCTACAATTCTATGATTTGCTCGCTCGCAATCCACGAACACGTGCTTTACCTGGGAACTTACCAATGGGAAGCCTTCCGTTGCCTGGAGATCGATGCATCCGACATTGTCGGCGGCTACCAGCTGTGGGCCAGCGTGAACGGCGAGACGTGGACGCCCGTCATTGACGACGGCCGCGGCAATCCCACGGCTCTCGGCGTCCAGACGATCCAATCCACACCGGACGGGCTGTTCGCGGGAAGCAGCAATCACAGCCGGTTGTTCAGTACTCTGGCCAATCCGAGCCGACCGAGACCCGATTTCCCGCAAGGCCTTGAGGTTCTGCTAGGCCGCTGACGCCTCCCGCTCTCACCCTTGGCCCGCGTAGGCCACCGCCAGCACGGACAGATCGTCGACCGCCAACGAAACGCTAAGCGCTATATTCCCAGGAACGACAACCCGGGACCAGCCGTGTTGATCGTCCAGGTCGCTTACGACGAATGAGCGGGGTTGACCATTCAGGCCGGTGCCGACCCACTTCGCGGCCGCCTCCTTGGCGCACCATGCCAGCAGCACACGCAGCGGTGCCGCCGTGTCTGAAGCAATCAGGATCGCTTGCTCGGTGGCGGAAAACCCCGCTGCTAGCAGATCGTCCGTTGCAATCCGGCCCGCGGTATCCAGATCGATTCCGACTGGCGTGTCCGGCGGGGCCGCAATGGCGACGGCTTCCCCGCCTACGTGCGCCATCGAAACTTCCGGCATTTCGCCGATCGTTTCCAGTCCTTGACCACAGACATAGGGCTTGCCGCCTTCGGCGACCCGCACCACGACGTCGGCCGGCAGCAGGCGCACGCCATACACGCTTTCGATCCAGGTGCGCGCCGCCTCCTTGATGGCAATACGCCCAATCAGCCATTCGTCGCGACGCGGCTGCGGCACGGTTAATGCCTTCCAGTCGAGTCGCTCCTCCGCCGACAGTACGGTGTTGCTCAGCACACGCCGCCAAATTCCGCCAGCTTCATCGAAAAAGCCGTGTGGGAATGCCGGTATTCGCCACACGAGCGCGCTTTCCGGCAGGTTGGCGAAAAGTCCGCTCACATCGTCGCCGTAAAAGCCGTCGCGTGGCATAAAGCGCGCGTAGAAGAAACGGGTCGGCACTTCGAAGAAACGGTCGCGCCAGCCCATCGCGCGAAACAGCGGTGCACCGTCGGGACCAAAGCAGGTGAACTCGCCGTTGAGATATTCGCCATTGCGGAACTGAAATTCGGCGCCCGACCGGGCAATGCCGACGCGGTGGGCGATGAAGCCGCCGCGGGTGTCTTCGCGCGCTGCATCGTAGAAGTCGATGGTCTCGATGCTGGAGGGGAAACAACTGAAATTCATCGGCTGATATTGGCCTATCCAGAATGCTGTGACGTGGCCGACAGCATCGAGAAGAATCGGGTTGAGCAAAAACGCCGGCCGTTCACCCGGCCGGAAGAAGCCGTCGAGCGGCGTGTCTGCCAACCGTGCATCCAGTCCGTTGGCGTCCCAAGACTCTACGCCCTCGACGCTGTGAAACAACGGACCATGGAACATTCCGGTCAAATAGAGTTCGTCGTCCCGCGTGTTCGGTGGCTGTGGGTGGACGAGCGGCGCGGCCTGTACGTCAGAAGCTGGTAGGCGAGGGGCCTCGGCCAATACCACAATCGCCTCGACGAGCGGCGTGTCGGCGTCGTCGCTGATGCAAGCGGAAACCCGGATCAGCCCGTCAGTTGCGGAGAGGGGAATGGCTTTTAGCCCAATCGTGCGCCGCCCGTCGTCGAGAGCGATCCAATTGTAGGCACGCAGCCGCTCCAATCGGATTGGGACGAGACCGTTGGCCGATGCGGCGGCGACTTCGGCAAGCATTTCCATGCTGACAGCGAAAGGCACCACCGGCAGGCCGGTCAGATCGGGATCGAGATCCGAAATCACGGTCGCGTACAGACAATGCTGGCGCAGGAACTCGTGGCGGCGAACATTAAGATCGCACTCTGCTACCAACCCGTTGACGTCATGCGACAAGATGCGATCGAGGAACGGATAAGTCGGAGCTGTGGATGCTTCGGCAAATGTTCCGGTGGCGTGGGGATGCTCGTGGTGCCGGGGCGCCATGCTCGGCTGCGGCGACAGTGCGGCCCGCAACTCAGTGCCGACTTCGGGCGAAATTTCCACGAACGGCAGCGTATTGGCAAACACGCGGCCGCGCCGTCGTTTGGCTTGGCTCTCGGCAAGTGGGGAGGGCACAACAGGCCGGCCTTCGTAAAGCTTGCGAATGTCACAGGCGATGCCCGCCGACCACAAGCGGCCCAGCGAATGCAGGAGTTGCACGAGGCTCGAACGGCGGTGACTGTCGAGCGCCACCGTGAGAACGTTCCTGCCGTGCAGGATGTTATCGATGAAGCCGGTCAGCTTGGCGGATGCCCCGACCTCGACGAAGGTGCGTACGCCATCGGCGTACATTCGCTCAATCGTTTCGCTGAATCGCACGCGGCTGCGCCATTGGCCAACGACGAGCTTGCGAATTTCGCTCGGCGCGGACGGCATCGATGCGGCGGTCGCGCAGGAGTACAGCGTCGTCGCCGGACTGTGAAGGTCGAAATTCTGATAAACCGCGTCGAGATCGGCGTTCGGCGAGAACAGGGGCGTGTGGTAGGGACGGCTGAACGGCAGAAAAGCGCACAGGCCGCCCTCACGTCCCAGCTGTGCCGCCACCGGCTCAAGCTGCGAGCGCTGCCCGTAAAGCACCATCTGCTGCTGACAATTGTCGAGCGCAATATGGATCTGCGCTTGCTCGGCCAGCGCAATCACCCGCTCGCGCGGGACGGCGCCGACGGTTAGTAGCGCGCCACCCGGGACCTCGCCCGATTCTTCCATCGCGTAGTAAAGCCGCTTGATGTCGTGCAGCCGAGCTTCGAGGTCGTCCCAGTCGGTCCAGCGAATTGCGCCTGCCGCGAACAGCGCCGCATGCTCCCCACTGCTATGGCCGACCATGACGTCGGCACGAAGCCCCAGTCGCCGTGTGACGGCGAGCAGTGCCTGGCATGCCATCAAGGCCGATTCCGACCCCATTTCGAGTCCGAACAGCTTCTTTTGCAACCGCTCTTTGGTCGCGGCGCTCAGACCCTTCGGCGCGGGAAAAACGCATTCGCTCGGCCGTTCGCTGTCGGTAGCGGTGTAAAGTCCGTCCCAGAAGTCGAACCACTGCCGCGCTTCTGGAAAAGCTTCGAGCAGGTCCCCAAGCATGCCCTCGTATTGGGCGCCTTCACCCGGGAATACAAAGGCGACCTTGCCGTCACGGATTTGATCGGAGCAATAGATGCCCGAGCGCACATGGAATCGCGTGCCGCCGGTCGCGACGCGTTCGCGCGCCTTGTCCAGCTTGTCGGTCAGATCGGCAAGGCTTTCGCTAACGATCGCCAAGCGCACAGGGCCTGCAATATCTTTTGCCGCAAGCGCTGCGGCGACACCAGCCAACGGCTCTCGCGCCAGATGACCGCCAAGGCCGCTGCGCAGCTGATCGATCGCAGTCACCAACCGGTCCGCATCCGCCGCTGACAGCACAACAAGCTCGGCGGCAAGATAGGCCGGCCGCACACCTTCATCCGGCTCGGGGGCCTCTTCTAGAACGGCGTGCGAATTGACGCCGCCGAAACCGAAGGCGTTGACAGCCGCACGCCGTCGCACTTTGCGCGATTCGATCCACGGCCGGGTTTCGCTGTTGATGTAGAATTTGGTTTGCTCGAGGCCGAGCGCCTCGCTGACCTCGCCGCAAATCGTCGGCGGCAAAACCCGATGGTGCAGCGCTAAAGCCGTCTTGATCAGTCCGGCAATGCCCGCTGCTGGAATACAATGACCGATCATCGATTTGATCGAGCCAAGGGCGATTCGCGGCAGGTCGCCTTCGCGCTTGCCGAATGTCTCGCGGAGTGCGGCGATTTCAGTGCGGTCACCGAGCGGAATTCCGGTGCCGTGCGCCTCGACCAATCCGAGGCCCTGGGGCTCAATTCCGGCATCCTCATAGGCGCGGCGGATCGCCAGGATCTCGCCTTCCAGCCGCGGGGCGAGCAGGCCGCCGCCCTTGCCGTCACTGGATTGGCCGACGCCCTTGATGACCGCATAGATGCGGTCGTCGGCGGCCCGCGCATCCTCCAGCCGTTTCAATACCACGATGCCGAGGCCTTCACCGAGCAGCGTGCCGTCGGCTGTGGCGTCAAAGGGCCGAACCTCCGAGCGTTGCGCCAGTGCGCCCAGTTGGGTGAACACCATCGTAGCGACCGCCGGAATCGATGCGTTGACGCCGCCCGCCAGCATCAGGTCGCTGCGTCCGCTTCTGCAGTTCCTCCATCGCCGCCTTCACCGCGAGTAGCGACGACGCGCAGGCGGCGTCGATCAGATAATTGGGTCCGCGCAGATCGAACCGATTGGCAATGCGCCCGGTCATGACATTGGGCACGAGGCCCGGCGCGGTGTCGGCATTGAATGGCGGAAGCTGTGCCACGAGCGCGGCGCGCAGCTTTTCGAGCGCAGCGGCCGGAGCATCAGGAAGCAATTGCCGAATGAGTTCAACGGTCTGATCGACCACCACGCCGTGCTGCACCATGACGCCGCTGCCCCGGTGCAGATAGGTACTGTGGCCGAGGATAATTCCGGTGTTGATGTGATCGTAATTGTTCAAGCACCCGGCGTCGGCAAGCGCGTCGCGGGCAATTTTCAAAGCAAGAAACTGGTCCGGCTCGCCGCCATCGACCGAATTTGGCATGACGCCCAGTTCGGCTGGGTCGAAGCGGTAGAGTTCGCCGAGATAGCCGCCAGCCGCCGTCACGATATGGGTCGCGCCGACGGCATGGAGATAGCGCTCGGCGCCCCAATCGGGCTGCGGATCCCTGATCTCGACCTGCTTGCCGCGAATATTGCGCCAGAACTCGTCGTTGCCCATCCGCCCCCGGGAACAGACAGCCTATTCCGATCACAGCGATGTCGCCACCGCGATATCTGTGCTCCGGATTGGCCATCAAAAACCCCGATCGGTGCATCGTGCGCAGCCGTCCGCCCAAACGCGGATTTCGCCGGTCCAGCCGCGGATGCGGTTGAGCGTCGGGCTTGCCGTGCTTTCCAGTTCGTCAATACCGAATACCAGGCGTCCTGCCTCGTCCAGAACAAGGACGTCGGCGCGAACCTGGGATGACGAATTCGTATCAGGCTCGATGCGCAAGATCAGCTTTCGCGCCTGGCCCGCTCCGGCGTAGCGGCGCACCGGACCGAAACGATTCGGCAAGGCCACGGCATTCGAATGCACGCTCGACCACAGCCAAGCCAATTGCGCCGCCGCATCGATCAAGGTCGGATCAAAGAGCCAACGATCCTGCGCACCGGCGTCGTACAACAGCGCGCGCGGAGCGCTCCCCACCACATCGGCGACGATCCCGGTTGCGTCCATGCCGATGAGGCATTGAATCGCCTGCAGGCAAGGTCCGTGGCTCAGCACCTCGCGATAGGCTTCCCGCGCCGTGAGCGCCGACGGTCCCGGTGCAATCAAGCGGCTCGGGGCTTCGCCTTTGGGCAGCGAATCGGTGAAGCGAAGTGACGCGCGATAATGCGGCTGGCCTTTTTCTCCCGCAGAGCGGATATCGACCGACGCACTAAAGCCGCTGGCGTCGCCGTGCTCGCTGCCGAGGACATTGATCTCAAGCGTGTGCGGCTTGTCGCCCTCCAGAAGGACACCCTTCAGCAGCCGCAATTCGGTGACTTCACTGACACACCATTGCGGCCAGACCGCTGCCGCTGCTTCTGCCGCGAGTTCGAGCGCTACGGCAGCGGGCAAGACCGGTACGCCATCGATGCGATGCTGATCTAAATAGAGGTCCTGATCGATCGACAATGTGCGCACAATGCTCCGCCCACCGCGCGGTCCTGGACGGACAGTGGCACCGGCGAGCAGCGGTAAGGACGAAGGTGCGGCTGACGCAGCAATATCCGGAACGCGGATTGTGCTCCGCTCCGTCTCGCGCTTTTCCCACGGTCCTTCGCCGATTACGAGTTCGACGTCTTCGATCGGGCCGTGCAGGATCTCATCGCGACAGGCGGCCGCGCCGCTCGCAGGTTCGATCAGCGCGACGCCATTCGCCTCGAATTTGCGTCTGGTCTCGTCGGACACCATGCCGGGGCCGTGCCGGGTGCCGAGCCACGGCCCCCAATTGAGCACCGCGACCTTGACGGTTTGCGGCCACTGCGCGCGAAGCTGGCAGGCGAAGCGGTTGAGGAGCTCGTTGGCGACGCCATAATCGGCCTGGCCGGAATTGCCGTAGCGGCCGGCGACGGAGCCAAACATGACAAAGAACCGCAGCCCTTCGGGCTTAAGCGCGCGCCCGATCGTGAAGGCGCTGAACGCCTTGGTCTCGACGACACGCAGCCAGCTCTCGGCATCCTTGTCGACGATCATCTTGTCTTCGATCAAGCCGGCGCCGTGAATGACGCCGTCGAGCCGGCCGTGACGGGCATAGATTTCGGCAACCAACGCTTTAACTTCTTCCGCTTTGCGCACATCCGCGATCTGATAGACGACTTCGGCACCGGCAGCGCGAAGCTCGGCGATGTTGGCGCCGATCTCACGATTGCGCAGGATCGCTTGCACTTGTTGCTCGATGTCGCGCGGTCGCGGCGCTTGCCCGGCGGCGCGCGCTTGCGCAATCAGATTCGCGCGCAATGCCGTTTCAGTCTTTAGTTCGGCCTGCGCCGGCTCTTCAGGCGCCGGTAACGGCGATCGCCCGGCCAACACCAGCGTGATACCCGGCCGCGCCAGCGGATGCAGGACTTCTGCGGTGATGCCGCGCGCTCCACCGGTCGCCAGGATCACCGCGCCGTTCGGCAGTGCGTCGCGGGGCGCGGCCTTCAGATCGATCTCCGCAGCCTCGGTCCGAAAGATGGTCCGCCGTCCGTCCGGGTAGCCAACCTCGATGCGGCCGCCGGCGAATGCAAGTTCAGCAAAGATGAGCCCGGCGAGCTCGCGAACGGCCCGATCGCGCGGCAGGTCGATGGCCTTAGCAGTGACCTCAGGCCATTCCTCGCGCAGCGTTTTCGCCAGCGCAGGAGCGCCGCCGGCGACAAACACTTCCGCGCCCGCCGAAGCGCCTCGACCGAATGCGCCGCCCAGACCCGAGACCAGCAGAACGCGCCCCTTAGCCTGCAGGCTTAAGACCCGGCGGACGAATTGATGTGGAAGCAATTCATTGGCTTCGACAGCGGCGCGCCAGGCTGATTCATCGCCGTCGGGTGCGATCGGCTGTGCGCCGAACGGTGCCAAATGGACAAAGCCCACCACTTTGTCGTCGCCCGACGGTTGAGCATCGGCGAACTCATGGGCCGCATCGAGGGTGCCGGGAATGATTTTCGTCCGACCGCCGGCGGCCTTGATCAGTTCGGCCAAGGCGAATGCCAATCCGGCGCCGTCGTCGGTGATCACATAGGTGCCGGCCGGCAAGGCGGTCGGCGCCGGCTGCGGCAGGTCTTCGGCATGCGCCTTCATAACAAACCGGGGCGGACGGGCGCATGCCCTGGCCGCGGGCGCGTCGGCCCCGGTGACATCAAAAGGGCGCGCAGGCCCTCCCGCTTCGGTTCCAATCTTCGACCATAATAGTTCGAGGATGCCGTTCAGGGTCTTCTGCCCGTTCAACGCTTCGCCGAGATCGGCGGTCTTGGACTGCACCTCCGCGGGCAGCCATTTCAGCAGGGCGCCCACGATCTCGACCCGCTTGATGGAGTCGATGCCGAGATCGGCTTCCAGGTTTTGGTCCATGCCGAGCATGTCCCGCGGATAGCCGGTCCGATCTTCCACCAGGCTGATGAGATGATCGGTAAGCGCCGAGCGGCCGAACGGTGCTGCGCCGTTCATCGCCGAACCGTTCATCGCCGCCGCGTTTGCAGCTGCATGGCCGTTGACCGACGCAGTGCCATTCACTTGGGGCGCCGTGGAACCGTTTTGCGCCGGTGCATGCGGCCGCGCCTGGACGGCAGGCGCTGGCGCAGCGACCGGCGCCTTTGCTGCAGCAGCGAGCCGCGCAATCGCGGCACTGGCCGTGCCACCGGTGCCGTTGGCGAGCGGGCGGTCGGCTTGCGCAGGCGAGCCTGGCAGCGGCCGCGGTGCAATGGGGGCACCGGCCACCGGCCTTGTTGGCTGCAACACCGGTCGAGCGCTCCGCGCAGCGGGCTGGCCGCCGTTCAGATAAGCGAGCATTATGTTTTCTTGAGCTTCCAGAAACCGCTGCATGGTTGTCTGGAATTCGACCAGTGCGGCCTCGCGGTCGCCGGTCGGATCGTCGCCTGTCATAACTTTCTTCTCCTCTTTCGCGGACCGGCGTCTGCTCGCCGGTACGCTGCGTGGACCCATGCCGCGCTCATTAACCGGGCGCGACGCATTTGTTTCAATTCGTGGAAGTTCGGATGGAGTCGGTGGCGCCGCGGGTGCTTCCGTCGGTTGTAAAACCTGTTCTGGCTTTACCGGCCCGCCGAGGCGTAGCTCCGCCACGTCCTCCACGGTGAGAACCGGCGCCGGCGGTGTGCCGTATGGCCGGGCGCCGCTGCCGTTGAGGAGCCACATATGCGGGGCCGGCTTTTCGCCGCGAGGCGAAGCAGCGAGCGAGTCGTCAAGCAGGCGGCAATCGCGCCCGCGCCAGAGCCGCGCAAGCTCAAGTTCAGCGCCTTCCGTCAGCAAGGCCCCGATGCTTTGCAATAGTCCGTTGAGTCCGCCGGCCCCGTCGTCGCAAACCACCGTGCGGTGCGCTCTGTCGCCGAGGATATTACGAATCATGCTGGCTTGGGAGCCTCTCGGTCCGACCGACACGAAGACGCGAGCACCGTCGGCATACATCGCCTCGACCTCGGCCACGAATTGCACCGGGCTGATGAGATGTTCAGCAAGCTCTGCGCGCAGGCTGGCAACGTCGCTCGGGTAGGCCTTGGCTGTCCGGTTCGAATAGACCGAGATGTTCGGGGCCTTCAGCGGCAGCGACTGGATCAGAGCGGCGAGCGGCTCAGCGGCCGGCGCCACGATCGGTGAATGAAACGCCGCCCCGACCTCGATCGGCTGGAATGACAGCCCGGCACGCTCAAGCTGAGCGCGAGCTGCGGCGACGCCGGCCTTGGTTCCTGAAAGCACCGTTTGCGTGGGCATGTTGTGATTTGCCACCCAGACATCCGCCATGCCCGCGATGGCGCTCTCGACGGCCGGGCGCTCGGCACGCACCGCTGCCATGGTGCCGAGATCGCGACCGGCTGCGGCTTCGATCATGAAGCGCCCGCGCGCCTCGGAAATGAGCAGCAACTCGTCCAGGCTCATCACGCCGGCGGCATAAAGCGCGACAAACTCGCCGTAGCTGTGGCCGGCCGCCATATCGGCGTGCAATCCGAGCCGGCGCAGGACTTCAAGCAACCCTGCTTCGATCGCGCCGAGCGCCGGCTGGGCGACATCGGTCCGAGTGAGGCGCTCCGCCACCGCTGCGCGTGCGGCATCGTCGTACACCGCGCGAGCGAAAATGGCGCGGCTGAGTTCGCCATTCGGCAGGCCTTTTTCCGACATTCGCGGCGAAAGGGTCGCATCGGCCTTTTCGACGACGGCACGCATTTCGGGGAACAGCACTGCGAGCTCGCGCAGCATGCCGACATATTGCGATCCCTGGCCGGGGAAGATGAGCGCCAGCTTGCCGCCGCCGGCAAGCTGCGGCGTTTCGTTGAAGAAACCGCCCGGCGGCAGCGGCGCCTCCGGCCGCTCAAGATGCGCGGCCAACGCCGCAACGCGTTCGGCCAGGTTCTCATTCATGCCTGCGACCAAAGCGGCAGTCAGGCTCGATTTCGGCGCCTTTTGCGCCAAGGTGTAGGCGAGGTCGCGCAGCAACGGCTGGGCACCTTGCGCAAGCCGGTCCGCGGTCTGACGAATGGCCGAGGCAGAGACTCGCACGGTCCGCTCCGCGCCAGATCAGAAGCTCGCGCGGCCAGCGTTGACGCGCGGCGGCGTTCCAGCCTGCATCCAGTCCGGGGTCGTGCTCTTCGAGGGTGACGTGGAAATTGGTGCCGCCAAAGCCGAACGCGCTTACGGCCGCGCGCCGCGGCGTGCTGCCGTGTGCAAGCCAGGGCTGCGCCTCGTTGACCAGGTAAAGCGGCGAATTGCTCTCGGCGAGCTTCTTGTTCGGTGCCTCGACATCGGCATGCGGCGGCAACACCTTGTGATGGCAGGCAAGCGCCGCTTTGATCAGTCCGGCAACGCCGGCCGTCGCCTTGGTGTGGCCGATGAACGACTTGATCGACCCGATGGCATGGTCGTGCGGGGCGGCGTCGAATTTTCCCAACAGCCGGGTGACGGTTTCCAGCTCGGCGGTATCGCCGGCCACGGTGCCGGTACCGTGGGCCTCGAAAAGTCCGACCGTGGACGGCGCGTAGCCGGCCATCTCGTAGGCGCGCGACAGCGCGCGGATCTGGCCGTCCGGATGCGGCGCCGTCATCGACTTGGCGCGGCCGTCGCTCGAACCGCCGACGCCCTTGATCACCGCGTAGATGCGATCGCCATCGCGCTCGGCGTCGGCGAGGCGCTTGAGCGCCACCACCGCGATCCCTTCCGAGATCACGATGCCGTCCGCGGTCGCATCGAAGGCGCGGCAGCGGCCGCGGGGCGAAAGCGCCTGGGTCTTGCTGAAGCACAGATAGCCGAACGGCCCTTGCACGGTGTCGATGCCGCCGGTCACCACGACGTCACTGCGGCCGGTTTCGAGTTCAAGGACACCCTGATAGACCGCGGCCAGCGAGGAGGCGCAAGCCGCGTCGGTCGTGTAGTTCACGCCGCCGAAATCGAAGCGGTTGGCGCTGCGTCCGGCCGCGACATTGAGCAGAATTCCGGCAAAGCTGTCCTCGGTCCACTGCGGCAGCCGCTCGGCCGCCTGCGGCGCGAGCGCACCGAGAAAGCGCGGCATCTCCGCGCGCACGGCGTACTGCGCGCCGACATCGCCGGCGCCGCCGCTTGCGCCCAGGATCACCGAGGTGCGCTCGTGAACGTCGGTCGCATTCTCCATGCCGGCATCCGCCAGACAGCGACGCACGACGTCCAGCGTCATCAGCTGCAGCGGATCGATAGCCTTGAGCGTGAGCGGCGGAATTCCGTAGCGCATCGGGTCGAACAGAAGATCGTCCAGGAAGCCGCCCCAGCGCGAATAGATGTGGTCGGGGGAGGCGCGATCCTCGTCGAAATACAGCCGCCAATCCCAGCGCTCGCGCGGGATTTCGATAATGCCATCGACCTTGTCGAGAATGTTGTCCCACAGTTCGTCGACGCTTTCGGCCTTGGGGAAGATGCCGGCGACGCCGATGATCGCAACGTCAGCCGGGCGCGCTCCGCGGCCCGAGATCTCGACGCGCGGCTGGGCGTCGGCAAGCCGTGCCGCCAGCAGCTGATGCGCCCCGGCGCTGACCGAGCGATGCAGGTCGGCCACAGTCTCGACCTCGCGGCGCAAGGTCGCGACCTGGCCGATCATGTACATGCCTTGCTGCTTTTGCCGGGTGAGCGGGACATCGCGGACGGCGTTATTCTCGCCGCCGCGCTCCTGGCCTTTGCTCGCCACGCGCAGCCGCCCGAGCGTCAGGCTTTCGAGATCCTCGCGAACGGCGTCGCCGGAAAGCTTCTCGGCTTCGAGCTTGCGCCGGCGCGCCAGAAACTCCTCGGCGAACGGGGTCATCGCGGCGCGGCTGGCATGGCCGGGGCCGGTCTCCAGAGTCACGGTCTTCTCGCAGGCGATCGCCGCGTTCTGGAACTCCGAAACGATGGCGTGCGAGCCGACGATCTCGTGGGTGAACAGATAGGCCGTGCCCATCAGCACGCCGATCTTCATGCCGCGCTCGACGAGGGGCGCCGCCATGGTCGACACCATCGCAGCGGAGCGCGCGTCATGCATGCCGCCGGCAAACAGCACCTGAATTTCGGCGTCGCGTGTTGGGTCCGGCGGCAGGCGAAGCAGCGTCGAGATCATAGTGTCCCACAACACCAAGCTCGACAGCGGCCCGACGTGACCGCCGCATTCGCGGCCTTCGAGCACGAAACGCCTCGTCCCGCGTTCCAGGAAAAGGGTCAGGAGCCGCGGCGACGGCACATGCAGGTAGCTCGCGATTCCCGAATCTTCCAGATCCTTGGCCTGCTCGGGGCGGCCGCCGGCGATCAGTGCAAAACGCGGCGCATAGCGCAGCGCCACCTTGACCTGATCGGCAATGAGTTCCGCCGGCGCGAAACCGAGCAGCCCGACGCCCCAAGGCTTGCCGGCGAGCCGTTCCGCGGTCTCGCGCAAAAGCTTGTCGACCGCCTCGGGCAGCATCAGCGCCAGCGCCAGCAACGGCAAAGCGCCGGCATCGGCGACGTCTTGAGCGAAGGCCGCAACGTCGGTCACCCGCGTCATCGGTCCTTGCACGATCGGAAATTTGGTCCCGTGGTTCGCGGCGACGCCATGCCCGGCGCCGAGCGGATCGAGCGCAACCGCAGCGGATAGCCGCCGTTCGCTTTCCGCAAGCAAACCCTGCGCCAGACGCCCAAAAGTCGAGAAGCGATCGGCAAATGGCTTGGCAAAGGCTGCGGCCTGGCCCAGCGGCAGGATCTGACGGCTCGGGTCGTCCCAGCCGAGAGTGCCGAGCAGGAGCTCCATGCCTTCGTCTACTGACGTTGCAGAAATCCTCTGGCGCAATTGACGCAGGTGCTGGAAGCCCGGCTTGTCGAATACGCGCCACTGTTTGTCGCCGACCGAGATGAGGCCGGTCTCAAGGCCGGTGAAATCGCGCAACGGCGCCTGCAACGCCGCAGCGACCGGCGATTCCTTGAGCAGCAGCAACTGATCATCGAGAACGACGCCGGCGGCGCCCACTGCGCGAACCGCTGCCGCGCCGTGCAGGCCGACGCCGCCGCGCACAAGTACCGGTGCGGACTGCCGCGCGAGAGCCTTCTGCAGGAGAATAAATGACGTTTCTTCGCCGATGAGGCCGCCGGCTTCATGGCCCTTGACCTGCAGCGCCTGGTGACCCGCCAGTGCGGCTAGTCTGTCGTCCCAATCGGTTATTTCGACGATGACGCGCAGACCCAAACCAAACATCCGCTGCAACAGCTGCGGTTGCTCAAGTACGAGCGGGGCGTCGACCACAAGCCAGCCCAGTCCCGCCGGCACGTAGCTTTCGAGACTCGTCAAAATCTCGTCGTCGAGCGCCGCGAGCTTGAGGCCGAAAGGCGCGCGCGTTCGACCGCGCAGTGTGTCCAGAACCGCGTAAGGCACCGCGCCCATCTCGGCGTTGACGATGCCGAGGCAGCCGGAACGATCCGCCGCAAGCACGAGTCTAGCGTCCGCAATTCCCGCAGGCGTCAGCGCGATGATCTGGAACGGCTGCTTGTCCATGCCCCACTCTTTATCATTCGTCAGGACGCCAAAGCGCCGCGATGCGATCGCGGCGCCAATATATGGATGAGCTTAGGCGGCGATAACCACCGTCGTTGCGCTCATCATCCTCGCCCGTTATCGATCAGCCGACCCTTACGGGCGGCTTTGGTTCACGAGGGCCGAATTCCTTCGAGGAACGGCACCGCAAACGCGGCCTCGTGCATCACCGGCCCGTGGCCGAAATAGCCGCCTTCGCCAAACGCCTCGCCGTGATCCGCCATGATCATGAAGTACGTATCCGGCGGCGCTTTCTCGAGCAGGCGTGCGAACACCTGATCCACGTATTCGACGCAGCGGATTTGCTGCTCGTGCAGGAATTCCAGCTTGTCCGAGTCGAAGAAGATGGCGTTGCCGTTGGTGTGGCCATCGCCATTGTGGCCGTTGCTATTAGTCACACGCCCACCGGAGTCTTCGCCAGCCGCTAGCGCCTTGGCGGCACCATGCACGCCGGAGATATGCGGCAGGTCGGAACCTTTCAGCATGTACGGATAGTGGGTCTCGCCCAGGTTGAGGAAATAAAACGTTGGCCGGTCGGGCGTGAACTCGATCTCATCCACCATCCCGCTGAAGTCATTGTGGTTCGGCATCAGCTTATAGTCGTCGAAGAATTTGCTGATCAGGGTGAACCCATTGAGCACCGGCATCGACACCCGGCCGACGCAGCGATAGCCGTTGTCCTTGAGCAGCTTGGGCAGCGACAATTGGGGGATGAAGCTCTGGAAACCAAGGTCGGGAATATCCAGCCGGTTCATCCACGCGGTGAAGTCCTGCTTGTAGACCTCGGATGCATAGACGCCCTGCGGCGACTGATGCGGCACCAGGCCCATGAGGTAGGAGTAGTGAGAGGGTGCGGTCCAGGATGCATAGGACCAGCGTTGCTCCGGTGCCCCGAACCGATCGAAGTGCGGCTTCTTCGCCCGAAGGAAGCTGTCGTATCGACAGCTGTCAAGCACCATGAAGATGAGATTCCTAGCCATGATACGCTCGCATTGTTCGCGGCTGCGTTAGTTGGCACATCGCCTCTTTACGCCGGCCTAGCAGCTTCTTGTTCACCTTGGACCTCCGCGCACATCGTCGGACCGAGGTTGGGCTCAAAAACGCGCTTTAGTTGACACTACAACTCTCTACGAGTGCTGAAATCGGAGCAAAGTCGTCAAGTTCCGTCATCGACAGTAAATGACACCCCAATTTCGGCTCGAAAAATCGGCGACTCACGCCATCCTCAGCTGTATCGCCTGACTGCCATCGCAGATCGCTCACGGTCACTTCGGGCTTGCCTTCCGCCGGCGATTTCGCACTAGCGAGATAACTGCTTAGGCACCAGTACAAGCATCGACCTACGCTTCCCATTTTACTATCCTACCAACTCTTTCCGTGGATCAATGTGATCGCAGTCACGTTTTGCGGCTTTGCCGCATATCATTGATATTGCGTGATAAATGATAATTTATCAAAACATGGCCTGAGCCGCCACGGAGGCCGGCCGACCACGAATCATGCAAGATCGCTGCCGTCGGTTAGTTCTGCCACATTATCCTAACAAATTTTTTTTTCACTGCATCATTTCGAAGCCCGCGACCGATCGGCTCGGCAATCCGGATTCGGAATTCGCTATGCGTCCCCGGCATCGGCTTGCGTGCGACTTAACAGTTCGCCCGAGCCTAGTCGTCCGCTGACGACGGCCGCTTTGCCAATCCTTCGAACTTTGCACTTTGTACTAAAGATCGTACGTTCCGATCAAGCGAATTAGGTCGTATTCCGCTATGTAGCGGGTGATGCCGATTTGGGACGAGCCGATCGGGCATCAGCCCCTCCAGAACACAAGCCTGGTTCAAAAGCAGGCACCACGGGTAAAGGCAGGCACCACGGTATGGAAAAAGCGCTGAATTTGTGTCGGCCTATGGGCGGATCAAAGGGCGCTCGCCCGGCAAGAACACCCGAGGGGCGTCCCGTTTTTGCCGCGACGCTCCCACGATGACAATCGACTATACTTGATCGGAGCGGAGGCCTATGACATCAGGCCCATCGGAGAGCTTCCGAACGATGACGCACTGGCGATGAGCGACGCGGTTGATGACAAGCGGCGGAAGCTGTTGCGGACGTTACGAGACCGCCGCGAAGAGGCTCCGACACGACCACGCCCCTCCAATATTTCCAGTGATGCTCAGGATTCTAACGATGCCGCTGGCCCTCAAGGGGCTGGTCCTCAGGGTGCTGGCGGCGGAGGACGGCTGCTCGAATTGCTGCAACGTCGCATCGCCGAGGGTTCGGCGGGCGGCCGGCAAGGTGGTGGTGGTGGCGGATTCCTGCTACGCGCGCTTGCGCAAAACGCCGCCGGCGCGGCCGGCGGCGCGCCGCTCCTGCGGTTCGGGCAGGCTTTAAGACAGAATCAGAGATCGGTCGGCGGCCCCGAAGTCGCGAAGGAAAGGGCCCTCGACGCGCCGGCAAATCTGCGCACCGCCTTTGCGCCCGCGGACCTGAGAACCGCGGCGCGCGAAGCCTGGATGTTTTGTCTTCCGCTTATCGAAGTCGCGCGGGTGCGCGCGTTGGCGGGGGGCCGCGCTCAGCGCGGCGGCAACGGCATCAATTCCTTTAACCACACTCGCGAGCTGGTGACGCCCGGCATGCGCGTGATCACGACGCCGAACGTTGATACGCTTTTTTCAAATGCTTTTATCGATTTGGAAAATGGTCCGGCAACTGTCGTCATTCCTCCGACCGGCGAGCGATATTTTTCTCTCCAGCTTATGGACATGTACACGAATAGCTTTGCCGTGCTCAGCACCAGAACCATCGGCTGCGATGGCGGAACTTTTGCAATCGTGGGCCCGCGCGACGCCGCTCCCGACGGCGCCGTGCGATCGCCCACCGCGTGGATATGGGCTATGGTGCGAATCGCCGTGAATGGACCGGATGATTTGGCGGAAATTCACCAAATTCAGGACGGCATCCTTTTGCAGACAAGTCCCGCACGGAACCCGGGAAGATTTGCGCAGCGCCATGCCCCGTGGCAGCAGTATTTTTCAACCGCATCCGTACTGCTAAACGAAAATCCTGCGCTTGCGACCGACCATGCTGTGCTGGGCCGGATTGCTCCTCTCAGCTTAGGGCCCGGACGCGTTTTCACCCCGGCCGCTTTTGACGATGCGCAATCTGCTGATATCGAAGCAGGGATCGCCGATGCTCGTAGCCTAATTGCGACCCGCCCGCGGCAAGCAATTGACGGTTGGGCCTATTCGGATGCCGATTCCGGAAATTGGGGACAAAACTACGTGCATCGAGCCCGGGCTGCGGTCCGCGGTCTGGCTGGTCTTCCGCGGCAAGAAGCGATGTACATGCATGCCGTTGCTCCAGACGGCAACTACCATTTCAAGGAGGGCAATTGGCGATTGCGATTTTCCCCCGACCAATTGCCGCCGGTTTATGCATTCTGGTCGCTGACCGCGTATGAGATAACGCCGCAAGGTCAATATTTCCTCGCGGATAATCCGCTAAACCGACACTCCATCGGTGACCGAACGTGTGGCCTGCGGCGTGACGATGACGGTTCGTTCGATATCTGGATTTCACGGCAAGATCCCGGCGGCGAAAAAACCGACAACTGGCTGCCAGTGCCCGCGAGCGGTCCCTATTCGCTCGCGATGCGCGCCTATCTCCCCAAGCAGGACTTGCTCACAGGAGATTATCGGTTGCCGCCGCTCACGCCCGCTTAGCAACTAGGCGGTTGCCGCGGCATGTCGCGCATCAATCAGTCGCGGCATACGCCGAATCGTGATTAGGACGTGATGTCTCGGTAATCAGACGTTTGCCTCGCGGGCCAGGCTCGAAACTGGAGGCGCTACTCGGGGGGAAGTGTTTCAGCTGACGGCCGGAGAAGAAATACGATACAAGCATGCGGAAAAGGGTCTGGCATGGCGTCAGATTCGAGTGTATTGCTTTAGTTAACTTCGCGAATTGAGCGCGGGCCTTTATTCGTGATCATCCGGTCGCTTCCGGCGAGAACTGATGGATTCCTCCCGGTCATGCGCAGATAGACGTCACAAACACGCACGAGGATGTCGTCATGAACACTCACGGTGTCGTTGCTATGCGCACTACGTTTATTGCTGCGGTGGCGGCTGGGCTCTTGACACTTGCTTTGCCCGCCTATGCCGATACTACGATAAAGAGTGACGACGCCTCGGTAGAACTCACTGTGCCGAATGGCTGGCGTCAAACCAAAACAGCAGTCCCGGCGATTAAAATTCAGGCGACGGATGGGCGCGCTGCTGTTCTCGTCAGGGTAGCCTCAAAGGAAGATTACAAAGATCTGAAGTCATTCGCCGAACATGCCTCGTCCAGATTTACGAAGAATCTTACAGATGCCGAGCCGAAGTTCGAGGATGTTCAGATCAATGGCAAACCGGCAATCCGGGTTTCGGCGGAGGGCACTCAAAGTAACGGTGTGCGACGAGGCTTTGTTATGACTTTCATCGACACCGATGGGATGTTCGTCGAGGTCGTGGGTATCGCTAACGCCTCAGTCTTTAGAACCGAACAGCAAGCCATCACGGACATGGCCAGCCGAATAAAAATCTTGGCGGTAGCGGGTGCCCCGCCGCCTGCGCAAACGCCGAGTGCTGCTCCGCACGCCGGCAATACGCTTCCTGTGACACCGCCCGCGACGTCGGCGGGTCAGCCCCCGGCAGCGCGTCAACCGCACTAACGTCGAATTCGCGGTCGCACCATCATTGGCATTGATACCGATCACGTGAAAGTGCGTTTAGGGCAATTGCGAAGGGCCTATTGACGATTGCCTCGAGGGGACGTCCGGACCATTTGCGGATGGGGCGCCTTAAAGCCCTCGGTGCGCAAGAGTTGGACGGATCAGGACTTGAGCCCGTTCGCTGCTGGACCGACAAACCCTTGATGCAGTATAGGGTGAGCTTGCCGAGCTGGTTTGATTCCGTCGATCGACGGCAGCTACGCGCGAGCCACGCCCGCGGGATGCTGACGGGCCAGCCGGACACAGCACGCGATTGGAGTTCGCTCGAAGCGAGTGTCAGGTGATGCGGAAAAGAATGATGCTCCCTGGCCTCGTTGCTGCGCTTGCCCGCGGGGGCGTGCTACGAACCGCCTTTCGGTTCGAACGCTTGATCTAGAATGTTCGAACACTTGATCTAGAATGAACGTCTCTGCGCCATTTGTAAATCGACCGATTGCCACCACGCTTTTGGTGGTCGCCATCGTTCTGATGGGGACGCTGGGCTATAGATTTCTCTCGGTCGCCGCGCTGCCAACGGTAGAATTCCCCACTATTCAAGTCGTCACCACCTGGCCCGGCGCTGCGCCGGACATCGTGCAATCAACGATCGCCGCGCCGCTTGAGGCAGGTTTCGGCCGCATTCCGGGCCTGACCTCGATGACGTCAACGAGCTCGTTCGGCATCAGCGAGATTACGCTGCAATTCAAGTTGACACGGCCGATCGCAGCCGCCGCGCAGGACGTGCAGTCGGCGATCAACGCAGCCTCGGGCTGGCTTCCGATGAGCCAGCTACCGTTCCCGCCTGTCTATCATCAAGTCAATCCGGCGGACATGCCGGTCATGGTGATCGCGCTTACATCGGAAACCATGCCTTTGTATGCGATCACGGAGTTCGCTGCGACGGCACTCATTCCGAAACTATCGCAGGTGGATGGGGTCGGCGAAGTCTCGGTGCAAGGCGACCAAGCACGGGCTGTGCGCCTGCAGGTTAACCCGAGACAGCTTGCCAATCTCGGCCTATCCCTCGAGGATGTCCGCAAGGCCATCTCCGCGACCACCGTCGCCATGCCCAAAGGTCAGATCGAAGGGCCGCGGAATGCTTTTCAGGTCGGCGCCAACGACCAGCTCTTCGACGCTGCCGCCTATCGTGACGCTCTGATCGCATATCGCTATGGGTCGCCGGTGAGGTTTAAAGATATCGGCGAGACCATCGACGGGCTGGAAAACGATCAGGTCGCGGCCTGGTACAACGGCAAACCGGCGCTCATCCTGAGCGTAAAACGCCAGCCCGGGTCCAATATCATCCAGGTCGTAGATGCAGTCAAAGCTCTGCTCCCCGAATTGCAGAAATTGGCGCCGCGCGGTCTCAATTTCGACATCGGCGCCGATCGGACCACGACCATCCGGGCCGCAGTCGCCGACGTTCAGATGACCCTGGCGATTACCGTCGGGCTGGTTATTTTGGTGATATTCCTGTTCCTGCGAAAATTCTGGGCGACGGTCATACCGAGCGTGACCTTGCCGGTGACATTGATTGCGACATTCGGGGTGATGGCGGCTGTCGGCTTTAGTCTCGACAACCTTTCGCTAATGGCGCTGAGCATCGTATCTGGATTTCATCGTAGATGATGCCATCGTCATGATCGAAAATATTGTGCGTTACATTGAAGCCGGTGATAGTCCACTCGACGCCGCTCTGAAAGGATCGCGGCAGATCGGCTTCACCATCGTTTCGCTGACCGTCTCATTGGTCGCCGTCTTCATTCCGCTGCTGCTGATGGGAGGACTTGTCGGACGGCTGTTTCGCGAATTTGCAATCACGCTGTCGGTCTCCGTGGTTATTTCCGGCATATTGTCGCTTATCCTGACGCCGATGATGTGCGCTACACTACTGAAGCCTGAGACGCTTGGCGAGCAGGGGCGGCTTTTCCGGATGAGCGAACGGGCCTTCGACGTCATGCGCGCGATCTACGAGTGGGGGCTGCGCTGGTCGCTGCGCAATCAAATCATCACGCTCATATTTACAGTGCTGACGTTTTTCGCAAGCATCTGGTTCTACATCGCCATTCCGAAGGGGTTCATGCCGACGCAGGATACCGGCCTCATCGCCGCAACGACCGATGCGGCCCCGGATGTTTCCTTCGAGAACATGTCGATTCTGCAGCAAAGAATCGCCACCTTAGTCGCCAAGGATCCCGATGTGCTCTCCGTGATCAGCTTTGTCGGGGTCGGCGACGAAAATTCGACGATCAACAGTGGCCGGCTCTACATCGATATCGGAACGCCGGATGGCAGGCAGGCTTCTGCAGCGCAGATCATGCGACGGCTTAACGCTGCTGTTGCGGACGTTCACGATATATCGCTGCATTTGCAAGCGGTGCAGGACATCCAGATTGATACCCGCCTGACTCGGACGCAATACCAGTATGTCCTGCAGAGCCTCGAGCAAGATGAGCTGCAGCGCTGGTCTGAGAAGCTGCTCCAGGCGCTGCAGCGGCAGCCGCAGTTGGCAGATGTCGCGACCGATCAACACAATCTCGGCCAGCAGATGATGATTAAGGTCGATCGGGAGGCCGCGGCGCGGTTAGGCCTCAACATCTCAGCCGTTGATGCAGATCTTTATGATGCCTTCGGCCAGCGCCAAATCGCCACGATTTACTCGGAAACCTACCAGTACAAAGTCATTCTTGAAGTCATTCCGGAGTATCGCAACACGGCTGAGGCGCTCGGTAGTCTCTATCTCACCAAAGCCGATGCGATACAGGCAAACGCCCAGCAATCCTCAACCGGGGTCAGCGGCGATTTCAGCACTCCGACCCAGCAAATTCCGCTGCGTGCCTTTGCGCAAATGGAAAAGCGCATCGGACCACTTGCTATCATGCATCAGGATCAGTTTCCTGCGGTCGCGCTCTCGTTCAATCTGCCGGCTGGCGGGTCGCTCGGACAAGCGGTGGAGACGCTCAATCGCACGCAAAGAGAGATCGGCCTACCCAGCACGATTGAGACAAAATTGGTCGGCAGCGCAGCGGAGTTCGCCTCCTCGCTCAGAAGCGAACCGGCACTCATCGCTGCGGCAATTGTCGTAGTCTACATCGTGCTCGGCATCCTTTACGAGAGCTACATTCACCCCATTACGATTCTGTCGACGCTCCCATCTGCCGGAATTGGCGCGCTGCTGGCGCTAAGATTGTTCGGCCTGCAGCTCGATCTTGTGTCGCTCATCGGCATTATCCTGCTCATCGGTATCGTCAAGAAGAACGGCATCATGATGGTGGATTTTGCGCTGGCCGCGGAGCGCACCGAAGGACTGACGCCGGAACGATCGATTTATCAGGCGTGCATGCTGCGTTTTCGGCCGATCATGATGACTACCATGGCCGCCCTCTTAGGAGCGCTGCCGCTGGCGATCGGAGTGGGCACGGGCTCGGAGCTGCGGCGTCCGCTCGGCATTGCGGTTCTCGGCGGCCTTTTGGTCTCGCAGTTTCTGACACTCTACGCGACTCCAGTCGTTTATCTCGCGTTCGCACGGTTGGAGCGACGCATACGCCGTGAGCAGGACTCGGACACGCCGCCGGCTGGGAGCGAGCAGCTGCCTCCCGCTGCTGGTGGTGTCGTCAGCACCTGAGGACGTGGGATGAATATTTCGGAGCCCTTTGTCCGCCGACCGGTTGCGACCGTGCTGCTAACCCTGGCCATCGGACTTTCGGGCATCGTCGCCTACAGGCTGTTGCCGATCGCTTCGCTGCCGCTATTGGAGCGCCCGACCATCACCGTCGATGCAGCTCTTCCTGGGGGCAGCCCGGACACGATCGCGCCGGCGCTGACCGCGCCGCTGGAGCGCCAGCTTGGTCTCATTTCCGGCCTGACGGAAATGTCGTCAGCCAGCATTTCGGGAACGATCGCGCATCACGCTAGAATTTGCGCTGGACAAAAACATCGATGAGGCGGCCGGAGACGTGCAGGCCGCCATCAATGCCGCCGGCCCCATGCTGCCTGCAACTCTTCCCCAGGCGCCCCTCTTCTTCAAGGCGAACCCCAGTGGATTTCCGATCACGGCATTGGCCCTGACCTCGGATACTTACAGCATCCCTGCTCTATACGAGTTCGCCGATACCGTGATCGCTCCGAAGTTGTCGCAGATCGACGGTGTCGCCCGCGTATTCATCAGCGGTGCAGGACACCCCGCCGTGCGCATCCAGGTCAACCCGCGAGCGCTCGCGGACATGAAATTGTCGCTCGAAACAGTGCGCGAATTCCTGATGACTACTACAAATGACCTTCCGAAAGGCGAGCTGACGGACGGATATCATTCGATCCCGATCATCGACAACGATCAGCTTTATAAAGCTGCGGATTTCAAGGACGTTGTTCTGGAAAAAGCGGGCGGTCCCCCGGTAAAACTACAAGACATCGCCACGATCACTGACACTACGGCAAATGAGAACCGCGCCGGCTGGTTTAACGGCAAGCCCGCCCTTGTCCTCTACGTGCTCAAAAAACCCGACGCCAACGTTGTCGAGACGGTGGACGAAATTCTCAAGGCGATTCCGCAAGTAAAACAGTGGATACCGGCGTCGATTGATGTCCACGTTATTTATGACCGCACCTTGCTGATCCGTGCCGCGATCGTCGACGTCCAGCTCACGATCGCCACCGCCGTCGTGCTAGTTGTGCTGGTGCTTGCACTGTTCCTGCGTCGGTTTTGGACAACCCTCATCCCAAGCATTACCATCCCGGGGGCGATTGCTGCGACTCTCGTGGCGACGTATTTTCTCGGCTTCAGCCTCGACAATATTTCGTTGATGGCGCTCACGATCGCGGTTGGTTTCGTGATCGACGATGCAGTGATCATTATCGAGAACATCACGCGGCTCATGCAGGCCGGAGAAACTCCGATCGATGCCGCCCTGCGTGGGACCCGGCAGATGGGATTCACAGTGATCTCGATCACTGTCGCCCTGATCGCAGCGTTGATCCCCATACTGTTCATGCCGGACATCGTCGGCCGCCTGTTCCGCGAATTCGGGTTGACGCTGGTCGCCGCCATTGTGGCCTCGGCGCTCATTTCGCTGACGCTGACGCCGATGCTGTGCAGCCGTTTGCTTACGGTCGACAGCGCCCGTTCGACCGGCCGCTTCGGGCGCGCGTCCGAAAGGGTCATCGCGCGGTGCACCGCGTGGTACGCGGGCAGCCTGAACTGGACGCTGAGGCACCATTGGTTGACACTGGGGTTGGCGGCTCTTCTGGCCGCTTCCACAATCGGCCTTTACGTGAAGTTGCCGAAGGGATTTTTGCCGACACAAGATACTGGCATCCTGCGGGCGTTGACCATTGCACTGCCGAATATCTCGTTTGAGGCGATGTCGGAGCTGCAACGCAAAACCGCAGACATCGTCAAGGCCGACCCGGCCGTGGAATCCGTCGGCTCCTATATCGGCGATTATGTGGTCAGCATCGGAGCGATGCTGGTGAACCTAAAGCCGCTAGACGTGCGCAAAGAATCCATCGACCACGTGATCGCGCGGCTGCGCAAGAAATTCGAGCAGGTCAAGGGAATGCGCGCTTTCCTGACCCCGGTGCAGGACGTTACCGTTGGCGCCGCCGGCGGCGCCAATCGTTACCAATATGTGCTAACGTCGCTGGACCACGATGAGCTCGTGCGTTGGGCAAGTATCATGCTCGAACGCGTCAAGCAGCTGCCGCAGACGACCGATGTCGTATGGAACTATGACCAATTCGGGCTCGAGGCGACCGTGAACATCAACCGGGCACGAGCGGCGGATGCGGGCACGACGGTCGCCGGCATTGGCAATATGCTCTATGATTGGTTCGGCCAGCGACCGGTTTCGTGGATTCGCCAGCCGAATTACTTTTCGCATGTCGTTTTGGAAGTCCAACCGCAATTCCGTAGTGATCTCACGGCTTTGCGTGATCATTTCCTGCAACAGGGCGTGCCACTGCAAGTCATGAGCGATATGCGCCGCAACCATTCGCCGATGTGGTTTCGCCACTTCAATCAGCTTCCGGCGATCTCGATTTCATTCAACACGCCGTTCGGCGTTTCAATCGGACAAGCCGAAGCGGCGATCAGGGCTGCGGAAGCCCAGGCGGGCCTACCTCCCGATATCCACGCGGAGTTTACCGGCGTCGCACGGTTGGCCGAAAAGAGTACGCAATCGCTGCCGCTTCTGTTCCTTGCCGCAATCATCGCCGTTTATATCATTCTCGGCATGCTGTATGAGAGCTACGCGCATCCGTTGACGATTTTGTCGACCCTGCCGTCGGCCGCGTTTGGCGCTTTGCTTGCCATGTTCGTGACGCACACGCAATTCACGCTAATATCGGCTATCGGCTGCATTCTTGTGGTCGGCATCGTAATGAAGAACGCCATTATGATGGTCGATTTTGCGCTCGATGCCGAACGGCGTTTGGGACTGCCGGCCGACGAGGCCATCCGTCAGGCGGCGGTGCTGCGCTTGCGTCCAATCGTCATGACAACTACGGCGGCGCTCTTGGGCGCGGTACCGCTCGCGCTTGGAACCGGCCCGGGCCATGAGTTGCGGCAGCCACTCGGCATTGCCGTTGTGGGAGGATTGTTCCTGTCGCAGTTCGTGACGCTCTATACCACGCCCGCCGTGTATCTCGCGATCGATTTTCTGCGGCGACGCCCGAGCGGCGCGGGGCAGTCGCGATTAGTGGGATGACGGCGAGACAGGCGCCAAATCCGGCGCCGCGGAATTGGCGTCGTCCTCATCGTCTGATCGTTCCGATTGACCGGTCTCCGTGGTGCGGCGCACGCCACTGCCAAGGCGCATTTCCTTCGTGAGGATGTAGCCGTCGCGGCCATTCCACGACACGCGGCACCAGCCGTTGCTGCAATCGCCGACCGTAATGGCGCTGCCCTTCGGGATAACCGCTAGGACCTTGCTCTCCGCTGCGGGGGCCTGTTTGAGGTCGGTTTGAACCATGACGATTCCGGGATCCGAGCACCCGGCAACGCTGGCGAGAAGGCCAATCGTCAACACCACAGGGCCAACTCTGTCGGTTCCGCGCATCGGGAACGAATAAAACGCCAAAGGCCAGCTGGATCAAGAGCTACCGGGAAATGGAGCTGAAGAAATCCCAGATCACGTCGGTTGCATTGATGTTATAGGAGGTAGGCCCTAGAATTTGTGGTAGAGGCTGTTGGTGGGGCGGCCAAGCGTGTCCCATTCCTTGCACGGTGTAATACGCTACCGCCGTGCCGCTTTTGCAGCCCGAGTAAGAATATTTGTAAACGCTCGTGCCGTCGTTAACCGTCGGCGGCTCGTGCACGAGCGTGGCGTTAGGATTGCAGCCATTGACTGTGGCCCAGAAATTCATCGTTGCAGCAGCGGATTCGACGAAACCGCCCTTGCCCAAGCCCATTGCTGCCAGCGATGCCACTTCTCCTCCATCGATCGGAACGATCGGGTCGGCTCCTCCTTGGATGCCAATTACCGAAATGGGTCGCGCCGGTTTGCACGCCGGCAAGAGGTTCGTCGGCATGGGGCCGATATCCGAGCCGACCGCAGCGAGCACGTCGGAAAGATCGCAAGCCAGGCGAAAGGAGAAATGGCCTCCATTCGAGACGCCGGTCGCATAGATCCGCTTTGAATTTATGGGGAGCCGCGACTCCAGGTTCCCGATCAATTGGCGGATGAAGCCGACGTCGTCGATATTGGGGTTGGCAGTGCCTCTACCGTCGTTCCAGTTATGGCCGATGCCGTCGGGATACACGACGATAAAGCCCTTTGCATCCGCTTTCGCGTCGAAATTGGTGCCCTTCTCTATGCGAGAGCCCGTTCCCAATCCACCATGGAAAACGAGAATGAGCGGGTACGGCTCCGCAGTCGGAAATCCGCTCGGGATGTGGAGAATATATGTGCGAGTACGGCCGTCCGGAGTAACGATGGACCCTCGGTAATCACCGGGAGCATAGGCTGCGGTCTGCTGCGTGACGGTTGGTGCGGGCTCTGATTGTGCATCCTGTCGCCAACCGTGGCGAATGATGCCGACGAGAATCAGAAGGACGAAGATGACAGTAGTTTTGATGGCCTTCTTCATGCGGTATCGCGCGCTCCCTGGCGCAGCACTCGCGCTTGGAACCGGCGCCGTTTAGTCAATCGCGGCCGCTCGATCTCGCCGTTGTAAGGGATATTGTTCCTGGCAATTCGTCACCGAGCTGCACCACTCTGGCGGAGCATCTCCCCGGTCGAAAGGCTTGCGGCGATGCTACACTGTCGCAGTGGCGATGTCCGCCTATGGCAGGCGTGTGGGCAACGCTGGGGTGTCATTCATTTGGCGGCGTACCCGCGGGGGGCGGAGCGCTCCTGGCAGCAGGCCCTGCCGGAGGCGGCGGCGGCATGTCCGACGCCGCAGGCGGGGGCGGCGGAGCGTAGCCGGGGTTTCTCTGAGCGCCACGTTCCGCGCGCATTTGCTGCATGTAAGCCTTGCAAGTCGGCGACAATTCCATGCGGTGGGAGGCCAGGCACTTGGCCACGTCCTCCCTGGGTATGCCGGTGCAAAACAGCCGGGCGTCCGGACCGCACGAGGCTTGGAAGGCAGCTCTGTTATTCGCTGGCGGCGGACCCATGCCCGTGGGCGGCGGAGCCATTCCAGACGGTGGCGGTGCATATCCGGGAGGCGGCGGAGCGTATCCCGGAGGTGGCGGAGCATATCCGGGTGGCGGGCCCATTCCGGGTGGCGGCATGGCGGCCATTCCGCCACCGCCTCGTAGGCCGGCGAGTTCGGCTCTGCATGGGGGCGACAGCGCACCACGATGAGCCATCAGACATTCAACGATGCGCCCGCCGCCGCGCGGCACGCCGTAACAAAGGCGAGCAACATCCATACCGCAGGCGCCGCGGATGCCAGCTCCTCCGCCCCCCCGAGGATACCCCGGCTGCATAGGAGGCTGCTGCATCGGCTGCTGCTGCATTGGAGGCGGCGGCTGATCCCCTGGCATTGCCATGGGAGGTGGAGGCCCATTATCGGTCTGCGCAAAAGCCGCTGGTGCGGCGAAAAGTAATGCTATGAAGGTCCAACGAGCGATCCGGTGCGCCATTTCGGCTTACTCCCTGCGCCCCCCAATGAATAGTGGGCTTGCTTGCATCCAATAACTGTCATTGTCAAAGTTATTTTTTCGTTTTGGCCGCATCGGCGACACGAAAATTGCACGAAAAATCCTACAAAAGAAAGACAAGCGAAAAGCCAATTCGTGGCGCCGTTACGCTGGCGTGTGTTCTAAGGCACACAAATGGTCCCGTGCGTCATCCGGACGTCGGCGCTTATCGGGCGAATTGCGCGCCTTTGCCGCCGCGCCGCATGTGGTTTTGACACGTGGCCGGCCTATTTGATGTTTGGCCAGTTTGATAAAGTTTGCCCAATCTGAGGACGGCGAAGCCGGGTCGATACCGTGTCGGAAAATTCATTGCCAGCCGCAGAGCCGAATGCGCAGTCGCCGCCGCGAAGCAGCGGGCAGGGGCTCACAATCATTTTCGCGTTGGTCGCCGTTATCGCCATCGGGGGGGCAATTTATTTCTGGCGCGGCCAGCAAACGGCCCTGCTCCAACTCGCGGAGGCGCGGGCGCAAGCAAGCCTCGCCGAACGAAACTTCAAGGCCGGCAGGGCCGCTCTCGATGCCATCGTCTCCAATCTCGCCGACAGCCTCGCCAAGCCCGGCGGGATCCGGGCCGACGACATGACCGCCATTCTCGACCACGTCGAAAGCGTCATCGACACCTTGGCGACAAAGAGGGACAGCGTCCCCAGCGTGCGACGCAGCTGGGCTGCGATGTATGTCCAGTTGTCGACAACCTATGTCGCTCTTGGCGAGACCAAGCTTGCGGTTGCAAGCGCACGAAAAGGCACCGATCTTTTTCGTGCGCTCGCTGCCGCCGAGCCCAGTAACGGCGATATGCAAAGCGATGTCGGACTGAGCCTGGAAAAACTGGCTGAGGCATTACGTGCCAGAGGCGACAATAGCGCGGCGCTCGCCGCCGATCGAGAGAGCCTTGACATTGCTCGGACACTCGCCAGCAGGGAGCCAGGAAATAACCAATTCCGCACCGACGTGGTCCTCGCGTTATGGCGGCTGGCGGCGGTTGGCGACGATCCGCGGGCGCGTCTGACCGAAGCCCTCAAGATTCTGAACAACCTGAAGCTGGCGGCCATGCTGACGCCCGCGCAGGAGGAATGGATCGACACGATCACGAGCGAGCTTTCGAAATTATGATGACTGGGGCAGTTTTCCGGCCCGACGCAGAGCTGCCCCCACGGCCTAGGCCGTGCAAATTCTGATAGCTCGAGAGCGGCGCGAAAAGCTCATTCGGCCGCCGTTGCCCTCGATCCGACGTCGGTGGTCTGCTGCGTAATTTCCACGCGACTTCCGATCTTCAGCCGCGGATAACCGTCGAGAACCACGTTGTCACCGGCCTGCAAATTCCCGTCGACCAGAGATGTACCTCCGAGCGACTGCCGCACCCGCACGCCACGAGCGTCGGCCGTGTTGTCTGGTTTGATCACCCAGACAAAATCACCCTTCGGCCCCTGATGGACGGACGCTGTCGGGACCGTTAGGCCGTCGGGCCGCTTGTCGACCTGGATCCGGCAGTCCACGAAGTCGCCCGGCCATAGCTTGTATTGCTTGTTGTCGAAGCTAGCCTTGAGCTTGATCGTCCCGGTGGTCTGATCGACCATATTGTTGACGGTGTGAACCTTGCCGCGATCGAGCGCAGTAATCCCATTCTCGGCGTAGGCGGTGACCGGCAAATCCGCGAGCCCCAGCGAAATATCGTTCCGCGCCAATTCCTTTGCCGGCACCGTTATGATGACCGAGATCGGCTGCAGCTGGATGACCGTGACAATAGTCGTATTGTCCTGTGCGCGGATGAGATTGCCGGGATCGACGTTGCGAATGCCAATACGACCGTTGATGGGCGAGCGGATGTTCGTGTAATCGACCTCGGCTTGCCAGTATTTGACCTCCGAGTCGTACTGAGCGATGTCCGCCGTATATTGACCGACCAGCATCCGCTCCTGGTCGGTCAACTTTTGCGTGACAAATTCATGCTTGAGGAGCTCCTCATCGCGCCACAGATTGGCTTTCGCATTCTCCAGTTGAACGGTCGCTCGCTGCTTCTGCGCCGTCGCTTGTTCCAGCTTGGCTTGGTAGGTCTGGGGGTCGATGAGGACGATGGTATCGCCTTCCTTGACATCCTGTCCTTCGTCAAAAGGCATCTTCAGGATCACGCCGTCGACCTGAGCTTTGATATTGACCGTGTAATACCCCTGAACGGTTCCTAGTCCAGAGAGGAAAATCGGAACTTCGCCTTTGCGCACAGGCGTTACGACGACGCGGACGGGACTCGCACCCGTTGGTTTGTCATCGTGGGAAGGAACGCCGGGCACAGTATCCGCTTGGGCCGGACTTTTCCCCATGTCGGCCGCGGGTGTTTTCGCTGTGTCCGCGTCGGGCACACGCTCGCTGGTCGCCGCGTGACCAAGCTCGACCCATTGTGCCGGGGCCCCCGTATTGGCGATATAAATCGCTCCGCCGCCGAGCAACAATGCGACGATCAGTAGAACGATTTTGACGCGCATAGAGGCTGACCCGGTTTCAGCAGAACGGCGTTTTATAAAAACGCCCAGCGCCACAATAGCTTATGATACTAAAAAAAACATTATATGGCATAAGCGAGGCAATGTACACAATTGCGCGCGAGCGCCCTGTGAGTGGACTACGCCCGGCCAGCCAGCGCCCATTGTTGAGATCGTCTTCGGCATCGAACCGTCTCTATTTTACGAATAGGTAACAAAAGGCTCACTCGATCCGGCCGACGCTGAGCGTCGCTTCCGCCTAGCGGACAACGACTAGCGGACGCGAACTATCGGCAAGACATCAGCAGCCTGTGGCCGGCAAACTGCACGTCGTGAGCGTGCCCTTGCATTCACACCACCTCACGAATCTCGATATTGTGGCAGTTGAACGCGTATTTGCCGGTACTTGATCCAGGCAACTCCAGTTCTGGCATTTGCCATTGTCGTCCCAGCGAACGGATATCGTGTACGAGCAGTGATTGAGCCAATAGGCGACGTCGCCCACTGAATATACGCTCAAGCATTTTCCCCCGGATTGCAACGGAGCAATTGCATGAAAGGGGATGCTTTCATCGTTGGCGAGGCACGGCATCGTCACCAGAAAGGACGCAAATACGGATAGCAGCACCTTCTTCATGAAGTCCGATCCCAAAGCAGCAATCTCTGTCGAATTCGCGTCCACAGGATGTTTCGACACGCTTCCGAGCAGGTGGTGGAGCCAGGGGGAGTCGAACCCCCGACCTCTTGAATGCCATTCAAGCGCTCTCCCAACTGAGCTATGGCCCCTCCAGGGATCGATAATCAGAAATCGTAGGTTCAGTAATTAGAAATCCGACGCAATGCGAATCAGTGCTCGATGAGGCGATCGATCCGATGACCGATCAGCCCTCCTCCTCGTTTTCGATGTCGCCGCCAATGATATCGGTCACGTCGGCGTCCTCTTCCTCCTGTTCCTCGATGAAGGCGGCATCGTCGAGGCTTTCATCCATTTCGACCTCTTCTTCGATGTCCGGCTCCGTGGTCTCTACGGGCGTCTTCGTTCCCTGCGCCTCGGCATCGGCCTCCTCCAGCGAGACAAACTCGGCCTCTTGCGGTTCGGGCGCGGCGACTTCTTCAGGTGCGACAGCGGCGCGCGGCGCTGGCGCCGGCGCCTGTTCGGGCCGCGCGCGCGTCGTCGGTGTCTCCACCGGCACCACTTTGCCCGTATACGGCGAAATGACGGGGTCCTTGTTGAGGTCGTAAAACTTGCGCCCGGTTTCGGGGCAGACGCGCTTGGTGCCAAGTTCCGGTTTTGCCACGGGGGAAAATCCTTCAATTTGGGAGTTTCACTTGGCTAGTCGTGGTCCGCCTGTCAATAGCGCATTCGCCCTTGTACGACCCGTTCCCAACCCTGCCGGTAGCGGGAGAGACCTAAGGGGATGCGGCCTGGCAGCCCCCAGCAGAGGAGGCCAGACCACGCCGAGGAATTAAAAGGATGCTAACAACTCTATAAACTGATGCAGCTTTTGGGATTTGAGGTTCCTCGGCGTGCTTACCGATGGATTGCAGGAACTTCAAATCCATCGCAGTAGGACTTCGATCACTTCCACGTAGAAAGATGAGCTCTCTAAAGGTTTGGTAGCGCGTGATCTTTTCGGAAAACCGGCTTCCAGTTTTTCGGATCACGCGCTAATGGACGCCTTTCTCATGCAAGCTGAAGCCGCGCCGCTCACCGCCCGTCGTTATGGTCCGCTCAAAGGCCGTGCGCGCGTGCCGGGTGACAAATCGATCTCGCATCGAGCGCTCATCCTCGGCGCACTCACGGTCGGCGAGACCCGGATCAGTGGCTTGCTCGAGGGTGAGGACGTGCTCAACACCGCGAAGGCGGTGCAAGCGCTTGGCGCGTTGGCGGAGCGCGGCGATGTCGGGGAATGGAGTGTCCGCGGCGTCGGCGTCGGCGGTTTTGCCGAGCCCGCAGGCGCACTCGACTTCGGTAATTCAGGGACCGGGTGCCGGCTTATGCTCGGAGCAGTCGCCGGCTGCCCGATTACCGTGATGTTCGACGGCGACGCCTCGCTCCGGCGGCGTCCGATGCGGCGGGTACTGGAGCCGCTAGAGCGAATCGGCGCGCGTACGCTTGTTGCTACCGACGGCCGCTTGCCACTGATGCTCGCTGGGGCTCGCGAGCCTATTCCCATCGTGTTCGAGCCGTCGGTGCCGTCGGCGCAGCTGAAGTCGGCCGTGCTCCTCGCCGGGCTTTCCGCGCCGGGCGAAACCGTGGTGATCGAAGCGGAGGCGACGCGCGACCACACCGAGAAGATGCTCGCGCATTTCGGCGCTCAGATCCGTGTTGAAGGCGTGAGGATCGAGCGGCAGGGGAACCTTGGCCGCCGCATTGCGCTCGCTGGTCAGCCGGAACTGACGCCGCGACCGATCATGGTTCCCGCTGACCCTTCGTCGGCGGCGTTTCCACTGGTCGCCGCGGTGATCGCGCCCGGCTCGGAGGTGATCCTCAACGGCGTGATGATGAATCCGTTGCGCACCGGCCTGCTCACCACGCTCGGCGAGATGGGGGCCGTGATCGAGCGGCTCGAAACGCGTCACGAAGGCGGCGAGGAGGTCGCCGATCTGCGTGTACGCGCCGGCGCGCTACGCGGCGTCAACGTTCCCGCGTCGCGCGCGCCGGCCATGATCGACGAATATCCGATCCTTGCCGTCGCCGCGGCTTTCGCCGAGGGGACGACGGTTATGCGCGGACTCAAAGAATTGCGCGTGAAGGAATTGGATCGTCTCGCCGGCACTGCGGCGCTTTTGCGCGCCAACGGCGTTGCGGTCGAAATCGTTGGCGACGACCTTATCGTGCAGGGCCGCGGCCGCGCCATGGGCGGCGGCCAGGTCGCAACCCACATGGATCATCGCATCGCCATGGCGGCGCTGGTGATGGGACTTGCGAGCGAGCGGCCGGTGCAGATCGACGATGCGAGCTTCATCGCCACGAGTTTCCCAGACTTCGTGCCGATGATGCGCAAGCTCGGCGCGGACTTCGGCTAGGCGCCTGCGGTTGCTGCGCTCGGATCCGACCGCGTCGTTTATGCGCGGCCGAGCACCAGCACCGCATTCAATCCGCCGAACGCGAACGAACTCGACATTGCATTCTGGATAGGAGAGTTGCGAGCGGTATTGGGCACATAATCGAGGTCACAATCGGGGTCGACTTCTTCGAAATTGGCGGTCGGTGGGATCGTCTGGTGGTGCAGGGCAAGCGCTGTCGCCGCAAACTCGAGCGCCCCCGCGGCGCCCAGGCTGTGGCCGAGCACCCCCTTGCTGGACGAAACCGCCAAATGCGCGGCGCTTTCGCCGAACGCCCTGTGCAGCGCTGCCGTTTCGCCCCTGTCGTTGAGCGCTGTGCCAGTGCCGTGCGCGTTGACGTAATCGATGTCATCCGCATTGACCTTGGCGTCGTTCAAAGCCCAACGAATTGCCCGCGCGGCGCCATCGGGATCGATGGCCGTGATGTCGCCCGCATCCGCACTCATGCCAAAGCCTGATAGCTCGGCATAAATCGGTGAGCCGCGCTCCAAGGCGCGCTCGCGCGTTTCCAGGACGAACATCGCCGCGCCCTCGCCAAGTACAAGTCCAGTCCGCGTCCGCGAGAACGGCCGGCAGGTGTCGGTGCTGAGCACCCGCAGCGCCTCCCAGCCCTTGATCGTGCCTACGGTAATGCAGGCTTCGGTTCCCCCGGCGAGCGCGACCGGAGTTTGCCCCAGCCTGACCATTTGGAAAGCCTGGCCGATTGCGTGCGTACCGGACGCGCATGCGGATGCGATGGTAAAGGTCGGACCCTTGAGGCCGAGGTCCATGGAAACCTGGCTGCACGCGGCGTTCGCCATCAAGCGGGGAATCGACAGCGGGTGCGCGCGCGTCGCGTTTTGCGCGTAGAGCCTGTAGTAGGAGTTGTCGAGCGTATTCATTCCGCCGGCCCCGTTGCCGACGATAGTCGCCGCCTGTAAAGCGATCTCCTCGGTGATCTCCAAGTGCGCATCCTGGATCGCTGCGCGTGCAGCGACCACGGCGAACTGCGCAAAGCGATCCAGCATGCCCACGCGCTTCGGGTCGAAATGCTGCGCCGGATCAAAATCAAGAACCTGGGCGGCGATTTTGGTGTTCAGACGTTCGGTCGGGATGATGGTGATGGGGCCAATCCCGGATCGGGCCTCAACCAAACTCGACCAGAATCTTTCGTGCGTGCTGCCGATCGGAGAAACGACCCCGATTCCCGTGACGACGACGCGGTTCATTGCGCAACTTTCGGCGGTACTTTGGCGTCGACCAGCTTCTGGACAATATCCGCAACATCGCCGACCGTGGAAAACGGCATTTCCGGGCCGCCGCTCTTGTTGTCAGCTCCGGCGAGGCGGGTCGCTTCGTCGGCCTTGAGCGGAATGGTGATGTCGAACTTCTCCTCGAGACCGAAGACAATTTCGATCACATCTAAAGATTCGGCGCCTAATTCATCGAGACGCGTTTCCGGCGTCAGCCGCTCGACGGGAATATTGAGCGACTTCGCAATTATGGAGCGGACGTCATCAATAATTGCCAAGGCGTTCCTCGCACCCGCGGTGATTAATCAACTGAATGCCACTATCTAGCGCGCATTATTCATACCCGGCGGTCAATCTCAAGCCGATCCTGCGCCGGCGCCGATTCGCCAGCGCGCTCAAGATCGTCGATCGGCAATGGCATGAGCGCGTTCGGTCGCCGCATTGAGTGCCGATTCAAGCGCGCCGCGCGCCTCTTGCAGCGCGCTCGTATCTGCATCCTTGGGAACGCGGATCAAATCGCCAACGACAATCGCGCCACGGCTGAACGGCAGATTGATCTCCGAGCGATCCCAATTGTCGAGCACGATTCGACGGCTCGTCGCCAAGCTGACGGGAACGATCGGACGGCCGGACTCCTGAGCCAACTTGATGATGCCGCGGCCGGCGACGCGCGAGACCTTCGGCACGTCCGCGGTCAGCGCCATGTTCCAGCCTTCCGCGAGCGAATCCAGCATGCTTACGAATCCGGCGACGCCGCCCTTAATCTGGAAGCGCTGACCATGGTCTCCCGAACCGCGCACAGTGCCAATGCCAAGCCGTTCCGCGGCAATCGCGTTGATTTCGCCGTCGCTGTGGCGAGAGATCAATACCTTGAAGCGGTAGTTTCGCTTTAGGAACGGCAACAGGAAATGCTGGCCGTGCCACATCGCAATAATGACGGGCTGCTCCGACTCGTACATCCGGTAGGGCTCCACGGGCTCCATCGTGAAGCGGCTGGTGTGCCATACTAAGCGCAGATACTCCGCGGCCAACAGGCCGATTGTCTTCTGCACCCAGGGCTGATTTTTTAGCCGTCGCCGCAACGCCATCGACGCGTGTCCGTCAATCAGGGCGAGGTCGGCGCAGGGGCGGCGGTTGGCTCGAGCCTGCGGTACCGACATTTGTTAAAGCAATACATCATCAATCACAGGTAAGACGGCAACCCTTTGGCCTTACTATCGAGCCGCGTCGGGGCGCGAAATAGATGCTGGTTTGCGGAGGCTCGCGCGGGTGAGGGGTCGTGGCAGATTACCGAGCCGTCCTTGTTGGGACGTCTTTGTTCGCGTTGCCATTCTTCGTGCTTGCGGAATCTTCCGTCCCGCCTTTTGATCTACCAGCTTCCCGGCTGTGGCACAACGGTCCGCGAATGGGCGTCCGGCGGCGCGAGGAATTTGGAGTGACAATGATCATCGCCATCGATGGGCCGGCTGCCTCGGGCAAGGGTACGATCGCCAGGCAGATTGCGGCGGTGTATGGCCTGCATCATCTCGACACTGGTCTCCTGTACCGGGCCGTGGCCAAAGCGGTACTCGACGCCGGGGATTCCCCTGACGATGCCGCGCGTGCGGTGGCGGCTGCAATCGCGCTCGACCCAGCCCAATTCGACGAGAAAGCGTTGAAGACGCAATCGATCACCGAGGCCGCCTCGGTGGTCGCGGCGATCCCGGAAGTCCGTCAGGCCTTGATGAACTATCAGCGGCAATTCGCGACCAAGCCGCCGGGCGCCGTGCTCGACGGTCGCGACATCGGTACCGTCATCGCTCCGGGCGCCGATGTGAAGCTATTTGTCGTCGCGAGCCCGGAAGTGCGCGCCGCCCGGCGTGTTCGCGAACTCGAGTTGAGGGGCGAACCTGCGAATAAGGAAGAAGTCCTGGCCGAACTGCTGCGGCGCGACGAACGCGATTCCAGGCGTACGGCCGCCCCGCTCAAGCCGGCGCCCGACGCGCACTTGCTCGACACCACACATTTGGATATAGACGCGGCATTCCGGGCTGCCGTCGAAATCATCGAAGCCGTCCGAACGGGCCGAAAGCGCCGCTGACCGCGCTTTCGTCATTGGAGGAACAGCCCGTTCCGGCTTTCGAGTGCGCGGCACCGGTCGAAGCTTTGTCCCGATCGTCTGGCCTTGGCCCCAACCGCCGGCACCACCGGCGGCTGCCGTGCGTTCGGGATTGATCCATTTCATGGGGCTCGGAGTATTTATGGCTCAAGTTGCTACCGCCGCGCCGTCGCGCGAAGACTTCGCCAGCATGATCGAGGAATTGTTCGGCGATGGCCATCTGCAGGAAGGCGCCGTCGTCAAGGGGACGGTCGTCGGCATCGAGAAGGACGTCGCCGTTATCGACGTTGGACTGAAGACGGAAGGCCGGGTGGCGCTGCGCGAGTTCTCGGGGCCGGGCCGCACCGCTGAGATCAAGGTCGGCGACACCGTCGAGGTCTATCTCGAGCGGGTGGAGAATGCGCTCGGTGAGGCCGTGCTCTCGCGCGACAAGGCGCGCCGCGAGGAAAGCTGGGGCAAACTGGAAAAGGCGTTTCAGAATAACGAGAAGGTGCAGGGCGTCATCTTCAATCAGGTCAAAGGTGGTTTCACTGTCGATCTCGACGGCGCAGTGGCGTTTCTGCCGCGTTCGCAGGTCGACATCAGGCCGATCCGCGACGTTTCACCGTTGATGAACAACCAGCAGCCGTTCCAGATTCTCAAAATGGACCGCCGGCGCGGCAACATCGTCGTCTCACGCCGCACCGTCTTGGAAGAGACGCGGGCCGAACAGCGCCAGGAACTGGTGCAGAACCTGGAAGAGGGCCAGGTCATCGACGGGGCGGTCAAGAACATCACCGACTACGGCGCCTTCGTGGATCTGGGCGGCATCGATGGCCTGCTGCACGTGACCGACATTGCCTGGCGGCGCGTCAATCACCCCTCCGAGGTGCTCAACATCGGGCAGCAGGTCAAGGTCAAGATCATCAAGATCAACCACGAGACGCACCGCATTTCGCTCGGCATGAAACAGCTGCTTGAGGACCCGTGGCAGGGCATCGAGGCGAAATATCCGGTCGGCGCCCGCTTCAAGGGCCGCGTCACCAACATCACCGATTACGGCGCCTTCGTCGAACTCGAGCCCGGCATCGAAGGCCTGATCCACGTCTCCGAAATGTCGTGGACCAAGAAGAACGTGCATCCCGGAAAGATCGTTTCGACCTCTCAGGAGGTCGAGGTGCAGGTGCTTGAGGTCGATCCGGTCAAACGCCGCATTTCGCTCGGCCTCAAACAGACCATGCGCAATCCCTGGGAGGTGTTTTTGGAAAAATACCCGCCCGGCTCCCTGGTCGAAGGCGAGGTCAAGAACAAGACCGAATTCGGCCTGTTTCTCGGCCTCGACGGCGAGGTCGACGGTATGGTGCACCTCTCCGACCTGGACTGGAAACGGCCCGGCGAGCAAGTCATCGAAGAGTACAAGAAGGGCGACAAGGTCAAGGCGCAGGTCCTCGACGTCGATGTCGAGAAGGAGCGCATTTCGCTTGGCATCAAACAGCTCGCCAGCGGTGCTGCCGCCGCGCCGGGGGAGGCTGCCGCCGGCGAGCTCAAGAAGGGCTCGGTCGTCACCTGCGAGGTCACCGAAGTGAAGGAAGGCGGGATCGACGTGAAGATTGTCGGCACCGAATTTACGTCCTTCATCAAACGATCGGAGCTGGCGCGCGACCGTTCCGAGCAACGTCCGGATCGCTTTGCCGTCGGCCAAAAGGTCGACGCCCGCGTGATCCAATTCGATCGCCGTACACAAAAGGTCACCGTATCGATCAAGGCGCTCGAAGTCGCCGAGGAGAAGGAGGCGATTGCGCAATACGGATCTTCCGATTCGGGCGCAACGCTCGGCGACATCCTCGGCACGGCGTTGAAGCGCAAGGGTGAGGAAGGCGAAAAAGAAGAAGAAGAGCAGGAATGATGCCCATTCAGCCGGAGGTCGCCGCGCATGCGGTGACCTGGTTGCTTGCCTTTAAGCCGCTGCATTCCCGCTTCTGCGAGAATGAGCGGAGCACTAGGGAACCCGCACGATGTCGCTTGATGCCGACGTAATCGTCGACCGCCGCCGCCTGCGGCGCAAGCTCACCTTCTGGCGCGTGCTTGCCGTCGTGGTCATCGCTGTTGTCGTGGTCGGCGTGGCGGTAGTGGCGAGCAATCGCACAGGAATTGGCGGCGCCTATATCGCGCGCGTGACAATACAGGGATTGATCCGCGATGATCAGGAGCGGGTGCAGCAGCTCGATCGGCTTGGCCGGTCTTCGCTGGCGCGCGCCGTGGTCGTCCATGTCGACAGCCCCGGCGGCACCACCGCAGGCTCGGAGCAGCTCTACGACGCGCTGACGCGGCTGAAAGCGCAAAAGCCGCTCGTCATTGTCGTCGATGGCTTGGCCGCATCCGGCGGCTATATCGCGGCGATTGCCGGCGATCACATTGTGGCCAAGCAGACTTCGCTCGTCGGCTCGATCGGCGTTCTGTTCCAGTATCCCAACGTTGCCGATCTCCTGAGCAAGATCGGCGTGAAGGTCGAGACCATTAAATCCTCACCATTGAAGGCGGCGCCGGATGGCTTTGAGCCGACATCGCCGGAGGCGCGCGCGGCGATTGAATCGATCATCAAGGATTCCTACGCTTGGTTCCGCGGCATGGTGCAGGACCGCCGCCATCTCGACAATGACGAGCTGCAAACCGTCGCCGATGGCCGCGTGTTCACCGGTCATCAAGGCGTCGGGCTGAAGCTCGTCGACGAGATTGGCGACGAGACGACGGCCATCGCCTGGCTGGCGCACGAGAAGAACGTCAACGCCAAGCTGCCGGTGCGCGACTATCAACTGCACAATCGATTCAGCGACCTGCCGTTCCTGCACGCCGTCGCTGCGGCGGCGCTCGACGCCGCGGGCCTCGGCACCCTCGCGCGCAGCCTTGACGAATGGGGCGCGATGCAGACGGTCGAGCGGCTCAACCTTGACGGTTTGTTGGCCCTTTGGCACCCTGCGGGCGCGAACTGAAGCTGGCGGGGGCAGGCCACCTATGATCAAGTCCGAATTGGTGCAACGCATTTCCGCGCAGAACCCGCACCTTTATCAGCGCGACGTCGAGAAGATCGTCAACGCCATCCTCGGAGAGATCATCGCGGCGATGGCGCGCGGCGACCGCGTCGAGCTGCGCGGCTTCGGCGCATTCTCCGTCAAGCAGCGGCCGGCCCGCACCGGGCGCAATCCGCGTACCGGCGCTCATGTCGCCGTTGACCAAAAGTGCGTGCCGTTCTTCAAGACCGGCAAGGAAATGCGCGAGCGGCTCAACAACCAGCCGGGCGAAGCCTGATCCGCGTTACAGTTTCCGCTCGTCCCCGCGAAAGCGGGGACCCAGCCGGCAGGTGTGATCAGAATGCCTCTGGATTGCCGCTTGCGCGGCAATGAGCGGATGAGCGGCAGACGGAGGTTCAAAAATTGCTGCGCAAGATCGTTGCGGCGATCGTCCTGGTGCCGCTGGCCGTCATCATTATCGCCTTTGCGGTGGCCAACCGGCAGACCGTAACGGTTTCTTTCGATCCGTTCAGCGCTCATGAGCCTGCCGCGTCGGTGACGCTGCCATTGTTCGCGCTAATCATTCTTTTGCTGATCATCGGCGTCCTGATCGGCGGGTTGGCGTCATGGCTGCAGCAGGGCAAGTGGCGGGGAACCGCGCGGCGCTTTGAGCGCGAAGTGCGCGAGCTGCGCAAAAAAATAGCCGCGCTCGGTGCGGCGACCGGCGAACCCACGATCGTCCCGGAAGACGGCAATCCGCCACCGCGCCTTCGGTTGCGGCCGCCGGTGAGATGATAAATCGAAGGCCTCAGCATATATTATGGTGGTCTAATAGAGGCAGCGTCTATGAATGTGCCGGATATCAATCGCTCGATCCTGCGCATGCATGTTGCGGCAATCGAGGCCAAGCACCCGATCAAGATTATCGGATTGCTGCCGCGTGGCAGCGCTGGCCATGTGTTCGACGACAACGCCGTAGATTTCCTGGCCGAAAAGCGCCCGGGCCTGGATCTTTGGCGCTTGGCCGGTGCCGAAGTCGACTTATCCGACCTCCTAGGCCGCCCCGTCGGCATTGTCCTTGTCAGCGGCCTGAAGGGCCGTGAGGCAGTAGAATTTCCACGCCTCGTCGAGCCACTATGAATCGCTCTGATCTTGAGCGGCTGCGCGATGCGCGCGGGTTCGCGCGCGACGCGCAGGATAACGCGGGTGGCCTGACGGCAGAGGTCTTGGCTGACGCGAAACAGCCGCGACATGCTGCACTATGATCTGGTCATCATCGGTGAGACGTTGAACAGGGTATCGGCGGAAGTGAAAGGTGCGGCTCCGGCGTTGGAATGGAGATTAATCGCCGACTTGTGTAATTTGATCGTGCACGCATATTGGCAGATCGATCTCGATATCATTGCCGACGTCGTCCAGAAACGGCTTGATCCCTTGATCGAGCAATTGAACAGTTTAATCGCATTCGTCGAGCGTTCGGAGAAATGAGCCTTCTGATCAAAATTTGCGGCCTCTCGACCCCCGAAACGCTCGATGTAGCGCTTGAAGCGGGCGCGGACATGGTCGGTTTCGTGTTTTTCCCGCCGTCGCCACGCAACGTGTCGTTCGATGTGGCACGGACGCTGAGCGCGCGCGTCAAGGGCAGGGCCAAGAAAGTCGTACTATCGGTCGACGCCGACGATGCTCTCTTGTCATCGGTTGTTGATGCACTGGCGCCCGATTTTCTCCAACTGCATGGCAGCGAATCGCCCGAACGTGTGTCCGCCATTAAAGCGCGCTTCCGGCTGCCGGTGATCAAGGCGCTGCCGGTCGAAACAAGAGCGGATTTCGCCCGGGTGAAAGACTACGCCGCCGTCTGCGACTGGCTCTTGTTTGACGCCAAGGCTCCCGCCGATGCCACGCGGCCAGGCGGTCTTGGTAAACCTTTTGACTGGTCACTGATGCGAGGCATTGTCCCCGGCGTGCCGGTGATGCTGTCGGGCGGGCTCGATGTGAGCAATGTTGCGGACGCTATAAGGATAGCAGAGCCGTCGGCGATCGATGTGTCTTCGGGCGTGGAGAGTTCGCCGGGACGGAAGGACGTAAAAAAAATTCGCGAGTTCATTCGCCGCGCAAGTCAGGCGTATCTTGATACGCGTGCGGGTAGCGCTGTGAGCCACGCATGACCCTCCAGCAACCCAACTCATTCCGCACCGGGCCGGACGATCACGGCCATTTCGGCATCTATGGCGGCCGTTTCGTCGCCGAAACGCTGATGCCGCTGATTCTACAGTTAGAGAAATCCTACGCAGACGCAAAAATCGATCCCGCGTTCCAGAAAGAGATGGAGGGCTACCTCGCGCACTACATCGGCCGCCCGTCACCGCTTTATTTCGCCGAGCGGCTGACGGAGCACTGTGGCGGCGCGAAAATCTATCTCAAGCGTGAAGAGCTCAATCATACCGGCGCGCATAAGGTCAACAACGTGCTCGGCCAGATCCTCTTGGCGCGGCGCATGGGCAAGAAACGCATCATCGCTGAAACCGGCGCTGGCATGCACGGGGTTGCGACCGCAACGCTGTGTGCGCGCTTCGGCCTCGAATGCATCGTCTACATGGGCGCAGTCGACGTCGAGCGGCAGAAGCCAAATGTCTTTCGCATGCACATGCTGGGCGCCAAGGTCGTGCCGGTTGTCTCAGGCGCCAAGACGCTCAAGGACGCGATGAACGAGGCGCTGCGCGATTGGGTGACCAATGTCGAGAATACGTTCTATTGCATCGGCACCGTCGCCGGCCCGCATCCGTACCCGATGATGGTGCGTGATTTTCAATCGATCATCGGCCGCGAGACCCGCGAGCAGATGCTCGCCGCCGAAGGCCGGCTGCCGGATTCGCTCATCGCCTGCATTGGTGGCGGCTCGAACGCCATGGGGTTGTTTCATCCCTTTCTCGATGAGCGCGGAATTGAGATTTACGGCGTCGAAGCCGCCGGCCACGGCCTCCACAGCGGCCAGCACGCTGCCTCGATTGCCGGCGGGCGGCCTGGCGTATTACACGGCAACCGGACTTATCTGCTCATGAACGAGGACGGGCAGATCGACGAGGCCCATTCGATCTCGGCTGGCCTCGATTATCCGGGGGTCGGCCCCGAACATGCCTGGCTCAACGATGTCGGCCGCGTCACTTTCCTGTCGGCCACCGACGACGAGGCGCTCAACGCCTTCCAGCTTCTGTCCAAGCTCGAAGGCATCATTCCGGCGTTGGAGCCGGCGCATGCCATCGCCAAAGTGCTCGACCTCGCGCCGCAAAAGCCGAAGGATCACCTGATGGTGGTCAATCTTTCCGGCCGCGGCGACAAGGACCTCGATACGGTCGCGCGGCATCTGCAAAGCAAAGCATCATGACCACCCGCATCGATCGCCGCTTTGCTGTACTACAAGAGGAGAGCCGGGCCGCGCTCGTCACGTTCGTCATGGCCGGCGATCCGGATTACGAGGCCTCGCTCTCCATTCTCAAGGCGCTGCCGCAGGCCGGCGCCGACGTGATCGAGTTGGGCATGCCGTTCACCGATCCGATGGCGGACGGGCCGGCGATCCAGGCGGCGGGCTTGCGGGCCCTTGCCTCCGGCCAAAATATGAAGCGCACGCTCGCGCTGGTGCGCGAATTCCGCCGCGGCGACGACGCGACGCCGATCGTGCTCATGGGCTACTACAATCCAATCTACGTCTATGGCGGCGAGCGCTTTTTGGCGGATGCCAAAAGCGCCGGCGTCGACGGGCTTATCGTCGTCGATCTGCCGCCCGAGGAGGACGAAGAGCTTTGCCTGCCGGCGCTCAAGGCGGGCCTCAATTTCATCCGCCTCGCCACGCCGACGACGGACGATAAGCGATTGCAGACGGTGCTTAAGAACACGTCGGGCTTTGTCTATTACGTGTCGATCACCGGCATCACCGGCGCTGCCGCGCCGGATGCTGGCAAGGTCACGGCCGCGGTCAAACGCATTAAGCGTCACACCTCGCTGCCGGTCTGTGTCGGCTTCGGCGTGCGTACCGCCGAGCAGGCACAAGCGATCGCGCAGGGTGCAGACGGTGTCGTTGTCGGCTCGGCGTTGGTCGAGGCGGTACGCAAGAGTTCGGTTCTGACGGCAAGCCGACGCCGGCAAGCGTGCCGGCGATCGCCGATCTGGTCCGGTCGCTCGCCGATGGCGTGCGCGCATCTCGTCGCGTTGCTGTGGAATGCTGAGCCCGACGCCTTCAGGCTTGATCCGCATCCATCGGAGCGCCACCTCCGGGTGCTCTAAGCGGCCCTAAGCCTCGGGGCGGCGTTGAATTTCACGCATCGACTGCACACATATCCAACCCAGACTGGAGGGGATTGCCCATGGCCCGCGATGTGGCCCGCGATTGGATGTGGTCGGAAGCGTGCGAGATGCTGGCGCGCGCGGAACGGCTGCATCGCGACTTCTTCCGGCCGGTGGGTACGCAAGCGCGGCAGCCGGCTTGGGAGCCGCCGGTCGATATTCTCGAGACGGAATTTGAAGTCCTGGCGCTGGTGGCGCTGCCCGGCGTTGATGCCGAGCAGGCGCAGGCCGTGATCGAGGACGGCGATCTCGTCATCGCCGGAACGCGCGTCCTGCCGCCCGAACTGCGCACCGCGATTATTCATCGGCTCGAACTCCCCCAAGGCCGGTTCTATCGGCGGCTGCGGCTGCCGGCCGGGCGCTACACGACCGTGCGCCGTGCCGTGACTGCAGGCTATTTGGTCATTTCATTGCAGAAAGCAGGGGCGAGCCGTGGCTGAAGCTGAAATGCGTTCAAACACCGGAGCGACCGAAGGCGCGCCGTCGCAGCCGCAACTGCCGCCGTTGCCGCCCGATGCGCTCATCATCGTGCCGGTGCGCAACACCGTGTTGTTTCCCGGTCTGGTGCTGCCGATCACGGTCGGGCGTGCCAAATCGATCGCCGCCGCACAACAGGCGGTGCGCGAACAGCGTCAAGTCGGGATCCTGCTGCAGCGGGCCGCGGACATTGCCGATCCGACCCCGATTGACATGCATCGCATGGGCACGGTGGCCAATATCGTCCGCTACATCACCGCGCCGGACGGCTCGCATCACCTGGTCTGCCAGGGCGAGCAGCGATTCCAGGTTGTTGAGTATCTCAGCGGCTGGCCGTTCTTTGTCGCGCGGGTGCTGCAGATCCCCGAATCCGAGGCGAGCTCGGCCGAGATCGAGGCGCGCTTCGTCAATCTCAAGGCGCAGACGCTCGAAGCGATCCAATTGCTGCCGCAGGCGCCGCCCGAACTCCTCGCCGCGATCCAGTCGATCGAAGCGCCGGCGGCGCTCGCCGATCTGGCCATCGCCTACATGGATGTGAAGCCGGAAGAGAAGCAGGAGATTCTGGAGACGATCGACGTCTCGGCGCGCATCGACAAGGTCTCGCGCCTACTCGCCCACCGCATCGAGGTCCTGCGGTTGTCGCAGGAGATCGGCCGGCAGACCAAGGCGACGCTCGACGAGCGTCAGCGCGAGGTGCTCTTGCGCGAGCAGATGGCGGCGATTCAGCGCCAGCTCGGCGAAGGCGAAGAGGGCAAGGCTGCCGAAATGGCCGAGCTGGACAAGGCGATCAGCAACGCCGGCATGCCGAAGGAAGTCGAGGACCAGGCCCGCAAGGAACTGCGCCGGCTGCAGCGCATGCCCGAAGGGGCGGCCGAATACGGCATGGTGCGCACCTATCTCGATTGGCTGATCGAATTGCCTTGGGCGCTGCCCGAGGAAAAGCCGATCGACATTACCGAGGCGCGGCGCATCCTCGACGAGGACCACTACGATCTCGACAAGATCAAGCGGCGCATCATCGAATATCTGGCGGTGCGCAAGCTCGCGCCGCAGGGCAAGGCGCCGATTCTGTGCTTCGTCGGTCCTCCCGGCGTCGGCAAGACCTCGCTCGGCCAGTCGATCGCGCGCGCGATGAACAGAAAATTCGTGCGCGTAAGCCTGGGCGGCGTGCACGACGAAGCGGAAATCCGCGGCCACCGCCGCACCTATATCGGTGCGCTCCCCGGCAACATTATCCAGGCGATCCGCAAGACCGGCTCGCGCGATTGCGTGATGATGCTCGACGAGATCGACAAGCTCGGCGCCGGCATCCAGGGCGATCCCGGCGCGGCTTTGCTCGAAGTCCTTGATCCGGAGCAGAACAACACCTTCCGCGACAATTATCTTGCGGTACCGTTCGACCTGAGCCGGGTCGTGTTCATCACCACGGCGAATATGCTCGACACCATTCCCGGGCCGCTGCGTGACCGCATGGAGATCATCAGCCTTGCCGGCTACACCGCCGACGAGAAGCTCGAGATCGCGCATCGCTATCTGGTGCGCCGGCAAATGGAAGCGAACGGGCTCAAGCCCGGTCAGGTCGAAATCGGCGATGATGTGCTGCGCGACATCATCGAGAATTACACCCGCGAAGCGGGCGTGCGCAGCCTGGAACGGCTGATCGGCCAGGCGTTGCGCAACGCCGCAGTGCGCATTGCCGAGGGCCAAAGCGGCCCAATCCGCATCGCCCGCAGCGACCTCACCGCGATCCTCGGCGCACCGAAGTTCGAGAGCGAGGTGGCGATGCGCACCAGCGTGCCGGGCGTGGCCACCGGGCTGGCCTGGACGCCGGTCGGCGGCGATATCCTCTTTATCGAGGCGACGCGCACTCCCGGCACTGGCCGGCTGATCCTGACCGGTCAGCTCGGCGACGTGATGAAGGAGAGCGCACAGGCCGCGCTGTCGATCGTCAAGAACCGTGCCGCTGCGCTCGGCGTCGACGCCAGTCGCTTCGAGAAGAGCGACATCCATGTCCACGTGCCCGCCGGCGCCACTCCCAAGGATGGTCCGAGCGCCGGCGTCGCCATGTTCATGGCGCTGGTCTCCCTGATGACGGATCGGACTGTGCGCAGCGACACTGCTATGACCGGCGAGATTAGTCTGCGCGGGCTTGTGCTTCCGGTGGGCGGCATCAAGGAGAAAGTCCTCGCCGCTCACGCCGCCGGCATCAAGCGCGTCATGCTCCCGGCGCGCAACCGCAGGGACTACGACGACATCCCCGAAATCGCGCGCAAGCAGATGGAGTTCATCTGGCTCGAACGCGTCGAGGAAGCGATCGCCGCTGCGCTGGAGCCGAAAAAGCCGGACGAAAGTTCGCCCGCTTCCGTTCCGCAACTCGCTGACGCCGAGGCTTAATTTCCGCTCGCTCGCGCGGGGATGATGGAAAAGTATTGCGCCGACCACTGCCTCACGATTTCACGATGCGGTCTGCTGTAGTATTCCCCTCGTGGAGCCCGTTTGACGTTGGCGCCATCTCAAGCTTACGTTGTTCCAGTACCGGGTGGCGGGTTGTCGAGAAGCGGCCTCTCACTTCCATGGCGATATCTGGGGACGGTCGCACCTCGCCTGTATAAGTTTACCTTGTGACGGAGGCCGCCTCACGTCGGCTTGAGGACAGTAATGAATGATTTTTTTCAGCGTCAGCTTGTGTACTATGCGCAGGCTCACCGCGATCACGTCAATGGCGTCATGCACATCATTGGCAATCCGATGATCTTCATTGGGGTGGTGCTGCCGCTCTGTCTGGTGCCGGTGACGGTCCTCGGTGTGCAAGTCAGCTTGGCGCCGCTTCTGGTAATCCCGGCGCTGCTTCTGTGGACGATTTGGGACATCGGTCTTGGATTGACAATCGTTGTCGCCGCCATGCCTCTTCTATTTATTGCCGCGACAATAGCCGACCACGTCAGCGTCGCCTGGGTCTGGATCATATCGATTGTATTATTCGTCCTCGGATGGGCCTTGCAGATCATCGGACATCAGGTGTTCGAAGGTAAACGGCCGACGCTGCTGGACAATCCGATGCAAATGCTCATCAGCCCGATGTATATCTTCGCAAAGCTTTTCATCGCGCTTGGCTTTCGGCGCGACCTTGCGGCGGTCTTGCAAAAATCTTCCCGGCCCATGACGCATGGCTCGCCACCCTATTCGAGCAAAGGCCGGGCCGATGTGGGCCAACATCCGTGACCCAGACGCTCGTTACGGGCGGCAACGGTTTTATCGGGCAATATCTGGTCGCGGCTCTTCTCGGGCGCGGCCGTCGGGTCCGCGTCGTTGACCTTCGCCCGGCGGCGGACGCGCCGCCCGGAGTCCAATATATCGAAGGCTCGGTGCTCGATCCGCGACTGGTGCACGAGGCGCTCGACGATGTCGGGGAGGTTTATCACCTTGCCGCGCTGCCAGGCATGTGGATGCCTGACAAAGACGAATTCCACGCCGTCAATTGCCGCGGCACAGAAATTGTCATTGCTGCCGCACGCGAGCGCGGCGTCGCGCGGTTTTTGTATTGTTCGACCGAATTTATTCTTTTCGGCCGCTCGACCAATCCGTCCGTCATCACGGAAGAGGTCCGCACTACGCCGGAGGAAATGCCAGGGGCCTATACGCATTCGAAACTGCTTGCGGAACAGCGTGCCTTGCAAGCCGCGGCGTCGGGATTCCCCGTGGTGATCGCCAGTCCGACCATGCCAGTCGGCGCCCATCATGAGCGCTTTACGCCGCCGACCGCGATGTTGCGGTATTTCGTCAATCGACGCATTCAACTCTATCTTGATTTCGTCATGAATTTGGTCGACGTGCGCGACGTTGCGGCGGGCTTGCTTCTGGCTATGGAGCGCGGGCAGATCGGCCATCGCTACATTCTCGGCGGCGAAGATATCTCGCTGAAACAGCTCCTCGATATTGTGGCGGCGATCAGCGGCCGCAGAGCGTGGCGCATCGCGGTTCCTGCCGGGTTCGCGCAAACAACCGCTGCGATGATGGAATTGATAGCCGATCACGTGACGCACCGGTCGCCGGCGGCGACCGTTGAGGGCGTGCGCATCGCATCGCGGTCCAAACCGCTGTCAATCGAAAAATCGCGGCGGGAACTCGGCTATGCGCCGCGTCCGATCGAGCCTGCTTTGCGGGAGGCCATTACGTCCATCCTGGGCGGGTCCCGATAGACTTTACAATTAATTTTGCCTGCCACAAAAAAACACCGGGCTTGTCGCAGGGCTATGGCTGCGACCGGGTCGCTGCGGAGTTATCGGCATCGTGATCCATCATCCGAGCGAGATACTTGATCTGATCTGGATTGGCTGGCTGATCAGCTGGGTGGCGGCGTCGTCGTGGTCGGGCCTCACGCAAAAACGCATCGCCACGTTGACAGCGTGGACCTACCGCGCCGCGATGATTGCCGGGGGGATCCTGCTGATACCGTTAACACCATGGCTGCTGGCCGAGAAACGAATTTGGGAGGTCGGCTATGATGGCGCCTATGCGCTCACGGGAGTGATGTTGCTGGGTCTCGCGTTCACCTGGTGGGCGCGAATATATCTCGGGCGGCTTTGGTCGAGTGCCATCACGCGCAAGGAGGGCCATCGGATCATCGACACCGGCCCTTACGGTCTCGTGCGCCACCCGATCTACACCGGGCTCATCATCGCGCTACTGGCGACAGCGGCCGCCGAGGCCAGGGTCACGGCATTGCTCGGCGCAGCGCTGATCATTTTCGGCCTGTGGCTCAAGGCCCGCTCGGAGGAGCGCTTTCTGACGGTGGAGCTTGGTCCGGACGCGTACGGTTCTTACTGCCGCCGCGTCCCCATGCTGATCCCTTTCCTCCCGCGCCGCTAGTTCGCAGAGCTGTGCGGCTTTGTTGCGACGCCAGGTTGCACGCGCCGCCTGACCCGCGGATCAATGCCTGGCTGGCGCCTGGCCGGAGATCGCGCCGGTGTCCGGTGTAGCGAGCGGAAGGAGATGGCGCGGGACAATGATGCGCTGGCCAGGTGCCAGCGGCGCGCCGCCCGATATGCGATTGATCTGCGTCAGCGACCACAGCGGGACGTGGTAAAATATTGCCAGCGTTTGCAGCGTATCGCCCGGGCGAGCGAACACCGGCATGCCGCTATCCCACAGTTCGAGCGCGGCATCAGCCGGAACGACGAACCGAATCGGCACCGCCTCAACCTCGGTTTTTGCCGGCGTCGTTCCAAGTTGCTCGATCTTGCTTACCACTTGTTCGTGTATCGACTCGGCCTTTTCGATATTGATGTGGGAGATCTCATTGTGCTCCACGAGATCGAAGCTGGCGTAGTGGCCTCGAAAACCTTTCGCCGGCATGACGTCGCCACCGCCCAATAAGCTGTTCGATTGGAAGATATTGATGTAACGCTCGACGTTTAGCGGTACGTCGCCTGAGATTCGGGCTGGATCGGTGGTGACGAGTAGGCTGACGGGGATGTTTTCGCCAGCAAGCATGCCCGCGAAGCTGAGCGCACAGGCTGCGCCCATCGAGTGGCCGATAACGGTGACCGGCGCGGGATCCTGACGATAGTTGCGTATCGCCTCGCTGGCGACGGCGGAACACATGACGGCTTCATTGACGGTCGCCGTGAAGCCGGCCCGTTCGATACGCTCGGCCAGCCGGTCAGTGCCAAGCGAGAAGATCAGACCGGCAAAGCCGCGGAACAGATAGGCGCGCCCACGCGGTTTGATCGCCGACTGCGCCGGAGCGGCCTCGCCTGGTGCTGTGGTCACGGGGCCGGCCGTTCCGGGATCGAAGGTGGCGGCGAGTGTCCAGGAGGAAAGCACTACCGCGACCATGAGGCCGGCGAGTTGCGTCGGCGCCATGCTCCTGTGGCTGCGCCTGCCATGATCGCGTCGAAGCCCCGGTCTGGCGGCGGCGACGCGCTTCATGGGTATCGGCTTGGCGCGGTCGAGCGGCTCACAGTGCAGCGCGGATCTCTTTGATCACCTGTTCCTGCAGCGCGGGATTCTTGTCGATGTTGAAATGTCCGAGGTCGGGATGCTTTTCCATGTCGACGTTCTGCAGCGTGCCGCTGAACTGCCGGCCCTTGTCGACGGCTACGCCGAGCCCGTTGCCGATGTAGTAATTGATGTAACGGTCGACGTGCCCCGATGCGGTATCGTGCGCGGTCGGATCGAGGCCGATCGCCAATTTGACCGGAACTCCGAGCTGCCCGAGCCGCGCCGCCATGTCGGTCACCGCCACAGCTCCGGAGGAGTGGCCGACCAGGATGATCGTCCGCAACCGTCCGCTCTTGTAGTCCGCGGCGGCCTGGTCTGCGAGCCCCTGCCAGCCCAGATAGTTGTCGACGGTGGCGTAGATGCCCAGCCGCCGCAGCTTGGCGGCGATCTCGTCGAGGCCGAGAGAGAATATATTGAACGCGCCACGCAGCAGATAAACGTGAGTTGTGGAGATTTGAAGTCTTGGAGGTTTGAGTCTTCGAGGTTTGAATCTTGGAGGCTTGAGTTCTTGACGGTTGACGCCGGCTGCGCGGCGCCAACGCCGACCGAGGATCCCAGCAGCAGGAGGCTGAGCGCCGCGACCTGCAGCAGTCGCACCCACCACTGGAGCAGCAACAAAACCGTGTCGGCAGATCTCACGCCGCTGTCATGTAGCTTCATTTCACCCTCCTGTAACCGATCCTGCCACGCGCCCGTCCTGCGCGCGAAATCATGCTCGTCGCCATGATCGGCCCTTTCCGGAGCGCATGGCGACGCGACGCCTTTATTCACGATGACGGTCCTTTGTGGCAATACTCTAGCAATCCGGCATACGTTCGCCGCGGCCGGGGGAAGCGCGTCGCGGCAACACGGCATGGACGGCTTGGTTGCTTAGGTTCATAGATTGTCATCGCCTGCAACTTTAGCGCTACTGCTCGCTGGTGCGATGGCGCGTGACCTTGCGCTCATTCCATGGTCCTATCTGACCCACATTGAAACGACCACAAATTTTCGCGATGCAAGTCGCGTCGATTTGTAACCCGGAAGGACAGGTTCTGATGAATATTGATGTCGGCAGGAAGGCCATCGCTGAAGCGACCGAGAAGCTCAAGAATTGGGGTCGCTGGGGCAAAGATGATCAGATCGGCACGCTGAACCACATTACGCCCGAGGACATCGTCGGCGCGGCCGGATTGATCCGCACCGGCAAGGTGTTTGCGCTCGGCATTCCGCTCGACCGTAACGGTCCGCAGACCGGCTTGTTCGGCGGCCGTTGGAATCCGATTCACACGATGCTGGCGACCGGCACCGATGCGGTTGCTGGGCGCCAAGACAAGGTGCCGAACATCCGCTACGCCGACGACGCCATCAACCTGCCGGTACAATGCGCCACCCATTGGGATTCGCTCGGCCATATCTTCTACGAAGACAAGATGTACAACGGTTTTGACGCGCGCGAAGTCGATTCCAGTGGGCTCCATAAGCTCGGCATCGAGCACGCGAAAAACAAGATGGTGGGCCGTGGCGTGCTGCTCGACATAGCGCGGTTACGCGGCATCGATTGGCTCAAGGACGGCGAGGCTATCTCCAATGACGAGCTCGACAAATGCGCCAAAGAGGCGAATGTCGAGATCAGGCGCGGCGATTTCGTCATCCTGCGCACCGGGCAGATGGAGCGCTGCCTCAAGGAGAAAAATTGGGGCGCCTATGCCGGCGGCGACGCGCCGGGCGTGAAATTCGAGAATTGCTACTGGTGCCAGGAGAAGGAGATTGCCGCCATCTGCTCCGACACCTGGGGCGTCGAGGTGCGGCCGAACGAGACCAAGGAAGTCAATCAGCCCTGGCATTGGGTGGTCATTCCGGCCATGGGGTTGACCATGGGCGAGATGTTCTACGTCAAGGAATTGGCGGAAGATTGCGACGCCGACGGCATCTACGAGTTTTTCTTCTGTGGCTCGCCGCTGATCATCACCGGCGGCTCCGGCTCGCCGCTCAACCCGCAGGCGATCAAATGACACCGGTCGTCGTCACGCCCCGATCGCGGCGTTGACCTTCGGCAGCACTTTCTCCGCCAACAAAATCATCGAACGTTTGCCAAGTGCCGGGTCGCGCCAGTCCTTGCCGGCATAGAGCAGCGTGCCGAAATCGCCGACGCGTTCGCGGAATTTCAGGATCTCGTCGGCGACCTTGTCCGGGGAGCCGTAGATGATCAGCGCGTCGCAGATGCCATCGAGTGTCACCTCATCGTCGGGCTGGTCGCGCCTGTTCTTGAACAGTTCAACCCGGCCTGCTTTCTTCAGCTTGGTATAGAGCTGGCTGTAATAGTACCGGTACGGGCTGTTTGGATCGGTCGCATAGGCCTTCGCGGTCTTGTCGTCTTCGGCGACGAAAATGCTTTTGGCGATCCGCCAGTTCGCCGGATCGGCCTTGCGGCCGGCGCGCGCGCAACCCTCGGCGTATTTCGGCCAATGGCTCTTGACCCATTCCGGCATCAAAAAATTTGCCGAGATCGGGTCCCAGCCGCGCGCCGCAGCTTCGGTCACGCCCTTGGAGAACGGCGCCACCGCGGTCACCACGATCGGCGGATGCGGTTTCTGCAGCGGCTTCGGCAAAAAGCCCTGGCCGATGTCCAGCATGGCCTGCTTCTCGATTTTGACGTTCCAGTATTTCCCTTCGATGTTGTAAGGCGGCTCGCACGCCCAGATCTTGAGCACCGTGTTGATCGCCTCGAGGAACATGGCGTTGCGGTCAGCATCGAGATTACCGAACGCTTCGGCGTCGGAGAGCAAGCCGCCCGGGCTGATGCCGAAAATGAACCGGCCGTCGAGCATGTGATCGAGCATCGCGATCTGCGAGGCGGTCGCGACCGGATGGGTGTTCGGCATGTTGATCGTGCCGGTGCCGAGCTTGATGGTCTTGGTGGCGTCGATCAGGCTTGCGATGAACATCGCGCAGGAGGTGATGTTCTCGGCGCGGTCGGTGGCGTGCTCGCCGACATAGCCCTCGGCGAAGCCGAGCTTGTCGGCGAGCAGGAACGCTTCGCGGTCCTCGCGCAGCGATACCCGCCAGTCCTTGTCCAGCGGATGGATTGGCATGGTGAAAAAGCCGAGCTTCATGGGCGTTGTCTGTCCGAAAAATCTAAGGCGTGCAAGCCGACATCGAGCGGCGGTTGCGGCCGTGTCATCGCTCTCTTTTCCGGAATGGCGTAAAGGAATTGGCGCGGGCAGTCGGCCTGCCCAGGAAACGCGCATGAGCAAAGTAACGCGGCGCACGCTGGCGCGAACCGGAGCCGCAGGCCTTGTCGGTGCGATGGCCGCGCCGGCGGTGGCGCGCGGCGACACCCGGCACTGGCGGATGGTCACATCCTGGCCGAGGCGGCTCCCTGGGCCCGGCCTGTCGGCGGAGCGCATCGCCACGCGCATTGCTACGCTCTCGGGCGGCCGCCTCGAAATCACGGTATCGGCGGCGGGCGAGATCGTGCCGGCCTTCGAGGTGCTCGATGCGGTCGGCACCGGCGTCGCCGAGATGGGGCACACCGCGGCGTTCTACTGGCAGGGCAAGGAGCCGGCCGCGGCCTTCTTCACCACGGTGCCGTTCGGGCTCATTCCCAACGAGCACGTCGCCTGGATCGATGCCGGCGGCGGCCAGGCGCTTTGGGACGAGCTTTATGCCCGGTTCGGCGTGAAGCCGTTCATGGGCGGCAACACCGGCGTCTGCATGGGCGGCTGGTTCCGCCGCGAGATCAAGAGCCGCGACGACGTGCACGGCCTGAAAATTCGCTCGCTCGGCCTGGGTGGCGAAGTTTATCGGCGGCTCGGCGCCATCCCGCAGACCACCTCGCCCGGCGAAATTCTGGTCGCGCTGCAATCGGGCGTGATCGATGGTGCCGAATTCGTCGGCCCCGGCTCCGACGTCGCGCTCGGGCTCCACCGCTTTGCGCCGTTCTACTACGGCCCTGGATTTAACAAGCCGAACGGCACGGGCGAGTGCATTGTGTCGCTGAAAGCGTGGCAGACACTCGATGCCGAATTGCAGGCGATTGTCGCGCATGCCTGCGGCGCGGAGGCTTCCTTCGCCCTCGCCGAGATGGAGCGGCTCAACATCGAGGCGCTGGCGACGCTCACGACGCGCGACAATGTCCAGCTGCGCACGTTTCCGCCGGATCTCGTTTCCGCGGCGCGCAGAACTGCGACTGAGGTTCTCGCCGAAGTCGCGGGCAAAAGCCCGGCCGCGCACAGGGTGCATGAGTCCTACACGGCTTTCCGCGACAAAATCTCAGTCTGGTCCCGCATCTCACTGCAGGCGGTGCTGGAGGCACGGGAAGGGTGAGGCCAGAGCCGTTGGCTCGCACCTCGGGGTAAAGGATCATAGGCAATGCCTGCTAAGGCTGATATATTCTGCCGATGGACCAATCAATTATTTGCCGCGACCCTGAGGTCATGGGTGGAACGCCCGTCTTCTGCGGTACACGTGTGCCGGTCCAGACGCTTATTGAGTACCTTGAGGCCGGCGACTTGATCGATGAGTTTCTTAAGGGCTTCCCATCGGTGACGCGCGCGCAGGTGATTGCTTTTCTGGAAGAGGCGAAGGATCGGGTGATCGAAGCCGTCTCGTGAGAGTTCTCCTCGACGAATGTGTGGATTGGCGTCTGTCGCGCTCGCTGGTCGGGCATGATGTCAAGAGTGCCCGCCAGATGGGTTGGGCTTCGATCAAAAATGGCGAGCTTCTCGCGCTGGCATCGGACCAATTCGACGTATTCATCACGGTTGATCGAAATCTGTCATTTCAACAAAACCCGCAAGCATTGGGGATTGCGGTAATCGTTTTACACGCAAGAACTAACCGACTAACGGATCTAAGTTCCCGAGCTTCTAACAGCTATTGCTTTGACAAAGCCCGGAATTGTCAAAATCGTTGGTCAGTAACTCGCCCTTACATCTTAAACTTCACCACCTTCTGCTGCTGCTCGCCGAGGCCGTCGATGCCGAGCCGGACCACGTCGCCGGGGTGCAGGAATTTCGGCTCCGGCCTGAAACCCATGCCGACGCCGGGCGGGGTGCCGGTGATGATCACGTCGCCCGGCTCCATGACGAAGAACTGCGAGCAGTACCAAACCAGATGGGCGACGCCGAAGATCATGGTGCGGGTCGAGCCCTGCTGTCGGGTTTCGCCGTTGACCGTGAGCCACATGTCGAGCCGCTGCGGGTTTCCGATCTCGTCCTTGGTGACGAGCCAGGGCCCGAGCGGACCGAAGGTTTCGCAGCCCTTGCCTTTATTCCATTGCCCGCCGCTCCGTTCGATCTGGAAGAGGCGCTCGGACACGTCGTTGGCGAGGCAATAGCCGGCGACCGCATCCATGGCCTTGTTCTTGGCGAGATAGCGCGCGCGGCTGCCGATGAAGACGCCGAGCTCGACTTCGTAATCGAGCTTCGTCGAGCCTTTCGGGATCATGGTGTCGTCGTTCGGCCCGCAGATGCAGGTGGGCGCCTTGTTGAAGATGATCGGCTCCTTGGGCAGTGGCATGCCGGCTTCGGCGGCGTGATCGGAATAATTGAGCCCGATGGCGATGAAATTGCCGATCTTGCCGACGCATGGGCCGAGCCGCGGCGTGCCGCGGACAAGCGGCAACTTCTCGGGCTTGAGCTTGCGAAGTTTGGCGAGGCCTTGGGGCGAGAGCACGTCGCCGGCGATGTCAGGAACGATTTTCGACAGATCGCGAATGCGGCCCTCCGCATCAAGCATTCCGGGTTTTTCCCGGCCGGGCGCGCCGAAACGAACGAGCTTCATGGTTTCTCCTTGAGAATTTCAAAAAAGACTTTTCCGTTACGGCCACTTCACCACCGGCGGCATCGACGACAAGATCGACTCGACATTGCCGCCGGTGCGCAGGCCAAATACCGTTCCGCGGTCATACAGCAGGTTGAACTCGACGTAACGTCCGCGGCGCACGAGTTGTTCCTCGCGCTCGGCATCGGTCCACGGTCTGGCGAAATTTCTGCGCGCCAGCTCGGGATAGATCGAAAGGAAGGCGCGGCCGACAGTTTGCGTGAAAGCGAAATCAGCTTGCCAGTCGCCGCTATCGAGCCAGTCGTAGAAAATGCCGCCAATGCCGCGCGCTTCGCCGCGATGCTTCAGAAAGAAATATTCGTCGCACCATGCCTTGAATTTGTCGTAGGGCGCGACCGCGGCGTGGGCATCGCAGGCGTCGCGCATCGCGGCATGGAAGGCGATCGTGTCAGGGTCCTCCTGCGTGCGTCGGCGCACGAGCACCGGGGTGAGATCGGCGCCGCCGCCGAACCACGATTTGGTGGTCACCACAAAGCGCGTATTCATGTGCACCGCCGGCACGTGCGGATTGTGCATGTGGGCGATGAGCGAAATGCCGCTGGCGAAAAAGTGCGGATCGTCGGCGGCGCCCGGTATTTCCTTGCGGAATTCGGGGGCGAATTCGCCAAAAACGGTCGAGACGTGGACGCCGACCTTCTCGAACACGCGACCCTTCATCGTCGCCATGACGCCACCGCCTCCAGGGGCGCCGCTATGGTCGGTGCGGTTCCAGGGTTTAAGCTGGAAGCGGCCCGCAGGGCGATCGGCAAGCGGCGCGCCGGCGGGGAGGGCATCCTCTACCGCCTCGAAGGCGGTCACGATCTGGTCGCGCAGCGCCTCGAACCAGCTGCGGGCAAGGTTTTTACGTGTTTCGAGCAGGTTGACGTCCATAATTGGTCCGAAATGGCCCCGAACAGCGTTGCGCCGTCTGCCACACAATGGCCACCGCTCTCAAAGCTTGTCCAGACTGTCATAATCCTGGGCGAATATATCGGTCCGTGGCACAAGAGGCCTAAGACCCATGACGCCCAAGCCGCTTTCCGCAAACGCCCCGACGCGCCGCCGCCTGATCAAAGGCGTGGCCGGTACCGGGCTCACCTTGATCGCCGCGCCAGCTTTGTTGCGCTACGCCGTCGCGCCGAGCTGGGGCGCGAGCGGGGGTGGCGACCCGTTCAGCCTCGGCGTTGCTTCCGGCGCCCCACGCCCGGATGGTTTTGTTTTGTGGACGCGGCTCGCGCCCGAGCCCTTGTCGAGCAACCCGGAGACGCCTGGCGGCATGCGCGGCGGTGACGTTACCGTCGCCTATGAGATCGCCGGCGATCCAGCGATGCGCGATGTCGTGCGACGCGGCGAGGCCATGGCGGAGCAGGCGTTCGCTTATTCGGTGCATCTCGATGTTGCCGGGCTCGAGCCCGGGCGGCCTTATTGGTATCGCTTCATCAGCGGCGATGCCGTCAGTCGCATCGGACGCGCCGCCACCTTGCCGGGACCGGGAAGCCCGCTCGACCGGCTGCGCTTCGGCTTCGTCTCCTGCTCCAATTACGAGCACGGGTATTTTTCCGGCTACCGCCATCTCGCCGACGAAAATCCGGAATTCGTCCTGTTCCTCGGCGACTACATCTACGAATACATCGAGGAGCGGCGTCCCATTGTGCGCCGCCACTCGGACGGCATCGAAGCGGCGACGCTGCCGACCTACCGTAATCGCTACGCGCAATACCGGCTCGACCAGGATCTGCAGCGCCTGCATGCCGAAGCACCGGCGCTGGTCACCTGGGACGATCACGAGGTGCAGGACGACTACGCCGACAAATGGTCGAAATTTTTCGACGACCCGGAGCAGTTCCTCGTGCGACGGGCGGCGGCCTACCGGGCGTTCTACGAGCACATGCCGGTGCGGCCGATCCTGTCGCGGCCCGAAGGGCCGATCATGCGGGTCTATGATCGCTTCACTTTCGGCGACCTCATCCAGATCTCGATGATTGACGGAAGGCAATATCGCTCGCGCGAAGCCTGTTACGCGCCGCCCAACAAGGGCGGCACCCACCTGGAGAGCGATGCAAGCTGTCCGGAACGGCGCGACGCCGGCCGGACCATGCTCGGGTTCGCGCAAGAAGCCTGGCTTCATTCGAACCTCGCCCACTCCAAGGCGCAATGGAATCTGATCGCCCAGGATGTGCTGATGGCGCAGCTGCGCATCAAGCAGGACAGCGGCTTCGGCTTCTCGACCGACGACTGGGACGGCTATCCGGCAAATCGCGCCCGCCTGCTCAAGCGCATCCACGATAGCCAGGTGTCTAATCCCGTGGTCATCGGCGGCGATGCGCATTGCTACTTCGCCAACGACCTACGGCTCGACTTCGACGATATGACCGCACCGGTGGTCGCCACCGAGTTCGTCGGCACCTCGATCTCATCCTTTGGGCCGCCTCACGAGATGATCGCGCAGGCGCTGGCGGACAATCCGCATGTGCATTTCTTCGAGAGCCGGCGGCGCGGCTATGTGGCCATCGATCTCGAACGCGCGCACATGCAGGTGCGGATGCGGGCGGTGTCCGACGCCACCGACCCGAAAGCCGACATTGCGACGCTGCGGACCTTCGCGGTCGAGGCCGGCCACCCCGGCGTGGTGGAAGCGTAGCTCCGCGGAGCAATCCACGCCGCTCATTCCGGCGCAAGCGGGAATCCAGCCGCACGTCCCCGCTTCCGCCGGCACGAGCGAAAGCTTTAGTTCTTAATCCCACCGATCTGCCGCAGCGCCTCGCCGGCTGCCATCGCCGCGGCGACGGCGACATTCAGCGAGCGCAGGCCGGGGCGCATCGGAATTTTGAGGCAGGCGTCGGCCGCATTGTGGACCTCTTCCGGCACCCCCGCCGATTCGCGCCCGAACAGCAGAACATCGTCGGCGGCATAGCGGTAATCGAGATAGGAGCGGGACGCTGTCGTCGTGAACAGCAGGAGGCGATGATGCTCGCCGCGCCGCCAAGCCTCGAAATCAGGCCATGAGCGGTGCCGGATGATGGCGACGGCATCAAGATAATCCATGCCGGCGCGGCGGAATGCGCGATCGGAAGAAGGAAATCCAGCGGGCTCGATGATATGCGCTTCCACGCCGAGGCAGGCGCACAGGCGCAGAATTGTTCCCGTGTTCTGCGGAATATCGGGCTCATAGAGGGCGATGCGCATGGGCGGTTTGATCGGGGGGCGGCGGTTCCGGTATTTGGGGGTGTGCGCGTTGGCACACTTGCACTCTCGCGGCAAGGGTGCCAATAAAACGCCGCCGGATTTGGTCGCTTCTGATCTCCCCCAGGTCGGACGCGACCGGCCTTCCGCCGCCGAACCCTCACCTTACCCTCCCCATGAGTTGGAGAGGGTAGGATGGGGGCGGGCGGTCAGCAGCGCGGATGGAGTTAGCCGGCAAGACGGGCGAGGGTTAAGACGTTGACAGCAATCTCCGCAACGGAGCCTCCGCGGCGTGACCCCCATCAGTTCGTTTCCGATACCGCGATCCGGATCGGCGAAGCCGCGCCCAGCAACGCATAAGGTACGACCATGAGCGCACATTCGGTCTACAAGCCGCAAAGTCCCTTTATGCAATGGATGGAGCGGCGGCTGCCGATCGCAAGCCTCGTCTATTCGTCCTTCATCGTTTATCCGACGCCTCGCAACTTGAACTACTGGTGGACGTTCGGCGGCATTCTCTCCTTCATGCTGGGCGCGCAGATCGTCACCGGCATCGTGCTGGCCATGCACTACACGCCGCACGTCGATTTCGCCTTCAATTCCGTCGAATTGATCATGCGCGACGTCAATTACGGCTGGCTCCTGCGTTATCTGCATTCGAACGGCGCCGCGTTCTTCTTCGTCGCCGTCTACGCCCATATCGTTCGCGGCATGTATTACGGCTCCTACAAGGATCCGCGCGAGGTGCTGTGGATTCTCGGCGTCATCCTGTTCCTGCTCATGGTGGTCACCGGCTTCATGGGCTACGTGCTGCCCTGGGGCCAGATGAGCTTTTGGGCCGCGACCGTCATCACCAATCTGTTCTCGGCGATCCCCGGCGTCGGCGATCCGATCGTGACCTGGCTGTGGGGCGGCTATGCCGTCGGCAATCCGACGCTGAACCGCTTTTACTCGCTGCACTACCTGCTGCCGTTCGTCATTGCCGGTGTGGTCGTGCTGCACATCTGGGCGCTGCACATGGTCGGCCAGAACAACCCGACCGGCGTCGAGCCGAAGACCGAGAAGGATACGGTTGCGTTCACGCCCTACGCGACCATCAAGGACGCGTTCTTTATCGGCGTGTTCTTGCTGTTCTTCGCCTGGTTCATCTTCTACATTCCCAACTATCTCGGCCACTCCGACAATTACATTCCGGCCAATCCCGGCCAGACGCCGACCCACATCGTGCCGGAATGGTACTACCTGCCGTTTTACGCCATCCTGCGCGCGATCCCGAGCAAGCTCCTGGGCGTCATCGCGCTCCTCTCCTCCATCGTCCTTCTCGCTTTCCTGCCCTGGCTTGATACGTCGCGGGTGCGCTCGGCGAACTATCGGCCGCTCTATCGGCAATTCCTGATCGTGTTCTTTCTGGTGGTCGTCGGCCTGGGTTATCTCGGTTCGCAGCCTCCGGAAGGCGGCTATGTCATCGCGGCGCGCATCCTCACTGCCTATTACTTTGTGTTTTTGCTCATCATCCTGCCGCTGCTGGGGCTGTTCGAGACTACTAAGCCGCTGCCGAACTCGATCTCGGAATCGGTGCTTCGCGAAGGCTTACCGGCGGGCGCATCGGCACCGCCGCCGTCGGGCGCCAAGGCTTAGAGGAGGCGGCCATGAAAATTTGTCGCAGCACCGTTCTTGCCTTCACGTTTACCGCCGTCCTCGCGGCGCCCGCTATGCGCGTGGCTATCGCGCAGGAGGCGGAGGCACCGCCACGGGAACATTGGTCGTTCCACGGCCCGTTCGGCCTGTACGATCCGGAGCAGCTTCAGCGCGGATTCAAGATTTATCGCGAGGTCTGTTCCAACTGTCATAGCCTGAAGCTGCTGGCGTTCCGTAATCTCGCCGATCCCGGCGGACCCGACTTCACCGAAGCGCAGGCGGCGACGATCGCGGCGACTTTCCAAGTCACCGCCGGGCCAAACGACCAGGGTGAAATGTACCAACGGGCCGGCCGCATCGCCGATCATTTCCCGCCGCCGTTTCCCAACGATCAGGCCGCCCGCAACGCCAATGGCGGCGCGCTGCCGCCGGACATGTCCGTGCTGGCGAAAGCCCGCGGCTACGAAGCGGGCTTCCCCTGGTTCATCATCGACGCGTTTACGCAATATCAGGAGGATGGTCCGGACTACATTCACGCCATCCTCAATGGCTACGAGGATCCGCCCGCCGGGGTCACCCTGCCGCCCGGCGCGCAGTACAACAAATATTTCCCGGGCCACGCCATCGGCATGCCGAAGCCCTTGAGCGACGGGCAGGTCGAATACACCGACGGCACGCCGACCACGGTGGATCAATATGGCCGCGACGTTGCCGCTTTCCTGGCTTGGGCCTCGGAGCCGAAGCTTGATGAGCGCAAGCGATTGGGCTTCCAGGTGTTCGTTTTTCTGATCGTGCTGACGGGGCTTCTGTATTTCACCAAGAAGCGGGTCTGGCACTTGGTCAAGCACCACCCCGAGCTGCTTGAGTCGCGTCCACCGAGCGAATATCCGCGAAGCTAAAAACGGTGCAGCCCGCATCTGAATAGAGGCCGCCGTTGCCCTTCGATGGCGACCTCGCCCGCCATTTTCTGCTTGGTTGGGATGCGACGTTTGTTTGAATTTGCGGCCCATGGCTAGGGCATCGAGAAAGAGCTATTGTCTCAAGACGCGGGAAGGGGCGGAAGGCACTCTTCTCAGCTAAGTCACTGCACGACTGAAATTAGCCGGATCAGTTTCGCGGAAGAGGCGGCGCGGGAAGAGCCGGCGCGCCTGTAGGCACGCGCGCTTGCGCAGAGGGGAGTAACAGTCATGAGGAAGTCCACGCACTTTATGCTGGTGGTTCAATTGCTGGTGGTTGTCAGCGCGCCGTCGCTGTCCGCACTAGCGGATGATACCAAGAAGCCGCCACCAAAAACGCCGGCCGCTCAGCAGACCGGGCCAAAAACCACCACAAAAGATACGACCAAAGGCACCACTAAGGACAGTAAAGGCGCTAGCAAGGGCGCAAGCGACACCCATAAGGGTTCCTCCGGTCAGGATAAATCTTCGCCCGCAGGGGCGGCGGAGCAAAACGCCAATAGGGGCGCGCCATGTTCATCTGGTAACGCAGTCGGCGACGTACTGGCTGGCGCATTAGGTAATGCAATAGGCGGAACGGCAGGCCAGCTCATCGGTGGTGCCGCGCCCTGCAGGTGAAATTCAGCTTGCTGCCGGCTCGCTACGGGCTTGCTACGGCGCTGAGATCAACCTCAGAACGACCAGCGCCGCATCAGGATGAAGCCCCCGTCGCCAACGAGTGCGGCGATGACCGCTGTTACCAGCATGAGCAGGAAGCCAAGGATGATTGCAGCCGGAATGGCGGCGAGTGCGGCTTTGACGAAAAATAGCACCAGGCGGACAAACGGAATGCGCAGATCGACGATAACGAGGCGCTGGGCGTTCTCGCTCATGACAGAATCTCCGGTTGCGTCAGCCATTATGGTTCGCCAGAGTGCGGCGGGTTGCAACTGACTTCGAGTGTAACCGGGTGAGAGATGAGGCTCCGACTATGACTACCGTCGAGTTAGATGACGACCTCAGGGCCGCGATCCGGTCCATCCCGGACTATCCCAAACCGGGCATCATGTTTCGCGATATCACGACGCTGCTCGGCGATGCTCGGGCGTTCCGTCGCGCCGTGGACGCGCTGGTGCAGCCCTGGGCCGGCCGCAAGATCGACAAGGTCGCCGGCATCGAGGCGCGCGGTTTCATTCTCGGCGGCGCTGTCGCCCATCAAGTATCGGCCGGTTTCGTGCCGATCCGCAAGAAAGGCAAACTGCCATTCAAGCGCGTAACCATCGGCTATTCGCTCGAATACGGCATCGACGAAATGGAGATGCATGAGGACGCGGTGCTGCAGGGCGAGCGCGTGATCCTGGTCGACGATCTGGTCGCGACCGGCGGCACGGCGGAAGCCGCCTGCAAGCTTTTAAAGCAGATGGGCGCCGACGTTTTGGCCGCCTGCTTCATCATCGATCTGCCTGATCTAGGCGGCGCGGCTAAGATCAGAAAGCTCGGCGTGCCGGTACGCACGCTCGTCAGTTTCGAAGGGCATTAGCGCGAAATCCCGTTGGTTCTTCGCATTTTTGACACCTAACGGCCATGCACCGTTCAGCGGCCGTTCATTGCGTCGGTTGTTTTAATCTGCCGCCCGCCATTGCAATAGGGCGGCATAACAATTGGGAAGGAATATAAAATGGTACGATCAATTGTCTTGAGCGCCGCGTTGGCTTTTGGTCTTGCGACCGCCGCCAACGCCGGCATCTCCCCGTCTCCGGTCGGTGACGCCAACGGTCTGGTCGTCAAAGTAGCCGAAGGATGCGGGCCGGGATTCTGGCGCGGTCCGGGCGGACGTTGTCACCCGTATGCCGTCCGGCGAGCCTGCCCAGCGGGGTATCGTCTCGGTCCCGACGGCAAGCGGTGCTGGCCCCTCTGATCGCGATCACTGCTAACGAGACAACGGCCGGGCGGAAACTGCCCGGCCGTCTTGTGCATGTTCGCTCCGCTTGTTTGGAAAGGCGGGCCGATGAGCTCGCTCTATCGCCCGCGAGCCCGAATTTAGCCACGTGGTAATCTGCCCGCTCCATGGGCCTCCTGATAGATCTCTCGGTCCTGGCGGCTCGGCGTCGGAGCGCCGCCGAGCGAGAATGTAAGCCTGCCCATGAGCAGGCGCAGCTCGAACTCGCGAAATTCGGTGAAGACCTGCCCGACCCATTGATGGATTTCAGTCGGCCCGCCGGGCTGCTCAGTCATGTAGGCGGAAAATGAGAAGCTTGGCCGGTCGATCACGCCGCGAATGATCGGAGACAGGCGCGGGATGCGGAGCACGCCTAATTCCGTGCGCGTTGGCGGAAAATCCCCCGGGACGAACATGAGCGATACTGATTCGTTGTGCACCGGCACAAAAGTCGCCGCCAGGCGGCGCCGCAGCTCAGCGTAGCTGCGCACGGTGGCCAGAGCCGGATCGGTCACAAAAAGGATTATCGGCTCGATCAGTCGCCGCCGCGCTTCCTGCACGAACCCGATCTGCCGCGTCACCGCGAAGAACTGTTCGAACGGACCATATCCAAGATCGATGATCTTGACGCTCGCATTGTCCGCGAGCAGCCGGTCGAACAATTCCATCTGGCCGCGGGTATCGGATATATCGATCGGCCAGACCAATCTGGGGAAACGGTCGGTAAACGCCGGCTCACGCGGATTGAGGTCGTAGCCCACCACTGGCCGGCGACCCTGGCGAAAAAATTCAAGCAAAAGACGTGCAATCAGCGTCTTGCCTACCCGCGGGCGCGGCGACGTGATGATAAAGAGAGGGGTCGGCTTCATCGTCACAGCAAGCGGTCTCGATGATAAAATCCGCCCGCGGCGCGACGGCCGCGGCAGGATACGGCTCGCCGCGCGAGTTTACGACCGGCTGACGACCTGTACGCGCGGACCGGGCGCCGGCGCGGCACCGCCGCTCGCGACGATCTCATTGAGCTTAATGCGGTCGTACTCGGCCCACACATTGCCGAGCCAATGCCGAACATAGCCGCGCAGCACAAAAGAGTAGTTTGCCGCTTCGCCCTTCAGGCCCTTGTTGGCGACGAAGGTGAGGAAGGGCACCGAGGCGAGCTCCACTTGCTCGTAGGCCATCTCGTTGAGCTTCGGGATAGTAATCTCGACGGCATCCTTGAGTTTTTTGAAATATGAAGAGTATGTGGGCTGGTCCCACTCGAAGAAGCTAGTGTTGTTGATAAAGTTCTTCACCAGGAAATACTTGCCGTCGGCGGCGAAGTTGGCTGTATCCTCGATCTCGTTCAGCGAAGCGATCGATGAGCCGAGGATGTGGAAGACGGCGAAAGTGAGCTGCCCTTTCTTCACCGCGTCGAGAAAGCCGATGTCGCGCAGCGAGCGCAGCGTCGGCGATAACAACCCGGCGCGCACGTCGATGACCGTGACGCTGGCATCGGTGGTCGAAAGGGTGTCGAAAATCCGCATCTGGTCGGGGACCGAGGTGGCGTCGACAATATCGCTGATGTCGGGATGAAAGCGCTTCAGCGTGCCTTTCGGCGATTCGGTGTCGAATGCGCGCGTCGGCACGTGATGCGCCGTGAAGTAATCAAGTACCGTGCGGGCGACCGTGGTCTTGCCGACGCCCCCTTTGTCCGCACCGACGACGATCACCGTTGGCTTTGCCATGGCTGATTCCTCATTGACGCCGCGCGGCCGCGATCTTCGCTGGCGATCCAATTCCGCAGAATGACTGAGGCCGAATTGAACGCGTCACGCCATTTCCCCGAAAATTGATTCTACATTCACCGGGTTCTGTTTGGAAGCCTTAAGGTGCATCGCGCACTGCAAAGATGCGCCGCAGCCCAAGTTGCCCCCGGAATGGTTAATTGTGACGGCATTGCGGCTATTGCGAAATCGCGGCTATTGCGAATCAGTCACAAAATCTTCGGAAATCGCGCCCACTAGCCGCCGTGTGGACCCCATGGTCCGGGGGACTGCCTGGAGCGACCATCGACTTCTGCCGGTGTGACTTCGGTTGCGTCCTTCGCCGCTGCAGGTCCCCACGGCCCGTTTGCCGGCCCTGAATCCCACGGGCCACCAGCCACCGAATGATCGACGGGCTCCGAGTTGGCCTCGCCAGCTTGCGGCGGTAACGCGATCGGCCCGGGATCGTGGCCGCCGGCAAACTTGACCAATGCCGCGACCCGGCTTTCCACCGTCGGGTGGGTGTCGAACAGCTCGCCAAACCCTTCGCGCGGGTTATCGATACACATCTCCATCACGGCCGAAGTCGCGCCCGGCAATTCACCGCGGCCTTCGATCTTGCGCAGCGCCGAGATCATGGCATCGGGATTTTTGGTCAGTTCCACTGAGCCGGCGTCGGCGAGCAATTCGCGCGAGCGCGACAGCGCCAAGCGAATCATGAACGAGAGGGCGTAGGCCAGCACCAACAGCGCGATGGCGATCAAAATTGCAACGCCGGCGCCGCCGCCGCGCCGCTCATCGGAGCGTGAGCCACGAAAGCCAAAGCCGTTATAGAACCAGAGCCGGAACACCAACTCCGCAACGAAAGAAATCACGCCGGCAATGATGACAGCGATGACCATCATGCGGACATCGCCGTTGCGAATGTGCGTCAATTCGTGGCCCAGAACCGATTCGATTTCGGCATCATCGAGCAGGCGGAGCAGCCCCGAAGTCACCGTAATCGAATATTGTCTGGCGTTCATGCCGGTAGCGAACGCGTTGAGCGCATCGGAGTCCATCACCTTGAGCTTGGGCATGGTGATGCCGCGCGAAATGCAGAGGTTTTCCAAGATATTATAGAGCCGGGGCTCCTCCGCGCGCGTGACCTCACGCCCGCCCGTCATCGCGTCGATCATGCTCTGATGGAAGAAATAGGCGATGACCACCCAAAGCGCCGTGCCAAGTGTCGCCACCGGCGCCGCTCTGATGAGATCGTTCCAGGCGAGCTGCATCAGCGTATTGAGGTCGGCATCGACCGATAGCGCCTCTGCGGTCAGCGCGCCGGCGTAGACCAGAACATAGACAAGGAAGAACAGACCGATCAGGAGCGCGATTGAGCGGCGCCGGTTCGACTGGATGTGGCTATAGAGACCGTAGGCGGCCATCGTGGTTGGTACCGCTCATTCCCGCGCAAGCGCGTATCCAGAGGAGCGCATGGGGTTTATCGACCTCGCTTAAAACTTGACCTGCGGCGCCTCGCCGACGGTCTTGCGATCCTCGCCGAGATCGAAGAAATCCTTCGGAGCAAAACCGAGCGCGGCCGCGAACAGGGCGGCCGGAAATCGTTGGATGCCGGTATTGTATTCCTGCACCGAATTGTTGAAGAACCGCCGGGCCGCCGCGATCTTGTTCTCGATGTCGGTCAGCTCCGCCTGCAATTGCTGGAAATTGGCGTTGGCCTTGAGGTCAGGATAGGCCTCGGAAAGCGCGAACAGCTGACGCAAGGCGCCCGAGAGCATGTTCTCGGCCGCCGCCTGTTGCGGCGTGCCTTGCGCGGCCACGGCGGCGTTACGCGCTTTCACCACCTCTTCAAGCGTCCCGCGCTCGTGTGCGGCGTAACCTTTCACCGTTTCGACCAGGTTGGGAATGAGATCGTGCCGTTGGCGGAGCTGGACGTCGATGTCGGCAAAGGCCTGATTGACCCGCTGCCGCATCGAGACGAGCCCGTTGTAGATCGAGATGACCCACAAAACCAAAACAACGATCACGGCAAGGACGATCAATGTCGAGGTGCTCATCGGCAGATTCCTTCAGCCCACGCCTGGCGCGAAGTCGCTTCGTTGGGCGCAATATAGGCAACAACCGCCGCGACGGCGGGTTTCGCGAGGAACGGCCGGGATCGTCCCCCGCTCCAGCTCTCTAGATAGGACAATTCATCGAGGCCGTTAAGGTTAGCCAACGATGAATATCGCGCGGCCGCCGCTGGCCGGCTAGGAAGTTGCCAGGCAAGAAAAAGGAGAGCGTCATGCCGGAGCATCATCTCGGCTTCATCTCCTCGGACGGTACGAAGCGTAATGTCGTCCCGGAGCGTGCGCGGCAGTCGGATGCAACGCGGTCTGATGTCGGATACGCGAGCGGGAATGAATCCGGCCAGCTTGCGGCCGCCGACCGCGAGCAATTGGAACGCGAATTTGCTGCGATCGAACGCGCATCCGCCGCGTTGCGCAGGGCCGAGCCGGCTCTGGAATCGTGGACCAGTCCGCCGGCGGCAACGCTACGCAAGCCGCGGCCGGTTTGGTTGCTTATCAGCGTGCTGTGGCTTTCGACGGCGCTGGTCACCCTCGGCGCGGTCTTCGCCATTACTGCGCTGGTCGGCTGATCGCAAAACTCAAACATGCTGGCCGGGCTTGTCCGCCGGCCACTCTGTCTCAAGACGTGGATGCCCGGCGCATAGTGCGAGCGAAGCGACGCCGTTTCTTTGAACGGCTATCGCCGGGCATGACGCCAAAGCGCTTCAATACGCGTTCTGATAGGCGGAGCGCGAGAGCACGGTGCGCACGATAATCTTCAGGTCAAGCCACAGTGACCAGTTGTCGATGTAGAACAGATCGTACTCCACGCGCTTGCGCATCTTCTCTTCAGTGTCGGTCTCGCCCCGATAGCCGTTGATTTGCGCCCAGCCGGTAATACCCGGTTTGACGTTGTGCCGGCGCGCATACATTGAAATGCGGCGCACGTATTCGCGATCGTGTGACAGCGCGTGCGGCCGCGGGCCGACCAGCGACATGTCGCCGGTGAGCACGTTGAAGAGCTGCGGAATCTCGTCGATGTTCCAGCGCCGCAACCAGCGGCCGATCCGAGTCAATCGGGGATCGTCGGGCCGCGCCTGTTGAATGACCGCGCCGTCGTCCAGGGTGCGCATGGTGCGAAACTTGATGATGCGGAACGGCTGCTGATTAAAGCCGTAACGGCGTTGCACGAAGAAAATCGGTCCCGGACTGTCGAGCTTGATGAGGAGGGCGACGAGCACGAGGAGCGGTGTTGCCAAAACCAGCGCCGTCGCCGCCAAGGTGAGATCTAACAACCTCTTCTGGATGATTTCGCGGCGCGACAACGGACGGCGCGTCAGCTGCAGGCTCGCCAGCGGGCCGAGCGTGGAGAGCTTGACCTCCTCGAATTTGTGCAAGATTTGCTCGGGACCGAGATGAATCTCGACCGGAAGCGAGAGGAAAGTCTCGGCGCAGCGGTCGATGGTTTCGGTCGCCGACCAGGGCAACAGCACGAAGATGGCGTCTGGCTCGAGGCTGCGGACGCTTGCGACCGCCTCGGCGAGGTCGCGATCGAGCATCGCACGCTGCATTTCCGCGGATGCGGTAGCGGCGACCGGCGTGAGAAAGCGGCAGCCGACGATATTAATGCCGAGCGCCCAGGGCTCATAACGGTTTACGAAGCCGCCGACATGCGCGCCAGTGCCGATGAGAAAAATGCGCTGCGCGGAGAGTAGCCCCGCGGCGCGGGCAAGCGTCGTAACGCGGACAATGACGTAGCGCAGCACGATCAGCGCCGCGAGCGTGGCGACATAGAAAAGGACGATCCAGCCGCGCGAATAATCGACGCTGATTTGCGCCAGGAAGCTCAGCATCAGCAGGCAGATCAGTGTCACGTTCCACAATTGGATCGTGCGCCGGCCGTGCGGCTTGAAGCTGAAGAAATTCGGCATCCGGTATTCGCGGCGGAACAGGTTAGAAATGGCAAAGATGCTCGCGGCGAGAACGCCGACCTGGACGAAGGAGGAGATGTTGCCGCGATTGCCGTAGACGGCGAGGTGATAGGCAACCCCGGTAAGGCAGGACATCGCCACGATCAGCGCAATGTCGGTCAGGAAGATCGCGCCGGAAAAGGTGCCGCGCGAAAGCACCGCCCAGACGCGCAGGAAGCGGCCGGTCTGCGGCGTTGACGCCAGCGTGTAGCTTTGGTGCGTATTCATCGACCCGCTTGCGTTATTTCGCTGTTGCGAGACGCATTCCCGGCCGCTGCCCCGAAATGGGACAACGCCGGGAGTCAACCAGCTGTATCGCTAGAACCGTGCCAGTGAGAGAGGCGGAAACTCGGTCCTCAATCGCCGCGCGCGAAAGGCCGTGTTAGGATTAATGCGCCAGCGCCGAGTAACGCGCCAAGGGAGGAAACATGCTGGGCAAGATCGCACTCGAGGAACATTTCGCCATTCCAGAAACGCTCGATAATTCCCGGGGCATCTTTCCCGACCGCGTGTGGCAGGAGATCCGCAGTCGCAATCTCGACATTCACGAGCGGCGACTGGCGCTGATGGATCAGTACGGCATCGAGATGATGCTGTTATCGCTCAATTCGCCAGGGGTGCAGGACATTCCCGATGCTACGCGCGCCTTTGAGGTTGCGCGCAAGGCCAACGACTATCTGGCCGAACAGGTGGCGAGGCGGCCGGACCGCTTTCAAGGCCTGGCGGCCTTGCCGATGCAGGATCCGGAAATGGCGGCGCGCGAACTCCACCGCTGCGTGAAGGAGCTTGGCTTTCGCGGCGCGCTGGTCAACGGGTTTTCCGAGGTCAAGGAGCCCGGCACCGCGGTGCACTATGATCTGCCCCAATATCGCTCATTCTGGGCGACGGTGGAGAGTCTTGATGTGCCGTTTTATCTGCACCCGCGCAATCCGGTGGCGCAGGACGCGAGAATTTATCAGGGCCATTCCTGGCTGATGGGCCCGATCTGGGCTTTCGGCCAGGAAACGGCAGTGCACGCGCTGCGACTGATGGGCTCGGGGCTGTTCGACGCTCACCCGCGCCTGCAAGTCGTGCTTGGCCATCTAGGCGAGAACTTGCCCTATGCCATGTGGCGCATCGACCATGCCAATGGCTGGGTCGAGGAACGCAACAATTATCCGGCCAAGAAACCTATGCGCGATTATTTCTGCGCCAATTTCCACATCACCACGTCGGGCAACTTCCATACCCCGGCGCTCATCGACGCCATGCTGGTGCTCGGCGCCGATCGCATCATGTTCTCGGTCGACTGGCCGTTCGAGAATGTCGACCATGCTGTGAACTGGTTCGACGCCTGCCCGATCGGCGAGAACGATCGGCTGAAAATTGGCCGCAGCAATGCGCTGCGGCTGTTCAAACTCGGCAAAGGGTAGCGCGGGCAGCCGTCCCGGATTTCGCTATCGCTCCATCCGGGCCGCGCCGTCAGCTCGCTTCGCGCAGCTTCACCGCGCCTTCCAAATCGACCGAGACCAGCTGCGAGACCCCGCGCTCGGCCATGGTGACGCCGTAGAGGCGGTTCATGCGCGCCATGGTGATTGGGTTATGGGTGATGATGATGAAGCGCGTGTCGGTCGCGCGCGTCATTTCATCGAGCAGGTCGCAGAAGCGCTCGACATTGTAATCGTCGAGCGGCGCATCGACTTCGTCGAGCACGCAGATCGGCGCCGGGTTGGTAAGAAACACGGCAAAGATGAGCGCCAGCGCCGTGAGCGCCTGCTCGCCGCCGGAAAGGAGCGACAGCGTCACCGGCTTCTTCCCCGGCGGCTTCGCCATGATCTCAAGGCCGGCTTCGAGCGGATCCTCGCTCTCGATCAGCTGCAGCTCGGCATTGCCACCGCCGAACAGCTCGGCAAAAAGCTTCTTGAAATGCTCGTTGACCGTGGCGAACGAAGCGAGCAGCCGCTCGCGCGCCTCGTGGTTGAGGCTGTGGATGCCTTGCCGTAGCCGCCTGATCGCTTCGTGCAGGTCGTTGCGCTCGGCGGACAGCTTGTCGTGCTGCGACTCGACCTCGCGCAGTTCCTGCTCCGCGAGCAAATTTACCGAGCCGAGGCGCTCGCGCTCGCGCCGAATGCGATCGAGTCTCGCCTCCACTTCGGCGATTTCCGGACGTTCTGCGTCCGCCTTGACCTCCGCGAGTTCCGCGGCGCCGGCGGGATCGACGTCGAAGACGTCGCGGATCTCATGTTCGATGTCGACAAGGCGCCGCTTGGCGCCGTCGCGGCGTTCCTCCGCGCGCGCGGCCTCGGTGCGGGCTTCGCCGACCGCTTCGAGCGCGGCACGCGCCGCCTTGTCGGCGGCCGCAAGTTCGGTCTCGGCCTCCGCTAGCTGGTCGGCGGCCGAGCGCCGCGCCGTTGTCGCCGTCTCGATCTCGCCGATTAGCGCCTGTCGTTGGCTGGCGAATTTCTCCGGCGCGTTGGCGAGTTCAGTGCGCTCGCTTCTTGCTTCTTCGGTGCGCTGGCCGATGGTGGCGATCTGCGCTGCGGCTTTGTGGTTTCGCTCCTCCCACGCAGCCCGCTCGGCAGCGATCGCCTGTAACCGGCGATCGGCGGCCTCGGCCTCGCGCGCGATGGTCTGGGCCTCGACCCGCACTTCGGCCTGTGTCGCGCGGTCGCGTGCAATGACCTCTCTGACCTCCGCGAGCTTGTTCTCGAGATCGGCGGCGGCGGGCAGTGCGGCGAGCGCCACTTCCGCTTCGTTGCGCGCGGCCAAGGCTTCGTCGCGACCTGCACTGGTCCGCTGTCGTGCTTCCTGGAGCGCCGAAATGCGCGCCGCATTGCGGCTGATCTCGCGCTCGGCGGCGGCATGCTCCTCGCGTCTCGAATTGGTCAATTGCTGAGCCGCGCGCCAGCGCGCGCGCGCCTTGATCTCCGCGGCCGCTGCGGTGGCGAGGGCGGCTTCGGCGGCAGCAACCGCGCGGTGCTTTTCTTCCAGCTCTCCGCGCGCGATTGCGAGTTCACCCTGGATGCTCTCGAGACGGCCGCGTTCGGCAAGCCGCCGCGCGGCCCCGGTTGGCGCGTGCGCGGCGGCGGCAAAGCCGTCCCAGCGCCAAAAGTCACCTTCGCGCGACACCAGCCGCTGGCCGGGCTTGAGGATGGCCGCCAGGCGAGCACCGTCGCCGCGTTCGACGACGCCGATCTGGGCAAGCCGGCGCGCCAGTTCCGGCGGCGCTTGCACGAAATGAGAGAGCGCCTCGGCGCCTTCGGGGAGGGTCGGATCGGACGGATCGAGTGGCGCGCCGGACCAGCGCAGCGGCGCCGATTGATCCACCGGCGCATCAAGATCGTCGCCAAGCGCAGCCCCCAGCGCCTTCTCGTAACCCTTGGCGACGGTCAGTGCATCCATCACCGGCGGCCATAGATTCTTGTTCTCGACTGCGAGCAGCTTGCCGATGGTCTTTGCCTCGGTTTCGAGCCGCTGGACGCGGCGTTCGGCGTCGGCGAGCGGCGTTCTTGCCGCGTCGATTTCGTCGCGGGCGCGCGCATGCGCGACCTCGGCTGCGCGTGCAGCGTTCTCCGCTTCGGCAAGGCCGGCCTGAGCGGTCGCCAGCGCGTCGCCCAGCAGCGCGAGGTTGGGCTCGCCGCTGTCGGTTGCAGCAAGGCCCGCGTCGATGTTGGCGAGTTCGGCTTCCAGGCGCGCGGCGCGCTGTTCGTGATCGCGTAAGGCCGCGTGCAGCTGATTGCCGTGCGCAGTCAGGTCAGCAAGCGCACTGGTCAGTTCGGAAAAGGACTTTTCCGACGCCGCAAGCGCTGCGTCCGCATTGGCGAGGCGGCCATTGACGCCGCTCAGTTGCACGGCGCTGGCTTGCGCTTGCGCCCTGATCGTTTCCTCTTCGGCGCTCAATCGGTCGAGGGCGGCGGCGGCATCGGCCGCCAGCGTGCGCTCGCGCTCGAGGTCGGCTGCGAATTGCTCGAGCCGGCGGTCGAGTTCGCTGATCCTTTCCTTGGCGCGAACCTCCTCACGCTCGAGAGCATCGCGCGCAATGAGGAGGCGTTGCAGTGCTGCTGCGGCCCTCGCCTCCGCCTCGCGCAAAGCCGGAAGGCCGGCCGCCACTTGCGTTTGCCGCGTCGTGGCTGCCGTCTGTTCGCTGGTCCGCGCCGCGACCACGCGGACGGCCTCATCCTTGGTGCGCTCGGCGTCGGCGACCTCGGAGCTCGCTGCGATCCAGCGCAGATGAAACAGCAGGGCTTCGGTCCGGCGCACCTGTCCGGAAATGTTGCGGTAACGTACCGCTTGCCGCGCCTGGGTCTTGAGCGCAGCGACCTGGGCCGCCAGTTGGCCGATGACGTCTTCCACCCGCGTCAGATTGTGCTCAGCCGCCTTGAGCCGCAGCTCCGCTTCATGGCGGCGCGCGTGCAGCCCGGAAATACCGGCCGCCTCTTCGAGAACACGCCGGCGCTGGTCGGGCCGCGCCTGGATGATCTCGCCGATACGGCCCTGATGGACCAGGGCCGGTGAACGCGAGCCGGTCGAAGCATCGGCAAACAGCACTGTGACATCGCGGGCCCGTACTTCGTGGCCATTGACGCGGAAGATGGAGCCTTGCTCGCGCATGATGCGCCGCGAGACCTCAAGCGTGTCGGTATCGTTGAACGCCGCCGGCGCTCTGCGATCGCTGTTGTCGACCAAGACCGAGACTTCGGCGTGATTGCGTGCCGGGCGGTCGGTGTTGCCGGAAAAGATCACATCGTCCATCTCGGCCGCGCGCATGGCCTTGTAGGAAGCTTCCCCCATGACCCAGCGTACGGCTTCGACCAGATTGGACTTGCCGCAGCCGTTCGGGCCGACGACGCCGGTCAGCCCCGGTTCGATCTCGAAGTCGGTCGGTTCAACAAAGGATTTGAAGCCGATCAGGCGCAGCCGCGTAAGCTTCATTCGCGTGTTATGTCCATTTTGCCTGCTGCGGCGGCGAGGGAATCACTACCGGCCCACGCCTTCTGAGCGCGTCCATCGGAGGCCGGGCTGCCGCATCGGTGCGGAGAATGAATCGTCCGCGTTGCAAGCGCAACAGCGCCGCTGTGTTATCCAGACTTTCTGTTCGTGCGATCGGGGCGCCAATTCCGGGGCGGGCGTCCGGCAAACCGAGTGAGGCCAAAAAAGCCTTATCCTTCCTTGAGATAGGGATCGATCTCCTTGGCCATAGCTTCGATCGACTGATCCCCGGTCAGCTTCTTGCCGTTGACGAAAAAGGTCGGCGTGGAATTGACCCCGAGCTTCTCGGCAGCGCGGTCGCGCACCTCCTGGATGCCATCCAGCACTTTTTGATTCGCCAGGCATTGATCGAACGACGCCTGGGTGAAGCCGAATTGCTTGGCGATCTCAACGAGCGGCGGAATTGGCTTTTGCACCATCCATTCCTGCTGCTTGGCGAACAAGGTATCCACAATCGGCATGAATTTGTCTTTGCCGGCGCAACGCGCCAGCATGAAGCCGGCAGCGGCGAGTGGATCGAGGGGAAATTCACGGAAGATAAATCGCACCTTGCCGGTGTCGATGTAGCGCTTCTGCAGTTCGGGAAAAGTCGTTGTCGAAAAATGCGCGCAGTGCGGGCATGTCATCGAGGCGTATTCGATGACGGTCACCGGCGCCTTTTCGGAGCCGAGCACAACGTCCCCGTCAGGGCCTGGCTTGGCCAGTTCCGCGAGGTCGGTTTCGGGTGCGGCCGCTCTTGCCGGGCGGGCCGGGGGCCACAGGACGGCTCCCGCGGCGCTGGCGAGAGCGAAAGTCGCGGTGGCCGAGAACATTTGGCGACGGGTCAGCGTCAAGGTCGGCTCCTAGTTGGCGAAAAGCGAAATCTTCGGCACGAATGTGGCACCGGCACGTCCGTCCGCCAAGGCCCCGCGCTGCCGCACTCGTCGCGTGCGGTCCGTAACGGCATCAGCCGCTACAGTGTCAGCCGCGTTTCACCGCCGCGCCGAGCCGGCCAAGCGCCTGCCGTAAATCATCGTCGGCGATTTCCGGCATGGTGGCGGCAATGCGTGCGGCGCCGGCGGGATCCGCAGGAATCGCGGACCGGCGCACGGTGCGCCGAAGCGGAGCCTGACGCAGCGCGACACGCTCTATGGCACGCCAGCCGACGAAGCGGTTGACGCGCTCGCAGATCACGTTGGCGAGGTGTTGGATTTCGATCGCACCCGGGCCCTCGACCCGCAGAACGAGCGTGCCCGGTGGCCGCACGCCGGCGTCTTCCTGCGGCCATTGTATTTTAATCGGCTCGCTGTGCGCGGCGATCTCCGCACCAACGATTTCGGTCCAGCGCGTGACCAGCTCGGCCGAGGCAAAACCCTGGCGCGTAAATGTTTCGCCGACGACCTTGCCGAGGAGATCGCGCAGAGGCTTGGCAAAAGACCGGGAGGGCTTGTTCACGAATAGGGGCTCTGTCATCCCTCGGACCCGAGGATGCGGGTATGACGGTAGCAGCGAAGATGGCGGTGCGACAGCGCGGCAAGCGCCGCGCAGCCAATTCAGTCCCGCAACCCACCGCCTTGCTTGCATGGTACGACCGCCATCGTCGGGCGCTGCCGTGGCGGGCGGCGCGGGGCGAGCGGCCTGATCCATACCGCGTCTGGCTCTCTGAGATCATGCTGCAGCAGACGACGGTCACAGCCGTTGCCCCCTATTATGCGCGCTTTCTGGCCCGCTGGAGCGATGTGCGCGCGCTGGCGGCGGCGCCCCTCGATGATGTGCTGAAATCCTGGGCGGGGCTCGGCTATTACGCGCGCGGCCGCAATCTGCACGCTTGCGCTCGCGCCGTGGTCGAACGTCATGGCGGAGAATTTCCGGAGAGCGAAGCGGCGTTGCGCGCCCTTCCGGGCATTGGCGAATATACCGCCGCCGCCATTGCTGCCATCGCGTTCGATGTGCCGGCGAGCCCGGTGGACGGCAATATCGAGCGCGTTGTTGCACGGCTTTTTGCTGTGACGGAGGCGTTGCCGCGCGCAAAACCGGAGTTGCGCCGGCTTGCCCGCGCGCTTAGCCCGCCACAGCGCGCCGGCGATTTTGCCCAAGCGATGATGGACCTCGGCGCCACCATCTGCACGCCGAAGAAGCCGGCCTGTGCGCTGTGTCCGTGGAATGAAAACTGCGCCGCGCATGCGCGGAGCGATTCGGAGACTTTTCCGCGCCGGACGCCGAAGCGTGAAGGCGCCCTCCGTCGCGGCGCCGCCTTTGTCGCGCGCCGATCGGATGGCTTCCTGCTGGTACGAACGCGGCCGGCAAAGGGTCTCCTCGGCGGCATGACCGAAGTGCCGACCACGGAATGGGCGACGCACTTCGAGGAGAGCGACGCGCTGGACTATGCGCCTCACGTTCTCTTCAAAAAAGCGGCGAAGCGCGGTGTCGTGGCGCCGTCTTCCCGGCGTCGTGCGGCACGTGTTCACGCATTTCCCGCTCGAACTTTCTGTGCATCTCGGCGAGGTTGACCGCGGGCGACGCCGGCGCCGCCGGCATGCGTTGGATCGCGCTCGCGGAGATTGCCGGAGAGGCGCTGCCCAGCCTCATGCGCAAGGTCGTGGCGCATGCGTTAGGCGAATAAGGGCAATGAATTTAGTCCGTAGCCCATCTCCGCGCGCACTTGTGCGCGCAGCGCGTCGATCACCGTAAGGCCCTGCGGCGTCTCGACATGCCAAAACGTCCAGCCGTTGCAGGCTTCCAGCCCCTGTGCGAGTGCACCGATCCGATGGATCGAGCCGACTGCTTCGCCAAGCGCGAGGGCGCCATCGGCGCGAACAAGCGCGCGATGCCGCCGTTTGGCGTCGACGAGCTTAATGCCCGGAGCCACCAGACCGCGCTCGAGCAGGGCCGCAAAGGGCACGCGCGGCGCCTCGCGCGCCGTCATGAAAGCGGCGAGCGCCGGTTCGGGCAACGGCTCTGCGGCGGCGATGCGGCGCTCGGCGGCCGCGGCGTAGTCAGCCTGCCGCTCAATGCCGATAAAGCGGCGGCGCAGCCGGCGGGCGACCGCGCCGGTCGTACCGCTGCCGCAGAACGGGTCGAGCACGAGATCGTCCGGCCGCGATGCGGCGAGCATGACCCGCGCGAGCAGCGCCTCGGGTTTTTGCGTCGGATGAAGCTTCTTGCCGTCAGCGCCCTTGAGCCTTTCCTCGCCGGTGCACAGCGGGATGAACCAGTCGGAGCGCATCTGGATATCGTCGTTGCCGGCTTTGAGGGCTTCATAGTTGAATGTGTAATTACGCTTCGCAGCGTCGCGCGCCGCCCAGATCAGGGTTTCATGCGCATTGGTGAAGCGGCGGCCGCGGAAATTCGGCATCGGGTTCGATTTGCGCCAGACAATATCGTTGAGAATCCAGAAGCCGAGATCCTGAAGCAGCGCGCCCACACGGAAAATGTTGTGATAGGAACCGATGACCCAAAGCGTGGCGGAAGGCTTCATTACGCGGCGGCAGGCGATGATCCAGGCGCGCGTGAAATCGTCATAGGCGGAAAAGCTGGAAAACTTATCCCAAGCGTCGTCGACGGCGTCGACCCGCGAATCGTCGGGGCGCTTGAGGTCGCCTTGGAGCTGCAGATTGTACGGCGGATCGGCGAAAACGAGGTCGACCGAGGCGGCCGGAAGCTTTGCCATTTCGGCAACGCAATCGCCGACGAGAATGCTTGCCGATACGGCGGACTCAAAACTCACGCGGGGCGCCCTTACGGACGCCCCGCGACGCGACACAACCATGACCCAGAACTCTGAACTCAGGCGACGCGATCGGCGACGCGGGACCTACAACCGACGAATTGAATGATGCCCGGCCAAGGTAAAGATCGGCTTAATCGGCGAGCGTCATCACTAGGCAATAAATGCCGGGAAACATTTGGTTAATCGCTTGTTTCCGATTGGACGTTTCGGTTGCAAAACAAGCAGATCAAGCTCGTGGGCAAACAGCAGATTTGCGAACGGAGAATGACGTATGCGCACGGATGATTTTCGTCCCAGCGACAATGTCGAGGACGATCGGCAATTGAGCGCGTCGCGCGGCGGCATGCCGGGCGGAGCGGGCGGACTCGGTATCGGAACGATCATTATTATCGGCCTGATCAGCTGGTATTTCGGGATCGATCCGAGCGCGTTGCTCAACGGGGCGCAAATTCTAACCGGCGGATCGCTGTCGCAAGACGCCGGTCCGGCGCCACCGGTGCCCGCCGGGGCGCCGACAGATCCCACGGGCAAGTTCGTCGCTCTAGTGCTCGGCGATACGGAAGATCGCTGGAAGGAAATTTTCGCTGCCGCAGGCAAGACCTACCACCCGCCGCGGCTGCGTCTGTTTTCAGGCTCGGAGCCGACGCCCTGCGCCTTCGCGCAATCGGCCATGGGTCCGTTCTATTGCCCGCGCGATCAGCGCATTTATCTCGATATCTCATTCTTTGACGATCTGCAGAATAAGTTCGGCGGTTGCTCGAACAGTAAGGCCTGCCAATTTTCCGAGGCCTATGTGATCGCGCACGAAGTCGGTCATCATGTGCAGGACGAGCTTGGCATTCTTCCGCGCGTGATGCAGGCCCAACAGGCGTCATCGAGCAAGGCGGAAGCAAACCGCCTCCAGGTCCGCATCGAGCTGCAGGCTGACTGCTTCGCCGGCGTGTGGGCGAACCAGGCGCAGCAAAAGCACAATTTCCTCGATCCGGGCGATGTCGATCAGGCCTTGCAGACCGCGTCCGCCATCGGCGACGACCGCCTGCAAAAGGAGGCGCAAGGCTATGTCGTTCCCGACGCCTTCACCCACGGCACCTCGGCGCAGCGCAAGCGCTGGTTTTCGAACGGTTTTAAGGTGGGCAAGGTTTCAGCCTGCGATACCCTATCGGCTGGTGCGTTGTAGTGTAATATTGCTGGTTCCCGCCGAGCCGTAGGCGGGTATCCAGGTGAGCCCACCACGTCGCCGCCTTGGCGGGGACGGCGGGATAATCGCGTTGCGTAAGGTGTAGTCATGCCCGGGCTTGACGAGAGCAAACAGTTCGTGCCGCTCAAGATCGCGGTGCTGACGATTTCCGACACGCGCAATCTCAAGGATGACAAATCCGGAGCCGTGCTAGTTCAGCGCATTGTCGCTGCCGGCCATTTGGTCGCGGAACGCAGCATCGTGCCGGACGACATCGAAGCAATCCGCGCCCGCGTAAAGGCTTGGATCGCCGACCCGGTGATCGACGTGATCATCACCACAGGAGGCACCGGCTTTACCGGCCGCGACGTCACGCCGGAAGCCATCGAACCGCTGTTCGACAAGAAAATGGATGCTTTCTCGGTCTTGTTCCTGGTGGTGAGCTTTCCCAAGATCGGCACCTCGGCGATCCAATCACGTGCCACCGCCGGTGTCGCCGGCTCGACCTACATTTTTTGTCTGCCGGGTTCGCCGGGCGCCTGCAAAGACGCCTGGGACGAGATTTTGGTGCACCAGCTCGATTATCGCTACGGGCCGTGCAACTTCGTCGAGATCATGCCGCGTCTGGACGAGCATTTGCGCCGGCCCAAGGCGCAAGGCGCGGCGGTTTGACAGCGCCGTCATTCCGGGACGCAGGCGAAGCCCGCGGGCCCAAAATCCATAATCGCGGAACGTGAAATTCCCGAAGGTCCGGGTCGTAAGCTCAAGCGGCGGCGATTAGGGATTCCGGGTTCCTCGCGTCGCGAGGCCCCGGAATGGCGGCCGCGATTACAACACCAAATCCCAGTGCTCGCTCACCACCGGGCGGCCCCAGCTTTGGTGCCGCTCGGTGCGCATGAGCTTGAAGCCGGCCTTCTCGTAAATGTGGCGCGCGGCCTTGAGCACGCTGTGGGTCCAAAGCGTGATCTTTTTGTAGCCGGCGCGTCGCGCGAAGCAGATGCATTCGTCAACCAGCCGCGCACCGAGGCCCAATCCCCGTGCTTTGGGGTCGACCAGCAGCAGGCGGATGCGGGCGACGTCTGCCGAATCCTTGGCGAGAAAAATGCAGCCGACATTCTCGCCGTTCATTTCGGCGATCCAACAGCGCTCGCGCTCGGGATCGTTGTTGTTGACGTAGTCGGCGACGATCTGCGCGCACAGGCCCTCGAACGGCTCCTTCCATCGATATTCCTCGCCATAAAGCTCGGCATGGCGTTTGACCACCCAGCCGAAATCGCCCGGCACCGGCGCGCGCAACCGATAGCCGCGACCGGGCGGCGCCTTGGCGGCGGGGTCGCGGCCCAGCAGCCTCTCGATGGTCTGCATCGCTCCGATCAATCGGACCTGGTCGGCAGGCGGCAGCTTGCCCAGCATTGCCGCCGCATCGTGCTGCGATCGACGTTCCAGCGGCGCAAAAGCCCTACGGCCGCGCGGCGAAAGCGCCAGATGGCTTTGCCTAGCGTCGCGCGCGGAAGCCTTTCGCTTGATCAGTCCGCGCTTCTCGAAATTGTGCAAGGTCCGGCTCAGATAGCCGGCATCAAGGTCGAGCGCGCGGCCGATCTCGCTAGCCGTCGGCGAACGGCCATTCGCGATCTCGTACAGCACGCGCGCCTCCGCCAGCGAGTAGGGGCTGTCGAGAAAGGTTTTCCGCAGCACGCCGATCTGTCGCGTGTAGAAGCGGTTGAACTCGCGCACGGCGGCGATTTGCCGGTCTCGTTCCCGGATGGTCATCGCCCGAGCCTCGGCCAGATATTTGACTTAGTCAAGTATCTGATCGGCGAGCAGGGTGCTTACGGAAAATCGGTACCCGCCCCGGGATCGAGTCCGGGGCAAGCTTTTCCGGATCGGGCATTAACCGACGTGGAAAGCGGCGGTCGACAACGTCACGAGCCTTCGGCGGCCGAGTCGGCGGAGCAGCTCGACTTCGGGATTAGCGGCTTGTTCGGAATGGCCGCCGATTTGCCCATAAAACTGCTTGGAGATGATCAGGCCTTGTTCCGGCCGCGGTCTGGCGCCGAACGCGGCGGCGAAAAGCAAGAATGCCTCACGCGCGCCCGATTGCGCCGGTGCTGCGCGCCGGAAAACCGCCGCGCGAGGGTCCGCGCCCGACCGCTCCAAGAAGCTGCTGGCCTCTCCCGTCCATGGTGCGTCGAGGATGGTTCCTGGCCGCAGGAAGAGAAGCCAAGGCGCCCGCGCCGCGGCGGCCGCGGCTTTCAGCCGTCCGCCCAGCGGACCTTCGACGAGCATGAAATTGCAGCCGGCGACATCGGCAACCACCGCAGTCTCGTCGCCGGATCCCGCATCGGCGACCAGCACTTCGCTGACAAGGCCGGTCGTCGCTCCAGGAACGAGGGCGGCCAGGGTCGGCACCAGTGCCCGTTCCGAATCGCGTGTCGCAATGATGACGCTCAACATTCCTTGCCGATCGCGGGGCCTGGGCTTCCATCCCGTGGTTTCCGGCGAGACTTACGTCTCCGGCTGATCGTTTCCAACCTTTTCCAGCGCTCACGTGGATTTGTTCTTGTTTTGTCCATGCCCTCGCGTTAGCTTATCGCCATGAGCCGATCGTCCGCTTTGAAACGCCCGCCGGCGCCGCTGCCCTCCGCGCCGGCGGGCGAGCCGGGACCCGCCGTCGACCGCGAACGGCGCCGAGGCCGTGGCGCCCAGTCGAACGCCTCAGGCCGCTATGAGCCCGTGGCACGGGTTGCCTTCGACGACGGTTGGCAGAACTTCGAGGATTTGCCCCCTTTCAAGACCAGCGTGACTGTCGACTCGACGCGCAAAATCATCACGCGCAACGATTCCCCCGATATTTCCTTCGACCGGTCGATCAATCCCTATCGCGGTTGCGAGCACGGCTGCGTTTATTGTTTCGCGCGGCCGACGCACGCTTATCTCGGGCTGTCGCCGGGGCTGGATTTCGAATCCAAGCTGTTTATGAAGCCGAACGCGCCCGAGTTGCTGGAGCGCGAGTTATCGGCGCCTGGCTACGTGCCGAAAGTGATCGCCATCGGAACCAACACCGATCCGTACCAGCCGATCGAGCGTCGCCACCAGATCATGCGCCGCATCCTCGAAGTCCTGGAGCGTGCCGGGCATCCAGTCGGGATCGTGACCAAGTCGGCGCTGGTGTTGCGCGACCTCGACATTCTCGCCCGCATGGCCAAGCGCGATCTGGTCAAGGTGGCCATCTCGGTGACGACGCTCGATGCGAAATTGGCGCGGACCATGGAGCCGCGTGCCGCCACGCCGCAGCGGCGGCTGGAGGCGCTGCGGCAATTGGTGCAGGCTGGCGTGCCGACATCGACGCTGGTCGCCCCGATCATTCCGGCGCTCAATGATGCCGAGATCGAACGCATCCTGGAAGCGGTCGCCGCGGCCGGGGTGCGCCACGCCGGCTATGTGCTGCTGCGCCTGCCGCTCGAGGTGCGCGATCTGTTCCGCGAATGGCTGATGGCGAATTTTCCCGACCGCTACCGTCACGTGTTCAAGCTCATTCGCGACATGCGCGGCGGCAAGGATTACGATTCGACCTTCGGAATGCGCATGACTGGCTCCGGTCCAGTCGCCTGGATGATTGGCCGCCGCTTTGAGGTCGCCTGCGAACGGCTGGGCTTCAACTTGACCAGCGTCAAAACGACCACCGCGCACTTCCAGCCGCCACGGGGGAGTGCGCAGCAGCTCAGTTTGTTCGGCTGACATTTTCATCCCCGTAATTCTTTCTGTCGGCGCTTCACGTTGCGGGCGCGGCCGAGCCGTGATCATCATGGCGCATGAGTTGCAAGGAAACCGCGGCCGCGCGCCTGCCGCTTGCCGAAGAGGTGATGCGGCCAACATTTCGGCGCGAGCGCGCGGCGCTCAAGCGCGGCATATGGCCGGTTGCGGGTTGCGACGAGGCCGGGCGCGGCCCGCTCGCCGGGCCGGTCGTCGCGGCCGCTGTCATCCTCGATCCCGACAATATTCCCCGCGGCCTCGATGATTCGAAACGGCTGACGCCGGATCGGCGCGAGGTGCTTTATGAGCGCATCTGCGCGCGGGCGCAGGTTGCCGTGGCCATGGCGCCGCCATGGCGTATCGATCGCGACAATATTTTGCGCGCCTCGCTCTGGGCTTTGGCGCGCGCTGTCGCCTCACTGCCGATTAAGCCGCGTCTGGTCTTTGTCGACGGCCGTGACCGTATCGATGCCGGTTGCGATTGCGAGGCGGTGATTGGCGGCGACGGCCTGGTTGCTTCGGTCGCCGCCGCCTCGATCGTCGCCAAGGTCACGCGCGACCGTCTGATGACCTGCCTGGGCGCCGCGCATCCAGGCTACGGCTTCGAGCGCCACATGGGCTACAGCGTCCCCGAGCATTTCGCCGCGCTCGAGCGGCTCGGCCCGACGATCCATCACCGCCGCTCGTTCGCGCCGATTGCTAACGCCCTCGGCGAGATAGACGCTGATACGGACGATCTCGCCGCGGGCGTCTTGCCGCTTTAGACTTGACCCCTCTTTATTGGTCTCTCAGTGAGCCTCTCTCTCCCCCGGAAAGGGGAGATGGGGGTGGAGCTGTCGACGAACTCACTTCTGCTCCATCATTCCTTCCGCACGGGGCCTGATGTTTTACGTACCCCTCTATATTGAAGGCTTGCGCTCGCGCCCGGCATTGGTGTTTTGGCTGGCGACGCTGGCGCAGGCCGCCGTGTGGATCCTGGTGCCGCTGTTGTTCTACGCGGCGCCGCCCGGCGAGCTGGCGCGCCTTCTCGCCATCGGCCACGAATTCCCGCTTGACGGCGCTTTCGGCCCGCCGCTCGCTTACTGGCTTGCTGAGATAGCCTTCCGCGCGGCCGGCCTGTTTGGCGTCTATGCACTGTCGCAGATTTGCGTGATTGCGACTTACTGGTGCGTCTTCGCGCTCGGGCGCGCCATCGTCGGTGCCACGCACGCCGCCATGGCTGTGCTGTTGATGGTCGGCATTTCCATATTCACGGTGCCGACGCCGGATTTCGGACCGCCAATACTCGCCATGGCTCTGTGGGCCGCGACGTTGTTGTTCTATTGGCGAGCCGTCGGCCAAAAGCGTCGCGAATACTGGTACGCGTTGAGCGTCTCGGCGGCGCTTCTCCTTATCACTTCCGACGCCGCCTTGATCCTGCTCGGCGCGCTTATTTTGTTCACGGCGATGACGAAGCCGGGGCGCGCTGCGGCCGATACTTTCGAGGCGTGGATCGCCGCTGCCGTGCTGATCGGCATGTCGTGTGTGCATTTCCTCTTGCTGGCGCGCGCCGGCCTTGACCCTACGCCGACGCTGGAGCGGTTGCGTAGCGCCGCAAGTGCCTGGGCGAACACCTCAGCCTGGCTACGGCTTCTGGCTGGGCTCGTTGTGGCCCATGCCGGGGTCGCTGTTTTGCTGGTGCTGGCAAGCGCTTGGCCGCTAACTCGTGACGGTGCGCCGCCCGCCATCGCGCGCAGCCCGGCCGCTCCCTTTGCCGTCACTTTCGTGAAGGTTTTCGCGTTGTGGCCGGCATTGCTGGCGACGATCATTGCCGTGCTGGCTGCGGATCCGCTACCGGTCGGAGGCGCGGCACCACTCCTCGTGCTGTCCGGGTTCGCCGCCGTCATCGCCGCTGGCGACAGCATCGAGCTTCGCCATCCGCGGATTGTTGGTTACGCCTGGGCCGGCCTGTTGGTCGTACCGGCCATCTTCGTGCCGATTGTGATCGTCCTTTTGCCGTGGGCCACCGGCACCGAGCTAAAAGTGGCGCAGCCGGCACATGCGATCGGTCGCTATTTCGGCGAAAGCTTCATGCGTAGAACGGGGCATCCGCTCGCGATTGTGAGCGGTGATGCCCGCCTAGCCGAGTTGGTGGCAATCGCCGCGCCGAGCCGCCCCAGCGTTTATTTCGCCACTGACCCTGCGTATTCGCCCTGGGTCACTGCCGAAGACATCCGCGAAAAGGGCGCCGTGGTTGTTTGGCCGGCGCCCGATACCAACCCGGCGCCGCCGCCGGAGATCAAGGCGCAATTTCCGGATCTCATTCCCGAGGTGCCGCGAACGTTCGAAAGGCCGGTGCGCGGCAGACTGCCACCGCTGTTGATCGGTTGGGGCGTCATCCGGCCGGCGAGCGCGCCTCTCGCCCCACCTGAATCGGTGACAACCGCGCCGCACTGATGATCATCAGGGGGCGCGGGTTGGGCTCCCAGTTGCGGCGCGCTATCCCGCGAGCGCTTTCTTGATCGCCAGAAAATCGCGCCAGGCGAGCCGCTTCTGCAACGGGCTGCGCAGGAGAAAGGCGGGATGATAGGTCGCGAGCGCACGAATTTCGCGGCTGCCGGTGTCGAACTTGAACCAGCGCCCGCGCGTGCGCGTGATCCCTTCCTTGGTGCCGAGCAGCGTCTGCGTCGATGGTTGCCCGAGGCACACGAGAATGTCGGGGTCAGCGAGCTCGATCTGGCGGCGAATAAAGGGCAAGCAGATGGCGGTCTCCTGCGGCGTCGGCGTGCGGTTGCCGGGCGGCCGCCACGGCACGACGTTGGCGATGTAGGCCTTCGTGCGATCAAGGCCGATTGCCGCCATCATCAGATCGAGCAATTTTCCCGAGCGGCCGACGAACGGCAGCCCGGCGATGTCCTCATCGCGCCCCGGCGCTTCGCCGACGAACATGACGCGCCCGTTTGGGTTGCCGGCGGCGAAGACCAGTTGCGTCGCGGTCGCGCGCAGCATGCAGCCCTCGAAAGCTTCGAGCAGCGCGCGCAGGTCGTCCAGGTTCCGCGCGCTTTTAGCAGCCTCGCGCGCCGCCATGACGGCGGCCTCGGGCGATGCCGGTGGGATTGACGCACGTAATGTTCCCTCCCCCGAAAGGGGACGGTTGGATTGCGAAAGGCGAGCCGCCGAGGGGGCATTCTGCGGGCGTGTCGCCCCGGGCGCTTCACTGTCGGGCCTCCCCCCGTCAGGCGGAGGGACGATTTTGAGTTCATCCGCAAAACGGTTGACCGGTTCCTCGCCGATGAGCGCATCGACCCCGGCATCGAGGTAGAAGGCGATAAGCTCGCGCGCGCTTTGGGCGGGGGAATTCATGGACGGGCGGATTTATGGACGATCTCTTGAGTCTATGCGAGGGATGAAAGCATGAAGTCCTCGTTGTCCCGCGGACTATGGAGCAGGCCATGAATGCAACGGACCTTCCCGCCCGCGAGGCGATGGAGTTCGACGTGGTCATCGTCGGCGCCGGGCCGGCCGGCCTCGCTGCCGCGATCAGGCTCAAGCAGCTCACCCCGAAATATCCGTAGTCGTAGTAGAGAAGGGCTCGGAAGTCGGCGCCCATATTCTCTCCGGCGCGGTGATCGATCCGATCGGGCTTGATCGGCTCATCCCGGAATGGCGCAGCGAAGAAACGCCGGTCAAAACGCCGGTCACCGCCGACCGCTTTTATATGCTCGGACCGTCCGGCGCGTTGCGGCTGCCGAACCTCTTGATGCCGCCGCTGATGAGCAATCACGGCAACTTCATTGTCTCGCTCGGCGACGTCTGCCGCTATCTGGCGCAGAAAGCCGAAGCGCTCGGCGTCGAAATCTATCCCGGCTTTGCCGCTGCCGAAGTGCTGTTCGAGAATGACGCGATTGCCGGCATCGCCACCGGCGACATGGGCATCGCCAAGGACGGGCACCACAAAGCTGGCTTCGCCCGCGGCATGGAGCTGCGCGCCAAATACACGTTGTTCGCCGAGGGCGCGCGCGGCAGCCTTTCCAAAACATTGATCGAACGGTTCGGGCTGCACCGCAACCGGCAGCCGCAAAAATTCGGCATCGGCCTGAAGGAGCTGTGGCAGGTCGCGCCGGAGAAATTCCGCGCCGGTCTCGTCCAGCACACTATGGGCTGGCCGCTCGACAATCGTACCGGCGGCGGCTCGTTTCTCTATCATTTCGGCGACAATCTCGTGGCGGTCGGCTTCGTTGTTCACCTCAATTACCAGAATCCGTATCTCTCGCCGTTCGAGGAATTCCAGCGCTTCAAGACGCATCCGCTGGTGCGCGATACTTTCGCCGGCGGCAAGCGGATTTGCTATGGCGCGCGCGCCCTCACCGAAGGCGGCTGGCAGTCGGTGCCGAAGCTCTCCTTTTGCCGGCGGCGCGCTGATCGGCTGCGCCGCCGGCTTCATGAACGTGCCGCGCATCAAGGGAAGCCACAACGCCGATGCTCTCCGGCATGCTCGCTGCCGAGCACGTTGCCGCAGCGCTCGCAGCCGGCCGTGCGCATGACGAACTTGCGGGCTACGAAGCAGCATGGCGCGCCTCGCCGATCGGCAGCGACCTTTGGCGGGTGCGCAACGCCAAGCCGCTGTGGTCGAAACTCGGAACAGTTGCCGGCGTTGCGCTTGGCGGCCTTGACATGTGGACCAACACGCTCGGCTTCTCGCTTCTTCGGCACGCTGCGCCATGGCAAGCCCGATTTTGCCACGCTCAAGCCGGCGGCGGACTGCCAGCCCATCGCCTATCCGAAGCCGGACGGCAAGCTGACCTTCGATCGGCTCTCCTCCGTCTATCTCTCCAACACCAATCACGAGGAGGATCAGCCAGTGCACCTGATCGTGGGCGACGCCGCCCTGCAAAAATCATCCGAGCATGACGTCTATGCCGGGCCGTCGGCGCGCTATTGCCCGGCCGGCGTCTATGAATGGGTCGAGGAGGGAGGCCAACCGCGCTACGTGATCAATGCGCAGAACTGTGTCCACTGCAAAACCTGCGACATCAAGGACCCGAACCAGAACATCAATTGGGTGCCGCCCGAGGGCGGCGGCGGGCCGAACTATCCGAATATGTGATCGTCGCGAGACCGAGCGGAACTTGCGTCGAATCACCCCACCGCCATGCCGCGATTTTGCCGCCCTTGGAGCCTAAACGGACTTGCGTGCTTGCGGGGGCATGGCAAAAGGGTCATCTCTGGCCGCGCATCGGCATCCGGCCCGTTGATTCCCTGATTGCCGATTTCAAAGTTGCCAATGGAGCTATCGTGATTCATTCGCTGCTGCCCCGGCGCGCCGCCATCGCTGGCGCCGTTGTCGCTTTAAGCCTGCCGTCGGCGCTTGCCGCGCAGACACCGACCCCGCAGGAACTCGCGCACGCGACCACCGCCGGCAGCTACCTGGCCGCCCGGCATGCCGGCGTCGAGCGCGATTCCGCGACCGCGGCCGGCTTATTACCTCAATGTGCTCAAGGCCGATCCTCGCAATGCCGATCTGCTCAGCCGCACTTTCCTCTCTGTTCTCAGCGACGGCGACATCGATGAAGCCGGGCAGGCTTGCCGACCGGCTGATCCAGCTCGACCGCACCGACCGCATTGCGCGGCTGGTCATCGGCGTGCGGGCGCTCAAGCAGAAGCAATACGCAGTTGCCCGGCAGAACTTCGCGCAATCGGTGCGCGGCCCGGTTACCGATCTTACGGCGACGCTGCTCTCGGCCTGGGCGCTCGCGGGCGCCGGCGATACGCGCGGCGCGATCGACACCATGGATCGGCTCGCCGGTCCGGACTGGTATGCCATCTTCAAGGACCTGCATGCCGGGCTCATCCTCGATGTCGCCAACAACAAGAAGGACGCCGACAAGCGTTACGAGCGCGCCTACAAGGCCGATGCAATGGCGCTGCGTACGGTTCAGGCCTACGGCCGCTTCCTATCGCGCACCGCCGGCAAGGACGACGCGCTGAAAATCTACCAGGAATTCAACAAGGCGGTCCCCGATCACCCGGTGATCGTTGAAGAGATGAAGGAAGTCGCGGCAGGCGACAAATTGTCGGTACTTGCTGACACCCCACAAGCCGGCGCCGCCGAAGCGCTTTATGGCCTCGGCGCCTCGATCGGACGCCGAGGCGGCGAAGATCTGGCGCTGATCTATCTGCAGCTCGCGCTCTATCTCGAACCGACACACGCGATGGCGCTGCTTTCGCTCGCGGACCTCTATGAATCGGTCAAAAAGCCCGATCTCGCGATCAAAATTTATGACCGGATTCCGCCGTCATCTCCGATCCACCGCAACGCTGAAATCCAGATCGCTTCTGACCTCGATACGCTCGATCGCACCGACGAAGCCAAAAAGCGCCTCGAACGTCTCGTCGCCGAACATCCCAAAGACACCGAAGCGATCATGGCGCTGGGCAACATCTTGCGTGGTCGTAAGAACTTTGCCGAATGCGCCGACGTATACAGCAAGGCTATCGCCAATGTGCCAGTACCGGAGAAGGCGAACTGGGTGATGTTCTACTTCCGCGGCATTTGCTACGAGCGCTCGAAGCAATGGCCGGCTGCCGAGGCCGACTTGAAAAAGGCGCTCGAACTCTTTCCCGACCAGCCGCTGGTGCTGAATTACCTGGGTTACTCCTGGGTCGACCAGGGCGAACATCTCGACGATGGCATGAACATGATCCGCCGCGCCGTCGAGCAGCGGCCGGATGACGGCTACATTGTGGACTCCCTTGGTTGGGCCAATTACCGCATCGGCAACTATGACGAAGCGGTAAAGGACCTCGAGCGCGCAGTCGAGCTTAAGCCTGACGACCCAACCATCAATGACCACCTTGGCGATGCCTATTGGCGGGTCGGCCGGGTACTGGAAGCGCATTTCCAGTGGTCGCATGCGAAAGACTTACAGCCCGAGCCGGAAGACCTTCCCAAGATCGAGGAAAAGCTCAAATCAGGGCTCCCTGATGACACGTCTTCCGCGGCGGATGCCGCAAAGACCAAGAAGGTCGGCAACGGCGGGTGAGGATCGTTTTTGCCTGCTCCGTTGGTCGAAAACGCACCGGCCAAGGTCAATCTGACGCTGCGTGTGCTTGGTCGCCGCAGCGACGGTTATCACGACATTGAGAGCCTGGTGGTTTTCGCCGAAATTGGCGACCGCTTGAGCTTTTCGCGCGGCGACAAGCTCACGCTCGCGGTGAGCGGGCCAAGCGCTGCAGAGGCGGGGGAGAGCGACAACAATCTCGTCGTCAAGGCAGCTCGCGCGCTCGCTGCGCAGAGCCCCGACATCGGGCTCGGCGCCTTCAGGCTCGACAAGAGACTGCCGGTTGCCGCCGGACTTGGCGGCGGCTCGTCCGATGCGGCCGCGGCGCTACGGCTGATTGCCCAGGCGAACGGGCTGGCGCACGACGATCCTCGGCTTTACGCGGCAGCCCGTGCGACCGGGGCAGATGTTCCGGTCTGCCTCAATCCGCGCCCGCGCATCATGCGCGGCATCGGCGAGGCGCTCTCAGCCCCGCTTATGCTGCCGCCGCTTCCGGCAGTCCTGGTCAATCCCGGCGTGCCGCTGGCGACGAAGGCGGTCTTTGCTGGATGGACGCCGGCCGCCGCGCAGGGCGTTGCGGCCGACCTTGATGTGGTTGTGAAGTTGACAAGCCGCGACCAAATTTTACAGTTTCTCGGGACCCAGTCGAACGATCTTGAAGGCGCGGCCATCGCGCTTGCGCCGGTCATCGCCGGTGTTCTCTCCGCCCTGCGCGAGCTGCCTGGCTGCAAACTGGCCCGGATGTCGGGCTCGGGCGCAACCTGCTTTGGTTTGTTTTCTGCCGCGACCGCAGCCCGCGAGGCGGAAAAAATTCTGCGCGGGAAGTTTCCCGATGGGTGGGTGAACGCGACCACGTTGGGCGGCTAGTGCGTCCGCGCGATGCAGAAATCGACGGTCTCGGCGAGCGCCGATTTCATCTGCGAGTTGGGGAAGAGGGCGAGCGCATCGCGGGCGATGGCGCCGTAATGGTGCGCGCGTCCGATGGTGTCCTCGAGTGCACGATGCTTGGCCATGAGCCCGATGGCATGCTCAAGGTCGGCGTCACTTGCTTCGCCGCGTTCGAGCGTGCGTCGCCAAAACTCGCGCTCGGCATCGCCGCCGCGGCGGAAAGCGAGCACGACCGGCAGCGTGATCTTGCCTTCGCGAAAATCATCGCCGACGTTCTTGCCGAGCTTGGCGGCCGCGCCGCCGTAGTCGAGGACGTCGTCGACCAGCTGGAAGGTGATGCCGAGATTCATCCCGAATGAGCGGCAGGCGGCCTGCTCGTCGCGCGGCCGCGCGGACAGCACCGGGCCGACTTCGCAAGCGGCGGCGAACAGCTCCGCCGTCTTGGCGCGGATGACCGCGATATATTCGTCCTCGGTCGTCGCCGTGTTCTTCGCTGCGGCGAGTTGCATGACCTCGCCCTCGGCAATCACGGCGGCGGCCGAGGAGAGAATTTCGAGCGCTTTAAGGCTGCCGACCTCAACCATCATTTTGAACGCTTGGCCGAGCAGGAAATCGCCCACCAGGACGCTAGCCTCGTTGCCCCAGAGCATGCGCGCCGCGAGCCGCCCGCGCCGCAGCTCGCTCTCGTCGACCACATCGTCATGCAGGAGCGTAGCCGTATGCATGAATTCGACCGCTGCCGCGAGCTTGATATGGCTGTCACCAGCATAACCGGTAAGCCGCGCCAGCGCCAACGTCAGCATCGGCCGCAGCCGCTTGCCTCCGGAATTGATGAGATGGTTGGCTACCTCCGGGATCATCGCCACCTCGGACCCCGTCCGCGCCAGAATGACGCCGTTGACGCGCTCCATGTCGGCGGTAACCAGGTCGACCAGGGGGTCGATCGAGGGTTTGCCGGGACTTTCAAAAGGGACGACGACAGCCACTTAAACCTTCTCCACCAATGTCCCGATTGCGAAGCTCGAAAGCGTTTGCGGCACCCTCTGCTGCGAACTTCGAACTCAGAGGGACGCTAGTCAAATGTATGGTTCTCCTGTGGTTTTGGATTTGAAGTTCCTGGGCAAGTTTGCCGTTAGATCTTAGGAACGCTAAATCCAACCACGCTAAGAAGATGTAAGCATAGAAACGCTATGGTGAGGCGGCAATAAGCCGGCAGTTGCACTTGTAAGATTCGTCGGGGGCTACGTCTGTTCCGCCGACGTCGATCGCGTTCATCGGCGCGGCGGTCGAGAGGGGCAATGTCAAGCAACGAGGGTCATACCGCAGGCGTAAGCGCAGTCCCGTATCAGGTAGCGGTTCTGGTGCCTTGTTATAATGAAGAGCACGCTATTGCCAAGGTCGTGGCCGACTTTCGCTCGGCATTGCCTGCGGCCAGGGTGTACGTCTACGACAATAACTCTACCGACGGCACGGTCGAAGTTGCCAGGAAGGCAGGCGCTGTCGTCCGCCGCGAGAGCCATCAGGGCAAAGGCTACGTGGTGCGACGGATGTTCAATGATATCGAAGCGGACGTCTACGTGCTGGTTGACGGCGATGCGACCTATGACGCGGCGAGTGTGCCGGCGATGGTCAGCAAGCTTGTCGAGGACCGGCTCGACATGGTCGTTGCCGTCCGTGTCGATCGCGAGGAGGCGGCCTATCGCCTCGGCCATCGCATCGGCAACCGGCTGCTCACCGGCTTTGTCACCCACATGTTCGGACGTGCGTTCACCGATATTCTCTCGGGCTATCGGGCGTTCTCGCGCCGTTTCGTGAAATCGTTTCCCATTCTCTCGGGCGGCTTCGAGATTGAGACGGAATTGACTGTTCACGCGCTGGAGCTCGAATTGCCGGTTGGAGAAATCGCGACACCGTACTACTCGCGGCCGAGCGGATCGGCCTCGAAACTCTCCACGTGGAGTGACGGCTTTCGCATCTTGTGGACGGCCTTTAAGCTCTACCGCGCCGAGCGGCCGCTGCCGTTATTCGGCGGACTCGGGATCGCGCTGGCGATCATGTCGATCGGCCTCGCCATTCCAATCATCATTACGTATTTCGAGGAAGGCCTGGTCCCCCGCTTGCCGACGGCGGTGCTGTCCACCGGTCTGATGCTGCTTGCCTGCCTATCGATTGCGGTTGGTTTGATCCTCGACACGGTGACGCGCGGCCGCCGCGAACTCAAGCTCATCGCCTATCTCGGCTTGCGCGCGCCGGGCGAAGAACGGCGCCGGAGCTAAAGCATGCGCGAGCTTGTTCGCACCAATGATCCGGTGGTGATCTCGGCGATCGAAGCGCTGCTCAAGGGCGCGAACATCGGCCATATGGTGGTCGATCAAAACATGAGCGTGCTGGAGGGCTCGATCGGCATTTTCCCGCGCCGCATTCTGGTTGGCGAGGATGAATTCGAGACCGCGCGGGCGTTGCTTAAAGATGCCGGCTTTGCCGACGAGCTTCGCCCCGATGGCCGCTGACTGCGGAAAGGGCCGCTCAGCCGCTGGCTGGTTCTAAATGAATATCCGAATGACCGAATAGAACCAGATTGCTCTTCCAGCCGAGGAGGCGAGGCGACGCTATATGGAAGCGCCAACGAGGAATGTGTGCGGTCAGCATTTCGAGTTCGCGCGAAGTCATCAGATTCAGATGCGCTTCGTCGGCGAGTTCAGCAAATCCCAGCTTTCTCAATGCAGACCGGCCCAGCGCCTTGGGCGCCCAATGAACAAACGGCAGCTGGGTGTGGAATTCGATGGGAAACCAGCGGTTCGGTGTCGTCAGACAAATGCCACGGCGGGCGACGCGCACACATTCGGAGATCATTTTTGCCTGATTGTCGATGCTGCCGATGTGTTCCAGGACAGCCGCGGAATGCACCAGATCGAATGACTGGTCACGAAACGGCAGGCTTAGCGCGTTCGCCTCCACATATCGAACGCCGATGTAAAGTCGCTCGATAAAGGATGCAGCCTGCAAGCCGACGGCAACAATGCGATTCTTAAAAGGATAAAGCGCTTCGAAATAGTTCGAATTCTCGTAACTCTGATCGGACGTGACGCCAACGTCGAGGATGCTTTCGTCGCCCGCGGGCTGAAACTCATCCATGAACATCTTGAACATCTTCCGGCGCATCCGCGTTGATACCTTAATTGCGAACGAATCCGATGGGGCGTAATTCAGTTGCGCGTTGGGCGTGTTTTTCATTGTGTGCGTTCCGGCCGATTTCGGTGTGTGAAGCTGTCCGACGTTGAGTGTTCTCGCCACACGCGGACGGCAAAATATCAGCCTTTCGCCGCTTTATTTATCCCGCATCGGCAGGTCGATAATGCTCAAGAAGAAGGACGTCGAAGCGATCTGGATAGCGACGGCGATGGCGGTGAGCGAGAGCACCAATACGCGAAGCACCAAGGGATACTGGATTGGGCCGAAACTCAGCGAGACCCAGGCATAGATTGCCCAGAACAGACCCCCGAGTCCGGCTAGCCCGATGACGAGCGCAAGCAGGAGCCCGCGTTCGAGCGAGAAGCCGGCAAATAGCGTGCGGTAGCGCTCCGACTTCGGCAGGAAGCCGTAGGTCGTGGCGAACCGTCTGGCAATTACACCCAAACTGATACTTTGGAGGCCTACCAGAATTGCGATCGAAGCGACCAGGAATGTGTGGATGTCGATTACGATCCCGTTGCCGATTTCGACCTTGCCACGGAACAGGAGCGCGGCGCCAAGTAGGCCAAGCGCCATGAAGGCAAAGCCCGGATAGATAAACAGCCAACGCGGGCTGAAAATGAGAAAGAAACGCAGATGGCGCCAGCCGTCGCGCCACGTCCGCAGATGCGATGGTCTGGAGCGACCGGTCTTGCTCAGCGTGGTTGGCACCTCGGTGATCGCGTATTGGCGCAACGCGGCGGCGATGATCATCTCGCTCGCAAACTCCATGCCAGTCGTGTGCAGGCTCAAATCGAGCACGCGCGCGCGATTGAAGCCGCGGAGGCCGCAGTGGAAGTCGCCGATCTTGACCTTGAAGAACAGCCGACCAATGACGCTTAAGAGCGGGTTGCCAAGATATCGGTGCAGGACTGGCATTGCGCCGGGCGAAATGCCGCCACGAAATCGGTTGCCCATGACGACATCGTAGCCCTCGTTCAGCTTGGCGACGAAGTCATCGAGCCGCGCAAAGTCGTAGCTGTCGTCTGCATCCCCCATGATGATATAGCGTCCGCGCGCCGCAGTAATGCCGGCACGCAGCGCCGCACCATAGCCACGTTGCTCGACCGGCACGATCCGAGCATTTCGTTCGCTCGACATGGCGCGAGAATTATCGGTCGAACCATTGTCCGCGACCAGCACCTCGCCGCGTATGCCGCTCCGCGCCAGATAGGAGAAAGCCTTGTCGATACAAACCCCGATCGTTTCCGCTTCGTTGAGGCAGGGCATCAAAATGGTCAGTTCGATCTCACCGCCATTTCGTTCGTGCATGAAACCTCCACAGGCCCGCAGATCCTCGCAAGCGATCGTTGACGCAGCCACAACAGAGCAGCGTTCTATGGTAACAAGCCCGATTATTCTGCGATACCGATTGCGGCGAACGGTCGTTGCGGAATGTCGAGGCGATGCTCACCTACGGGTCGCCGGGCGCCGGAATATCCATCTTGTCTACGGATGACACGTCGATGCCGGTTGAGACAGCTGTCAAGGTGAGCGAGGACGCCGTTCTTGGCGGCCGGCTCGTTCTGCGCCAGCCGCTCAAGGGTCATCGCGTTGGCCATGACGCCATCCTGCTCGCGGCGGCCTGCTCGGCGCGTCCGGGCGATCACCTGGTCGATCTCGGTTCAGGCGTAGGCGCAGCAGGCTTGGCCGTGGCCAGCCGCGTCGAGAACCTCGCCGTCACGTTGGTCGACATCGATCCCAGGCTGGCGGCTCTCGCGCGCGGGAACGCCGCACACAACGGTTTCAGCGAGCGGGTGCGCGCCGTTTGTCTTGACGTTGCGGCGCGCCCGGCGGCGTTCGCTGCCGCGGACCTGGCTGCCGGCGCAACGGATCAGGTGATTATGAATCCGCCCTTCAACGCCGCGCAAAATCCTTCGCCTGATCGCGGCCGGCGGCTGGCTCATATCGGAACGCATGACACGCTCGCCGGTTGGGTGCGAACGGCAGCGCGGTTGCTCCGCCCTGTTGGCACTCTCACGCTGATCTGGCGCGCAGATGGTCTCGACGTCGTGCTCGCAGCTCTGGCGCCCGGCTTCGGGGCGGTCACCGTGTTGCCGGTCCACCCCAAACCACAAGCGCCGGCAATCCGCGTGCTCATCCGGGCGGTGAAGGGGAGCCGCGCCCCGCTTGTGCTTCTGCCGGGCTTCATCCTCGCTGATGAAGCCGGACGGCCGAGCGTGCAGGCCGAAGCAGTGCTGCGCGAAGGCGCCGTGCTACCATTGGCCAGGAACTGAAACTGGGGGAGCTGTTCGGCGGTTGAGCTTTAGGCCGGTACCGAATCCGGCGATATCGGCGCTGCCACCTTCGCCCGGCGGCGGATGGGAAAATAGGAAAGCCCGACAATTGCCCCAATCAGCATCAACAGCAGGCATATCTTCATTGCTCGCCACCCATTCGCGCCGGCACTCGGCCTTTTTGCGGAGGAGGCCGCAAGAAGGCCCTGGAGCAAGAAGCGTTCCGGAAGGTTAACAAACGGTTACTTGAGCGGAACGCCGGCGCAGCCTATGTGGATTTGATGACCGAAGCATGGACGGGCGAGCGCGTGAAAGAAGGCTGGACGCGCACGCTGGCCGCGCTGCGGGAATTTGTTCCACAGCGTTTCCGCGGCGACCGCCCAGTCGTACCGGTGGTGCGCCTCACCGGGGTTATCGGCTTCTCGACGCCGCTCAAGCCGGGGCTCACGCTTGCCGGCGTTGCCCGCATGCTCGATCGCGTTTTTGCCGTGCGCAAGGCCGCTGCAGTCGCCTTATCCATCAACTCGCCGGGCGGCTCACCGGCGCAATCGCACCTGATCTTCCGCCGCATCCGCGAGCTGGCGCAGGAGAAAAATCGCAAGGTGATTGCGTTCGTGGAAGACGCCGCAGCCTCTGGCGGCTACATGATCGCCTGCGCCGCGGATGAGATCATCGCCGATCCCAATTCGATTGTCGGCTCGATCGGCGTGATCGGCGGCTCGTTCGGCTTCGACAAGCTGATCGCCAAGATCGGCATCGAGCGCCGGCTTTATACGTCGGGCGAGCGTAAGGGAACGCTCGACCCGTTTCTGCCGGAGAACCCCGCCGACGTCGAACGGCTGAAGAAATTGCAACACGAGATCCACAACGATTTCATCGCGCTGGTGAAGTCGCGGCGCGACGGCAAGCTTAACGGCCTGGAAAACGACTTGTTTTCCGGTGAATATTGGACGGGAAGGCGGGCGCTCGAGCTGGGCCTTGTCGACGGCATCGGCGATTTGCGCTCCACGCTGCGTGAACGCTTCGGCGACAAGGTCTACACGCCGCTCGTTAGCGGTGACCGCAGCTTTCTCGGCCGGCGCGTGTTTGGCGTCGGGAGCAATGAATTGATGCCGGCGGGCCTTGCTGAGGGCCTGATCTCAGCGTTGGAAGCACGCGCTCTATGGGCGCGTTACGGGCTCTAGAACATGATCCCGGAAAGTGGCTACCAGTTTTCCGATAAGATCATCCTCAAGTTAAGAGCAGGAGGGTAAGAATGCCGCCGGTATTCGCCTTGGCGCTTGGACTGATGGGAGCGGCGGCCTTGGTGCGTTGGTGCGTTAAAGAGGTGCGGCGGGTGAACGCCGATCTCGACGACGTGCGCGCGCGCTCGCAAGTCGGGCCGGTCGACCGCGATGCGCTACCGACATTGAAGCGCGACCCGCGCACCGGCGAATACCGGCCCGGTTAGTGCGATTTTGCGCCCGGACTTGCCGGCCAACACGCCTGCGCCCAGCCCTGAATGATCGCTGCCGCAAGCAACGCCGGCACGGCGGGAAGTAATACCGCGCACGTGTCGATATAGCGCGTGGCCGGAAAGGCCACCAGCACGACCAGCGGTCCGGTCGACGCGAGCCAGGCCAGCGCAATGATGCAAACCGCCGGCAGATCGGCCGCACCGGCGCCGAACGGCGTGCTTTGCGCGAATGCGGCCAGCGCGACGATCAGCAACAATGTAAGCGCCGCCATCATCGGCGCGTCGGTCACGATCATGCGTCCGACAAGACGCGACGTCGCCCCTGCGACCCAGGCAGCCCAACGCAAGGGCGCGGCCTTGATGGTCGCAAAGGAAAAGTTCGCCAGGCGCTGATTGAAGGCGACCCAGCTCTCACCAGGAGCGCGCAGCTTGTTAATTTCGCCCCACACCAAATCGTCATAGGCGCGCGCGTAGATGTCGAAATATCCAAGCGCGGCAGAGATGAATGAACGCTCTCCGGCGGAATTCAGCGGTGTGCGCGCGACTCGTCCGGCGGCTTCCCCCGCGTCCCGCGCCAGCATTACCGCCTGTGCCGTCGGTCGCACCCGATCGGGCAGGGCAGCGACGATCTCCGGCGACAGCATGAATCCGGCCATTCCCGACATCGTGTACCCGCCAAACGAAACGATATTGAAATCGCCGACGGTCTTCCAACGATACGCTGACTGGATCACGAAGGGCGCCGCGATCAGACAGAATAACAAAATCGCGCGCGTGGCGCGGCGGGCTTGTCCGTTGCGCAGCGCCAGCACGTACCACAGCGCCGGCACGGCGAAGATTGCCGGCAGGAAGCTCGGCCGCAGCAGATAGGCAAGCGCCGTCGCGACAGCGATCGGCAGAAGCAGCAGGCGGTATGCGAACAGCGAATTTGCCGCCGCCAACACGCCGGCAAAGGCAAAAATAAGCGCCGTGATAGCCGGCGATTCCGGCAGTAGCAGGCGTAAGTGATAGAGGCCCGACTGCGAGAATAGCGCCGCAAGACCAAGGCACAAGGCGCCGATGCTGCCAATGCCGCCCGTTCGCGCGCCGGCAAAGAGGGCAAGCGCCGCCGCAGCGTGCAACAGGGCCTGGATCAATGCGACATGACCCGGCGCGCTGGCGCTGCCACCGAGCCAACTTGCCAACAGACCGTAGAGCGGGTGCCGCATCTCGCCCCACAGGTTGTCGTCTTGCAGCGGCATGAAATAGCTCGCCGTGTCTGGAGCTGCGGCGGCGGGAAGCCCCCCGATCAGCCACAGAACAACCAGGAGGACGGCGACCACGGCGCACAGAATGGCGACGCAAAGACGATCCGACAGGGAGATCACTGCCGCCGCGCCTCCGGCGAGCGACCACATGCCTTCGCCGGACCACGATCGGTCCGCTCCCCGCGTGTTTGCGCGAGCCCGACTCCGCTCATGCGGCCGAAATCCCCGATCACGAAGCTGCGGCGCAGCATAATGGGCGCGTCGCGGCTCGTCATCACGGCTCACTTCAGGGGCGGCACTTGACCGCAAGCGGGCGTTCCACCAACAACGTCGCATGAATAAAGTTTTGCCGCCGTACATGCGCCCCGAGCGCTCGTTCCAGGGATTGATCCTGGCGTTGCAGCGCTACTGGGCCGATTGGGGCTGCGTCATCCTGCAGCCCTACGACATGGAGGTCGGGGCCGGCACCTTTCATCCGGCGACGACCTTGCGCGCGCTTGGACCGAAGCCGTGGAATGCCGCTTACGTGCAGCCGTCGCGCCGGCCCAAGGACGGCCGCTACGGCGAGAACCCCAATCGCCTGCAGCATTACTATCAGCTGCAGGTAATCCTGAAACCGTCGCCGGACGACCTGCAGGAGCTTTATCTGAAATCGCTTTACGCGATAGGCATCGATCCGAAGCTCCACGATATCCGCTTCGTCGAGGACGATTGGGAGAGCCCGACACTCGGCGCCTGGGGGCTGGGCTGGGAGTGCTGGTGCGACGGCATGGAAGTTTCGCAATTCACCTATTTCCAACAGGTCGCCGGCTTCGAATGCGCGCCCGTCTCCGGCGAGCTTACCTACGGGTTGGAGCGGCTGGCGATGTATGTGCAGGGAGTGGAAAACGTTTACGACCTCAATTTCAATGGCCGCGATGGCGCGCAGAAGGTCACGTATGGCGAGATTTTCCTGCAGGCTGAGCAGGAATATTCGCGGCATAATTTCGAATATGCCGACACTGACATGCTGTTCGAACAGTTCCGCATGGCGGAAGCGGCGTGTAAGAAATATCTGGAGGCCGGCTGGGAGGCCGATGGCGGGGGTTTGAGCCATGATCGCACGAATCGCGGCCGTCATCTGATGGCGCTGCCGGCCTATGACCAGTGCATCAAGGCAAGCCACGTGTTCAATCTGCTCGATGCGCGCGGCGTGATATCGGTGACCGAGCGGCAGAGCTATATCCTGCGGGTGCGCGAACTCGCCAAGGCTTGCGGCGAGGCGTGGCTGGCAACAGAAGGCGGAGGCAGAACGACATGAGCGAGATGCCTGAAATCGGCGGACGAAAACCGATCCCGGTCAAAGTCGAAGCCGGCAAAAGCTATTGGTGGTGCGCATGCGGACGCTCGAAGTCGCAGCCGTTCTGCGACGGTTCGCACAAGGCGACGACGTTTACGCCGGTCGAGTACAAGCCGGAGGCGGCCGAGGAGGCGTGGTTCTGCGCCTGCAAGCGCTCGGCGAAGAAGCCGTTGTGCGACGGCACCCATAAGACGCTGACAGCCTAGCGGGGGGCGCCAGTTCAGAGAATCTCGACGATTCTTTCGCCCGCGTTCAGCGCATGAATGATTTCGTCTAACTGCGGATCGATCGCGCGCCGTAACGCGTTATTGCTGATATTGCCGAGGCGAATCCAGACGACTTGCGGTCCATCCGGCTCTTGACCTGCAAGCGCTACAAAATCTTCATCCTTGGTAACAAGTGCAGCGGCGGTGTGAGCCGCATATAGCCAAATGGCCCTGTCGCTGGCGATTCCCAAATCGACGCGATTGACGTGCTCGGTCGGATAGCCGCGTGCGGTTAGCCAGCGTGCAAGGCCGGGTGGAAGTTGCGCGTCGACGAGAAAGCGGATCATTACGCAGTGCGCACGATCCGATGCTCCGTCGCGCGCGCGGCATAGAGTAAGGCCGCAGCGATATCTTCGGCAGTCAGGTAGTCAAAGTCAGTCAGTAATTCGTGCTGACTGGCTCCATGCGCGAGGGCTTCCACAATGTCAGCGACGCGCATGCGTGTACCCCTAATGCACGGTCGCCCGCCGCAAATCTCAGGATCGGAAGTTATCCGACCAAGGAACTCATTTGTATGCCCGGCGATTTGGTTAGTGACTGCGATGCCGTCTGCGGGCACGTTGATGCGCGCACGCGCGCCGGGCGCCTTGCCAAAGCCGGCGAGGAATGTGCGCAATGCCTCGAAAAGTTCACGTTCGAGCTTTGAGTTTGCTTCAGGCGTCGCGAACCATTGCGAGAGAACGCGCTCAGTTATGCGACCGTCAAACTCACCTTCCAGTCCTGATTCCGCCAAATAACGCTTAGCACTTGGGTCGCGGTAGCCGATGAACTTGCTTGGAGCGAATTTCCACCCGCCAGATTGCTCATCCTTAACTGCATACCAGGACCAGACCATGGCAACACGCCTCCGAATTTCGGCGGTCTGGCGCAACGCGGCTTGATATTTTTCAATGTTTTCAATAACTTCTTTGATGGACGTGACCATTGTCTTCGGCACGGCGAATTCCTTCACTATATCTACGTTATCTACATATACTTCACGTATATATTGTAGTCAATTGACGAATGACATGGTTGGCCATATTGACTAGACCTCGTCTCGCGTCGCCCGGCCAAAGGCGGGCCTCCCGTCAACGAGCGCCATGCCCGATCTTCTGTTTGAGCTTTTCTCCGAAGAAATTCCGGCGCGCATGCAGGCGCGGGCGGCGGAGGATTTGCGTAAAGCTGTGACCGACCGGCTGGTCGATGCCGGGCTCGTCTACGAAGGCGCCAGGGCATTTGTGACGCCACGGCGGCTTGCGCTTGCTGTGCACGGCGTGCCGGCCCGCCAAGCCGACGTGCGCGAGGAGAAGAAAGGCCCGCGCGTCGCCGCGCCGGACAACGCCATCGCCGGCTTTGTGAAAGCCGCGGGCTTGAAATCGATCGGCGACGCCAAAGTGCAGCCCGACAAGAAGGGCGACTTTTATGTCGCCGTGATCGAGAAGCCGGGACGCGCTGCGCTCGACGTGATCGGCGAAATTCTCCCCGCTGTGATCGAGAACTTCCCGTGGCCGAAGTCGATGCGCTGGGGCGTGGAATCGGCAAAACCCGGCGCGCTCGATTGGGTCCGGCCGCTGCATTCGATCGTGGCGACGTTCGGGCCAGAGACCGAGGAGCCGGACATTGTGCCGTTTTCGGTCAATGGCATTGCCGCCGGCAACGAAACCCGCGGCCACCGCTTTCTTAGCCCGGCGCCGTTCACCGTGCGGCGGCTTGCCGACTACATGCAGAAGCTCGACAAGGCCAAGGTGGTGCTCGACGCCGAGCGGCGGCGCGACATCATTCTCACCGAGGCGAAACAGTTGGCCTTCGCCCAGGGGCTCGAACTGGTCGAGGACGAAGGTCTGCTGGCCGAAGTCGCTGGGCTGGTCGAATGGCCGGTCGTGCTGATGGGCTCCTTCGACGAGAAGTTCTTGCGCATCCCCGAGGAGGTGATCCGCGCCACCATCCGCAACAACCAGAAATGCTTCGTGCTACGCGACGCCGCCCACGCCAAGCTGGTCGACAAGTTCATCCTGGTTGCCAACATCGAGGCGGAAGACGGCGGTAAGGCCATTGTCGCCGGCAATGAGCGCGTTATCCGCGCCCGGCTGTCGGATGCGAAGTTCTTCTACGAAACCGATTTAAAGACCAGGCTTGAAGATCGGCTGCCCAAGTTCAAGGACATCATCTTTCACGAGAAGTTGGGCACGCAGGCGGAGCGCATTGAAAGAATTGAGCGATTGGCTGCCGAGCTGGCGCCGCTGGTCGGCGCCGACGTTGAGAAGGCTAGGCGGGCCGCGCATCTGTGCAAGGCTGATCTGCTTACCGAAATGGTCGGCGAGTTTCCCGAGCTGCAAGGCATTATGGGGAAATACTATGCTGAGGCGCAGGGCGAGGAGGAAGCCGTCACCCATGCTTGCGAGGATCACTGGAAACCGAAAGGGCCGGATGATTTGGTGCCAAGCGATCCGGTTTCGATCGCCGTCGCGCTGGCCGACAAGATCGATACGCTGGTCGGCTTTTGGGCAATCGACGAAAAGCCAACGGGCAGCAAGGATCCCTACGCCTTGCGAAGAGCAGCTTTAGGAGTTTTGCGCCTTCTTATAAGCAATGATCTTCGAATTCACTTATTTGATTGGCTTTTCGCGCACACGGTTGTTCTTAAAGGGCAGATGTTGGGTCATCCGATCGAAGATGCTTCATATCGCGATTTGATGTTGAGCGACGTGGCCAGGATCGGCGCGCTCAATGAGGCAAAAAATATTGCGCAAGATGTTCGGCAGCATGGTGTACCAGAATCGCTGGCGCTAGGCGATTTAGCGCCAGCGCTTGGCAACTTATTGGTCTTTTTCGCTGATCGTCTGAAATTCCAACTCCGCGAGCAAGGTGCGCGGCACGATCTCGTCGATGCTGTGTTCGCGCTTGAAGGTCAGGACGATCTTTGGCTTATCGTTCTACGCGTCGAAGCCCTTGGGAAATTCCTCGATACCGAGGACGGAAAAAATCTGCTCGCAGGCTACAAGCGGGCGACCAACATCATCCGCATTGAGGAGAAGCGGGACGGTCGCGAATACGCCGGCGCGCCAGACCCAGCGCTTTATAAGCAGGGCGAGGAGGAAAAGCTGGCCTTCGAAATTGAGCGCGCCAAGTCGGGGACGGCGCGGGCGGTCGCAAATGAAGATTTTGAAGGTGCGATGAGCCACCTGGCGAGATTGCGACCTTACGTGGATGCCTTCTTCGACAAGGTGACCGTCAATGTTGACGATAAGGCGTTGCGCGAAAACCGGCTCAAATTGCTCAACGAAATCCGCGCCGCGACCCGCGCCGTGGCTGACTTTTCCAAGATCGAGGGGTGAGGCGGTTCCCAATTTTGCGGAAGCTGCTAGAAACCGAATGCGCAGTTGTGCGTTCCTACAACACCGGTACCGCCGGTTTTGCACCCCACCGCTTTCGTCCCATCCCATAGCCGAGGAAAATCCATGGTCATCACCGCCGCTCATCTTACGCCGATTGTCGCCATTCTCGCCGGAATACTCATTCTGATCATCCCGCGATTGTTGAACTACATCGTCGCGATCTACCTGATTTTTGTCGGTCTGGTCGAGCTCAACGCCGTGCACCATTGGATCAACTGGCATTGACCGACGCGCCGCCGACGTTGCATTGAACGCCGGCATCTCCGCTCAGGCGAACGAGACCCCATGGCGAAATCGCGCTCTAAAATCTCCCGTCAGCCGGTGAAGAAATCCGGCCGAGCCGTGCCGCGCACCGCGCGCGGGGGCGGCTCAGCCAAATCCCGGCCGGTGAAGCCGGCTTCCGCCCTTGGGAAAAAGGCCAAATGGGTTTACGGCTTCGGCGGCGGTAAGGCGGCCGGGCGCGCCAACATGCGCAATCTCCTCGGCGGCAAGGGCGCGGGCCTCGCCGAGATGGCGCATCTCGGTTTGCCGGTGCCGCCGGGCTTCACCATCACCACCGAGGTCTGCACGTATTTCTACGCCAACGGCAAAACCTATCCGCGGGATCTGAAGCCGCAGGTCGACGCGGCGCTGGCCGAGGTCGGCCGCATCACCGGGAAGAAATTCGGCGACGCGGAGAATCCGTTGCTGGTCTCGGTGCGCTCGGGGGCGCGCGCGTCGATGCCGGGCATGATGGATACGGTGCTCAATCTCGGCCTCAATGACGTGACCGTTGCCGCGCTGGCGGCCAAATCGGGCGACCGGCGTTTCGCCTATGACAGCTATCGGCGCTTCATCACCATGTATGCCGACGTGGTGCTGGGCATTGCGCACCATCACTTCGAAGAAATCCTCGACGAGCACAAAGAACGCAACGGCTACACGCTCGACACTGATCTCGAAGCCGCCGACTGGGAGCAGCTGGTCGCCCAGTTCAAAGCGCGCGTCGAAGCGGAAACCGGCAAGCCGTTCCCGCAGGACCCCCATGCGCAGTTGTGGGGCGCCGTCGGCGCGGTGTTCGGCTCGTGGATGAACCAGCGCGCGATCACCTATCGCCGCCTGCACGCCATTCCGGAAAGCTGGGGCACCGCGGTCAACGTGCAGGCCATGGTGTTCGGCAATATGGGCGAGACCTCGGCGACGGGTGTCGCCTTTACGCGCAACCCATCGACCGGCGAGAGAAAGCTTTACGGCGAATTCCTTATCAACGCGCAGGGCGAGGACGTGGTCGCCGGCATTCGTACGCCGCAGGAGATCACCGAGGCGGCGCGCAAGGAGGCGGGTTCCGACAAGCCTTCGATGGAGGCGACGCTGCCGAAGGCCTTCGCCGAGCTCAGGCGCATCCAGGCCGCGCTCGAAAAGCACTATCGCGACATGCAGGACCTGGAATTCACGGTCGAGCAGGGCAAGCTGTGGATGTTGCAGACGCGCAGCGGCAAGCGCACGGGCAAGGCGGCGCTGCGCATTGCCGTCGAGTTGGCGCAGGAAAAACTGATCAGCCACGCCGAAGCGGTGATGCGTATCGACCCCGCCGCGCTCGACCAGCTCCTGCATCCGACCATCGATCCGGCAGCCGAGCGCAAGGTGATCGCCACCGGCCTGCCGGCCTCGCCGGGCGCCGCCTGCGGCGAAATCGTGTTCTCATCCGAGGACGCCGAGCTGCTCAGAAGCCAAGACCACAAGGTGATCCTGGTTCGCGTCGAGACTTCGCCCGAGGACATTCACGGCATGCATGCCGCGGAAGGAATATTGACTACCCGCGGCGGCATGACTTCGCATGCGGCTGTGGTCGCGCGCGGCATGGGCAAGCCCTGCGTCGCCGGTGCCGGCTCGGTGCGTGTTGATTACCGCGCGCAAACGATGAACGCCGGCGGCGTGACCCTGAAGAAGGGCGATACGCTGACCATCGATGGCTCGACCGGGCAGGTGCTGGTCGGCAAGGTGGCGATGCGCCAGCCTGAGCTCGCAGGCGAGTTTGGTACGCTGATGAAATGGGCCGATTCGGTGCGCAAGCTCAAAGTGCGCGCCAATGCCGATACGCCCGCCGACGCGCGCGCCGCGATCAAGTTCGGCGCCGAGGGCATCGGGCTTTGCCGCACCGAGCACATGTTTTTCGAGGAGGACCGCATCCGCGCCGTGCGCGAGATGATCCTGGCGGAGGATGAGAAGGCGCGCCGTCTCGCGCTGGCAAAGCTCCTGCCGATGCAGCGGGCCGATTTCGTCGAGCTGTTCAAGATCATGGGCGGCCTGCCGGTGACCATCCGTCTGCTCGACCCGCCTTTGCATGAGTTTCTGCCGCACAGCGAAAAGGAGATCGATGAAGTGGCGCGGGCGATGGGCGCCGATCCGAAAAAGCTCGCCGACCGCGCCCGCGAGCTGCACGAGTTCAATCCGATGCTCGGCTTTCGCGGCTGCCGTCTCGCGATTGCCTATCCGGAAATCGCGGAAATGCAGGCGCGCGCCATTTTCGAGGCCGCGGTCGAGGCCGGCCGCGCGACCGGGACGCCAGTCGTCCCGGAAATCATGGTGCCGCTCATTGCCAGCAAAGCCGAGCTCGATCTGGTGAAAGAACGCATCGACGCCGTCGCCGCAACGGTCGCCGCCGAGAGCAAGGGCACCGTCAAATATCAGGTCGGCACCATGATCGAATTGCCGCGCGCGGCGCTCAAGGCCGGCGAGATCGCCGCGACCGCCGAGTTCTTCTCCTTCGGCACCAACGACCTGACCCAGACCGCCTTCGGCATCAGCCGCGACGACGCGGCGAGCTTTTTGGGCATCTATATGTCGAAGGGCATCCTGGCGGCCGATCCGTTCGTGTCGATCGACCGCGAGGGTGTCGGCGAGTTCGTGCGCATGGCCACCGAGCGCGGCCGCAAGGTGCGGCCAAAGATCAAGCTCGGCATCTGCGGCGAGCACGGCGGCGATCCCGCCTCGGTCGCGTTCTGCCACGAGGTCGGGCTCGACTACGTCTCCTGCTCGCCGTTCCGCGTGCCGATCGCGCGCTTGGCCGCGGCGCAGGCAGCGCTCGGCAAGCTCGCGGTGTCGGAGGGGTGACTTAGCTTGCCCGCTCGTCCCCGCGGAAGCGGGGACCCAGTTCTCCAGCCGAGTGCTTTCAGCTGGATTCCCGCTTGCGCGGGTATGGCGGAATGAATGCGCTCAGCTCAAGCGGCTACACCGGCGAGGAAGGCCTCGACGTGCCGGCGAAGCTCGGCGACCGCGGCTTCCACCGACTGCGAGGTATCGAGCACGACCTCAGCCGACGTATGCGTCTGCGTGGCGGCGCCGGAAACGTCGCTGAGCACTTCGGCCATGGACTGCGTCGCTTGCGCCGCGCTGGCGACATTGGACGAAATATTGCTCGTCGCGGCGCTCTGTTGCTCGATCGAAGCCGCGACCCCGGTCGCGTAGTGCTGGATTTCATGCATGCGCTGGGTAATGCGGCGGATCGATTCAACGGCGCTTGCCGTTGAGTCCTGCACCGCAAGGATTTGCCCGACGATCGCCTCGGTGGCCTTGGCGGTCTGCACCGCGAGCGATTTGACTTCCGAGGCGACGACGGCGAAGCCGCGGCCCGATTCCCCGGCCCTGGCCGCTTCGATCGTGGCGTTGAGCGCCAACAGATTGGTCTGCCCGGCGATGGTCTGAATAAGCTTGACGATGTCGCCGATCTTCTGCGCCGACTCGGCGAGTGTCGTCATCTCGCCATTGGTGGATTGCGCTTCGTCGACCGCCATGCGCACGACATTGTTGGTCTGCGCGATCTGGCGGGCGATTTCGGCGATGGAACTCGACAATTCGTCTGTGGCGAAGGCCGCGGTCTTCACGCCGACCGAGGCCTCGTTCGATGCTTCGACGGCGCTCGCGGCGCATTGCGAAGAGTGGTTTGAGGCGGTCGAAAGCGTCACCGCAGTCGATCTCATCGCCGCGGCGCTGTCGCCGAAAGTCTTAAGCAGCGCTTCCATCTCGGTGCGGAATGATGCGATCACCGCGTCGATCGCGCCGCGGCGCCGTTGTTGTTCGGCGATGTCGTCGCGCTCCTTCTGCAGTTGTCGCTGTTCGGTAACGTCTTCGTGGGTCGCTACCCAACCTCCATCAGGCATCGGGTGATTCATGACGTGGACGACGCGGCCATCGCTGGCGTTCACCGTCCAGTGGGTGATTTTTCCACCGGCGATGCTCGCCAGAATGTCCTTGCAGTATTTTTCCGGATCGCCGGTAAAGAATCCGGTCTCCTTGCGATGTTCGACGAGCTTACGCAGCGTGCAGCCCGGCTTCACCACGTCCGGTGAAAGGTTGTACATGCGCAGATACGGTTGATTGCAGACGAGGACGCGCGCGGAGCGATCGAGGGTGCAGACGCCTTGCGACATGTAATTCAGAGCGTCGGTCAGACGACGAATTCTTATCTGCATGCGCCGGCCGCGCAAAGGCGCCCGCCGCCAGCAGAAGCAATGCGACGACGAGGCCGGCGGTTGGCCAGTCGGGCAGATAAGCGGACAGCATGGCGGACATGAATGTGCGGGTCCGGCGGCGGCGGCGAGTATTCCGGGAGCGCATTGCCGTTTGGTTAACAAAAAGCAACGGTGCACAATACGCGCAGATCGGCCGCAACGATTAACGGCTCTGCAAGGTTAACCCGACAATATTTGAATGTGTCGCATTTGCGCCACTGCGGGCGCGCTTGCTGAACCTGGGGATGCGTCGCCAACGAGCGTGCGCGTGAGGGGTGATGGTTGCGTTGCGTATTTGGCTGCCGGGCGCATTCTCCGCGCCATTCTGGCTCAGCTCTCTGTGCGCTGCATTCACGCCGAGCTCGATCGGCTATCAGGACCTTGCGGGTTTCGTCGCGCGCCAGCCGGGCGCTTCCGAACGCTGGCGTGACCACCTGATCGCTTCCCCATTCGGCACCATTCACGCCGCGACGTTCAGCTTTTCGCGTCCGATCGGGACGGCGATGCCCGAGCCGCTCGGCGCCGCAGCCGGTCAATTTCGATCCGCGCTCGCTCGATGTGAAGGTGTGGTCGGTGCAAGAGCCGACGGCACGACCGGCGCTGCAAGTTGAATACCCGACCGTCAATCGCCGTCTCAAGGGCGACCGCATGCCGTCGCCGCACGGTGCTCCCTCTACGAGCGGACCTGAAAGCTTGCCGCCATTGCAGCCGGTCAATGCGCCGGCATCGCAGCCGGCAAGCCCGTCCGCGCCTACGATCGGACCGCGGCCCAAGAATGCGCAACAGCTCGACCCTGCGCCGCTCCGCTATGCGGCCGAGCCCTGGGCAAGATCGCGGCGACGCCGCGCGCGATGCGGGATCTCGACGACGATAGCACCATGGCCGATAAGCCGCCGGACATACCGGCGGCCGGCGAGAGCGATCTGCTCGAAGGGACGCCGTCCTCGCTTGCGTCGCTTTCCTTCATTGATGAGGACGCGGCGGAACGCGACACGCAGCTTTATTTCGGTGTCGCCGTCATGGGTTCGCGCGGCGGATTGCAGCAATGGGCGCCTGGCGCGGAGCCGGTTCTGGTGTCGCCTTCGCTCGACCCCGAGATCAAGCTTTCGGCCCTCGAGCCACCCGCCGACGCCGGTGCCGGCGGCGAAACCGTGGCGGGCAAGGGCGATGCGAGCCGGTTCCAAACCCCGGCGCAACGTCTCGGTCTTGCCGGCAAGCCGCGCGCCAAGGCGGAAAAGTGTCATCGCCGACGCCGTCTATTTCGAGGCGCGCGGCGAGCCGCTGCGCGGACAGGAGGCGGTGGCGCAGGTGGTGATGAACCGCGTGTTCTCTGGCCGCTACCCCAACGATGTGTGCGGCGTGGTTTATCAGAACGCGAACCGGCATCTCGCCTGCCAGTTCACCTTCGCCTGCGAAGGCAAGGATCTAAGCCGCATCGACGAGCCCGACATGTGGGAGCAGGCAAAACGCATCGCCAAAGACACGCTCGACGGCAAGATCTGGCTGAGCGAAGTCGGCCACGCCACGCACTACCACGCTTACTGGGTGCATCCGAGCTGGGTGCACGAGATGGCGAAGCTCTACAAGCTCGGCGTGCACACCTTCTATCGGCCGCGCGCCTGGGGCGACGGCTCGGACGCGCCGATCTGGGGCAGTGTACCGGTCCCGCCCAAACCCGTCGGCGCTGCTGCGCAAAATCCGGAACCGGCGAAGGAGCCCGCCGCCAACAGCCCGGATGCGGCGGCCAAAGTCCCCGAGGCGGCAGCGCCCGAGCCGGCCGCCGGCAAGAAGACCCAGACCGCTAAACTTTAAGCGCGTTGCCCGCGCGGGGCAGCTATGTGGCCGCGGCGCCGAGGGCGGAAGTTTCGTTTGGGCGATCCGCGTCGAGGCCGTATGCTGCGCGGCATTGCGAGCGTCTTCTGCCGGAACCATCATGACCAGCGCATCATCGAATTCCAGCGCGGTTTTCAGCGCGTCGCGAGCCGGCGCGTGGCGAACGCCGGCCGTGATCATCGGCTTTGGCTGCCTGATCACGGTCGTCGGCTATGGGCCGAGCCGGACGCTGGGTTTCTTTCTCACGCCGCTTTCGGCCGCCAATCATTGGGGCCGTGACGTCTTCGCCTTCGCATTGGCCTTGCAGAATATTTTGTGGGGCGTAGGTCAACCGCTCGCCGGCATGATTGCCGACCGTTTCGGCGCCACCCGTGTGGTCAGCGCCGGCGCGCTCCTGTTCGCCGCCGGCCTTGCGCTGATGGCCTATTCGTCGACTCCTTTGATGCTCGATATCTCGGCCGGCATTCTGCTCGGCTTCGGTCTGGCCGGCTCCTCTTTCATGATCGTGCTCGCGGCGTTCGCAAAACTATTGCCGCCGCAATGGCGTTCGCGTGCCTTCGGGGCGGGAACGGCAGCGGGCTCGTTCGGGCAGTTCCTTTATTCGCCGCTGGTCGTTTTGCTCATCGACCAATATGGCTGGCAACAGACCCTTCTGATCTTCGCCACGAGCATGGCCGCGGTGTTGCCGCTCTCGTTGGCGCTGGCGATGCCGAGGACGGAGACAACAAAGCAGCGGCAAGCGACGGAGGCGGCGACGCAATCGCTGCGGCAAGCGCTCGGCGAAGCCCTCGGCAACGTTCTTACGTGCTGCTGGTGCTCGGCTTTTTTACCTGCGGCTTCCAGCTTCAATTCATCACCGTCCACCTGCCGGCCTATCTTGTCGACCGCGGCCTCTCGACTGAGGTCGGCGGCTGGACCATCGCCACGATCGGGCTTTTCAACATCGTCGGTTCGCTGGCGGCCGGCTGGCTCGGCGACCGCATGCCGAAGCGCTACTTGCTCTCGATCATCTATTTCTGCCGTGCGGCCGCCATCCTCGGATTTATTTGGTTCCCGATCACGCCGTTCACCTGCATCGTATTTGGCGCGGTGATGGGCCTGATGTGGCTGTCGACGGTGCCGCCCACCAACGGCATCATCACCGTCCTGTTCGGCACGCAATGGCTGGCTACTTTGTCCGGCGTCGCTTTCTTCAGCCACCAGGTCGGCGGCTTCCTTGGCGTCTGGCTCGGCGGCCTCGTGTTCGACCGCACCGGCTCCTACGATACGGTATGGTGGCTGGCGATCCTGTTCGGGGTTCTTTCCGCGCTCATCAACGTGCCGATCGTGGAGAAACCGGTTGTGCGCATCGCCGCCCGGCCGGCCTGAGGGGGACGGGAGGCCGGCATGGGAACATTCAAGGCGGTTGTCATCGACAAGGCGGAAGCCGGGCAGACTGTCCGGCTCGCCGATTTTGACGAGAAGGATTTGATGGACGGCGACGTCACGGTCGCCGTCGAATGGTCCACGGTGAATTACAAGGACGGTCTTGCGCTCACCGGAAAGTCGCCGGTGGTGCGCCGCTTCCCGATGATCGCGGGCATCGATTTCGCAGGTGTGGTGGAAACCTCCTCGCATCCCGGTTGGGAACCAGGCGACAAAGTCATCGTCAACGGCTGGGGCTTGGGCGAGACGCATCTCGGCGCCTATGCGCAAAAGGCGCGCGTCAAGGGCGACTGGCTGGTGCGACTGCCGGAGACGATGACCGCGCGCGAAGCCATGGCGATCGGCACCGCCGGTTATACCGCCATGCTGTCGGTGATGGCGCTGGAGCACGCGGGCATCGAACCGGCGCGCGGGCCGGTGATCGTGACCGGCGCCGCCGGTGGCGTCGGTTCGGTTGCGGTCGCGCTGTTGGCCAAGCTCGGTTACACGGCCATTGCCTCAACCGGACGGCCGGAGGAAGCGGCCTACCTCAAAGGGCTCGGCGCAGCCGAAGTGATCGAGCGCAAGGAATTGACCGGTCCGCCGCGCGCGCTTGGCAAGGAACGCTGGGTCGGTGGCATTGACGCGGTGGGCTCCACAACGCTCGCTAATGTGCTGTCGATGACGCGCTACCGCGGAGCCGTTGCGGCTTGCGGTCTGGCCGGCGGAATGGATCTGCCGACTACAGTCGCCCCCTTCATCCTGCGCGGCGTGTCGCTGATCGGGATCGATTCCGTCATGTGCCCGCTGCCCTTGCGGCAAGAGGCGTGGCGCCGCCTGGAAACTGAACTCGACCGCGACAAGATCGCGGCCATCACATCGGAAATCGGCCTGGCCGACGTTATCGATGCGGGCGCGCGCATCATTGCCGGACAGGTGCGCGGACGCATTGTGGTAAAAATTCGGTAATCAACACAAAAATTGGCCGGGGATTTGGCCAGAATTTCGTCTAACATGCGGAGCCTTATGGTAAGGGGACCGTTAAGAAATTTTGTTAATTTAGTCCTCCAGTCGAAAGTGGAGTCGCCAATGTTGCTGCGCGTTGCTGTTGTCAGTGCGTGTGTTTTGGGAGCCGCCTCGGCCGTCGCCGAGGAACTTGGACCGGAGCAGGCCAGGGCGTTCGTGGTCGGCAAGCTGTTCGCCTACAGTTGCTTCGATGGCACCGCGGGCATGGGCCGCATCTTCTCTGACGGCTCCGTTGTCGGCACCATTCGCCCCGGTGGCCACGGCGATGTACATTTCGCCACCTTGCCGGCCGGCACGCTCCGGGTCGAGGGCACATCGATGTGCGCGCACCTGTCCGGCTTGCCGATCGAGCCGTGCTTCAAAGTCGAGAAGATTGACTATCGAAGCTTCCGCGGTTCCATCTCCGGCTTGGGCTTCGCCTATTGCGACTTCCACCAGCATAATCCGCGCGCCGAGATTACGACCCGCACGCCTGAATCACCGCGGGCAATGCCGATCGCGACATTGCGGCCGGCGATCAACGAATAGCGGTTGGTGAAATAGCCCCTCAGGGCCGCGTAGCCTCGCTGTTCGCCGGCACCATCGGGTAAGCGACTTCCTGCTTACTCGAGTTCGAGCCGGAACGGCGTCCCTTCCGCGGCCATAGCTCCGCGGCCGATCATTTCAATCGCGGCGACCATGCGGCCACTGCGGCCGAGCAGGCGGTCGGCGATTGATACGATCCGGCTGTTCGGCGTGGCCGTCGGCGAAGCGCGGCGCAACGCCAGCGCGACGCTCTCCTCATCGCGATGCGGGTTGAGTGCGCAGACGCTGGCGAAGGCGCTTGCGGTCGAGCGGCTGATGCCGGCATAGCAGTGCACCACGAGGGGTGCACGGCGGTCCCAGCGGCGGATGAATTTCAACAAATCGGAGACATGCTCCTCCTCGGGCACGATATAGCCGTCGAGTGGCGCGGAGATGTCGTGCAGGCGCAGCCACAGGTGGTTTTCCGCCATGATGGCGCTCGGCCGCTCGACGCGGGCTTCGTCGCCGATCAGCGATACGACGTGCCGCGCGCCGGTATCCGTGACCGTTTCATGCAGGCGTGCAAGCGAGCAGACGTGGATCATGGCGGACTGCAATCATCGAATCAAAAGCGCCCTTGCCAAATCTCATATAATTACGGCGCGCGGCACAAGTGTGACGGTTAGGCGCCAGCAAGCCTGCGGAAGCGCTCGAGATACCGCGCCTGCGCGGTCTCGGCCGGCCACGGTTTAAGGTAGTCGCGCTCGAAGCTCGGCGAGACGGCAGGCGGCCGGCCGAAGAATCGCCGCGCGTCGGCGGCATCGAAGCCGGCGAGGCGGGTCGCTTCAAGATAGGCCGCGGCGCGGTCGGCTTTTTTAATCAGTTGGTCGAGTTCCGGCGCAGACGGCGCAGGCAATCCGAAGCGCCGATGGATCGCCGCCAGCAGACGCCGCTCGACCACCTTGTAGGCATCGCCGATCACCGTCTTGAACGGCGAGATCATGTCGCCGATGACGTATTCGGGCGCGTCATGCAACAGCACCGCCAACCGCCGGCTGCGATCGAGCCGCGGCACGCGCGCCCGCGCCAGAGCTTCGACCAGCAGCGAATGTTGCGCCACGGAAAAAATGCTGCCGCCGCTGGTCTGGCCGTTCCAGCGTGCCACCCGTGCGAGCCCGTGCGCGATATCCTCGATCTCGATGTCGAGCGGCGATGGATCGAGCAGATCAAGCCGCCGCCCCGAGAGCATCCGCTGCCAGGCGCGCGGTGAAATGGAGCGCGTCTCTTTCGTCATGGCCGGGAGAGGCTATCCTGCTCCCGACCGTGCGCAAGCAGGCGGTCCTTTTATCCCTCCCCCTGAAAGGGGGAGGGCAGGGTGGTAAGCTTCGCTAAGCCGCCGCCTTCTTGCCCCACAGGCGCTTACTGGCGATGTCGGCACCCTCGCGCAGGGTCTTGAGCTTCAGCCACACAACGTCCTCGGCGACCCATTCCCAGCCGGCGAATGTGCCGAAGCCGCAGTCGACGCCGGCAATGACGCGCTCCCGGTCGCCGATCGCGGCGACGGCCTGTTCGATCCTCTGTGCGACGACTTCAGGATGCTCGACGAGGTTGATTTTGGAGTCGATCACGCCCGGCAGCAGGATCATGTTATCGGGGAACTTGTGTTTCTTCAGCGCCGCATATTCGTGCTGACGCCGCGCATTGGCGAACTCGATCCCGAGCGCGCCGACCTTGGCCTGATAGAACGCCTGCAGCAGCGGTTCGAGACCGATGTCGAAAATGTGCGGCCCTTCCCAGTTGCCCCAGCAAACATGGAGGCGCACCCGATCCGGCGGAATTCCCTCCAGCGCCTTGTTGAGCGCCGCGATGTGCTGCTCGACGATCTTTACATACTCGGCCTCGGTCTTGTCCTGGAACAGGAGCACCCGCTCCATGGCGAGATCCGGCGCGTCGATCTGCAGGATGTAGCCGGCATCGACCACCGATTTGTATTCGTAATGAATCTCGCGGGCGATCGCGTTGAGATAATCCTCGTAGGTCTTGTAATACGCATTGAGCATGGTGCAAGCGACGATGCCCGGCGACGGTTCGGCAAAGAACAATTCCGGGAAGGGCGGCTTCATCGCGCTGGCATGACGCTTGAAACGCGACAGCTCGACCTTGATGGCCTCCTTGTCGGTATATTTGATGTCGGCAATTGCCTCCGGACAGCCGAACACCTTTCCGGTTTTCGGCAGCCGCGCCATGAATTTCTGCGTAAACAGCGGCAGCTGAATCCACTCTTGGCCGAAAGGCCGCTTTGATTCGCCGCCGAAGCCGGTCATGCGCTTGGGAAGATAGGTTTGAAAGCCGACGCGGCCCTGCTCGCCGTCATTGGCGATATCGATACCGGCCCAGCGCTGCTTCTCCATCACGTAGGCGACCCGCTCGTCGACCATTTTGTCAAGTTTGGCCTTGTCAACCTTCTCGCCGGCCTCGTCGGCAATCAACAGGTCATTCAGCTCCGCGCCGCGCGGCAAGCTGCCCGTGTGCGTGGTGAGGATGTAGTCGCTGCTTTTTTTCATCGTTCCCTCCCGTTCATTTTTGCTTGGCATGAAATGCCGTGTAGCGATTATGCCAGCCCACTGCCGCGCGGCGCAAGACCATGCCGCGCGCAAGATCCGCAGGCGCGGGGCCGAACAATATTGTCTTTTTGTTGCTGTCAGGGGCAGCGGCTGGGAGGCACCAAAATTGCTGGGTGGGCGCTGCCCACGGGCGATGGCCCACCCGTCGCGCGAGTTTTTAACTTTCCTCTTATAGTCTATCTGAAATCACGCGGCGGACCTTGGCACCGGACGTGAAAGGGGGGTATTCTCCGCCCGCACAAGGCCATCTGGGAAATCGTTCCGGTTGAAATGCGCTTCAGCGTTTCGGTCGTGCCGGATCAAAATTCAGATGCACAGGGGAGGAGTTTATGTTGTCATCACGCAATCTAATGGTCGGCGTTGCCGCGTTGGGCTTGGCTTTTGCATTTGCCTCGTCCGGCCAGGCCGCCGATATCACCAAGGTCAAGCTCTATCCGGAGAAAAAGGGCACCGTCGCCGACTTCCTGCCGATCACGAAATTCTGCGGCACCAAGAAGATCAAAGTCGCGCTGTCCGACGGCTGGGGCGGCAATTACTGGCGCCACATCACCCGCGCCGAGTTCGAGGACGAAGCCTCGAAGTGCCCGAACATCACCGAGGCACGCTACACCGACGGCGAGTTCAAGCCGGAGAAGCAGATCGCCGACATCGAAGGCCTGATCGCACAGAAGTTCGACGTCATCGTCGCCTTCCTCGATACCGGGCCGGCGATTCTGAAAGCGACGCGCGAAGCGACTGCGGCCGGCATTGCTGTGGTGCCTTACTCCGTGGGCGACAATTTCCCAGGCGTCATCGGCAAGGACTATGTCGATCGCGTTACCGAAAGCCAGAGCCAGGTCGGCGAGCAGTTCGCTGATTGGCTCGCCAAGACGCTCAACGGCAAGGGCACCGTCATCATGTTTGGCGGCACGCCCGGCAACCCGATGACGGCGGCGCAGGTCGTCGGCTGGAAGCCGACCTTCGCCAAGTACCCGGGCATCAAGGTGCTGGAAGCGGAGCCGGTGCCGACCAACTGGGATCCGGCCATGGCGCAGCAGAAGACCGCGGCGCTGATCGCCAAATATCCCGAGATCGACGGCATCTATAGCGAGACCACCGGTCCGATCCGCGCCTTCCTGGCGGCCGGCAAGCCGGTCCCCGCCTATGTCGGTCAGTCGCTCATGGATCTGAGCTGCCTTGCTGCCGATCATCCGAACTTCAAGATGGCGAGCATGGACGCTCACACTTGGATGGTGCGGCTCGCTTTGCGCAAAGCCGTGGCGGCGGCCGAGGGTCTCGACGAACCCGAGCCCAGCCTGATCACGCTTCCGTTCACCGAGGACAATACTTCGAAGGACGCGAAGCTCGCCATTAAGTGCGACAAGTCGATGCCGATGGATTCGATCCCGTCCTCGATGCTGACCAAGGCGCAGCAGGTCAAGGCGCTCGGCGGCAAGTAATCGGCCGGCGGGTCTTTGATCGCCCTGGCACGCTGAAGCATTCGCCTGCGCCCGGCCCTGTCCCCCTTGCGGGAGAGGGTCGGGCGGGGCATCGTCACGTTATCAACGCAGAGGACCGGACTCGGGATATGGCGGGCGACCAAATACTCCGTCTGCGAATGCCCCGACTAGGCAGAGATTTGACCGAGCTTCCGCTGGCGGTGAAGGCGTTCGTCGCTACGGCGGTTTTGGTGTTGATCGGCGGCATCGCCGCGCCCAGCACGGTCAATTCGGCGGCGATCCTCTCAACCTTGCCGTATTTCGCGATCCTTGCCGTGGCCTCGATCGGCCAGCATCTCGTTATCCAGCAGCGCGGGCTCGACCTCTCCACCGCCGGCATCATGTCGTTTGTCGCTGTGGTCGTTACCAAGCTGCCCGACGGCAGCACCGATCTCGGCGTGGTGCTGTTCTATGTTGCGGCCGGACTCGCGGTCGGCGCGGCGATCGGCGCCATCACCGGACTTATCGTTACCTTGCTGCAGGTCCCGCCGCTGGTGACCACGATCGGCGTCAACGCCATTCTGTTCGGCCTGACCTATTTCGTCTCGACCGGCGCGTCGGTTCAGTCGCCGATGATGATGGTGAACTTTTTTGTCGGCCGAATCCTCTATGTGCCGACCACGGTCTGGGTGTTGCTGCTGGTCGCGGGAGTGACGGTTTTTGTCCTGACCTTCACAACGATTGGGCGGCGCTTCATTGCTGTCAGCGTCAATCCCCCGGCGGCGCATGCCGTGGGCGTGCCGCTCAAGATCTACAGCATCCTGACCTACGCGATTGCCGGGCTCATGTACGCGATCGCGGCGATCATGCTGTCCGGCTATCTCGTGTCACCGACCGTGCTGTGCGGATTACCCTACTTGCTCGGCACCATCGCGGCAGTCGTCGTCGGCGGAAACCCGTTGGGCGGCGTCACCAAAGGAAGCGTGGTCGCCACGGTGATTGGCGCCTTCTTTCTCACCTACCTCGCCCAGTTGGTGACGGCGCTCGGCTTCGGCGGCTCAGCCGAGGACTTGGCGGACGCAATCATCGTGTTAAGCGGCGTGGCGCTTCCCGAGATAACGCGGCGGCTGCGCCATGCATAGCATCGTGAAGCCAACCACGCCGCCGACCACGGCGCACGTACCAATCATGACGCTCGCCGACCTGCGCAAAAGCTTTGGCCCGGTGCAGGCGTTGAAAGGCGTCGATGTCCTGATCATGCCCGGCGAAGTTCACGCCATCGTCGGTGAGAACGGTGCCGGTAAATCGACGCTGATCGGCATTGCCGCCGGCGTGTTGCGTGCCGATGCCGGCGCCATCTATTACGATGGCAAGTATGTGGCGTCGCCCAATCCGCGGCAAATGCGCGAGGATGGGGTCGCCGTGGTCTATCAGCACCCGGCCTTGGCGCCGGACCTGACCGTGCTGGAAAATCTTCAGCTTGCCGCGCCGGTGCTCGCCGGCCCGGGCGGCGCTGCCGAGGCCGAGCGTCTCCTGGCGCGGATCGCGACCGACGAACTGCGCATGCCGGTCGACAAGCGCGTTGCGGAACTGTCGCTGGCGCAGCGGCACATCGTCGAGATCGCACGCGCGCTCGCCACAAATCCGAAAGTCTTGTTCCTCGACGAGCCGACCGAGCCGCTGCAACTGCCCGATGTCCGCAAACTGTTCGATCTGATTGGCGAGTTGAAACGCGACGGCGTCGGCATCGTCTACGTCTCGCATCGACTGCACGAGGTCGACGAGCTGGCCGATCGTATCTCCGTGATGCGCGACGGCGAGATCATCGACAGCCGGCTTGCCCGATCGATCACGCCGGCCGAGATCGTGGCGCTGATCGCGGGCCGGCCGCTCGGCCAAATCTTCCCGGCCAAGGCGAAATCGGTCGGCGCACCGCTCTTTAAGGTCAACGGCTTGAGCGGACGCGGCTTCGATCATGTCGATCTTGTCGTCCGTGCCGGTGAGATCGTCGGCCTTGCCGGTATTGAAGGCGAGGGTCAGCGCGAATTTATCCGTGCCGCCGCCGGCATCGATCGCCACTATGGCGGCGAAGTTTGTGTCAAAGACAAAAAAATCTCCGGCGACAGCCCTGGCGCCTTTCGCAAGGCGGGCATCGGCTTTATCACCGACGATCGCCACACCGAGGGCGTGTTCCTGAACCTGACGCTGCGCGAGAACTTCAGCCTCGGCTTCTTGCCGGCCATCTCTCACTTCGGCGTGATTGATCGCGCCGCCGAAGCCTTGCGCGCCAGGAAGATCGCCGACGATTTGCGCATCCGCGCTGCGTCCACCGAATCCAAGCTCAGCGAATTGTCCGGCGGCAATCAGCAAAAGGCGCTGTTCGGGCGCGAGATCTCGGCGAAACCCATGGTGCTCCTGGTGGACGAGCCGACCAAGGGTGTCGACATCGGTGCGCGCAGCGAGATTTACCAGCGCTTGCGGGCTATCGCCGACCAGGGTCTGGCGGTGCTGGTGTCGTCTTCCGATGGCCTCGAACTGGAAGGCATCTGCGACCGGGTGTTGATTTTCGCCCGTGGCCGCGTCGTCCACGAATTGTCAGGCGCCGAGGTCACCGACGCCGCCATCACCGAGGCCAATCTCACCGCCACGGTGTCACGCACCAGCAAAGCGCCGGTCAGTACCCAAGATCGGCGCTGGCGCGAACTTTTGAAGAGCGATCATTTTCCCGCGCTGGTGCTGGCGGTTCTGACCCTGGTCATTCTCGGCGGAACACACGCCTTGAACGGCTACTTCCTATCCCCGTTCAGCATCAAGAGCATTCTGTCCTTCTTCAGCATCCTGGGCTTTCTCTCCAGCGCACAGCTGGCGACGGTGCTGGTCGGCGCCATCGATCTTTCTATCGGCCCGCTCGCCGGGCTCTGTGTCGTATTGGCCTCATTCCTAGTGCCCGACGGCGTTGCCGCCGGCCCGCGCGCGGCGGGAATAATTCTGATCCTGATGTTCACCGTCGGATTCGGCCTGTTTCAAGGCCTCCTGATTACGTCGCTGCGTCTGCCGGCGATCGTGGTCACGATCGCTACCTTTATCGGTCTGCAGGGCGTTTCGCTCTTATTACGGCCAATCGCAGCGGGGAGCATCGACGACGCTATCTCCGACGCGGCGCATTTCCCGATCCTGTTCCTCCCGGCCGGGGTCGTGCTGACCCTGGTCATGATTGGGGTCGCCGAGTGGCTGCTTTATCGCTCCGCATTCGGCAGGAGCTTCCGCGCCGTCGGCTCGAGCCCGCTGGCCAGCCAGCGGCTCGGCATCGACAGTGAGCGCCTGACCTGGCTTGCCTTTGTGATCTCGGGGCTGCTGACCGGCATTGGCGGCCTCATGCTGGCCGGCCAGGTCGGCATCGGCTCGCCATCGACCGGCACCGATTACACCTTGATGAGCATTACCGTCGTGGTGCTGGGCGGAGCCAGCGTCGCCGGCGGGCGGGGCTCGTTTCTAAGCATCCTTCTCGGCGCGGCCTTGGTGCAGGCCACCTCGAGCGCGTCCTCCTACATCGACGCCAATTCTTCGGTGCACTACACCGTGATTGGCACCTTGACCTTATTGGCCGCGATCTTCTTCAGCATGGCGCGACGGCGCGCGGTAAGCGGGTGATTGCTTCGCTTCGCTCGCAATGGCGATTAAGTCTTTAATTTCTGCACTGCCGCATGGCGATAGCAAGAAATCAGGTGATCGTTGACCATGCCGACCGCCTGCATGAAGGCATAGACGATGGTCGGACCGCAGAATTTGAAGCCGCGCTGAGCGAGCTCCTTTGACATCGCGCGCGATGCCGCGGTCTCCGCCGGAACCTGCCGTATGGTTTTATAGTGATTGATCTTCGGCTTGCCGTCGACGAAATCCCATAGCAACTTCGAAAAACTGGGTCCCTTCTCCATGGCCTCGATCCAGGCCCGCGCTGAAAGGACGGCGCCCTCAATTTTGGCGCGGTTGCGCACGATGCCGGCGTCCTGCATCAGGCGCTCGATCTTGTTAGGTCTATAGCGCGCAATTTTCTCCGGAACGAAGCCGTCGAAAGCGCGGCGGAAATTCTCGCGCTTGCGCAAAATGGTGATCCACGACAAGCCGGCCTGGAAACCGTCAAGCACCAGCTTTTCGTAGAGCGCGCGGTCGTCGAATTCAGGCACGCCCCATTCGTCGTCATGATAGGCGACGTAAAGCGCGTCGTCCTTCGGCCAGGGACAGCGCACGAGATCGACGGCAGCAGCGGGGACGGTCATTCAGCGGCCTTGATGGCGTCGGGAAAGGCAAAGCGTGCCCAGTCCGGCTTGATCAACCGGATTGGGACGCCACCGGCGAGGAGCGGCTCGCCGTGCGAAAGCGCATCCGCTACCCGGTCGAGGCGAAGAAGTGCGAGCCCGCGGCCGCCGGCCGCCGAACCCATGGTGCCGACTTGGCGTTCGGCGGCGGTCACCGTGGCGCCGGCTGCGGGCGCTGCGCCGTCGTAGCGGACCGGCACGGCACGAGTACGAGCGATGCCGCGGTGCTCCATGCGCGATACGACTTCCTGGCCGACATAGCAGCCTTTGCCGAAATCGACGCCACCGAGCTGGTCCATATCGGCTTCGTGCGGGAAGGCATCGCCATAGCTGAAGTCGATGCCGCCTTGCGGGATGCCGAGCGCGATGCGGTGCGCCTCGTATTCGCTGGCATCCACGAGCAACGCGCCAAGGTCGGCGGCCGCGTCGGCGGCACGATGCGGCGGCAGCATCACCCGCAATCCGAGCGCCGGCAGGCGGGGATCGGCGTAGGGGACGCCGATGCGGGTCGTGCCGCCTCCGTCCCAAACCGCCAGCACGCCGAGGACCTCGGACAAGTCCTCGACGATCAAACGGGAACGCAATTTGTAGAGGTTAAGCTTGCCCACGAGCGCGTTGACGAGAGCGCGTGGCGCGTCAAGAAACAAGCCGCCGCCATCCCGTGCCGGCGCTTCGAGCACGAAGAAATCAGCAAGGATTTTGCCCTGCGGCGAGAGGAGCGCACAGAAGCGCGCCCAGCCCGGCGTGAGCTTGAGAATATCGGCACTAACGAGCCCGTGGAGAAAGGTCCGGGCGTCGTCGCCGGCGACCTTGACCACGCCCCGATCGGGGAGAAGTGCGGCCTTCATAGGTGCAGACTCTCCTAGCATCGGAACAGAATTAAGCCGCCGGCCGTTTCCGCTCAAGAGTTTGGACGGCTTGCCGCGGGATAAGTCGCGGCGGCGGGATCGGACGGAGAGCGGTGGGCGCTCAGTCCGCAGCGCTCGCGAGCTTTTCTTGATCTAGGCGCGCGGCGCGATCGGAACCATAGAGCCGAGACCGGTCGCCACCAACGTTTTCCGATTGTCCGCAATGGCGATCACGTCGCTCTTGGTGTGGACGAGCCTGTGGCCGGCTTCAACACCACGCCGCGCGCGAGCAGGGTTTGGCCGATGGCCGGCGCCAGGAATGAGATTCGGTATTCTGCCGTCACGACGGCTTGGCCCGGCGGCAATAAGCTGGCCGCGGCCGCACCGGCGGTGGTGTCTGCCATCGCAAAGATTACACTACCGTGCTCGGCACGGACCGCGCGACGTTTCAAGTCACAATGCGCTTAGCGCACGCCGACGGTACAATAAGCTATCTGGAATTTTGCGCAGCGTTATTGCCGCGACAGGTCCACCGAAAATTCGCCGTTACGAATACGTGGAGCGAGGTTTTCCGCGTAACGGGCGGCTGCTTCCTCGCCGTAAGTCGAAATCAGCTCGGCCAATGCGAGAAACAGCGCAGTTTGCGCCAGGCAATCGCCGTCGACGCCGTCGTGATGCGCCTCCGTCCACGCCTCTTGCAGATAACAGAGCGCCAGCCGCTTCTGTTCGTGATCGGCCACGGCCTCGCGTGCCGCCGGAGTTTGCGTCGTCATGCTCATTGTAATCACTTTTGCCGCCGCAGCCCGCAGCGTCCCTGTGCAGCGCACGTTAGCATGACCCTGCCGGGCGCTAAGTCGAACCTTGAGGAAGGGTTAATTCTGGTAACGATTGTTGAAAATGCTGGTCAACTCGTTTTTGTTGAAGAAATTTGCCCTGCAGCCGGTAGCTGCCTCCTTACCTGGGAGCGTAGGTGCAAACCACTTCTTGATCCCAATCTCAATCCTAAGCGAAAGAGGATCAAGCAGCGGTCAAATTTCACGTTGGACGCGGTGGTTTGCTTCGCGGCGCCGAAGTTCTAGTTGGCGTAGCGAGCGGTGATCTCGCGGGCGATCTTGGCGCCTTCTCCGAGATAGCGGCGAATGGCGAAATCGGCGGCCGGCGTGCAAGTGCGATAGCTCTGCTGGAAGGCGCGATAGCCGCGGTTGAAACTTGCAATCATCTGATCGTGGCGCTCGCCGGTCGGCGCCTCGGCGTCAATCAGCGCTTGCGCCTCATTGCGCCACTTCAGGCCTTCATTCGATCCGCAAATGCCGCGCAGGAAATGCAGGGCGCCGAGGATTTCCGAGAGCCGTTGCAGCTCTCGATCATAGGGGGCCGACACGGGTCGGGGCGGTACTTGAGACTGCGCCTGAGCTTGGGGCGCCGGTTTGGTCTGAACCGCTTGCGGCTTCGGCTGAGTTCTGGGGCGGCGTTGGCGGCTGTACCTGAGGCTGCGTGAAAATCTGGGCGCCGGCGGTGCCGGCGCTGAAGCTGAGCAAGAGTGAAAGAACAATCGGAGTGCGGCGCATCGGTGCAAGGATAACGTTCGAGGGGAGGGCACGCCAAGCATGGGAACGCGGCATGGTTGAGACGCCGCCGGTGGTCAGCGCGAAGCGGCAAGCCGCTCGCCGGCGCTGGCGACAATGTCTGCAAGTCCCTCGGTGGTCTTAAGTCCGGAAAGCTCGGACGGCTTGAGCCAGCGCGCCTCGGCCAATTCCTCATTGAGCGAACACTCGCCTGCGATCCAGCGTGCCGCGAACGGCAGAATGACGAAATGGCGCTCGATCCGCCCATCGGCATCGCGTGCGATCAGTTGGCGATAGCCGGCCAGCGCGACCGGCTCGATTTGGAGGCTCGTTTCCTCGCGGACCTCGCGGATCACGGCTTCGACCAGCGTCTCGCCAAGTTCGACTCCCGCCGCCGGGCAGGGTAAAGAGGCCATTGGCGGGCGGTTGCGCGCGGCGGACGATCAACACGCGGCGGTCGCGGAATATGGCGGCGCTGACCGCCAGATAGGGCCGCGTCGGATAGGTTCGCGATTGCGTGCTGGTGCTGGTCAAGAGCCGATCCCATTTGGCTATTATCGAAGGGCGACTATCGCCGTCTCGCTGACTGGAGACTTCGTTATCCCAATGTGCGGACGCTATGTCATCACCTCGCCGGCTGCTGCGGTCAGGGCGCTGTTCGCTTACGAGGAACTGCCCAACTTCCCGCCCCGTTACAACGTGGCGCCGACCCAGCCAATTCCCATCGTACGGCTGGTCGACGGCAAGCGCGCGTTCGCGCTCGTGCGCTGGGGCTTTGTTCCCGCCTGGGTCAAGGACCCGAAGACCTTTTCGCTCCTCGTCAACGCGCGCGGGGAATCCGTGCTCGACAAGCCGGCGTTTCGCAACGCCATGCGGCGGCGCCGCTGCCTCATTCCAGCCGACGGCTTTTACGACTGGCGGGATGGGGCGCCGAAGCGTCCTTATTTCGTGCGGCCGAAATCCGGCGGACCGATCGCGTTTGCCGGGCTGTGGGAGACTTGGACCGGGCCAAATGGCGAAGAGGTCGACACCGCTGCGATCGTTACCACACGGGCGAACCGCATGCTTGCCGCCATTCACGACCGCATGCCGGTCATCGTGGCGCCCGAGGCGTTTGATCTTTGGCTCGATTGCGCCAAGGTCGACGCCATGACTGCTGCAGCGTTGATCGCACCCGCACCCGAGCCGCTACTGGAGTGCTACGAAGTCTCGCCGGCCGTGAATCGCGTAGCAAATGACGACGCGCGTCTCATCACGCCGGCGACAGAGCCAAAGCCAGCCAACTCTGAAGCGATGCAAGATTTTGCGACTGCCGGCGAGCAGAAGAAACGCGACGATCAGCTGACGTTGTTTTAGGACGCTGGTGCGTCAAGGACACCAGAACGGCCGTTCTGCCCAGTCTCGCGCATCGTCGCCGCTTATGCCGATGTCGGCAACCGCGCGATGATCAACGGCCATGTAATCGAGGAACTCCCGGCGCTGCCGTCGCCGGTGCGCCCAGGTCCGCACCGTTTCGGCGGCGCTGCTAAAAGATGCGCCACGAAGCGGCCGATGTTCGGTCAACGTCACGGCGGATTCGTGGCGGAAATAGTGCGACATGACGATGCGCTCCAAAAAGATGATCTCCAGGGCGATTCTTCCCCAGGTGTCGTTTTGGCGCGACCCGTTTTCTAACGTGGCCGGGATGTCGATCGCAGGGACCAAAGGTCGGCTTCGCTTGCAACTGTCCTCGCGAGCACTGCCGTGCAAAGTCGATATAGCGAATACCGGACGAAATGATGACCGCTGCTTTGCAGCGCAAAACATTTTGTGCTGGCTCGTTAGGCACAGGCATGAAACAAGGTGAGAAGCGGCTGACGCAACGCTGCAGGCGCGGATTAATATTAGCCAACAACGTCTTCAGCATCCTTACATCACGTATGTGGAACTCTCAGCCTGGGCGACGATTAGATCGACGAGAACGAGAAAAAGGAGGAGTTGCTATGGCGAGCTTGAGAACTGCTGCTTTTGCCCTTGCCTTGCTTGGCTCAACCATGATGATCGGCCAAGCATCGGCGGCTATGCCGGTGAATGGACTGGCAACAGCCAAGGCGCAAGTGGCCGATAACGTCCAGCATGTGTGGTACCGCGGCCCCGGTTGGCGCGGGGGCTGGGGTTACCGCCGTTGGGGCTGGGGTCGGGGCTGGGGGTACGGCTACGGCCGCTGGGGTTGGGGTTACCGCCGCTGGGCCTATGGCTATGGCCCGGGCTGGGGTTGGCGCGGCTGCGGTTGGCATCGCTGCTGGTGGTGATTGCAAGCGCGCAAATTGACGGCAGTCAACGCGCGCTGGGTTTCGACACAGACGGCTCCGACCGGCGACCCCGGTCTGGGCCGCCTCGCGTAGCGCCCGGTCCTACAGCACCTTGCCCGGATTGAGGATGTTGTTGGGGTCGAGCATGTGCTTGAGGCTGCGCATTAGTTCGAGCGCGACCGGATCTTTCACCGTCGGCAAGAGATCGCGCTTCATGACGCCGATGCCATGCTCGGCCGAGATCGAGCCGTCGTACTTTTTCACGACCGCGAAGACGGCGGCGTTTACGTCCTCCCAACGTCTGAGAAAGTCCGCTTTGTCGGCGCCGAGCGGCTGGGTGACGTTGTAATGGATGTTGCCGTCGCCGAGATGGCCGAACGGCAGCGGGCGGGCACCGGGAATAAGCGCGACGACCGCAGCGTCCGCCTCCTCGAGGAAGGCCGGGACGGCCCCGACCGGCACCGAAACGTCGTGCTTGATCGAGCCGCCTTCGTGGCGCTGCACCTCACCGAACATTTCGCGGACTTCGCCAGAATGCCTTCGCCTGTTGGAGGCTTTCGGCGATTGTCGCGTCGGTAATGAGTTCGCGTTGCAGGCCCTGCGCCAGGACCTCCTCCATCACCTCGCGGAGGTTATTTTTCGTTTGCGAGGAGAGTTCGATGAGGACGTACCAGGGGTGGGGCGTGGCCAGCGGGTCGCGGCAGTTGGCGGCGTGGCGCAGTACCAGTTCGAGACCGCCGCGCGGCATCAATTCGAAGCTGGTCACCTCGCCCGCGGCGGTCTGTCCGGCGATGTCGAGTAGCGCGAGCGCCGCTTGCGGCGTAGGCACGCCGACAAAAGCGGTCTCGACCGCGCGTGGCCGCGGCACCAGCCGCAGCACCGCCGCCGTGATCACGCCGAGCGTGCCTTCCGCGCCGATAAACAGATTCTTCAAATCGTAGCCGGTATTGTCCTTCTTCAGCTTTTTGAGGTCGTTGAGGACGCGCCCGTCGGCGAGCACCACCTCGACGCCAAGCACGTGCGCGCGGGCGATCCCGTAGGCGAGCGCCGCAGTGCCGCCGGCATTGGTCGATAGATTGCCGCCGATGGTGCAGGTGCCTTCCGAAGGCAGCAGCTGCGGATAGAGCCGGTCGATTTTGGCCGCAGCTTCCCGCGCCCGCTGCAAGGTGACGCCGGCCTCGCAAGTCATGGTGTTCGAGGCCGGGTCGACGTCGCGGATGCGATCAAGCCTCGTGACCGACAGCACGATCTCGTTGTTCAGCGGAATCTGGCCACCGACGAGCCCGGTATTGCCGCCCTGCGGCACGATCGGCGTCGCGGTCTCGTTGGCGAGCTTGAGAATTTGCGAAACCTCGGCGACGGAGCCGGGGCGCAACACCAGCGGCGTGCGCCCACGATAAAGGTCGCGCATTTCGACAATGTAAGGGAGTTGCGCCTGAGGGTCGGTGATCGCGTATTTGTCGCCCACGATCGCCGCGAAGCGCGCGAGCAGAGACGGATCGTTGGCTGACGGTGACTTGTCGAGCATTACAGCTTCCATTTTGGCCTGCGTATAAAGATAGGCCAGATCTATCGCGAGCGCATCAGCTGGGGCGCCGCCGCGCGCGCCAGGCGATCATTGATGGCTTCGCCGAGCCCTTCTGCGGGGATTGTCATGACCGCGATGGCATCTGCGCCGGCGGCATCGAGCGCGCGCAGATGAGAGAACAGATTGGCCGCTGCTTCGATGAGGTCGCCGCGCGCGGAGAGGTTAAGCATTTTTGCTGAACGCTTGGCGCCGGCGGGTAGCGTCGGTCCGAAGGCGAGCAGGGCTTCGCTGGGCTCGACGCGCTCGATATTGCGCTTCAGCCGCGTCCGCGGCGCATAATGCGACGCGAGCATCCCGGGTGCGAGCGGCGCGTCGTCGGTCCCCGTGCTGATGATAGGCGCATGGGCAAGCTTTTGCTGAAGGACGGCCTCGATCGCCGCACGCGGCAGGCCGCCGGGCCGCAGCAGGACGGGTTCGCCGAGGCAGCCGATGATGGTCGACTCAACGCCGACCGGGGTCGCGCCACCGTCGATGATGAGATCGATGCGGCCGGCGAGGTCCGCCTGCACGTGTTCCGCCCTGGTCGGCGAAACGTGCCCGGACCGATTTGCCGAAGGCGCGACCACCGGTTTGCCGAAGGCCGCGAGAATGTCGCGCGCCACCTTGTGGTCGGGAATGCGTACGGCAATGGTGTCGAGACCGGCCGTTGCCAGCTCGGCGACGCGGCACTTGGCCGCTTTCGGTAGAACGAGGGTCAAGGGGCCCGGCCAGAACGCTTTGGCGAGCCGCAGTGCCTTAGCGTTGAAGTGCGCCAGCTTCTGCGCCGCCTTGAGATCGACGACGTGGGCGATAAGCGGATTGAAGGTCGGCCGGCCCTTGGCCTCGTAAAGGCGCGCCACGGCGCGGCCATTGGTGGCGTCGGCGCCAAGGCCGTAGACGGTCTCGGTCGGGAAAGCGACCAGCCCGCCGGCATCGAGCACGCGCGCCGCCTCCGCGACCGAAACCGCGTCGGCCTTCAGGATACGCGTCGTCAGCGGGACTGTCATAAAATTCCTCGCGTGCTTAGATAGGCTTAGATAGCGGAAATGACGGCCGCTTGCAGCCCGTCAAGGCCGACTGTATAAGCGCCGCCTTATGTCGGAGTGTAGCGCAGTCTGGTAGCGCACCTCGTTCGGGACGAGGGGGTCGCAGGTTCAAATCCTGCCACTCCGACCATCCATTCAAGGGACGGGACGGGCAGACTGTCCATTTCGATAAAGCGCGTGAGCAAAGAGCGCGAGGCCGCTGAAGCCTGACGACCGCCAGGCCTGCCGCCATCTCCTCAAATCGGCTCTTGCGTAGTTGATGCGAGACGCGCTTCGGTTCTTTAGTCAGGAACGGCGAAGGAGCTACAAGTACCTCGCCTTGAGATCGACGGTCGTCTCCACGCCAATCCGGTCGAAATTGCCGGCAATCCACTTGTCGGCGCGGTCGCGGCCGATCTCGAAAAGGTGCATCAGAAATTTCCACTCGGCGTTCATTTTGCTGGAACCCGACAGCTCTCTGATGATGTCCTCGGCCTCGATCAAATGAATGTACATGCGTTTGCCGCCGGTCAGCTTGCCTTCGTCGATCATCTGCGTGACAAAAGCGACGGCTCGCATTTCCCGCATCAGCGACGAGTTGAAGCTGATCTCCTGCATGCGATTGAGGATGGCTCGGGAGTTGGTCGGCAGTTCGGTTCGCTCGGTCGGGGTGAGATGGACCAGAAGGACATCTTGCGACACGCATCCGTAGATGACCGGAAAGATTGCCGGATTGCCCATAAACCCGCCGTCCCAATAAGCCTCGCCGTCAATCATGGGCGCCCGCATCATGAATGGCAGGCACGCCGAGGCGAGCACATGGTCGGCGGTGATCTCTGCGTTGGGAAAGACGGCTACCTTGCCGGTACGCACGTTGGTCGCGCTTAGAAACAGCTTGATCACCCGCTGCTGGCGCACCCGCTCGAAGTCGACCACGGCGTTGAGCAGGTCGCGCATCGGATTGATATCCATTGGATTGAGCTGATAGGGCGACATGAAGCGGCTGATGATGTCGACCATCACGTAGCCCGGCGAGTGCTCCAGACCGAAATTCGGGTTCATCTTGTCGAGAAACGACGGAGCGATGATGCTTTGGGACGTCGTATCGGACATCTTTTTCCAGAACGTCTGCATCAGTTGCTTCGCCCCCTCGCGGCCGCCCTGCGCGAGACCGTCGGCGAGCAATACGGCATTGACCCCGCCGGCGCTGGTGGCGGTGACGCCATCGAAGGTGATCCGTTCATCCTCGAGCAAACGGTCGAGCACGCCCCAGGTGAAGGCGCCGTGGCTGCCGCCACCTTGGAGTGCCAGGTTGATCGCCTTCTCTCCGGCAAGTGGCGTGCTCGCCCTGAGGTCGGCGGACTTCGGTTGCGCGGTCATGGCTTGCCCCCCGAGCGCTGGTTCTGTTCGAATTCACAAAACTCCAACTTAGCACTGGTTGAAGGACTGCACTATCGCAATTCGGCGGCAACAAAGCCGGAAATTCGGTGAAACCCCCTGAAACCATGGGAGGATTCGGCTCCCCGCTGCTACCACAGTCGGAAAAAATCAACACTTCAAGGGGGGATACGACGAAGGCCCATCCGAAGTTTCAATTTTAGCCGCTCCCAGCAATTTGGTTAACCCAGGCGTATGGCGCCGATTGCGCTTCTGGTGCTGCTGGCCCTACCGTGTGTACAGCGAAACGGGCAGCATTGCCCGGCGGTCCATTCGGTGATTATTGGACGCCGCTATGACTACCCGCATCACCATTCGCCGGCCTGACGACTGGCACCTGCATGTCCGCGATGGTGAAATGCTCAAGGCGGTGTTGCCGTACACGGCAAAAGACTTCGGCCGCGCCATCTTGATGCCTAACCTCACTCCGCCGGTGCGCACCACAAAGGATGCGCTTGCCTATCGCGAGCGTGTCCTAGCGGCGCTGCCCAAAGGCTCCCGCTTCACGCCGTTGATGACCTGTTATCTTACCGACGAGACCGATCCCGAAGACGTCGAACGCGGTTTTCGCGATGGGGTGTTCGCCGGCGTCAAGCTTTATCCGGCCAATGCCACGACCAATTCGGCGGCCGGCGTCACCGATTACCGGAAAATCACGCGCGTGCTGGAACGTATGGAAAAAATCGACATGCCGTTTCTCATGCATGGCGAGGAGGTGGGCGCCGACATCGATATTTTCGATCGCGAGGCGGCGTTCATCGATCGCCGGTTGTCGAAATGGGTGAAGGAGTTTCCCTGCCTGCGCATGATCATGGAGCATCTGTCCTCGAAAGCCGGCGTCGATTTTGTCGCGAGCGCCGCCCCACAAGTCGGCGGCACCATCACGCCTTATCATTTGAACCTGACCCGCACCGACTGGCTCGGCGCGGGACTTAAGCCGATGATGTACGCGATGCCGGTAATCAAGACCGCGAACGACCGGGCCGCGTTACGCAAGGCGGCGACATCGGGTGCGGCCTGTTATTTTCTCGGCACCGATTCCGCGCCGCATCCGTTTGCCCGGAAGATCGCGGTCAATGGCGTCCCTGGCATCTTCAATGCGCCGGTAGCGATTTCGACTTACGCCAAGGTGTTCGAGGAGGAAGGGGCGCTGGAAAAACTCGAAGCTTTTGCGTCGCTCAACGGGCCGAAGCATTATCGCCTGCCGCCGAACGAGGATAAAATCGTGCTGGAAAAGTCGCCGTGGACGGCGCCGGCGGAGGTACCAGTGCCGGGGCCGGATGAGCGCGCGCTGGTGTATCGGGGCGGCGAGACTATCGAGTGGCGGGTGGTAGGATAAACGAGGCACTGTAATGACCGGCTTCGCCGACAAAGAAGTGATCGCCGAGTTGACGGCAAAGATGCTCATCGAGGTGGAGGCGGTCCGTTTCATGACCGACAAGCCCTTCATTTTCACCTCGGGCTGGGCAAGTCCGGTCTATACCGATTGCCGCAGGCTGATCTCGTTTCCGCGCGTGCGGCGGACGCTCGTCGATTTCGGTGTGGCGACAGTAGAGCGCGACGTCGGCTTCGAGCAGTTCGATGCCGTCGCCGGCGGCGAGACCGCCGGCATTCCCTTCGCCGCCTGGATGGCCGACCGCCTGATGCTGCCGATGCAGTATGTGCGCAAGAAGCCGAAGGGCTTTGGCCGCAATGCGCAGATCGAGGGGCACATCGAGGCGGGCGATCGCGTCCTCTTGGTCGAGGATATGACCACCGACGGCCGCAGCAAGGTCAATTTCTGCCAGGCGCTCCGCGCGGCCGGCGCCACGGTCGAGCACTGCTTCGTGTTCTTCTTCTACGACATTTTTCCCGAGGGCAAAAAAATCCTGAGCGATCTCGGCGTCACCCTGCACGCGCTGGCCACCTGGTGGGACGTTTTGGAGGTCGCGAAGAAAAGCGGAAAGTTCGACAAAGCAAGAACTCCGTGAAGCCGAGAAATTCATGAAGGATCCGGCGGCATGGTCGAAGGCGCACGGCGGTGCCGCCCAGGCGGCGGAATAGACCGCAAAACTCGCGCGCAAAATGGTGGATCAAGTCGCGGACGTGATCCATCGTCGGCGTCGGCAATGCCGCATTCTGATGTGAGCAATCGATGAGTAATCCTTGGCCCACGGAATTGCGCCTGCACAAGGACCGCAAAACTCTTGCCGTCACCTTCGACAATGGCGACCGCTTCGATTTGCCGGCCGAATACTTGCGCGTGCGTAGTCCGAGCGCGGAGGTTCAGGGCCATTCACCGGCCGAGCGTCGCACCGTCGGTGGCAAGCGCGACGTGCAGATCTTGGAAGTACAGCCGGTCGGCAATTACGCCGTACGGCTTGTCTTTGACGATTTGCATTCCACCGGGATTTTCAGCTGGGACTATCTCTTCGAGCTCGGTCGCAATCGCGAAAAATATTGGAACGAATATCTGGGTGAGCTCAAGGAGAAGAAGCTTTCGCGCGATCCGCCGCCGCGATGATTGCTGCGCGCGCGCCGTACTTATTTTTTGCGCAGAATCCGGCCGCCTTGCCTCTGCTTGTAAGCGTAATCACCTACGTCTCATCTTCCAAGCGCGCCGCTCCGAACCAGGCGATCATCCTGCTGGCCCTCGGCTTCGATCCGTAACGATCGGTCAACTTCGTTTCGGCATCATCGCTGTAGTGTCGGGTGGGGGTGTACTATGGGGCGACTACCGACATCAGGACGGCCTTGGTCCCACTCCCTCGGGGCCGAGGCCGTTCGCTTTTGGCGCGGCGCGCCGTCCCGTCCCTGTTTGCGAAGACGGTTCCGAGGTGGCGCAGCTCTGGCTGCGCGGCGTAGCGGCACGCGGCGCCGATTTGGCGGGCATGGTTGACGGAGCGTTCTTGCAGGCAGACGCGAAGCTGTGCCTGGCGCGCTGGCGCGCATTGCGCCCGTCGACTAACATCAAGACTGGGAGCGAGCGGTCTCGTAACCGGGCGAGGGAGGAAACAGATGAAGAAATTCGCATGGATCGTGGCGCTGCTGCTGGCGGTCGGGTTGCTTGGCGGCCTGGAAGCAAGAGCGCAGCAGCCGCCGGCGCCAGGGCAAAATCCACTCGACGTTGTTCCGGAAAAAATGCCTTTCAACAACCCTTATGGCGCGCCGATCTCACTGGAGAAGGCGCAAGCCGCCGTGCAGGCGGCGGTCGCGGAAGTCAACAAGCGCGGCTGGCAGCTTAACGTTGCGGTCGTCGATTCCGGCGGCAATCTCGTCACCTTTGCACGCATGGACGGCGCGCAGCTCGCCTCGATTTCCATCTCGGAGCATAAGGCGCGCGCCGCAGTAAAGTATCGTCGGCCGACGCGGATCTTCGAGGACGCCGTACAAAAAGGCATCAATTACATTACGACACTCGACGACGTGATCGCCTCACGCGGCGGCATTCCGCTGATCGAGGATGGCAAGATTATCGGCGCGATCGGCTGCTCCGGCGGCACGGGGTCCCAGGACGAGGTGGTATGTACGGCTGGCGCCGCCACGATCAACAAATAGCCGCAAGGGCGCGTTCTGCTTCCCGCGCTGATTCGGAAAAAGCGGGAATGGGCGGGCAACCGGGCAAAAGTCTGCTAAGCCGCGGTCCTGTCGCTTAAGGGGCGCGGGCAATGCAGAGACGGAAATTCATAACGTTCGTCGGCGGCGTTGGGGCTTGGCTGTTTGCCGGGCCGCGTCCGGTCCGGGCGCAAAATGCGACGCCGGTTAATCAGGCCGCCGTCAAAGAGGTGGGGCAGATCGCTACACTTCAGGGCAGTGCGACCGTGACCCGCACCAATGCGACTGCGGCGATCGCCTTGCGGGTCGGTGATCTCATCTTCACGAACGATACGCTTGCGACCGACACGGACTCCTCGCTGGGCATGACTTTCGACGACCAGACGACTTTCAGCCTTTCTCCGAACACGCGCATTGTGGTCAGTGAGTTCGTGTATCAGCAGGGCGGCGGAGCAAATGCCGCTTCCTTCAACGTCGCCGTCGGAACCGCCGCCTTCGTCGCCAGCCTGGTCGCCAGGACCGGCAACATGAAGATTACCACGCCGGTCGCTACACTCGGCATTCGCGGGACGACCGGCGTGGTCGACGTTCCAGCAGGTCATGCGGCGGCCGGCAGCGTTGCTGCTGAGCCGAGGGTCAAGCTTTATCAGGACGTCGACGGGCACTTGGGGCGGATCGAGGTATTCAATGCGCAGGGGCGAGCCGGTTGGCGTTCTGACTCAGAGTGCGAGCGCCTTTTCGCTGCGCCCGGGCGCCGGCGGGCGATTGGCGGCGGTGCCGTTTCAAATTCCCGTTGAGGAGGCGGCGCGCGACCGCGGCCTGCTGCAGCGGTTGTTCGTCTCCCATAATATCGGCCGGCGCATGACGACCGAGCGGCTGCGATCGCGGCGGCGTAATCAATCACCCAACCCGCGTCCGGGTCACCAACAACGAACGAAAGGCGGCAATTCCCGCTCCCGCCAGAAACACTAGCGTTCGCCATGCTTTTGAAGATTCCTCGGCTGAAGACTGGGTTGGATTTTGCTCCGAGAGATCGCTGCCTGCGCTACCTGCTGGCGGCATCATTATTCATGTCCCCGGTGGCGGTGAGCGCCCAATCCGGCGACGGGCAAAAAGAGGCCGCGCCCGCGGGGTCATTTTCCGCATCGGCAATGGCGGCCGCAATGGCGCAGTACCGACGCGCCTTGGCAGAGTATCTCAAGGCGCGGGCGAACTACGCCGCCGCGTCCGAGGCGTATTGGAGTGCGATCGCGGAAAAGCGGCGAGCGCGCACGGCCAAGCGTGCGAACCACGAACAGATCTCAATCGACGATTATGTGCTGACGCAGCCGCCGGTCTATAGCGGCCCGCCGAAGCCCCACGATCCCTCCAAACCGACTGAAGAGGCGCCGCCGCGGACCTATGTGCCGGTGGTCGCGGACTTTCTCGCCGCCGCGCGCGAAGAATTCAAATTTGTTCCGCGCATGCCGCAGAGCGAGGTCGAGTTCAAACGCGTTTACGCCAAAGTGGCGTTGGCCGCCGGCCTGAGCAAGGAACAGATCCTGCGCATTTACGGCTTCGAAGCGGGTGGCAATGGCGATTACGATGTCCAAGCCGGACTCGAATACAACAAGCGGGCGCGGGCGATCACCACGGCGCTGGGCTACAATCAATTGCTGGCGACCAACACCGTCGAGATCATGGCCGAGAAAGGCAATCAGTTCATCAGAAACTTGATGGCGCGCGCCACGCGATTGCCGGACGGTGAGAAGAACACGCTGGAGGGAAAAATCGGCGTCGTTCGCAAGATGGTCAATTTCTCGATCAGCGTTCCGGACGACTGGAACGAGCACCAAATACTGGCGAATACGCCGAAGGGGCTCGGCGTCCATGCGCTGAATTTGGATCTCGATGTCGGACCCTTGCTGCAGGCACAAAAGCTTCTGGATTCCAGTCGTGTTCGCGCGCCGCAAAGGCTACGGCGAGACGCTGACTGCGGCCGAACTGGAAATGATGAACCTGACCGGCGACGGCAACGGCTTCGATATGGTGACGATGCCGGGCCGCTGGCGCGACCAGGTGCCGACCGCGAATTTCTTTCAACGCAGCGGCTATCGAGATAATCCGGTGGCGCAACGCAACAATGTCGTCAGCAGACTGATCGCGGCGACGGACGCGCGCATGGACGAGGAAGTCAAAAAGCCGGGAGCGCGAGAGTTGGCGGCTCTGCTGCAGTGATTGTCAGCACCCACCTGCGAGCGCTCGCTTGACACTTCCCCAAGCCCAACCCTAAATCCAGCCCCGATCGGACGGGCGCTTAGCTCAGCGGGAGAGCGTTCCCTTCACACGGGAGAGGTCGTAGGTTCAATCCC
>CAWHUO010000006.1:0-329938 GCA_963832605.1 uncultured Alphaproteobacteria bacterium | reverse complement strand
CGTTGCGACCAATTCCGTCATGCCCGCGCACAGCCGTTCGAAGAACGGCGTCGCTTCGCTCGCCTATGTCGCGGGCATCCACGTCTTCCATTACCGTTAGCAAGAAAGTCGTGGATGGCCGGGACAAGCCCGGCCATGACGATCGAGAGGTAGTCGATGATCCCCGGCGAATATTTCATCAGAGACGGCGAGATCGAGCTTAACAAGGGCCGCAAGTCGCTCGCGCTGACAGTCTCGAACAGCGGCGACCGGCCGATCCAGGTCGGCTCGCACTATCATTTCTTCGAAACCAATCCGGCGCTGAAGTTCGACCGCAAACAGGCGCGCGGCATGCGGCTCGACATTGCCGCCGGCACCGCGGTGCGCTTCGAGCCCGGCCAGACCCGCGAGGTCAAACTGGTGGCGCTCGCCGGCACGCGGACCGTCTACGGCTTCCGGCAGGACGTCATGGGCAAGCTGGACAAAGCGGAGGTCGCGAGAATCATGACGAGCGAGCTTGCGCAAGCCCGCCCGTCACGTTCTCAGCGCTGCTACCGCGGCTGGGACCAGGATCTATCAGCACTTGGTGCTACGCCGGTAGCGGCTTTAGCACCAGGCCGATCTGACCTTGGCGACCTCTCTCATCTGGCGAACCAAACGCGAGTGATCTGACAAGTGAGGATACGCAGGCGCAGCGGGATGCAAGCAAAAGCGTGCAATGAAGCGCTTGATGCACTGCAGTGGGGATAACACTGGGGATTGATTTTCGGTCAAGCCGGTTTGCTTCGTGCAATGACGAACGACAGTAGCGCAATAAACAACAGGAAACATTATGCCAGCGAACATCAGCCGCTCGGTCTACGCCGACATGTTCGGCCCGACGACCGGCGACCGCGTGCGGCTCGCCGACACCGATCTCATCATCGAGGTCGAGAAGGATTTCTGCACCTACGGCGAAGAGGTGAAGTTCGGCGGCGGCAAAGTCATCCGCGACGGCATGGGGCAGAGCCAGATCACCAACAAGCAGGGCGCCGTCGACACCGTCATCACCAACGCGCTCATTCTCGACCATTGGGGCATCGTCAAAGCCGATGTCGGCCTCAAGGACGGCCACATCCACGCCATCGGCAAGGCCGGCAATCCGGACATCCAGCCCGGCGTCACCATCATCATCGGGCCCGGCACCGAGGTGATCGCCGGCGAAGGCAAAATCCTCACCGCCGGCGGCTTCGACACCCACATCCATTTCATCTGCCCGCAGCAGGTCGACGAGGCGCTGATGTCCGGCGTCACCTCGATGCTCGGCGGCGGCACCGGCCCGGCGCACGGCACGTTCGCCACCACCTGCACGCCCGGGCCGTGGCACATTGCGCGCATGATCCAGGCGGCCGACGATTTTCCGGTCAATCTCGGCTTTGCCGGCAAGGGCAACGCGTCGCGGCCGGCGGCGCTCGAAGAAATGATCAAAGCCGGCGCCTGCGCGCTCAAGCTGCACGAGGACTGGGGCACGACGCCGGCCGCGATCGACTGCTGCCTCTCGGTCGCCGACGACTACGACGTCCAGGTGATGATCCACACCGACACGCTCAACGAATTCGGCTTTGTCGAGGACACCATCAAGGCGTTCAAGGGCCGCACCATCCACGCCTTCCACACCGAAGGCGCCGGCGGCGGGCACGCGCCCGACATCATCAAGGTGGCGGGGCTGAAGAACGTGCTGCCGTCCTCGACCAATCCGACGCGGCCCTACACGCAGCAACACCATCGACGAGCATCTCGACATGCTGATGGTGTGCCACCACCTCGATCCGTCGATCGCCGAAGATCTCGCCTTCGCCGAAAGCCGCATCCGCAAGGAGACCATCGCGGCCGAGGATATCCTGCACGACATCGGCGCGCTCTCGATGATGTCGTCGGACTCTCAAGCCATGGGCCGGCTCGGCGAAGTCATCATCCGCACCTGGCAGACCGCGGACAAGATGAAGAAGCAGCGCGGCCGGCTGAAGCAGGAGAAGGGCGACAACGACAATGCGCGGGTCAAGCGCTACGTCGCCAAATACACCATCAATCCCGCCATCGCGCACGGCGTGTCGAAACTGATCGGCTCGGTGGAGAAGGGCAAGCTCGCCGATCTCGTGCTGTGGTCGCCGGCGTTCTTCGGCGTCAAGCCCGATTGCATCATCAAGGGCGGCACGATCGTCGCCGCGCCGATGGGCGATCCCAACGCCTCGATCCCGACGCCGCAGCCGGTCCATTACCGGCCGATGTTCGGCGCCTTCGGCCGCGCCCGCACGGCGTCCTCCGTGGTGTTTGCCTCGAAGGCCGCGGTGAAGGCCGGGCTCGGCAAGAAGCTCGGCATCCAGAAGGAGCTTTTCGCCGTGCAGAACACTCGCGGCAAGATCTCCAAGAAGAGCATGATCCACAACGACGCCACGCCGCACATCGAGGTCGATCCGGAGACCTACGAGGTGCGCGCCGACGGCGAACTCCTCACCTGCGCGCCGGCGGAGACGCTGCCGATGGCGCAGCGCTATTTTTTGTTTTGAGTTCCCCTCCCCCTTGTGGGGAGGGGTTAGGGGTGGGGGTCGGCAGGTTTTTGCGCAAGCGCGGAAGAACGACTCAGTGCAGGCGTCCGCGTTTGCGAGCCGCCTCCCGACCCCCCTCCCTACCCTCCCCCACAAGGGGGGAGGGATGATTGCCTCCAAGGACGACAGCCCAAGTGCACCGGTCGCATCACGCCGCCGCATGGACCGACACCGAAACGGCCCGACCGAGCGCTCCGAACGCCGCTTCCAGCTGTTCCAATCGCGACGCATGGTCTAATCGGAACAACCGGTCCACCGACTCGCGTTTCCAGCCAAGCCGACGCGCCAGTTCGGCGCGCGTCATGCTGGCTTCGCGAAGCTGCCGGTAAAGCTCGACTTTCAGCACCGTCAGAGCCGGCAGCCGCACCAGACGAGGTCCGCGCTGATGACCCTCGGGGATATCATCGCCGCCCGCCATTCGCGCCGCAATGGCCTCTTCAATCGCGCCGACCGCGTGACGCATCGCATCGGCCTCGTCGTCTCCAAACGTCGCCACTTCCGGAAGCGCCGGACAGGTGACCAGGAGCGTGCCGTTGTCGTCCGGTTCCGTCTTGATCCGATAGCCGAGCATTATTTCAGTCCCAAATCTTTGAGGATTTTATTCACCAGGCCGGTGCCCAGCTCCTTGCGGCCGCCGTGCATCGGCAATTGGGATTTCCGGTCGCCGCGCCGGACCGTCAGGTGCCCGCTGCCGCCCTTGTGGGGTTTCGAACGTGCAGCCCTTTGACGCCAGCAGGCGCTTGAGTTCCTGCGCGTTCATAGAAGTATGGTACTCCACAGAGCTGTTGAAGTCCACATAAGTGTGGAGTTGGGCGCGTGCCGCCTCGGCATCACCCGAACCGCCACGACACCACCGTGTCCAGCTCGGTGCGGCGGATGAACCACTCGACATGGGTCGCCGGCGGGATGCGCCGCGGACCTCCGGCGATCACCGCCTTTTCCGCCCGCAGCCGCTCCGCCCCCGAGAGGAGCCGCAAGTTGCGCAGCAGGCAGCCGGTCGGCTCGCCCAGGCAGCGCCGATGCCGCTTGCAGGCCCGCAACGGACAGTGGCGCCAGAAGCGAAGCGTCTCGCAATAGAGCCGGTGCGTCGCTTTGTGCGCGGCGTCGATCAGCGCCTTGCCTTCCTCGAACGTGCGCCGTTTGAGGAAGTCCGGCTGGTCCGGCGGTTTGGTACGCGATGTGGACATTACGGTCTCTCTTCGATTGAGCGCGGCAGCTAGCGTCCTGGTCCGTCATCCTGAGGTGCGAGCCAACGGGTCCGGCCCGAAGTGGCCGGCCCGATGACAGGCTCCGCGAGCCTCGAAGGATGCTGGCCGAGGCGCCCGGGCCGTCGCCCTTCGAGGGCCGCTTCGCGGCCGCCTCAGGATGACGGGAAACAGGCAAGCTTCTTCTTTCTCGCGACGCGTTTTTGTTCGCGCCCGAGCTATGCCAACCAACAAGAGGTACGAAGCAACGAAGCAAATGCGGAGCGAGCCGTTACAACCTGTTTCGCAGATCAAGCTACGAAAGAGTTTCTTTGCAACTCGCTTCCGGCAAATAAAAGGAAGCGGAACGCCGACAAACGTGTTTCCTATCCTCCGCGCCTTGTCCTCTTTTCCCCTCCCCCGCTTGCGGGGGAGGGTTGGGAGGGGGCGCGGCGCGCGCTGAAAGCGCAGCGCGCTCGCCTGTCGGCGTTCCACCACGGCGCTTGCTGCGGCGAGCGAACGCCACAGCTCAGCTCCAGATACGCGCTTCCTGGGACTTGGTCGGGCGCACGGCCCCGATGGTTCGAAAGACCGTACGCTTTGCAACGCATGATCCGGAAAACCGGCACGTTCATGCGTCACAGCGGGCGTTACCCGCTCCTTCCTGTCCCAGTCCAGCGGGTTTCCCCGCAGACCGGTCATGGTGCCGGCCGGGCGTAATTCCCCGGAGCCGCCCGGGAGCGGAGGTGACGAACCGCCGCCCGCGGGAACCGCTCCCGCTGCGTCAGCCGGCGTCACCGGCTGCCGTCCTTTAAGTGAGCGAAATTCGTCAAATGTAACTGAAGTAGGGACAATTGTCAAGGCCAATGTCGCGGCACTAGTGACTATACCGGTTCCGCCCCTAGGCGGACTAAGATGCATTATGGCGCGCAGCCATAACCGGAAACGCGCCCTGAAGTGGTGGTGGAGCCGAAAACTCTCTATGCTTGTGGGCACAGATCGTGTACATCTATGGGCAAACATCTCGCCGAATAGGACCCGCGGGAATGTCCACAAACGATAACCAAATTCCGGTGCACCTGCTCAACAACATCGACAGGTCACTTACCCAGCTGACGGAGGCGGCGAAGTACCAGACTGCCGCCACGCTGGCTGCCGGTATCATCGCCGCCTCGGGACGCCCACACTCAATCGAGGAAGCGATCGCACTCGCACACAATATTCACTTCGCGATTCACCCCGCTCCCGGATACGGTCGTTACGAGGCGTGGGCAAAGACCAAAGACGCGACGTTGAAGGAAATCCACAAATAGAGGATTCCGGTGATGTTGAAATCGCTGCAACAAGTAAAATCTGCGCCTGACCCAACGCCGCAGGCGGAAGTGGATCGCACAGCACCAAACGGTCCGATCAACCTGGAAGACGCGTTCATCTACATTTACGGCGAACGGTGGACTGCTAAGGAATTGCTGACGGTGGTCGCGAGTTAAGCTCGGTCGAGGCGCCGACGGCGTAAGGGCGATCGGTGATTCGCTACCACGGTGCGCAATCATTTCGATTCGGGGAGTACCGACATGAACGCCCTGCATTTGAAACGCTATACGGTTGGCCCGGCTTTTTCGTCTGCGAAGTCCGTCGAAATTGTTGCGCCGTCTTGGATTGACGCTCTTGATGAAGCGAACCGTAGCTTTTCCTACCTGCGAAGCGCGAATTATTTCGGCCATGTACGGCCCGAACCATGGAGAATTAGCCGCGTGCTTTAGGACTGCGAACTTGAATCGCTGTGAAGAAGATCATCAACGGCAAGTCTTACGACACTGACACCGCGACCTTGGTTGCGTCAGGCGACCATGGACATGAATTATCGCAGGCGTGATGGACGCTTTACCGCACGAACCAAGGTGCGTTTTTTGAGGTTGTGGCCGATCACGACGGCAGTCTCCAAGATTTTCGGCCGCTCACTGATCAACAGGCGTATGCCTTTATGGAGGTTCACGCCAATCATCTGATTGAAGAATATTTCGGACCGGTACCCGAGGCGTCTAAAACAGAATTACAATACTCACGCCGAACCATCATCGCAGCAATCGACGTGCTTGAAAGCCGATACTCTCAGGCCGAAATTACATCTCTCCTAACTGACTTTGGGCCTGACGTTTACACGGCGATCAGGGGCGAGACAACGGCAAGCGCCAAAAAGCGCATGAACGATTTGAAACAGTTCGTTGACGCACATCCCGCTCAACGAGTTGACGACGGTTTGTTAGAGAACATTCTTGTAGAACGGGCGGCTTCACTTTTCCCGATACCCGATCCCGACTGGCCTGACCAGGACACGTTGCTACCGGTATTGGAGAAATTCAAAAGAGTCTTAGAGCAAGACGGTTTCGAAATAACAGCAGGTTCGCTGAGACGAACCCTTCCGGCCGATATTGGATTGCCCGGCACCGAGTCCGACTTGGTGAGGCTACTTGATCGGCATAGGTTTGGTACTGCCAAAGGCCATCTCGAACAGGCGATGGAAAATCATGCGCGCGGAAATTGGGCTGCGGCCAATGGCCAGCTAAGAACCTTCTTTGATGCTCTATTGGATGCGGTTGCGGAGCGACTGGATCCGGCTGCGAAGGAGCTTGATAGTGGGCAGCAACGTCGGGCAAAGTTGGGCGCCCTAAATTTTCTAAGCATTCCCTTGAATGAGTGGGGGGACGACGGGAGAGGCTTCATCAACGGCTTGGTGAGGCGGCTCCATCCACAAGGCGCACATCCCGGCCTGTCGGACGATGATGATTGTACGTTCCGTCTGCACGTCGTTTTGCTGACGGCAGCTCTGCTGCTTCGCCGCTTCGACAACAAGTAGCTCGGATGAGCGCAGCGATATGCTGGACAACTACAAATTATAAATTTTTCGGGGGGCAGAATCCCTGATGATCCAATGACCAAGGTTGACTTTTATTCGCTGACTACTGTCCCGGTCGAGCAATTCGCGAACGGCAAATCCATGAACGCCGCCACCGCTTTCGTGTGCAAACGCCGTGATCATCACTATCTCATAACTAATTGGCATGTTGCCACAGGGAGGAATGCAGAAACCGGTGAACTCGAAACTCCTGTCCGACCGGACATGCTCCGCGCCCTTTTCAACACGAGAATAACGGATTTCGGAAAGAAGCAGGTAGACATCGCAATACGCGATGAGAATCACCGCCCGCTATGGCTGGTGCATCCTACGCGGCAGCGCGGCACTGACCTTGTGGCCATTCCATTGCCAATTCCAGGCGACGACCCAATCATAAATCTGTACCCCATAAACTCTGCCAAGTCGGAAGGAGACCTGGCTGTAAGAATTGGAATGGATGTGTTCATTCTAGGTTACCCTTTCGGAGCACCGCCGCCTGGATTCCCGGTCTGGAAACGCGGGAGCATCGCCTCCGAGCCAGATCTGACCCGCCTCGGACGCGGTTACATGCTGGTTGATACGGCTTCCCGTCCGGGCATGTCCGGCGCTCCTGTAATCCGCCGCAGCTGGGGAACGCATTTTCTGGAAGGAGATGCGATAGCGATGGATGCCGGCTCTCGAACCAAATTTATTGGCGTCTATTCAGGACGGCTCTACACAAAGGACCCAGCCAACGCACAGCTCGGCATGGTGTGGCCCTTGGCGGACATCAACGACATCATTGATGGAGCAAAGCTAGACGAGTGATCTAACCTGCGAGCTGCGACGGGATGCGCGGTTATCACCCAAAGGCGACATCCCTAGCCGGCCGGTGAGGACTCGTGCCATCTTGCGCGCATGCCTGACCGCTCAACAAAGCGCCCGAGCCGTGAGCGATTTGTCACACCTGTGACGTGCCCGCAGTGCGCGCTGAACGGCTCTGCAACATGGGAAGAGAGCGAAAGCGGAGACTTGGAAACGGCGATCAAAAACGTATCGGACGGCTTTCGCATCGACCATGATACGGAGATTTATTGCGCCGAGTGCGGGGTTAAGGCGACTGTCGGCCGAACCTTAAGCCGATCCGAAATGAAATGATCCGCCGCCCAAGAGGTGCGGCCCATTTGTTCGGCAACAATGATTCCCAAAGGGAGGGACGGACATGGCAAACGTTTACATTGAACCGCGCCCCAAGGGCCGGCCCGAGGGTAGCCCGATCGAAGACTATGTCGTTGAGGACCATGCGGACCACGCGCTCGGCACCTTCAAAACGCAGCGCGAGGCGATCGATTGGGCGAAGAGTAATGGCCACACCCCTCATGTCGCTCGCGTCCGGCACCTGAATGATAAGAAGAAGCCCGACCACTGGCGGGCGGCCTGAGGCGAAAACCGCTAGCCGGCTGAGCGCAGCGATACGCGGGTGATAACAATATTGCTGCCAGAACCCTGGACGCCGCGGCGCCTGTCATCGGGCCGGCCCGTTGAGCTAACACGTGATCGGCCCAGCACGACGGGAGTCACGCGCTATTGGAACGTCACGGCGGCGAGGGCGCGGTTGACCTTAGCTGGCGGCCAAAAGGTGACGGGCCCGGGCGCTGCGCCCGGCGTGGCGATATTGGTGCCTTGACCGGGCTGGCTCAGGACCTGCGCGCCCGCCGCGTTCGACACGCTCACGGCACCTTCGATGAGGAGCACGCCGAGCGCCTGATTGTCGATCGGCCCGCTAAAGAATTCCGTCCCGCGGACGCCGATGATGGCGACCGGCGTCGTCACGCTGACGGCAGAGCGCGCCAGCTTCGACACCTGGCCTGAGATAAACCGTAAGGCGCCGACCAACGCGAACCTTAGCGTCCCGCGGCCCGCGGCAGGGTTGAAGACATACCTGTCCAGTGTCAGCCTGGTCTGCTCGCCGAGCGTCAGCCGCGTGTTGTCGGCGAAGACGACTTCCAGCCGCGCCGCTTTACCGGTGGACAAAACCTCGTGGCGAAAGACCGATGCATTGAGGCTAAGTGGGCGTGTGGCGCCGCCGCGCGTTCCGCTCGCCTCTCCCTGTATGCGGGTCACCGCGCCGATCGCTTCCTGCGCGGTGGCCCGACCGGCGGCGAACCCGGACAGAAGCATCACCGCAATGACCGTCAGCCGATGCAACATGCGCGTGCCCGTGCGAATACCATTCAAGCCATTTTGACACATTGCGAGCGCGCGCCCAATGAGGCGCATGCGAATTGGCGCCTCGGCCGTATCCTTCGAGGGCCGCTACGCGGCCACCTCAGGATGACGGCGTGTTGACTGTGTTACCCGGCCATTTGCAAGCGCGCTCGGAGAATTGTGACAGCTGCACGACAAATGCGCGACAAACAAATAAGGGAGTTGTTCATCTTACCGTTTCAAACTGCGTACCAGATTGTTCGTTGGCGCATGATCTTTTCGGAAAACCGGCATCCACTTTTCCGGATCATGCGCCGGAAAACCGCCGCGAAACGGCGTCGCCGCGGTTTGCTCTTCATCCCATGTGTTGGATTTAAATCGATGAACGTGCTTGCGTTCGCGTCGCGCAAAGGTGGGGCCGGCAAAAGCACGTTGGCGGCGCATCTTGCCGTTCATCTGCACCGGCCGACGCGGCCGTGTCTGCTCATTGACGACGACCCGCAAGGCTCGCTAACGCTTTGGAACGAACTGCGCGCCGAACGCGCTCTGCCGCTGAAGATCGTAAAGCGCGGCACCGCCGATGTCGTCAAAAAGGCCAAGCGCAGCGGCATCGAATGGATCTTGATTGACACGCCGCCAAACAGCTCGGTCAGCGTGGTGGAAGCCATCGAAGCGGCAACGCTCGTTATCATTCCCTGCTGGCCCGGTTTGTTTGATATTGACGCCGTGCAGGAAACTATTGCGCTGGCGCGGCAGTTAAGCACGCCCTACGCCGTGGTCTTCAACGCGGCGCCGCCAAAACGTCAGGACCTGGAAGCGCCGGCGGTCACATTGGCGCGCAGGCGCCTGGCGCAGCTCGACGCCCCGGTCTGGGGCGGCCAGATCACGCACCGGGCAAGCTTCTCGCTTGCCCTGACGGAAGGCGAGGGCTTTAAAGAATACGATTCCGATCCTTGCTCGGCCGCTGAAATCCGCGGCTTGTGCTCGGCCATCGACAAATCGCTCAAAGTCATCCGCGGCGCGCGTGACGAAACCGCCATGCATTGCGTCGCGGCTTAGTCTTTGGCTCGGGCGGAAACCCGCGCAAGTTCGCCGGGCCGAAGTCCGGCGCCTCACGACCTTTATCGGCGTATGAACGCGACCGGATGCGGTTGCGAAGCGCCGCCGCCGCGTTCGACGACACAGCTTGCGACCGTCGTTTCGGCGCCACAGCGCGTGAGATCATTGTCGAGCGCGTAGAAGGCGCAGAGGGCGAGACTGGCCCAGACCGCCGCACTGAAATAAAGCGACATCCAGGCAATCTCCTCCTTCCACTCGGCAAGGCTGTGCGTCACGACCCAACGCGTGCTCGCGTCGCGGAGGCCATCGAGCGGACGCAGAAATTTGCCGCCATCGGCCAGCTTGGCGCGCCATCGACTGACGTACATCGGGATGTCGACGGTCATGAGAAAAGTGAGATAGCCTGCAATCCCGATGATCGCGATGGCAATGACCACGCGAACCGGACCTTCAAAATCCGGCAGCAACCGGCAAAGGCCAATCCCGACCGCAGCGAAGGCGACGGCCCATATCGAGTTTTCGATGGCGGTCAGCCTATAGTCGGTGGTCAGCACGGCGTACCACGAGAAGCATTGCGCGATGACAATCAGCGGCATGACGAGCCAGGCCGCGTTCAGCGTCGTGTCCGCTCCCGTCATCGCGCCAAGCCGCAGCAGAAAAATGGCCCACTGCGCGGCGAAGCAGACCTCGGCCAGGGTTGCCACCGACCGTCCGACGACAACGCTCGACAGCCAGGTGTCGAACAGACAGATCCGCTGAACGTCGGCGCGCGGCAGAACCGACCTGAAGGCGCAGCCGAAAACATAGGCGGCACAGAGGAAGAGCATGGGCTTCATGCCGGACGCGCTGCCGATACCGCCAGTCGATCCGGCATGGAGCTGGTGGTACAGCAAGAACCAGACCGCGATATTGGCGCCGCTGACGAGGGTCAAAAAACCCCACCACCAGGCCAAGGGATTTGACCAGGCCAGGGAACCAGACCGCGCCTGCCATTCCACGCTCATAGGTTTCCTGTGGTCTCCCGCGCGTCGCCGAACTGACACTTAGCTGTAATGATTGTGTCGCAAATTTGTGCCGCGCGGAAGGGAGTCGGGCACGGCTGCTCGATGCGGGTCGCAAACACGCCTTAAGGCGCGCGGGCTTCGCGGCCTCTATTGCCGCCGTCTTCCCGCGGCGAGGGGGCAGAAAAAGCGGTCTTCCCCGGCCATTTGCACAGATCCGCAATCAAACATTTTTCGCAGTAGCGGGCGGCGGGCGACGCAGACATAGCGGCCGTGCAGGATGAGCCAGTGGTGGGCGTGCAGGCGGTAGCGCTCGGGCACGACCTCCATCAGCTTCGTCTCGACCTCGAGCGGCGTCTTGCCGACGGCAAGCCCGGTGCGGTTGCCGACGCGGAAGATGTGGGTGTCGACGGCGATGGTCGGCTCGCCGAAGGCGATATTGAGCACGACGTTCGCGGTCTTGCGGCCGACGCCCGGCAGCGCTTCGAGCGCGTCGCGGTCGTGCGGGACCTTGCCGCCGTGCTCGGCGATCAGCTTGCGCGACAGCGCGATCACGTTCTTCGCCTTGGTGCGGTAGAGGCCGATGGTCTTGATCAGTGCGCGCACGCGCGGTTCGCCGAGCTTGACCATCTTCTCCGGCGTGTCGGCGAGCTTGAACAAAGCCGGCGTCGCCTTGTTGACGCCGGCATCGGTCGCCTGCGCCGAGAGCACGACCGCGACCAGCAGCGTGAACGGATTGATGTGCTGCAGCTCGCCGCGCGGTTCCGGATTGGCGGCGGCGAAGCGGCGGAACGCCTCTTCGATCTCGGCTTTGGTCCATTGCGGCAGCTCGCCGTGCGCCGCCTCGGCATCGGCCTTAGCCCGCGCCTTGCGGTCCTTGAGCCGCGCCGCCTTGCCCCCACCCTTCCCTCCCCCGCGTGCGGGGGAGGATAAGGAGGGGGCGGCTTTCAGGCTTTGTTGAATGGTCTTGTGAGTGGTTTTGCGCGCCATATTTCCCCTATAGTGAGCACCATGAGCCGCGACAACGAAACATTCGCCGAACCCACGATCTTTTCGGCCATCATCACGCCGCACCGCTCGCTCGGCTCGACCGGCTTCCTGGTGCTGATGCTGTGCATCGGCGGCGTCAGCTTCGCCTCCGGGATGGTGTTCCTCATCCTCGGCGCCTGGCCGGTGTTCGGCTTTCTCGGCCTCGACGTGCTGCTGGTCTACTGGGCCTTCCGCGCCAATTTCCGCGCCGCGCGCGCCTATGAGGAGGTGCGGGTCACCGCCTCGGAACTGACCGTGCGCAAGGTCAATCAACGCGGCGGCGTGCGCGAATGGACGCTCAACCCGGTCTGGGTGCAGCTCGACCGCATCGTGCACGAAGAGTTCGGCATCGAGCGGTTGTTCCTGGTGTCGCGCGGCCGGCGGCTGTCGATCGCCGCTTGCCTCGGACCGGACGAGAAAGCGAGCTTCGCGCGCGCCCTCTCCACCGCGCTCGGCGAGGCCAAGCGCGGCCCGACCCGGACGGTGGTGGAGTGACGCCCCCCGAAGCGTCATTCCGGGGCGCGGGCTCTTGCCCGCGAGCCCGGAATCCATAGTCACAATTCGTGGTTATGGATTCCGGCTCTCGCCGCCAATGCGGCTCGGCCGGAATGACGAAGCAGGACAGAAATCGGGTGGTTTGGGCGCAGCGCGGCGGCCTAGATCGGGAGCAGATTAATGGAGGCACCCATGCTGTCGCCCGATCGCATCACCGATCTCACACCGCTTCACACCGCCGCGGCCGATTACGACGTGGTGCGCCGCGCCATCGGCCATATCCGCGACCATTGGCGCGAGCAGCCCGAGGTCGAGGCCATCGCCGAAGCGGCCGGCGTCACCGCGACCGAGCTGTACCATCTGTTCCGCCGCTGGGCGGGATTGACGCCGAAGGCTTTTTTGCAGGCGCTCACGCTCGATGGCGCGCGGCAACTCCTCCGCGATTCCGCGAGCGTGCTCGACGCCACCTACGAGGTGGGGCTCTCCGGGCCCGGCCGCCTGCACGATCTGTTCGTCACCCACGAAGCGATGTCGCCGGGCGAATGGAAATCCGGCGGCGAGGGCCTGACGGTGCGGTTCGGATTCCATCCGTCGCCGTTCGGCAAGCGCTCTGGTCATGGCGACCGAGCGCGGCCTCGCCGGCCTTGCCTTCGCCGATGCCGGCGAGGAGGAAAAGACGCTCGCCGAGATGAAGGGCCGCTGGCGCAAGGCCACCTACATCGCCGACGCCGCGCGCACCGCGCCGATCGCGCAGCGCATTTTCGATCCGACGCACTGGCAGGCGGAGCAGCCGCTGCGCATCGTGCTGATCGGCACCGATTGGGAGGTGCGGGTCTGGGAGGCGCTCTTGAAAATCCCGATGGGCCGCGTCGCCACCTATTCCGGGATTGCCGGCAAGGTCTGCACCCCCGCGGCCGTCCCGCGCCGTCGGCGCCGCGGTCGGCAAAAACCCGATCGCCTTCGTCGTGCCCTGCCACCGCGTCATCGGCAAGGCCGGCGCGCTGACCGGCTATCACTGGGGCCTGACGCGGAAGCGCGCCATGCTCGGCTGGGAGGCCGGCCAAGTCGCCGCGGCGTAGAAGTCATCACGCGAACACGCTTCTCCTTCGTCACCCCCGGGCTTGACCCGGGGGTCCATGCTGAATCGCCGCATGCACGGCACGGCCCGATGGATTGCCGGGTCAAGCCCGGCAATGACGAAGAAAATCACGCCGCGAGGTCGCGCTTCTCCGCCACGGTCGAGTCGGCGTTGAGCCGGTAGATCAGCGGCACGCCGGTCGCGATTTCGCGGGCGACGATTTGCTCCGGCGACAGATGTTCGAGCACCATGACCAGCGCGCGCAGCGAATTGCCGTGGGCGGAGACCAGCACATTATCGCCGCGCAAGAGCGCGCGGCAGGATTTCCTGGATGTAATAGGGCAGCACGCGCGCGGCAGTGTCCTTGAGGCTCTCACCGCCGGGCGGCGCTACGTCATAGGAGCGGCGCCAGATGTGCACCTGCTCGGCGCCCCATTTGGCGCGCGCATCGTCCTTGTTGAGGCCGGCGAGATCGCCGTAGTCGCGCTCGTTGAGCGCCAGGTCCTTGAGCGACCGGGATGCCCATCTGTCCCATTTCCTCGAGTATCAGATCGAGCGAGCGTTGCGCGCGCACGAGCGCCGAGGTGAAGGCGACATCGAAATGAAAGCCCTGCGCCTTGAGCTTGCGCCCGGCCGCGCGCGCTTCCGCGATCCCTTTCTCAGTGAGACCGACGTCGCGCCAGCCGGTGAACAGATTCTTTTTGTTCCACTCGCTCTCGCCGTGGCGCACGAGCACGAGAAGCCGATCACTCATTCCAGGTCCTCTTCCTTTCGTCATCGCCGGACTTGATCCGGCAATCCATGCGGCAGCGCCGCCTATTCGGCGAGTCAGCATGGACCCGCGGGTCATAGGCGAGCGAAGCGACGCCGTTCTTCGAACGGCTATGCCCGCGGGTGACGCCTTCAGATATCCTTTAGGTCCAAGACATCCGCCATCGAATAGAGGCCGGGGTTTTTTCCGCGCGCCCACAGCGCCGCATGCAGCGCGCCGCGGGCGAAGATCATGCGGTCCTCGGCGCGATGGGTCAGTTCGAGACGCTCGGCGGGTCCGGCGAAAATCACGGTGTGGTCGCCGACCACGGTGCCGCCGCGCAGCGCGGCGAAGCCGATATCGATCGCGCGGCGCGCGCCGGTCATGCCGTCGCGGCCGCGCACCGAATGGGCGGCAAGATTGATGCCGCGGCCCGCGGCCGCCGCGCGTCCGAGCATGAGCGCGGTGCCGGACGGCGCGTCGATCTTCTTGTTGTGATGCATTTCCAGGATTTCGATGTCGTAGTTCTCGTCGAGGGTCTGCGCCACGCGCTTCACCAGGGCGGCGAGCAGATTGACGCCGAGGCTCATATTGCCGGATTTGACGATCGGCGCGCGGCTTGCCGCCTTGGCGATCACCGCTTCCTCTTCGGCCGAGTGGCCGGTGGTGCCGATGACGTGAACGATGCCGGCGGCGGCGGTCAGCTCCGCCAGTGCCAGCGTCGCCGCAGGAATGGTGAATTCGATCAGCCCGTCGGCCGCCTTTAGTAGCGGCGCCGACATCGCTCGTCGACCTTGATGCCGTTCGGCCCCAAGGCCCGCCAGCTCGCCGGCATCGCGGCCGATCACCGCCGAACCCGCGGCCTCGACGGCGCCGGCAAGTGTCACGCCTTTGGTCGCGGCGATGGCGTGAATGAGCGTGCGCCCCATGCGCCCGCCGGCGCCGGCAATGACCAAGCGCATGTCCGACATCGCGTGTCTCCGGTTGCGGTGGGTATAGCGGGGCGCTGGCACGCCAGCAACACGGCGTTATCCTCCCCCGCCGGGGGAGGTGGCGAGCAAAGCTCGCCGGAAGGGGCAAGGGACCGCTCTGAGCAAGCCCGCCCCCTCCACCACCCTTCGGGCGGTCCCTCCCCCGCGTTGCGGGGAGGAAACCAGCTATGGCTGCGGGCCGTCGTAGCCCTCGACGATGATGAGATCGACGTCGGAATGGGGCTGCCGGAGCTTGATGTTGGCCTGGTATTCAGGAGAGCGATAGCAAGCGAGCGCCGACGCGTAGTCGGGAAATTCGATCACGACCTGACGCGAGCGAGTCGTCGCCCTCGGGGCATTCGAACTGGCCGACGCGCACCACGAAGCGGCCGCCATATTTGCGGAAGATCGCCGGATTGGCCGCGGCATAGGGCTTGTAACCCTCCTGGTCGTGGACATCGACATGAGCGATCCAGTAACCCTTGGCCATGTTCATTTCTCCTTCGCCGCTTGCTGCGCAATCTCCGCCACGATCGCCTCCGCCGCCGCCCGCGGATCGGCCGCGGCGATGATCGGCCGGCCAACCACCAGATAATCGGCGCCGGCAGCGATCGCGGCAGCCGGCGTCATAATGCGTTTCTGATCGCCGCTCGCGGCGCCGGCCGGGCGAATGCCCGGCGTCACCAGCACCATTTTCGCCCCGACGATCGAACGCAAGTGGGCAGCCTCTTCGGCCGAACTGACCAGGCCATCGATGCCAAGATCGAGCGCTTGTGCGGCGCGCTTGGCGGCGAGCTCCGGCACGGTGACGTCATAGCCGGCGGCGCTGAGATCGCTGTCGTCGTAGGAGGTGAGCACGGTAACGGCGAGAATGCGCAGGCTCCCCTCGCGCGCCTCGACGGCGGCCTGCATGGTCTGCGGATAAGCGTGCACGGTGAGAAAGCTGGCGCCCAGCCGCGCCACGCTTTTCACGCCTTGCGCCACCGTGTTGCCGATGTCGTGCAGCTTGAGGTCGAGGAATACGCTCTTGCCGGCGCCGGCGAGACGTCTGCGCATAGGAAAGCCCGCCGGCAAAGGCGAGCTGGTAGCCGATCTTGTAGAAGGAAACCGCGTCGCCGAGTCGCGCCACCATTGTCTGCGCCGCGTCGACCGACGAGAGGTCGAGCGCGACAATCAGGCGCTCGCGCGGCGCAACCGGCATTTCCTGTTTCTCATTCCGCCGCCCGCGGCATCAGGCCCGCCATCTCAATAAGCCGGCGCACCAGCGCTTTCAATGCCGCCGCCATCGCTTCATCCTTGAGATTGTCCATGTCGTCGAAAGCCTGGGCGGCGCGCCCGACCGTGATCTGCTCGGGAAGCACGAGGGCGCCGCAGCCCAGTTCAAGGACCTGCCGCAGCGCCATCAAGCCGCGCACGCCGCCGGCCGAGCCGTTGGCGGCAGCGCCGAGCGCAAAGACCCGGCCCTTGAAGCCGGCGTAGTTCGCCTCGTTGCGGTCGCGGCCGCGCGACATCCAGTCGATGGTGTTCTTGATGAGCGGCGACACCGAGGCGCTGTATTCCGGGCTGGCGATGAACACGCCCTGATGGACGGCGAGCGTATCTTTCAGCTCGAGCGCATGCTTGGGCATGCCGCTGTCGGTCATGAGATCGGCGTCAAACAGCGGCAACGGATAATCGGCGAACGAGATGCGCGTGACCTCGGCCTCGGCAAGCGCGAACTCCTTCGCCGCCAGCGCGGCGAGCCGCGCATTATGCGAGCCGGCGCGCAGCGAGCCGGCCATCACCAGGATTTTCGGAGCGCGCATGATGAGAGGGCGTCAGGTTTTCCGATAGACCCATACACGAGCGGGAGGCAGGTTCAACCAGATGCGTTCGGAAGCTTCCGCCGAGAAGCCGTGAAGCCGCCGCGGCAACGGCGACGCCACCGAATAGGTGAATTGCACGAACGGCGCTCCGGGCAGCATGAGATCGAAAGCATCGCGAAGAAGGCGCAAGCGCATTTTGATCGGCTTGGTGACCAAAGGCAGGCTCGAAACCACCGCGGCCGCCGGTTGCAGCAGCAGCGTTTCCAGCAGCCGGCGCAGGCTATAGGCATCGCCCTGCACCAGAGTGGCATCCGGGTAGCGGGTGCGCAGAATTCGACAGAATGCCGGATTGAATTCGACGAGCACCAGGCGCGCCGGAGAGACGCCGGCCTTGACGAGAGCTTCCGTTACCGGCCCGGTTCCCGGTCCCAACTCGACCACGGGCCCGTCGCTGTCGGGATCTACATAGCGCGCCATGGCGCGCGCGAGAATCTTGCCAGAGGGCGCCACCGCGCCGGTGCTCAACGGCCGCTCGATCCAGGAGCGGATGAAGCGCACCTCGTCATCGAGCCGAATACCGCGCTTTTGCTCGAACTGCCGGATCTGCTCCTCGATCTTCCTGCCGATATCGTCGCGCTTTTGCTCGAACAACCGGATGTGGCGGCCGATGTTGCGCTCGATAACGGTCTTCCTGAGCTCGAGAAGCCGCAATTGCCGCTCGATTGTCTGTTCAAATTTGTGCAGGGCCGGCAGCGACATGGCAATCATCACACGCGACGAAACCGCGTCTTTGTAGAACATTCAAGGGGTGAAGGCCAGCCGCGGGTGCGGCTCACGCTCACGCGGAATCCGCGTGGCTGCCGCCGAGGCCGTCGAGAAACTCTTTGACCTTGCCAAAGAATCCCGAGGATTCAGGCTGGGTCTCCGTCGATGACAGGCGGTCGAACTCGGCCAGCAGCTCGCGCTGTTTTTTGGTGAGTTTCTGCGGCGTCTCGACAACGACCTGCACATACATGTCGCCGCTCTGCCGCGTCCGCAGCACCGGCATTCCCTTGCTCGGCAGGCGGAAGCGCCGGCCGGACTGTGTGCCCTCGGGGATCTTCAGCCGGGTCTGGCCGCCATCGATCGTCGGCACTTCGAATTCGCCGCCGAGCGTCGCCGCGACCATAGAGACGGGCACCCGGCAGTGGAGGTCCGCGCCTTCGCGCTGAAAGAACGGGTGAGCGGCAATCGACAGGAAGATGTAGAGATCGCCCGGCGGCCCGCCGCGCACGCCGGCTTCGCCTTCGCCGGCAAGCCGGATGCGGGTGCCATCCTCGACGCCAGGCGGAATGTTCACCGACAAGGTGCGCTCGCGCATGACGCGGCCGGACCCCGAGCACGATCGCGCACGGGCTCTCGATCACCTGGCCGCGGCCCTGACAACCCGGGCAGGTGCGCTCAAGGGTGAAGAAGCCCTGGGCGTGGCGGATCTTGCCTTGGCCGCCGCACATCGAACACGTCTTCGGCTTGGTGCCGGGTTTGGCGCCGTTCCCGGAGCAGGCCTCGCAGGTCACCGAGGTCGGGATGCGGACTTGCGCCGCCTTGCCGACATACGCGTCCTGCAGCGAGATCTCCATATTGTAGCGCAGATCGGCGCCGCGCTCCCGTCCGGAGCCGCGGCCGCGACGGCCACTCATGCCGAAGAGGTCGTCGAAGATGTCCGAGAAGGTGGTGGCAAAGTCAGCGCCGAAACCGTGCGCGCCCGCACCCATGCCGTTGCCGTGTTCGAAGGCAGCATGGCCGAAACGATCATAGGCCGCGCGTTTGTCCGGGTCCTTGAGAACCTCGTAGGCCTCGTTGATCTCCTTGAAACGATGCTCGGCTTCATCGTCACCGGGATTGCGATCCGGATGGCACTGCATCGCCTGCTTGCGAAAGGCAGCCTTGATGTCCGTCTCACTCGCGGTGCGTTCTACCGACAGTGCTTCGTAATAGCAGCGCTTGGCCATCACTCCCCACCCGATGACGTCCAATCATTCCAGGCCTGAACATCCCACGTCAAAAACATGCACCCCCGTCTTGCGTCCGGGGGTGCAATTTTGACACGTCGCAGCGGCATTGAAGCGCCTCGTCGGATCAGGCCGATTTCTTGTTCTTCTTGTCGTCGTCGACTTCGGTAAACTCGGCGTCGACCACGTCGTCCTTCTTGGCTTCACGCTGCTCCGGCGCCGCCAGCAGGCTGTTCGGCCTGCTTGTACATCGCTTCGCCGAGCTTCATGGAAGCCTGCGCCAGCGCGTTGCTCTTGGCCGTGATCGCATCCGCATCGTCGCCCTTCAGAGCTTCCTTCAGGTCGGCCATGGCGTTCTCGATCGCGCGCCGCTCGGCCTCGCCGACCTTCGAGCCATGCTCGGCCAGCGTCTTCTCGGTCGAGTGGACGAGAGCCTCGGCGTGGTTCTTGGCCTCGACTTGCGCCTTGCGCTTCTTGTCGTCCTCGGCGTGCGCTTCCGCGTCCTTGACCATCTTCTGAATGTCGGCCTCGCTCAAGCCGCCCGAAGCCTGGATGCGGATCTGCTGCTCCTTGCCGGTCCCCTTGTCCTTCGCCGAAACATTGACGATGCCGTTGGCGTCGATGTCGAAGGTGACCTCGATCTGCGGCACGCCACGCGGCGCCGCCGGAAGGCCGACCAGATCGAATTGGCCCAGCATCTTGTTGTCGGACGCCATTTCGCGTTCGCCCTGGAACACGCGGATCGTCACCGCGGTCTGGCCGTCCTCGGCCGTCGAGAACACCTGGCTCTTCTTGGTCGGGATCGTGGTGTTGCGATCGATCAGCCGCGTGAACACGCCGCCCAGCGTCTCGATGCCGAGCGACAGCGGCGTAACGTCGAGCAGCAGCACGTCCTTGACGTCGCCTTGCAGCACGCCGGCCTGAATGGCGGCGCCGACCGCAACAACTTCGTCGGGATTGACGCCTTTGTGCGGCTCCTTGCCGAACAATTGCTTCACCACTTCCTGGACCTTCGGCATGCGGGTCATGCCGCCGACCAGAACGACCTCGTTGATCTCGGCTGCACTGAGCCCCGCATCCTTGAGCGCCTGCCGGCAAGGATCAATCGTCTTCTGTATCAGATCATCGACCAGCGCCTCGAACTTGGCGCGGGTGAGTTTCATGGTCAGATGCTTCGGTCCAGAAGCGTCCGCGGTGATGAACGGCAGGTTGATCTCGGTCTGCGTCGTCGACGAGAGCTCGATCTTGGCTTTTTCGGCGGCCTCTTTGAGCCGCTGCAATGCGAGCTTGTCGCGCCGCAGATCGATGCCCTGTTCCTTCTGGAATTCGTCGGCGAGATAATTGACCAGCCGCATATCGAAATCTTCGCCGCCGAGGAAGGTGTCGCCGTTAGTCGACTTCACCTCGAACACGCCGTCGCCGATTTCGAGAATGGAGACATCGAACGTGCCGCCGCCGAGGTCGTAGACCGCGATGGTGCCGGTCTTGTTCTTGTCCAGCCCGTAGGCGAGCGCGGCCGCCGTCGGCTCGTTGATAATGCGCAGCACGTCGAGACCGGCGATCTTGCCGGCGTCCTTGGTGGCCTGGCGCTGGGCGTCATTGAAATAGGCCGGAACGGTGATGACTGCCTGCTCGACCTTGCTGCCGAGATAGGCCTCCGCCGTCTCTTTCATCTTCTGCAGGATGAACGCGGAAATCTGCGACGGCGAATAAGTCTTGCCCTCGATCTCGACCCAGGCGTCGCCGTTCGAGGCGCGCGTGATCTTGTAGGGGACGAGCTTCTTATCCTTCTCCACCATCGGGTCGTCGTAGCGCCGCCCGATCAGGCGCTTGACTGCAAAAATCGTGCGCTCGGGATTGGTGACCGCCTGGCGCTTGGCCGGCTGGCCAACGAGCCGCTCGCCCTCGTCCGTAAAAGCGACGATGGACGGCGTCGTGCGCATTCCCTCCGCGTTCTCGATAACCTTCGGCGTCTTGCCTTCCATCACGGCCACGCAGGAATTCGTGGTCCCGAGATCGATACCGATGACCTTGGCCATGGTTGTTAATCCTCTCTTTATCGGCAGGTCGGGCAGGCCCGAAAGGCGCCCTTGTCCGACCCCCTCTTAAACTCTCACATCGCCCGGTGGCATTTCCAGGCGATTTCCCTTGGCTCATATAGGAGGGCGTGATCGGGCCGCAAGACAGAATCGCCGCGGCGAGGCATGGCGATTCCGGGCATCGGGCGCTCGACGGAAAGACGCGCGAATGAACGTGCCGCCGGACCCTGCAGGCTTGCGCTTTTACCCCGGTTATCTCGACCGCGGCGGACAGGCTGAGTTGCTGGACGCCGTGCACAGCATTTTCACGGCGGCGCCGCTGTTCACACCGCGCATGCCGAAGTCGGGCCGACCCTTCACGGTGCGCATGTCGAACTGCGGACCGCTCGGTTGGGTATCGGATGAGCGCGGGTATCGCTATCAGCCGACGCATCCCGACACCGGACAGCCGTGGCCACCGATACCCGCGCCGCTCATCGCGATATGGAGTAAGCTCGCCCGCTACCCGGACCGCGCCGGAGGCCTGTCTCATCAACGTCTATGGCCCGACTGCGAAAATGGGTCTGCATCAGGATCGCGACGAGGCGGATTTTGCCGCGCCGGTGGTCTCGATTTCGCTGGGGGATACTTGCCTGTTCCGCATCGGCGGATTAAAGCGTAACGTACCGACGCGCGCCTTTCGTCTGAGCTCAGGCGACGTGGTCATTCTCGGCGGCGACGCTCGCTTGGCCTTCCATGGCGTCGACCGGATCTATCCGGGCACATCACGCTTGCTCCCGAAGGGCGGACGGATCAATCTCACATTGCGTCGGGTCACGCGCAGCGCCGTTGCCGTGTCCGGCCGGCAAAGGCTCGGTATAATGAGCAGTAGCAACCTTGTCGCCGCTTTCCGTCGGTTTTGCCGCCGTGCTGGCGCTTGCAGTTTTGGTCTTGGTAACGCCGGCGCTGGCGGACGACGCGATTTTCCCGCCCGGCTCCCGCGTCGGGCTTGTCCCACCCACCGGCATGGTCGCGAGCGACACGTTTGATGGCTTCGCGGACCCGGGCAAGGATGCCGCGATCCTCATCACCGTGCTGCCGGCCGCAGCCTTTTCCCAGATCGACAGGACGCTAGACTCGGAGGTGCTGAAAAAGCAGGGCGTCAGCCTGGAGAAGCGCGAGCCGATTAAGCTCGCCACCGGCAAGGGCATTCTGCTGACCGGCCCGGCAAGTGGCCGACAAGGCGCATTATCGCAAGTGGCTGCTAGTCGCTGAGGCAAGCGATCTCACTGCGCTTGTCACCGTCCAAGTCCCGGAGCAAGACAGCGCTTACTCCGATCGCGTTGTGCGCGCGGCGCTGGCGACGCTATCGGTGCGCCAAAAAGTGCCGGATACGGAGCAACTCGGCCTGTTGCCGTTCGCAATCGGCGACCTTGCCGGATTCCATGTCGACGGCGTGCTTCGTGGGCGCGCGGTGATGTTGGGCGACGTGCAGGACGAAAGCCTCAAGGATTCCGCAAACGCGTCCGAAGAAGGTCCCCGCGCACATCTGCTCATTGCCGCCGTGCCGGGCGGCCCCACGGAGCTGGATGACCACGCGAATTTCGCCAAGCTGTCGTTCAACGAGATTGGCGGCATCCGGAATGTCCACATGACGGTATCCGAGCCGCTGCGCATTAACGGTCAGTCCGGATACCAGATCATGGCGGAGGCCAAGGATGCGCGCAGTGGAGGCGACGTGATGGTGGTGCAGTGGCTGCGCTTCGGCAGCGGCGGCTTCCTGCAGATGGTCGGTATTGCCCGCGCTGATTCGTGGACCGGCATTCTCGCGCGGCTACGGACGGTTCGCGACAGCGTCGAATTGAAGTGAATTTCACCGCGTCGTTTCGGAAGTCCTTATAAGGTATCTTCCTCAGGAATCTTCCGCCACTGCCGTGGTGTTGTCATTGGCGGAACGCGGAACGGGCGCCGACTTCGGGCCGCCCTTCGAAACGCCGACCATGGCCGGACGCAATACGCGTTCGCCGATCATGTAGCCCGGTTGCACGACCTCGACGACGCTGCCTGCTGGGACGGACGCATTCGGCACTTCGAACATGGCCTGATGAACATTGGGATCGAATTTCTCGCCTCGCGGCGTGAACTGGCGCACGCCGTTCTTTTCCAACGCCTTCACCAACTCGCGTTCGGTTAGCTCAACGCCATCGATGAGCGCCTTAACGCCGGGCTCAGCGCTCGAGCGCAGTTCGGCCGAAACGGCGTCGAGCGCGCGGCGCATATTATCGGCCACGCCAAGGACGTCGCGGGCAAACGATGTCACGCCATAAAGGCGAGCGTCGGTGACTTCCCGCGCCGTCCGCTTGCGCAGATTTTCCATCTCGGCGAGCGTGCGCAGCAGCTTGTCCTTGAACTCGGCTGCAGCCGCCGCCGGATCGGCCTGAGCCGCCCCCGCCGGCTGACCTGCCGACGAGCTACCCTCGGGCTGGGCCGCTGCGTCCTCTGCACGCGCGGTCTGTTCCGTCATATCGATACCCATCGCTTTAGAGCATGATTCCGAGAATGGACCCCGGCTTTCGGAAAAGATCACGCTCACACCTAGTCCGGGCATATCAGGGTTCGATCGGCAAAAATCAAGCGTGTAAAGGCCTTGGAACCGGCCCGGTGCCCTTGGACGTCAGCCGGAACGTCAGCCGGCCAGCAGCTTGCTGACCACCTTGGCGGTATAATCCACCATCGGAACGATGCGGGCATAGTTCAGCCGGGTCGGCCCGATCACGCCGAGAACGCCGACAATTTGGCCCGAGGCGTCGTGGTAGGGCGCAACGATCGTGGAGGAGCCCGAGAGCGAAAACAGCTTGTTCTCCGAGCCGATGAAAATGCGCACGCCCTCCGCCTGCTCGGCCCGGCCCAACAAGTCGATCACTTCGCGCCGGGTCTCAAGGTCGTCGAACAACAAGCGCACCCGCTCCAGATCGTCAAGCGCCCTGAGGTCTTCAAGCAGATGCGCCTGGCCACGCACGATCAGTTTGCGCTCGTCGCGCTCACCGCCTGACCAGCTGGCAAGGCCCGCGGCGACGATCTTCTGCGTGAGCTCGTCAAGTTCGGCCTGGCCCTCCTTCAGCCGCTGCTCGATCTCGGCCCTGACCTCGGCCAGCGTGCGGCCGCGAATGCGAGCGTTGAGGAAATTGGCGGCCTCGATCAGCGCCGAGGTCGGCAGACCGACCGGTATATTAAGCACGCGATTCTCGATCTGACCGTCCTCGGCAACGAGAACCACGAGCGCGCGCTCAGGTTCGAGGCGGACGAATTCGATGTGCTTGAGGCGCTGGTTGAACTTCGCCGTCAGCACCACGCCGGCGGCGCGGCTCAGCCCGGAGAGCAGGCCGGAGGCCTCGGTCAACACCGCTTCGATGGGCTTTGACTGACCGGCGCCGGCGACCTGCGCTTCGATCGCCTTGCGGTCATGCTCGGTCAGGTCGCCGATCTGCATCAGCGCGTCGACGAAGAAGCGAAGCCCGATCTCGGTCGGCAATCGCCCGGCGGAGGTGTGCGGCGCGTAGACGAGCCCGAGCTGCTCGAGGTCGGACATCACGTTGCGCACCGACGCCGGAGACAAGGTCATCGGCAGGATGCGCGACAGATTGCGCGAGCCCACCGGTTCGCCGGTCGCGAGATAGCTCTCGACGATCTGGCGAAAAATCTCGCGCGAGCGCTCGTTAAGCTGTCCGACGCTCAGCTGGCTCGCGGCAAGCGGCAGGTCATGACTGGCCAAAAATCAACTCCCAAGCTGCCGCAAGACTTGTCGACTGACGCCAGCTGTTTCAAGCCAACCCTATCGGCAACACGCCGGCTGAGGCAATCGGGGCGCGTTTGCACCATCCAGGCTGTCAGCGCCCTTGTCGGTCCCACCGCCCGCCCCTAAAAGACAGAGCCGATCAATTGGTGCGAAGCGGTGCGACCGCCGCCGGAAGGAATACCGCATGCGGCCGAGCCGCCGACAGCCCGACGAATTGCGCCCGGTTTCGCTCGAGCGCGGCGTCGTCAAGTATGCGGAAGGCTCGTGCTTCGTAAGATTCGGCGACACTCATGTTCTGGTCACGGCGACCCTTGAAGATCGGCTGCCGCCTTGGCTCAAGGGGCAGGCGCGCGGCTGGATTACGGCCGAATACGGCATGCTGCCCCGCGCCACGCTCGAGCGCACGCGACGCGAGGCGTCCGCCGGCAAGCAGAATGGACGCACGGTGGAAATCCAGCGCCTGATCGGACGCAGCCTCCGATCGGTCGTCGATCTCAAGGCGCTTGGCGAGCGCCAGATCACCATCGACTGCGATGTCATCCAGGCCGACGGCGGTACCCGCACTGCCTCCATCACCGGCGCCTGGATCGCGCTTTACGATTGCCTCGCCTGGATGAAAACGCGCGACATGATCGAGAAAGAGGTTTTGCGCGACCATATCGCGGCAATCTCCTGCGGCGTGTGCAGCGGCGTGGCGGTGCTCGACCTCGATTACGCTGAGGATTCGCAAGCCGAGACCGACGCCAATTTCGTCCTCACCGGCTCCGGTAACATCGTCGAGGTGCAAGCCACCGCGGAAAAGCTGCCGTTTTCGGAGGAGCAACTCACCACGCTGCTTGCATTGGCGCGCAAAGGCGTGACGAAGCTCATCGATCTGCAAAAGATGGCGGTGATGTGAAGGAGCCGCATCGCCGCATTGCCGGCCGCCTTGTGATCGCGACGCATAATCCCGGCAAGCTTTGGGAAATGCGCGAACTGTTGGCGCCCTACCAAATCGAGGCCATATCAGCAGGCGAGATGGGCCTCAACGAACCCGACGAAACCGGAACGACGTTTCGCGACAATGCACGGCTCAAGGCCGAGACCGCCGCCAAGGCGACCGGCCTTCCCGCCTTCGCCGACAATTCCGGGCTCGTGGTCGAGGCCCTCGACGGCGCGCCCGGTATCCATTCGGCGCGCTGGGCTGGTCCTAACCGCGATTTCGCGGAAGGAATGAAGAAGATCGAAGAAAAACTGCGCGCGCACGGCGCGATAACGCCGGAGCGCCGCAAGGCGCATTTTATCTCCGCGTTGTGCGTGGCCTGGCCCGACGGTCACGTCGAGGAATTTGAGGGGCGCGTGGACGGTGTCCTGGTCTGGCCGCCGCGCGGGCCAAAAGTATTCGGCTACGACCAGATGTTCCTGCCGGACGGCTACGAGCGTACCTTCGGCGAAATGTCGGGTGAGGAAAAACACGGCTTGCCGCCGTTTGGACAAGGCCTGTCGCACCGAGCCCGCGCCTTCCTCAAGCTCGCGGAGGCTTGCCTTGCGAAGCGCTGAGCAAGCAGAACAGCCGCCGTTTGGCGTCTACATTCATTGGCCGTTCTGCCTGTCGAAATGTCCCTATTGCGACTTCAACAGTCACGTGCGCCGCACGCCGATTGACGAGCCGCGATTCGCGCGCGCGTTCGCCGCCGAAATCGCGGCAACGGCCGCGCGGGTGCCGGACCGCACCGTTTCGAGCATCTTCTTCGGCGGCGGCACGCCCTCGCTGATGCAGCCCGCAACCATCGCATCCGTGCTCGATGCGATCGCGCAGCACTGGAGCGTCGCATCAGATGCCGAGGTCACCCTCGAAGCCAATCCAACCAGCGTCGAAGCCGCGCGCTTCCGCGGCTATCGCGCAGCCGGCGTCAACCGCGTGTCGCTCGGCGTTCAGGCGCTCGACGATCGCGTGCTCACAGAGCTCGGGCGGTTTCATACGGCGCGCGAGGCGCTCGACGCCGTCGCCATCGCGCGCAGTGTGTTCGGGCGCTATTCGTTCGATCTTATTTACGCGCGGCCGCAGCAGACACCACACGACTGGGCCGACGAGCTCACGCGCGCGCTCGCCGAGGCCGGCGAGCATCTCTCCCTCTATCAGCTGACCGTCGAGGCGAATACGCCGTTCGCCGCGCTCCATGCCGCCGGCAAGCTGAAGATTCCAGACGAAGACACGGCGCGCGCTCTGTATGATACGACGCAAGAAATCTGTGCGGCGCACGGCCTGCCGGCTTATGAGATTTCCAATCACGCACGGCCTGGCGGCGAATCCCGGCACAATCTCATCTATTGGCGCGCACACGAATATGCCGGCATCGGACCGGGCGCTCATGGTCGCATCGATATCGAGGGCGACCGGTATGCCACCGCGACCGAAAAACGCCCCGAGGCGTGGCTCGCCCGTGTCGAGCGTGCCGGACATGGGCTTGTCACCGACGACACGCTGACCCGCGAGGAAATGGCCGACGAGTTTTTGCTGATGGGCCTACGGCTTGCCGAAGGCATCGATCCCGACCGCTATGCCGCACTGTCAGGCCGTGCGCTTGATTCCGCTCGCATCGCGGCGCTGCTTGAACACGGTCTCGTCGAGATCACCGCCAGCGGTCGTCTGCGCGTCAGCATGCCCGGCTTCCCCGTGCTTGACGCGGTGGTCGCTGATCTGGCGGCGTGAACGCCAAGCGCAAGAACTAAGCGCTAAATTCCTGAGGCGGCGAAGCTGTGCGGCGGCGGAGAGATTGTCTGCGGCCCGGACGGAGTGACGCGCAGCACCGCAAGGCCGCGCTGATTGGTGCCATCGGGCAGGAAGCGGAACAGTCCGTCGATGCCGGAAAAGCCCGACGGGTTGGTCAAGACCTCGGCCGAGAATCGCTGCGGGCCTTGCGTCTTCGCGAGGGCGGCAATGAGCGCAACCGCATCGTAGGCGAGAGTCGCGGTCCGCACCGGCTGCTGCTTGAACCGCGCGCTATAACGGGCGGCGAAGTTGCGATAGCCGGCGGCATCCGGCGCTGCATACCAGCCGCCATCAAGTGCCGGCGAAGAGAAGATGCGCGGATCGTCCCATAGCCCGGTGCCGAGCAGCTGGATTTTCTTGGTGTTGACGCCCGCCGCCACCAAGGCCTGCACCACGTCCGGCACAGCGTCTCCGCCATCGGGGATGAATATGGCCTCGACCCGGGTCGCGACCTGGGCGACGGTCTTGACCGGATTAGCCATGGCAGCCTTGTCGTGCGGGTAGCGCTCAAGCACAACCACCTGACCGCCGTGACGCGCGACATCCTGCTTGAATGCCGCCTCGACCACCGTTCCGTAAGGATTATCAGGAATGAGCGCCGCGTAAGAGCGTTTCCGCGTGGAAGCGGCATATTGGACGATGCGCTGAACATCCGACTCCGGCAGAAAGCTCAGCAGATAGACGCCGCGCGAGGCGACGTTGGCGTCAGTCGAAAACGCAATGATCGGAATGTTGCGTGTGCGCGCGATCTGCGCGACGACGCCCACCGATTGCGCGAACAGCGGCCCGAGAATGATCTCGGCGCCTTCGTCGACTGCCTGTTGAGCGCCTATTCGCGCGGCCTCCGCCGTACCGGCGTCATCTTTCACAAGAAGCTGGATATTCGGCGAGTTGAATTCCGCCAGCGCCATTTCCGCGGCGTTCCGCATGGCTTGGCCGGCGAGGCCGGCATTGCCGCCGGCCGACAATGGCAGGATCAGAGCCGCCTTGATCTGGCCGGTGCCGAGCGTTGTCTGCGGAGCCGGGGGCCCGGCCGCCGGTCGCGGCGCCGAGGAGAACGAGGAGAGATAGTTGGAATCGCCCGAGCACCCCGTCAGCAGCGCGCCTGTCGCGGCCAATAGCCCCGCCAGCGAGCCACGCCTTGTTGGCATGGCGGCAGCCCATTTAACCGGCAATTTGGCGGACAATGCGATTCTCCCCAGCCTCACCTAAGCCCAGAGACATTAGGGTAGCATCAATCTGTCATTCTGGCGGCGAATGGTTAACTAAATGAAAAGGATAACGAATTTGGCAAAGCCATGACGGCGAGTCGGCACGGCGCTAGGGTGGCACCATGAGCAAGGCGCATGCGAAGTCCGCCAAACCAGGCCGATGGGCCACAACGCCGCTACGTCCTAAGCGGTCATGCCATCGATGTCGGCCGAATTGCGCCCGGATTGCATATCGTTGCGACCCCCATCGGCAATCTGGGCGATATCACGTTGCGGGCGCTCGCAACTCTGGCGGGCGCCGACCTGATCGCCTGCGAGGACACGCGCGTCACACGCAAGCTACTAGAACGATACGCCATCGCGACGCCGCTCACGCCCTACCACGACTACAATGCGGCGATGGCGCGGCCGAAGCTGCTACGCCGGCTCGCCGAAGGCGCCGCAATCGCGCTGGTGTCGGACGCCGGAACCCCGCTGGTGTCCGACCCGGGATTCAAGCTCGTTCGCACCGTCCAGGAAGCGGGCCATATGGTCACCGCCCTCCCCGGAGCCTCCGCGGTTCTTGCCGCGCTATCCGTGGCTGGCTTACCGACCGATCAATTCTTCTTCGCCGGCTTCCTGCCGCCGAAACAAGCCGCGCGACGCGCCCGCATCGCCGAACTCGGGCGCATTCCGGCGACCTTGGTGCTGTTCGAGACCGGACCACGAATCGCCGCGACGCTCGCCGATCTGGCAGAAGAACTTGGCGACCGTGACGCGGCGCTGTGCCGCGAACTCACCAAGATCCATGAGGAAGTCCGGCGCGGCGACCTTGCCGCGCTGGCGCAAGGCTGTGCCGCGAGTGAAGTTCGCGGCGAAATCGTTCTGGTCATCGCGCCCCCGACTGAGCAAGAGCGCCCAAGCGCCGGCGACACCGACGCGCTGTTGCGGCAGGCGCTCGCCCGCGTTTCGCTGAAGGATGCCGTAGGCGAGGTCGCGGAAGCGACCGGGCTGCCGCGCCGCGAGCTCTATCAGCGCGCGCTCGCGCTCGCAAAGGAGGCGAGCGAGGACATGAGCGATGCCGCGCCGCGCTAAGCCGGTCGAGCCGCTCAAGGGACCGCGGCGCGAACGCGTCGCCGCGTTCCGGCTTGGCCTGTCAGCGGAAAGCCGCGCCGCGATGCTGCTGATTGCCAAGGGTTACCGGATCGTGGCGCGCCGCTGGAAAACGCCGTTCGGCGAGATCGACATCGTCGCGCGCCGCCGTCAGGCGTTAGTGTTCGTCGAGGTCAAGGCGCGCGAGCGCGCCGACGAAGCGGCCGAAGCGGTGACCGAGCGGACCAAGCGCCGCATCATCGCAGCGGCCGAGCTTTGGCTTGCGCACCGCCCCGATGATGCGCGGTGCGACATCCGCTTCGATGTCATACTGGTGACGCCCGGCCGGATACCCCAGCACATCGCCAATGCCTTCGATGCGACCCGCTGACCGCCCGGCCACGGCGGCGTAGCGGACGCCGGCGAAATTGCGTAGACGTTTGGCACCCCGTCAATTCGGTATGATCAATTCATGCGCTTGAACGTCGCCGTACAAATGGATCCGATCGATCGGATCAATATCCGTGGCGATTCGACGTTTGCGCTGCTGCTGGAAGCGCAACGTCGCGCCTATCCCCTCTCCTATTACACGCCCGACCGCCTCGTCCTTGGTGGCGGCAAAGTATCGGCCACGGTACGGCCGCTGGTCGTGCGCGATGTCGCCGGGGACCATTTCACGCTCGGCGAGCCACGGCACGTCGATCTGGCGACCTTCGACGTCGTGCTGCTGCGGCAGGACCCGCCGTTCGATCTTGGCTACATCTCGAGCACCCACATGCTCGATCGCATTCACCCGAAGACGCTGGTGGTCAACGATCCGAGCCACGTGCGCAACGCGCCGGAGAAGATCTTCGTCACCGAGTTTCCCGACCTGATGCCGCCGACGTTGATCACCCGCGACCTCGAAGCCATCAAGGCGTTTCGCATCGAGCACGGCGACATCGTCATGAAACCGCTCTACGGTAAGGGTGGCGAAGCGGTGTTTCGGGTCGCGCGCGAGGACCTCAATTTCGGCTCGCTCTACGATCTCTTTGCCACCATGTTCCGGGAGCCGTGGGTAGTGCAAAAATTCCTGCCGGCGGTGAAGGACGGCGACAAGCGCATCATTCTGGTCGATGGCGAATTCGCCGGCGCCGTCAACCGCGTGCCGGCGCCGGACGACCTGCGCTCCAACATGGTGCGTGGCGGCGTGCCGAAGGCGACCGATCTCACCGAACGCGAACGCGAAATCTGCGCGCGGCTTGGGCCGGCGCTGCGCGAGCGCGGCCTACTCTTTGTCGGCATCGACGTGATTGACGGCTTCCTCACCGAGATCAACGTCACCTCGCCGACCGGCATCCGCGCCATCAAAAATCTCGGCGGCCCCGACATCGCGGCGCTGATCTGGGACAAGATCGAAGAAAAGCGGAAATAGCTTGGGCGCGTCGGTACCGGGTTTGAGCCTTTTGTTCGGGACCTTTCTAATGTGCGACTGCGGCACGAACGGGCTGATTCACATTCACTTCATCGCATTTCACTTCGTTTAAATTCTATAACTTGCGCGTCGACTTCTTTGCCGTCGACCCGGCGGCGGATTAGCTCGATCACGCCGAGATTGTCGAGCACTTGGAATGCAGCATCTGCGTCCGCGCGCTGCCGCCACCGCCATTCGGTGTAGGGCCGCAATACGAAGGTTATGTATAGAGCGGCTATCCCAGCCGTAAGCCAACTCGGTAGGCGCCGACGTTGGCCAGAAAATAGCAGGTTGCCGACGTTGCGGAAAAAGACCAAAGTGGCCGTATTCATCGCGACGATTTCACCAGTGGTCAGCACAAACTCATGCGATGTCCTTTGGATCAGGTCGAGCTTGCTTTGCTGACGCAGGCGATACACGCTGATCAGGCATCCGAATGCCCAAAAAAGTTTGGCTAACGCACCGACCTGATCTTGCAGATCCGCAGACCATTCTTCCGAATACCGCTGGCGCATCGACTTAGGCAGCCAGAACTCGGCCATCTTGATCAGTTTCTTGCTAATCATTGGAGTTACCTCGCAGAAGTCATGCGCGAGCACGTTGCCGAAGAACCCAGTCGCAAAAGCGACGATCCAATCGATCAAATTGTTCAGGAGTCCCATGCAAGTACTCCCACAGCGCTTGTTTGCACCTCTGCAAGGGCTCGCGCCGCCAGCGTCTGACCGCGTCCAGTGAGCTTGTAGTATCGTCGGCGCGGTCGACCTGCTTCTGACGGGTCCAACTTCTCCCATTCGCTCTTTAGCCACCCCGCGTTCTCCAACCGCTGAAGAAGCGGATAGAGCGTGCCTGAACCGATGCCGACTTCACGCGCCACATCAGCTCCCGAGAATGGGGTGAGCGGCTTTTCGACCATCATTTTCACGACCTTCAAGATGTTTCGCGATATGCGAACTTGGCTTTCATCCATACGCTATCTCCTAGCGCCCTATGTCGGAATACGATCAAGGGCCATGTTGAGATGTAACTGGCGATTTGCGGGGGGCGCTTATCGCGGAGGCGCGCTTGCGGCGGGGGTACCGTCTCGCTTCAATCGCGCCAAAGCTGCGCGCATCGGTGCAAACGGGCCGTACTTGTGCTGCCGGGCGGTAAAGCCGTCGACATAGGGACCGTAAGGCGTATCGACCGGTTTCAGCGCGAGATCGGGAAAATCCTTTTCGAGGCCTTGTTTGTTCGGCCGCGGTTGCGACACCACAAAGGCCGCGGCGTCCCAGGCGTCGACCGTCGACAGCACCGGGTTCAGATAATCCGCACCCTGCGGCATGTTCGAATGCACGAAGTTTGCCGCGGTGATGAGCCGGTTCATGCCGGCGCCGTCGTTGAACGAATCCGCGCCCCACAGCGGCGGCACGATGTAGCCGAGATCGGCGGTCGGCAGGCTGCGGCGAATGCCTGATCCATCGGTGTTATGGCAGCCCTCGCACTTCGCGACATAGACCGAGCGGCCGCGCGCCGGATCGGCGGCGCGGTCGAGTTCCGGAATTGTTCCGGCGCCGAGTTCCGGGAATGCGTTGTCCCGGCGGCACGCCGGTCGACAGGAATTTAATGTACGCAACGAAGGCTCGCATTTCCGGCGCATCGCTGGGCATGGCGCGGCCGTTCAGGCTGCGCGTCATGCAGGAATTCACGCGATCCTCGATGGTGATGTCGGCGCCCGCCCGCGCGCTGTAATGCGGGAATTGGTCATAGAGGCCGAAGATTGGCAGCCCGAATTTTTTAGTTCCGGCCTCGAGGTGGCAATCGCCGCAAGCAAGATTATTGCCGGCATAGCGCTTTGCCGGATCGCTGACCTCCGGCCCGATATGGGCGTAGGTCGCGGTGACGAGATCGCGACCGCGCCGCGCCAGGCGGCCGTAATCGTCGTCAGGGAGCGCGCCGACCTCGGGCACGGTCCAGATCGCGTTGCTCGGCGGCGCCTTGGTCTGGGCATGACCCTGCACCGGCAACAACAGCAGTATCGCGATCACTGCCGGCCGCACGCCGGCGCGGCATTGTCTCCAGGAGAGAACTTCCATGATTTCGCCGTCGCCCCGCACGAGCGTCGTTGTACGACATTTCGTCCCCGGCCGTCAGCGGACCTCGCCGATCGGTATCGGCGATTAAAAAATCGCGGCGCCCCCGGCATCGCAGCGCTGATCTGGGACGGGATAGAAGGGGAGCGGAAGTGAATTGATTTTGCTACAACCTATGGTACGGTAGGCGCCACCAGGGACACGCGGGTCGTCCGGCCATGTCGTCCTCGATCGGCCAAGTCGCAGGAATGCTCATTGCCTGCATTGTGGTCGCCGGCTGTCTCGGCGGCCTTGTCGGCTGGATGGGCGACGAACCGCCCAAAGACCCGAAAGGCGGCGGCGGCAACGCACCGCCGAAGGCACCCGGCTCCTCAGCGGACAGCACTGCCAAGCCGCTGGCCTACTATGTCCTGCTCAGCGTCGGCGCCGCCGCCACAGTGCCGCTGTTCCTGACGCTTCTGCAAAGCAAAATCTGCGACACGATCTTCTCCACCGGCGATGATTTCAAGCTTCAAGACTGGTTCGTGTTTTTCGGTCTCTGCGTGCTGGCCGCAATATTCGCCAAGAAATATCTTGAAACGCTCTATGAAAAGCTCCTCGAACGGCTGCAAAAAACCGACGCCAAGCTCGACAGGACCGCACAGACCACAGCCCAGAACAAAGACCGGCTTGACGAAGACAAGGAGAATGCGGAAGCCGACCGGGCGGCGCTGAAAGGCGTCATCCACCTTGACCACCTGACCCGCGGGATATTGTCCAAAGAACTCGGCGAAAGCCTCACAGCGGACGCTGCTGGCGGTGGCGCCGCGGAACCACCGGCGCCGCCGCCCGGGTTGAGCGACGCCGAGCAGAAGATCTACGCGGCGCTCCACGATCCTGCCTATCCGCTCGGGCGCCGCAGCTTTGGCGGCATTGTCAGCAGCACGTATCTCGACCCGCAAACGACGCAGAGCCTGCTCGACAAACTCGAGCATGACGAATTCGTTGAGAAAATCCGCGGCGAGCGCACGCGCAATTTCTACTACCGCTGGCGCGACAAGCCGACGGGCGGTTAGCCGAAGCGGTCAATGATCCATCAGCCTCTAGCCGGCGCCGCGGCGACGAGGCCGGTCGCTGCGGAAGGCTTGGCGATGGTCAGCACCAGCGCCGCGGCGACGATGCAGAGCGCTCCGGCGACAAAGAACGCCGGCAGGTAGCTGGCAAACTCCGTGCGCGAAAATCCGGCGCCGAACGCGGCGCTGGCGGCGCCGATCTGATGGCCGGCGAAGACCCAGCCGAACACGATGCCGGCCCGTTCGCGGCCGAAGCGGTCGGCGGTCAGCTTGACCGTCGGCGGGACGGTTGCGATCCAGTCGAGGCCGTAGAACACGGCGAACAGCGACAGGCCGTAGAAGGTAAAGTCGGTGAACGGCAGATAGAGCAGCGAAAGCCCGCGCAGCCCGTAATACCAGAACAGCAGCCAGCGATTGTCGAAACGGTCGGAGAGCCAGCCGGAGCCGACCGTGCCGACAAAATCGAACACGCCCATCATGGCAAGCACGCTCGCCGCGGTCACCGCCGGCAGCCCGTAGTCGCCGCAGAGCGTAATGAAGTGAGTCTGGATAAGCCCGTTGGTGCTCGAACCGCAGATGAAGAACGTCGCGAACAAGATCCAGAACAGCGGGACGCGGGCGGCGTCGGCAAGCACTTTAAGCGGCGACGACAGCAGGGATACGAGGCCGATGCCGGTAGGAGGCGGCGGCGTCACCGCAGTTTCGCCATAAGACGGAAGATTGAGATCGCTCGGCCGGTCGCGCATCAGCGCCAGCGCGGCAAGGGCGGCCAGCCCCAGCAAGCCACAGACAAAGACCAGCGCCGCACGCCAGCCGAAGCGCCCGGTCAATTCGGCGAGCAGCGGCAGGAACACCAGCTGTCCGGTGGCCGAGCTCGCTGCCAGAAGACCAACGACAAATCCGCGGCGCTGCGTGAACCAGCGCGTCGCTACCGTTGCCGCCAGCACGATGGCGGTGAGACCGGTGCCGACTCCAACCACGACGCCCCACAGCAGAATGAGTTGCCACACCTGCGTCATCGCCAGCGAAACGATGAGGCCGGTCGCGATCAGCGCCAGCGCCGCGATCATGACGCGGCGCAGCCCGAACCGGTTCATGAAGGCCGCGGCGAACGGGCCGAACAATCCGAACAGCAGCAGGCGAAGGGCGAGCGCGGTGGAGATTTGCGCGTTGTCCCAGCCGAACTCGCGCTCCAACGGCACGATCAGGACGCCAGGCGCGCCCATGGCGCCGGCGGTTACCAGCATGGTGAGGAACGTGACAGCGACGACGACCCAGCCGTAATGGATGTTGCGGCGGGCCATGACAGCGGCGAGGCTGGAGGACAGCATGGAGTGGTCAACCGGGGGAATTCGTTTAGATGACGACCGTCATCCTTTCTCTTGCGTATTGATGACGATCATCATATAAGTTGTCAAGCGCGCCTGCCGCGCCGCATAGCAGAGCTGCACGATGAGGGTAAGCCGGGAAAAAGCCGCCGAAAGCCGCGAACGCATCATCGATGCGGCCAGCGCGCTGTTTCGCGCCAAGGGTTTTGACGGCATCGGCGTCGCCGACATCATGAAGGCGGCCAACCTCACGCATGGCGGCTTCTATGGCCATTTCGCCTCAAAGGACGACCTCGTTGCGCAGGCAAGCCGGCGGAGCATGGCGCGTGCTGCCGCAAACTGGGAACGCGTGGTCGCTGCGGCACCCGATAAGCCCTACGCCGCGCTCCTCGACCACTATCTTTCGCCACTCCATCGCGATGAGCCCGGCAAAGGCTGCGCCTTCGCCGCGCTGAGCAATGATGCGGGGCGCTGCGGCACAGGCGTGCGCAAGGCGTTCGCCGAGGGTCTGGCGCCTCTGCTCGCGATTATTACCAATGCTCTGCCCGGGTTTTCGAAAACCTCGAGACGCCGTAAGGCGGTCGCGGCCATGGCTGCTTTGGTCGGTGCCTTGACGCTGGCGCGCGCCGTCGAAGATGAGGCGCTTTCCAATGAAATCCTCGACGCGGTGCGCCACGAGTTGCGGGATGCCGCCTATCGTTGAGCTGGCGCGTGCCGCTAGAGCGGCGACCGAATGATTTCGTTCCCTAAATGTTCTTGCACACAACCGGCGATTATGTACTTTGCAAACCCTAAGCATTGAACTCGCGGAACGCGACTCTGTTTTGCTTCCTGCAACCGATAGTGATTTGTCACGCCTTTGGCCGGTAGGTCCCGGCTTGAATGAGGGGCCAAGCTTCCTCGTATGGCATTACGTCCTCGTGGCCTTTTTTGCCACGCCAATGTGCGTCAATGCCGTCCCAGCCGCTTCCTTGAAAGACGTGTCCGCACTCGGGACATACGTTTGTCAGCGGTCGCGCGACCTTTTTCAAAGCCGCATTGAACCGCTTTTCGGAATTATGTGTTCCGACAGCACGAGCGGCATCGTGGAACTTTTGAATTTGGGATTTTTGAGCCATGGAAGCGTTCATTCATCCGTCGAAGCGTTATCGCCTGTTTTTCGACGAAACAGGCAACGGCGATTTGCAAGCCCACAAAAAGGACCCGAACCAACGCTATCTGAGCCTAACCGGCTTAGCCATCCGGCAAGACCGGCATGATAGCGATACAACCAACCAATTAAACCTATTGAAGACGGCTGTTTTTGGCAATTCCAACATCGTCTTACACCGCCGTGACATCATCGATGCAAAAGACGAATTTGCAATTCTCAGCGATGGCCGAGGTTAGAGCCAGGTTCGATGCCGGGTTTCTCTCTCTAGTTGACCGATTACCGCGCCCCGCCTTTACGGTTTCGATCGCACAAGGAAGCCCATCTGAAAAAGTACAAGATTTGGCAGTTCAATCCCTACCATTATGCCCTGACGTGCCTACTGGAACGATACGTTTTATGGCTGCACTATTCTGGTTTTTTAGGTGACGTAATGGGGGAGGCGCGTGGCCCTAAACATGATGCGCAGCTACGGCGTGCCTTCCGTTTCTTCTACAAAAATGGGACTACAGTACGGACGGATGTAATTCAGGCGCGACTGATTTCGCGCGAATTACGATTAGTCCCGAAGGAAAAAAATGTAGCCGCCGTCCAGATTGCGGACCTACTGGCACATCCTGCACACCGCGCCTACAAGTTTGAAAAACTTGGCATCGAACAACCGGACGATTACGGCACATCTCTCGCCAAGATTTTGCGAAGAAAAAACCTATCACCGCAGTTGGTGGGGCAGAATTGAAGGGTACGGAAGGAAATGGTTGCCCTAGAAAATTCTAACCCGGGGGCCTATAGCCCCCGGCGATCGCAAAGCGATCTCCCTTCGACCGTAGCCGAATTGACACCTATGTAGTTGATTTCGAGTCTGAAAATTCAATAGCAGATCTAAGGAATTTTCACAGAAAATCAATAGGTTACTAAATCCTTGATTTCAGACTTCTTTTTAGGCAGAACCGGCCGAACTAGGTGACTGCCGATACGTCAATCGCTTGCCGACTACTCCTTGAAGCGCGCGGCCAGCGCGCGCTTCATCGTTGACGCCAAGGGCAATGCGATTGCTGTAGCGGAAATCAAATTCCGCCAAGTAGCGATGCAGGTGCTTCTCGGCGCAGTGCTGATACACGCCTTTCATGCCGCGCTTGAAAATCGAATAGTAATTCTCGACTGTGTTGCTGTGAATGTCGCCGCGCACGTATTCGTCAGCCCTGTGCTCTACGCTGCCGTGCTCGGCAAACTCTTTCCCGACGGCGCGGTAGTGCAATGCCTTGTCGGTCATCAGGCGGCTTTCGCGGCGGATGTTTGCGCGCACGATTGGAACAATATCCGCAATCGAGTGGCCGCCCGTATGGAACGAGCGGGCCGAACCGCCGCGCTCTACCAATGTCAGCACCATGTTTTTTACGGCACCAGCGTCAACGCGTTGGCCGCCGTAGCCTTCCATTGTGCCGATGTAGGTCTCGTCTGCCTCAACCACTTTACCGCTGCCGCCCATCGGGCTCAGCTTACCGTCCCGCATCGCTTCCCTGATTCGGTGCGCCAAAAACCACGCGGATTTGTAGTCTACCTCTAAGGTCCGGTGGAGCTGATCGGGAGCTGATGCCCTTTTTGCTCGAACACATTAGGTGCACCGCCTGCAGCATCTTGTGCAGCGGAATGTGCGCCTGTTCGAACACCGTTCCTATCTTGACCGTGAATTGCTTCCGGCAACCCTTGGAATAGCACTTCCACAGTCCAGGCCGCACGCGGCCCTTGGCGTCCTTTAACGCCATTGAGGCGCCGCTGCCTTATCGACCGTCCCGCAATGCGGGCAAACGACGCCGTCCGCCCACAGGATCAATTCCAAGTGGTTGAAGGCTGCCTTTTCATCCTTGAAGTATTTTCGGTCTAGGATCGACATGGCGGAAACCCTTATAAATCGCCTATTTCCGCTACTATACCCTATCCAATAGGGTTTGTAAACTCCCTAATCGCCACACAACCAAAAGTTCGGTTACTCTGCGAAAAAGCAGGGGCGGGACATGGTCCAGCGCGTCTCCACGGTTTCGTTCGAGGGCATTGAGGTCAGACCGGTCGATCTCCAGGTGCAAGTCGCGCCGGGGATGCCGGCGTTTACGATCGTAGGTCTGCCCGACAAAGCCGTCTCCGAAGCGCGCGAGCGCGTCCGCTCGGCGATGATCGCGTCGGGACTCGCGCTGCCGGCGCGCCGCATCACCATCAATCTCGCGCCAGCTGATCTGCCCAAGGAAGGCAGCCCCTACGACCTGCCGATCGCGCTGGGCTTGATGGCGGCGATCGGTGCCATTCCCCACGACGCGCTGTCCGGATTTGCCGTTTTGGGCGAGCTTGGCCTCGACGGCTCGATTGCACCGGTCGCCGGAGTCCTGCCCGCAGCCATCGGCGCCAATGCCCGTGGCGAGGGATTGATCTGCCCGGCGGTGTGCGGCCCGGAGGCGGCCTGGGCGAGCCCGGAAATCGAGATCATCGCAGCGGCGTCACTGATTCAGCTCGCCAACCACTTCAAGGGCACGCAGGTGCTCTCGCGGCCGCAGCCGAAAATCCTTGAAACAGTAGGCACCGAGCTCGATCTCGCCGACATCAAGGGCCAGGAAAGCGCCAAGCGCGCGCTCGAAGTCGCGGCCGCGGGCGGTCACAATCTGCTCATGGTCGGGCCACCCGGCGCCGGCAAGTCGATGCTCGCGGCGCAGTTGCCCTCGATTCTCCCGCCACTGGCGCCGGCTGAGCTCCTGGAAGTTTCGATGGTCGCCTCCATCGCCGGCGTGATCCAGGTCGGCGCCCTGACTAACCGGCGGCCGTTTCGCGCCCCGCATCATTCCGCGAGCATGCCGGCGCTGGTCGGCGGCGGTTTGCACGCACGGCCGGGCGAGATCTCGCTGGCTCATCATGGCGTGCTCTTCCTCGACGAACTGCCGGAATTCCAGCCGCAAGCGCTCGATTCCCTACGCCAGCCGCTGGAGACCGGCGAAGTTGCGATCGCACGCGCCAATCATCGCGTCACCTACCCGGCCCGCTTCATGCTGGTCGCGGCGATGAATCCGTGTCGTTGCGGGCGCGCCGACGAGCCCGGCTATACTTGCCGTCGCGGCATCAACACGCGCTGTACCGCCGACTATCAGGCGCGCATTTCCGGGCCGCTGATCGACCGCATCGACCTGCACATCGAGGTGCCGGCGGTGACCGCCGCCGACCCCATCCTGCCGCCGCCGGCCGAAGGCAGCCGCGAGGTCGCCGAACGCGTGGCGCTTGCCCGCGAGCGGCAGGCCGCGCGTTATGCTGCGATCGGACTGCCGCACATTCGCAGCAACGCGGCCGTCTCCGGCGCCGTGCTCGAAGACGTGGCGCGACCGGATGCGGGCGGACTTGCACTCCTGCGCGAGGCGGCCGATGCGATGCGGCTTTCGGCGCGCGGCTATCATCGTGTGCTGCGGGTCGCGCGCACCCTCGCCGATCTCGATGGCACCGACAAAATCGGCCGCGTGCACCTCGCCGAAGCCTTGTCCTACCGCGCCCTCGCCGACGAAATCCGCCGCGCGGCGTGATTTCTCTAATCAGCTCCACCGATAAGCCGAATCAGGTAAAGCTTCGCCGGTCCGTTTCCGTGCGACGCGTTTGTCATTTCGCTGTCCCTTTACCGGCATCGTGTCAGCTCCAGGGCCACAATCCCATGGCAAAGCCGCATCGCAAGCTCGCGTTCATCACCGCCTCGACCGATCATGGCACCATGATCATGAACCGGTTCGACCAGCATGTCGTTGGCGCCAACCGGGCTTACGGCGCCGGCTTTCAGCTCCTCGACAAAGCCTCTTACGACGCCGACGAGGTCGCTTTGATGCTGATGGTGCTCGATCTGCGCCGCAAGCATTACGGCGATGGCGTGGTCGCCGTCGACTGCGGCGCCAACCTCGGGGTTCACACCGTCGAGTGGGCGAAGCACATGACCAGCTGGGGCGTGGTGCTGGCGCTGGACGCCCAGGAGCGCATCTACTATGCGCTCGCCGGCAACATCGCGATCAATAACTGCTTCAATGCCCGCGCCATCCACGCCGCAGTTTCCAACCGGCCCGGCACGATGAAAATGCCGAAACCGAATTACTTTGCCTATTCAAGCTTCGGCAGTCTTGAGCTCAAGAAGCGGGACAACACCGAATTCATCGGCCAGCCGATCGACTATTCCGAAGACAAGATGGTCGACGTGCAAACGATCAACCTCGATTCGCTCAATTTCTCCCGCCTCGATCTGATAAAAATCGACGTTGAGGGGATGGAGCTCGACGTCCTGGCGGGCGCCGCCAAATGCATCGGCGTCAACCATCCCATTCTGCTGGTCGAGGCCTTGAAAACCGACGCGACGGCGCTGCGGGCGTGGCTCGAAAATGCTGGCTATCTGGTCTTTCCCATCGGAATGAACGTTATCGCCATTCACAAAGACGATAAATGCCTGCAGGACATCAAGATCAATCCTGCGGCGACGCCGTAACGCTCATCCGCCGCCATTGGCCACGCCGACCGCACCGCGCATGCCGATCGCGGTGAGGAATTCCTGCCGGGTTTCGGCGCGGTCGCGAAATACCCCGAGCATCCGGCTCGTCACCATGGTGACGCCGGTCTTGTGCACGCCACGGGTGGTCATGCACTGGTGCGTCGCCTCGGTCACCACCGCGACGCCATGCGGCTTGAGCACGGTATCGAGGCAAGAGGCGATCTCGGCCGTCATCTTTTCCTGAATCTGCAGCCGCCGGGCGAAGACGTCGACCAACCGCGCCAGCTTGGAAATTCCGACGACGCGGTTGCGCGGCAGGTAGCCGATATGCACGCGGCCGATGATCGGCGCCATGTGGTGCTCGCAGTGCGACTCGAAGCGGATGTCGCGCAGCACGACGACCTCGTCATAGCCGCCGGTCTCTTCGAAGGTGCGCTTGAGATACTCACGCGGATGATCCTTGTAGCCGGAGAACCATTCCTCGTAGGCGCGCACCACGCGCGCCGGCGTCCCGCGGAGCCCTTCGCGGTCCGGGTCGTCGCCCGCCCAGCGGATGAGCGTGCGCACGGCCGCCTCCGCCTCCTCGCGCGATGCCGGCTGTATCGGCTCGGCGGGCTCGGAGGAACGCGCTCGCGTGCGCTTCGAGTTCACGACTTTATCCATCTACTTTGCTCCGGCGGCGCCTTCGTGGATCGGGCTTCGATCGGTTCCAATCGGATGATCCAAGGCAATGTTAACAAAGCATCAACCCTTGCTCCAATCGTCCCGCCCGGCGGCAAGGGATGCGCAAGGTTCATAGGACAAAATCTGCGTCACTGCATTGACAACAAGGGGCACCGGCGGCTTGCGACCGACAGCCGCGGCGACCGTGCCGAGCGGGATATATAGGGACCATGCGCCTTTGGGCCACCCTTCGAAGACCCGCCATCTTCAGCCGCCGGCTCTTCTCATTGATCGTCCGTTTGGTGGTCATCACAACGATGTCGTTTGGGGTCGCCTTCGGCTTCCTCGCCGGGGCGACCTCGCCGGCCGCCCATTACGACCCCCACACCTTCGCGATCGGCGTGGCGTCCTTGTTCGGCGCCGCCTGCGGCGCAATCGGTATTCTCATCTCCCGCATCCGGCAAATGAAGGCTGAGCTGCGCGATTTTGAAACGCGCCTGGACGAGGCGGCAGACCGCAACTGGGAAATAAGGGAAGCGCAGGAGCGCACCAAGAGTTTTTTTGAGGCGCTGGACGACGTGATCGTGCGCCGCGACGGCAGCGGCGCGATCACCTACGCCAATGACGCGTTCTGCACGCTGGCCGGCAACGCCCGCGAAGAGCTCCTTGGCACCCGCTTTGCGCTCCCGGTCGTCGAGCAAGGCGAGGCCAGTCTCCTCGCCGACGGCACGCGCGCCCATGACCAGAAGATCGCCGGGGCCGACGGCGCGCGCTGGATCGCCTGGCGCGAAGTCACCGTCCGTTCCGACGGGATGAGCGAGATGCAGAGCGTCGGCCGCGACGTCACCGACCGCGTCGACGCCGAGCGCGCATTGGGCGACGCGCGCGATCAGGCCGAGGCGGCTAATCGGGCAAAGTCACGCTTTCTCAGAATGGTGTCGCATGAGATCCGCACGCCGCTCAACGGCATCCTTGGCATGGCAGATTTGCTTGGCGACACGCCGCTCACTCCCGAACAGACGACGTACCTGAAGGCGGTGAAGACGTCGGGGGAGACGCTGCTGTCGCTCATCGAGGAGGTGCTCGACTTCTCCAAGATCGAAGCCGGCCGGCTCGATCTCGCGGCCCGGCCATTCCAGCTCGCGGCCTTTGTCGAGGAGGCGGTCGAGCTGCTCGGACCACGCGCTCAGGCCAAGGGGCTCGAAATCGGCGGCTATGTTGATGAGCGCTTGCCCGCGCGCGTCGTCGGCGACGCGGCGCGCTTGCGTCAAGTGTTGTTCAACCTTGCCGGCAACGCCATCAAATTCACCGAGCGGGGCGGCGTGTCGATCATCGTCGAACCGACTGCGGAATTGGAGGCGATTGCCATCGTCGTGCACGACACCGGCATTGGCATCTCGCCCGAAGACCAGGCGCGTATCTTTCTCGAGTTCGAGCAGGCCGACGGCGGCTCGACGCGAAAATTCGGCGGCACCGGTCTCGGCCTCACCATATCGAAACGGATCATCGAGGGCATGGGCGGCTCGATCGCGGTCGAGAGTTTACCCGGCCAAGGTGCGACATTTCGCGTCACCGTCCGGCTCCCGCTGGCCGACGATGCCGGCGAGCCGGCGCTCGCGGTGCCTGATCTCTCCGGCAACGACATTCTCATTGTCGCGCCGGCGGCGATTGAAGCGTCCCTGATTGCGCGGCGGCTGCAACGCTGGGGCGCGCGGACAAAAATCGTTCCCGACCACCAGGTCGCTGCGGCGCTATTGCCCGAGCAGATGTGGAGCGCCTTGCTCGTCGATCACGCGCTGGGCACACCGGCGAGCGAAACACTCGCGCGTATGGCAACGGCGATCCCGCGGCGCATCGTGCTGGTCACTCCGGCGATGCGCAACGAGCTTACGACACTCAAGGACGCCGGCTTCACCGGCTATCTCATCAAGCCGGTGCGTGCTGCCTCCCTTGCCGCCCGATTCTCGGCCGACGATGCCTTCGATCCCGGCGCCGCGGCCGAAACTCCGGAAACGCCGACCACATCGCACACCGGCGGCGGGCTCTCGATTCTCGTCGCCGAGGACAACGACATCAACGCGCTGCTCGCGCGCGCTCTTCTGGTCAAGCTCGGCCATCATCCGTCCATAGCCGCGAGCGGCGCCGTGGCGATCGAATCCTGGCTTGCCGCGCGCGCCGCCGGTGCGCCTTTCGACCGCGTGCTCATGGACGTGCACATGCCGGGCATGGATGGGCTCGAGGCGACGCGCCGCATCCGGACCATCGAAGCCGAAACCAACGCGCCGCGAACGCCGATCCTGGCGCTGACGGCCAATGCTTCCGCCGAGGATCGCGACGCCTGCCTCGCCGCCGGCATGGACGGATTCCTGGTCAAGCCCCTGGATCGCGAACGCCTCACCGCAGCGCTTGCGGCATCGGGACGGCCCGCGCTCGCGGCCTAGTGGCATTCAGCTTCCTTTCCTCAACTGCGGTCCGGCAGTCTGGGGTTTGTGACAGATCCGTGAATGATCTAGCTCAATAACGGCGTCATCTGAACCTGCTTTCCTGGTCCGTGATCGGTGCAGGTGGCGGATGAAATCTGAAATTATTGAGCAGCTCGGGCAAGTCGACCTGCTGCTGCCCTCGCTCATTGCCGAGGCCTTGGCCGCAAACGACAGGGTCAAGCTGCGCTTGAGCGTTTTGCAGGCGGCCACGCGCCGCGCCGGCGATCCGAAGGCTGCGCGCTTCGATCTGACAAGTGAATGCCGGACGGCCGGTATCGATCACGTACCTCTGGAAACGCTAGTCAACCACGCCAGCCTCTTGGCCGGCGAGCGGGTTTCCGCGCCCGGGCTAAGCAGCCTAGGCGCTGCACTCTGGGACGACATGGCGGCGATGATCCGCGCCGTCCAAGCCGGGGACCCGGCGCAGGGGACCAATGCCGCCGAGCGGCTTTCAGCAATTCAGGCTTTAGCGCCTTTCGGCTCGGTCGATGAGGTCGAGGTGGGAAACATCGCCCGATTGACCGGCCTAGCTGAAGGCCGGAGCGACAGCTTGCATCGCCTGATCATGGACTTGCACAAAGCACTCAACCGACTGGCCGCTGCTCACGCCGAAGAAGTTCTTGCCGGCGCGCATGTCTATGCGTTGCTGCCGGAAGATCGGCCGGCCGTCGAAGCCTTCATGCGCGGTGTCGACGCGACCAAGAAGCTCAAGTTCAATCATCCGGGACTGGCGACGATGGCGACGCGGTCGGGCGGCCGGCTGACAATCCAGAACGACATCGGCGAAACCGACGCGCATGTCGTCGTGATTGCCGTTGAGCCGGATGCCGTAACCGTCACCTATACCGATGTGCACTTGGCGCGGGCAAAGTTCTTTACCGGATTGTTTCGCGACTTTCCCGTCCAATGGAGCGGGCTTGAACGAAAAAGCGCGGCTGGGCTCGGCGACGACGGCGCGTTTTACTTGGTCAGCGGACGCCTTCCCTTCGACAGCAACGGCCGCCGCGACGACTTTCTTGAAAGCCTTGGCGCATCGCTGGTGTTTTTGATCGACTGGAACAAGGCGCGCAAGATCCTGCGGGAGTGGGTCTCCAAGACCGACGCGATTCGCGTGCTTGCTTGGGCGGCGCACCATCGCGTCGGCCACAGAGCGTTCCTCGAACTTGGCGGCGGCGAGCTTGTCGCATCGGCGGTTCATCACGCGACGCCGACGCGGATCGGTTTTGGCGAACGCCTGGATCATGCGCTTGGGCGCGATGCCGCCGTCGATTTTCTCAAAACGGTTTTGCGCGTCTCGGCCGAGGCGTTGCTGCAAGGAAGCTCGGTCCGGCTGGCGCGGGATCGCATCGAAGCAGCTCTGGTCGCGCATCTGCAACGGGTCGATAGAACGCTGCTGGCCATTATGATCCGCCAGGCCGGCTTGGCGCGCGACATCGCCGCTGGCATCGCGCATTTCGTGGCCGAGCGGCGCGCCCACAGATCATTTGACTGCGCCGCACTGGCGGAGCGGGCGCGCCGTATCGAGGAAAAGGCCGACCGGATCGCCATCGAGGCGCGAAGCGAGATTGCACGGGTCGATGCCGACCGAGGTATCGAGCGGCTGGTCAACCAGATCGAGGATGCGATTGACGATCTCGAACAGGCGGCATTCGTCGCTTCGCTTGTTCCAGCCGACGCTGCACCGGAGCTGCTCGAGCCGCTGGCCGAACTTTGCGCCGCGACGGTTGCCGGCACGGAAGCCGCCGCCGTGGGAGTAGCCGCCGCGGCTGAGGTGCCCGACGGGCACCGTATCGATACTGAGGATGCGCTCGCCGCCGTCGGTCGCTTGATCGATGTCGAGCATCGGGCCGACGCAGCCGAGCGCGCGGCGACGGCGGAAATCCTGACCGGCGAATTCAGTCTCAAGACCGCATTGTCAGTGCTCGAACTGGCCCGCGCGCTGGAGCGCTCGACCGACCGGTTGGCGGCCTTTGGGCATCTTCTGCGTGAGCACGTGCTCGCCGATCTTTCCGCGTAGGAGCACCCGGAAAATGCAGATCGCGCGCATCGGTGACGGATCGGCTGAGCGATACCCGGCCGAGCTTGTCGGCGGTAAGGCCGCCAATCTGGCACGCATGGCTGCGCTTGGTCTGCCGGTGCCGCCCGCCTTCGTGCTCCCGATCAGCCTTTGCGCCGCGATGGTGAAGGGCGACGCGGCGGCCTTGGAAAACCTCGCTGACGCTCTGACCGAAGGAATTGAATTCCTCGAGAATGTAACCGGCAGGCTGTTTGGCGACCGGCGCCGGCCGCTTTTGGTGTCGGTCCGCTCGGGCGCGGCGCGATCGATGCCCGGCATGTTGGATACGGTACTCGATGTCGGATGCACGCCCGCGGCGGTTCATGGTCTGGTGCGCATGACCGGTCACCCGCGCTTTGCCAGCGACTGCCGGCGCCGCTTTCTCGAGAGCTATGGCGGCGTGGTTCTCGGCATCGATCCAGCCGCCTTTGTCCGCAAACGCAACGAGCTCATCGCCGCCGAGAGCGCCGGCAACGAGCGCGCACTCGATTGCGAGGCCCTCGAACGCCTGGCCGCATCCTACGAGCAAATCATCGAGGATGAAGACCATGTGCTGAGCGAAGATCCGATGGAGCAACTCAAGTCGGCGGCGCAGGCGGTGTTTCACTCCTGGATGAGCGATCGCGCCCGCGCTTATCGCAAACTTGAGCATCTTGAGGATTTGCAGGGCACGGCGGTCACGGTCCAGGCGATGGTCTTCGGCAATGGCGGCGTGTCATCGGGAGCCGGCGTCGCGTTTTCACGGGATCCTTCCACTGGCGCCGACAGGCCCGTCATCGATGTGTTGTTCGAGTCTCAGGGCGAGGACGTGGTGTCGGGAGGACATAATCCGGAGACCGAGGAAGCCCTCGCCCGGTTCCTTCCCGAGATTTCGACGCAATTGCGCGACGCGCTGCGCCGCCTCGAACAGGATTTTGCCGACATCCAGGACGTCGAATTCACCATCGAGGATAGTCGGCTGTGGATGTTGCAGACGCGTTCGGCGAAGCGAACGCCGCAGGCGGCACTCCGCTTGGCCATCGACTTCGTGAAGGAAGGGCGCATCGCGCCGACCGAGGCGTTACAACGCCTCAACGGCGTGGATTTGCGTACGCTCGTCAATAAGCGGCTGGTCGTGACCGCTCCGCCGGCCGGCCGCGGCATCTGCGCATCATCGGGAGTGGCGGTCGGGCGCGCCGCCTTCGATCCCACGAGCGCCGCTCGCCTGACGGCGAGCGGCGATCCAATCATTCTTGTGCGGCCCGACACCACGACCAGCGATGTCAGCGGCTTTGCCATCGCCGCCGGTATCGTAACGGCGGTCGGCGGGCGAACCGCTCATGCCGCACTGGTCGCCCGGCAGATGGGCAAGCCGTGCATTGTCGGCTGCACCGAGCTGTCGGTCGATACCGCCGGTCACTGCGCGCGCCTTGCAGGCGTTGCGATCCAAGAGGGCGATTGGCTGTCGATCGACGGCGAAGCGGGAACAATCTATCTCGGCCGCTGCGAGGTCATTACAGAGCGACCGGAAGCGGAGCTAGACGAAGTCGAGCGTTGGCGCTCCGCACTCTGTCCATGCGTAGTCACAGCCGCCGCAGCGCAACTTCCTCGACCTCGTGACTCTCGCCCTTCGTCAGAATGAGGTCGGCGCGCGGCCGCGTCGGCAGGATATTCTCGCGCAGGTTGACCAGGTTGATGCGGTTCCAGATCGAGGTCGCGGTGGCGATCGCTTCCTCGTCGGACAATTGCGCATAGCGATGAAAATAGGATTTCGGATCGGCGAACGCGGTGCCGCGCAAAGTGAGAAAGCGATCGACGTACCACGACAGCAGCACGGCCTCCTCGGCGTCGAGATAAACCGAGAAGTCGAAGAAATCGGACACGAAGGGAATGGCCTTGCCGTCCTTCGGCAATTGCCCCGCCTGCAGGACATTGAGACCCTCGACAATGAGGATGTCCGGCCGATCGATCTCGATCCATTGGTTGGGTATGACGTCGTAGATCAGATGCGAATACACCGGCGCCCGCACCGGCCGGCGGCCGGCTTTGATATCAGAGAGAAAGTGCAACAGCGCCGGCAGGTCGTAGCTGTCCGGGAAGCCCTTTTTCTCCATCAGGCCTTCGCGTTCAAGCACCGCATTGGGATAGAGAAATCCGTCGGTGGTAATGAGATCGACCTTCGGCACATTGGGCCAGCGCGCGAGCAACGCCTGCAGCACGCGCGCCGTGGTCGACTTGCCGGCTGCGACCGAGCCGCCGACCCCGATGATGTAGGGCATCTTGGCGTCTTCAGTGCCGAGGAAGCCCTGTTGCGCCCGAAAGAGCCGCTGCGTGGCGGCGACGTAGAGCGAGAGCAGGCGCGACAGCGGCAGATAGATTTCCTCCACCTCCGATATGTCGAGCCGGTCGTGCAGCGAGCGCAGCCGCATGATCTCAGCGGGCGCGAGCGTCATCGGCGTGTCTTCGCGCAGGCTGGCCCAATCCGCGCGCGAGAAGACCCGATATGGCGAGACGTCCGGCTCGGTGCGTTGTTCCATGCGGGATCGCCCCTAACCGCCCTTGCGCGCGGCCTTCTCGTCAACGCCCGACTGGCGCGTGCGGGTCCCGAGTTCAGCCTCGACCTCGTCGAGCGTAATGCCGCGCGCGTGAAGCACGACCAGCAGATGATAGAGCACGTCCGCGGCTTCGGCGATCATCGATCGCGATCCTCGCCGACGGCAGCGATGGCCGCTTCGACCGCCTCTTCACCCAGTTTCTTGGCGCAATGAACCACGCCGCGGTCAAGCAGCTTGCGCGTGTAGGACACGTCCGCGCTCGCCTTGGCGCGCTCCTGCACGCGCTTTTCCAGGTCAGGGAGGGTGAACGGGATGGCCATGCGCCTGTCCAATCGCGACACTTGTCCTTGAAAGCGTAAGTATCACCTCTACCAGGCACCTGCGAGGGCCGTTTTTTACGGATCGAGCCGCACCGGCAGCCCGGCGCGGGCCATGTATTGCTTGGCCTCGCGCACTGAATGTTCGCCGAAATGGAAGATCGAAGCGGCGAGCACGGCGCTGGCATGGCCGTCGCGAATGCCCTCGACCAGATGATCGAGATTGCCGACGCCGCCCGAGGCGATGACCGGCACCGACACCGCGTCGGCGACGGCGCGGGTCAGCGCGATGTCGAAGCCCTGCCGCGTGCCGTCGCGATCCATCGAGGTGAGCAGGATTTCGCCGGCGCCGAGCGCGACCACCTCGCGCGCATAGTCGACGGCATCGAGGCCGGTCGGATTGCGCCCGCCATGGGTGAATATCTCCCAGCGGTCCGGCTCGCGCCGGCTTCGACACTTTCTTGGCATCGATCGCGACCACGATGCACTGATCGCCGAATTTTTCCGCCGCCTCCTTGACGAAGGCGCGGCGCGCAACCGCCGCGGTGTTGATCGACACCTTGTCGGCGCCCGAGGACAGCAGCGCGCGGATATCCTCGATCGTGCGCACGCCGCCGCCGACCGTGAGCGGCATGAAGCACGCCTCGGCGGTGCGCTGCACCACGTCGAGCATGATGTCGCGATCTTCGTGGCTCGCGGTGATGTCGAGAAAAGTAAGCTCGTCGGCGCCGGCCTCGTCGTAGGCGATCGCCGCCTCGACCGGATCGCCGGCATCGCGCAGATTGACGAAATTGACGCCCTTGACGACGCGGCCGTCCTTCACGTCGAGGCAGGGAATGACGCGGACCTTGAACATGTCACGCCGCCCGCGCCGCGTGGATCAAGCGCCAACGCCGCCGCAGCATTCGAGCCTGCCGTCATAGAGCGCGCGGCCGACGATGGCGCCGGCGAGCTTTTGCGCGCGCGGCGTCAAGCAAGTGCGCGCACGTCGTCGAGCGAGGCGAGCCCGCCCGAGGCGATGACTGGAATTGACACCGCATCGGCAAGCGCGATGGTGGCGTCGAGGTTGAGGCCCTTGAGCATGCCGTCGCGCGCGATGTCGGTATAGATGATGGCGGCGACGCCGGCGTCCTCGAAGCGCTTGGCGATGTCGAACGCAGAGAGCTCGGAGGTCTCCGCCCAGCCTTCGACCGCGACTTTGCCGTCACGCGCGTCGAGGCCGACGGCGACGCGGCCGGGAAATTCTTGCGCCGCTTCCTTCACCAATGCCGGATCGCGCACGGCGGCCGTGCCGATGATGACGCGGGCGACGCCCTTGCCGAGCCAGCGCTTCGATCCTCGGCGCGGTCGCGGATGCCGCCGCCGAGTTGCAGCGGAATTTTCACCGCGGCGAGGATGCGCTCGACCGCAGCGGCGTTCATCGGCTTGCCCGGCGAAGGCGCCGTCGAGATCAACGATGTGGAGATATTCGAAGCCCTGCGCCGCGAAAGCGCGCGCCTGCTCGGCCGGGTCGCGATGGAACACCGTCGCGCGCGCCATGTCGCCCTGTTGGAGGCGCACGGCTTCGCCGTTTTTCAGATCGATCGCCGGGAAAAGGATCACGGCTTCCACTTCAGGAAATTCGCGATCAGAGCCAGACCGAGCTTTTGGCTCTTCTCGGGATGGAATTGCGTGCCGACGATATTGTCGCGCGCGACGATCGCGGTGATCGGACCGCCGTAGTCGGCCTGGGCAACAAGGTCGTCACGTTCCGTAACTTTGAGTTCATAGGAATGCACGAAATAGGCGTGCAGGCCTTGCGGCCCGAGCGCGAGACCCTCGACCAGTTTGTGCGGGCGCGTGACATTGAGCGTATTCCAGCCCATGTGCGGAATTTTCAGCTGCGGATCGCCGGGCACGATCCGATCGACTTCGCCAGCGATCCAGCCCAGTCCCTCCGTGACCTCGTATTCGCGGCCGCGCTCGGCCAAGAGCTGCATCCCGACGCAGATGCCGAAGAACGGGCGGCCGCGTTGGTGCACCGCTTCCTCGAGCGCCGCCACCATTCCGTCGACGGCGTCAAGGCCGCGCCGGCAGTCGGCGAATGCGCCAACGCCGGGCAGCACCACGCGATCGGCGGTTGCCACCTTACTCGGATCATTCGTCACGACGATCGGCTGGTCGAGGCCCGCATCATGCGCCGCGCGTTCGAACGCCTTGGCGGCAGAGTGCAGGTTGCCGGAGCCATAATCGACGATGGCAACGCTCACCGGTTCCCTCCGGGCTCGGGAAACAAGCCGATGATGCCGGACGAATGCGGCGTGGGCGGCACGGGTGGCGGCGAGCCCGGCGACACCGCGGGTGGTTCGGTGCGCTTGCTGCGAGCGGAGCGAACCCAAGCGTCGAAAAAGCGCCGCTCGGCCTCCTCGACGTCATCACCGCTGACGACGCCAATGTTGTTCCAGCCACGCCGCGTCAGCGTGAACCGGCGCAAGCTGCCCGCTTCGATGCCGACCAGCAACGAGATCAGCAATTCGACAACGGCGACACCGGTGCTGGGGACACCGGCGTAGTACATGGCGAAGTCAAGCCCAACAGCGACCACGACGTAGATCAACAACACCAGCCACAGCCGGTGCCATAGCATCCACAGCGCCGTGAACAGAAACGCCGAGAAATAAAACCCGTCACGCACGAAGACCAGGCGCTCCGGATCGGGGGAAGCCCCGATAGCGCGCAACGGAGGCTCGTGGACGGTGTACACAGACATGGCTTTATTCCGCTGTTGTTACGGGCTGCTGGTTAAATCCAGCTCCCGGCTGCGTCCTCCCCGCGAGCGGGGTTTTGGGCATAATTTATCAGCTGCTAAGCGTGCCCTTGGTCGAAGGCACCTCATGCGCGGCACGCGGATCGATGGCGACCGCCGCCCGCAGTGCCCGCGCCAAGCCCTTGAAACACGACTCGGCAATATGATGGTCGTTGGTGCCGTAAAGCGTTGCAACGTGCAGCGTCACCGCAGCGTTGATGGCGAACGCCTGGAACCACTCCTGCACCAGCTCGGTATCGAACGGACCCACTTTGTCGCGCACGAACGCGACGTTGAACACCAGAAACGGCCGCCCGGAAATGTCGATCGCCACCCGGGTTAGCGCCTCGTCCATGGGCACGTGCACGTCGGCATAGCGGGTGATGCCCTTCATGTCGCCGAGCGCCTGCTTGACCGCCAGGCCGAGCGCAATGCCGACATCCTCCGTGGTGTGATGATGATCGATATGCAGATCGCCCTTGGCTTTGACCTCGATGTCGATCCGCGAATGGCGCGCCAAGAGATCGAGCATGTGATCAAGGAAGCCAATGCCCGTCGCCACCGACGCGCGGCCTTCGCCGTCGAGATCGACAGCGACTTCAACGGCGGTTTCCTTCGTAGTCCGCTTCACGGACGCATTGCGCATTTTAGTTCTCCGCAGCGCGCCGCCTTTTATCAGGGCTTGGTCCGCTGCGCCAATGTCTCCCGGCATGCAATTGCATTGCCCGGCACCAACTCTTAAATCATGGCGTGAACAAAGGCTTTCTTGCACATGTCCCCCTCCGAATCCGGCCACCTAGGCCCTTGGCACGGCACCACCATTCTGACCGTCCGCAAGGGCGGCGTGGTCACCGTCGGCGGCGATGGGCAGGTTTCAATCGGCCAGACCATCGTCAAGGCCAATGCACGCAAGGTGCGCCGGCTTGGCGGCGGTGACGTGATCGGCGGCTTTGCCGGCGCCACGGCCGACGCCTTCACCCTGTTCGAGCGGCTGGAATCCAAACTCGAGCAGTACCGCGGCCAGCTCATGCGCGCGGCTGTCGAGCTCGCCAAGGACTGGCGCACCGACCGTTTCCTGCGCCGCCTCGAAGCGATGATGATCGTCGCCGACAAGGATGTATCGCTGGTGCTCACCGGGACCGGCGACGTGCTCGAGCCGGAGGCCGGCATCGTCGGTATCGGTTCCGGCGGCAATTACGCCCTGGCCGCAGCCCGCGCGCTGGTCGACGGCCCGCTGGATGCCGAGGCGATCGTCCGCAAGTCGCTCGATATCGCCGCCGACATCTGCGTCTATACCAACCGGAACGTGACCATCGAAACGTTGAAGGGCGCCTGATCGATGGCGGCTGGCGTCTATTCGTTTCGGCCGATGTCGGCCGCGGATTTGCCAATAGTTCGACGTTGGCTGGCGAAGCCGCATGTCGTCGAGTGGTGGGGCGATCCGGACGAACAGTTTGCCCTGGTCAGCGAAGATCTCAATCACCCATCCATGGAACAATTCATGGTCGCGATGGACGACCAGCCATTCGCCTATTTGCAATGCTACGATCCCGACGCGTGGCCGGATAATGGATTCGGCGCGCTTCCGGGCGGCACCCGCGGCATCGATCAATTCATCGGCGAACCGGCCATGCTCGATCGCGGCCATGGCTCGGCCTTGATCCGTGCGTTTATTGCCGGCTTGCTGGAGGCAGGTACGCCGCGCCTTGTGACCGACCCCGATCCTGCCAACGCCCGTGCGATCAGGGCTTACGAAAAGGCCGGCTTCCGCAAAGACCGCTTGGTCGAAACACCCGACGGCCGCGCTCTTCTCATGGTTTGCAGCAAATGAGCGACTTTTCTCCCCGTGAAATCGTCTCCGAGCTTGACCGCTTCATTGTCGGACAGGGCGACGCGAAGCGTGCGGTCGCGATCGCGCTGCGCAACCGCTGGCGCCGGCTGCAACTCGAAGAGCGGCTGCGCGAAGAAGTGCTGCCAAAGAACATTCTGATGATCGGACCGACCGGCGTCGGCAAAACCGAAATATCGCGCCGCCTCGCCAAGCTTGCCGGCGCGCCGTTCCTCAAGGTCGAAGCGACCAAGTTCACCGAAGTCGGATATGTCGGCCGCGACGTCGAGCAGATCGTGCGCGACCTTGTCGAGATCGCGATTACGCTGACGCGGGAGAGGAAGCGCAAGGACGTGCAGGCGAGAGCTCAGCAGGCCGCCGAAGGGCGCGTCATTGATGCGCTGGTCGGCGCCAGCGCCAGCGCGGCGACCAAGGAAACGTTCCGCCGCAAACTGCGCGCCGGCGAACTCAACGACAAGGAAATCGAGATCGAGGTGCAAGCTTCCGGCGGCATGCCGCTGTTTGAGATTCCCGGCATGCCGGGCGCCCAAATGGGCGCCATTTCGATCGGCGACATTTTCGGCAAGCTCGGCGGCGGCCGCACCAAGACGCGGCGCGTCAACGTGCGCAATTCCTACGAAATCCTGATCAACGAAGAATCCGACAAGCTGCTCGATTCCGAACAGCTCACGCTGGAAGCCATCAAGGCGGTGGAGAACAACGGCATCGTGTTTCTCGACGAGATCGACAAGATTTGCGCGCGCGACGGGCGCATCGGCGCCGACGTATCGCGTGAAGGCGTGCAACGCGATCTGTTGCCGCTGATCGAGGGCACGACCGTCGCGACCAAGCATGGTTCGGTGAAGACTGACCACATCCTGTTCATCGCGTCGGGCGCCTTTCACATCTCAAAACCGTCCGACCTGTTGCCCGAGCTGCAAGGCCGGCTGCCCATCCGCGTCGAGTTGAAACCGCTCACGCGCGACGACATGCGACGCATTCTCACCGAGCCCGAGGCCTCGCTGATCAAGCAATACATCGCCCTGATGGGGACCGAAGGCGTCACGTTGGAGTTCACCGAAGACGCCATCGACGCCGTCGCCGATACGGCGGTGGCGGTAAATTCGAGCGTCGAAAACATCGGCGCGCGGCGGCTGCAGACAGTGATGGAACGGGTGCTCGACGAGGTTTCCTTCGCGGCGCCCGACCGCGCCGGCGAGACGGTCAAGATCGACGCGGCCTACGTGCAAAAGCACGTCGGCGATCTAGCCAAGAACGCGGATCTGAGCCGGTTTATTTTGTAGGAGCTCCCGCCAGTGTCAGCCGCGGAGCTTCAGTCGCTCCCTGCCGCTCGTGGCTGAGCTCGCGGATCATCGCCATCCACTTCTCGACCTGAGCAAGAGCGTGTTTATCGGCGGATTCGCTTTGCGTAGAGGCGGGCTTGGATTGCGGATCGGCGGCGGGCTGGGACATGGCGCGCGGTACTCCAACTAAGGGCGCGATCATCGCAGAAGAACTTGGCGATTTGTTGCAAGGTTTTCGACAAACCGATCGGCAAGGTTAACCGACGTGTTATCGCAGGCGCCGCAATCGGATATAAAGCGCGCCTTGCCCGCCATGGCCCGCATGCGCGTCTTCAAAGCCGACGACAAGAGGGCGGAATTCCGGCAACGCAAGCCATAGCGGCACTTGCCGTTTAAGCACGCCGCGCTCGCTCGCGCCCTCCTGATCGCCTCTGCTTACGCCCTTACCGGTGACCACGAGTGCAATTCTGGCACCGTCCGCTTGGGCGTGGCGCAAGAAGCGCAGCAGCTCGGCATGCGCTTGCGTTTGCGTGAAGCCGTGCAGATCGAGTCGAGCATCGATCGCTTCGCGACCCCGCGCGACCCGTTGCTTAAGCCTTCGGCCGAGCGGCGCGAGCGGAGGCGCATTTTTCCGGCGCGGCACCTCTTGCCGCGGCGGAGGCGGCAGCGATGCGGGGGCCGCTACTTCGCCGTCAACACCGCTGCCGGTCAATGGATCTGAGGACGGCGGTCCGCGCGGTAATGGTCTGATTGAACGTGCGACGCCGGTCCACAATGCGCGTTCCTCGTCGCTCAACGATCGTCGGCGGCTCATCGCTTTCGCCCGATGGTGGGCTCCGTCTCCGGTTCTTCTGCGGGCTTGGCCTCGGGAAGCGGCACCTCCTCCGCGGTCGGGTCCATCATGGAGCCGGTGCTGAACCGCGCGAAGAAGCCCGGGCGTTCCGGCGGCAGTGGCGTATCGTGCGCCGCCTCGACCGGATCGAGCTCGCGCGGCAGCAGCATCACGAATTGGCCGGGATGACGGATGCGCCCGGCGATCCGCGCAGCGTCGTCGCCGGCGCCGAAATAGATATCCGCGCGCGCGGGTCCGACGATGGCCGAACCGGTATCCTGCGCGAAAACGAGGCGGCGAAATTTGGTCCCGGCTTTCTCGTTGGCAATCGGCAGCTCCGCCGCGATGAAGAATGGCGTGCCGTAGGCGTGCAAGGAACGATCAACGGCGATTGAGCGGCCAGGCATCAGCGGTACGCCCTCACCGCCGATGGCTTCGTCCTCGGTCGCGAGGTTGGTGATGCGAAAGAAGACATAGGACTTGTTCTGCCGGCGTACATCTTTGGCCGCGTCCGGATTGGCTTCCATCCAATCGCGAATTCGCTGCATCGATACATCGTCCTTGGAAATGAGTTTTCGCTCAACAAGAACACGGCCGACGGGCAGGTAAGGCCAGCCATTATGCGAGTCGTAATTGACGCGCAGGATCGAGCCGTCCTCCAGCCTGATCCGGGCGGATCCCTGGATTTGTGCGAACAGGACGTCGATCGGGCTGTGCAGCCAGCAAATCTCCAGATGCCAGCCGTCGAGCGCGCCATCTTCGATCTCGCCGCGATCGTAATAGGGCACAATCTTGCGGCGACCGACCCGCCGGCCGACCTTGACGCCCTTGCTGGGGAAAGAGTCGCCGAGCTTGCGGCGGCCGGAAATGGCTAAATTTGGCGGCCTGCGATAGAGCGGCGCCGTGAACTCACCGGTCGGAACACGCGAACCGTTGATGATCGGCTCGTAGTAGCCGGTGAGAAAGCCGTCGGTGTCGCCGAGCTTGCTGATACGCAGCGGCCGGAAATTATCCTCAAAGAACTTCCTTGCATCGTCTTCATCGAGGGGGACGGCAGCTAAACCGCGCTCACAAATGGACTTGAGCGCGTTGGTGATCGGCGTGACCTCGCGGCCCGGCTGCCGACTGCTGTTCAGCGCCCGACAGCTCTCGAGGAAGGCCGCAAAGGCGGTGGCGTGATCGTCGCTTCCCCAGCCGTCGATATCTGCCCAGTCGATCGGCTCATACTGCGTATCCGGGAATTTAATCGGCCCACTCTCGGCGGCGTGCGATCGCACGTGAACGAGACCCAAAAACGCGATCAAGAATGCGACGATGAGCAGCAAGGCTCGACTGTACGCCGCCATGGGCCTCACTGTCCGGCTTCGGTCGCGACAACCTTCCAGTTGGGATCGCGTGAAGAAACGTCGCGGGCAAAGGTCCAGACATCGGTGACGTCGGTGACCTTCTCGGCATTGCCCTCGATTACCGCACCCGAACGATCGCGCGTTGCGGAAATGAGCTTGGAAACGAAGCGAATGGTGATCTGGGCGGTGCGACCGCGCAGCTCCGCTCCGGTGATCGTGGAGCCATCGATCGAAACGAAGCGTGTCTCGGCGGTTTCACCGCGGCCCTCCCGTTCACCGATCGCCGTGTCGAAACCGTCATAGACCTCGCGCGAGAGCAGGCTCCGCAATTGGCGGCGATCGCCTTCGGCGAACGCGGTCACAATCATCTCGTAGGCAGCGCGCGCGCCGGTGATGAAATGCTTGACATCAAAGGCCGGATCCGCGGCAGCAACAGCGTCAAGCCCGGTCGCTACGCTTGACCCGGTCTCGGCAACCCCCTTCCAGCGATCGGTCGAGGCGGGCGCAACCTCCACCGGCCGCGTCGCCGCCGGTTCAGTCGAGCGCGGCGGCAGGGTCACCACCTTGTCGCTTGCCGGGCTGCGCACGGCGTCACGCGTCGCATAGGGATCGTACGGCGGCCGCTCGCGGCCAGTGCGTTGCCCCAAGACGCTGCGAAGTCGCAGGAAAATGAATACTGCGAGCGCCAGGAAGATGATGGTGTAAATATCGAACACGTTCTACTTCCCTCGGCGTCTCTCGGCTTCGCAAATGACGGGACGGCTGGATCCCGGTGGCGGTTCGAAGCGGCAAATCCGCGGCGGGCGCCTGGTCCCCGTTCTATGTAGGCACGCGCGGGAAACCATCCAGTGGCCGCTGTCCGCGTATGCGTGCCAAGGCTCAAGCTTAGTCTATCGCTGCCGCCGCGCCAACATCGTTACACCGGAACGTTACCCGCCCATACCGAATTCAAGCGCCAGACGCTGCCGCAAGTGAGGCTTACTCGTGGGAGTTAGATGACAGGCTTTTGGGCAACGCGCTGAAACCAGGGGCAAATAGGGCGGCCAGCGATAACCGGCAGCAGCATTGTTCGCTCCCTCTGCCTGTGTTAGCCAAGCCTTAATGCCCGCGTGTGGGCCGGAGACGAGCATGTCAGCCACCAATGGCGGCCCTCAGCCACAGGCGGTGATGCCTCACATCGGCGTCCTTGCCCAATACGTGAAGGATTTTTCGTTCGAAAATCCGAATGCGCCTCGCTCAATGGCACCCAGCGGGCAGCAGCCGAGCATCAATATCCAAGTCAACGTCGAAGCCTCACCCATGAGCGGCAGCGATTTCGAGGTGACGCTACGCCTGGAAGGCAAGGCGGAAACCCAAGGTACGCTGCTGTTCAGCTTTGAACTGGTATTTGCCGGCGTCTTTCGTATCCAGAACGTGCCCGCCGACAGTATGCAGCCCGTAGTGCTGATCGAATGCCCTCGGCTCCTCTTCCCGTTCGCGCGCGAGATCGTGGCCACTGCGGTGCGCAATGGCGGCTTTCCGCCGCTTTTGCTTGACCCGATCGACTTTGTCGGCCTTTACCGGCAACGGCTCGCGGGCGCACAACCCTCGCCGCCATCGCAACCGGTTACTCCGAACTGACGTAGTCGCGCCAAATTGCGTTTTCACCAAGGGTGGCAATGAACGCCTGGTGCGCCGCATGTTCGTCGGCGGTGAGCGTCACGGCAAGTGGCACCAAGCGCTCGCGTATGATGATCGGCTCACCGGGGGTGCGACCCGGCATCGCGGCCTGGGACAGGACGAGTTGCGCCTGCCGGGCGCCGATCAGCTCGACATAAACTTCGGCGAGGAGCTCGGCGTCGAGCAACGCGCCATGCTTGGTACGGCGGGAATTGTCGATGGCATAGCGCACGCAAAGATCGTCGAGCCGGTTTGAGCCGCCGGGATGCTTGCGGCGGGCAAGAAGAAGCGTATCGACCATGCGCTCGCGCGCGATCAGCGGCCGGGCGGCGCGCTCGAGCTCGGCATTGAGGAAGCCGATATCGAACGCGGCATTGTGGATGACGAGCGGCGCATCGCCGAGAAAGGCGATGAGGTCGTCCACCACCTCGGCGAAAAAGACCTTGTCTTTGAGGAAGTCGTCGCCGAGGCCATGAACCGCGAAGGCTTCCGCCGGCATGCTGCGCTCGGGATTGAAATAGCTGTGGAAGGTTTGGCCGGACGGTATGCGGTTGATCAGTTCGATGCAGCCGATCTCGACCAGGCGATGGCCGTCCAGAGGGTCGAGTCCCGTCGTCTCGGTATCGAGCACAATCTCGCGCATTCGATCTCTCAGTCCGCCGCTGGCGATCCAATCTCTACGAATCACCGGCGCTCGCGCGCATTTTAGCCACGGCCCGCAAGATGTCGCGTACCTGGGCGCGGGCGTGATCGAACGATTGCGAACTATCCACGATAAAATCGGCGCGGCGACGCTTTTCCGCATCGGGCATTTGCTTAGCGAGCAAGCGCGGTGAATTTCTCCTCGGTCATGCCCGGCCGCTCGAAGGCGCGGCGGCGTTGGATTTCCGGCAGCGCCGAGACCACGACGACGGCATCGCAGTTGTCTTGTCCTCCGGTCTCGAACAGCAGCGGCACATCGAGTACGACCACGGGTATACGCCGGCTCTGCGCATCGGCCAGAAACTTGTCCCTTGCAGCGCCCACCAGCGGATGCACGATCGCTTCGAGCCGTGCCAGCGCCGCGTCATCGCCGAGCACCATCGTCGGCGAGCTTGGCGCGGTCGACTTTTCCCGCAGACGTCGCGCCGGGAAAGGCGCGCTCGATCGCCGGCACGGCTTCGCCTTCGTAAAGGGCGTGCACCACGGCGTCGGAATCGTGCACCGGCACGCCGGCTTCGGCAAAGAACTGTGCGGTCCGTCGATTTGCCCATGCCGAGCGAACCGGTGAGACACAGCACGAAAGGCCGTTCGCCGCTCATGACACCAGACATCCCCGCCGCCGGAGAAAATCGAGCGCCGGCAAGAGCGGCAATCCCAAGATGGTAAAATAATCGCCGTCCACGTGCTCGAAGAGTTGAATGCCCGGGCCTTCGATCTGATAGGCGCCGACGCTTGCCGTCGCCGCGTCGCCGACGGCGTCGAGATAGCGATCGAGGAACCGATCGGAAAACGTGCGCATGGTCAGTCGCGCCGTGCCGACATGTTCGAACAGCAGCGTCGCATCCTGCACGAACGCGATCGCCGAATGAAGTTCGTGCGTGCGGCCGCAAAGTGCGCGCAAGCTGCGCGCGCGCGGCTGCCCGATCGGCTGGCTTGGCAAATCGCTTGCCATCGAGCGCCAAGGTCTGATCGGCGCCGAGCACCAGCCGGCCCGGATGCGATCTGGCGACAACGGACGCCTTTCCCGCGCCAGATGCGCGGCGATCGCAGCCGGCTCCTCCGACATCGCGCCCGCTTCCAGACGTCGCTCATCGACATCCGCCGGACGCACTTCGATCGGAACACCCGCAGCCTCAAGCAGCGCCCGTCGCACGGCGCTTCTCGATGCCAGCATGAGCGGATCGCGCGGCAAGCCACAGCGACATCGCTTATGAGGCCATGTGCCGGCGGCGCTCGCCGAAGAGCGCAATCACCGCCGCCGCGGTTTCCTCGATCGAACGGCGGGAGACGTCGATCAACGGCCAATTATGTTTGGCGCAAAGCCGGCGCGAGGCGGCAACTTCCTCGGCCACGGATTGCTGATCGATGTACTTGTCGTCATCGCGGTGCACCTTGAGGCCGAGGAGCCGATTTTGCCGGATCTGCACGATCCGCTCGGGCGTCGCGTAAAGGCCGACGACCAGCGGGCGCTTGAGCCGTTCAATCCCGGGCGGCAACGGCACGCCGGGCACCAAGGGTACGTTTGCCGTCTTCACGCCGCGGTTAGCGAGGTAGATCGAGGTCGGAGTCTTCGATGTTCGCGATACGCCGACAAGGAGGACATCGGCCTCCTCCAGGTCATCGGTCAATTGGCCGTCATCATGCATCATCGTGTAATTGAGCGCATCGATGCGGCGGAAATATTCGGCGTTAAGCGTGTGCTGAGCGCCCACTTTATGCGTTGATTCCGCGCCAAGATAGGCTTGAAACAGGTGAAGGACCGGACCGAGGATCGAGAGGCATGGCAGCCCAAGCGCCCGGCATTTTTCCTCAAGCTTGGCGACAAGATTCTCCTGCAGCAGCGTATAGAGCACGATGCCGGGGGATTCCTCAATTTCGGCAAGCACTCGGTCGAGCTGTTTCTGACTGCGAACAAGTGGGTGCATGTGCTCGACCGGCATGACCTTCGTGTATTGGGCCGCGGCGGCGCGAGCGACCGTAATCAGAGTTTCTCCGGTCGCGTCAGAAACCAAGTGCAGATGGAAGTAGCCGGCGGTGAGCGTCATAAGAAGGCTTGAATAACCTGTCGACGGTTGGGGAGAAGGCCATGGCTTGGGTTGCCGCGCAACCATAATAGGCGACTTAGCAAGAAATCCATCCACACCCTTGCCGTTCCGCCCGCGAAACGATCGTACGGATCGAGCAGCGGGGAAATGTGGAAAGCGACCTCAGAACAAGACAAAACAGCCTCATAAGTCCAATAAAGATGGTGAACTCTCGCGACGCTGAGTACAACGCAGCCACCGTGAACATGTGGGTAGACCGTGGATGACGTGTGGGTGGAAATGCATTAGTCCAATTAACCGACCAAGAACTACAACAGACTCTATTAGAATTGATTTGGTTTAGATAGGCACGGTAACGGCTACGCTGATGATCAAACCTCTGCTTCGTGTTCTCGCGGGTAAACGTGAGCCCATTCCACCAATCTGGCTCATGCGGCAAGCAGGGAGATACCTTCCCGAATATCGAGAACTTCGGCAAAAGGCGGGAAATTTTCTCGATCTATGTTTCGATCCCGAGCGCGCAGCCGAGATAACCCTACAGCCGGTCCGACGTTTCGGGTTCGATGCGGCGATCTTATTCTCGGACATCCTGGTGGTGCCGCATGCGCTTGGGCAACGTGTCTGGTTTGAGGAAGGCGAGGGACCGCGGCTTGAGCCTCTCAAGGATCGTTCGGCGCTGAGCGATCTGCGCCGCGAGATCGACCAGACACGCCTTGCGCCGGTTTATGAGGCGATCGCTCGGGTGAAGCAGGTATTGCCACCAGCAGTGGCGCTGTTGGGCTTCTGCGGCGCGCCGTGGACATTGGCAACGTATATGATTGCGGGATGCGGAACCGTTGATCAGGTTCCAGCGCGGCTCTTTGCCTACCAATTTCCCGATGCGTTTGCGGAATTGATCGATGTATTGGTTGAGGCTTCGACGGGCTATCTGATCCGGCAGTTCGCGGCCGGCGTCGACGCGGTGCAAATTTTCGACAGTTGGGCCGGGATTTTGCCTGCCGATGAATTCCGGAAATGGTGCATCGAACCGTGCGCTCGTATTGTTGATGCGGTGCGCCAGAAAATTCCGGGGGCGAGGGTCATCGGCTTTCCGCGCGGAGCGGGAACTGAGCTCGAATGTTACCTTGGATCCGTCGCGGTCGATGCGGTTAGCATCGACTGGACCGTTGAGCTCGGATTCGCGCGGAATCACATTCAGCCGCGGCGGCCTGTTCAGGGCAATCTCGATCCGTTGGCGCTCCTGGTCGGCGGCGCGGCACTTGATCGCTCGATCGATGCTATTCTCGAGGCGCTTTCGCAGGGACTGTTCATTTTCAATCTCGGCCATGGCGTGTTGCCGGACACTCCGATTGCGCATGTCGAGCGATTGGTCGCACGTGTCCGCGCGTGGAAGGGCTAGCGATGGCCGCGCGAGATTTTCTGCATCGCTATTTGAGGGCCGAAATTGCCGTCGCGCTGACCGCGGTCGTGCTCATCGTCCTGGTTCTGCTGCTGCCGGCTTCGGGCTATCCGTGGATCAAGGCTTTCCACATCATTGCGGTGATCGCCTGGATGGCAGGAATGCTCTATCTGCCGCGGCTCTTCGTCTATCACTGCGCTGCCGAGAAAGGGTCGGTTCAGTCGGAAACCTTCAAGGTGATGGAGCGGCGGCTTCTGCGCGCCATCATCAATCCGGCGATGGTTGGCACCTGGGTTCTCGGGCTTTGGTTGGCGTGGCACGGGCCTGATTCCCGCTACGGCTGGTTTGCGTCAGAGTGGCTGTGGGCCAAGCTTGCCCTCGTGCTGGTCCTTTCGGCGGTGCACGGGCTGTTTGTCCGCTGGGTTAAGGCATTCGGCGCCGACCAAAACCCGCATTCGCAGAGATTCTACAGGGTAATCAACGAGGTACCGACGATTCTCATGATCGCAATCGTCATCCTCGTGGTGGTAAAGCCTTGGTGAAACCGTTTTGAATTTTGCGCGTTGCCAGTGCACAGATCGTCTCGGCACTTGCCTGACGCGCAGTCTTTTCTTATCTTCTGGGACATCCCACCGAACGTAGGCGGATGCAGCCGAGTTCTGGCTCCAGTGAACTGGTGCCGGCTGATGCATCGGGACCGTGGCGCCCCAAGCCCCCCGCAATCCCAAGACCTACGGCTCTCTCTTTCCGCCAGCGACCTGCGACCCACCCCGGCGCTGGCGAATTTCCATAGGACATTCTGTATGCAGGAAATGAAACTCCAAGAACTCAAAACCAAGACTCCGGCGGAGCTTGTCTCCTTCGCGGAAGAACTTGAGGTCGAAAACGCCTCGACGATGCGCAAGCAGGAGCTGATGTTCGGCATCCTCAAACAGCTCTCCGCGCGCGAAACCGATATTGTCGGAGAAGGCGTCGTCGAGGTCCTGCCGGACGGCTTCGGCTTCCTGCGCTCGCCGGAAGCGAATTACCTGCCCGGCCCGGACGACATCTACGTCTCACCGTCGCAGATCCGACGCTTCGGCCTGCGCACCGGCGATACCATCGATGGCCATATTCGCAGCCCGAAGGAAGGCGAACGTTATTTCGCTTTGCTCAAGGTCAATTCGCTCAATTTCGAGGACCCCGAGAAGGCGCGCCACAAGGTCAACTTCGACAATCTGACGCCGCTCTATCCGGACGAGTGGCTGAAGATGGAATTCGAAGATCCGACCAAGAAGGATCTTTCCGCGCGCGTGATCGACATCGTCGCCCCGGTTGGCAAAGGCCAGCGCGCGCTGATCGTGTCGCCGCCGCGCACCGGCAAGACCGTGCTCTTGCAAAACATCGCGCACTCGATCACGCACAATCACCCGGAATGCTATCTCATCGTGCTGTTGATCGACGAGCGGCCGGAAGAGGTCACCGACATGCAGCGCTCGGTGAAAGGCGAGGTTATCTCCTCGACCTTCGACGAGCCTGCCGTGCGCCACGTGCAGGTTGCCGAGATGGTGATCGAAAAGGCCAAGCGCCTGGTCGAGCATGGCCGCGACGTGGTCATCCTGCTCGACTCGATTACCCGGCTCGGCCGCGCCTACAACACGGTCGTGCCGTCATCCGGCAAGGTGCTGACCGGTGGTGTCGACGCCAATGCGCTGCAGCGTCCGAAGCGCTTCTTCGGCGCTGCGCGTAACATCGAAGAGGGCGGCTCGCTTACCATTATCGCCACCGCGCTGATCGATACCGGCAGCCGCATGGACGAGGTGATCTTCGAAGAGTTCAAGGGCACCGGCAACTCGGAATTGATCCTCGACCGCAAGGTGGCTGACAAGCGCACCTTCCCGGCGATGGACATCACCCGCTCAGGCACGCGCAAGGAAGAACTGCTGGTGCCGCCGGATCAGCTCAAGAAGATGTACGTGCTGCGCCGCATCCTCAATCCGATGGGCACGATGGACGCGATCGACTTCCTGCTCGACAAACTGCGCAACACCAAGAACAACGGCGAGTTCTTCGACTCGATGAATACGTAAAGCGCGTTGCGCGATCCCTCACCCTGACGTGCGAGCCTCAGGGTGACGGGATGCGGGCGCGGCACGCTTCTCATTGAGTGCGTAGTCCGGATCGACGAAGCACATGCCGCCCTTGCCGATGGCGCTCTCGCATTCGGTTGCGCTCGAGTAGCCGCATTCGATCAGGGACTTCGCCGCCGCCGCATAACCGCACCAGCCTTCGGCGCGCGCGCCGGTGGCCGTCATTAGGATCAAGGCGCCCGCCAGAATAAAGCCGTTTCGCATCGCTCGATCTCCCTCGCTGCCGCCCCGGCTTGCTCCATAAAGCACGATTCGCCGCGGAATGGACCGCAGCGTCAAGTTTGTCGCACGCTCTCGATGGTGCGAAGCAGGCTGGCGGGATCGGCCACCGGGAGCGAGCAAGTTTCACCGATGCAGACGAAGGCTACAGGCTCGGCTGCTGCTCGAATTCTGCTGCAGCGCCGGGTGCGATGGCGGTAGAGCATCCGCCGAGCGGGCGTGGAATACGATGCGGTCGAGCGGCGGCAGCGCACGAGCGGCACTGAGCAACGTTTCAGCGCCGGCGCCCTCGCCGGTGACGACAATCTCGGCGGCGCGCAGTCGCAGATCGATGGCGTTGAGGAGCGCCATGTGCATGTAAAGGTTCTCGACCGTTTGCGGCGCAAGGGCCGCAATCAGCCGGTCGGCCTTTTGCCGCCAGGTATCGTCGCCGGCGAGAAGCGCCAGCCGGACGAGGTTTTGCGCGGCGACGGCGTTATGGTTCGGTGTGGCCTCGTCAGTGGTCGCGGCAGGGCGGATCACGAGGCCCTCGGCATCGGCGGCAGTGAGAAAATAGGGGCCGATATCGGCGTTGGCGTAGTCGCGATCGAGCGCGTGCTGCCAAGCCAGCGCCTGGTCGAGATAGCTTTGCTGACCGGTCGCTTCATAGAGCGCCAGCGCCGCGCGTATCATGGCCGCGAAATCGGAAGCGAGCCCGGGAAACTTGAGCTGGCCTTGGCGCCAGGAATGACCGAGCCTGTCACTGCGGGTCATCGCGCGGGCGATGAAGGCGAAGGCGGGTTTGGCCATATCTAGCCATGACGGCTCGGCGAGCATCAGGCTCGCGTTGACGAGCGCCGCAATCATCAGTCCGTTCCAGTCGGCTAAGACTTTGTCGTCGAGCCCGGGGCGCACGCGTGCATCCCGCGCAGCGAGAAGTTTTGCCCGCAGCGCGGCAAGCCGCGCTTCGTCCTCGGGAGTGCTTGGCGGCGGCTTGAGCCGATTGAGAATGTTATGGCCTTCAAAATTACCTTGCGGCGTCACGTCGTAGTGGCGCGCGAAGAACTCGCCATCCTCGATTCCGAGCTGCCTGATGATTTCGTCATAGGACCAAACGTAGAATTTTCCCTCCTGGCCTTCGGAATCGGCATCGAGCGAAGCTGAAAATGCGCCTTCGTCTGTCGTCATCTCGCGCTTAAGCCACGCCACGGTCTCGTGTGCGCGCTGACGATAGAGCGGCTTGCCGGTGCGCAAATAAGCGATCGCCAGCAATTCGAGCAGCTGCGCATTGTCGTAAAGCATTTTTTCGAAATGTGGCGTGAGCCAGCGCTCATCGACTGAATAGCGGGAAAAACCGCCGCCGAGATGATCATAAATGCCGCCTTCGCAAATGTGGTCGAGGGTGATTTCGACGGCAGCGAAGTAACGCGCCTCGCCGGTGCGGAGCCCGGCTCGCCAAAGAAGCTCGAACAAAGCCGCCTGCGGGAACTTCGGCGCGCCGCGGGTGCCGCCGTTTACTGGATCGATGAGGCCGCCGAGTTGCTGCACCGCGTTGTTGAGTTCGGCGGTGCCGATCGCGACCTTTCCCGGCTGCCGTGCCCGTCCGGCAAGCCGCTCCATGAGCGCGGCGCGGTTATGCTCGATCTTCTGCGGCTCCTCGCGGAACAGCCGCGCGACCTCGCGCAGCACATCGACGAAGGCCGGTTTGCCGTAGCGAGACGTGCTTGGAAAATACGTGCCGCCCCAGATCGGTTCACCGCCGGGCGTGAGGAACATGGTCAGCGGCCAGCCGCCCTGCTCGCCGAGATGATGCAGCGCGGCCATGTAGATCTGGTCGATGTCGGGGCGTTCCTCGCGATCGACTTTGATGTTGACGAACAGCTCGTTCATCACTCGCGCGGTAGCGTCGTCCTCAAAGCTCTCGTGCGCCATCACGTGGCACCAGTGACAGGCGGCATAGCCCACCGAAAGCAGGATCGGTTTGTTGGTACGTTTTGCCTCCGCCAGCGCCTCCGGTCCCCAGGCCCACCATTCGACAGGATTGTCTTTGTGCTGGAGCAGATAGGGGCTGGTCTCCCGCCCCAGCCGGTTTTGCGAGGAAGAGGACGAGCTGGCTGACATGGGTCTTGTCTCGGGTCCTCTCTCGGCGGTTTGTAGAGCTAACGCTCAACGCCGGTAGTTTAGCTCGCGAAAACCGGTTCCCATTTTTCGGGATCGCGGCCTGAGCGTATCACGCCCATTCGGCCTGTGCTTCGGCCCGCAAATCGACCGTGCTACGCACGCCGATATCTTTGAAATGCTCATCGAGAAAAAGCCGGGCGGCGCGCTTGCCTTGGACGCGCAGCATTTCAAAGAAGTCATATTCAGTCGTCAGCTTACTGGAAGCGTCGAGTTGGGTGCCGAAGCGGTCGAGGACGATGCGATGGACGTTGATACGGCGGTATTGGCCGGGTCCCATGCCGCGTGGCAACCGCCCCTGATCGATCAGACGAGCCACGAACTCGATGGCACGATATTCGCCAATGAGGGGCGCGTTGAAGGTAATCTCGTTGAGACGGTTCATGATCTCGCTGGCGGAGGTCGGGGTCTTTTGCCGCACCAGCGGATTGATCTGCACGACCAGAACATCCTCGGTTTTGGTAGTGCCGAAGAATGGAAAGATCACCGGGTTGCCGAGATAGCCACCGTCCCAATAGGGCACATCGTCGATTTCTACGGCACGGAACAGCTCCGGCAGGCACGCAGACGCCATCACCACATCAGCGGTAATTTTGTCGCGCGAAAAAATTCGCATGCGGCCGGTCTGCACGTTGGTTGCCGAAATGAAGACTTGCAGATCGGAAAATGCACGCAGCGCGGCGAAATCGACGAAACGCTCGAACAGGTCCTTGAGCGGGTTGATGTTGAGCGGGTTGAAATCGTAAGGCGAGAAAAAGCGCGACATCGCGTCGAACCACGCCTGCACCGGCGTGCCTTCGAGGGGAGTGAACGACATGAGCCGTTCCACGACCGCGCGCTGCAGCGGCGGTAGATCGCCGGTGCTGCTGACGGCGCGCCAGAAATCGACAAGCCGCTTTTGGGCTTCCGCATTGCCGCCTCGCGCCAGACCGTCGGCGAGCATCACGGCGTTGACGGCGCCTGAGGAAGTTCCCGAAACGCCCTCCACAACCAAGCGTCCGTCGCCGAGGATGTGTTCAAGCACGCCGCAAGTAAATGCGCCGTGCGCACCGCCGCCCTGCAAAGCGAGATTGATACGCTTCGTCGTTTGCGCCCCGGGCGCATTTGCTGCGCGCCGCGGCAATAACGAGGCGAGAAGCCCTTTCATGGCGATGCGCGCCTCACGGTCGTGAGGTCGGACCTATCGCGCTGGGGCAATGCTCATTCCGCCGTCCAGCCGCCGTCGATCGAAAGGTTGGCGCCGGTAATCGATCTCGCCGCGTCGGAGCACAGATAGACGGCAAGCGAGGCGACTTCTTCGACGGTGACAAATTCCTTGGTCGGCTGCGCTGCGAGCAGCACGTCGCGCTTGACCTGATCTGCGGTCATATTGCGCGCCTTCATCGTGTCGGGGATCTGCTTTTCGACCAGCGGTGTCCATACGTAACCCGGGCTGATGCAGTTCACCGTGACGCCGAAGGTCGCGAGCTCAAGCGCGACAGTCTTGGTGAGACCGGCGATGCCGTGCTTGGCAGACACATAAGCGACCTTGAACGGCGATGCGACCAGCGAATGCGCGGAAGCGGTACTGATGATGCGGCCCCATTTACGCGACTTCATGCCGGGCACGGCGGCGCGAATGGCATGGAACGCGGCCGAAAGATTGATGGCGATAATCTGATCCCATTTCTCGATCGGAAATTCCTCGATCGGGGCCACGTACTGGATGCCGGCGTTATTGATGAGGATGTCGAGCGAACCGAAGGTTTTTTCGACCGTGTGCACCATGTCGGCGATCTCTGCCGGCTTGGTCATGTCGGCGGCGGAATAAAATGCCCGCACGCCGAAATCTTTTTCGATGGCGACGCGCTCCTTTTCGATCGCCGCTGCGTCGCCAAAGCCGTTGATGGTGAGATTGGCGCCCTGAGCGGCGAGCGCTCGTGCATAGGCCAGACCAATGCCCGAGGTCGACCCGGTGACGAGAGCAGTCTTTCCTTTCAACATGGCTATCCCCAATTCGAGAGAGTGCGCTTAGTGAGAAGTCGCCCCTGCGTGCCTGGCTTTTGTGCGAAGTGGCGGCAATGTGGGACGCTTTTTGCTGCGGTGCAACATCAAAATCGGAGGCATCGTCACGTTTTCGCGATGCGGTTCGAACGGGTACAATGGTGAGCGCGAAGCCCTACCGTGGAAACGATCTCGCGCAATTCAGTGACTGAAGGATGACGCATGCCCCAGGTGGTGTTTCCGGCGCCGGATCATGATCATGGCAATTGCGCCACCACGGCTATCGCGCATGCGGAAGAGCTGTGCGCGGCGCGCGCGCAGCGGCTGACACCAATGCGCCGTCACGTGCTCGAAGCGCTGCTGGCAAGCCATAAGCCGCTCGGCGCCTACGAGATCATGGAGCGGCTTGGCGACCAGGGACGTCCGGCGCCGATTACTGTCTATCGGGCGCTTGATTTCTTGCGCGACAACGGCCTCGTCCATAGGATCGAAAGTCGCAATGCTTTCGTCGCCTGCGTGCACAATCACGCCGGCACCGATCCGGTCGTGTTCCTGATCTGCGAGCGATGCGGCGCGGTCGGCGAGGCGCCTGGCGGCGCTGCCGCGGAGGCCCTTAAAACATCCTGCCGCGCGGCAGGTTTTGCGCCGAAAAGCCCGGTGATCGAAATCGCCGGCGTCTGCTCGCATTGCCGCGAGCGATGACGATTGCGCGCTCGTACCGAATTGAACCTGAACCACCAGTGCCGCCTCATTCCGCAACTTCTCGTCCGCTGGATGCGCTCGCGACCGCGCTCATTCTCGTGCTCTGCTTGAGCTGGGGTTTCAATCAAGTTGCCGCCAAGTTGGCCATCCATGACATTCCGCCACTGATCCAGTCGGCGGCGCGTTCCTTCCTGGCGGCGATTCTCGTTGCAGCGTGGACGCAATTCCGCGGCATCGCCCTGTTCAAGCGCGACAGCACATTGTGGCCGGGCATAGCAGCCGGCGCCCTGTTCGCGCTTGAGTTTTTGTTGATCTATCGCGGCCTTCTTTGGACGACGGCAACCCGCGCCGTGCTGTTTATCTATCTGGCGCCATTTTTCGTCGTCGTCGGGTCACGCTGGCTGATCCCGGGCGATCATTTTCATGTTTCGCAATGGTTCGGGCTGTTGCTGTCCTTCGTTGGCATGATCATCGCCTTCGGGCTGCCGACCCCGGCCGCTGATCCACGCCAGATGCTCGGTGATCTGATGATGGTCGCCGCCGCCATGGCCTGGGCGGCGACGACGCTCGTCATCAAGGCGAGCGCGCTCAGCCGCGTCAGTGCCGAGAAGACGATGCTTTATCAGCTCGTCGTCTCGGCGCCCCTGCTCGCCATTGGCGCTCTCCTATTCGGTGAACATTTCACCGCCACGCCTTCGGCGCTCGCGATTGGCGCGCTGGCTTACCAGATCGTCTGGGTGGTCAGCGTTACCTATGTGGTCTGGTTTGCACTCGTCGTGCGCTATTCGGCCACCCGGTTGTCGGCCTTTACCTTCCTGACCCCGCTGTTCGGCGTTGCCGCCGGACATCTGGTTCTGAACGAGCCGCTGACCCCGCCCTTTGCCTTGGCGGTGGCGCTGGTTGCGCTCGGCTTGGTGCTCGTAAACCGGCCCCGGTGAGGCTATATCGGGGTTGATTAAGCCCCCTGTGGAGCGCCCTGCCCCAGGCGGACCGATTTAACCTATTGTGGCGACTGCTGAAGGACGACCCCATGATGGAATTCTCCGGCCCCGCCGAACGGCACCAAACCGTCGCCGTGCGGGTGGGCAACGTCACCGTCGGTGGCGGCGCACCGGTGGTGGTGCAGTCGATGACCAATACCGACACCGCCGATGCGGAGGCGACAGCCAAGCAAGTGGCGGCGCTGGCTCGGGCCGGCTCGGAGCTGGTGCGCATAACCGTCGACCGCGACGAGGCCGCCGCCGCTGTGCCGCATATCAAGGAGCGGCTGCTGCGCATGAATGTCGACGTGCCGATCGTCGGCGACTTCCATTACATCGGCCACAAGCTCCTCGCCGAGCACCCGGCCTGTGCCGAAGCGCTCGACAAATATCGGATCAATCCCGGCAATGTCGGCTTCAAGGAGAAGAAGGACCGGCAGTTTGCGGCCATCGTCGAAACCGCGATCCGCCACGACAAGCCGGTCCGCATTGGCGCCAATTGGGGCTCGCTCGACCAGGAATTGCTCACCCATCTGATGGACGAGAATGCGCGCTCTAACCATCCGGTCGACGCCCGCGACGTCACCCGCGAGGCCATGGTGCAGTCGGCGCTATTGTCGGCCGAGCGCGCCGAGGAAATTGGGCTGCCGCGCTCTAAGATCATCATCTCGGCCAAGGTCTCGGCGGTGCAGGATCTCGTCGGCGTCTATGGCGAGCTGGCGCGGCGCTCCAACTACGCGCTGCATCTTGGGCTCACCGAGGCCGGCATGGGGTCGAAGGGCATTGTCGCTTCTTCGGCAGCGATGGGCGTGCTGCTGCAGCAAGGCATCGGCGACACCATCCGCATCTCGCTGACGCCGGAACCGAACGGCGATCGCACCCTGGAAGTGAAAGTCGGGCAGGAGCTATTGCAGACCTTGGGCTTGCGCACCTTCGTGCCGCTCGTGGCCGCCTGCCCCGGCTGCGGCCGCACGACGTCGACGACCTTTCAAGAACTGGCGCAGAACATCCAGAAATTCATCCACGAGTCGATGCCGGAATGGAAGACGCGCTATCCTGGCGTCGAGGGCCTCAACGTCGCGGTGATGGGCTGCATCGTCAACGGCCCGGGCGAGAGCAAACACGCCGATATCGGCATTTCGCTGCCCGGCACCGGCGAGCAACCGGCGGCACCGGTGTTCATCGACGGCAAGAAAGCGATGACGCTGCGCGGTCCGACGGTCGTTGCTGACTTCCAGAAGATCGTCGTTGACTACATCGATCGCCGGTTCGGTTCGGGCGCCGGGAGAACTGCGGCGGAGTAGCGCCGAGCCGAACTGACGACGGACAATGCGCCGCATCTCGTCAAGTTGGACATTCTTTTACAAGCGCATCTTCCCCGCGATCTGGTTTGGATTCCTGATTCTGTTCGTCGGCATTTCACTCTTTTCGGGTGCAGCCCGGAACGCAGCCTCGCCGCTGCCGTTTCTGATCGTGCCGGCGATTATGGTCGTCTTCGGCTTCTTCATTATGAAAAAAGCTGGTGTTTGATCTCGTCGACGAGGTTTGGGAAGATGGCGATGCGCTGGTCGTGAAAAATCGCGGCCAGGAGGAGCACATCGCGCTCAGCGATATCAAGAACGTAAGTTATTCGCCATTTATCAACCCGCCCCGTGTCACCTTGTCAGTGCGGCGGCACACGATCTTTGGTGATCAAATAACATTCGGCGCGCCGATACGCTTGGTGCCGTTTTCGACGAGCCCGATGATCGACGACTTAATCGACCGTGTGGATCGCGCGCGTCGGAAACCCGCTTAGCTGGCCTAATGCGGCCTCTGCAGCCGCCGCAGCACGTCGTCGAGTTGGTCAAGGCTGCGATAGCGGATGCTGATCGTGCCGCCGCGGCGGCCGCGATCGGCGACGGTGACAGCTAACCCGAGGGCGTCGGACATGCGCTTTTCCAGGGCCTGGGTGTCGGCGTTCTTGGCGTTCGAGTGGTGCTGCGCGCGACCGTTTGCCGGTTTCTTCGCCTGCGCCCGCTCGCGCGCCATCGCTTCGACCTGACGGACATTGAGATCGCGGGCGACGATCTCTTCAGCCAGCTGTTCGGCATTGGGCTCGCCGACCAGCATGCGCGCATGTCCGGCGCTCAGCTTGCCGCTGTGAATATAATCCTTGACCGGATCGGGGAGCTTGAGCAGCCGCAGCGTGTTGGCGACGTAGCTGCGGCTTTTTCCGACGATCTTGGCGATCTCTTCCTGGCTGTTGCCGAACTCATCGATCAGGGCGCGATAGCCGTCCGCTTCTTCAAGCGGATTGAGATCGGCGCGCTGTACATTCTCGATGATCGCGAGCTGCAAGGCTTCCGCGTCGGTCGCCTCGATAATGACGACAGGGACCTCATGCAATCCGGCGCGCTGCGCGGCGCGCCAGCGGCGTTCGCCGGCGATGATCTCATAGCCGTCGGCAACGCCGCGTAGCGGCCGCGCGACGATCGGCTGGATGATGCCGCGCTCGCGCAGCGAGGCGGCTAGCTCGTCGAGTTCGGTATTGGCAAAAACGCGGCGCGGGTTGCGCGCGTTGGGGCGCAGCGCGCCGGTCGGCAATCGCCGCTGCCCGCGCGGACGTTCGACCGGACTTTCCCCGCCAACATCGCCGATCAGTGCAGCAAGCCCGCGTCCCAACCGCGACCGCGTCCCCTCCTCAGCCATCGCGGTTTCTCCCGAGCTTTCGGTCATGCGCACTCCGCCTGTCGGATCGTCACTGTTTGTTTCGCGTCACCGCAAATCACTCGGACAGCGCTGCCTGACCTCAGCCGACGCATAGTTCTTTTTCGCGCTGGATGATCTCGGTCGCGAGCCGCAGATACGCTTCGCTGCCGCTGCATTTGAGATCGTAGACCAGGACCGGTTTGCCGTAGGACGGCGCTTCAGACACCCGCACGTTGCGCGGGATGATGGTGTCGTAGACCTTGCGCCCCATGAATTCGCGCACGTCGGCGACGACTTGGCCCGAGAGATTGTTGCGCGAATCGTACATGGTCAACACGATGCCGTGGATCGTGAGATCCGGATTGAGCTGCTCGCGCACCGACTTGACCGTCTTGAGAAGTTGCGAGAGACCTTCGAGCGCAAAGAACTCGCATTGCAACGGCACGAGGATAGCGTGCGCGGCGGCCATGGCGTTGACAGTGAGGAGATTGAGCGAGGGCGGGCAGTCGACCAGCACGTAGGTGAAATTGATCTGGCCGGATGCCGGCGCCCGGAGCGGTGCCAGCGCGGTGCGCAATCGAAAGGCGCGGTCGCGCGACTGGCTGATCTCTAACTCGAGTCCAGCGAGATCAAGCGTTGAAGGCGCCAGGTGCAGCCGGGGCACTGCGGTGGCGACAATCGCGTCGCGCAAGTTCGTCTCGCCGGCGAGCACGTCGTAGGTCGAATGGCTGCGGTTACGCCGATCGATGCCGAGGCCTGTGGAGGCGTTGCCCTGCGGATCGAGATCGACGATCAATACGTCCTCGCCGATAGCCGCGAGCGCGGTGCCGAGATTGATCGCCGTCGTGGTCTTGCCGACGCCGCCCTTCTGATTGGCGACCGCCAGTACTCGGGGCGGTGTATGGGTGCCGACTTGCGCTTCGCGAGGCGCCACGAAGGGGACAAGGCCGGGAGAGTCTGCCGAGGATGACGCGTCGCTCATCGCTGCCATTCACCTCTTCTGGAGTTCAGCGAGCACGGTGGCGATCACCGGTCGCCCACGGATCGCGGTTCTACACCACGCACGATGACAATTTGGGCCTTCGGATCGGTCCAACTCGGCGCCAGAACCGCCTGAATGTTCCAACATTTAGCGGCTTCGGTCAATTCAGCAGCAACATCTTGTCCCTTGGGAAACAGACCAATCGTGCCCGTTTTCAACAGCGGATATGCCATGCCGAGAAGTTTGGCGAGCGGAGCGACCGCACGCGCGGTCACGATTTCGATCGGCTCGGGGGGATCTAAGACGAAATCCTCTATTTTCACCGCATGGATAACGGCAGGCGCGCCGGTTGCGCGCACCGCGTCGCGCAGGAAGGCCGCCTTCTTGCCAGCGCTTTCGACCAAATGCACCCGAGCTCCGGCGACCTCCGCGAGGGCGCAGGCAATCACCAAGCCGGGAAACCCGCCCCCGGAGCCTAGATCGGCCCAAATGCGAGCCTGCGGCGCCAGCGGAAGAAGCTGGAGCGAATCGGCGACGTGGCGCGTCCAGAGGTGCGGTTCGGTGGAGGTCGCGATCAGGTTCATGCGCCGCTGCCAATCCAGAAGGACCGCGACGAAGCGGTCGAGGCGGGCGGCTGTTTCACGTGAAACAGGAGTCAGCGCTAACGCGCGGGCGCGGTCGGCCGACAGGTCTATCAGTCTTTCAGCGGGCGCCGGTGTGGCCGCGCGGCGCTTATGATCCCGCGCGTTCCGGGCGTCGCGCGCGGTCATGCCGCGCCGCGCCGGGTCTTTTGGCCTTGCCGGCGCACATGCGCCGCGAGCAGCGTCAGCGCGGCTGGCGTCATTCCATCAATGCGACCGGCATGGCCGATGGTACGCGGTCGGTGCGCCTGCAGCTTGTGGCGCGCTTCGTTGGAAAGTCCGGGCAGGGTGCCGTAGTCGATATCGTCAGGCAGAACGACGCTTTCGTCGCGGCGATAGGATTCCACGTCGGCCGCCTGCCGGTTCAGATACACCGCGTATTTGGCGTCGATCTCCAGCTGCTCCGCGACTCTTGCGTCAAGCTCGCCAAAGCGCGGCCAGATCCGTGCAAGATCGTCGATGGCGATATCCGGATAAGACAAAAGATCGAACGCCGATCGGCGTTGCCCATCCTTGCGCAGCGCTAGGCCGTGCCGCGCGGCTTCGTTTGGCGTGACTGTCAGGGCCTGTGCCATTGCGCGCGCGGCTTGAAGCGCCGTCATCTTGGCCCGATGCGCCCGTGCGCGCTCGGCGCCGACGCAGCCGATCGTGATGCCCTTATCCGTCAGGCGCTGGTCGGCATTATCCGCCCGGAGCGTCAGCCGATACTCTGCGCGCGACGTGAACATGCGATAAGGCTCGGTGACGCCGCGCGTCACCAGATCGTCGACCATGACGCCGAGATAGCCTTCGGCACGATCGAACACGATCGGCGCTCCGCCGGCCGCGCGCCCAGCCGCATTAAGGCCTGCAATCAGACCCTGGGCGGCAGCTTCCTCGTATCCGGTCGTGCCATTGATCTGGCCAGCCAGGAAGAGACGGGGCAGCCGCTTCGTTTCCAGGGACGGCGCCAGCTCGCGCGGATCGACATGGTCATATTCGATCGCATATCCCGGCCGCACCACACGGGCGCGCTCGAGGCCCGGGATGGAGGCGACCAGCGCCAGCTGCACGTCTTCGGGCAGTGACGTCGAAATGCCGTTTGGATAAACGGTGGTGTCGTCGAGCCCCTCCGGCTCGAGAAAAATCTGATGTCCATCGCGCTCGCCAAAGCGCACGATCTTGTCCTCGATTGAGGGGCAATAGCGAGGACCGCGGCTCTGGATCTGGCCGGAATAAATGGGCGAGCGATGGACGTTGTCGCGGATGATCGTATGGGTCGCCGCCGTTGTGCGGGTGATGCCGCATTCCACTTGCGGATTGTCAATGCGCGCCGTGAGCGTCGAGAATGGCTCCGGCGGATCGTCACCTGGCTGCATCTCCATCGCTGCCCAGTCGATCGTCGTGCCATCGAGCCGGGGCGGCGTGCCGGTCTTCAAACGCCCAAGGGCGAAGCCCGCTCGCTCCAGCGTGTGCGACAAGCCAATGGCCGGCGCCTCCCCGACACGTCCGGCCGGCATCTGCTGTTCGCCGATGTGGATGAGCCCGCGCAGGAATGTGCCCGTCGTCAGAACCACAGCGCCGGCGTTGTAGGCACGCCCAATGGTGAGCCGCACGCCGGTCACCTGTCCGCTGGCGAGTAATAGATCGTCCACCTCACCTTCGATCACCGTCAAATTCGCCGTCTGCCGAAGCGCCGCCTGCATGGCGGCCGCGTAAAGCTTGCGGTCGGCCTGGGCGCGCGGGCCGCGGACAGCCGGCCCCTTGCGGCGGTTGAGCAATCGAAACTGAATGCCGGCGGCATCCGCCGTGCGCCCCATCAGACCGTCGAGAGCATCGATCTCGCGCACCAGATGGCCTTTCCCCAGGCCACCGATGGATGGATTGCACGACATGGCGCCGACGGTCGCAAAGCGATGGGTGATGAGCGCGGTGCGCGCCCCGATACGCGCAGCCGCTGCGGCGGCCTCACAGCCGGCATGGCCGCCGCCGACGACAATCACATCAAAGCCGGCGTCCATTGCCGTTCTCCACGACCGCGGCGGTTTTAGTCAAGGCCGATTCCGCGGTCAAAATCGCGAGAAACCCTACCCGGAAGCTAGTTTGTTTCACGTGAAACGCCACGCCCCGGCAAGCAATTAACCAAGGTTACGTTTAACCAATCATTTACCAATGCAGAAATCGCGGAAGATGACATCGAGAATGTCTTCGACATCCACGCGGCCGGTAAGCCGACCCAGGATCGTCGCGGCTGACCGCAATTCCTCTGCGATCAGCTCTTCTCCCGCTGAAGCGCCCAGCGACAAAGCGCGATCGAGTGCCGAAACGGTCGCTTCGAGCGCCTGCCGGTGGCGCGCCCGCGTGACCAGGGAAGTCTCGGCCAGCGAGAAATAGTCCTTTGCGTGGGCCGAAAGCGCGGCGGCCAACGCATCCGTCCCGACCCCGGTCGCAGCCGAAATCGAGAACCTGCCCCCGGCGCCTGAGGAAGATTTACAGTTTGCGCACAGCATTTCCACAGTCAAATCTATCTTGTTCTCAAGAACCCAAACATCTGATTTAAATAGGTTCTTCGCGCTATCTACAGACGCTCCGCCAGCGGCCGATGCGTCAACGACCCAGAGCACGAGGTCGGCAGCCGCCGCGCGTTCGCACGCACGGCGCACGCCTTCCTGCTCCACTGGATCATCGCTGTCGCGGATGCCCGCGGTATCGAGCAACGTCACCGGATAACCGTCGAGATTAAGATGCACCTCGATGACATCGCGGGTCGTGCCGGGATAAGGCGACACGATTGCCGCTTCGCGCCGCGCCAGCCGGTTGAGCAGCGTCGATTTGCCGGCATTGGGCGGCCCAGCAATGGCGACGACGAGACCGTCGCGCAACCGCTCGCCGCGCCGCGCATCGGCTAGCGTTGCCGCAATTTCGCTGCGCAATTGCTGCGCAGCATGGAGCGCGGGGCGCACAAGATCTTCGGGTATGTCAGCCTCATCGGCGAAATCGATGTGGGCCTCGATGAGCGCTAGGGCTTCGATCAGCTGCCGCCGCCATGCCTCGGCGCGGTCGCCGATCAGGCCTTTAAGCTGCCGGTACGCTTGGCGCCGCTGCGCCGGCGTCTCTGCCGCGATCAAATCGGCCAAGCCTTCCACCGCCGTGAGATCGAGGCGGCCGTTCCCAAACGCGCGCCGGGTGAATTCGCCGGGCTCGGCGATCCGAAAATCTTCGATCTTTGCCAACGCCTCGAGCACCGCCGCGATGACGGCGTGACCGCCGTGAAGTTGAAGCTCCGCCATGTCCTCGCCGGTCTCGCTGTGCGGACCCGGAAACCAGAGCGCGAGTCCCTCGTCGATCACATCGCCGTTGCCCGGATCGCGCAGGCGCGCCAGCGCCGCTTGGCGCGGCGGCGGCACGCGGCCGATCAGTTTTTCGAGAGCGACGCGCGCGCATGGACCGCACACGCGCACCACCGCCACCGCAGCCGGCGGCGCCCCGGACGAGAGGGCGAAGATGGTGGATCGCGTGTCGGGCATGGGTGAGCAATAAACGTTGGCCATTTGGCTGGGCTCAGCCAGCGCTACGCCGCAATTTACACCTAGCCAATAGGCTAGGGGACAAAGCAACAAAGACCTGGCCTGAGCTATTTGCAGTGCTGATCTGCACACATTTGGGTCGAATTTATATAAGGTAGCTTATATTACGTCGCGTGAGGCATCCTGCGAGCACATGCAATGGCCCATCGTTCGCTTAAGCGAGAATTTGCCTTTATACTCAATGACGTAGCCAGGCTGCTGCGCACCTACGCGGATTATAAGGCGGCGCAGTTTGGGATCACCCGCGCACAATGGGCGGTCCTAGTGCGGCTCGATCGCTCTGAGGGGCTCAATCAGTCGGAATTAGCGGAAATGCTGGATTTACAGCCGATCACGCTCACGCGCCTGCTGGACAAGCTTTGCGACGGCGGTCTGATCCAACGTCGGCCTGATCCCCACGACCGGCGCGCCAAACGGCTGTTCCTGACGCCGGCTGCACGACCGCTCCTCGGGCAACTCGGCTCGCTTGGGGAGGAAACCATGGCCGATGTCATGGAGGGTGTGCGCCGCGAAAGCATCGAGCAGATGGTTTCACAGCTCGCCATCGTGAAAGACAATCTACGCCGGCTGATTCACCAACGAAACGCCAATGCCGTAGCGGGAGAGCGCCACTATGGCTGAGCCTGTCCGCAAAACTGTTTCGCCGGTTCGCGACGAAGCACCGGAAAGTCCGCGTCCCCAGCCGATCGCTCCCGTCGCTCCGGCGGAAAAGCGCTCGCGGCAGCGAACAGCAGCCGCAAAGGAAGTGCGTGCGCTGCGCCGCCGCCAACGCGTGCGCTGGTTTCTTTTCGCGCTGCTGCCGCTGGCGCTCATTGTCGGCGGTTATTGGTACGTCACCGGCGGGCGGGTGATGTCGACCGATGACGCCTATGTCAACGCAGAGAAGGTTGGCGTGTCGACCGACGTGTCGGGCATTGTTCAAGACGTCGACGTGAAAGAGAACGAACACGTCACTGTCGGCCAGGTTCTCTATCGGCTCGATCCCCGCCAGTTCCAGATCGCGCTCGACAACGCCAAGGCCAATCTGGCGCAGACGGCAATGTCGATCGAGGCGATGAAGCAGGACTACAAGCGCATGGTGAACGATGCCGATGCGCAACAGGCGCAAGTCGAGCTCGACCAGACGAATTACATGCGCGCAGCCATGCTGCTGAAATCGGGAACTGCCACACAGGCGACCTACGATCAGGCGGTGTACACGCTCGAGAACGAAAAGGGCAAACTCGCCGCGCTGCGCGAGCAGGCGCAGGTTCAGCTCGCCAGACTCGGCGGCAATGCGGACATCGTCGTGACGGAACACCCGCAATATCTGCAGGCAGAGGCGCAGGTCGATGAGGCTCAGCGCCAACTCGATCACACAGTGGTAAAGGCGCCGTTCGGCGGCATCGTCACCGACGTGCCGTCAATCGCGCCCGGAAAATATCTGGCCGCTTCGACGACGGCGTTCTTCCTCGTCGACACCGATCACCTGTGGGTCGATGCCAGCCCGAAAGAAACCGAACTGACCTATGTGCGTGCGGGTCAGCCGGTGGCCGTCACCGTCGACACCTATCCGGATTTCGAGTGGCACGGCGTTGTCGAAAGCGTAAGCCCTGCGGCGGCGCAGGAGTTTTCGTTGTTGCCGGCGCAGAACACCAGCGGCAATTGGGTCAAGGTCGTGCAGCGTGTGCCCATGCGCGTTCGCCTCGATACCACCGATAAGAATCTGCCGCCGCTCCGCGCCGGCATGAGCGTCGAGGTCGACGTCGACACCGGCCACGCACGCGGCTGGCCGCATTTCCTTACCGCACTGTTTGGCCGTGCTCATCAGGTGCGCTGATGGGAGGGGAACTGGTAGCGGCGGGCAGCAATCGCGGCGCGCTTACCGCCTGCGTGATCTTGGCGACGCTGATGCAGGCGCTCGACACCACGATCGCCAATGTGGCGCTACCCTACATGCAGGGCAGCGTCGCGGCGACCCAGGATCAGATCGCCTGGGTGCTGACATCCTACATCGTCGCGGCCGCGATCATGACGCCGCCGACCGGCTTCCTCGCCGGTCGGTTCGGACTGAAGCGTCTCTTCCTGGTGGCCATCGGCGGCTTCACTGTCGCTTCGATGTTGTGCGGCATGGCGCAGTCTTTGACCCAGATCGTGCTGTTCCGGGTTCTGCAGGGCGCGTTCGGCGCCTCGCTGGTCCCGCTGTCGCAAACTGTTCTGCTCGGCAGTTATCCGCGGGAGCGCCAGGGCTTCGCCATGGCGCTGTTCGGAATCGGCGTGATGATCGGACCGGTGCTTGGCCCCGTGCTCGGCGGCTGGCTGACCGAGAATTACAGCTGGCGCTATGTCTTCTACATCAACCTGCCGATCGGGATTCTTGACCTCATCGGTATCATGATCTTTCTGCCGGAGTTTCCGTCCAACGCCGGCGCCAAGCTCGATTGGTTTGGCTTCGGCACCTTAAGCATCGCCATCGGCGGCCTCCAAGTCATGCTCGACCGCGGCGAGCAGCTCGACTGGTTCGGCTCCGGCGAGATCATCATCGAAGCGATCGTTGCCGCCTCGGCTCTGTATTTGTTCCTCGTTCACATGTTTACTGCGGATAATCCGTTTGTGCGGCCGGCGATGTTTCGCGACCGCAATTTCGCGGCCGGCGTCCTGTTCATCGCCGTCGTCGGACTCACCTATTACGCCTCGATGGCGCTGCAGCCGCCTTACCTGCAGGAGCTCATGGACTACCCGGTCGTCACCGCCGGCCTGGTGATGGGGCCGCGCGGCATTGGCACCATGGCGTCCATGCTGATTGTCGGCAGGTTGATCGGTCGCGTCGACACCCGCTTCCTGCTCGCCTTTGGTCTTGCCCTCACCGCGTGGTCGTTCAATCAGATGACCGGATGGACGCCCGACATATCGCAGGCGACCATCATCGGCGTGACCATGGTCCAAGGCGCCGGTCTCGGGTTTTTGTTTGTTCCGCTTAGCGCGGCGACCTTGGCGACGCTGCCGCTCGCTGAGCGGACGGAAGGTGCCGGCTTTTTCAGCCTCTCGCGCAATATCGGCTCGAGCGTCGGCATCTCGGTCGTGAACAGCCTGCTGGTACAGAATACCCAGGCTAACCACGCCGCCATCGCTCCTTCGGTCACGTCGGTCAATCGGGCGTTCGAAAATCCGATCATAGCGCATGCATGGAATCCGCTTACAGCGGCGGGACGCGCCGCGCTCGATGCCGTCGTCACGCGGCAAGCGCAGATCATCGCCTATATCGACGATTACAAGTTGCTGATGATCGCGACGCTTTGCGCAATCCCGCTGCTCATGGTTTTCAGGAAACCGCCGGCCGGCCGCATTGCGGAGCCTGTCGTCGTGGCGGATTAGGCCGCGTAAACGCCACTTCGCTCGAGCAAGACCCCATCGCGTGCGCGGTGGGGCCTCCGCAAGCGGCACTTGAACGGCCTGCGCCCGAGAGCGAATTCTGGCTCTCGCCGTACCTCGGCGAAAGAGCGCTATTCTCCGCCGGCCGCGGCTTCCCGCGGCTCGCCGCCTTCGGCCTTCTGCTTCGCCTCGAGGTCCTCGCCGGATTCCTGATCGACGACCTTCATCGAAAGGCGGACCTTGCCGCGCTCGTCGAAGCCAAGGAGTTTGACTTTGACCTTGTCGCCTTCCTTGACCACGTCGCTCGTCTTCTGCACCCGGCGCGGCGCCAGCTGGCTGATGTGCACCAGCCCATCCTTGGCGCCGAAGAAGTTCACGAAGGCGCCGAAGTCCATGACCTTGACGACCGTGCCTTCGTAGATGTGGCCAACTTCCGGCTCCGAGGCGATCGACTTGATCCAGTTAATCGCCGCCTTGATCGAATCCGCGTTAGCGGATGCGACCTTCACCGAGCCGTCATCCTCGATGTTGATTTTGGCGCCGGTCTTTTCCACGATCTCGCGGATGACCTTGCCGCCGCTGCCGATGACTTCGCGGATCTTGTCGACGGGAATCTTGAAGGACTCGATCCGCGGAGCGTGCTCGCCGAGTTCGGCGCGTGCGGTGTTGATGGCCTTCGCCATCTCGCCAAGGATATGCAGGCGGCCGTCCTTGGCCTGCGCCAAGGCGACCTTCATGATCTCTTCGGTGATGCCGGCGATCTTGATGTCCATCTGCAGCGAGGTGACGCCGCCTTCGGTACCGGCCACCTTGAAGTCCATGTCGCCGAGGTGATCCTCGTCGCCGAGGATGTCGGAGAGGACGGCGAAGCGCTTGTCTTCCAAGATGAGGCCCATGGCGATGCCCGCCGTCGGCCGCTTCAGCGGCACTCCGGCGTCCATCAGCGCCAGCGAAGAACCGCACACCGTCGCCATCGACGACGATCCATTTGACTCCGTAATTTCGGAGACCAGACGGATGGTGTAGGGAAATTCCTCTTTCGACGGCAGCATCGGATGGATGGCGCGCCAGGCGAGCTTGCCGTGACCGATCTCACGGCGGCCCGGTGCACCGATGCGGCCGGTTTCGCCGACCGAGAAGGGCGGGAAATTGTAGTGCAGCAGGAACGTTTCTTTGTAGGTCCCCTGCAGCGCGTCGATGAACTGCTCGTCCTCGCCGGTGCCGAGCGTCGCGACCACCAGCGCCTGCGTCTCGCCGCGGGTGAACAGGGCCGACCCGTGGGTCCGCGGCAACAGCCCGACTTCGCAAACGATCTGCCGAACCGTCTTCACGTCGCGGCCGTCGATGCGCTTGCCGGTGTCGAGGATATTCCAGCGTACGATCTTCGCTTCCAACTCCTTGAAAACGCCGGCGACCGCGAGCTTGTCATGCTTCGGTTCGGCGCCTTCCGGAAAGAAGTGCTCCATGACCCGCTGTTTGACCGCGGCAACCGCATCCTGGCGATCCTGCTTGCGCACGATCGAATAAGCCGCGCGCAGGTCGTTTTCCGCGAGGCCCAGAATCTCCTTTTCCAGCGCCGCATGATCGCTCACAGCGAGGTCGCGCGGCTCTTTGGCGGCTTTTTCGGCGAGCTTGATGATCGCTTCGATCACCGGCTGGTAGTGCCGGTGACCGAACATCACCGCGCCGAGCATGATGTCCTCGGATAACTCTTTGGCTTCCGATTCCACCATCATCACGGCGTCTTGCGTGCCGGCGACGACGAGGTCGAGCTGGCTTTCCGGCATCTCGTCGATCGCCGGATTGAGCACGTATTCATTGTTGATGAAGGCGACGCGCGCGGCGCCAATCGGGCCCATGAACGGAGCGCCGGAGAGCGTGAGCGCGGCGGAAGCCGCAACCATCGCCACGATATCAGGATCGTTCTCCTGATCGTGCGACAGTACGGTCACGGTGACCTGCGTATCGCAGCGCCAGCCTTCGGCGAACAGCGGACGGATCGGGCGATCGATCAGGCGCGAGGTCAGCGTATCCTTTTCAGTGGGGCCGCGTTCGCGCTTAAAGTAGCCGCCCGGAATCCGGCCGGCGGCGTAATATTTCTCGGTATAGTTGACGGTCAGCGGAAGGAAATCGACTCCTTCCTTGGGCTGCTTGGCCGCGACGACGGCGGCGAGCACGGTGGTTTCGCCGTAGGTGGCCATGACCGCGCCGTCGGCTTGGCGCGCGACTTTTCCGGTCTCTAGCGTGAGTGGGCGGCCACCCCAGTCAAGTTGAACACGATGAATGTTGAACATTGCGATTGTCTCTCATGGTTTTCACGAAAAGCGCGAAAGCCATAAGCAAGACGGCGAGACGCTGGCGGCGCAGCATGGCCGCTGCCAAGCCTGCCAGCGTCTGGCGATCCTGCCATGGCCTTCGGACCTTCCCTTGATGCCGACGGACCAAAGGGACCGTCGCTCTTAGCGGCAGCTGCGCTGCCACACGATGTGAGCGGAGGTCTGATGCGCTCCGCCACCAAACACGCGGGATTTTCCCGCGCGTAAACGTTTCAACGGCGGATACCCAGCCGTTCAATCAACTCCTTGTAGCGCCCCTCATCCGTGCGCCGAAGATAGTCCAGAATTTGGCGCCGCTGCGACACGAGCTTAAGCAGCCCACGCCGAGAGTGGTTGTCCTTGTTGTGGGTCTTGAAGTGATCCGTGAGGTTGTTGATCCGCTCCGAAAGGAGCGCAACCTGAACTTCGGGCGAACCCGTGTCACCGGATTTGACGGCGTACGTCTTGATAACCTCCGCCTTACGCGCGGTCGTAATCGACATCGTCACCAACCTTTTCCTCTGCCGGCGCGACCTGTCACGCCGGCTAAATTGAACACGCGCTTGGGGACGATTTCGCCGCGGTCGATCTCGGCAATAGCCACGAGCTGACCGCTCGAAGCGACCTGGACCGCGCCGCGAATGACGGCAGCGTCCCGTCCGCGCAACAAAACGGCCTGACCCCTGTGGAGCCTTGCCGCATCTGCCGGGCTCACGGCCAGCGCCGGGATGTCGTCCAGCGCGGTCTCGACCGGCAGTAGAAGATCGGCGAGATTTTCCTCGCCAGCGGCCGCTCTATGGCACAAAGAATTCGAGGCGTTCCAGCGAAATCATGTCGCTCTCGGCGAACGGACCGACCCGGTTGCGACGTAGCGCACAAACGTGTCCGAGGGCGCCGAGCGTGCGACCGAGGTCGCGGGCCAGCGCACGCACATAGGTACCTTTGCCGCATTCGGCGGCGAGCACGGAATGATCCGAATCCGGCGTCTCGACCAGTTCGAGCCGGTGTATCGTTACCGGGCGCGGGGCAATCTCAACCACTTCCCCCTCGCGCGCGAGATCATAGGCCCGCTCACCGTCGATCTTTATGGCGGAGAAGCGCGGCGGCACCTGGTCGATGATACCGACGAAGCGCGGCAGCAAGCCTCGGAGGGCCGCCTCGCTTGGGCGGCTTTCGCTGACCGCGACGACGCGGCCCTCCGCATCGTCGGTGTCGCGCTCCTCGCCCCAGCGTACGGTAAAGAGATAGGTCTTTCGGCTGTCGACGACGAATGGCACGGTTTTGGTTGCTTCCCCGAGCGCGATCGGCAGGCATCCGGACGCCAACGGGTCGAGGGTGCCGGCGTGACCGGCACGTTTGGCGGTAAACAAATGCTTAATGACGGCGACGGCGTGGGTCGACGTCATCCCCACCGGCTTATCGAGCACGACCCAGCCGTGCACGTCCCGCTTGTTGGTTTTTTTCTGTTTTGCCCCTCGGCTGGCGCGTTCGCTTCGCCCTTGCGGGGCAGCGTTGGGGAGGGGCGTGAAATTTGGGTTCGGCGCCGCGGACGAACGGGCGCGGGCCACCTCGCTGCGCTCAGGGTTCTCCTCCTCAGGTGCGGAGGAATCAGCGGTCAAGACGCGCGACACCTTGTTCATCACTCGTCCTTTTCGCTGCCGAGGTCACGTTGGACTGCGGGCGTTCGCAGAAGCTTCTCGATCCGTTCCGCCTCATCGAATCGTTCGTCGATGCGAAACCGGATTTCAGGCGCAAATTTCAGGTTAACGTGGCGCGCGATCTCACCGCGCATATAGCGCTTATTGCTCTCCAGTGCTTCGAGTACTTGTTCTTTATCACGGCCGCCGAGCGGCATGATGTAGATCGTGGCCAGCCGCAGGTCGGCGCTCATGCGCACCTCGGGAACCGTGATCATATGGGCTTCGATGACCGGGTCATGGATGTCGCCGCGCGAAAACATCTCAGCGAGCGCGTGGCGGACGAGTTCGCCGACGCGAAGCTGGCGGGCGGAGGCGCCTGCAGACTGATCACGATGTTGACGACGGGCCATTTGCGTTTCGTCATGCCCGGGCTTTACCGGGCATCCATCCTACTTTTCTAACAATCCACTTGGCTGCATGGATTGCCGGAAAATTGGGTACGAAGACGGCGCTTCGCACCTTTTGTCCGGCAAGACGACGGGAGTTGCGAGGGTGAGCCTTAACTCACAAGCTCCGCTGCACGCTCTCCACCCGGTAACATTCGATGACGTCGCCGACCTTCATGTCCTGGAAGTTCTCGAACGCCATGCCGCATTCCTGGCCGGCGACGACCTCGCGCGCGTCATCCTTGAAGCGCTTGAGCTGCGACAGCTTGCCCTGATGGACGACCACGTTGTCGCGGATGAGCCGCACATTGGCGCCGCGCTCGACGACGCCATCGGTCACGCGGCAGCCGGCGACATTGCCGACTTTCGAGACCTTGAAGACTTCGAGAATAACGGCGTTGCCGAGCATGGTTTCGCGCAGCGACGGCGCGAGCAGCCCCGACATGGCCTTCTTCACGTCATCGACCAGGGCATAGATGATGTCGTAGTAGCGGATCTCGATGCCGGCCTGCTCGGCGGCTTCGCGAGCCTCCTTGTGGGCGCGAACGTTGAAGCCGATCAGCACCGCGCCCGAGGCCTCCGCCAAAGTCACGTCGGATTCGGTGATGCCGCCGGCGCCTGAGTAAATCACGCGCGCGGCGACTTCTTCCGTGCCGAGCTTCTCCAGCGCGCCGATGATGGCTTCGATCGAACCCTGAACGTCGCCCTTGATCACCAGTGGGAATTCCTTGCGGCCCGAGGTCTTGAGCTGATTCATCATCTGCTCGAGGGACCCGCGCATGCCGGTCTGCCGCGCCGCCAATATGTCGCGCTTCTGTCGCCCGCGGTAATCGGCGATCTCGCGGGCGCGAGCTTCCGTATTGACCGCGGCCAGTCGGTCGCTCGCTTCGGGCGTGCCGTTGAAACCCAAAACCTCGACCGGCATTGAAGGCCCGGCGGCGACGACCGAATGCCCGGTATCCGAGACGAGCGCGCGCACGCGACCCCATTCGGAGCCGGCCACGACGATGTCGCCGGGCTTGAGCGTGCCGCGCTGCACCAGGACCGTGGCCACGGGACCGCGGCCGCGATCAAGCCGCGCCTCGATCACGGTTCCTTCAGCCGGGCGGTTCGGGTTCGCCTTGAGATCGAGCACTTCGGCTTGCAGCGCGATGATATCGAGCAGCTTGTCGAGGTTGCGCTTCTCTTTCGCCGATACCTCGACTTCCAGAACGTCGCCGCCCAGCAATTCAACCTGAATCTCGTGCTGCAGCAACTCAGTGCGTACGCGCTCCGGCTTGGCGTCCGGCTTGTCGATCTTATTGATGGCCACGATGATCGGCACCTTTGCCGCCTTGGCGTGCTGGATGGCCTCCACCGTCTGCGGCATGACGCCGTCATCGGCGGCGACCACGAGCACGACGACATCGGTGATCTTGGCGCCGCGGGCGCGCATGGCGGTAAAGGCGGCGTGACCCGGCGTATCGATGAAGGTGATGCGGCCGCCGGACGGCGAGGTCACCTGGTAAGCGCCGATATGCTGCGTGATACCGCCCGCCTCCGCAGCCGCGACGTCGGTCGAGCGGATGGCATCGAGCAACGATGTCTTGCCGTGGTCGACGTGGCCCATGATGGTGACGACTGGGGCGCGCGGCTGCAGATTGGCCGGATCGTCCGGCGCATCAAACATGCCTTCTTCAACGTCGGATTCAGCGACACGGCGCACGGTGTGGCCGAGCTCTTCGGCAATGAGCTGGGCCGTATCGGCGTCGATCGTATCGGTGATCTTCGCCATGTGCCCTTGCTGCATCAGGATGCGGATGACGTCGACGGCGCGCTCGGCCATGCGGTTGGCCAGCTCCTGGATGGTGATCGTCTCCGGAATGGTCACTTCGCGGACGATCTTTTCCTTCGGCTCGTCGCGGTGGCCGGTCATGCGCTGGACGCGGCGGCGGAAGGAGGCGACCGAGCGTTCGCGCACTTCGTCGGCGGAAAGGGCGGTCACGACGGTGAGCCGGCCGCGACGTTTCTCGCCGATGCGCGGCGCTTTCGGCGCCGGCGCCGGACGTGCCGCGGCGCCGCCGCGGCGGGCGCTGCGCGGAGCTTCCTCCTCGTCGGCTTCGAGTACGGGCCGTGCCGTGCCCGGCTTTCCCGGCACGGGCTCGGCGCCGAAGCGCTTCTTGGCAACCTCGTCAGCCTTGCGCTTGGTTTCTTCGTCGTGTTTGCGGCGGTCTTCTTCTTCGCGTTTACGCGCCTCAGCCGCCGCACGTTCGGCGCGGTCGATTTCTTCGCGACTGTGGCGAATGCGTGCTTCTTCCTCGGCGATCTTTCGCTCTTCGGCCTCACGCAAACGAGCGTCGGCGAGCGCGTGAGCGCGCGCGCTGCGCTCCTCCTCGGTGAGCGTGCGCAGCACGACACCGGAGGACTTCGGAGCAGCAGCGGCGGCCGGCATCGCCGTAGCGGCGGCCGGCGCAGCGGTCGCAACGGGCTTAGCGGGCGCGGCGGCGCGCTTTGGCGCTGCGCTTCGCTCCGCCGGCATGACAGGTTCCGGCTTGCCCTCCCCAGGTCCGACGCGGCGTTTTACCTTCTCGACCACGACCGCTTTGCTGCGACCATGGCTGAAACTCTGACGCACGACGCCCTGCTCGACGCCGCCGCGTTTGAGGGTCAGCGTCTTCGTCGACGTTACGCTCAGCTTTTCGCCGCTATTCTTGGTCGTCTCAGTCATACGCGTCATATCCCGGGCCGGCTTAAGTTTGGCCCAACCTCTCCGGCCTGATGATGCTGATCGCCGGTCCGAAACCGTTCAAGGCGCCGACAACGGGCCAAAAAGGTTTCGCTCACAGGGCCAGCGAGCAAGGCTGCATGTATCACATTTGGGCGGTTCAATGCCAAATCCAATTGCGCCGAGGAGAGAAATCCAATCACAAGCGGCTTGTCGGGCCGCCGGCGGCACCAGGCCGCGTCAAGCTTGCGGATTCCGTCGGCTGCAGCCTCCGCGGCATGCAAAAGGGCAACAACCTCCTCGCGTGCCAAGGCCGCCTCGGCCTTGGCAAAGCCCGCGACCACCAATCCGGCCTTACCGGCCATGGCCAAGGCATCGAGGGCGGCCTGCTCAAGGAGCCGCTCGGTGCGGTTAACGAAGTCTGGCGGCAGGCGAACCTCGCGCTTGAACCCGCGGGCGAAGGCCTTGCGCTTAATTGCCTCATTCAGGGCGTCGCGCGTGGCCGTGACCCAGAGGCCGCGTCCGGGGAGCTTGTGTTTGACATCGGGCACGGCCTCGCCATCCGGCCCGATCACAAACCGGATCAGGTCGGAAACGGGCCGTACCGTGCGGGTGGCTGCGCACAAACGCTCGCACTCGCGCGGCCGCGGTCCGCTGTCGAGAGCGTTGGCCGGTCCGATATCGGCGGCTTGGGCGATCATGCGCGCGTTCCGTGCAATCAGGCTTGCGCCTCGGGCAGGGCTTCCTCCTCAACTGGGGGCGGAGCGAGGTCGGCCTCGTTGATCCAACCCGCTTTCAGCCGGGCCTGCATTACCATCCCCTCGGCCTCCTCGCGCGAAATATCGAACCCGTCGAGGATGCCGGCTTCCCGTACGCTCTCGCCGTCCTTGCGTTCGGTCCAGCCGGCGAGATCGTCGGTCGCGCAGCCGGCCAAATCTTCGACGGTCTTAATGCTGCTCTCGCCAAACCGGACCAGCATGGCCGTGGTTACGCCGGGCACGTCCTTGAGCGCATCCTCAACGCCAAGTTCCGTACGCTTGGCGTCGAGTTCGGCCTCGATCTTCGCCAGGTATTCGCGGGCGCGGGTCTGCAGCTCGCCGGCGGTGTCCTCGTCGAAACCTTCGATACCGGCAATCTCCTTAGCATCCACCAGGGCGAGCTCCTCGACCGAGGTGAACCCCTCCGAGGCCAGCAATTGTCCGATCACTTCGTCGACATTGAGTGCGTCGATGAACATACGGGTGCGGTTTTCGAATTCGGCCTGGCGGCGCTCCAATTCCTCTTGCTCGGTCAGGATATCGATGTCCCAGCCGGTCAGCTGGGAGGCAAGCCGCACATTCTGGCCACGACGGCCGATGGCCAGAGACAGCTGCTGATCGGGGACCACGACTTCGATCCGCTCGCGTTCTTCGTCGAGCACCACTTTGGCGACTTCGGCGGGTGCAAGCGCGTTGACGACAAAGGTGGCGATATCCTGCGACCAGGGGATGATGTCGATCTTCTCGCCTTGAAGCTCGTTGACCACGGCCTGCACGCGCGAGCCGCGCATGCCGACGCAAGCGCCGACCGGATCGACGGAGGAATCGCGGGACACGACGGCAATCTTGGCGCGCGAACCGGGATCGCGTGCGACCGCCTTGACCTCGACGATGCCGTCGTAGATTTCCGGAACTTCCTGCGCGAACAGCTTCGACATGAATTGCGGGTGCGTGCGCGACAGAAAGATCTGCGGCCCGCGCTGTTCGCGGCGGACGTCGTAGATGTACGCGCGGATGCGATCGCCGTTGCGGAAAACCTCGCGCGGCAACATCTCGTCGCGCCGCACGATTGCTTCGCCGCGACCGAGATCGACCACCACATTGCCGTACTCGACGCGCTTGACGATGCCGTTGACGATGTCGCCGATCCGATCCTTGTATTCTTCATACTGCCGGTCGCGTTCGGCCTCGCGCACTTTCTGCACGATCACCTGCTTCGCCGATTGTGCGGCGATGCGACCGTATTCCAGCGGCGGCAGCGGGTCCGCGATCGTATCGCCGATCTGCGCAGCAGGATGCCGTCGGCGGGCATCCTCAAAGCTGATCTGGGAAGCCGGATTTTCGACGGCCTCCACCACCAGCATGTGGCGGGATAGATGCAGTTCGCCGCTCTTCGGATCGATCTCGGCGCGCACTTCGGTTTCGCTGCCGTAGCGCGAGCGGGCGGCCTTGGCGATCGCATCCTCCATGGCGCCGAGCACGATCTTGCGATCAATCGCCTTTTCCCGGGCGACTGCGTCGGCAATCTGCAGGAGTTCAAGTTTGTTGGCGCTTACTGTCGCCATCGTTTCAGTCTCCCTTGAGTTGGTCTACGCGCCTCGTTTGCTCCGGCGCGTGAATCTGTTGGCGTTGGTGTGGTTCCAGCCGCTGGTGTGCTGACGTGTGGGCTGGGCGTTCCTCGAGCTTGCCGCCGCGCTTGCTCCGCCGCAGCAATTCGGCAATGAGCGCGTCGGTAAGGACAAGCCTCGCTTCCATGATGTCGTCGATCCGCAGCGATGTTTCGGCGGTTGTGGCGGCCGTGCCGTCGCCATAGCGAAGGCGCACATGGTCGTCCTCGGTGCCAACAAGCTCGCCGCGGAAGCGCTTGCGGCCGTCAATGGGTACGAGCATCTCGATGTGAGCAACATGGCCGGCATAGCGGTCAAAATCTGAGCGACGCACCAGCGGCCGATCGATGCCGGGCGAGGATATTTCCAGCCGATAGGGACTATCGATCGGGTCGGCGACATCGAGCACGGGCGAGAGCGCACGCGAGACTGCTTCGCAGTCCTCGATGGCCATGGCGCCGTCGGGCCGCTCAGCCATGATCTGAACAGTGCAGCCGGCGGCCCCCGAAACGCGCACGCGCACCAGGCGATAGCCGAGCTCGGCAAGTACCGGCTCGGCGATCGCGGCGACGCGGGCGGCACGGCCTGGCTCGATGATGAGCCGCGGCTCTTCGGCAAAGGCTGTCAGCCTATCGTCCATGCTGTCTCTACGACCATCATGACTGCATCATGCATCCGGCAGAGGAACCGTCGGCCTCAGGTAATAAAAAAGAGCGGGTCCCGGGGGGCCCACTCTCAAAACCGTTCGGATCAAACCGACCGCTATGAGGTATCCAATGACGGACCTGGCGAATATAGCGTTTCCTCGGGACGTTGCAAGGGCGCTGAGTGGGCTGTGCGCGGACCGTCGGGCCGGGCGATGCGTCAGCGCTGCAAGATTTCATTCAGGATTGCCGATTTATTGTCGCGCGCGGGCACCGCAAACTTTGCCAAAGTTGATGGATTCGAGCATGGGTGCCACCCTCTCGCTGATTCCAGAGATCGAAGAGGTCGTTCAACGCGGCTCGCGCGAGAAGCGTGTCGAAACCCTTCAGCGCATCACCGCCCTCTTCCTGGACGGCGCCAGCCGCTACAATGAAGAACACGTCGAACTCTTCGATGAGGTTTTCGGGCGGCTGATCGACGAGATCGAGAGCAAGGCGCGCGCCGAGCTCTCCGGTCATCTCGCGCCGGTCAGCAACGCGCCCGTAAAATTGCTGCGGCGGCTCGCCAATGATGACGATATCGCTGTTGCCGGACCGGTCTTGAAACTGGCGCCGCGACTGGCGGAGGCCGATCTCATCGACGTCGCGACGAACAAGGGTCAGGCCCATCTGCAGGCCATCTCCGCGCGGCGGACGCTCGGCGAGGCGGTCACCGATGTGCTGGTGCGACGTGGCGACCGCGATGTCGCGCGCCGCGTCGCCGAGAACCGTGGCGCGCGTATTTCCGAGAAGGGCTTTCACCACCTCGTCAAGCGCGCCGAGGAGGATGGCATTCTGGCCGAGAAGGTAGGGATGCGGCCCGATATTCCTGCGCCGATGTTTCGCGAGTTGCTGACCAAGGCGACTGCGGTGGTGCACAGGCGCCTCATCGCCGCGGCGTCGCCCGAAGTTCGGGCGGCGATCTGTGATGTGGTGGCAAAGGTCTCGAAAGAAGTCGGCGCCCGGGTCGGCCCGCGCGACTATCGTGCCGCCCAGCGTGTGGTGTTGAATCTCGGTCGCGCGCATCAATTGGACGAGGCGGCGCTGGCCGCGTTCTGCAGCGAGGGCAAATACGAAGAGGTGGTCGCGGCGCTTGCCGCGCTCGCCAAGGTGCCGATCAAAATCGCCGACCGGCTTATGGCCGGCGAGCGCCCCGATCCGGTGCTGATCCTCTGCAAGGCCGCCAATTTCAGCTGGCCGACCGTGAGGGCGGTCATCCTCGCGCGCCCGGATGCGGGAGGGACGTCGTCGCAGGGGCTCGATGCGGCTTTCGCCAACTATGGACGGCTCTCGGCCTCGACCGCGCAGCGTGTGGTCCGGTTCTGGCAGGTGCGGCGGGACCAATAATCGCTGCGAGGCACACCAAATTTCAACGTCGGCGGAAAATCAGGAAACACGGCGACCGCTCCGCGCGTGCAGCCTTGGCATGGTAACGCGTGCCGGTGAAATCACGCCAGGCTGTGCGCCAATCGTCGGCACATTGCGCGGTCCATTCGAAATCGGCTGATCGCATGAAACTCTGCAAGGTCCAGGCGGCGTAATCGGCAACATCGGTCACGAAGCGCAACTCACCGCCACGACGCAGAATGCGTGCGAATTGCGTTATCGTCTCGTTCTGGACAAAGCGCCGCTTCCAATGCCGTCGTTTCGGCCAAGGATCGGGGTGTATCAGCTCAACGCGCGCCAGTGATGCGTCTGGAAGCCAGGCAATCAGTTTTATTGCGTCATCGAAGTGTAGGCGGATGTTTTGCAAACCGGCAGCTTCGATGGCGGCGAGCGCCTTGGCCATCCCGTTGACGAAGGGCTCAACGCCGAGGAAACCGGTTTGCGGTCGTGTGGCGGCCTGCGCAATCATATTCTCGCCGCTGCCGAAGCCAATTTCGAGCTGAACCTTGCTCACCGGAACCGGAAACAACGAGGGTAACTCGGCCGGAGCGGGATGGGAGAGGTCGAGCGCAAGACGGGGCAGCAGCGTGTCGAAAAGGACTGCCTGCCGTGGCCGCAGCTTATGCCCCTTGCGGCGGCCGAAGAAGGCACGTGCGTGATGCGGTTCGTGATCCATCGCAGTCATGGCTCAGTGTAGCCAGACTACGCCCGATTATCGTCAGTGAGATTGGTTAGGCGGGGGAGTCTGCGTTTCGATCTCATGCTTTTTGGCCATGTGATGGCCAATCACACAGCCCGCAGCAGCTCCCATTATGGCATGGTGACCGGCATAGTGGCCGGCAATGCCGCCAACGATTGCACCCTTGATGCAGCCTTTGGCCTCCGCCGTAATTGTTGTGCTTGCAAAGGCCAGTGCCAACATCAGGCACCCGAGGATCGCTTTCATGTCGGGACGAGCTCCGTCTTTGCAGTGCCAATCCGTACCGGATAGCTTCGTTCCATCTGCAAGTAATGACGCGCCCGGCTACAAACCAGGGTGAGGCGCGTCGCGCGAACTTGCGATGATGCCGCTGTGTCGGCCTAGCGGAGACTTCGTTTGAGCGCGTCGGCGAGGTCGGTGCGCTCCCAGGAGAACCCGCCGTCCTTTTCCGGTGCACGGCCGAAATGGCCGTAGGCTGCCGTGCGGCGATAGATGGGACGGTTAAGTTTTAGCGCGCGGCGAATGCTCGTTGGGCGCAGCGGAAACAGCTCGGGAAGGAGCTTTTGCAGCTTCGCCTCATCGACCGTCCCGGTGCCATGGGTGTCGACATAGACCGACATCGGATCGGCGACGCCAATCGCGTAGGCGATCTGGATCGTGCAGCTCTGGGCGAGACCTGCGGCGACGACGTTCTTGGCGAGGTAGCGCGCAGCATAGGCGGCCGAGCGGTCGACCTTGGTCGGGTCTTTGCCGGAGAAGGCACCGCCACCGTGCGGCGCGTAGCCGCCGTAGGTGTCGACGATGATCTTGCGGCCAGTGAGGCCGCAGTCGCCATCCGGGCCGCCGACAACGAAGTTACCGGTCGGATTGACCAGGAAGTCGCTCGGCTTCTTCGGCATCCAGCCTTCCGGGAGCGCAGATTCGACGGTGTCGGCGATCATCTCCTTGACCATGCCCGGCGTATACTTCTTGCCATTACGGGTCTGGGCATTGTGCTGCGTTGACACCACGACTTTGGTGGCGCCGACCGGCTGGCCGTCGACATATTTGACGGTGACTTGGCTCTTGGCGTCGGGCTGCAGATCAAACAACGCGCCTGAACGACGCTTTTCCGACAGGACTTTGAGGATCTTGTGCGCGAAAAAGATGGGCGCCGGCATGAACGAGCCCTTTTCATAAACCTCGCTCTCGGTGCAGGCGTAGCCGAACATCATGCCTTGGTCGCCGGCGCCTTCCTCCTCGCCATCCTTCTTCTTCTTGGCGTCCACGCCCATGGCGATGTCCGGCGATTGTCCATGCAGCAGCACTTCGACATCGGCGCCGTAATAAGAGAATCCGTCCTGGTCGTAGCCGATATCCTTGACCACGCGGCGCGCGATCTCCGTGATGATCTCGCGGTCGACCACCGCCTTGTCGCCGTGCTTGTGGAAAAGCGGCGCCTGACCGCGTCCCTCGCCGGCAATGACGATCTTGTTGGTCGTGCAAAGGGTCTCGCAACCGAGCCTGGTATTGACTTTGCTTTCATCGGCGATGCCGAGCTTGGCGTCGTTCTCAAGGAAAGCATCCAGAATGGCGTCAGAAATTTGGTCGCAGACCTTGTCCGGATGTCCTTCCGAAACCGACTCGCTGGTGAACAGATAGTTTGAACGTTGCACTGCCGAACACTCCCCTCGTAGCTCTTGCTCGATTTTCTCATCGTCGCCGTAAACAGCGCCGATCCGAGAAGGGTTGTTGCAGTGTCGCTCCGCGCGGTCAAGATGTGGGCGAAATGTGGGCTGGGGCGAAGGGCGAACGCAGGAGAGAACGCGGTCGAGCTTATCAGTTCTTGTCGCTCAGGGCGATTTGCTCAACAAGATCGACGATGCGCCGCCGCAGCTTGGAATTGGAAATACGTGTAAATGCCTTGGTGAGGGCCAAACCATCCGAAGTGGCGAGAAAATCGGAGACGTAAGCCGGCGACGGTGCCTCGGCCATGCCTTCCGAACGTATCGCCGAGGCAACGGCCGGCGCGCCTTCAAAGAAGAAGGACACAGGCACTTGGAGGATGTGGGCGATCTGCTGCAGGCGGCTCGCGCCGATCCGGTTCGTACCTTTCTCATATTTCTGCACTTGCTGAAAGGTCAGGCCGAGCGCGTTCCCGAGCTTCTCCTGGCTCATCCCAAGCATCATGCGGCGCATGCGTACGCGGCTGCCGACATGTCTGTCGATGGGGTTAGGCGCCTTTTTGGCCATCATACAACCGTCTCCTATGCCGGCACCTTTTTAGCGTAATTCCTTTAGATATCAAATTTCCTGTCTGTTCAATACTGGGCCGCGCCGCGGTTTGACCGCTCGACAGTACAATTGAACCAAGTATTTTAAAGTCGCACATTGTGCGCGGCATAGTTGAACGTGGACCACATCACACATCCCAAGGTCGTTATGATAAGTCTTGTCGTCACCTCACCGTTTCTTCCAACAGCCGGGCATCAGGAGGAAATTTTATTCTGCGGAGTGCCTGAGTTCCGGAGTTCCTTTACGTTCGGCCGGATCCGGCCGCCGATAATCGCCAGCAACGCAATCGCCAGGATCATGGCCGTGGGGACGTCGCCGACGCGGGCATAGACCGGCCTGCTGATCGGTCGCGGCAGCGGTGAATCGATCACGCCTTCGCTGCCGAGGGGCAATGAATTTATGACCCGACCAAGCGGATCTACCACTGCCGAAATGCCGGTATTGGCGGCGCGAACCAGCGGCAACCCCTCCTCTATGGCGCGAACGCGCGCCTGCTGAAAATGCTGGAAAGGACCGCTCGAGATGCCAAACCAACCGTCATTGGTGACATTGACGATCCAGCCCGGCCGCTGCCCTTTGGGTACCGCTTCGCCGGGGAAAACAATTTCGTAGCAGATAAGAGGCAACGCCAACGGAGCGCCGGGCACGGCCATCAGCCGGCGTCGGTCTCCAGCCTGGAAGCCGCCGGGTTGCTTCGTGAGTTGCTGCAGGCCGAGACTTTCGAGGAGGCGCTGGAACGGCAGATATTCGCCGAACGGTACAAGGTGGACCTTGTCGTACAAAGCGACAATCGATCCTTCATGGTCAATGACATAGATCGAGTTGAAGACCTCGGGCGCACTGGGATTGACCGGCTCGGCCAGGCGCACGGCACCCGTGATCAGCACGGTGCCGGCCTTCAGCAGCTGGGTGATCTGGGCAAGCGCATCGGGATCGCGCGCGAGAAAAAACGGAAAGGCGGATTCGGGCCAAATCAAATGGGTCGCATCGCGCGCGCCGAGCGACTGCGGACCGGCGGCGCGGTCGGACAGTGCGATATAGCGATCCATAACTTGCTGCTTGGCGGCATAATTGAACCGGACATCCTGCTGCAGGTTCGGCTGCATGATGCGCAAGTGCACGCTGTCGACAAGGCGCGTCGGCGTACGCGCGAGGCGGACCACACCGAAGGCGCCAAGGCCGAAGAGGAGCGCGATCCCCAGCACGACAGGCAGCCACGGCCGGCGGGTTTCGCCGCGATCATCGGTGAGCGTGGCGGGGCTTGCGAAGACGACGACGGCGATGAAGGTGAGGCCCCAGATGCCGATGACTGAGGCGCTTTGCGCCAGCGCCAGTGGCGCGGTGAGCGCGTAGCCAAAGGCATTCCACGGAAAGCCAGTCAGGACGTGGCCCCGCAACCATTCGGTAGCGGTGAGCGCCACGCCCAAAGCCAGGATGCGCATGGCGCCGGGCATCCACAGCAGCCGGGCGAGCGCGGTGCCGAAGGCGGTAAAGATCGCGAGCCCCGCCGGCAGTCCGATCACCGCAATCGGCAACAGCCAGCCGAAGGTCGGCGCATCGACGAGGAAGGCATATCCGATCCAGTACAGGCCGGCGAGAAAATAGCCGAATCCGAACCACCAGCCGGTGGCCGCAGCGTTGGCTATCCCGCGCCAGCGGTCGACTCCGGCACCGTCAATCAGCCAAACCAGCGTCGGAAAGGTCAGAAACAGAAGAGGCCAGGCGTTGAATGGCGCCATGGCCAGCGCCGATAGCGCGCCGGCGGCGAAAGCGATCAGCCAGCGCCGCCAACCAAACGACAATATGATGGCGTGGATCAGAGCCGTCGGCTTCACGGCGGCGGCTGAGAGTTTGGGCTTGAGGTTGTCCGGACGGATTCATCGCGTTGCTGCGACGACGGGCGTGGCGCGGGGGGCTTGAGCGAGGTTGGGAGCTCACGTGCGGTACCAGGGCGGCGGTCCTTGCGGCGATAGATTTTCACTCTCTTGACCCGTCGCGGGTCGGCATCGAGCACTTCTGCTTCGAAGGTGGCCGGTCCGGGCACCAGTTCGCCGCGCACCGGAACGTGACCTGCCCGCATGACCAAATATCCGCCGAGCGTGTCGACCTCCTGTGCGGCTTCGCCGACGTCGAATTCCTCGCCGATCGCGGCGCGTACGTCTTCGAGGCTGGCACGGCCGATGGCCAGGAACGAGCCGTCGCTCTGACGCGTCACCGCCGGCATCTTGGCTTCGTCGTGTTCGTCGGCGATATCGCCGACGATGAGTTCGACCAAATCCTCCATCGAAACCAGCCCGTCGCTGCCGCCATACTCATCAATGATGAGCGCGAGATGAATGCGCGTAGCCTGCATTTTGGCGAGCAAATCGAGGGCCGGCATCGAAGGTGGCGCGTAAAGGATTTCGCGGACGATCTTGGCCACGGTCAAGGGCATCGAAAGATCGATCTTGGCGAGATCGAGATCGGCGGCGGGCAGCTTTTCACTGGCAATGGCCGGATCAATTGCGGCGCGGGCGGCCATGTATGCGAGCAGGTCGCGGATGTGCACCATGCCGGTCGGATCGTCGAGCGTGTCGTTATAGACCACCAGCCGTGAATGGCCGGCGCCCGCGAAGACCATAACGAGTTCGCCGATGGTGATTTCCTGCTGGACCGCGACGATATCGGCGCGCGGCACCATGACGCTTTCGATGCGACATTCGCGCAGCCCGAGAATATTCTTGAGCATCGCCGCTTCTGTCGGCGAGAAGCCGGATTCGGGCTGTTCGGCGGTGAGGACGAGTTCAAGATCAGCGCGCGTCGCCGCGGCCTTCCAGCCAAACAGAATACGCATCACACGCGTGAGCCAGCCCTCATGCAGCTTGCCGGGCTCCGGCAAGACCATGGGAAGTCCCCGATGTTCGGCTTCGTTCGGTTCGCTGCGCGTTGGGAATTGAGCCATGGCTTCGGATATTAGCCGGTTAGATGTCGCCGGTCGGCGCCGGATTTAGGCTTTGCCCGCGCGCCGATGGGGGTCGGGGATCGCAAGTCGACGCAGAACGTCGCGCTCGACCTCTTCCATCGCCTCGGCGTCCTTGTTCCGCACGTGATCATAGCCCAACAGATGCAGGAAACCGTGCACGGTAAGATGGGCGAGATGATGGGCGAATGGCTTGTGCTCCGCCTGCGCCTCCGCGGCAATAGTTTCGTACGCGAGCACGATATCGCCGATAAGCGGCGGTTCGCCTGCGGCGCGCTGCGTCGGGAACGATAAGACATTCGTGGCCGCGTCGACGCCGCGCCAAGCGCGGTTGAGCAGGCGGATTGCCGAATCATCGGTCAACACAATAGCAAGCTCCGCTTTCGGTGTTGACAGCGCTTCCGCGGCTTCCGTGATCGCGCGCCGGACCACCGATCTGGCGTCTTCGGCCTCCTTCCAGAGATCGGATTCGACGAGCACATCGATTTTAGGCGTCGTCCGCGCTTTTCGCGCTACCGGCATTATGGCCGCTCGCGCCTTGCCGCCGCGGCCTTGTCATAGGCCTCGACGATGCGCGCGACAAGCTCGTGGCGGATGACGTCTGCGGCGGTGAACGCGACATGGCCTATGCCCTCGACGCCTTCGAGTAGCCGCACCGCCTCGGCGAGGCCGGAAGCCTGCCCCGGCGGCAAGTCCACCTGGCTTGGATCGCCGGTCACTACCATGCGGCTGTTCTCACCCAACCTTGTCAGCAGCATCTTCATCTGCATGGCGGTCGTGTTCTGCGCCTCGTCGAGGATAATCGCAGCGTTCGCCAGCGTCCGGCCGCGCATGAAGGCAAGCGGCGCGATCTCTATTTCAGTCGTCTGCAGCGCGCGCTCGACGATGCGGGCATCCATCAGATCGTAGAGTGCATCGTAAATCGGCCGCAGATAGGGATCGACTTTTTCGCGCATGTCACCCGGGAGGAAGCCGAGCCGCTCGCCCGCTTCGACGGCGGGACGGGAGAGAATGATGCGGTCGACCTCTTTGCGCTCGAACAATTGCACGGCATGGGCGACTGCAAGCCAGGTCTTGCCGGTCCCCGCCGGACCGGTCGAAAAAACTAGTGCGTGGCGCTTAAGCGCGCGCACATAGGCATCCTGCGCCGGGGTGCGGGCGCGGACGCGGCGCTTGCGGAGATTTATCTCTTCGAAGTTCTCCCGCGCGGCCGCAGGGTCGAAGTCGAACAGCGAACCCTGAGCGAGCGCGAGCCGGATGACGCCGTCAACGTCACCCTGCACCAATTCATCACCGCGTTTGAGCCGCTCGTAAAGGCTTTCGAGCACGCGGCGTGCCTGCTCGCAGGCTTCGCGCGTGCCTTCAAGGGTGACGTGGTTACCCCGCGAAGTCGCTGCGACGCCGAGCCGTCGCTCGATCAAAGCGAGGTTCTGGCCGTATTGTCCGAACAGCGCCGACGCCAGGCGGTTGTCGTCGAAAGTGAGAACGATCTGTGTGGAATTGTCGGGCGCGACGACCAGCGATCCGGCGTCCGTTGCCATGGGACCGAGAGGACCAGGTGTTCGCATTCAGGCTCCTGCGTCGGCGAGCGCCGGCTCTTGCGCCAGCGCACCGAACAAACTGTTGCTGGCGACATCGGTAATGGTGACGGCGGCAATCTCGCCGATCAGAGAACTCGCCGCCTCGATCTGCACTGGCTGAAGATAGGGCGAGCGGCCGACAATCTGACCGCTATGCCGACCGGGCCGTTCGAACAGCACGGAGACGGTACGGCCTAGACAGCGACGATTGAATGTCGCCTGGTTGCGGTCGATCTCTTGCTGCAGGCGGTGCAGACGATCGGTTTTTGCCACTTCGTCGACCTGCTCGTCCATTTCGGCGCCGCGCGTGCCCGGCCGTGGCGAGTATTTAAAAGAAAATGCGCCGGAATAGCCGATCTCGCCCACCAGACTGAGGGTGGCAGCGAAATCATCTTCAGTCTCGCCGGGAAAGCCCACAATGAAATCGGAGCTCAGCGCAATGTCGGGCCGCGCTTCACGCAAGCGGGAGATCACGTCGAGGTAATCCGCGCGGGTGTGGCGGCGGTTCATCGCCGCAAGGATGCGGTCGGAGCCCGATTGCACCGGCAAATGCAATTGCGGCATCAGCGCCGGCAAATCACGATGCATGGCGATCAGGTCATCACTCATGTCGAGCGGATGGCTGGTCGCATAGCGCAGCCGCTCGATGCTGCGGACTTGAACCAGATGTTCAAGCAATCGCGCCAACGACCACGGCCGTCCATCCGGTCCGGCGCCATGATAGGCATTGACGTTCTGTCCGATCAGGGTGATTTCGCGCACGCCGGCGCCCGCCAGCCGCTCGACTTCGGCCATGATCTTGGCGACCGGCCGGGAGGTTTCGGCACCGCGGGTAAAGGGCACCACGCAGAACGTGCAGAACTTGTCGCAGCCTTCCTGCACGGTGACGAAGGCGGTGACGCCGCGCGTGCGAGTGGCGGGTGGAGTCGGCGCGGCGAGATGCTCGAACTTATCGTCGACGGGAAATTCGGTATCTACGACGTGACCGTCGCGTTCAGCGCGCGCGATGAGGTCCGGCAGGCGATGATAGTTCTGCGAGCCGACCACGAGATCGACAGCCGGAGCCCGGCGGACGATCTCTTCACCTTCAGCCTGGGCAACGCAGCCAGCAACCGCGATGAGAAGTTTGCGGCCGTCTGCGGCCGCCGCCTCCTTCAAACGGCGCATGCGCCCAAGCTCAGAATAAACCTTCTCCGCCGCCTTCTCGCGGATGTGGCAGGTGTTGAGGATGATGAGATCGGCATCCTCGCCGGTCGCGGTCTCGACATAACCTTCCGGCGCCAGGGTGTCCGCCATACGCTGCAAGTCGTAGACGTTCATCTGGCAGCCGAAGGACTTCACGAACAGCTTGCGCGACCCGGTCATTCCGTTTGAATTTGAACCCTTCTCAGTGGCAAGAGAATAAATCTCTATCTAAGAGATCATATCGTTTTTACACGCGTACGTCAGCCAAGGTCGCGGCGGAGCACAAGGGCCGTCGCACCGCCGTCATAATAGCCCTGCCGGCGGCCGACTTCGTAAATCCGGTCCGCCGATACAGCCGGCAGGCCGGGGCATTGTGCTCCCCCACCTCGAGAAACACGGTGCGGGCGCCGAGCCCGGCCAATCGGCGCAGATGCAGATCGAGGAGGGGGCGGGCGCAGCCGCGGCCTCGCCAATTTGGCGCGATGGCGATGGAGAGGATTTCCGCTTCGCCGGCAATCAGGCGGGACAGGATGAAGCCAATCAGCGCCGGGCCCACCGTGGTGCGGTGAGCGATAACATTGCGGTCGGCAAGGAGGCGGTGAAACTCATCTTCGCCCCAGCCGCGCTGGAACGAGACCGCATGCAAAGCTGCGATCGCGGCGGCGTCGCGCTCCCGCGCCTCCGAGATCGTTGGCTCCGGGCGGGCCAGCAAACGGGTCACGAAGCTCATCATCGGCGTGGCAGCTGAGCGGCGTTTTGCGGCTGGGCGTCGGGGGCGCGGAGATATTGCGGCACCGGCGGCGACTGACTTTCCGGCACAACGGCACCCATGCGCGCGACCCAGGCAATATCAGGCGCGTTGCGCGCGTCGACGGCAGCGGGCGGTAAATCGGTTTGCGGCAAGGCGTCGGCGACGGCTTGGGCCGCGGAGCCGACGATGCAGGAAGGCGTCGCGGACGCAGCCTGGACGGCCTCGCGCAAGGTAGCGAGCCGCGGCGTGGTGAAGGTGCGGCCGCCGGCGCTGAAAACTTGCAGGTAGACATGGCCATGCCGGGCATCGATGGCGGCAACCACCGGAAAACTGTCGTCGGCGGCCATATGCGGTGCCGCATAGGCGGCGAGGGTCGATAATCCAACGGCCGGCTTATCGGCGGCGAGCGCAATGCCGCGCGCTGCCGCAATGCCGACGCGCAAGCCCGTGAAGCTGCCCGGTCCTGTCGTCACCGCCACCCGGTCGATGTCGAAAAACGCCATGCCCGCCTGGTCCATGACCCGCTTCACCAACGGCATCAATGCTTCGGCGTGGCCGCGCTCCATCGGCAGGCTTTCGCTGGCGACGATGCCGCCCTGTCCGGTGTCGAGCACGGCTGCGGAACAGGCCGCCAGCGCCGTATCAATGGCGAGTACGCGCATGGGCGGTCGCGGCAAACGGCCGGCTCGATCGCCGATTTACATCGGCCGGACTTCGGTCACATCGGGCAAGAAATGACGCAGCAAATTCTGGATGCCGTGCCGCAGCGTCGCCGTCGACGACGGGCAGCCCGAGCATGCGCCCTTCATGTTCAAGTAGACGACGCCGTCCTTGAAACCGCGGAAGGTGATGTCGCCGCCGTCATTGGCGACCGCCGGCCGCACCCGCGTCTCGATCAATTCCTTGATGGTCGCGACGGTCTCAGCGTCGGCCGCCTCGAAGAACTCATCGGGATCGCTCGCTTCGCCGGCTTCGGCGACGAGCAACGGCGCGCCGGACATGAAATGCTCCATGATGGCGCCGAGGATCATCGGCTTGAGCTGCTGCCACTCGCCGGTGTCTTTGGTCACTGCGATGAAGTCGGAGCCGAAGAAAACCCCGCTCACTCCGCCGATATCGAACAGCCGTTCGGCGAGTGGCGATTGTGCCGCCTCGTCGCGGTCGCGCAGGTCGAGCGTCGCGCCTTCAAGCACCGCTCGACCGGGCAGGAACTTCAAGGTCGCCGGATTTGGCGTAGCTTCCGTCTGGATAAACATGGTGCCCTCCGTCACCTGGCGCCGCCGATGGATCCCGGCTGCGCCGTGACTTGTCGAATTCAGTCTAATACGTGGCGAATTCCGTTGGAAGTTCAAGGGTGACCAGTCATTTCCCCGGCTCACTGCCTTGGCGGCGCCGCGGAATGACGGCCACCTTACGACAGCGCGTCGATTTCCTCGTCGGTCAAGTGGCCCGGCACGACCGCGAGCGGAATTGGAAAATCGCCCGCGGTCCGGCCAATGTCGGTGACCAGAGGGCCCGGCCCCTCCGATCCCGTGCCGGCGGCAAGAACGAGGACGAATATGTCCTCGTCTTCATCGATTAATTTGAGAATTTCTTCAGCTTTGTCGCCTTCGCGCACCACGCGCTCGGGGGTTATGCCGGCAATGCCGTTGGCGCGCGCAACATATTTGCTGAGCTCTGCATCGGCTTCGTCGTGGGCCTCCGCGCGCATGACGTCGGCGACGCCGAGCCATTGCTGACCCTGATCCTGCATCTCGAGCACGCGTAGCATGACGACACCACCGTCAATGCGCGCTGCGCGCCGGCTCGCGAAATAGACTGCGCGGTCACACTCTTCGGTGTCGTCGATGACGACGAGAAGCTTGGGCTTGTGACCGGCTTCGTAGCTGCGGCGCTTGCGAGGCATGGAGTTGTCCCGGGCAGCCCAGCATATCGCATTTCCGCTACGCGCGCACGAAGCCGACGATGTCCTTCACCGCTTTCATGGTCTCGCCAGCGAGCTTTCGCGCACGCGCGGCGCCGTCGGCGAGCACGGAGTCGATCATGACGGGATCGCGCATGAGCCGCTTCATCTCGGCGCCGATCGGGCCGAGTTTGGCGACGGAAAGATCGACCAGCGCCGACTTGAAAGCGGAGAATTGCGCACTGCCGAATTCGGCGAGCACGGCGGCGCGGGTGGTGCCGGCGAGCGCGGCATAAATGCCGACCAGATTATCGGCCTCGTGCCGGGATTTGAGGCCTGCTTCCTCGCTCGGCAGCGGTTCTGGATCGGTTTTGGCCTTGCGGATTTTCTGCGCGATGGCGTCGGCATCGTCGGTGAGATTGATGCGCGAATAGTCGGAGGCGTCCGACTTCGACATCTTCTTGGTGCCGTCGCGCAGCGACATGACGCGGGTCGCCTCGCCGGTGATCAATGGCTCCGGCAGCGGGAAAAAGGTATCGCCGTAGCCGTGCTGATGGATCGAGCCGGCGAAGTCATTGTTGAATTTTTGCGCAATGTCGCGTGCGAGCTCGAGATGCTGCTTCTGATCCTCGCCGACCGGAACGTGGGTGGCGCGATAGACCAGAATGTCGGCCGCCATCAGGTTCGGATAGGCGTAGAGGCCGACCGAAGCGTTCTCGCGATCCTTGCCGGCCTTCTCCTTGAATTGGGTCATCCGGTTGAGCCAGCCGAGACGGGCGACGCAGTTGAAGATCCAGGCGAGCTCGGCGTGCTCGGGCACCTGGCTCTGATTGAACACGATGTGCTTTTGTGGATCGATGCCGCTGGCGAGAAAGGCTGCGGTCACTTCGCGGATCGCATGCGGCAGCTCGGCCGGGTCTTGCCAGACCGTGATCGCGTGCAGATCGACGACGCAATACATGCAGTCGTAGCGTTCCTGCAGCTCGGCAAAGCGCTTGATAGCGCCAAGATAATTGCCGAGATGCAGGTTTCCGGTCGGCTGCACGCCGGAAAAAACCCTTTCCTGGAACGGCATTCTGAATTCTCCGCGGATCGCGCCCGACATGCCACGGCAGGACGTAACCGTGCAAGCTTCTTAGCCCACTTTTAGGAGTGGGCTTCGGTGGGCGCTTTGTCGCCATTGCCAGCATGGTCGCCGCCGCTATAGTGCCGCTCCCGCCGCGTTGGTTTCAACAAGAGCCTACAAATGACATCCACCCGTTACGACGTACTCGGCATCGGCAACGCGATTGTCGATGTGATTGCCCGCACCGAAGAAGATTTTTTGCTCAAGCAGGGCATGAACAAAGGCACCATGGCGCTGATCGACGAACCGCGCGCGGCGGCGATCTACGACGCCATGGGCCCGGCGATCGAAATCCTCGGGCGGCTCCGCCGCCAACACTATCGTCGGCGTGGCGGGCCTCGGCGCGCGCGCCGCCTTCATTGGCAAGGTCAAGGACGATCCGCTCGGCCAAACCTTTGCCCACGATATCCGCGCCGCCGGAGTGGCCTTCAACACGCCGCCGGCGTCGGCAGGCGCGTCGACCGCGCGCTGTTACGTGCTGGTGACGCCCGATGGCGAGCGCACCATGAATACCTATCTCGGCGCCGCGCAGGATTTGCATCCGGCTGACATCGACGCGGAGATGATTGCCGCCAGCGCCATCATCTATCTCGAAGGCTATCTGTGGGATCCGAAGAACGCCAAGGACGCGTTCGTGAAAGCGGCAAAGATCGCGCATGACGCCGAGCGCAAGGTGGCGCTTACCTTGTCTGATGCGTTCTGCGTCGATCGCTGGCGGGCGGAGTTTTTGCATTTGATGCGCTCGCGTACCGTCGATCTCATCTTCGCCAACGAAGCCGAGTTGCACAGCCTGTATCAGACCGCGGACTTCGACACCGCGGTGAAGGCTTTGCGCGCCGATATCGCGACCGCGGTGGTCACGCGCAGCGAGAAAGGCTGTCTGGTGATCGGTCCCGACGGCACCGAGGCGGTGCCGGCCTTTCCGGTCGAACGCGTGGTCGATACCACCGGCGCCGGCGATTTGTTCGCGGCCGGCTTTCTTTCCGGCCTCGCGCGCGGCGCCGACGATCGCACCTGCGGCCGGCTCGGCGCGCTCGCCGCCGCCGAAGTGATCCAGCACCTCGGCGCCCGCCCGGAGGCGTCGCTGAAAGACCTCGCCCGCGAAAACGGCCTCATTGACTGATCGCGACGTTTGCTAACGAATTACTAACCAAAACGGCGCTACCGAACGGATCATCCGCAATCCGGAGATCCGAACATGGCAGAACCACAAGACGCCGGGCCAAGCGACGGCTCCCAAGCCGAACCGACCAAAGCCGCATCCGAACAGGATTTGCCGGTGGTCGAGGCGCCGAAACTCGATGGCTCGGAGGAGGCCGCCGCAACGGGCGATGCGGCGGCAAATGAAGGCCCGCGCAGGCCAGTCGCCTTACCCGTTGTTGCCGCGACCAACGAGGAAACGAGCGAGGCTCCCGGTAAATCTGCCGACACAGCGGCCTTGTCACGCTCATTGCGCTTCGCACTGTTGGCGGCTTCGGTCGCCGCTGCCGCCGCGCTCGGCTCGTTTGTCGGATCGCTGTCTGCCTCCGGGGTAGGGCATCTTTGGACCGCAAGCACGCCAGGCGGCACCGTGGCCGCAGCAACCGCCCCGCAATCGGCCAAGGCCGAGCTTGCCGAATTGTCCGCGCTCAAGGCAGGCCTGGATGGCGCGGCGCGCAATGCCAACGGTCAATTCGCCAAGATCGCTGACCGCCTCGATCGGGTCGAGCGCGCGCAGATCGAGCCGGCCGTGAAGCTCGCCCACATCGCCGATGCCGTCGATCGGCTCGAGAAGAAGAGCGTGACAGCTGCGGCTGCGGCGCCAGAGACAACGGGGTCCATTGCGGCTGCCCCGCCGCCGGCAACGCCGAGCGAAGCCAAGCTGCCCGACAAGGTCCTGCAGGACTGGGTGGTGCAGGACGTCCGCGGCGGCCGCGTGCTGGTGGCGAGCCGTTACGGCGGCGTTTTCGAAGTCATGGCCGGCGCTGTCCTTCCCGGCGTTGGCCGCGTCGAGGCGATCAAACGCCAAGACGGCCAATGGGTCGTCCGCACCGCGAGCGGCATTATCACCGAGCGCTGAGCCGCTCCGTCAATTCCGGGTGAGCGCCGATAGTTCGGCGCCTCATTCCGTGCCAATTTATCTGCTGCGATCAACTTCCGGGCGCGGACAGAGGAGTTGGCGAAGTGAGCCTGCCGACGATCGGCGCTTTGGCCGGCGCCGCGCGCCTGATCGCCATGGCGCTGGCGTGCGCGGCGTTTCCCGCAAGGGCCTTCGCGCAGCCGCCCGAAGCGCCGCCGGATCAACCGGAGATGCGGGAGAATTGCCCCGGCCTCGTCGCGGCGGATCGGCCGCTCGTGACGCCCGCGGCGCTTAAGCTCGCCGCGCTCAATGCCGATCAGGTGCGGCTCACGTTTATCGGCCACGCCACGTTCCTGATCGAGAGCCCGGAGCTGGTGCGGATCGCGACCGATTACAACGACTATGTCAGGCCGCCGGTCGTGCCCGACATCGTCACCATGAACCACGCCCACGACACCCATTATACCGACCATCCCGATCCGGCGATCAAATACGTGCTGCGCGGCTGGGGGCCGAGCCCGGAGGAGCCGGCGATCTGGGATCTGAAATACCGCGACGTGCGCATCCGCAACGTGCCCACCAATATCCGCAACTGGAGCGGCGGCACCGAGCGCTACGGCAATTCGATCTTCATTTTTGAGATCGCCAATATGTGCATCGCCCACCTCGGCCATCTGCACCATACGCTGACGCAGCAGCAATTGAACGAGATCGGCCGCGTCGACGTGGTGATGGCGCCGGTCGACGGCAATTACACGCTCGACCTCGACGGCATGATGGAGGTGCTCACCGCGCTCAAGGCGCCGTTGATCATCCCGATGCACTTTTTCGGCTGGTACACGCTCGACCGCTTCCTCGAACGCGTCGGCCAGCAGTGGCCGGTCGAACGCGCGGAAATTCCCTCGGTGGTGATCTCGAAGTCGACGCTGCCGAAGAGCCCGAAGGTGCTGGTGCTGCCGGGGTTTTGATCGTTATTTGCCCACGAAGTGCGGCATCACGTGGCGCGCGAACATTTCTTGCGTCTTGATCGTCTTCCAGTGCTCGACGCCGCCGGGGTTCACGGTGATCGCCACCTCGGTCAGCCCGTCGCAAAGCTTCTGCACGGCCTCGATGCGCTCGATGACGTCGTTCGGCGTGCCGACGCAGACGATGTCGTTCTTGATCATCTCGTCGTAGGGCATGTCGGAGAAGTTCTCCATGATGCCCGAGGCGTAGAATCCGTAGCCGGAGGCCTCGAGCGTTTCCTTCGACGGCATCTCGTCCTTGTTCTCCAGCAGCACCGAGGCGTTGCCCTTGAGAAACCCGCGCATCATCTTCTCGGCCTCGCGCTTGGCGGTGTCGCGGTCCTCGTCGAGGTGGCAGGCGTGAATCCAGACGATGTCGGGCTTGTTGCCGTGCTTCTTGCAGGAGGCGCGGTAGATGTCGAGCTGCGGCCGCAGCGCCTCGTAGGGCAATAGCGGCGGCACCACCATCGCATAGCCGCGCTCGCCGGCGTGCTCGTAGGTCGAGTCGCTGGTGCCGCCGAGGAAAATACGGAATTTGCGGCCGGGCGTAGGCCGCGGCACGATGTGACCGTCTTTGATCTTGTAGTACTTGCCGTCACACGAGAAGCGCTCGTGGTCGAGCGCGTCGATGACGATTTTCAGCGACTCTTCATAGCGCTCGCGTGACTCTTCGACCGGCACGCCGGCTTTGAGCGGGATCCAGCCGTGTCCGCGGCCGAACCCGAACTCGTAGCGGCCGTCCACAAGCATATCGAACTGCGCGATCTGCGAGGCGAGCACGGTGGGGTTATGGTACGGCAGCACGTGCACCAAAGTGCGAAACTTGATCCGCCGCGCGCGCTCTGAAGCCTTGGCGAAGAACGCGAACGGGTTCGGCGAGGCGCCGAACTTGGGAAAAAAGAAGTGCTCGATGATCGAGTAGGTCGAGTAGCCGAGTTGGTCGGCGTTGACGACCTGCTCCAGCGCTTCGGCGTAGACTTGCTGCTGCGTTTTGCCCGGCCAGGTCTGCAGTTCGGAATAGATGCTGAAGTCCATGGCGCGGCACTCCCCTTATCAGAAGACTGACGACTTTATCTTGCCTTGGAGCGCGCCGTCAAAATGTTTCACAGTTAAAGGAATTTCGGGGCGGAGCGGCAGCGAGGAGCCCGAAATCCATAACCACGGTCAGCGAATATGGATTCCGGACTGGCGCTTCGCGCCATCCGGAATGACGGCCCGGGGTGTCACACATCCACGCTGGCGGTGAGCGCGTGCTCCTCGATGAAGATGCGGCGCGGCTCGACTTTGTCGCCCATCAGCTCATCGAAGATGGTGTTGGCCTCGTCGATTTCCTTGACGTTGACCTGAAGGAGCGAGCGGCCGTCGGTGTCGAGCGTGGTTTCCCAGAGCTGGTTGGCATTCATCTCGCCGAGGCCTTTGTAGCGCTGCAGGGCGATGCCCTTCCTTCCGGCGGCCATCACCGCCTCGAACAGGCCGACGGGCCCGTGGATGGCGGTCTCCTCGTCCTTTCTGCGCAGCATCGCCGGCGGGGTCGGCCGCGGGTAGATCTGCTGCAGCGACGGTGCAAATTCATCGAGCTTGCGCGCATCGGCGGAACCGAGCAGTGCGGCATCGATCATCGCTACTTCCTTGACGCCGCGGACCATGCGTTCGAAGTGAAAGCCGTCCTGGTCAAACTGCCCGGTCCAGCCGCGCTCGGTTTCGTCCGCTAAGGCATCGAGGCGCCGCGCGATATAGGCGGCGGCCGCAGTGGCGGTCTCTGGATCGCTGGTGACCCGCGGGTGCAGCACGCCGGCAATCGCCGCCTGCTCGATCACCTTGCGGTTATAACGGCTGTGCAGGCCGTTGAGCAGATTGCGGATCGTGCGCGCCTCTTCGACGAGCTTGCGCAGATCGTTGCCGGCGCGCACTTCGCCAGACGACAGCCGCAGCGTCGCCTCTTCGAGGCCGGTGCTGACCAGATAGTCCTCCAGCGCCCGTTCGTCCTTGAGATATTGCTCGGACTTGCCGCGGGTGACTTTGTAGAGCGGCGGCTGGGCGATGTAGAGGTGGCCGCGGTCGATGATCTCGCGCATCTGCCGGTAGAAGAACGTCAAGAGCAGCGTGCGGATATGGGCGCCGTCGACGTCGGCGTCCGTCATGATGATGATTTTGTGGTAGCGCAGCTTGTCGATGGTGAATTCGTCGGTGCCGATGCCGGTGCCGAGCGCCGTGATCAGCGTGCCGATCTGCTCCGACGAGAGCATCTTGTCCATGCGCGCGCGTTCGACATTCAGGATCTTGCCGCGCAACGGCAACACAGCCTGGAATTCCCGGTTGCGGCCCTGCTTGGCGCTGCCGCCGGCGGAATCGCCCTCGACGATGAACAGCTCGGATTTAGCCGGATCGCGCTCCTGACAGTCGGCGAGTTTTCCGGGCAGCGAGGTGATGCCGAGCGCGCTCTTGCGCGTCATCTCGCGCGCCTTGCGCGCCGCCTCGCGGGCGGCGGCCGCCTGGATCACTTTGCCGACAACAATCTTGGCCTCGCCCGGATGCTCCTCAAGCCAGGCCTTGAGCATGTCGTTGATCACACCCTCGACTACGGGGCGGACTTCGGACGATACGAGCTTGTCCTTGGTCTGCGACGAGAACTTCGGATCGGGCACTTTAACGGACAGCACCGCCGTCAATCCTTCGCGGCAATCATCGCCGGTGAGCGCCACCTTCTCTTTGCGCGCGCCGCCGCCGGATTCCGCATAGCCGGTGATCTGGCGTGTCAGGGCGCCGCGGAAGCCGGCGAGATGGGTGCCGCCGTCGCGCTGCGGAATGTTGTTGGTGAAGCAGAGCACGCTCTCGTGGTAGCCGTCGTTCCACCACAGGGCGCATTCGATGCCGATGCCGTCGCGCTCGGCCTTGATCAGGATCGGCTGCGGAATGAGCGGCGTCTTGTTGCGATCGAGATATTTGACGAACGCCTCGACGCCGCCTTCGTAGCGCAGCTGCTCGCGCTTCTCGACCGCGTGGCGCATGTCCGAGAGCGTGATGGTGACGCCGGAATTGAGGAACGCCAGCTCGCGTAGCCGGTGCTCCAGTGTGGCGAAGTCGAACTCCGTCATGGTGAAGGTCTGCTTCGACGGCAGGAAGGTCACTTCGGTACCGCGCTTGTCATAGGCGGCACCGACAACGGCGAGCGGCGCGACGGCATCGCCGTCGTGAAATTCCATGAAATGCTCGTGACCGTCGCGCCAGATCGTGAGCTTCAGCCAACTGGACAGCGCATTGACCACCGACACGCCGACGCCGTGCAGGCCGCCGGAAACCTTGTAGGCGTTCTGGTCGAATTTTCCGCCGGCGTGCAGCTGCGTCATGATGACTTCGGCGGCGGATACGCCTTCACCCTTGTGGATGTCGGTCGGGATGCCGCGGCCGTCGTCGCGCACGGTGCACGAGCCGTCGGGATTGAGTGTAACGACGACTTCCTTGGCGAAGCCGGCAAGCGCCTCGTCGATGGCGTTGTCGACGACCTCGTAAACCATGTGATGCAGGCCCGAGCCGTCATCGGTGTCGCCGATATACATGCCCGGCCGCTTGCGCACGGCGTCGAGCCCCTTGAGCACCTTAATCGACTCCGCGCCATAGTCGGAGGGTGCAACGGAGGTTGGTTTGCGGGCGGCTTCGGCCATCCAAAAAGCCTTCGAATCGCTTTAAAAACGCGGGTGAATCGCTTGATTTCTTGTACACGAAAACCGAGTCGCGTACAGGGCAAATCGGTTCACAATAACATATTGTCAAATCGTGATTTTTCAAGGATTCGGCAGCGCCAAGAATGGCCTCGCTTGAGGGCCGTCTAAAGCCGTTTCGGGAGCCCCGAATTGCTTGCTCTGCACGCCTGCAGAGAGCAGGCTGCAGCCGCGCATCACGGTTCGCGCCGCAAATGACGCGGCATCCGCGATTACAGACGCGAAGGCGCCGATTTCCGCGTCGGCAACAGGTGCTCGGTGCCCGGCCGATACTCGGGCACAGCATGCTGGAAACTATCGAGCGCCGCAGTCCAAAGTTCCACGCGGTCCAAATCGTCGTGCAGACGATTCAGGGCCTCCATCAGATTGCGGAGGATCATCGCTTCTGCCTGTTCCGGCATTGTTATCGGGCCTCGATCCGCTACGGACATTACCTGCTCCTCCAAGACAAAGAAGCTTTTCGGCGTCTTGTTCCTTTGCTTTCAGGTATTCGCAGGCACGCTCACGTGAACTCATTCGGAACTTTTTTGCTTATGGGATAGGCGTTTACTGTGGCTGCAATTCCAGGCGGCCGGAGCGAACTTCGATCATCGCAGCCTTGTCTTTGATCTCGCCAAAAAGCGCTGGATCGGCGCCCGTCATCCACACTTGCGCGCCGAGTTCGCCAAGTTCCGTGTGCAGTGCAACCCGCCTCGCGGGATCAAGGTGCGCGACGACCTCATCGAGCAGGAGGACTGGAACGACCCCCGTCATGTCGGCGATCAGCCGCGCATGCGCGAGCACCAGTCCGATAAGCAGGGCCTTCTGTTCGCCGGTCGAGGCGTCGGCCGCCGCGATGCCCTTGCGCTTGTAGACCACCGCAAGGTCGGTCAGGTGCGGGCCATCGAGAGTGCGGCCCGCCGCGGCGTCGCGGCCGCGGTTGTCGCGCAGCAAAGCGCGATAGCGTTCCTCGATTTCGACCGCGGGATGAGCCGGGACGAGCTTTTCCATCCAGCCTTCGAGCGCAATCTCCACCGGCGGAAAATCCGCGTCCTGGCGGTTCGCAAGCACCGCATCGAGCCGGCGTACGGCTTCGGCGCGCAGCCCCGCCACGGCGACGGCGAGTTCTGCGGTCTCGTGTTCAACCGCGTCGAGCCAGTGCGGGTCGGGTCGCGGTTCCGTCAGAAGCCGGTTGCGCGAGCGCAGCGCCCGCTCAAGGGCGTTGACTCGGCTGGCATGCTCGGGATCGACCGCAAGCGCCAAACGATCGAGGAAGCGGCGGCGCTCCGATGGAGCGCCCACAAACAAGGAGTCCATCGCCGGCACCAGCCAGACGACGCGAAGGTGATCGGCGAACGCCGCCGCCGAGGCGACCGGCTCACGATCGATGCGGCATTTGCGTTGCCCAGCGGCACCATCTTCGGGTGCGGCCTCGATCCCGGTGCCGAGCGTAGCGAGCCCGAGCGCGCCCTCAACCTCGGCAGCAACGGCCCAGGAGCCGTCGCCCTCATGGAACGCCACTTCCTCGAGCGTGGCGCGGCGCAAGCCGCGGCCCGGTGCCAGAAATGAGATGGCCTCAATCAGATTGGTCTTGCCGGCGCCGTTCGGCCCGTAGAGCACGATTGATGTCGCGTCGACTGCAAGCGTCGCCGCGTGGTAATTGCGGAAATTGGTGAGCGTCAGCCGGCGGACACGGGCGGAAGTCATGGCGGGTCGCTTGTAGTCGTCACGGCCGGGTGGCCGGGCATGACGCAAACGCTAGCGACAGTTCCGACCTCACACGCGCATGGGCATCAGCACATAAAGTGCGCCCCGCGACTCCTTGTCCTGGATCAGTGTCGGCGAGCCGGGATCGGCGAGCTTGAGCACCGCTCCCTCACTTTCGATCTGGGCGGCGATGTCGAGCAGGTAGCGCGAGTTGAAGCCGATGTCGATCGGCTCGGATTCGTACTCCACCTCGAGCTCTTCAGTCGCGCTGCCGGAATCGGGATTGGTGACGGAGAGCAGGAGCCGGCCGCCGCTGAGCGACAGTTTGACGGCGCGGCCGCGCTCGCTCGACACGGTCGAAACGCGGTCGACCGCGGCCTCGAACTCCTTTTTATCGACGACCAGTTCCTTGTCGTTGCTGAGCGGAATGACGCGCGCATAGTCGGGAAAGGTTCCGTCGATGAGCTTCGAGGTCAGGACGACTTCGCCGACGGTGAAACGAATCTTCCCAGGGGACAGCTCGATTGCGACCTCGGCCTCGCCGTCTTCGATCAGCCGCTGTACTTCGCCGACTGTCTTGCGCGGAACGATGATGCCGGGCATGCCGGCGGCGCCTTTCGGCAAATCGAGTTCCATTTGCGCCAGCCGGTGGCCATCGGTCGCGACCGCCCGAAGCATTTGCGTCTGCCCCGTACCGGCGATGTGGAGATAAATGCCATTGAGATAATAACGTGTCTCTTCAGTCGAGATGGCAAACTGGGTCTTGTCGATCAGCCGCTTGAGATCGGCGGCCTTAAGCGAAAACTTATGGGTCATTTCGCCGGGAGCGAGATCGGGAAAGTCGCTCTCCGGCAGCGTCTGCAGGGTGAAGCGCGAGCGCCCGGCGCGGATCGAGAGCGCAGCGCGGTCGCCGGAAGACTCAAGAACGATCTGGGCGCCCTCAGGCAATTTGCGCACGATGTCATAGAACATATGCGCGGGCACCGTGGTCGATCCTCCCGGCCCCACCTCCGCCGCGATCGTATCCGTGACTTCGAGATCGAGGTCCGTGGCCTTTAGGCTGAGTTTCCCGCGGTCGGCGCGAATAAGCACGTTGGCGAGAATAGGAATGGTGTTGCGCCGCTCCACCGCGCGATGCACGTGGCCGAGCGATCTCAACAATTCAGAGCGCTCTACGGTGACCTTCATCGCGTAATCCGTTCATAGGGTCGACGGGAGTAGGAAAAGTGGCGTGGCGCGCAGGTTTCGGCAAGAGTGGAGCGCAGTCGGAGGGGCTTTTCCCCGCGTTTCACACAGCAATAGCGTGCATGGGGTAGGAAGGTCGAGGGCCATTTCCCACACGCCGGTGCGATCGGGCCGGCCAAGCAAGCCGGCGCCTGGCGGCGTCGTCGATCGCGCCAGCGGACTTCGCAGTCGTCAGTCCTGAAGCTGGCGCTTGAGCGACTCGATCTCCTCGGCGAACGCGCCATCGTTGCTGGCCAAGTTCTCGATCTTGCGCACGGCGTGCAGCACGGTGGTGTGATCGCGCCCGCCGAACCGCCGGCCGATCTCAGGGAGCGAGCGTAGCGTCAGGATCTTCGCAAGGTACATGGCCACTTGGCGTGGACGCACCACATTGGCCGTACGCCGCGATGATAATAAGTCAGCGCGGCTGACGTTGTACTGACGCGCGACGACCCGCTGTATATCCTCGATTCTCACCCTTTTCGGCTCGGCCGGTCTGATCAGGTCGCGCATTTCGCGCTCCGCCATCTCGAGCGTGACCGGTTGGCCGGTAAGCTTGCTATGGGCCAGCAACCGATTGACGGCGCCTTCGAGGTCGCGGCCGTTATGGGTCACCGACTTGGCGATGAAGGCCAGCACTGGCGCTGGCACTTCGAAGCCGGGATGGTGGCTGCAGGCGGCGGCGACCCGGCTCTTAAGGATTTCCAGGCGCAAATCTTCGCCGAGCGAGCCGATCTCAACGACGAGGCCGCCAGCGAGGCGCGAGCGGACGCGATCATCGAGACTTTCGAGATCTGCAGGCGGACGGTCGCTGGCAATCACCACCTGTCGGCCGGCGTCGATCAGGGCGTTGAGCGTGTGGCAGAACTCGGCTTGCGTCGAGCGGCCCTGCAGGAACTGCAAGTCGTCGATCATCAGGACGTCGATGGCGCGCACCGCTTCCTTGAACGCCAGCGTCGTCTGCGTCCGCAACGCCGAGACAAAACCGTACATAAAACGCTCGGCCGTCAGGTAGAGCACCTTGCGATCGCTGCCATTGCCGGCCCAGGTGATCGCCTGCAGCAGATGCGTCTTGCCCAACCCAACGCCGGCGTGGATGTAGAGCGGATTGAACATCAGCGGGTCGCCACGGTGGCTGGTTGCCACTTGTCTTGCCGCGGCGTGCGCAAGCGTGTTCGAGCGGCCGACGATGAAGGTCTCGAACGCGAGCCGCGGGTCGAGCGGAGAACCGCCGAGGGCTTCGTGCACGGTCATAAACGGCACGCTGGTGCGGATCTCAGTGCCGTTTAGGCTTCCGTTATGCGCCTCGCGGATTGGCGTTGATGCCTGCGGTGGCTTGAGCTTGACTGGAAGCGGTCGGATCGCGGCCGACCGGACGCTTAATTCCAGACGGGTGATCGCTGGCTCCTCCGTCTGCCAATTGCTCAGCACCTTCTCGCTGTAGTGCGACTGAATCCAATTGCGCAGGAAGCGCGTCGGTACCGACAATCGCACCGCACCTTTATCGACGGTTTCGATCTCCATGCGTGCGAACCAGCTGGAAAACACATCGTCACCGAGTTCAACGCGCAGCCGGTTCTTGACCCGCTGCCAGCGCTCTTGATCCATGCTCATGTTGGCCTGCTTTTGTCGCCGGGAAAGGATTTGAAACGAACCACTCAAGGCGAGGCACAACTCGCCATGCCCGACATTGGGCAAACGCAACGCAGTTGCTGGGTGTTGCAGTCGGCGGCGCGTGCGAAAAAACAAACTGCAGGCGCCGAGCGGATCAGGGCCTTCAGCCACTGGACGGGATCGTCGATCCCCGGTAGCGGCGCGGCACATGGAACGAGACGAACGCAAGCGGCCGGGATGCTCTGGGCGAGGAAGTCCCAGTGGCTTTCACGGTTTGGCGGATTGTCGTTCTCATGCCCCCACCTCCATCGCTCCCAAATTCGATGGTGCTCGCCGTATCCCGCTGATGCTATTGCGAGACTAAGTCTGCTACCTGCTGTGCCTTCACGCGGCCTGCCTACGTCTTTTTCTTCCCACTCAAAACGCTACGATAACAAAGTCCGCGCAGACTTTACCGGACACAAATCTCCCGCGCCCATACTCGATGAGTTTAATGAGGACCGATTTTTCCAAGACCTTCAGAAGCCCCGAAGGGACTAAAAACTAACACGCCGTTTATGGCCCGCAACTGCAAAACAAACTCGCCAATATCGGACCTTCAGGAACCAATGCCAGGAGCCGGTGTGCAAGACGTTGACTCGATTTGCTGAATTGTAGCTGCCGCAGGGCACCAAATTGACGAAATTGCGACCGGAGCAAACAAACGCACGCCCCACGGATTTTCGCCGACTCAAACCCCACCGCCGCGCATGCGCGATAACCTCTTCATTGTTAATCAATTCTCATGCCCGAAATCGGCACGTAGCCCCGCGGCGGGTCACATGGAACAAATAAAAACTTCATGGGGATGACATCTGGAACGCAAAGAAGCGTAAGCAGATTGTCACAACTGTCGATTTTGCGGGCCGAAATGGAGTTTTTCGGTGCTAATGTGACAATTCTGCAACACAACAATTGCGCCCGCGTAAAAACACCGGCATCCGCAACTACTTCTTCGCCATCACATTAGCAGCCCGAGGATAGCGAAACGGCTACGATTTGCCGAGTTCGGCGATCCGATGGGCAAGCCGCGATACTTTACGTCGGGCGGCGTTGCGATGCACGATATTTTTTTGCGCCGCGCGAATGATGACCGGCTCGGCTGCGGCCATTGCCGCGAGCGCCAGTGACCGATCGCCTGCCGCAATCGCCTCCTCGACTTTGCGCACCGCGCTGCGCAGGCGCGAACGGCGCGCCCGGTTGACAACGGTGCGACGTGCGATTTGGCGTGTCGCCTTCTTGGCGGACTTGGTGTTAGCCATGACCTACAAATGGGTTCGGTGAAGCGGCGCTTATAAGGGCGCCGCGCGCCCGCGTCAACGCTCCGCGCGTTGCGGGAGGCTCGCAACTCCCAAACCTCCCGGCTGGACGATTTTTGGCCCTCGGCAAGCTGGGGCTCCGCCTTATGCTGCGCGTTTGTCGCGCACCGCCTCGTAACCGGCGATGACGGAGGTTAAGTCCGCCGCTGCAAGCGGCGACAGCGGGGGTGCGACGTGCGCCCATTGCGGATCGCCATGAATATGGGCGAGGAGGCCCTTGACGCCGGAAACCAGCGGCTTGCCGTCGAACAGCTTGCGGATGGCTACTGCTTGGCGCAGCGCCATGGTGTCGCCCAAGCGATAGAAGCGCGCGCAGAGATCGGCATTAAGATTGGCGGTCGCGGAAATACAGCCGGCGAAAGGGCCCGAGCGCGCCTCCGGTAGCGCCGCTTCGGTCGAGGGAAAGACCGCAAAGCGAGGCGACAGGCTTGCCGCGGCCCTCGCAAAATCCGTGTCGCCCGAAGAATTCTTCAATCCGGCGACGCGCTCGCCGAAAGAATCGATCAGGCGGCGGATCAGCGCCGGGTGCCAGGGCAATCCCGACTGCGCCGGGAAATGATAGAGATAGATCGGGATCGGCTTCGCCGCGGTCGCCTGCACGATCGCCTCAATGACGGCGAAGAGCCCGTCGTCAGGTACGCCTTTATAGTAGAATGGTGGCAGCACCAGCGCGCCGCCAAAGCCGAGCGCGGCGGCATTTACGGTCAGGGCGACCGCGTCAGCGAGCGCTGCGGCGCCGGTGCCGACCAGCATGCGGTGAAGCGGCAGACCGCTTTCGGCATAGGCCAGCATCAGCCGCATACGCTGCTGCAGCGAAAACGAGGTTCCCTCGCCGGTGGTGCCGAGCACGTTGAGCCCGTCGCAGCCGTTGTCGAGAAGGAAGCGGGCGAGCGCAAGCGAGCGCGCGCAATCGGGCTCGCCGGCGTCATCGATCGCGGTCGCGATGGCGGCAATCACGCCGCGGAGCGGGCTGTTGGTCATCGAACTGCCTGTGCCGAGGCCGCACTATACGTGCCTGCGGCACACGCCGTCACGCTCTTTGCCGTTGCTCAAGACCAGCTTAGCCAAAGCGCAAGGCGCGGCGTTGAGAGTAAAGATTGGCCGTGGGGCAATTGGCTGCAACGCGCGAGTGGGATCCCCTTACCCCTTCACAGCGCCTTGCGACCGTTCACGACCGATCTTTGCCTGTGAGCAATTCAAAGCTTGCAAGCGCCGGGGAATCGCCAGTCGGGGCGGGCGCTTTATTCTCTGCAACCGCCAGCGTAAACAGCCGAAGCTCTTCGTCCGAGATCGAATGAACGGTCATTCGCAGGTCAAGCTGTGCCATCTCCACAGTTGAGCTGTCTGCAACAGTGAAAGTTGCTGCGCCAGCTTTATGTCGTTCGACAGTCGTTCAATCAGAGCAAAAATCTGCTCGTCCCTGTCAGTGCTCATCGCCCCCACCTACGTCTCGCCTGAAGTTCAGGCAATCCAGGACCCGTATTCCGCAGCTGTCCGTACACTGCGACGATTTGGGTAAACGCCATGAATGGCCGGCGCGCAGGCCGTGTTGTTTTTGCGGATTTGGTCGTAGATTCTGGCGCGAACAGCGCCCGATTAAGCATCTCCGAGGTCTTGCGAGTTCACGGCAAACCCGTTGTCGCGACAGCGCCAGGGGAGGCACTCTCGATCCATGACCGTGTCGTGGTCACCGTGCCGTAAAGGCTTACCAGACGGGTGACGAAACTGTGCACGTCGCGCGCCGATATGGTGTCCAGAGGGTGGCTCGCCGATGCGTCAGCAACAAACGCCAGATTGTGACCCCGATGGAACGCGTCGATTGCCGTCGAAAGGCAGGCAACTTCACCGGCAAATCCGGCGATCACAAGGTTTCCACCGCCGTTCTCAATGACGTCAGCGAAGTTCTTGCTCGAGTAGCAAGACGGCTGGGTTCGATCAAAGATCATATCCGTATTGTGTGGCTCAAACCCCTTGATCCAATCGGAAAAACGTGTCGCCGCATTGAAGAACGGCGATTTGCCGATCCAGCGCGTGAAAGCGATCGGCAGTCCCGCCGATCGCGCGTGCGTCAGTATTTCGCGGCAGTTTGCGAGCTCCTCGGATACCTCGCCAAGCGCTAGCGCGCGCGGCGCGGCAAGATATTCTTGCTGCAGGTCGACAAATACCATCACGGGAACCGCGACCGTGTTGGTGAATGTCTTCAGATCAATAACGTTGCTCACGCCGACGACCTCTGCGCGCCGGGTCTGGTAACCGGACGTTTGGCGGACGTTTCGAGTACCCCGGGGGTATGCCAGCGCCCTTCCGGTCGAATGATCACATACGGATCACTTTCAACCGAAATCGCGTTCGGGTGTCGGGGCTCATCAAGGACAATCTCGACGAAATCATAATCAGAGAAGACGAGGCCGCGTGCCGTATTGGGAACGCGGAAGCCGAATTGCCCATACCATTCGACCATGCTTCGCTCAGACTGGCCGTAGATGCGGGTGTACCCCTTGAGTCGGCACATCTCGATGCCGGCTCGGATGACCTGTTGCGCAAGACGCCGCCCGCGAAACTCTGACCGCACGGCCAGGCGCTCAATCTTGGCAAAATCTGCGAAGTAGCGAATGCGCAGAGCGGCAGCGGGCTCATGGCCCACATAACCGAGCAGATGCGTTCCGGAGAAATCGTTTCCATCGAATTCTTCGCGATAGGGGCACCTTTGCTCGCCGACAAATACCGCGCTGCGAACCGCCATTACGCGCATCAGGTCTTCGATCGAACGGACCACCGTGACGGAAATCTCATCGTCGCTGTTGTGATTCGTGTATCCATCGTAGGAGGGCATCTCATCCGGTGAGACGGGTGATCGGCGAAATAGATAAAGGCCGGGAACAAAATGACCCGGTGCCGTCACTCCAGGCCGGAAACCCGTTGCTTCCAAGGCGTACCGACCCTCAGTGGTGGCCGCCCGCGAGTAAAGATCGACATCGCGATACAGCGGCGTGCTCACCTTTTGCAGGCCCAAGCTCATGGCCGCAGCAAGGGGTCCCCGGGCGTAAATGCACCAAACGTAGATTGCGGCCGGCTTTTCGTTTTGCGTCGCCAGCAGCGAAAGGTCCGGATCGGCGGTCCTGAAAGTGCCGGCAATAAGCTCTGCCAAGCCGGCTTCGTTGAGCATGAGAAAGGCCATAAATCCCTGGGCACGCCGCACTCTTGAACTGAACCGGTCGCGTCGTGCGATGGCCCAAAAGGCATCGGGATTGTGAGATACGACGCGATGCACGGCCTCGTTGGCGCCTATCTCGGGCAGGTCCCGACGCGCTTTGTCCATCAGTTCGTCGATTTCGGCCGCGGTCGGGGTGTAGATCACCAGCCGCCGTGCCAGGCGCTGCGGACTGAATTCGCTCAAGTTGTGGGCGTCCGGGCGGCAGTCGGCCGCGGCCTTGGACGTGTCGGCGCCAGCCACCATTTATGGTGCTCTTTTGGGTTGCAAGTATCGAACTACTTTGGGAAAATTATACTTTAAGATGGGTGTTGTATGCGCGCGCTGGCGACCAGGGGTGAGCCTCCAACGGCTCACGGAGAAGCTTGCACGGCTGCCGGCGCGCCTGATTGGGAGAGCATTCGCCTGTTCTTAGAGGTGGTCCGGCGCGGCAGCATCCGCTCTGCCGCCGATCACATGTCGGTATCGTCCAGCGCCCTGCGCAGAAGAATTGCTCACCTTGAGCGGCAGCTTAATACCCAATTGATCACCCGGCACATCGACGGAGTCCGGCTCACGCCGGAAGGCCAGCAAGTATTTGACGCCGGCTGTCGCATGGAAGCGGCCTCGTTTGGTCTGATGCGGGCAAAAGAAGCGACGGCGCCCGACGTGTCCGGCGAAGTGAAAATTGCGGTTACCGAGGGAACCGGGACATTTTGGTTGGCCCCGCGCCTTGTGGAACTTCAGCGCGCATATCCGAAGCTCCTCGTGAACTTGAAATGCTTGATGACGCCGGCGGATGTGTCGAGTCTCGAGGCCGATCTGGCGGTGCAGCTGATAAGACCCAACTCTCCAGAATTGAAAGTCGTCCGCTTAGGCTTCTTGCACACGATGCCATTCGCCGCGCAGTCCTACATCAACACCTATGGTTTGCCGACGACGTTGGAAGAATTAAGAAAGCAACGCCTCGTCCTTCATATCGCCGACCAAACGCAAACAAAGACGCTGTTCGCGCAAAATGTGCCGGATCCCTGGATGGGAACGGTGGCCTTACAGACAAACGTGGCCAGCGCACATCTATGGGCCGTCGCCAAGGGTGCCGGGGTCGGCTGGCTTCCCACCTATACGCATTTCATCGGGGGTCGGGTCGTCCCGATCGAGCCTGGGCCGCGCTTTCGCTTTGAAATTTGGTTAACTTATCATCCGGATGTCGCAAAGATAGCGCGCGCGCGGCGCGTCATTGACTGGGTCAGGGATTCGTTCGACGCGCAGAAATTTCCCTGGTTTGGCGAGCAGTTTGTTCATCCGCATGACTTGCCAGAAGCCTATCGCGGCGAACCGTTAATCAACATGTTTGAAGGGTTCGCTCACGCAGACAGCAGAATTGATCAGGCGTTCGGCCGGTCGGAACGGCAAGTCCACAGGTGACTTGCCATGCGTCCCAACAGTGCTAAAGGGTGAGCTTACAGGAGAAAAAGGGTGAGATTAATGGCTCAAAGAAGTTCGACACCTGCGGATCGTGAGATTGGCCGACGCGTCAAAATACGGCGGCTCGACCTTGGCATTTCGCAAACCACCGTCGCTGAGGCACTCGGCTTGACCTTTCAGCAAGTGCAAAAATATGAAAAGGGCACCAACCGTATCAGTGCAGCGCGCCTGAAGCGGCTTGCCGATATACTTGATGTTTCAATCTCATATTTTTATGACGAGAAGCTTGGCGGATCAAAGAAGCGGCAAAGCACCTTTGCCTTGCTCGATACCGCATATTCCCTGCGTCTGATGCGGGCATTTACGCGCATTAAGGATCGCCGTATTCAGTTGCGGACGGTGGAGTTGGTCGAGGGCATCGCCGATGCCGACGGCGGCGGTCCGACGCACTGACCGCGCCCCGTGCTTCCCCTTCGTTCTGCGTAAACTGTTCCCGGCGTAGATCTGAGGTACTCAATCTTTCGCGGGCGCGCCATTTGCGCGCGTCTGCCCCTCAGGGTCGAGCTCGTCGTGACGGATGTCAGGGCTCTTGCGTGCCGTTTTCTTTAAGAAACGGCGTTAAGAGCGGCGACGTTATGTTCTGACGCTGTTGCCGGCGGATTGCATCGACGAGGTCCACGATTGCGGACCGCGCCGTCACATCAGGAACCGCGGAAAACGCTTCCAGGAGCCTGAACGCGCGTGGCGCGATCAGGAGCTCTGTGGCCAAATCTCTTTTGGTCGGATTTGTCGATTTACCGCTTACGCCCTCAAAAAAGGCGGTGATTGGCACGTCCAGGATCGCCGCGATTTGGGTCAGCCGCCGCGCCCCAACACGCAGGACGCCGTCTTCATATTTCCGTACTTGCGGGAAGCTGACGCCGATTTTTTTCCCCAGCGCGGTCTGGCTCAGCCTGGCGTTCAGGCGGTACAGCCGGATACGGTCACCAACCGCGACATCAACTGGATTCGGTTTTTTCGCATACATCCCACCACTCCCTGGCTCCTGCTTTGCATCGCCGGAGGCGTTGGACGGGTGTTGCGATAGCCGCACAGGTGCTATTGCGGCGTCGATATCCCCACGTCCTGCGGCTGGTCCTCGATACCAGCAATGGCCATTTGCAAAAGAAAGGCGCTGGTCTCGTTGATCTCCGCCACGTCCTGCACGGCATATTTTAGATAGCCGACAAGCAGTTCACGATCATCCCCGGACGTCAGGTCGCAACCGATCGCGTTTTCGATGGTCGCTCGCACCGCCGACATCTTGTTATTGTGTTTCGTGGTCATGCTGATCCGGACGTGGGTCTGCGTCTCGTCACGCCCTGCTGCGCTGTCGGTGTTGTCGCAGTTCTGCCATCACGAGACGAGTCCGCTGACGACAGGAGCTTCCAGCCCGCGACGTACCAGCACCGGCTCTTTGATGGCATGGAACGCGCGCGTTTTTTGCAGCGCTTGTTCATCGATCGGCATGGTCACTGCAACCGCCCAATCCTTGCCGACCAGTTCCGGCAGCCCGAGCGGGCGGATCGTCCAACCCATGTCGTGGAAGCGCGGCAGCCACCAGGCATCGATAACCCCGCTCAGGGCGTAGATGCCTTCGCCAAGGCAAAACTCCAGCAGACCGCAGATGACGGTCCCCGCGGCGCGGCCGGCGTTGCGCCCTTCACGCCTTTCCTTGGTGACAAAAATGCGCGTCCATTCGAAAATTCCGGGCTCTCGCGGCATGCCCCGCACCGCGGCGAGATGCGGAAAGACCTCGCTGAGCAGATGCGGTTTGACGCTCGGTACAAGCCGTGCACCGCCGTAGATGCGGCGGTTTTCGATGCCGAGAATGTAAATGGCGTCCTTGGTATCGAACTGATCTTTCTCCAGACCGTCGGGGCGCGCGACCTCGTGCCAGCCCCGCTCGCCAACGAAAATCTCATGGCGGACTTCGAAAATAGTCCGCGAGTTCATCTTTAAAGAGATAGCTGTTGGCAGCCGCTATGGCTTGGATCATTGACCGCACCTCCGCAGCGAATCCGACGCCGCGAAGGAAAGGCCAGTGGGCGACCGTTAACGAGTGTCAAAACTAACACTCGACGGTCAAAAACCATGTCATTTAGGGATTTCGATCTCGCCCGCGAAGATCGCGTTGACGACCGCGTGGGTGCGCGTGGTGGCGTTGAGCTTGCGCGACGCGTCCATGACGAATTTATTGACGGTGCGCTCGATGATTCCCATGATCATGGCGGTTTCCCATGAGGTTTTCCCGGCGGCAATCCACGTCAGCGCCTCGCATTCGCGACGGCTCGAGAGCCTCCGATCAGTCGGCATGCCGGCATCGATCTGCAAGAGGCTAGCCGCCTTCGCATGCGCGTAAAGACTGACGAGATGCATGGCCTTCTTGGCGCGCGGCTCGAAGTCGGGTCGGTCACCGGCCATGGTGACGCATGCAGTGAAGCCGTTGGCGCGGATGATCGGGACACAGAATCCTTTTTTCATGCCGAAGTCGGCGGCGAGCTGCATGACCCTCGCAGCGCGCGGCCAGCTTTCAGGATCGTATTTCGCCTCTGACCATTCGTAAGGGTCGATCGACCGCCGACACCAGGCCGCGATCGGATCGTCTTTGTAATAATTCCGCTGATGGTATTCGGCGCCGAATCCGCGCGGCCAACCGTTCAGCAGGAAGTAGGCTTCGACCCGCTGCGGCGGCTCAGGCACGCCGGTAATCAAAAATGCATTGTAGCCGAAAGCCGAAAGTGCCGACCCCAGCTGGCTCATGACTTGAGCGGTCGACGCGGCTCGATCGAACTCGTCGATCAGGTCGAACGCCACACGGGCGTAATCGACCATTGTTGCGGTCATCACTTACCCCCTTCAGTGCGAAATTGAACAACTGATACCCGAATACGCAAGTACCAGGCGAAAAATAACCTCCCGGCCCCATCGTCCGCGGGCGCGCTCGACCGCACCGTCGGGCTCTCCGACATCATTGGCATCGCGATAGCGACGATTGCGCCGCATGGATCACGATACCTTAAGTTGCATTCCTTCCGGGCGGCCTTCTCTGGCAAGGGCCCAGGAGGTGGCGCGGTTCGTTGTGTCGGGGGGCCAACGGTGGCGTTTGGTGGCGTCAAGCGGGCGGCCGTCCGCCGTTCCGAGGCGGCCGAGTGGCGAGATTGGCGAAAACCCAAGGCATTTGTTGCTCGCGCCCGCGATCGACTTTTGCCGGCGGCGCGCCCGAGCCTCTGCCCGGAAATTCACTGCGTCCGCAATCTCCTGCCCCGCCGCGTCATTGCCGCGGCCGAACGCCGCGCGCGATCGATCGGTGTCGGCGCGGACCGCGCGGTCATTTGCGCGGACGCTATCACCGAGGAAGCCTATCTCATCGCGCTCGCCGAATGGCTCAACGCATCCTTCGATCCGCTCGATCGCGTGACCCGGGCCGATTGCCCGCTCGACGACAATCAGTTGATCCAGGCGGCAGCCGCCGGATTGCTGCCGTTACGTGAAGGCGGAGAACTCGTCTGGATTATCGCTCCCCGCAGCCTGACCGCCAGGCGTCTCGCCGATCCACGCCAATCCCGGCCGGGATGGCTGCGGTCGTTTCGGTTGACCTCATCTGAGCGCCTCGCGCGCTTTGTCGCAAAGCATACCCGAGTTGCGCTCGGCCGGCATGCAGCCGATGGGCTCCGCCGCAAGCGCCCCGACCTTTCGAATGCGCCGCGGCCCTCCGGTATCGGGCGCATCGCGACCGCGGCGCTGTTATGTCTCGGCGCCGCCATTGTGCCAGTGGCACCGGCCGCGGCGATTGAAGCCTTCGCTACGACATTGTGTATGGTCTTCCTGGCCGCCGCGGCCCTGCGGCTTCTAACCGTCGCCTTCGCCGACCAGGCATCGGCGCGGACCGTTCGTATCAGCGACCATGAGCTGCCAACCTACACCATCATTTGCGCGCTTTATCGCGAGGCTAACGTTGTCAGTAACCTCGTCGCCGCGATCCGAGCGCTCGATTATCCCGCGGAAAAGCTCCAAATATTATTCGTCGTGGAAGCCGACGACCATGGCACCCGACGCGCGCTTGCCCGCCTTGAACTGGGTCCGCCTTTTGCCATTGTCACGGCGCCGCCGTTCGGGCCACGGACCAAGCCGAAAGCGCTCAACGCGGCGCTCCCATTCGCTCACGGCTCATTCACTGCGGTCTATGATGCCGAAGACGTGCCGGAACCCGATCAGCTCCGGCGGGTCCTCAATGTATTTAGGGTGGCCGACGCGCAGCTCGCTTGTGTCCAGGCGTCGCTGACGATCGACAACACCACAGATAGTTGGCTCGTACGCATGTTCACGGCCGGCTATGCCGGCCAATTCGATGCTTTGCTGCCGGGGCTTGCGGCGCTGCGCCTACCGCTTCCGCTCGGCGGTTCGTCCAATCACTTTCGCCCACCGCCGTGCTGCGCCAGGTCGGTGGCTGGGACGCCTACAATGTCACCGAAGACGCCGATCTCGGCATTCGTCTCTCCCGTTTGGGCTATCGCTCCGCGGTGGTGTCGTCTGCCACCTACGAGGAGGCGCCGGCGCGGTTCGGGCCGTGGCTCCGGCAGCGTACGCGCTGGTACAAAGGCTGGATGCAAACCTGGCTTGTGCATATGCGCGACCCCGTGCGGCTTAGGCGCGAACTCACGCTACCCGGCGCGCTCGCCTTTCAACTGTTTCTCGCCTGCAACGTTTTGACGGCTCTCGTCCACCCCATCTTTATGGCCGGACTTTGTTACGCGTTGCTGGCGTTGTCGCCGCTAGAGCTGATCGGACCCACGGATGCTGCGCCGGTGTTTGCCGCCACTTTTGTCGGGGGCTATGCCTCCGCCATCGCGATCGATTTGATCGGGCTGCGTCGGCGTCGACTTCTGGCTCACGGCTGGGCGCTGCTGCTGACCCCGCTTTACTGGTTGCTGCTGTCGCTCGCCGCGTGGCGCGCGCTCTATCAGCTTCTTTGCGATCCGCAGGGTTGGGAGAAGACCGAGCATGGGCTGGCCAAGACTTCGCGTCTTTCCGCGGCCTCTGATTGGGAAGAGTGACAGAGCCGCCGTCCGTGCCAGCGGGGAAGGGTGACTTTCCCCGTCCGGCGGTGAGGCCTAAGATCACCTCGCGGGCATCTAGAAATAACAAACCGACGGTGTGGTCATGTGGGGCAATGGTTTTGACGGGTCGAGTACGAAAGGGTTGGTGCGGTTAGCCGCCCTGTGCTGCGCGCTTTTGGTGTCGGTCGCGGCGGTGTCGGCACAGACGCAGGTGCCGGCCGATAGCCGGCTAAACGGCATCATCGCCAACAAGACGATCCGCATCGCCTTTCGCGCCGATGCGCGGCCGTTCTCCTTCGTCAACGACGCCAAGGAGCCGCTCGGCTACACCATCGATCTCTGCCAGCAGGTTACCAAATCGATCGCGCAGCAGGTTGGGCTGCCGGACCTGAAGATCGAATGGGTTCCGGTGACCGTTGAGACGCGATTCTCTGCCGTCGCCACCCGCCAGGCCGATATCGAATGCGGCTCCTCGACCGTCACGCTCGGTCGCATGAAGGAGGTCGACTTTTCCATTTTCGTCTTTGTCGAGTCCACGGGAGTCCTGGTGAAGCGGACATCGAACATCCACGCCTTTGCCGAAATGGCGGGAAAGAAGATCGCGGTTGTCGCCGGCACCACCAACGAACGCGCGGTAGCCGATCAGGTTCGCCGGCAAAAGCTCGATGTGACGCTCGTCATGGTGAAAGATCGCGACGAAGGCGTCGACGCCCTGGAAGCCGGGAAAGTCGACGGTTTCGCCAGCGACAAGCTGTTGCTGGCCGGCGCCCAAGTCAAGAAACCGGACGCTTTGGTGATGCTTCCGGACGATCTGTCGATTGAGCAGTATGCGATCGTGCTGCCGCGCGGCGACTGGGCGCTGCGCCTGGCCGTGAACACTGGTCTGGCGCAAATTTTCCGCAGTGGACGGACGGTGGAAATGTTCGAAAGATGGTTCTTCGGCGCGCGTCCCGGAGTTCTGCTGGAAGCCGTCTACGCCTTGGGAAGGCTCGCCGATTGACATTGCAGTAACAATGGCGACGTCGGCCGCAGCTCCCCCGGCCATCCTCAATGGTGCGGCGCGGAACGAATTCTTGCGACCGGAATTATCCGGGAGGGTGAGTTGTGTACGGGGGTGTCAATGCCTTCCAGAGAAATTGGCGCACTGTATCGACTCTACGCCGCCCATTGTCTTGGCATTGCCAAGGACATTTCGGACCCGGCGCGCAAGCTCGCATTGCTCGATATGGCTCAGGCTTGGGCGGCGCTTGCCGAACAGGCGGAAAACAGTGCTGACGCCGGCCTGCTTTACGACACCGGAATTCCGCGCACCGAGAGTCCCCAGAATTAATTCCTGTCGCGGCGGCACCGTTCCAGCCGCGTCGCTGCTCAGAAATAGCGGCGCAAATCGTCGGCAGCCGCTTCGGGGGTGCGCTTTAAGTTAAACGGCGCGATGAAGTGGCCGTCCTTGTCCATGAGGTAGACGACGGCGGTGTGGTCCATGGTGTAATCGCCGCCTTCGAGCGGAACTTTCTTGGCGTAAACCCGATAGGCCTTCAGCGCCGCGGCGACCCCCGCCGGGTCGCCGGTCAGCCCGCGCAAATGCGGGTCGAAACTCGTCAGATAATCCTTGAGCGTGGCCGGCGTATCGCGTTCCGGATCGACCGTGATGAACAGGGCGCCGGCGCGGTCGGCATCCTTGCCGAGCTTCTGCAAGACCTGTGAGATGTCGAACAGAGTTGTCGGGCAAACGTCGGGGCAGTGGGTGTAGCCGAAAAAGACCAGGAACGGACGTCCCTTCATGTCTTGGTCGGTGAACGGCTTGCCATTCTGGTCCTCGAGGTGAAACGGCCCGCCGACGGCGGCCATTGCCGGCCCGATCGCAGACGGCGAAAGGCCGGCGAAGTACACGATGCCACCGAGGACCAGGACCAGGCCACACAGGAAGGCGCCGAGCACCGGCAGAAGACGGGCGGATGGTTTTGGTACGTTCAAAGCTCGAACCGCATTAACTCAGCCGAAGCAGGCGACAAAACCGGTGCGGATGGTCTCGAAGAACACGGTTGCGCCGTAAGAGGCCCAGAGCCACACCGTGCCGGCGAGCGCAATTGTAATCGCTGTGCCGGCCAAAATGAGCGGCCGCGACATCAAGCATGGTGCGACAGTCTCGCGCATGTAGCCTCACGCGTGAAGCTTCCCAACCGTCGCAAGTGGCGGACGGAAGGAAGAGGATACAGCGTAGATAGGCCGGATTGCCGCCGTCGACAACCGCGCTCAGCCCGGAGGAGAGCCGCCTATCGGCAGGTGTTAAAGAGCGAAGCCAGCTCGCGACCGCGAAGCCCGATGATGTGTGGAGTAAGGCCGCCATGGCGCGCGATCCAGTTGCGGATCGCCGGCGGATAGAGGCGCATCACCAGCCGCGTGCCGGCGCGCGTAGGCACCAGCTCACGGGACGCGTCGTCGTAGTAGGACGCCGCATGGAACCCGAGGACCGCCCGCGGTGTCACGCAAACATGGTCGCGCGGAATCAGCGCCGTGAACAAAGTGCAGGCCGAAAGGCAGGGCCCGTCGATGACCAGGCGCTCGCCGGCGGCACGCATCGCCTGGAACTTTTGAAGATAGGCGGTGATTTCGCCACCCGGATCATTGGTGATACGCACGTCTGCAGAGGCCATAGTGGTGATGAGGGCCGACGCGAGCGCGCCGGCCAAAGCTGCCTGCCATTTCATGTTAATCCCTCTCCCGTTCCGCCCGCAGACAATCCTGCCATTGTGGCGACAGTTCGTTAAGCCTGACTTATGGGCCGTGTCGGCGGCCGAAAATTCAGGAGCGGAACTCTCGCGCCAGATCAGGCTTTGCCGACCTCGCAGCCGGCCCGCAGGAAGGGCTTCGTCAAGCAGGCGCGCGGCGGCGCGGCGATGCTATAGTGCGGGCCGCTCAAACCTAAGGATCGGTCGCACCACCCATGGATACGTCAGCCGCGCGCAAGACCAACGTCACCGACTTCGCCACCGCCTATTATCTGCTCGAAGGCCTGAACGAGATCGGCATCGAATATCTGTTCTGTAACCTCGGGACCGATCACGCGCCGATCATCGAAGAAATGGCGCATCGCCGCCAGCGCGGCGAGGCGATGCCGAAAATCGTGCGCTGCCCGCACGAGAACACGGCCGCGCATATGGCGGCGGGCTACGCGCTCGTCACCGGGCGGGGCCAGGGCGTGCTCGTCCACGTCGATGTCGGCACCGCCAATGCCGCCAACGCCATGCACAACATGTATCGCAGCCGGCTGCCGGTGCTGCTCATGGCGGGGAGGGCGCCTTATACGACCCACGGTGAACTGGTCGGCACCCGCGACACCCACGTGCATTTCGTCCAGGAGCCGTTCGATCAAGGCAGCCTGGTGCGCCCTTACACCAAATGGGAATGGACGCTGCCCTCCGGGGTCGTCGTCAAGGAGGCGCTCCAGCGCGCTTATGCCGTCATGCAGAGCGAGCCGCGCGGCCCGGTCTATCTGATGATGCAGCGCGAGACGCTGACGCAGCACTGGAACGTCGATGAGATTCACCGCTATGCCGGTGACCGCTTCGGGCCGCTGGCCGGCGGCGGCGCCGATCCAGCGCTCATCGGCGAGCTCGTCGACCGGCTGGTGGCTGCCGAGAATCCGATCCTGATCACCGGCTATGGCGGCATGGCCGCGCTGGCCGCGCAGAAGATCATCGAACTCGGCGAATTTGCCGGCATCCCGGTCTTCGAAGCAAACTCGAAGGACAATATCTCCTATGAGAGTCCATGTTTCGCCGGCTTTGTGCCGGACGAGTTCGTCCCCCACGTCGACGTCGGCATACTGGTGGACGTCGAAGTGCCATGGTTCCCGGCCGAAGTGAAACCCAACGAGAAATCGTTCTGGGCGCACATCGACGTCGATGTGCTCAAGCTCGGCTCGCCGCTATGGACCTTCCCGAGCCAGCTGCGTTTACAGGGCAACACCGGCCGCATTCTCGATCAATTGCTCAAGGAGCTGAAAGACAAGGCGACGCCGCGTTTCAAAGCGGCCGCGGCGGCGCGACTCGATCGCTTGAAAACCGCGCGCCAAGCGCGGCTGGCGCGGGCCGCCAAACTGGCCGCCGACAAGGGCAAGCCCGGCGCCATCAACCCCCATTACCTGATGGCTGAGCTTGGCAAGGTTCTGGACGACGAGGACATCATTTTCAACGAAGCGGTCACCAACACGCCCGCCGTGCTGATGCAGATCCCGCGGCGCCTGCCCAATACCGCCTTCAACACCAACGGCGCCGGCCTCGGTTGGTCGGGCGGTATGGCACTCGGCGCCAAGCTCGCGGAGCCTTCGCGGCTCATGGTGCAAGTGGCCGGCGACGGCAGCTTCTATTTCAATAATCCGAGCTCAATCTTTGCCGTCGCGCAGCAGTACCGGCTGCCGATCTTCTCGATCGTGCTCGACAATTCCGGCTGGGGTGCGGTGAAGGCCTCGACGCTGCGCGTGTACCCCGAGGGCGAAGCGCATGCCGCCAATGAGTTCGAGGCGGAGCTCGCGCCCAAGGTCGAGTTCACCAAGATCGGCGAGGCCTTCGGCGCCTACACCGAGAAGCTCAGCGATCCCGCCGAGGTGCCGGCCGCCATGGCGCGCTGCGCCAAGGCGGTGCGTGACGGCCGTTCGGCGCTGCTGCATGCGCGGGTGACGCGGATTTGAGGTCACTCGGACCGCCGCCGCAAAAACGCTTCGTCCCCGCGTTCACGGCGACGAGCGGAACGTGGAAGATCACGCGCGATAATCGCTGGCGACGGTGACGTCGATCGGTGCCACGCCGCTGCGCAGCGCGTTGAACACCGGCGTCAGCACGACGACGATGACGAGATTGAGAATGACGGTGTACAGCGCCGTATAGCCGGGGAAGGTGTAGCTGGCGAAGTGAAGCGGATAATTCGGGGTCAAGTTGGCGGCGATGAACATCCAGCTGCCCGTCGCGGTCCCGACGAGCCAACCGACCAGCAGCGCCCAGTCGTTGAACCAGCGGGTATAGACCCCGAGCATCACCGCCGGCAGCGTCTGCACGATCAGGATGCCGCCGAGGAGCTGCAGATAGATGGCGTATTGCGATGGCACGAAGACGATGAAGATGAGCGCGCCGAATTTGACGATCAGCGACACCCATTTCGCCATCTGCGCTTCCTGCTTGTCGGTTGGATTGGGATTGATGAATTCGCGATGGATGTTGCGGGTATAGAGATTGGCGGCGGCGATCGACATGATCGCCGCCGGCACCAGTGCGCCGATGCCGACGGCGGCGAAAGCGATGCCGACAAACCATGACGGGAAGCTGTGCAGGTAAAGCGCCGGCACCGCGAAATTATTGCCGAACTGCTTGAAGCCGGCCGCGAACTCGGGCAGGCCGCTGACGCCTGCGGCGATGGCGAAGAAGCCGACCAGCGCCAGCAAACCGAGCATGAACGAATAGCCCGGCAGCAGCGCGGCGTTACGGCGGATGGCGTGGCCGCTCGACGCGCTCAATATCCCGGTGATGGAATGCGGGTATAGGAACAGCGCGAGCGCCGAGCCCAGCGCCAGCGTGGCATACACGCCGTAGGAGCCAGTGGTATTGGCTGCGGGGACCGCCAGCAGCAGCTTCTGCGCCGGCACGGCGGCGAAGATCTTACCAAAGCCGCCCATCTGGATCGGAACGATGATGATGGCGGCGAAGGCCGTGATGTAGATCAGGATATCCTTGACGATGGCGATCGACGCCGGCGCGCGCAGTCCGCTCGAATAGGTGAAAGCGGCGAGAATGACGAAGGCGATGATCAGCGGCACGTCTCCGGTATATCCGGTGCCGGAGATGCCCATTGCGCCGATGACCACCTGGAGGCCGACCAGCTGCAGCGCGATGTAGGGCATGGTGGCGACGATGCCGGTGATGGTGATCGCCAGGGCCAGCCAGCGGTTGCCGAAGCGGCCGCGCACGAAATCCGCCGCGGTGATGTAGTTGTGCTTGTGGCAGACGCGCCAGAGCCGCGGAAACACCAGGAACAGGATCGGGTAGATCAGAATGGTGTAGGGGACGGCGAAGAACGCGATGGCGCCGGCGCCGAAGGCGAGCGCCGGAACCGCGATGAAGGTATAGGCGGTGTAGAGATCGCCGCCGACCAGGAACCAGGTGATGAGGGTGCCGAAGCGCCGGCCGCCGAGCCCCCATTCGTGCAGCTGGTCGAGGTCGCCCTTGCGCCAGTGCGCGGCGGCGAAGCCGAGCCAGGTGATAAACCCGAACAGCAGGATGAAAATGATCAGCGCGGTCCAGTTCACGTCCTGCACGGCATCCCCCCGAATTTTCTTGCCCTCTCCGTTACTGGAGAGCGGTATTGAACGAGCCGCTAATCGTCGGTGGCGAAGTAGACGATGGCGGTAAGCACGGCCCCAATGATCACCCAGAGCAGCTGATACCAATAGAAGAACGGTATGCCGATCCAGGTCGGCTCTACCTTATTGTAGAAGGCCGGCCACATCATTGCGATGAACTGAAGGACGAAGAGCAGATACCACCAGCTCCATCCGCCGCGCCGCTCGCTGCTGCCGCTTTCCATGTCCGTCCCCCGGAACGCGCTTGTTGTCTGTAGTAGACCTTAGAACGAGTAAACCTTGGAGCGGGCGATGGGAATCGAACCCACGACATACAGCTTGGGAAGCTGTCGTTCTACCACTGAACTACGCCCGCGAACCCCTTATTTTCTTGGCACTTCTCACATCTCTCGAAAATTCGTACCTGGGAATTACCTGATAACCGTTGCCGCAATCCGTCCAGGTACGTTTTTCCCGAAGCGCTATTTTAAGCGCGCCCGGACAGGCCGCCAAGCCAAAAAGGGCCGGCACTCGCCAAAGGGCCCTAAGGCCGCGTCTTCATAAATCGCAGTTGATTTGTGGTGCAGCTTCCTCGATGTCCGCTTCTCTAATCGGCCATTCAGGGTCAAGCGCTTTCAGACTATCCACCACCGTAGTGTCGATGTCGCTCACGGGCTCGTGCTTCTCTTCGGAATCGGCACCAAGGCCCTTCCATCATGGGATTCGAAGACGGGGTGGAACAATCTGTACCACGGCCTTACCGTCAGATGAACGGCAGGTCCAAGCGGACATGCGAACTCACCTCATCCATCGTCCCGCAAGGGACATCATTCCACCGCTCGGTGGAGCTCGAGTTTCCTTTTATTGCATTCGATCTTGCATGATTTTCACGCGGCTGCCGTAACTTGTTCCCGGGTCCAGCGGAACTCAGTGCCGTCAACCCATATGCGGTGCATGATCACGGCCAGCCGCCGCGCCAGCGCCACGATCGCCTTCTTCTTCCCGCGGCGCCGGGCAATCTGCATCGCCCAGGCTTTGAGCCACGACCATTTCTTCGAATGCATCATGCTCTGAGCTGCTTCGTAGAGCATGACCCGCATCATCTCGTCTCCGCAGCGCGATATTCTGCCGCTCCAATCCACCTCGCCCGATTGATACTTGGCACACGTCAGCCCAAACACGGCTCCGACGGACTTGGATTTGCGGAATCGAGCCGGCACGTCGACGGTGGCGCGAAAGGTCAGGGCCACCACCGGGCCGACACCGGGGGTCGTCATCAGGCGCTGGCACACCTCATCATCGCGGACGATGGCCAGCAAACGGTGATGCAGGACGACGATCTGCTCGCGTAACGCCCGCCGGACCATGAGCAGCGGCTCAACCAGCGCGGTCAAATCGGGGAGGTTCTCGACCAGCTCCTTGATGCGCGCCTCGAACTTCACCGTCCCAACCATTCCGACCTTGAGCCCGAAGTTGCGCAAGGTACCGCGCAGGTCGTTCTCGATAGCGATCGCCTTCGACTGCAACAACTTGCGATGGGTCAGCAGCATGCGCAATTTCTGACTGCGCAGCGTCTTCACATGCACCGGACGGTAAAGCCCTACCCGCATCATCTGCGCAATCCCGCGCGCATCGTTGCGGTCCGTCTTGTTGATCTGCGCCTTCAGCACCGCCTGCATGTGCCGCGTTTCAACGCAGACCACCGGTAACTCGGCTTCGGCGAGAGCGCTGAAAAGCCATTGCGACAGCGGTCCAGCTTCCAATCCAATTCGCTTGAAGTGGTAAGCGGGGTTCTTTAGTACCGCCAACAACGCTTCAGGTTCGCTCGCCACCTTCACTTCCCGAACGATCTTGCCTGTGTCATCCACAATGCAGACGCTGGTCTCCTTGACCGAAACGTCCAGTCCAGCAAAATGGTCCATGCTGCGCTTCTCCTTCTGATGCTTGAGGCCGCAAATGCGAGACCTCGTTTCACCATCAGCCTGAAGCGCAGCACCCAAAATCTTCAGCTATCCACAAGCCGCCGGCCGATTACCCCATCTATTCCCGGATCGCGACCAAATTCCGCCGCACAGCGAAATGTCGCGTAGGGCCACAAGGAGACATGCCATGACGTCCGGCTCCGCTGCTAGGCCGAACTTTAGAGAACCTCCGCCACAATTGACACTAGTTCGATTGCAGGACGAGTGTTATCAGGCACCATGCCTGAGGATGAACCTCCCCTTCTAATTTTCCCCACCACTACAGCCTTCAAGCGATGGTTGTCAGCTCAGCCAGATAATTCTCCGGGTGCTTGGCTAAAGTTTGCGAAGAAAGGCGCACCTCAGAAGACAATCAGCAAGTCGGATGCCATAGACCTCGCACTCGCGCACGGCTGGGTTGATGGACAGCTTGGCCGGGTGGATGAATTTTTCTTCAAGACCCGTTTCACGCCACGACGACCAAGGAGCGCATGGTCGAAGATTAACCGTGAACGCGCGGAGCGGTTGATCAAGTCTGGGCGGATGATGAAGCGGGGGCAATCGGAGATCGATAGAGCAATTACCGACGGACGATGGCAAGCTGCCTACGCATCGCAGAGCAAGGCGGTTCCCCACGCCGATTTGCAGGCAGCCCTAGATCGGGACGCTTGTGCTCGCGAGGCATTTGAGGCTTTGGACTCTGCCAATCGCTATTCCATCATCTATCGAGTGCACCAAGCGAAGACGGAGGAAAAACGTGCGGCGAAGATCGCTGAGCTGTTGGCTATGCTCCGTCGCGGCGAAACGATCCACCCGCAACGAATCCGAGCGACTCGCGCTCATAAACGTTAGAAGCCCCATGAGAAAATTCGTATTTCCGAATAAGCGTCTACCATTCTTCTTGCCAGTAATTTAAGCTCAGCTCTTCTCGACCGACAAACATAAGCATTCGAGCCGTTTCGTTACTTTTCTGTGCCATTTCCGCAAGAACTCCAATGCGGCCTGTGTCTGGATATTCGGCAATTTCCGGTGATTGAATCACGCGGGGCCGCGTGAACGTATTCCTGAACAAGTTTCGGAAGTTGAGCTTGATCGAATACAACGGCAATATGTAAATTAAAAAGGGCCTGCTGACTTTCGTTCTGAATGAGCAGCCGCACCTTCACATTGAGGCAGAATCGGATTTGGAGACGCTGGTGTGCACGCGCGGCCGGGCGTTTCCACTTTCCCGACTTGAAAGTCGTTTGAAGTGCCCGCGCTGCGGCAACCGGCGTAGGGGTCTGCATGTTCGAACCGCCATCGCGTGCGGCAGTCAGATAATGATAATGATAAGGTCACACCGTGATCCCGACCAACTCCAACTTTCTTTTGGGTCTTGGTCTTTGGTGGATCGCAGTTCTTTGTAGCGGGTTCGGCGCAACTCTCATGACCGCGGACCAAATTGTCGGGCCGCTAGCGACCGTGGTCGCAGCTACGATAACAGGCGGTGCCGTGCTTGTCGGAGCGTGGCTAGCTTGGAGTGCCATACAGGCGCGAGTCGATGCGGAGCAGCGCGCGGACCGGCGAAGTTTTTCGGCTTGGCGTGACTGCCGAACTTCTCACTTTGGCGCTCGCCGTCGTTCCAGCTGCGTCGGATTGGAATGAACGCGCGCACAGTTCCACGGCAACAGCGCCGACGAGGTATCCCACTTTGCCTCGCCCGACCGTATATTAGGCATTGCTCCCAAAGATTGGATTGATGGATGATTGGGGTCGCGACGGCAATCGTGGCTTTTTACGGCAACGTTCAAGACCTTAACGAAATGGCCGCCGAGGCAATGCACGGCCGGCCGACCGTTGATATCACTCATGGCAAGCTCGCCGAACGATTTCAGGTCATCGCTAAATATCTCGCGGTCGCATTGGATGGACTAACCGACAACAGAGCTTTTCCAATTCCATCCGGCCTCCCCGACTTGACGCGATTGATTACGCCGAGTGGGGCCACGGTGGCGAGCATCGAAACGCCTGCGACGCTTCAGAGGCTGCTGCGCATTGTCGGTGGCGCCGATGCGTAGTCCGTTCCCCCGTTATTTTACGTCGGAAAAACGCAGCCGAGTCTAAGGTGAATTTTTCTTGCCGCCGAGCAGCCCGTAGGGCGGATTAGCGCAGCGTAATCCGCCAATTTGGCGGGCTCCGGACGGCGAGTTACGCCTGCGGCTAACCCGCCCTACGCGCCTGAATCGGGTATGTATCGACGCGCCCACCACAGCAGCGGGAAGGAGATAACGACGCTCGCGGCTATGGTGATCGCGACCGCGCGGACGCCAAACTGGCAAGCCATGAGAACGACGGAGGCGAAGGTCAGCCACGCGCGCGAATTGTTGCCAAGCTGCAGGGTGCGCCGCTTCTTCCGCAGCTCTTCCGGGTCGTTGTTGTTCGGGTCCGCGAGCCAGTTGTAAACGGGCATGTTGGTAATTTTGGTGATGGCCGATCCGATCAGCCAGCAGACAAAACCCGCGGTAAACCACCAGTGGCCGAAACCATAGACCGGGTAATACAGAACTGCGGCAATAATCGGTAGCGTCGCGACGGTGACGGCGAAAGGGCTACTCATCGCGGTCTTTCCCAACGCATTCGAAAATCGCTTGAACGCAGCCTCGTCCATGTCGTTCATCATTTTTTGCAGGACGCCGGCGATAAAAAGCAGAATACCTGCCCCGAGGGCGTTGACGGTGAGTATGATAACTTCTGCCGAGGTTTCATTCATGATTTTTTGCTTCGCGCATATAATAGCTGTGCTTTCAGCATAATGTCGTATATTTGCTGAAAGTCGTTGTCCCGTTTCCATGAGATAGGTGATTGCCATCAACTTCGGGCACGTGCACGCACTACAAGCAAGTGAGCTAGACGCATGAGAACGTCCTGCGCCTTTCTGCTGGCCATCGGAATAGGTTGCGCAAGCGTCGCTGATGTTTCTCTATCACGGGCGCAAGATTTAATACGAGTTGGCTATACCTGGTCGCCATCCTGTTCCGCGACCCGCGGTGCCTGCCTTTCCGACAGCAGATCGTCGCCCTCTAAGGACACTAAAGTTGCTGATGACTATTGCAACACGCTCTGCGACCAGAAGTTCAATTATTGCCAATACCGCGGCGAGTCGCTTGACCACTGTCTCCACCGGCTCGCTACTTGTCGAGCAAGGTGTTAATCGCGCTATTTCATGGGGCGGTATGTGGGCGAGCCCGCGCAGACTGTACTCAACAAGCCGGATTTGTGAGCAAGCGTAGTCCTGGATTGAGCGAAAGGAAATCCGGGCCAACGTCGTGGCCGATCCCGGATTTCGCTGACGCTCAATCCAGGCTACTGCTGCTCGGCTGCGCTACCTCGGCAGTCGCCACTTGCCTGAAGAAATTGGAACGCCACTTGGACCGACTGGAAAGCGACAGCGCGGACTGATGTCTGCGCCCCCTGCGAGTCCGTTAACATTTTCAACAATGCCGTTGGACGCGGCAAGTCACGAACTCTTAACTCTGCTTCGATACGCTCCATTTACCATGCGTTTGACGACGGGCACCGGACATGGCGCGTAAAGCACTGATGTTGGCGACGATTGCGGCGGCCGGGTTCATCGCGACGGGCCACACGCTGGCAGCCGAACGGCACAGTGCGGGCGCGCAAGTGACGAGCGGCGATGCGACGTCCCGCTTCATGGCGCTCGGCGTCAGCAAGTCGGTCGTGCTGGATTTCCCGACCGACATCAAGGATGTGGTGGTAGCGGACAAAGGTATCGCGATCGTCGTCGTGCAATCGAAGCGACGGGTCTACATCATCGGGGCCGCGCTCGGTCAAACCAACGTGTATTTCTTCGCTGCCGATGGTCGGCAGATAGATGCGCTCGACATCGCCGTTGTCAGCACTTCACAACCGGCCGCCTTGGAGGATTACCCGTTCCCTGCAAGCGTGGTCCTAGTCTACAACGGCAGCAAAGCGCAGACCCTTAGCTGCACGCCTATCTTGTGCCTGGACGCCAGCAAGCCGGGGGCGGATCAGCCGCCGGGTACGCAGAATATCAATGTCACGGGCGCTTCGACCACGGTGGCCGTGGCCCCCAAATGACCGCGTCACGCAATTGGCGTGGGGCCGTCTCGTTTCCCTGGCAATGCGCAATGCGCTTTGAAATCTCGCGCTGTGCCGCTCGCTTTGCCGGGCCGCTCGCGCGGATCATGCTAGCTACATGCTTGCAGGAAATTCTCGGCAGCTGAACTCCGCCGGCCAGCAGGCTGCCCGCCTTCAGGCGGCGCAGACCGCGGCCAGGAATTTTTCCATTTCCGCCGACAGCCGGCTGCCGTCGTGCGACAGCGTCTGCGCCGAGGAGAGCACCTGACCGGACGCTGAGGTGATGCCGGCGGCGCTGTCGTTGACTTCGGCGATATTGGCGGCGACATGGGCGGCGCTGCCGGCGGCGGCGCGGACGTTTTGGGCGATCTGCTGCGTCGTTGCCGCCTGCAGGTCGACGGCGGCGGTGATCGCGGCGGCAATCTCGGAAATGCGCCCGATGGTGGTGCCGATCTCCTTGATGATGGTCACCGAATCCTGCGTGGCCGCCTGCACGCCGCCAATGTGTACGCCGATTTCCTCGGTCGCCTTCGAGGTTTGCGCCGCGAGCGCCTTGACCTCCTGCGCCACCACGGCAAAGCCGCGGCCGGCTTCGCCGGCGCGCGCCGCCTCGATGGTGGCGTTGAGCGCCAGCAGGTTGGTCTGCTCGGCAATGTCGGTGATGAGTTTGACCACGTCGCCGATGCGGCCGACGGCGCGCGTCAGTTCGGTGATGCGGCCGTCGGTCTTTTGCGCCTGCGCCACCGCTTCGCGCGCGATGCGGGTCGATTCCTGCACCTGGCGGCTGATCTCGTTCACCGAGGCGATGAGCCGCCCGGTGGCGAGCGAGACCGACTGCACGTTTTCGGAGGCTTCCGTCGACGCCGACAAGACCTTGCCGGAGAGATCCTGCGTCGCTCCCGCCGTTGCGCTCAACGCTTCGGCGGCCGCTTCCAGCTCGGTCGATGACGACGACACCGAGCGCACGACACTCGCCACCGTTCGCTCAAAGGCGCCGGCGAGCGCCTGCATGTCGGCCTGGCGCTGCTCGGCGGTGCGCCGCGCCGTCTCCTTCTCGGCGGCCTCCAATTGCTCGATGCGGATGAGCTTCTCCTTGAAGGTCTGCGCCGCGCGCGCGTTGTCGCCGACTTCGTCGCGGCGGCTGGTATAGGGCACCTCGACGTTCTTGTGGCCGCGGGCGAGCTCGACGAGCACTTCGCCGACGCGGCGGATCGGGCCGCTGATGGTGACCGCGCCGAACACCGCGATGCCGGCAAGCACGGCGATGACGAACAGGCCCATGCCGAGATCGAGCCGGCTGACTTGCATTGTCTCCGCATTGGCCTGCGCCTTGCGCTCGTCGGCGGCTGTGATTAATGCCGCCGTTGTCGAACTCGAGCAACGCGTTGATTTCGTTGCCGAGCTCGCTGCTGCGTTTGACCTTTTCGACGGTGTCGCCGTACTCCTTCGCCGCTGCGGCGAGTTCGCTAACGACGCCGACATAGTCTTTGACGAGTTCGGCGAGCTTCTCCAGCCGTTCCCTGTCGGCAGCCTCTTCGGTGATTTCAAGCGCGACCTCGATATGCCCTGCCGCCGCGGTCTCGTCGGCGTTGAGCCGGTTGAGGGCGCGATCGAATTCGCTCGGCGCTACCGAGAGACGAACTTCGCGAGTTCTCGAGCTGCATGCTGCGCAGATCGTCGGCCGCTCGCAGGGCCTCGACGGCAGCAAGCTGCTTGCTGTCGGCGGCTATGCGGTGGCGCGACGCCGAGTGGTCGCCGTATTGCTGCTCGGCCAGCATTCCGGCCACCAGCAACACGCCGATGCCGGCCCAGATGGCGAGCTTGGTGCGAATGGAAAAATCGTAGGCGGCCATGAACCGGCCCTATGACACTTCGCGGCATGATTGGGGCGGCTGGTTAATTCACGGTAAAATATGACCGCGCGCGAAGGGAAATTCGCCTGTGTCGCGTGTTATTTACGCCCGAACTGCTTGCGCAGTTCGATTTTCGCCTGCTCCAGCGTGCGCCGCCGCTTGGCCGGCAGGTTCTTGCCGGCGCGGTTGATGTAGAACACGAGCATGGACAGCGCTGAGCGGTAAGGCTCCGCTTTGCGCCGATGGCTCTCCTCCGCCGAGCGTTTCAGCGATGCGGCGATGCGCTTGGGGTCGTTCAAGCTGAAGACGCCGCCTTCAAGATCGAGCGCATCGCTCTCTCTGGTCACTCGGCCGGACCAATAGCGCGCGGTCTTGCCGCGGGTCGATTTCGACCGGGTCGTTTTGCGCGGACTGGCTTTTCTGCGGCGCGCTTTTCGTCGCGTCGCTGTTTGCGGCATCGGTCTACGTCCCCTTGCTGCCGGACCTACGGAAAAACGGCGCTGCGCGTCACTTTGTTCCTGCAAACGCCATGTTGCCTCAAGCCCAACGAGGAAGCTACCTATGGAGTCCTCTTTGCGAATGGGCGGAACGCTAGACTCCATGGACGGGCAGGCGCAGATCGTCATCGACCAGGTGACGCACACCTACCGCCCGGCGCATGGGCGGAGCGTGCTCGCGCTCGCCGACGTCTCGATCAACGTGCGCCCGCGCGAATTCCTTGCCCTGCTCGGACCTTCCGGTTGCGGCAAGTCCACCTTGCTCTATCTGGTCGGCGGATTTCTCCCCGTGGAGGCCGGCCGGATCATGGTCGAAGGCAAGCCGGTCGCGGCGCCCGGCCCCGATCGCGGCATTGTCTTTCAGCACTTCGCGTTGTTTCCGTGGAAGACGGTGCGCGCCAACGTCCTCTACGGCCTCGAACGGCAGCGACTGCCGCGTGCGGAGCGGGCGCAACGGGCGCAAGCGTTCATCGATCTGGTCGGCTTGAACGGCTTCGAAGAGAGCTATCCCTCGCAGCTTTCCGGCGGCATGAAGCAGCGCGCGGCGATCGCGCGCACGCTCGCTTTCGATCCGAGCATTCTCCTGATGGACGAGCCGTTCGGCGCACTGGATGCGCAGACCCGCGCGCTGATGCAGACCGAGCTTCTCGGCATCTGGCAGCGCACGCCCAAGACCGTGATCTTCGTCACCCATGACGTGCAGGAGGCGGTCTATCTCGCCGACCGCGTCGCGGTGATGTCGGCGCGGCCGGGCCGCATCAAGGCGATTGTCGATACCCGCTTCGGCGACCGCGATCCCGGCATCCGGCGCAGCAAAGAGTTCGTCGAACGCGTCGAAGAAATCTGGAACCTGGTGCGCGTCGAGGCGATCAAAGCGCAGGAGAACGCAGCGCCGTGACCCGGACTGCCCTGCGTTATCTGCCGCTCCTGATCCTGGCGCTTGCCTGGGAAGCCGCGGCGCGGTTTAACCTGGTTTCCTCTCTTGCTTTGCCGTCACTGAGCCATGTGGCGAACGCCTGGCTCGATCTCGTCCGCGACGGCGAACTCGTCGACAATGGGCTCATCTCGCTCTACCGCGGCGTTGTCGGCCTGCTGCTCGCGGTTGTCATCGGCGGCGGCTTGGGCGTGGCCATGGCCTCGTGGCGGCTACTCGATTTGCTGTTGAAGCCTCTGGTGGAGGTTTTCTATCCGCTGCCGAAATCGGCGCTCATCCCGGTGACCGTGCTCTGGCTCGGCCTCGGCGACGGCTCGAAGATCCTCCTCATCTTTCTCGGCTGCATGATACCGGTCACCATCGGCGCCTATAACGGCGCGCGCGGCAGCGATCGCGCGCTCGTCTGGTCGGCGCGCAGCATGGGTGCGCGCGGCGTGCGCATGCTGTGGGACGTTGTGGTGCCGAGCGCGTTGCCGGAACTGCTCAACGGCATCCGCACGGCGCTGGCGTTATCCTTCATTCTGCTGGTGAGCTCCGAGCTGATTTCGGCGCAGCGCGGATTTGGCTACCTGATCGGTTATCTCGGCGACACCGGTTCGTATGCCGGCATGTTCGCGGTCGTGCTCACGGTGGCGTTCCTCGGCTTTGCCGCCGACCGCCTTTATCAGCTTCTCGTGCAACGGCTGCTGCGATGGCGCACATAGAGAGCCACTCTGCTGCGGTCGTGGCGCCAGCCGGCGCCGATCGGCAGTCAACAAACGCGGTCGACGCCGCATTGCGGACCGCTGTGCGCTCGTCAGTGATCGTGCTGTTGCTGATCGCCTGGGAGGTGTTTGCCCGCAGCGGCAAAGTGACCCCCTTCATGCTGCCGCCGTTCAGCGCCGTCGTCGTGCGCATCTATACCGACGCCATTGCCGGGCACCTCTGGCTCAATCTCGGCCTCACCGTCTATCGGGCGCTGGCGGGCTTTCTCATCGCCACATGCGGCGGCATTGCGCTCGGCGCGGCGATGTCGCGCGTAAAACTCATGCGCTGGTTCTTCGATCCGATCGTCTCGGTTGGCTTTCCGATGCCGAAAATCGCCTTCCTGCCGATCATCATGCTTTGGCTCGGGATTTACGACGTGTCGAAAATCTCGATGGTGGTGTTCGATGCGATCTTCCCGGTGGTGACGGCGACCGTCACGGGTCTCGCCGCCGTCGACATGGAGCTTATCTGGTCGGCCCGCAATATGGGCGCCAGCGGGCGGGCGCTGATGTGGCAGGTCGCACTGCCGGCGGCGCTGCCGCAAATCCTCACCGGCCTGCAAGTCGCGCTGCCGATCGCGCTTATCGTTGAGATCGTGGTCGAGATGGCGATGGGCGGCTACGGGCTCGGCGCCGCCATGATCAGCGCGTCGCGCTTCGCCGATTCCCGCGGCGTATTTGCCGGCATCGTCGAGATCGCGATCGTCGGCTATGTCTTGATCAGGGCGGTGTCCGTCATGCGGCGCCGCCTGCTGGTGTGGCACCCGGAGACGGAAGAACGCGCTTGATCGCGGCTACCCGGCTCGGCCTAAACGGCGGGCTTGCGCCTTATCCATCCTTGCGCCAACAATTGTAGCTCGTTGCGCGGTGGCGTAAACGCTCCGCGCCTTCCTGACAAACCAAGAGAAGACGATGCGCGTGAAGCTCGTACTGACCAGCCTCATCCTGATCGCGCTCGGTGTAAGATTCGCATGCGCCGAGCCGGTGACGCTCCGCTTCGCCTGGGTCGCGCCGCTTTCCGATTGGGCTTCGATCTGGCTCGACAAGAAGGATCTCGCCCGCAACTTCGGCAAGTCGTACGTGGTCGAGTTCGGTGCGTTACCGCGGCACGCCGGCGATGATCACGGCAATCGCCGCCAACGAGCTGGAGATTGGCGCGCTGGCCTATTCCACCCTGCCGATCGCGATCGAGAACGCCGGCATGGACGACATCCGGGTGATCGCCGACGATTTCCGCGACGGCGTCGAGGGCTACTACTCCAACGAGTTTGACGTGCTCGCCGACGGTCCGATCCACAAGGTCGAGGACCTCAAAGGCAAGATCATCGCGATCAATTCCGCCGGCAGCGCCGTCGACGTTGCCATGCGCGCCATGCTGCACCAGCACGGATTGGAGGCCAACCGCGACTACACCATCATTGAGGCGCCGTTTCCCGCCATGCGCGCGATGCTGGCGGAGAAGAAAGTCGATCTGGTTTCGGCGGTGCTGCCGTTCTCGCTCGACCCCGAGCTTAAGAAGATCGCACGGCCGCTGTTCACCAGTAAGGACGCAATCGGCGTCTCCCAGTTCATTATGTGGACGGCGCGCCAGCCATTCATTGCCGCGCACCGCGCTGCGCTGGTCGATTTCCTCGAAGACTCGCTCCGCATCGTTCACTGGTATCTCGACCCGCAGAATCACGGCGCGGTTGCCGACATTGCCGCGCGGCTGACCAAACAGCCGGCCGATAGTTTCGGCTGGGTGTTCACCAAGAGCGACTACTATCGCGATCCCAATCTGCTACCCGATCTCGACGCGCTCCAGCGCAACGTCGACATGACCAAGGAACTCGGCTTTATCAATGCGAGCGTTAATGTCCGCGCCGACTCCGACCTCAGCCTGGTCGAGGAGGCGGCGAAGCGGCTGAAGTAAGAATCAAACCGCGCTGGTGAGGGCTCTTTCGACCATCGTGCCGACGAGCGCGCGGCGATAGGCGCCGCCGGCATGAATGTCGTCGGCCGGATCAACCGCGGCTCGCGCTGCGGCGGCGGCGGCCGCGATCGTTTCGTCGTTGATCACGCGACCGTTGAGCACGGCCTCGACGGCGGCAAGACGCAACGGCCGATCGGCGACGCCGATGACGCCGACATGGGCATTGCGCGCCTTTCCGCCATCGTCCGGATCGTAAAACAACGCGGCGCCCGCGAGCGCAAAGTCGCCGCGGCGGCGGGCGAACTCGGCAAAGCCGAAACGGCGGCCCGCCGGCCATGGCGGCAGGCGAATTTCGCTGATGATTTCGTCGGGCTCGAGCGCCGTCATCAGCGGGCCTTGGCAAAAATCTGCCGCCGCGAAGATGCGCCCGCCCGCTTTGCCGATCACGGCGATCTCGGCTTCGCAGGTCACGGCAATGCCGGGCATTTCCGCCGCCGGGTCGGCATGCGCCATGCTGCCGCCCACAGTGCCGCGGTTGCGGATCTGATAATGCGCGACATGCTCGATGGCGGCGACGAGCAGCGGATGCGCTTTGCGCAAGCGCGCATCGTCGCGGATGTCGCACCAGCGCACCATGGCGCCAAGGGTGACGCCTTTGTCGGAGATCCCGATCCGCCGCAGCTCCTCAAGCTTTCGCAGGTCGACGAGCAGAGAAGGCGCGGCAACGCGAAACGCCAGCATCGGCACCAGGCTTTGGCCGCCGGCAAGCAGCTTTGCTTCGCCGTCATGAGCGGCCAAAAGCGCAACCGCATCGGCGAGGCTGGTCGGGCAGGCGTATGCGAAGGGCGGCAGTTTCATGGCCGACAACGTCCACTTCCAACCGCGGCAGCAAAACACGCTCAAACGTTTGGTAGCATCGTGTCAGCTGAGCGGTCAAAGGGCTCACCTGGCGACCTAATCTCGACTTTTCCGTATGATCCCGCTAAGCGGGCGCAAGCAAGGCAAGCCCCGGACCACCAACGATGCAATTTGGTAAGGCACTCTTCCAAGAAGTTATTGGTCGGCCTGCAGCCTCATGGGGGCTGCTCGTTGTCGCTTACGCGCTGCTTTTAGTCGCGGCTGGCGATCGTCCGGCGTCAGCGGCGGGCGAAAGTGTCGCGCCGTCGCGCACTGTCGTGGTTCCCGGCCTCTGGGACCCGCGCCGCCGGCCGGAACGGCCAGACCTGTCGCGCTTGCAGAGCATCCGCTTTCTTACCGAGCTCGATTATCCGCCGTTCGATTATCCCGGGGCGGATGGCAATCCGGCGGGCTTCAATGTTGATCTGGCGCGCCTCATCTGCGACGAGATCAAGGTCAGCTGCACCATCCAGGCCCGCCCGTTCGGCACGCTGCTCGAAGCGCTCAACGACAATCGCGGCGAAGCCGTGATCGCTTCGATCGCGCCCAGCGCAGAGACGCGCCGCCGCGCCGATTTCACCGATCCGTACTACCGCACCCCCGCGCGCTTCGTGGCGCGCGTCGACAGCCCGATCGGCGACGTGGTGCCGGAGCGGCTCGAAGGCAAGACGATCGCCGTCGTCGCCGGCACTGCGCACGAGGCTTATCTCAAGGCGATGTTCACTGAGGCCGAAGTGCGGCCTTATCCCAATGCCGAGGCGGCGCGCGAGGCGTTGCGCCGCAAGGAGGTCGACCTTTTGTTTGGTGACGGCATTGCTCTCGCGTTCTGGCTCAACGGCACCGACTCGGCCGGCTGTTGCGCCTTCCGCGGCGGTCCGTTTCTGGAGAGCCGGTTTTTCGGCGAAGGGGTCGGCATTGCGGTGAAGCGCGGCAACGATCTGCTGCGCCAGGCCCTGAACTGGGCGCTGTTCCAGCTGTGGGAGAAGGGAAGCTTTACCGATTTGTGGCTGCGCTATTTCCCGATCAGCCCGTTTTGATCCGTTCAAGAGGGTGCGGCGGCGTCTGCCACGTTGTATATTGGCCGCAAGGAGAATTCCTATGAGCAAAACCGAACGGTTGACCGTCGATCTGCCGGCGCATCTGGTTGCAGGCTTGCGCGAATTGGTCCGCACCGGCGCCTACCGCTCCGAAAGCGCTGCCATCGAGGAGCTGCTTCTTGCCTGGTATGGTCCCGAGGGGATGGAACAGCCGCCCATCGAGCAGTTGCGCGCCTTTGTCGCTGAAGGCATCGCGGACGCCGACGCAGGACGTCTGGTCAACGCCGATGAGGTCTTCAATGACCTTGAGGCTCGCTATGAGGCGATGATTCCTAAACGGAACCAGTGACGCGGGTCGTCATCAGTCCGCTAGCAAAACGCGATCTTGCGGCTGTTGGCGATTACATTGCACAAGACAATCCGCGAGCCGCGCGTGAGTTCATCCGCAAGATGCGGTCCCGATGTCTGCTCTTGCGAACTACGCCTTGGATGGGGCGCACACGAGACGATCTCGGCGAGGAGATCCGCTCTTTGACGTATGGCTCGTACCTTGTCTTCTATCGCTATCGGCCAGATCTCGATCGCGTCGATATTCTACGCTTCTGGCACGGACGTCGGTTGCCGCCGGACTTAAGTGAATTGCTGGATAGATAAAGTGACGACAGCTGAAATTCAGAACTCCCGCTTCCTTGCGCGAACTGGCCGAGCAGTCGCACGCCTGGCCGTTCGAAGAGGCGCGCAAGATCGTCGCCCGTTTGCAACGAAAGCCGAAAGACGAAGTCATCTTCGAGACCGGGTACGGCCCGTCCGGTCTGCCGCATATCGGCACGTTCGGCGAAGTGGCGCGGACCTCGATGGTGCGACACGCGTTTCGCGTGCTCACCGACGACAAGATCAAGACGCGGCTGATCGCGTTTTCCGACGACATGGATGCGTTGCGCAAGGTACCGGACAACATCCCCAACAAGGAGATGGTGGCGCAGCATCTCGGCAAGCCGCTGACCAAGGTGCCCGATCCGTTCGGCACCCACGCGAGCTTCGCCGCGCACAACAACGCGCGGCTGCGCGCCTTCCTCGATCAGTTCGGCTTCGACTACGAATTCATGTCGGCAACCGACTGCTACACGTCGGGGCGTTTCGACGCCGCGCTGATGAAGGTGCTTGCGCGTTTCGATCAAGTGATGGCGATCATGCTGCCGTCGCTGCGCGAGGAGCGGTCGCAAACCTATTCGCCGTTTCTGCCGATCTCGCCGCGAACCGGCATCGTATTGCAGGTGCCGGTGGTAGCGCATGACACGCAAGCGGGCACCATTACCTATGAGGATCCCGACAGCGGCGAGCGCGTGACGACGCTCGTCACCGGCGGGCGCTGCAAATTGCAATGGAAGCCGGATTGGGCGATGCGCTGGCTGGCGCTCGGCGTCGACTACGAAATGGCCGGCAAGGATCTGATCGATTCCGTCAAGCTGTCGAGCGAAATCTGCCGCGCGCTGGGCGAAAGCCCGCCGGAAGGCTTCAACTACGAGCTCTTTCTCGACGAGAACGGCCAGAAGATCTCCAAGTCGAAGGGCAACGGGCTCACCATCGAGGAGTGGCTGCGCTACGCCAGCCCGGAAAGCCTGTCGCTGTTCATGTATCGCGAGCCGAAGGCGGCGAAGCGGCTCTACTTCGATGTCATCCCGCGGCATGTCGACGAGTACCAGCAGTATCTCGAAGCCTATGCGCGGCAGAGTCCGAAGGAGCGGCTGGCCAATCCGGTCTGGCACATCCACGCCGGCGCGCCGCCCAAGGCCGACAATCCGGTGACCTTTGCGATGCTGCTTTCGCTCGTCACCGCTTCGAATGCGGAGAACGCCGAAACCCTGTGGGGCTTCATCAGCCGCTACCGGCCCGGCGTGACGCAACAGACGCACCCGCAGCTCGCGGCGCTGGTCGATTACGCCATCCACTACTTCCGCGATTTCGTTGCGCCGGCGAAAAAATTCCGCGAGCCGGGGGCTAGCGAGCGCGCCGCCCTCATCGACCTGCGCGATGCGCTGTCGCAGCTTCCCGCCGATGCCACGGCAGAAGTGATCCAGAACGTGGTCTATGAGGTCGGCCGGCGCGCGCCGTTCCTCGACGAGAAAAAGAAAGCCAAGGACGGCAAGCCCGGCGTCACGCTCGACTGGTTCAACATGCTCTATCAGGTGCTGCTCGGCCAGGAGAAGGGCCCGCGCTTCGGCTCCTTCGTCGCCGCCTATGGCATTCAGAACACCATCGACATGATCGACGGCGCGCTCGCGCGGTCGGCGTGAATTGTTCGTCATTCCGGGGCGCCGCGTAGCGGCGAGCCCGGAATCCATACCCACGAAACTTGAGAGGGCGCTCGGCGTCAGTTCTTCGATACTTGTGGTTATGGATTCCGGCTCTCCCTCGCTCCGCTCGGTCGACCGGAATGACCACAATCACTGGCTCGCCCACAAAATCCGCGCGATCCAGAGCACGTCTGTCGCCGCCAGCGTGCGGTCGGCGTGCTCGGCGTTGAGCGAGCGCAGCTCAATCGATTTCGCTGTCCGGCGCTTGAGCTCCTTCGCCATCACCTCGCCGCTCTTGGTTCTGACCACGACGCGATCGCCGCGGCGGATCGGCGCTGCCGGTGAAACCAGAACCACGTCGCCGTCGCGGTAGGCCGGCTGCATCGACTGACCGGACACTTCGAGCGCATAGGCGTGCTGGTCGCTGACTCCCGGAAACGCGATCTCGTCCCAGCCTTCGCCGACCGGGAAGCCGCCGTCGTCGAAATAGCCGCCAGCGCCGGCCTCGGCGAAGCCGAGGAGCGGCACCGCCCGGGTCGCCGCACCGTCGCCGGATGTGATCAGCTCGACGAACGCTTCGATCGGCGTGCCGGTCGCGGCCAGCGCCTTGGCGATCGACTCGGTCGAGGGCCAGCGGGCGCGGCCCGCGCCGGTGATGCGCTTTGATTTATTGAACGTGGTCGGATCAAGTCCCGCTCGCCGCGCGAGCCCCGAAGCCGACAGCCCGGCGCGGGCCGCCAGACGATCGATGGCCGACCAGACCTGCGCGTGGGTGAGCATCGATGCTCCGTGATTTTCGCGCGATGATAGGAATTATTGCCTGCGTGCTCAAGGCCTGACACAGATTACGCTGTCGCCTTGCCGCGAATGTTTGTTGCCTTGAACAAGCGGTTTGGCGCCGATAGGGTCGCGCGCCCGGACGCGGTACGCCAATGTGAACACGATCTACAAGATTTGCCAGCGGGCTTTATGGCGTGCCGCCGAAGCTGAAGGCCTGTTTCGCGGCGCTCCGGTCGACACCCGCGACGGCTTTATTCATTTCTCCAAGGCCGAGCAGCTGGCGGAGACGGCGGCGAAGCATTTTGCCGGGGCGACGGACTTGATCCTGGTAGCAGTCGATGCCGACGCGCTGGGTGCGCAGCTGAAATGGGAACATTCGCGCGGAGGCGCTTTCTTCCCGCACCTCTATGCACCGTTGCCGCTTGCGGCAGTGCGATGGGCTCGGCCATTGGCCGACGAGGTCGATGGCCGTCGGGTGATGCCGGAGCTTGATCCGTGATCGGCTTGTTCGAGCGCCTGGCGCGGCCGTTTTTCCATGCGCTCGACCCGGAAGATGCCCACCGGCTCACGATCACGATGCTGAAATTCGCACCGATGCTGCGTGCCGCTAGCGACGACCGGCGCCTGGCCGTGCGCGCTTTCGGGCTCAATTTTCCCAATCCGGTCGGGATGGCGGCAGGTTTCGATAAGGATGCCGAGGTGCCCGACGCGCTGTTGCGCTTGGGCTTCGGCTTTGTCGAAGTCGGCACCGTGACGCCGCGGCCGCAACGGGGCAATCCGCGCCCGCGCGTCTTCCGCCTTGATGCGGACTTGGGCGTAATCAATCGGCTCGGCTTCAATTCGTTAGGCGCCGACGCCGTGCTGGCGCGGCTCGCCGCGCGGGCCAATGCCGGAGGCATTGTCGGCATCAATGTCGGAGCCAACCGCGATGCTCCCGATCGCGTCGCCGATTATGTGCGGCTGATCGAACGCTTCGCCTCGGTGGCAAACTATGTCACCGTCAACGTTTCCTCTCCCAACACGCCGGGCCTGCGCGATCTGCAACAAGCCGCGGTGCTCGACGACCTTCTCGCCCGCGTAATCGACGCACGCGAACGGGTGGCCCCGAGCGCGGGTCCGACCCCGGTGCTGTTGAAGATTGCGCCCGACCTCTCGCTCGCCGATCTTGACGACGTCGTCGGCATCGCCCGCTCACGGCGGGTGGATGGCCTAATTGTCAGTAACACCACACTGGCGCGGCCGGCCGGCTTGCACGAAGTCAAGATCGCCAAAGAAGCCGGCGGTCTGTCAGGCCGTCCATTATTCCCGCTAGCGACCCGCATGCTCGCCGAGACCTATGTGCGGGTGGAGGGCGTCTTTCCGCTGATCGGCGCCGGCGGCATCGATTCTGGCGCCGCTGCGATCGCCAAATTCCGCACCGGAGCGAGCCTCATTCAACTTTATTCCGCGCTGGTGTTCCGCGGCCTTGGGCTGATTGATGAGATCAAGGCGGCGCTCATTGGCGAGCTCGAGCGCGATCGCCTCGACAGCCTCGGCGAACTGGTCGGCGTTGACGCGGCCGCCGTCACCGCCGAGCCGTGGCCGGGGTGACGTCAGCAGCAACCAAACATTAGCCCCTGGATTTCGAGCGCGCGTTCGCGGCGGGAGCCAACGCGACGGCGGCTTCCGTCGTGAGCAAAAGGAATGTAAAGGTTTCCTGCAGGTACAGGCGGACGGCCGCGTCGGTATGGCTCAAATAGCCGATGGATACGTCCTGGCCGATATAAAAGCCGAAGTCGCCGCCGCGGGTCGTCAGCACGAATGCGCCCGCAATCGCCGGCGCCCAGATGATCTCACCATCCACCAGGCGCTTGATGTGCTGCATGACCGGGTAGCCGTGGTCGCTGGTTTCGCTCAGCGCTGTATAGGCATCGGCACTCAGCAACACGGAGTAGGGACCGTTGACGCCGACGAGACGCAGCTGCCTTAGCGCCTGGGCGATGGCGTCGGGATAATCGGTCACGTCGGCCGGAAGCGTCATGACCGGATTGCTCGTACCCTGGCGGATGCCGCCGATGCCGGCGGCGGCATAGCCATCGAAGATGGCCCGATCTTCGGCAAAGGCCAGCCTTCGGGCGGCATCCTTCGCCGGCTGCCAGTCCGAATCGTTGGCGCCGCGCTCCACGTCATCGATCTGCTGGCGATCGAGGTCGAACGGGACGCGCAGTTCGACGAGCGCGTTCACCTCGCGCTGCCGTGCAACTACACCCTCTCCGGACGTCTCGATATTGCGGAGATGACCGGTGCCGACCGCCGAGAGGGCGACGCCGCCTGGTCCCTGCACGTCGACCACGCGCCGCGCGGCGAAGTAGCGCTTGAGCGTGCGCGAGGTCTCCTCCTCGATCTGAGACCATGCCGCGTCGGAGATCGGGGCAAGTTCGCGGTGAAGGTTATTCATGAGACGGGCCTCCTTTGAGGGAACCGATGTTGAGCGAACCGTCGCGCACCGGCGCATCCGTCTGCGCGCTCGCCGCGATGGACGTGACGGGAGACGCCACAGCTGGCGGGGGCTCGTCGTCGCCGACGCTCTCCAGGAAGGTCGCAGACGGTGCGAAGAAGAGATTGCCGGTCACCGCGCGGCTGAAATCCAGCAGACGATCGTAATTGCCTGGGGGCCGCCCAACGAACATGTTCACCAGCATCTGCTCGATGGTCCGCGGCGAACGCGCGTAGCCGATGAAATAGGTGCCGAATTCGCCCTGCGCGACGCGCCCGAACGGCATGTTGTCGCGGAGGATTTTTATCTCTTTTCCGTCCTCCACGATCGTGGTCAGCGCATTATGGGCGGAGGTCGGCTTGACGGCGTCGTCAAGCTCGATATCGGCAAGCTTGGTGCGGCCGATGATGCGTTCCTGGGCTTCGGTGGATAGTCCGTTCCAGCCGACCAGATCGTGCAGGTATTTCTGCACGATCACGTAACTGCCACCGGTGAATGCCGCGTCCTCCGAGCCCACGAGTACGGCGTCGATGGCCGCTTGACCGGTGGGGTTCTCCGTTCCGTCAACGAAGCCGATCAGATCGCGGTCGTCGAAATAGCGAAAGCCGTGCACTTCGTCGACGGGCGAGACCGCGTCTGCGAGCCGCGTCATGATCTGTGTCGCCAGCTCGAAGCAGAGATCCATGCGCTTGGCGCGGATATGGAAGAGCAGATCGCCGGGCGTCGAAACGGCATGACGAGGTCCGGCCTCGATTTCGCGGAACGGATGCAGTTCAGCCGGCCGCGGCTGCCCAAAGAGCGTATCCCACGCGTCCGATCCAAACGCCATCGCGCAGGAAAGGTTTGCCTCGATATCGCGAAAACCCACAGCGCGCAGCAGCGCCGGCAGGTCGCCGCAGAACGAACGCACCACGCCGCGACTGGCGGAGCCGGGCTTCATCGCCACGACCAGAAAGATCGCGGCACGCGTCAGGGATTGCGCCACCGCCTGTGGCACAACCTGCGGTCCGTTTGTTTCGGCAGCGGTCAAGGAATCGGGCTCCACATAGGGGATATCGGCCCGCCAAGTGTGCGGAAATTCGTGCTATGAAATCCGCTCACATATTACGATGCGATAGGCCGTGAAGGTAGGGGCGTCGAAAGGCTAGTTCTCGACGGCGTCGTGCGTTTGACGCAGAGCCGCAGCGCCCGGCGCAGGGGCCAGCACCGGCTGCAACGCCGGGACAAGACGCCGCCGCTCGCGGCGGGCCGGAATCGCGCGATAGACTTGTTTGGTCGCTTCCACGATGTGAACGCCGGCAAAGGGCGCCGAGAGCGTGGCGCCGGTGCGCTCCCAGGCTACCGCGGAGCGCAGGAACCAGCCGCGCGAGATCGGCGGCACGTATAGCGCCTCGCCCCAGCCAGTCGGGGTGAACCAGGTCTCGCGCAAGAGATGGGTGATCTGCGGCCGCGAATAGGGGCGGCCATGGCCGAACGGCGTCGTGTCCATCCGCGCCCACAGCCCGCGGCGATTGGGTACCACGGCCAGCAGCCGCCCGCCGCCGGCCAGCACCCGCCAAACCTCGCGAAGGAGCCCGACGGGGTCGGTCGAGTTTTCCAGCGCATGCACCAACAGCACGCGATCGACGGCGGCATCGGTCAACGGCAAATCGTCCTCCTCGACTAGCGCCGCCAGCGCCGGCTTCGACGAAGGCCAGCGCACGACGCCCTGCGGCGCCGGCATCAAGGCGAGGCAACGCTCGGCTTCCCCCCGGAACAGGCCGAGATAAGGCGTCGCGTAGCCGATCCCGAGCACACGCAGCGAGGTGGTATCGCCCCAGTGGGCGCGAATGCCGCGGCCGATGAAGCGGCGGGCGACGACGCCAAGCCGCTGGGCGTAGAAATTGCGTAGGTCGACGACATCCATGGCGGCAAACTAGCACGTTTTTCTAGTCATTCCGGGGCGCGCTGGACAGCGCGAGCCCGGAATCCATAACCACTAATCTTGCGGTTAATAATGAGGACACTTTACTTTAGCCTGCTGTGATTATGGATTCCGGGCTCGCGGGCTTGCCGCCCGCGCCCCGGAATGACGGTGAAAGATGACGGCGCAGACTTACCTATTTCCCTGCCTGAAGGATAATTTCGGCGTCCTGCTGCACGACCCCGAGAGCGGGGCCACGGCGGCGATCGACGCGCCTGAGGCGGCGGCGGTCGAGGCTGCGCTTGCGAGTAAGGGCTGGCGCCTGACCGATATTCTCGTGACCCATCATCACGGCGATCACACCGCCGGCATCGCGGATCTCAAGCGGCACTACAAATGCCGCGTGGTGGCGCCGCGCAATGAAGCATCGCGTCTTGCGCAGGTCGACGAAACGGTCGGCGAGGGTGACAGCGTGCATGTGGGCAAGCTCACAGGACGCGTCATCGAAACGCCGGGCCATACGCTTGGCCACATCTCCTATTTCTTCCCGGCGGACAAGCTTGCCTTTGTCGGCGACACCCTGTTCTCGATCGGCTGCGGCCGCGTCCTCGAGGGCAACCCGGAAATGATGTGGCAATCGCTCATGAAGTTGCGCAACCTACCCGACGACACGCAGTTTTATTGCGGCCACGAATATACCGAGGCCAATATCCGTTTCGCCAAAACAGTCGAGCCGGACAACAAGGCGCTCGCTGCGCGCGCCGCGGAGGTGACGCGGCTTGTGGCGGCCGGCAAGGCGACAATCCCGGCAATGATCGGCGCCGAGAAGATAGAGAATCCGTTCCTGCGCGCCGACGTGCCTGAGGTCGCCAAAGCCGTTGGGCTATCCGGCGGTCCGGCATGGAAAGTGTTCGCGGAAATCCGCGAGCGCAAAAATCGATTTTAAGAAACCGATATTGATTGTCAGAAATCGGGTCGCTCTCTTCCGATCTGCGCACTACGTCAGCGACATCCGATGGAGGTCGCGATGGAAGTTTGTGAAGCGATAACGTTCGATCAGGGTCAATGCGTCATAGAACCGGCCATTCTTTACCTCGGAACGCCGGTGGTGCTGATCGGAACCAACAACGAAGACGGCACACCCAATCTTGCGCCCATGTCGTCGGCTTGGTGGCTGGGCTGGCGATGCATGCTCGGCCTCGCGCGCTCGTCGAAGACGCCGCAGAATATGCTGCGAACAGGGGAATGCGTGCTCAACCTGCCATCCGATGGCATGGTCGATGCGGTCGACCGCCTGGCGCGGACCACAGGATCGGACCCGGTTCCTCCGGTCAAACTTAAGCGCGGCTACCGGTACGAAAAGGACAAATTCGGGACTGCCGGATTGACCCCGGTTGCGGGCGATCTAGTGGCCGCGCCCCGCGCGCTCGAATGTCCGATTCAACTCGAGGCTCGCGTCGAAGCCGTGCACGATATGGCTTCCGGCGACGAACATTGGCGCGGACGTACATGCGCCATTGAAGTCAAGATTGTCCGCGTCCATGTCGATCGTTCGGTTTTGATGGCTGGCGAACCAAACCGGATCGACCCCGACAAGTGGCGCCCGCTGGTCATGAGCTTCCAGCAATTTTATGGCCTCGCGCCCGGCAAGCTGCACCATTCGCAGCTCGGGGAAATTCCGGAGCAGGCCTATCGCCCGCCCGGCGCGCATATGGGATGAGATTGGTCGGCCGCTCTGATATGAACGCGTATCGCGCGGGCCAGACCGACGAACCATGCATCGCACCCTGACCGCGGCGGAAATCATTCGGCTCCTTGACCTCAAGCCGCACCCGGAGGGCGGGCATTTTCGCGAGACCTTTCGCGACGCGGGGATTGGCCGCGCCGCGTCGACCGCGATCTACTTTCTCTTGGCGCGCGGCGAGCGCCGCACTGGCATCGCGTCGATGCCGTCGAAGTCTGGCATTGGTATGCCGGCGCGCCGCTCGCCCTCGACATCGCATCGGCGTCTGGGCGCGAACGCCTCACGCTGGGGAGCGACTTGACTGCCGGCGAACGTCCACAGGCGATCGTGCCGGCTCAGGCTTGGCAGGCAGCGCAAACGCTCGGCGACTGGACGCTGGTCGGCTGCACGGTCGCGCCCGGCTTCGAGTTCGCGGGCTTCGAACTAGCGGCGCGTGGGTGGGAGCCGGAATAAGCCTAAGTAATATATTGCCCGCCGTTGGCGGTCAGCGTCGAGCCGGTGATCAGGCCGGCGTCATCGGAGGCGAGGAAAACTACGCAGCGTCCGATCTCTTCCGGTTCCCCGAGGCGGCCGATGGGGATAGTCGGCAGCACGCTTTTCTCCAACACCTCTTGCGACATCGCTTTGACCATGTCGGTCGCGATGTAGCCGGGGCAGATGGCGTTGACGGTGATGCCGAGCTTGGCACCTTCCTGGGCAAGCGCCTTGGTGAAACCGATCTCGCCGGCCTTGGCGGCCGAGTAATTGGTTTGTCCGAACTGACCCTTCTGGCCGTTGATCGAGGAAATGTTGATGATGCGTCCGAATTTGCGCGTGCGCATGCCCTCGATCACCTGGCGGGTCATATTGAACAGCGAACCGAGATTGGTGTTGATCACCTCGGTCCACTGTTCCGGCTTCATGCGGTGAAGCTGCGCGTCGCGGGTGATGCCCGCATTGTTGACCAGCACGTCGATCGGCCCGAGCTCGGCCTCGACTTGCTTCACGCCGGCGGCGCAGGCCTCGAATGAGGAAACGTCCCATTTGTAGACGTGGATGCCGGTCTCGGCCTTGAATTTCTGTGCCGCTTCGTCGTTGCCATGATAAACGGCGGCGACATTGTAGCCGGCCGCTTTGAGCGCCTTGGAGATCGCCGCGCCGATACCGCGGGTTCCGCCCGTCACCAGTGCGACGCGTGGCATCCTGATCCTCCCCGTCTTTACCTTGTCATGCCCGGGCTGATGCCGAGCCTCCACAAATTGGTTCTACAGCTTAAAGACGTGCATGGCCGGGACAAGCCCGGCCATGACAAAAGTCAAAGCAACACGGTTTCGTCCGCTCACCGCTCCACGCACATGGCGATCCCCATGCCGCCGCCGATGCACAGCGTAGCAAGGCCCTTTTTCGCATTGCGCTTCTGCATTTCGTAAAGCAGCGTCACCAGTACGCGCGCACCCGACGCGCCGATCGGATGGCCGATGGCGATCGCGCCGCCATTGACATTGACCTTGCCGGTGTCCCAGCCGAGGTCCTTGTTGACGGCGCAGGCCTGCGCGGCGAACGCCTCGTTGGCTTCGACGAGATCAAGATCGCCGACGCTCCAGCCGGCCTTCTTGAGCGCAGCGCGCGAAGCCGGGATCGGCCCCGTACCCATGATTTTCGGATCGACGCCGGCCTGAGCCCACGACACGATGCGGGCAAGCGGGGTCTTGCCGAGCTTGGCCGCTTCGCTCGCCTTCATCAGCACCATGGCCGCGGCGCCGTCATTGATGCCCGAGGCGTTGGCGGCGGTGACAGTGCCTTCCTTGTCGAAGGCCGGTCGCAACTTGCCGATCCCTTCGAGCGTGGTTCCGTGCTTGGGATACTCGTCGGCGTCGACCACGATGTCGCCCTTGCGGCTTTTGATCGTCACCGGGACGATTTCGTCCTTGAACTTGCCGCCTTTTTGCGCGGCTTCGGCTTTCTGTTGCGAGGCGACGGCGAATTCGTCCTGCTGCGCCCGCGTGATCTGCCACTGGCGCGCAACGTTTTCTGCCGTATTTCCCATGTGATAGCCGTTGAAGGCGTCCCACAGGCCGTCCTTGATCATGGTATCGACCATTTCGAAATTGCCCATCTTCACGCCACCGCGCAGATGTGCACAATGTGGAGCCATGCTCATGGATTCTTGGCCGCCGACCACCGCGATCTCGGAATCGCCGTTGACGATGCCTTGGTAGCCCAGCGCCACCGCCCGCAGTCCCGAACCGCAGAGCTGGTTGACGCTCCAAGCCGGCACTTCGACCGGAACACCGGCATGGATCGAGGCTTGCCGGGCCGGGCCTTGGCCCTCGCCAGCCTGCAAAATCTGCCCCAAGATCACTTCGGATACCCGCGCGGGCTCGACTCCAGCGCGATCGAGCGCCGCCTTGATTGCGACCTTGCCGAGGTCGTGAGCGGCCACGTTGGCAAATGCGCCGTTGAATGCACCGACCGGCGTGCGCACCGCGCCGACAATGACAATGTCGTCCTTCATGGCAGGTCCTTTCGGGTTATGGGCTTGTTAGCGCGGGATCGCCGCAGCGAGATTGATATAAGTCATAAGGACGCGACAAGCTGTCGACAAGACGGCAGGGAGCCGCAATGCTGTAATATCATGGGTATGCTGTGGCGTCAGTCTTTGCGCCCGGGTCACGGTGCTGGCGATAATGCTTGGTTCGCTTCTCACAAAACGGTAGCAGCGCCGGTAGAAACCGCCTATTTTGACAACGAAACCGCGCGGTCCCCGCCCCATGCCAGAAACCACGACCACAACCAAAGCCACGACCAAAGAGCCGGTCACGATCAAAAAGTACGCCAACCGGCGGCTGTATAATACCGGTACGAGCACCTACGTGACGCTCGAAGACCTCGCCGGCATGGTCAAGATCGGCGAAGACTTTGTCGTCTATGACGCCAAGACCGGCGAAGACATTACCCGCTCGGTGCTGACCCAAATCATTTTCGAGCAGGAGAACAAGGAAGGCCAGAACCTGCTGCCGATCGCGTTTCTGCGCCAGCTCATCCGGTTCTATGGCGACAGCATGCAGATGCTGGTTCCCCGTTACCTTGAAGTTTCCATCGAGTCGCTGACGCGCGAGCAGGAAAAGTTCCGGCAGCAAATGGCGCAAGCTTTCGGGGTCGGCGGGTTCACCTCGCTCGAAGAGCAGGTGCGGCGGAACATGGAAATGTTCGAGCGCGCCTTCACGATGTTTGCGCCCTTTGCCCGGCGCGAAGGTCAGGCCGGCGAAGCCGAGGCCGAACCGGGCAAAGTACCGGCCAAGCCCGGCGACATCGACGATCTCAAGCGCCAGCTCGATGAAATGCAACGAAAGGTCGATCGGCTGTCCGAAAAGGGCGCGGGCGGCGGCGAGCCGTCGCGATAGCTCACGCGATAAATCACATGGCTTGCGCGAGCGTGGCGAGCCACGGCCGGTCGGTTGAGGCGAGCCCGACCAGCGCGCCCTGCAGGTAATCGCAGCCCCAAGCCTGCAGCATCTTGGCCGCGCGTTCGTCCTGGACCCATTCGGCGACCGTGGCGAGCTTGAGCCGTTTAGCCAGATCGATGAGGGTCTGAACGAAGGCGCGGTCGTCTTCCGAGCGAAGGATGTTCTGCACGAACGCGCCGTCGATCTTGACGATATCCACGCCGAGCTTGCGCAGGTTGCGAAACGAGGTGTAGCCGGCGCCGAAATCATCGATCGCGATCCGGCAGCCCAGCTCCTTCACGCGCGCGACAAAGCCGCGCGTTTCATCGAGATCGAGGATGGCCGCGCTTTCGGTGATCTCGATAATGAGGCGCTCGGCCACGCCGGCATGAGCGCGCAAGAGCGTGCCCAAGCCTGTCCACCAATCCGGGTCGGTCGTCGAGCCGGGTGAGACATTTACGCTCGCGTGCAAGGACGGCGCGGCGACCAGTTCGTCGACGACGAGCTCAAGCACGCGATGGTCCAGCAAGCGCACCAGTCCGAGACGTTCGGCGACCGGAACCACGTCGCTCGCGCCAAGCAGACTGCCGTCGGCGCGTCGTACCCGCATCAGGCACTCGTAAAAGGCCGGCCGCCGATCGGCGGCATTCGCCGCGGTCTCGTAGGCAAGGAAAACGCGCCGTTCATTGAGCGCGGCGACGATCTCCTCGGTCGCGCGCACGTTCTCGCGGCGCTGGGCTTCGCGCTCGATATTCGGCCGATAAGCGAGGAATGAGCCCTGGCGCTTGCCTTTCGCCGTATCGAGCGTTTCCTGGGTCCTGGCGAGGATCTTCGCCACGCTGCGGGCATGACGTGGCGCCGTCACCCCGCCGATGGTCACGGTCACGGCAACCGGCCCGGCGGTGGTCTGTACCATCTCGTCGCGCACGCCCGCGAGCATGCGTTCGGCAGCGATTGCCATGTCGTCCGGCGTGCAATCGCGCAACACGACGCCGAACTTGTTGCCGGAATAGCGGCCCAGGGTGTCCTTGCCGCGCATCAGGCTGCGGATGCGCTTGCCGAGCGCGCCGATCACCTGATCGGCGATGTCGAAGCCATAGGAACTCATTGATGCGGGCCAGATTATCGATCGCGACCAGCAGGAAACCGCAGGACGAACGGAATCGTATCGCCTCGTCGAGGGTTTTTTGTAGAACTTCAGTGAGGCTATGCCGGTTGAGTTCTCCGGTGAGATCGTCGTAACAGGCGAGATAGGCGAGCCGGCGTTCGTCCTCATGGCGCTCGTTGATAATGCGTACGGTCCCTTGCGCCCGCGCCGGTTTCCCACTTGGTCCGGCAAACCAGCGGCCGGTGTCTTCCACCCAAAGTTTCGTTTCCGCGCCGGGATCGGGGCAGATGCTGTACTCAATTCGATATCCTACGCCCCGCCCGTCATCGCGCTGCTCTGAACGATTGACCGCATCGAAGCGAGCCTGCGCGGTGTCGGCATCGAGTAGCTGGGCGTAGGCCCGGCCGCTGCAGATCGCCTCCGGGTTACGAACCAGCAGGACGTCACTGACGTTCGTGCTCCAAACCAGGGTGTCGGTCTCAAGGTCCCAGCGATAGAGCGCTTCGCCGACGGAGGCGAGAATTTCGCTCGGGTCTAGGCCGGGGACGGTATTCGCTGTCGGCGCGGTTCTTTTTCCCGCGCCGGCCTGGTTAAGCCGACTGAGGAAATTCGTATTTCGCGGACCATTATTGTTCACCGTCGCCTCATGGACGTTGCTGCAAACCGCAGAGGGCGCGAAAGCAGACGGTCGGATTCACCACAAAGTACCGGAATAGCTTAAAGAATTCGGAAATCCCGCGGCCGAATTGATGCAACCGGCAAACCCGGCACGCAGTTTGCGATGTGGAGGCCGGCAAGGGCCGCACGTCCCATTTCTGGCGGGATGCGTCCCATTTCGGTACAGGAAGCGCAGCCAGGTGAGCACCGCCTTGATCGCACTCGCACCGAACGCTGACGCCGCGCCTGCTGGGCAGTCGAGCGGCCGCCCGCGCGCCGACTTCCTGGCGCAGCTCATCGCCACGGTGACGCAAGCGCCGCAGACGCGGCTGCGCCGGCGCGCCGAGCCCGAGGAGGCCATTGCCGCTTATGGCGCAGCTGGCAGGCGGCCGGCGCCGACGGGCCCATTGCTGTTACGGTCGCTCTGAACCAATCGAAACAGCGATTGCTATTGGTGCTTGACGGCTACCTCGGCGGCTTCAGCTTGCCGGCTCTGCCTCGATTTGAACCTGACGCTGCGAGCTGCGGATGCTGACGATGAAGCCGACGAGCACATCGACCAGGCCGATCATGGTCAGCAGGAAGAAAGTCGAGGTGCCGGCCTGCCGCACCAGCAGAAATTCGACCAGCATGGCGATGAACAGCGCCATCGCCAAGATGTGATCGACGATCGATCGCATGCCCATCCGCGTCGATTTTATGATCTCGATGGCGAGCAGCAGGATGGAAAAGGCGAGCAGTATGTCTTCCCAGGTCAGCACCCAGTCCTCGCCGGACATCATGTGCACCGTCGTGACCGGCGCGGTCCAGGCGACGCCCGGGGTCAGAAATGCAATCATGTTGTAAATGGCGAACGGAATGAGAAGCAGAGGAAAGCCAAGAACGAACATGGCGCGCGTCCCTCAACCACAGCCGTACGGTTCAAGCAGAGCGAGTTCGCTCAGCCAAAACCGCCGGCCGGCCCGCCTTTAAGTCTATCCGCCTCTTTGCCCGTTCACCAGCCGACCGGTTGTAGCTTCGGCAGCCAATAGGCCGACATCGCTAGGCTTCGGTCTTCTTATTCAACACCTGACGGCCGCGGTACATGCCGGTCTTGAGGTCGATGTGGTGCGGGCGGCGCAATTCGCCTGAATCCTTGTCCTCGACGTAGCTCGGCCGCTTCAACGCGTCGGCCGACCGGCGCATGCCGCGGCGTGACGGCGAGGTTTTTCTCTTCGGCACGGCCATGGTCGTGTCTCCTTTAGCAACTTGTTCGTGACGGAGCCGGGCTTATAGAAGAACGGCGCCGGTAGCGCTAGTGGGTGCGGATGCAGGCATCCAGCGCCGGATAGTCGGTCGCGCGGCGGACATAAAGGCCGGCGAGCCGCCGCACCAATGGGCTTGGCGTACGCGCGCTGCGGCGCAGTGGGTTCGGCAGGATGGCAGCGAGTTTGGCCGACTCCCGTGCGGTGAGATCGTGCGCCGATTTGCCAAACGCCCAGCGCGCAGCGGCTTCGGCCCCGAATTCGCCGTTGGGACCCCACTCGACGATATTGAGATAGATCTCCAGGACCCGCCGCTTTGGCAGCACCAGATTGATCCATAGCGCCAGCGGAAACTCCAAGGCCTTGCGCACAAAGCTACGCCCTTGCCAGAGAAACAAGTTCTTGGCCGTCTGCTGCGTGATGGTAGAGCCGCCGCGCGCCTCACCGATGTCCTCGTCTGCTTGTTCCAGAGCCTCACGCACGGCACGGAGGTCGATGCCGCGGTTATGGCAAAAGCTGCCGTCTTCGGCGACGATCACGGTCTGCGGCAAACTGGGCGCGATGCGGCCGAGCGGAACGAAGATGCGCTCGACGCGGCTGCCCGTCGCCCAGCGCCACAGCATCGGTGTCGAAACCGGCGTAACGGACCGATAAAGCGGGGCAATGAGATAGGGCAGAAGGAGGAGGACGACGACCGCACTTGCCAGGATCAGAAGTGAACGTCGCAAGGCGGCCGGCATAAAGATAGCACGCTATGCGCTTTAATTGCGCGCATAGCCGATCAGCGGCTTCTTCTTGCGGCCCAGCAGAATCAGGATCATCGCGACAAACGCAAGGAGCGCCCAAGCCGGCACGTGATCGAAGAATATCTGCACATAGGGATCCCAGGCCCACATGGCTTTCTGCTTCACCCAGTCTTCCACCCGATTGAGACTGCTCTGGTCGATATCGGCCCAGACCTCGCCCACCTTCATGTAGACGAGGTGCTGGTTGGCGATTGACTTGGTCCCGTCATAGACAAAGAAGAAAAAAGCGGTCGCCAGGAGGCAAAGGCCGATAAAACGCAACAGAAATCTGATCATGAGGGTGCCGGCAGGCCACGATTGGGAGGGCTTGCATGCAGGCATTACTATCCTGCGCCGGCATATTCAATGCAGCAGGACTATGGCGTTTTCGTTCCCCGGCGATGGGCTGCCGATCACTTGAGCATAAGGCATCGCTTCCGCTAACGTCGCGCCAGCCTCTCGTTAGGCGGCCGTGCATCAGCAGCAAGGAATTGAAATGGCTTCGAAAACCAGCGGTCGGCCGACTTTCACCGACCAGGAAGCGTTGCTGTTTCATAGCCAGGGCCGCCCCGGAAAGCTCGAAGTGGTGGCGACCAAGCCGATGGCGACGCAGCGCGACCTCTCGCTCGCCTACTCGCCCGGCGTTGCCGTTCCGGTGCTGGCCATCGCTGCGGATGAGAGTCGCGCCTACGATTACACGACCAAGGGCAATTTCGTCGCCGTTATTACCAACGGCACCGCCATTCTCGGCCTCGGCAATCTCGGGGCGCTCGCGGCCAAGCCGGTGATGGAGGGCAAGGCCGTGCTGTTCAAGCGCTTCGCCGACATCGACTCGATCGACCTTGAAGTCTCCTCCGAGGATCCGGACGAAATCATCAACTGCGTCAAAGTGCTCGGCAAAAGCTGGGGCGGCATCAATCTCGAGGACATCAAGGCGCCGGAATGCTTCATCATCGAGCAGAGACTCCGCGAGCTTCTGGACATTCCCGTCTTCCATGACGACCAGCATGGCACCGCCATTATCGCCGCGGCCGGTCTGATCAACGCGCTCGAGCTCACCGGCCGCGAGATCAAGACCACCAAGCTCGTCTGCAATGGCGCCGGCGCTGCCGGCATCGCCTGCCTCGAACTGTTGCGCGCCATCGGCTTCCGCCCGGAAAACCTGATGCTCTGCGACACCAAAGGCGTGATCTACGAAGGCCGCACCGAAGGCATGAACCAGTGGAAGTCGGGATTTGCCGTCAAGACCAAGGCGCGCACCCTCGCCGAGGCGCTGGTCGGCGCCGACGTGTTCTTCGGTCTCTCGGCTAAGGGCGCGGTTACCCAGGACATGGTGAAGGCGATGGCGGAAAAGCCGATCATCTTCGCCATGGCCAATCCCGATCCCGAGATCACCGTGGAAGATGTCGCCGCAGTGCGCACCGATGCCATCATGGCCACCGGGAGGTCCGACTATCCGAACCAGATCAACAACGTGCTCGGCTTCCCCTACATCTTCCGCGGAGCGCTCGACGTGCGCGCGCGCGCGATCAACATGGAAATGAAGATCGCGGCGGCGCATGCGCTCGCCGCGCTCGCGCGGGAAGACGTGCCCGACGAGGTTGCCGTTGCCTATGGCGCGCGACCGAAATACGGGCCCGACTACATCATCCCGGTACCATTCGATCCGCGCCTGATCTCGTCCATACCGCCGGCGGTGGCGCAGGCGGCGATGGATTCGAAAGTGGCGCGTCGGCCGATCGTCGACATGGACGCCTATCGCCAGCAATTGCGCAGCCGGCGCGATCCGATCGCCGGCGTCCTGCAGCGTGTGTTCGAACGCCTGCGCCGCAAACCGCAGCGCGTGGTCTTCGCCGAGGGTGAAGAGGAACAGGTGATCCGCGCCGCGGCGTCGTTCGTGCAGCAGGGGCTCGGCACCGCGCTGCTGGTCGGTCGCGAAGCGCGCGTGCGCGAGACCGCGGACGCGCTGGGCGTCGAGCTTGGCGGCGGCATCGAAGTGGTCAATGCGGCTTTGTCGTCGCGCAACGCCGCCTATGCCGCCTACCTCTACGAGCGGCTGCAGCGGCATGGCTTTCTGCAGCGCGACTGTCAGCGCCTGGTCAACACCGACCGCAATCATTTCGCCTCCTGCATGGTGGCGCTCGGCGACGCCGACGCCATGGTCACCGGCGTCACGCGGAATTTCTCGGTGGCGCTTGAGGACGTCCGCCGCTGCATCGATCCGAAGCCCGGGCATCGAGTCATGGGCGTCTCGTTGGTGTTGGCGCGCGGGCGCACGGTGCTGGTAGCCGACACGGCGGTCACCGAAATGCCCGACGCCATCGACATCGCCGAGATCGCCATCGAAGCGGCGCGCGTGGCGCGTGCGCTCGGCTACGAGCCGCGGCTGGCGCTGCTCGCGTTCTCGACGTTCGGTCACCCTGCCGGCGAGCGATCGGAGCGCGTGCGCGAAGCGGTGCAGCTGCTCGACAAGCAGCGCGTCGATTTCGAATATGACGGCGAGATGGCCGCCGACGTGGCGCTGAACATGGAGCTGCGCGAGGCCTATCCGTTCTGCCGCCTCTCCGGCCCCGCCAATGTGCTGATCATGCCGGCGTTCCACTCGGCCTCGATCTCGACCAAGATGCTGATGGAGCTCGGCGGCGCCACGGTGATCGGCCCGCTGCTGGTCGGCCTCGACCGTTCGGTGCAGATCGTGCCGCTCTCCGCCAATGACGCCCAACTCGTCAATATGGCCGCGCTCGCCGGCTATAATGTCAGCGGCTGAAAGTCGTTATGAGCCCTTAAGCGGCGCGCAAAAATCGCGGCGGCCGATTCACGAGCCCGAAACTACTGGCCGGTTACACCGTCGTCATTGCGGGGCACGTAGCTCCTCGCGATGACGTGATCGAAACAATCATGCTGCAACCCAACCCAACCTTTGCCCTTCAAATCCGCGGCCTGGTCAAGCGCTTCGAGCGTCCCGCCGTCGACGGTCTCGATCTCGCCGTTCGCGCCGGCGAGTTCTATGCGCTGCTCGGTCCAAATGGCGCCGGCAAGACCACGACACTGCGCATGATCGCCGGCCTGATGCGGCCCGATGCCGGCTCGATCCAGGTGGAAGGTATCGATGCGCTCGCCGATCCGGTGGCGGCGAAGCGCCTGATCGCCTGGATTTCCGACGAGCCGATGATCTACGACAAGCTGACGCCGGAAGAGTATCTCGAATTCGTCGCCGGGCTGTGGGGCGTCGAGCCGAAGCTGGCGCAGGCGCGCGCGCATGAGTTGCTCGCCTGGCTTGGACTTGCCACGCATGCGCGCCAGCGCTGCGAAAGCTTCTCCAAGGGCATGCGGCAGAAGGTGGCGCTTGCCGGCGCGCTGGTGCACGACCCGCGCCTGATCATTCTCGACGAGCCGCTCACCGGGCTCGATGCCGGCTCCGCGCGCCAGGTCAAGACCGTGCTGCGCGAACGCGTGCAGGCGGGCGGCACCGTGATCATGACCACGCACATTCTCGAAGTCGCCGAACGCATGGCCGACCGCATCGGCGTCATCGCCCACGGCAAGCTCATCGCCGAAGGCACGCTCGAGGAGCTTCGCCGCCAAGCCGGCAACGGGGGTGATGATGGAAACCCTGGCATGAGCGGCGGCAATGCCAGCCTGGAAGACACCTTCCTCGCGCTGGTCGCCGAGCCGGCGGAAGCGGCGTGATGGTTGGGGCAAATATTTTCCTCCCCCGCTCGCGGGGGAGGTGGCGAGCAACGCGAGCCGGTGGGGGCAAGTGGCGGCCCGGCCTGCGCAAGCCAGCCCCCACCCCACCCTCCCCCGCAAGCGGGGGAGGGAGAATGGGCGCGCCATGATCCAACCCGGCACCGCGGTCTGGTTTGCCCGGCACGAATCGCGGCTCGCCTGGCGCGATTGGCTGTCGATGATGACTGCCGGTAAGCGCGCGCGCCGGCGCCAGGTCGCCATCGGCTTTGTCGTGTTCGTCGTCTTTATGCACGTGGTCGCCTATTACGTCGTCGGCCCCTTCGCCTCGGCCGCGCTCGACAAGCACATGCTGATCGCGATCAGCGCGACGCTGCTGTTGGCGTGGCTGTTGATGGTCTCGCAGGCCATGGAGTCGATGACGCGCGCCTTCTATTCGCGCTCCGATCTCGATCTCATTCTGGCGTCGCCGGTCGCCGCGCAGGAAATCTTCGCCGTGCGCATCTCGACCGTGGCGCTTGCGGTCGCGGCCATGGCGCTGCCGCTGGCGGGGCCATTCATCGACATGCTGGTCGTGCGCGGCGGCTGGCGCTGGCTCGGCGCCTACGCCGTGATCTTCGCCATGGGCGCCGCCGCGACCGCGCTCGCGGTGGCGCTGACAGTGGCGCTGTTTCGCTTGCTTGGCCCGAAGCGCACCCGCCTGGTGGCGCAGGTGGTCGCCGCCGTGATCGGCGCCGCCTTCGTGATCGGACTGCAAGTCGGCGCCATTCTCTCCTACGGGACCTTGTCGCGAACCGATCTGCTGCAATCGGACACCGTACTGGCGCTGGCGCCTTCTATCGATAGCTTGCTGTGGTGGCCGGCGCGCGCCGTCGTCGGCGACGGCACCGCGCTTCTTGGCGTGCTGATCGCGAGCTTCATCCTGCTCGCTGCCGCCGTCGCCCTGGTCGCGCCACGCTTCGGCGACTATGCCATTGCGGCGGCAAGCATCGATCAATCGCCGACCAGCCGGGCGCGGCGGTCGATCAGTTTTCGCGCCATCTCGCCACGCCGCGCGCTCCGCCGCAAGGAATGGATTCTGCTGCGCCGCGATCCGTGGTTGGTGTCGCAGACGCTCATGCAGATGCTCTATCTGGTCCCGCCCGCGGTTTTGATGTGGCGAAGCTTTTCTACCGGAGGCGGCGCTTACAATTTGCTCGTCCCGGTGCTGGTGATGGCGGCGGGCCAGCTCGCCGGCGGTCTCGCTTGGCTGTCTATCTCCGGGGAGGATGCTCCCGATCTCGTCGCCACCGCGCCGGTGCCGGCGCGCTTTATTCTGCGCGCCAAGATCGAGGCGGTGCTCGCCATCATCGTCGTCATCTTTGCGCCGCTGGTCGTTTTGCTCGCGGCGTTCTCACCCTGGCACGGGCTGATTACCGCCGGCGGTGTTGTCATCGCCGCGGTATCGGCGACCGCGATCCAGCTCTGGTTCCGCACCCAGGCCAAACGCAGCCAGTTTCGCCGCCGCCAGGTGTCCTCGCGCATCGCGACCTTCGCTGAGGCGTTTTCTTCGATCGGCTGGGCCGCCACCGCCGCGGTCGCCGCGGTCAGCATCCCGCTCGCGCTCGCGCCCGCCATGATGGCGCTCGCCGTGCTTGGCGGCGCCCGTTATCTGAGCCCGCGGGGGAGTGCGGCCTAAATCGTCATTCCGGAAACCGCGCAGCGGTTATCCGGAATCCATAACCGCTAGCGCCGGGATTATGGATTCCGGGCCCCCGGGTTCTACCCGCGTCCCGGAATGATGGCGACGGGGCTACCGCAACGCGACCAGCAGAATGACGATCTCGCTCACCTGTTCGAGCGCACCCAGAACATCGCCGGTCTGCCCACCGATTTGTGAAAGACTCAAGCGCGCCATCAGCGCGATGACGATCGCCAGCAATACCGCCGCCAGCAGCGCCGGCGCGAGGCCGAGACAAAACACGAGAATGAGAATTCCAAGCACGGCGGCCGCCGCGGCGTGTGGGCGTGACGGCTGGCCGGCGTCGTAGGACAATCCGTCGGCCCGCGCCGGCGGCACAAAGAACATGAACACCGGCAAGGTGGCGCGCGCCGCCCCATGCGCCGCGATCAGGGCCGCCACGGCCAAACGCGGATCGCCGATAGTGGCCAGGGCGCCGGCGCGAAGAAGGATCGACAGCGCCAGCGCGCAGACGCCATAAGTGCCGATGCGAGGCTCGCGCATGATGGCGAGTTTTTGCTCGCGGGTTTTGCCGCCACCAAAGCCGTCGGCGGTGTCGGCGAGCCCGTCCTCATGCAGGCAGCCGGTCACCAAGAGCGTGGCGGCGACCGCCAGCGCCGCCGCCGGCCAGGCGAACAGACCCGCCCGGTGGGCGAGCGCATAGACCACGGCGGCGATGACGCCGACAATGACGCCGGCAAGCGGCAGTGCCCAGATCGCTTGCGCCAGCTCGCCGCCGCCGATCGGCGCCATGTGACGAAGTGGCAGCCGCGTGGAAAAGAGAATGCTGGCCCTGATCTCGCGCCCGCGCGCGGCGAGCCGGGGCGACCAGTCGTTCCATGTGCCGGGGGTCATTGTTGTCTGTCCTCGGCCGAGGGTGAAAACTCGCTTATGGCCGGAAGGCCGTGAATTTGCTAGAGCCAAATCGGATCGCATTTGAATGCAAATCCGCTCATTCCCGCAGCAGCGGGAATACATAGTCCGTCATCGCAAGCTACACTAAGCAAGCCGTTCAGCGTCGAGGTTCTGGATTGCTTCGCCCTGCGCTGCGCTTCGGGCTCGCAATGACGAGGAAGGAACGACAATGACCGATTTTACCTCGTTCACCGACCTGCGCGCCGCCTGTCTCGACCTGCCGAGCGGGCATCCCGCCGCCAGCGCGGCCGTTGCCAAGCGCGAAGACACGCTGACCAAACCGCCCAGGAGCCTCGGCCGGCTCGAGGATATCGTCGCTTGGCTGGCGCACTGGCAGGGCCATGCGCCCCCGCGGCTCGATCGCGTCGAGGTGTTGGTCTTCGCCGGCAATCACGGCGTGACCAAGCAGGGCGTCTCGGCCTATCCGGCTGAAGTCACCGTTCAGATGGTGGCGAACTTTTCCGCCGGTGGCGCCGCCATCAACCAGCTCGCCCGCACTGCCGGTGCGAGCTTGCGCGTCGTTCCGCTCTCGCTCGATGCGCCGACCGCCGATTTCACGGAAGGCCCCGCGCTCGGCGAAGAAGAATTTATTGCCGCGGTGCGCACTGGCTATGAGGCGGTGTCGCCGCAAGCGGACCTCATCTGCCTCGGCGAAATGGGTATCGGCAACACCACCGCGGCGGCGGCGATCGCGGCGGCGCTATTCGGCGGCGGCGGCGCGCGCTGGGCCGGCCGCGGCACCGGCGTCGACCACGATGGCTTGGCAAGGAAGCGCGAGGTGATCGACCGCGCGCTCGGCCGTCACGCCGGCTTGCTCAACGATCCGCTCAAGATCGCCGCGGCGCTTGGCGGCCGCGAGCTCGCCGCCATTTTCGGCGCCACGCTTTCCGCGCGGCGACACAACATTCCGGTGCTGCTCGACGGCTTTGTCTGCACCGCCGCGGTGGCGCCGCTTTATAAGCTGCGCACCGATACGCTCGCGCACGCGCTCGCCGCTCACGTCTCCGCCGAGGCCGGGCACCGCATGCTGCTCGACGAGCTGAGCTTGAAGCCGCTCGTTGATCTCAACATGCGGCTCGGCGAAGCCTCCGGCGCGGCGCTGGCGGTGCTGATCTTGCGCGCGGCGCTTGCCTGCCACACCGGCATGGCGACCTTCGCCGAGGCCGGCGTCTCCGACAAGCCGACCGACGAGGCGGCGGAGCCGAAGGCGGCGGGGTAGTCGCCGTCCTTGCAAGCCAACGGGTCCGGCCCGAAGTGGCCGGCCCGATGCACGCGATCTTGGCGAGGCGGATAATGATCCCCGTCATGGCCGGGCCGGTCCCGGCCATCCACGTCTTATGAGTCACAGGTCGCCATAAGCCTTCTCGTCGGCCTCATGCGACCATTCCGAGAAGGTTGCGAACGGATCGTCCGCCTCGTTCGCCGGCGCCTTGTCGAACAGCACGCCGTCTTTCGTCATACGATGGCGGAGCGTATCGCCCGGCTTCAAACGCAGGCGTTCCCGCACTTCGCGCGGTTTTTTGCGTGTCATATAGCGGCATTCCTGGTCGTTATCCCCGGCCTTGTGAGGGGGCCTCTCCGCAATTCTGCGCGTCGCCAATCTAAGCGCCGTCCACGCCCCCTCACCCTGACCCTCTCCCCGCACGCGGGGAGAGGGAATCAGGATCACATGAACGCCTGGATGCCGGTCTGGGCGCGGCCGAGCACCAGGGCGTGGATGTCGTGAGTGCCTTCGTAGGTGTTGACGGTTTCGAGGTTGCACATCACGCGCATGACGTGGAATTCGTCGGAAATGCCGTTGCCGCCATGCATGTCGCGGGCGAGGCGCGCGATGTCGAGCGCTTTGCCGCAATTGTTGCGCTTGAGCAAAGAGATCGCCGGCGGCGAGGCCTTGCCCTGCTCGATCAGCCGCGACAGCCGCAGCGCTGCGTGCAGGCCGAGCGTGATCTCGGTCTGCATGTCGGCGAGTTTTTTCTGGATCAGCTGATTGGCGGCGAGCGGCCGGCCGAACTGCTTGCGCGCGAGTACGTAGTCGCGGGCGCGGTGCCAGCAGAATTCCGCCGCGCCGATCGCGCCCCAGGCAATGCCGGCGCGCGCGACGTTGAGGCAGCCGAACGGACCCGCGAGGCCGGCGACGTTCGGCAGCAGATTCTCCTCCGGCACGACGGCGCCGTCGAGCACGATCTCGCCGGTGACGGAGGCGCGGAGCGAGAGTTTGCCTTCGATCTTCGGCGTCGAGAAGCCTTTGGTGCCGCGGTCGACAATGAAGCCGCGGATCTTGCCGTCGAGCTTGGCCCAGACCACGGCAAGGTCGGCGATCGGCGCGTTGGTGATCCACATCTTGGTGCCGGTGAGGCGATAGCCGCCGGCGACCTTTTCCGCGCGCGTGATCATCGAGCCGGGGTCGGAGCCGTGGTCGGGCTCGGTGAGGCCGAAGCAGCCGACGAACTCGCCGGTAGCGAGCTTGGGCAGATATTTGCGCCGCTGCGCTTCCGAGCCATAGGCGTAGATCGGGTGCATCACCAGCGACGACTGCACCGACATCGCCGAGCGGAAGCCGGAATCGACGCGTTCGATCTCGCGCGCGATCAGGCCATAGGCCACATAGCCCAGCCCGGCGCCGCCATATTCCTCGGGAATGGTTGAACCAAGGAGGCCGAGCGCGCCCATCTCGCGGACGATGGCCGGATCGTAACGCTCCTCACGAAACGCGGTGAGCACGCGGGGGAACAGCTTCTCCTGCGCATAATCGCGCGCGGTGTCGCGCACCATGCGCTCTTCCTCGGTCAGTTCACCTTCGAGGTCGAGCGGATCGTCCCATTTGAACGCGGCGTCCTTGATCTGGACCGACTTTGCGTCGCGTTTTTCTGCAAGCTGCGCCATGGCCTGGCTCCTGGGGTGAGGAAGTTGGGCGGACATTAGGAGCGGCCGCGGCAAGCGGCAAGCGCGCCGCCGAACCGTTGCCGCGTGGCCGGCCTTCCGCTATCTAGGACCTTCATCAGCTTTCTTTTTGCGCCCGTAGCTCAGCTGGATAGAGCGCTGCCCTCCGAAGGCAGAGGTCAGGGGTTCGAATCCCTTCGGGCGCGCCAGCATTCCCCGTGCTGCGCCGGGCGCCAAAGGAGCCGGAACGCCCCCTCGTCGTGAGCTTGGCGCGTCCGCTTGACTTATATAGCCAAGCGGTTATCGGTTTGATCAATAGCCAACAGGTTATTGATCGCGATGTCGAAGCCCCATGACATTCTCTTTAGATCGCTGGCCGATCCGACCCGGCGGGCGATCTTCGAGCGCCTGTGCCGCGAAGGCGAGCAGACGGTGGGGGCCCTGACGGCTCGGTCCGGGGTCTCGCAACCGGCGGTGTCAAAGCATCTCGGGGTTCTGAAAGAAGCCGGGCTGGTGCGCGACCGCCACGAAGGTCGCCAGACCCACTATAGCGCGCAGCTCGGCGCGCTTGCGCCACTGATCGACTGGACCAGCCAGATGGCCGGCTTCTGGCAGCGTCGGTTCGACGACCTCGAAGATCTGCTCAAGAGGATGGATCAATGAGCGTGAAGGAATAACACCGCACACACTGAACGTGACCAACGGAGCAAATATCGATGAAGATCAAGTTGACCAGCGTGTACGTCGACGACCAGGACAAGGCGCTGCGCTTCTACACCGATGTGCTGGGCTTCACCAAGAAGACCGATTTCAGCAATGGGCCCTATCGCTGGCTGACCGTCGCCTCGCCCGACGAGCCCGACGGCACCGAGCTGCAGCTGGCGCGAAACGACAACCCGGCGGCCAAGGCCTATCAGCAAGCCATATTCCAGCAAGGCCAGCCTGCGGTCATGTTCTTCACCGATGACGTCAAGGGCGACTACGAGCGCATCAAGGCGCGGGGCGGCGAATTCAAGATGCCGCCGACCGAGGTCACCGGCTCGACCATCGCCCAGCTCAACGACACCTGCGGCAACCTCATTCAAATCACGCAGCTGGCGCGCTGGTAGGCGGACGAGACGGATGAATCAATGAACGAACCCGCGATGCAAACGCGCTCCGTCGTTGTCGAGCGGGAGATCCCTTATCCGCCGGAAAAGATTTGGCGCGCGCTCACGCAACCGCACCTGATCGAGGAGTGGCTGATGAAGAACGATTTCGATCCGGTCGTTGGCCATCGCTTTAATCTGCGCGGCGACTGGGGCAGCGTGCTGGACTGCGAGGTCCTCGCCGTCGAGCCGCACAAAACGCTGTCCTACACCTGGAATTTTGCCCACGCCGACGCGGCCTTCGACCTCAAGAGCGTGGTGACCTTTACGGTGACCCCGACGCGTGCCGGGACCCGCCTGCGCATGGAGCAAGTCGGGTTCCGGCCGGAGCAGAAGCAGGCCTATGGCGGCGCCAAGGCCGGGTGGCAGCAGTTCTTCGCGAAGCTGGAGCAGGTTTTGGCGCGAACAAACTGAAACCGTTTCGTCGCTTTCGTTATGCCCTTGCTCGACCCGGGCATCCATGCCGCGGCGCCGGCCCATAGATTGCCGGGTCAAGCCCGGTGATGACGAATTCAGAGGAGGTTCCATTGAATTGGAACGCTTGGACTCGGCAAATTCAACGCTGGCTGTCGATCATTTTTACGCTGACCGTCATCGCCAACTTCGTCGCCATGGCGCTTGGGAAACCTCCCTCCTGGCTGGTCTACTCGCCGCTGCCCTTTCTCTTCCTGCTGATGTTCACCGGTCTGTACATGTTCGCGCTGCCGTATGCCGCGAAGTGGCGGAGCGGATGATGCGCCGAAGCGGTGAAATAAAATAATGTCTTTTAATGACTGCCGGGACTCGTCCCCGGTGTTGCTGGCGATACCGGCGTTTCACTTGGCTGAGGAACGGTGTTGGGGGTGGACTCATTGAAGTTGGGCGTCGGCGCGGCCGCCGAACCACTCGGCAAGGTTCCACCAATTCCTCCGCCGGCATGACCAGCACTCACGCCTCCGACAGCGCTGCCTGTACCGGCTCCGGCCCCGCCGGCAGTTTGCGCCCAGGACGTCGTTGATGGAGACGACGTTGACAGGCCGAGCGCCAAGCCAAACCCGAGCACGATCAATCCTGCCTGCTTTTTCATTTCGAACTCACTGACTAAAGGAAGCGACTTGCTACAACAGCATCCGGGCCCGTTGCGTTCCCGGCGAGTTCAGGGTCTTTCAAATAAAAGCTGCGGAAGCCGCCCCTTAGAGCGTGACGAATTTAGGTCCGTGCCATTGATTAGGGTCCAGACTCATTAGATCCACCATACGAGGGCGGCGGCAAGGCAGACAGAGGCCAGGTAATTTCGCGCCAGCCGGTCGTATCGTGTCGCGATGCGTCTGAAGTCCTTCAACCTGTTAAACGCGTTCTCAATCCGCCAGCGTAGCTTGTAGAGGCGCTTGCTGAAGGAGAATGGTTGTTTTCTGTTGCAGCGGTTAGGAATGACCGATTTGGTTCCGCGTTCGTCTAACTGCTCGCGCAATTCAGCGCTGTCATACGCTTTGTCGCCGAGCAGGCGCTCTGGCGACTTTACTCTGCGCATCAGGCGCTCTGCGACAGGGCAATCGTGCGCTTCCCCTCCGGTCAACAGGATCGCGATCAGGCGCCCCTTAGCATCTGCGAGTGCGTGTATCTTCGTGTTGCGCCCTCCGCGCGAACGGCCCACAGCCTGGGTTTTCTCCCCCCTTTTCCGCCGGATGCGGAGCGGTGCGCCTTGACGTGCGTAAAGTCGATCATCTGCGTGTCCGCCGAACGCCCACACCCGGCCAACTCCCGGAACAGGTTCTCCCAAAGGCCCCGACGCGCCCAGCGCACGAAGCGGTTATAGATCGTCGTCGGCGGACCATATTCGGGTGGGCAATCACTCCAGCGGCCGCCGCTCTTGAGAACATGCACGATCCCGCTGATGACCCGCCGATCGTCAACCCGCTCGACCCCGCGAACATCGGTCGGCAAATGCGGCTTAATCCGAGCCCATTGCTCGTCGTTTAGCCAAAACAAATTCCTGCGCATATCCCGATCCCCTTCCAAAAACAAATCAGGATCGTATTGTCAGATGCCAAAAATTAATGAGTTCTGACCCTAGTTCGTCATGGCCGGACTTGTTCCGGCCATCCACGTCTTTGCTGCGCAGCTTAAAGGCGTGGATGGCCGCGACATAGGCGAGCCAACGGGTCCGGCCCGAAGTGGCCGGCCCGATGACAGGCTCCGCGACGCCGTTGTTTGAACGGCTATGCGCGCGCACGGCGAGTTGAGTATCCCATCATCGTCTGGATGTCGTGAAACCCGGCCGCGGCCGCCGGCAGCGTCTTCACCGGGCGAAGGCGGCAAGGCTCAAACAGGGAGGCGGCTATCGGCGGCGACAGTCCACGCCGGGTCAAAATAGCGATCCGCATCCCCATTATACGGCAGCCTGGTTATGTCCCAATGCTGGATCAGATGCGCGTACGCGGCCCACACTGGCGGCCCGCCGCCGATGAAGATCACGCGGTCCGCAAACCGCATGATCATCTCCTCCGGCTGCATGGAAGATCGTAGCTCCACAATCGTCCGATCGTGCCGGGCGAAATCCGGAAACGAGCGCGCAGTCTTCGGACCGCACATGATGACATGGCCGCGCGTCAACGTGAAAAAGCGGGCGACGTCGTCCTTGTATTCCTGCCCCCGCTCTCCCTCCCAAGGCAGACCACCGCCCAAACCGAGTTGGCCGCGTTGCCCAATGGCGCAGATGACACGGACGTCAGGCATGACACTCCTCGCAAACCTGCATTACGCGATTTCCGGAAACTCGCGAAGCATGTTGAAGCGTTTCGCACACGAGCAGAGGATACCCTAGGCCGCTCAAGGACGAAGCCGAAGCGAGGAACTTTTCTCCGCCGAACGGCAGCGCCGCACCACTGAGTTTGCAACATCGGCCTGGCCAACCTCCACAATTGAGCTGTTATCCGGTCAGAAGCCGAGCCAAAATTAGCTGTAGGGTGGGCAAAGGCGCGTCTTCGCGTCGTGCCCACGTCAGCGTCAATGCAAACTGTAAATCATCACGTGGGCATGCTTCGCTTTGCCGACCCTGCGCTTGCTAAAATAATACAGCGTGGCGAGAAATTGCCCCTGTTATAGTAAATTATCGTGGTGGCAAATTCACCTGCGTCAAAAGACAATAAGATAGACGAGAATTGGTGGCCCGCGCCGCTTGCGCATATCCGCGATCTCGATCCCTGGGCCGACACCAGCGTGGTGGTTGCGGAAATTTTGAGTTTCAATGACGATGTTCACACGGGTCACCGACGTTCATTTTCTGCTCTTGTCCCGATAAAAGATTTGGAAGAACTCAGGAAGAACCTCGCGACACTAGAACACGAAGTTCATGCGAGCGGTCCTCGCCCGTGGGCCGCGCCGGATCGTCCCTACACACCAAAGTTTTGGATGGAGACAGAAGGTTCGCCTCGGCGCACCTATGAACCTCTGGTGTTGAGCTGGAGATCACACGACAAAACAGTGCTTCAGCTCGATCCTCGCTTCCTCATGACATACGGGCTGGTGCCGCGTAGCCTTGGCGATGGCGAAACGCGTTGGGATGATCCGGCCGCTCCCCTCTACGATGTAGCGAGTGTTAGTGCCCCATCGGTGTGGAATTTCCCATCGGGAACAGCCGCGCGTGTCAGTGCCCGAAAAGACTATCTACAGGATTATCTCACGCTGCGGCAGATGGCGCTCGTACAGACATATTGGGAAATGCGTTGGGGGCCCGCGGACGAGGCGATCGAACAGAAACTTGGAGGTTAGGAGGGGGTGAATATCGACTTGTCAGACCGTCGTTACATGCTACGGCGCTCACGGGAAGACAAGAAGATTGTCGCAGCCCAAGTTTGGGGGGCGCGCGTGATTGCGTCGCCGGGTCCGCTGCCGATTTCTGAGAATGCACTGGAGAAAAAGGGTCTCATCTGGCCGGGCTTCAAGGAACCAGTGACAGATGCGAAGGCCATGCAGATGTCCGTCGCCGACCTCGTTTACGTCAAAGATACGGTGCTTGGTGCATACGAGGGCAGGCCTGAATTCCGCGTGAATCCAGAAAGCGGATCAGTGACATTCGGAACCCAATGGAGCGTTGGATTCTGTGACAGAGTAGGGCGTGATCTCATAAGACTTGAGCTAAAGAAGTTGTATGAAGGCGTGCCGCCACAAATCACACGGGAATGGCATAGCCATGCCGTCAGCCCGCCGTCGCAAAGTACAGTTGAGCGCATAGCGAAAGAGCGGAATGTCGGTATTCGGGCAAAGGATATCGTCTTTACTATCGCCGCCCTGGGCGAAAGTCTGTCTAATTTGGCAGAAGCCCTGTCCCTTCCGGGCTTGCAGCCGGAAGATTTCGTCGGTCTGAGACGGAGGGCACTCGAATATCATGGCTGGTGGACATTCGATAATATCGAGTTAATTGGACGGCACATTCCATTCAGCCTCACGGAAGACCGCTTCCTCACTCGCTGTATGAATCTCAACAAGTTGGTTGGTGAAGGTCTGTCTGAGAAGAGTCTCCGTCTAGTCCTGCGAGCCCTTGGCGTGCCTGCCAAGGCCGTTGAAAGCCTGGGTTCTCTTAAGCTGTTAGATTGCGTTGTACGTATGGCGCAGCTTGCGGAGCAAACGGGGCTTGAGCTCGCGCTGCAAGGGCAAGAAGTATGGAGACGCCTTGAGAGCGACGGAACCCAACAGGAGCAACCGATTGGGCGGCTTTTCGCGCTCTATGATCTGCGCGTTCTTGCGGGACACAAGACTGGCAATCGACATGAGCGTGTTACCAGAGAACTCAAGCGGTTTGGGATAAGCACGAGCGGGGCGGGGGCCGGCTACGGTCCGATCCTCGATCAAGTTTACGATTTGGTGCTTCGCGATCTGGAGGCGGCGCGCTCAAAGATCGATGCGGCTCTTGCTATATGCAATCCGTTGGTGACGGCGGCGGAAGCCGTAAACTCTGAGAGGGTACTCCCGGGATCAACGCAAAAAACGGAGAAATCTAAAGAAAAAAAACCATCAGAAGCGAAGGAGACGGCGGAGGGGCCGGCGCGGTGGGCGGCGTAACCGGCTGGAAAAAGACTCCGTTTTAGAGGCCCGGCGAAAAGCAAGCGTAGCTTGGATGGAGCGTAACGAAATCCAGGGCAGCCTATCAATCGTTCCCGGGTTTCGCTGCGCTTAACCCGGGCTACGCATCTAATGCAGATGCCGCAGCTTGTCGGGATTTCGCACGACATAGATGGCGGCGATCTTGCCGTCCTCGATGTCCAGCGCGGTGGTCTGGAGTTCGCCGTCGGCCTCCAGCGAGATGAAGCCGGGCAATCCATTGATGTATCCGGTCCGCACGAGTTTCGAGGCGTTCTTCCGGAAGTGAGCGGCCAGAAACTCATTGACCTTCATGACGGCATCGAAGCCGACGATAGGCTCCAGCGATGCCGGCCGCTTGCCGCCGCCGTCGGCATGGACGCTGACGTCAGCTGCCAGCATTGCGCCTAGCGCCTTCATATCGCCGCTGCGCGAGGCGGCGAAAAAAGCTTCGGCCAGTTCGAGGCCGCGTTGTTGTTCCACCTGGAAGCGCGGTCTCGCCTCGCGGACATGGCGGCGGGCGCGGCTGGCGAGCTGGCGGCAGGTCGGAGCGTCGCGCTGGATGGTCGCAGCGACCTCCTCGAAGGCGAGCCCGAACACATCGTGCAGCAGAAAAGCCGCCCGCTCGAGCGGCGACAGACGTTCCAGCGCCAGCATCAGCGGCAAGGTGACGTCTTCCTCCTGCTCCTGTTCCACGACGGGATCGGGAAGCCACGGACCGACATAGGTCTCGCGCTGGCGGCGCGCCGATTTGAGCTGATCGAGACACAGCCGCGTGACCGACCGGCGCAGGAACGCCTCGGGCTCGCGCACCTCGCTGCGATCGGCCCTCATCCAGCGGATGAAGGCCTCCTGCACGGCATCTTCGGCGTCAGCCACGGAGCCGAGCATGCGGTAGGCGACGCGCATGAGCTTGGGACGCAGCGGCTCGAAAGTGGCCGCTGCATCCTCGTGGCCGACGCCGGTCATCAGGCGGCGGCCCTCTCAGTGGCCTTGTCGGTGGCTTTGGCCGCGATGGATTTTGCTTCAGCCGGATCAACAAACTGACTGAAGCCGACCGCGATGCGGTTCCAGCCATTGATGATGTTGACCATCAAGGTCAGCTTGACCTGCTCCTGCTCAATGAACTCCGCCTTCAGGGCTTCCCGCGCAGCTTCCAGCTTGTGGCCTTCGGAGAGCCGCGTCAGCGCCTCGGTCCAGCCGAGCGCAGCGCGTTCGCGGTCGGTATAGCAGGGGGCCTCGCGCCAGGCCGACAGCAGGTAAATCCGCTGCTCGGTCTCTCCCTTCTCACGCGCTTCCGCTGTATGCATGTTGATGCAATTGGCGCAGCCGTTGATCTGGGAGGCACGGATTTCCACGAGCCGGATGAGGGTCGGTTCCAGGCTCGAAGCGATGGCGATCGATGTGGCGAACAGGCGGCCAACGACAAGCAAGTTCAGCCCAGTGCGTCTTCGCCAACGAATTCCACCGAAGGCGATTGCGAAGCCAGGATGGAGAAGCTCGATGCATCGCCAGCCGAGGGCGAAGAGCGCCTGGCCGAAAAGCACCTGGTGATCGACCACTGCGCCAGCCAGTACAAGAACGACAAGACGATCGCGAGGCTGGTGAAGGAATGCGCGAAGTACGAGGAGCAGCCGGTCGTGAAGCAGCAGTTCATCGCCGAGTGCCAGTTGGCTGCTTTCAATTACGCCAACGCCCTGTACACACTGAAAGCAGAGTACCGGAAGTAACGCGACGGACGAGCGACAACAGCCATGAAGAAGGCGACAATGCGTATGAAGCAAACGAAGAGCGCCCCGAAGGATGGAAAAAGCGGAACCTCTCCCTCCCGGCTGATCGATGGGAGGATCAAGGAGCTGGGCGATTGGCGTGGCGAGACGCTCGCCCGGGTCCGCAGTCTCATCAAGGAGGCCTGCCCGGACGTGGTCGAGGAGTGGAAGTGGGGAGGGGTTCCGGTGTGGGAGCACGCCGGCATCATCTGCACCGGCGAGACGTACAAGGCCGCGGTGAAGTTGACATTCGCCAACGGCGCCTCGCTGGAAGACCCCGCGCGCCTGTTCAACTCCAGCCTCGAAGGCAACGTGCGCCGCGCGATCGACTTCCATGACGGCGACAAGATCGATGAGCGCGCGTTGAAAAATCTCGTTCGCGCTGCCGTCGATTACAATCAGACAAAAAAGCAGAAGAAAGCGCCTGCCGGTACGCGAGCGACGGTACGTAGAAGTAAGGAGGCATGAAGCACACGACCGTTGACTTAAATCAAAGCATTCACGGAACGGTCGCATATGGTCGTATCGCTCAATCGGGGGCGATACCCGAGAGTAGGCGGCCTCGACCGAACCGAGATGCTCCTAGGTACCTTTTCGGCTCCGGTCCTGGCCGTTTCTTGCTTTTGGCCGACGCCGGGCCGTCGAAACCCGCAAAAGAAGCGCGGCGAAATTCTGCGCCGCACTATGCCCCGGAACGTTCCTTGATGATCAGCTTGGCGCGTTCGTGACCGCGATCAGGTCGATCTCGATCAGAAAGTCAGGGTTCGACAACCGCGTCACGCCGACGAGCGTACTCGGCGGCGGCCGGTCAGGGTGCCAAGGGAAGCTCATGGTCGGGTCGGTCTGCACCTTGAGGAACGCGTCCACATCGAGCGCGAAGACCCGGCGGTAAACGACGTCGTCCCAGGTGGCGGCCGCCGCCTGCAGTTGTATGGTCAGCGCCTCCATAACGCGCAAGTACTGGCCGCGCATATCGCCGATCGCGACCGGCTTGTAGTTCTCGTCCGATGGCGTTTGGCCGGCGATGAAAATCAGCTTGCTCGGCCCGGTGACGGTGATGATGCGTGTGTAGGCCGGATGCTTGAACACCTCCGGCGGATTGATGTGCTGTTTTTGCATCGGCCCTTCCCTGTGTCGTTTTGGGCATCGGCCGAAGTGTGATCGCGGCGGGCGTCAACCGCAATGGGCTTCGAGCCGGTAACCGTCGGGGTCGATGACAAAGGCGGCGTAATAGTCCGGCCCATAATCGGCGCGCAGGCCGGGCGCGCCGTTGTCGCGTCCGCCGGCTTGCAGCGCGGCGGCGTGAAAAGCATCGACGCCCTTGCGGGTCGGGGCGGTGAAGCAGAAATGCAAACCGGATTTCGGGTCGGGCGGAACGGGATGCTCCGCTGCGCCAATCCAGAACGCGACCGCCCCGCGCCCATAGCCAAGCGATCCCTCTGCCTCACTCAAGCATGCGTAGCCAAGTGGTTTCAGCGTGGCATCGTAGAAACGCTTCGATCTAGTGATATCGCGAACACCGATGGAGACATGGTCGATCATGGTATTTGCTCCTTGAGAGTAATCTGTTGCGTCGTTGCTGATCACGTCGCGCGTCGGGCGAAGAATTCGGCTTGAAGTTGCCAGCTCTTGCTTTCGTCAGTCTTGCCGTCGTCGCGCGACCGCTCGCCGGTCCAGCGAAACGAGTTCAGGGCTGATTTTGGTAAAGCTCCAGCGTACCGCGTCGCCGGCATCGTTCTTGCCGAGCTGGACGATGTCGTTGCCTTGCGCGCAACCGATCTGCCGGGTGTAAACCTGCCGCAGCGGGTCGCTCCAGAGAATGTGCCAGGCGTCGATCCCCGGGTCGTAGACGCGCAGCGTTGTGCCGTAGAAAACGCCGGGCAGGATCCAAACGTCCTGGATGGCGCGGCCTTCGAGCACCCAGCCGAAATGGATCTCGCCTTGTCCCTGATGCTGCGTGCCGTCGTCGCGATAGACGGTGGCGTCAAACGTCCAGCGTCCGATCAGCCAGCCATAAAGTTTAAGCTTGTCGGCGCGATCGGCGGCCGGGTCGTTGCTGTGAAGCGCATCGACCAACGAACTCGAAATCATGCGCGGCCGCTCCCTTTGCATCCGCCATTTGCCGCCATACCTAGAAAACGACGATCGCTGCCGCTTGGGAAAAATTGCTAAACTGCGGCCATGGCACTGACCTCACATCTCCTGGCTTCGGGCGCTGGCTGGCGCGTCGACGATGTGGTTTGCACCTTCGGCCCGCGCGACCGCCCATTTGAAGAACGTCACGATGCCGTATGCATCGCGGCGGTGACGCACGGCACGTTCCAATACCGCTCGACGCTGGGATCGGCCGTGCTGGCGCCGGGTGCGCTGCTCCTTGGCAATGCGTGTCATGCTTTCGAATGCAGCCATGAGCACGACGTCGGCGATCGCTGTCTGGCCTTCCAATTCACGCCTGAATTTCTTGAAGGCGTCGCGACCGCGGTTCCAGGGGTGCGCCGGATTGGGTTCTCCGCTCCGCGTCTGCCGCCGCATCCCGCGTCACTGCCCCTCATTGCCGCCGCCGAAGCTGCACGCGACGACAGCGATACGCTGGAATTTGAGGAATTGGCGCTGCGTCTTGCCGGGACGGTGTCCGCGGCGCTGCCCGAGATCAAAAACAGAGCGCGCTCTCCAAGCCGGCGCGACGAACGGCGGATCGCTGTTGCCTTGCGACGGATCGAGGCGCAGGCGCAGGAGCCGCTATCGCTATCCGATCTTGCGCGCGAGGCGGCGATGAGCCCCTACCACTTCCTGCGCACCTTCCGCGCGGTCGTGGGGATGACGCCGCACCAATACATCCTGCACACGCGGCTGCAACGCGCCGCGGTCCGCCTGCGCCGAACCGCCGAGAGCATCTCGGCGATCGCTTTTGCGGTCGGCTTCAACGACCTCTCGACGTTCAATCGCCGTTTTGCGCGCATCATCGGGAGAAGCCCGAGTGCCTATCGGGCGCCATCGCGGCAAGCATAGATCAATGCAGCCCGGTTTTTGCCGGGCTGAGCCGGGAACCGCGCTCTACGGACGGCTAAAGGTCCAGTTCAGCTCGGCTTTGGCCTTTGAGTGGTAATGGAGCTCGAAGCCGACAACCGGCGCCGGTACCATTTTATCCTTGGCGAATTGCAGCCTGTCTTCATCGACCGCGTAGACCGTCAATTTGTAGTGATGCGTGCTCTTGTCCTCCGGCGGGCACATGCCGCCGTAGCCCCAGAAGCCGTAATCGTTGCGGGCTTGGATGGCGCCCTTGGGCATGAGCTTCTTCTTCTTCACGTCGCCGGCGTCCTTCGGGATCGAGGTCGTCGACACCGGAATGTTGAACACGATCCAGTGCCAGAAGCCCGAGCCGGTCGGCGCGTCCGGGTCGTAAAGATTGAGGGCGAAGCTCTTGGTGCCATCCGGCGCTCCGGTCCATTTCAGCGACGGAGAAATATTGTCGCCCTTGCAGCCGAAGACGTTCGCCTCCATAGCCTTCGAGCCGACGGCGCCTTCGCTGATGTCGTCACTGGTCACTTTCATTTGGGCATGCGCGACTGGCGCGGCCAACATACCGAGCGCTAACACCACCGCCCCTAATGCCGTTTTGTGCATTGCTCCCTCCCTTGGTTCGGGCGGTGCAAACTAGCATGCGGGCCATAAGGTTGTCTTGGGGCTCACGCCCACCTTGGCATTCAGGAGTTTGCGCCCACTTGCGCCGGCTGCGTCACTGCGAACCCGGGACGCTGATTGACCCGATTAAGCCCCGCACGTAAGATTCCCAAGCTCGGGAATTCAAGCATCGGTTGCGCGCTGCAAATTCTCGAAGCTAAAAAACTTTCTAAAAAAGAAAAAACGGCAAGTTCTCCAAACGAACCCAGGGAGGGGACGCATGAGACGGATTTTTTTGCTTTTGACCGGCGCACTTATGCTCGGGCTGTTGCTCGGAGCGGCGCCGTCCTTCGCAGCAACGCCGGATTGCGGCGAAAATACCGGAAAGAAGGCGACCGGCAAGCCCATTCCAATCGGGGGCGTAACCTCAATGAGCGGCATCGGCAGCTTCAAGGAAGCCGGCGACGCCGCCGAGGCTTACTTCAAATGCGTCAACGATAACGGCGGCATTCACGGCCGCCCGATCACCTACCATGCCGAAGACGATCAAAGCCAACTCGACGTCGCCGCGCAGGCCGCCAAAAAACTGGTCGGCGACGAAGGCGTCTACGTGCTGATCGGCAGCACCAGCTTCGTTGAGTGCATCCCCAACGCCGGCTACTACCTCAAGGAAAACGTCCTCGAGATCGGGCTCGGCATTGCGTCGCAATGTTTTCAGTCCAAGAACATCGCGGAGATCAATGCCGGCCCGCGGCAAAGCGGCATCGGCGGCGCCGACTACGCTCGCCGCGTGCTCGGGGCCAAGAGCCTGGTCTGTTCGATTCCCAAATTCCCCGGCTCCGACTACAGCTGCAACGGACTGGAGGAGTGGGGCAAGAAATTCGGCGTCAAGGTCACGAGCATCTACTCTGACCCGGTTTCGCCCGATTACAATTCGCTGGTCTTGCAGTTCCTGGCGACCGGCGCCGATGCCATCATGGTTTACGGCACTGACGACACCGGCGCGCGCATCCTTGACTCCGCCGAGCAGCAAGACGGCGCCGCCAAGATGAAGTGGACGACGCCGACCTCGTATTACACGGTGCGGCTGCCTGCGGCGATCGATACCAAATATTGGAACGATCGCTTGTGGGTAAACGCCGAGCTGGCGCCGCTCGACAGCAAAGGCAAGGATAATCAGAACTGGGTCGCGGTCATGGACGCTTACGGCCAGAAGGTGCTGCGCGACAGCTTCTCGCAGGCCGGCTACATCGCCGGGCGCATCGCCGTGAACGCCATGCTGTCGATCAAGAACCCGGACGACATCAACCGCAACACGGTGACGGCGGCGATTCAGAACATGACGCCCTACGAGACCGACATTCTCTGCCAGCCGTGGTATTGGGGCGGTCCGGAGGCCACGGAGCACAACGCCAACCATGTGACGCGTACGGTCACGATCCATGACGGCAAGTGGAAGACCATCGAAGGCTGCATGAACGATCCCGACCCTGGTCTTGCCAACATTGAGGCCATGGAGAAGAAATTGGGCATCAAGATTTCCGACATGGCCAAGTAAGGCATGGGCCAAGAAGACACGGCCGAGTAACCGGAGCGGCTCGCTCCTTCGGCAAGACAGCTCTTAGAGCGCCATCGGTTCAGATCGAGCCGATCGGCGCTCTAGGTTTTTGGTGCAAACTCCATCTCGCCGCCACGTCGGCGTGGCCCAACGCCAAATAGGGACCGTGCGGATCTCCGAATGCTACCGTAAAATCCTCAGTGCGCGCGGGAGCGGTTGAATGATCAAATCCTGGATCTTTGAGTTTTTCGCAACGCCGGCCGCATTGGCGGACCGGTTCGATCCGGCGGCGTCGCAGCGCTATTTCAACGCGTATCTCGATCTCTGGGCCAGTGCCGAACCGATCGGCTTCGACGGCATCTTTTTCAGCGAGCATCATTTCGGCGCCAGCTATTCGCCTTCGCCCAATCTGCTGATCGCCAACGTCGCGCTGCGCACCAAAAAAATCCGGCTTGGCGTTTTGGGCGTGGTGCCGCCCTATCATTCGCCATGGCAGCTGGTCGAAGAGATCGGCATGCTTGACCATCTGACCGGCGGCCGCCTCGAGATCGGGACCGCGGCGGGGATTCCGCAGGAAATGGCGCAAATCGGGCTCGGCATGGACGAGGCGCGCGCCCGCTACGATGAGGCTGTTGAGATCATCGACAAGGCCCTGGCAGAGCCGGTCATCTCGCATCACGGCAAATTCTGGAATTTCGACAATCTGCGCCTGACGCCGCGCACCATTCAGGAGCCGCACCCGCCGAAATGGGTGACGGTCATCAGCGTGTCCTCGGCGCGCAAGGCGGCGCGACGCGGCGCCAAAATCTCCACGGCGTTCCATCCGCAAAACAAGGTGATCGAGATTTTCGACGCCTATCGGGACGAAGCCCACAAGGCCGGGCGCGAGGTCGGCCAGGACGACCTTTGCATTCGCCGCCAAGTGGTCATGTTGGATGACGCAAACGAAGTGGCCAAGCGACGCCAGGCGTTCCGCGAATTCATCAAGCTCGATCCGCGCGTCGATCTGCCGGGTCGGCCGGCGGCGCTCGATTCCCCGTCCGCGCACAGCTTTTCCATCGGCGAAGAGGAATTCATTGTCGGCACGCCCACCGCCGTCGCCGAGCAGATCATCGCTCAATGCCGCAGTGCCGGCGCCGGGCACTTTGCCGCCCTGTTCGACCGCATGGCGTCACCCGCTCAGCTCGCGGATTACTATCGCGAGTTCGGCGCGGTGACGATTCCTCTGCTGCGCAGCGCGACGATCTAAGCCGGCGCCGCCGCCACCGCGACCTGGCCGGACGCCAGATAAGCGCCGTGCAGGATCTCCGGATGCTGCCGCAGCTCCTCGCTGCTGCCGGCGAATGCTACCGCGCCTCGTTCCATCACATAGGCGCGTTTGGTCAGGCTCAGCGCCAAGGTGGTGAATTGCTCGATCAACAGAATGCCGACGCCGCGCCGGGCGATTGCCTGAATCGTTTCGGCCAGCCGGCTCACAATCGCCGGCGCCAAACCAAAGGACAATTCGTCGATGAGCAGATACCGCGGCCGGGAGATCATCGCCTGCGCGATCACCACCATCTGCTTCTGACCGCCCGACAGATTCTGCGCCGCGGTCGAGAGCCTTGGGCGTAGCTCCGGAAAGATTTCCAGCGCTGCCTCGATCTCGCGGTCGGCGTCGCGCCGCGTGTGCATCATTGCGGCTGCGGCGAGATTGTCGCGCACCGAGAGACCGGTGAGAACCGGATGTCCCTCGAGCACCAGAGCCACGCCGTGCCGCCGCACCGCGTCGGGCGATTGCCCCAGGAGCTGCAGGCCGCCATAGGAAATATTGCCGCGCAGCGCCGGCAATATTCCGGCGATGGTCAGGACGAGAGTCGATTTGCCGGCGCCGTTGGCGCCGAGCAGCGCCGTGATTTCCCCCGGTGGCACGCTGATCGAGACATCGCGCAGCACCGGACGGCCGCCCCGCGTGACGAAGAGATTGCGCACCGTCAGTTCGGATTCGGCCATCGGCTTACTCGCGTCCCAGATAGGCGCGGCGCACGACCGGATCGTCGAGCACCACGCGGGTCGGCCCCATGGCAAGGCGCTTGCCGAAATCCAACACCAGCGTCTCGCTACAGACTGAGGCAATGAGATCGGCGTCGTGGTCGATGAGGACAAGTTGACAATCGAATGCCGAAGGAATTTCCAGCAGCAACCGACGCAGCCGCTCCGTTTCGGTTTCGTTGAGGCCGGCCCCCGGCTCGTCCATGAGAATGACCCGAGGATGGCCGATCAGGGTCTTGGCGATCTCCACCATGCGGCGTTCGAAAAGATTGAGCTGCCGGCCAAGCGTATTGCGCCGTGCGCCCAGACCGACAAACTCAAGCGCCACTTCGACTTCGCGGCGCGCGCTGCTGCGGTCCTCCGAGACATGGTCGGCGATCGCCTGGATATTCTCCATCGCCGTCAATTGATCGACCACCAGTTCCTGCTGAAAGGTGCGGCGCAGATCCAATACCGACGCGGCGGCGCGGCGAAAGCCTCAGCAGCAGCGCGTCATCCAGCAGGATCGTGCCCTCGATCGGGGTGACGAAACCGGAAAGTACGTTGAGCAAAGTCGTCTTGCCCGCGCCATTCGGGTCCGATGAGCCCGCAAATCGGCGCCACGAATTGGGCATCGAGCGCGTCCAGCGGCTTGATGCCGCCGAACTGCACGGTCAGCGCGTCGATCTTGATCATGATCCGCGGCGGGCCTGGAATTTTTCGTAGAAATGTTCGGCGAGAATGGTGAGTTGGCCGCCGAGACCGAGCGGATCGCGCAAGGCGAACAACAGCGCCGCGCCGAAAATCATGAATCCGACATTGGTATTGACGTTGAGGTCGATCAGTAGCGCCGGAATGAAGCGGGTCAGAAGGCCGCCCAGGAACGAGCCCAGCCAGACCTCGTATCCGCCCAACAACGTGCCGATAAAAATCACGATGGAGTTCGTCGCCGGGAACGCCGAGCCGTCGAGTTGGCCGAACAGGCCCGCCAACAGCGCCCCGGCAACCCCGGCGACAAATCCGGACAGCGCGAACGCCCACGCCTTATAAAAGACAATTCTGACGCCGGCCGCGACCGCCATCTGCTCGTTTTTGCGGATCAGCGCCCAGGCCCGTCCCGGCTTGCTGCGGCGATGCGCCTCGACCAAAAAAATGCAGAGCACGGTCACGCCGGCGACATAGAGAAAGTAACCGGCGTCACTCGGGGCAAAGATCGGCCGCGCCATGCTGACGCGGTCATTGCCGCTGGCGCCGACCTGGCCGAGAAATCCCGGGCCGCCCACCGGAAAGCTCGTGACCGTGACGAGGACCTGAAACGCGCCGGCGAGCATCAAGGTAACGAGCGCCAAATAAAGCCCGCGCATGCGTAGCGCCGGCAGGCCCCAAATCATGCCGATCACCGACGCGCCGACACCGCCGGCAAGTATGGTGATGAAGAACGGTGGATGAATGTAGTGATAGACGCGCAGGCTCACCCAGCCGCCGACGCCAACCAGCGCCCATTGGCAGAGCGAGACCAGGCCGAGCTGCCCGTACAGCAGCGCACAACCAAGCACGGCCAACGTCATGCAATACGCTTGGGTGAAATTCGACAGCCAATAGCCGCCGCAGGTCAGCGCTATGACGCTGGAAATGACGCCGACCACCACGACGATCGCGATCGGCACGAAGCGCGGGCGTGATTTCTGACCCGGCCGGCGCCGGCAGCGGGATGGCGTCGGCTTGCTGACTTCGGTCATTCACGCGCTCCGACGCCCTGACCGGCGCCGACGATCATCAAGAAGATCAAAGCGGCGACATAAGGTCCCGCACTGCGCAGGTTGGCGATCTCGGGAGAGGTGGCGATGAGCAGCGCTTCGATCATGCCGGCAACCATGCCGCCGACAAAGGCGCCAGGCAGTGACGACAAGCGCGCCATGATCGCGGCGGCGATCGCCGGAATCACCAGAAAGGTCAAAGTACCGGGGTCGAGCCGGTTGATGTTCGCCAACAGAATACCCGCAATTCCGGCAAACATCCCGTTGACCAGCCAGGCAAGGGAGTCGATCTGGGTGACCCGCACGCCGATGGCGGCGCTGATGTGGCGGTCGCTCGCGAGCGCGCGCATGCCGAGGCCGATCCTGCGTGCGGCTCAAGAACAAACCGACGCCGACAACCATCGCCAGCGCCACACCGAGGGCGATGAGTCGCGTCAGCGACAGCCTGACGCCGAACAGGAGCACAAAATTCAGATCGGTCGGCAGGACGAGGCGCCGCGCCACGCCGACGCCCCAATACCAGGCCATGCCGCCAAACAGGAAAAGGGCCAGTCCAAGCGTCGCGATGGCGCGCACCACCCGATCACGATGCGCCAAGCGGGGCGCGAAAACGCGACCATAGCCGTAAGCGATGCCGGTCGATGCGGCGACGCCCACGATTGCACTGATCAGCAATGGAACGCCGTCCTGCGTCAGTTGCCACACCAGGAATGCGGAGATGCCGCCGAACGCACCGAAGGCGAAATTCAGCGTGCCCGATGCCCGGTAGAGGATGACCAAACCGACACTGGAGAGTGCATAAACGGCGCCCAGGCCGATTCCGGAGGCGACGAATGGAAGGTACTTCATGTCGAACGCCGACCAATATTCATCGGTAGGCACTCCGCCACACGTTTGTGCATTTCCCCGTCAACGATCCTACAACCGCCTTTGCTCAGTGTCAGCATTGTTGCGTCTCGCCCACTATTGACGGTTGTCTAGTAGGCAAGCCCTGGTGGGCTGATCGAGTCTCTCGGCGGGCGACCTCGGCGCCGCGCTGCTTTTCGCTTGTTCGGTTTGCGAACTTTCCGAACCGGGAAATTCAGCTCGGCGGAGCTTGACACCAATGCGCGACCTCATAACCTCTGGTTAGCTGAAAAATGCATTCAATCTTCGGCAGCCGCAAAGCCGGTGCCGCAAATCGAAACGCTTAACTGCCGATCGGGGCCGCTGCCCCGCTCCGCTTCAGGGAGGCCTTAATGAGCGGCAATGTCCGTTTCAACTTGATGCATTTCATGCCTTACATTCACTTGCCGGAAAACCAGAAAGAATTCCCCTCGCTCTGGGTCGACTTCCCGAACAAATTTTACGACGCCAAACGCGGCCATAAGCTCTACGAGCAATACATTTCCGAGCTGGTTCTTGCCGATCGGCTCGGCTTCGATGCCGTCGTCGTCAATGAGCATCATAATACAGCGTACAGCATGATGGCGGCGCCGAACCTGATCGCCGCCACGATCATTCCGCAGATCAAGAACGCCAAGATCTGCGTGTGGGGCACGCCGCCCAACCTCGAATATCCGAACCGCCTGGCCGAAGAATACGCCATGCTCGACGTACTCTCGCAGGGCCGCCTGGAGGTGGCGTTCCCGCTCGGCACCGGCATGGAATACTGGGCCAATCCGATCAACCCGGCGACCGCGCGCGAGCGCCACGAGGAATTGATCCAGATCATCCTGCAGGCTTGGACGCAGGATGGGCCGACCAGCTATTACGGCGATTTCTACACCTACCGTTATCTCAATCCGTGGCCGCGGCCTTATCAGAAGCCGCATCCGCCCTGCTACATCGTCGGCACCGGCAGTCCGGAAACCATTGAGCTCGCAGCCAAGCTCGGCTTCGGTTACTCGGCGGTCTTCGTTACCAAGCAACGCGCGGTCGAGCTCAATCAGCAGCTGCGCAAGCGCGCATCCGAATACGGGCATCAGATCCGGCCGGAGCAACTTCCGCTCGGCGTGATCGCCTATGTCGCGGAAACCAAGGAGAAGGCCGAGGAAGAGGCAATCCCGCACATCCGCTATTTCTTCGAGGACGCGCTGCGCACCACGCCGCGGTTTCTGGCCCCGCCCGGCTATCTCTCGGTCGATCAGCTGAAGAAGCGCGCTGCGCTCGCCGACAAGCTGCACGGCGGCTTCAATTTCGATGCGATCAACGAATCGTTCTTTGTCGCCGTCGGCACCGCCGATCAGGTGGTCGAGCAGCTCGAAGAGTGGGGCGAGATGATGGGCACCAACCATTTCCACATCCTCGGGGCGGTCGGCAACATGACCCATTGGAAGGTGGTGAAGAGCCTGAGCCTGCTGGCGCAGGACGTCATGCCGCGCATGCGCGCCCGCGCCGCCGTGCCCCACCGCGCCGCCGCCGAATAGCGAAGGAGCAGATGTGATGGCCCGCCCCGACCCCACGGCCGGATTCAAACGCGAAACTCATACCATCAACGGCGTGAAAACCGTCGTCCTGACAGCGGGACACGGCGAACCGCTGGTGTTCCTGCATGGCGCCGGCACCTGGCACGGGTTCAATTTCGCACTGCCATGGGCGGATAAGTTCCGCGTCATGATTCCTTTCCACCCGGGCTTCGCCGAATCCGGCGACGATCCGGCGCTAAGCGACATGCACGACTACGTCATGCATTATCTCGACCTGTTCGATGCACTGGGCATCGACAAGCTCCGGCTGGTCGGGTTCTCGCTCGGCGGGCTCCTGGCGGCGAAATTCGCCGTCGAGCACGGCCGCCGGGTCGAGCGGCTCGTCCTGGTGGGTCCGGCCGGTCTGCGCGGCGACACCCGTCCAACGGGCGATGTGCTCAGTCTGCCACCTGAACAGATCCCCGCGATGCTGGTGACAAACTTCGATGTCATCAAACCGTATCTGCCGGAAGGGCCCGATATCGATTTCATGGGCGACCGCTACCGCGAAGGCGGAACGCTGGCCCGTTTGTTGTGGGAGCACCCTTACGATACGAAATTGCCGCGCTATTTGCACCGGCTGACCATGCCGACGCTGCTGGTGTGGGGCGAAGATGATCGGCTCATCCCGGTGAAACAGGCTGAAATCTGGCGCCGCTTCATTCCGAAAGCGGACATCAAGATCTTCAAAGGTGCCGGCCACCTCGTGCTCGACGAGAAACGGGAGGCGGTGGACGCGGTGCAGCAGTTCTTGTCCTGATCCGCCTGCCGGCGGTCGTCGATAAATCGAGTCGCCTCTCCGAATGTTCGGAATGCGCACACGAAGTGTTCGTATCCGCTTCGCGTTGGGCAACGTCCCTGAACCAATCGTGTTCTTTGGCGGCTCTGGAATATTTGTGGGAGCCTTGGCAGGCAGGTTTGTGATTGTCGGCTTTTCGGCCGGCTGTTAGTCTTCGCGATTAGCGATCCAAAGCGCTGAGGAAAGACGGGGGAAAATGAATATGGACAATCTGAAAACCTACTTGGCTCCGCTGGGACGTTTGTTGATGTCGAGCCTCTTCGTTTGGGCGGGATACGGGAAGCTGATGAATCCGAGCGGCACGGCGCAGTATTTCGAACACGCGCACATCCCGGTTCCCAGCATCGCCGTTTGGGTGGTCATCGTCATCGAGCTGGTCGGCGGCATCGCGCTCCTCGTGGGCTTCAAAACGCGCTGGGTAGCGGCTGTGCTCGCCATATTCTGCCTGGTCACCGGCTTCGGCGTGCACCTGCCGGTTGGCGACTATCCCAACATGGTCCATTTCTACAAGAATCTCACCATGGCAGGCGGCTTTCTCTATGTCGTGGCCTATGGCGCCGGCGCTCTGAGCGTCGACGGCGCGAAGGCCTGATCGGCCGCCAGAGGAAGCGCCAGTTCGCAGTCTGGACGGGGCGTACAGTTCCGCCCCGTTAACCTCCTGCGCGTTGCGGCATTCGACGATCGGTAAGACTTGGCCTGTATCGCCTGGGTACATCGCGCTCGAACCGAGCGCGTAAGCCGTGCAGGCCGCGTGATGGTCGATGATCGCAAGGACGACGACCGCAGGGCCGTACAGCGCACGCGCGTACTGCGCTGCGCCAAGATCATCGTGCTGCGCCGCTCTTCGGTCATTCACTGCACCGTGCAGAATATCACCGGCGGCGGGGCGTGCCTGAAGTTCGCCAATACGTTCGGGTTACCCGAGACGTTCGATCTAACCTTCGAGCACGGCCGCACGCGGCGCTCTTGCCGCGTGGTCTGGCGCACCGAGGACAAGCTCGGCGTGATGTTCGCCAACGAAGGATCGACGGCGGACGGCTATGAAGACGCCGCTAAAATTCCGCTACGGCGCGGATGAGCCGCTCGATATCTTCGGGCCGCGACAGGCGATGATCGCCGTCCTTGACGAGCGTGAGAACGACGTCATCGCTGGCGAGCCGCGAAACGAGCTCCACGGCATGTCGCCACGGCACATCGGGATCTTCGACGCCCTGCAGGATGCGCACCGGGCATCCGGTTTCGATCATGCCGCCGAGCAGAAGATGATTACGCCCTTCTTCGATCAATTGCCGGGTGACCAGATAAGGCTCCGGCGAGTATTCGGACGGTCGCGTCCAGACGCCGTTCTCCTCCAGCTCGCGCTTGATCGCCGGAGTGAATCGCTTCCACATCAGCTCTTCGGTGAAATCGACCGCCGGGGCGACCAGGACCAGGCCGGCAACCGACGCCGGCGCCCCCTCCTTACCCTCCCCCGCTTGCGGGGGAGGGAAGGGTGGGGGCCGCAGCCGCAAAGCGCGGACCATGAGCAGCGCCAGCCAGCCGCCCATCGACGAGCCGACCAAAATCTGCGGACCGACGCAGCAGGCGTCGAATACCGCAAGACTATCGGTGAGCCAGCGGCCGATGGTGCCGTCGGTAAATGCGCCGCTCAATTCGCCATGGCCGGAATAATCGAAGCGGACGCAGGCGCGGCCGGCTTGCTCCGCCCAGCGTGCCAGGGCCACGGCTTTGGTGCCATTCATGTCGGACTTGTAGCCGGACAGCCAAAAAAGCCCCGGGGCGGCGCCCGGACGCCCGCGCACGGCAATGCGGCGGCGTTCGCCCCCCGTTTCAATTTCCAGGAATTTCAGACTGTTATCATCCATGCGCGCGCTTTCAGCGGAGACGGGGCAGGGCGAAGTCAAAGCGTCAGCCACGCCATGTTTCGCCGCAAACGGCGCACGCGCGCAAGGGAGAGCCGCCGCATTATCGTTGACTTACAGCCCAAAACTCCCGATCTTCCCCGTTTGCCGATCAGCACTGCGGACCGTGTGCATCATGGTCCGCGTTATGAATGCCAACGGCTCGTAGCAACGACTTAAGGAGACAAGAACCATTCGTCGCCCGATCAGAACCGCGCAGCCGGCCGCCAAGGAGGGCCCGCGCATCAACGAGGAGATCCGCGTCCGCGAGGTCCAGCTCATCGACAAGGATGGCACCAACAAAGGTACCACAGAGATCGGCGCCGCTCTGGCCATGGCGCAGGAGGCCGGGCTCGACCTTGTCGAGATCGCGCCGAATTCGGTCCCGCCGGTCTGCAAGATCCTCGATTACGGCAAATACAAATACCAGGCGCAAAAGAAAGCCGCCGAGGCGCGCAAGAAGCAAAAGGTCGTCGAGATCAAGGAGATCAAGCTGCGGCCGATGATCGATGATCACGATTACGACGTGAAAATGCGTTCGATGCAGCGCTTTTTCGAGGAAGGCGACAAGGTCAAGGTCACATTGCGGTTCCGCGGCCGCGAAATGGCGCACCAGGAGCTGGGCTATAAACTCCTTGACCGCGTCAAAGGCGACACGCTCAAAATCGCCAAGATCGAGCAGGAGCCGCGCTTCGAGGGCCGCCAAGTCGTCATGGTTTTGGCGCCCCGCTGAGCAGCGCCAATGGGTGATCCAAGGTGATGGCGCTGGCGCCGCCGTCACACCCTCGGCGGTTGCCATTTTGGACGGTCTCTGCCATAACCGCGCCCTCCCGCCGCCCGGCTGATTAAGGGCTGCCGTGGCGGCGGTTGATGTGCTCCAAGCACACACCGCTCATCGATGAGCATTTTTCGGCCCGCTGGGCGTTTGCGCCCGCGGCCAAGGAGAGCCAAATGCCCAAGATCAAGACCAAATCGGGCGCTAAAAAGCGCTTCAAGGTGACGGCTGGCGGCAAGGTCCTCTATCAGCAGTCGCGCAAGCGCCACGGCATGATCAAGCGCTCGAAAAAGCAGATCCGCCAATTGCGCGGCACCAACGTGCTGTTCAAGACCGACGGCGACAACATCAAGAAGTATTTCTTGCCGAACGGCTGACGGCCGCCCGGTTTCGGCCGCCGTCTCATCCAAGCATTTCGCGATCAAGAGGAGATCAGCTATGGCACGCGTCAAACGCGGCGTCACCGGCCATGCCAAGCACAAGAAGGTGCTCAAGGCTGCCAAGGGCTATTACGGCAGGCGCAAGAACACCATCCGCGTCGCCAAGCAGGCGGTGGAGAAGGCAAACCAATACGCCTTCCGCGACCGCAAACGAAGGAAACGCAAGTTCCGCGCCCTGTGGATTCAGCGCCTTAATGCGGCGGTGCGACCGTTCGGCCTCAACTACAGCCGGTTTATCGCCGGCCTGAGCAAGGCCGGCATCATGGTCGACCGCAAGGTGCTGTCCGACCTCGCCATCAGCGAGCCGGCGGCCTTCGAGGCGATTGTCGGCCAGGCTAAATCCGCGCTCGCGGTGTGAGCATGATCGGCCGCGCCCATGATTGACCGTGCCTATGTTCAGCGCATGGCGCGCTATAACCGCTGGCAGAACGAAAACCTCTACGGCGTGGCCGACCGGCTGTCCGCGGAGGAGCGCACCAAGGAGCGCGGCGCGTTCTTTGGTTCGATCCACAAGACGCTCAGCCATCTGCTGTGGGCCGATCAGATTTGGATGAGCCGCTTCAGCAACGTGCAGAAACCGCAGGCCGGAATTCCGGAGTCGGTTACGCTCTATCCGGACTGGGCGGGATTAAAGACCGAGCGGGTGCGTTTCGATCAGACTGTCATTGACTGGGCCGATGCCGTCGAAGGCGCTTGGTTGACAGTCGAGCAAACCTATTATTCCGCCGCGACCAAGCGCGAATGGACCAGGCCGCGCTGGCTCTTGGTCACCCACATGTTCAATCATCAGACCCATCATCGCGGCCAAGTGCATTGCATGCTGACGCAGGCCGGCGGCAGGCCGCACGATACCGATCTGCCGGTCATGCCGGATTGATCGCTGTCATGTCCGATACCGCGCAGCTGGAACAGCAACTCCTGGCGGACATTGCCGCCGCTGGCGACGAACCGGCGCTCGAGGCGGTCCGCGTGGCGGCGCTCGGCAAGAACGGCTCCGTTACAGCACTTCTTAAAACCCTCGGCACCCTGCCGCCCGACGAGCGCAAAACGCAGGGACCGCTGATCAACGGGCTGAAGGATCGCCTCAACGCTGCACTCACGGTGCGTCGCGAAGCTTTCAAGAGCTTGGCGCTTGAGGCGCGGCTCAATACCGAAAGTGTCGATGTCACGCTGCCGGTGCGCGAAGCGCCTTTCGAGATCGGGCACGTGCATCCGATCACTCAGGTGATCGACGAATTGACCGCGATCTTCGCCGATATGGGCTTTGGCGTTGTCGAAGGGCCGGATATCGAGACTGAAGATTACAACTTCACCAAGCTCAATTTTCCGCAAGATCATCCGGCGCGCGATATGCACGACACGTTCTTCTTCAATCCGAAGCCGGACGGCTCGCGGCTCCTGCTGCGCACGCACACCTCCCCGGTGCAGGTGCGCACGATGCTGAGCCGAAAGCCGCCGCTGCGCGTCATCATTCCCGGCCGTACCTACCGCTGCGACTCCGACCAGACCCACACGCCGATGTTCCATCAGGTCGAAGGCCTGGTGATCGACAAGCACTCGCATCTCGGCCACCTCAAGTGGATTCTGCAGGAATTCTGCGAGGCGTTCTTCGAGGTCGATCACGTCAACATGCGTTTCCGGCCGTCGTTCTTTCCCTTCACCGAGCCGTCGCTGGAAGTCGACATCCAGTGCCGGCGCGACAAGGGCGAAATCCGTTTTGGCGAGGGCGACGACTGGATGGAGATTCTCGGCTGCGGCATGGTGCATCCGAACGTGATGAAGAATTGCGGGCTCGATCCCGACGAGTATCAGGGCTTTGCCTGGGGCATGGGCATCGATCGCATTGCCATGCTCAAATACGGCATGCCCGACCTGCGCGCCTTCTTCGAGGCCGATGTGCGCTGGCTCTCGCATTACGGCTTCCGCCCGCTCGACCTGCCGACGCTGGCCGGGGGATTAAGCTCGTGATTGCGGCGCGCGCACGCGCGGAGACGCGCCCATGATGAAATTCACGCTTGGCTGGCTCAAGGAGCATCTCGACACCGATCATTCACTGGGCGAGATCGTCGACAAGCTCACCATGATCGGGCTTGAGGTCGAGCGCGTCGAAGACAAGGCCAAACTATACGCGCCCTTCACCATCGCGCGCGTCACCGAAGCCAAGCAGCATCCCAACGCCGATCGGCTGCGGGTCTGCATGGTCGACACTGGTAGCGGCGATCCTATCCAGGTGGTCTGCGGCGCGCCGAATGCGCGCGCCGGCATGAAGGGCGTGTTCGTGCCGCCGGGCGCCTTCATCCCCGGCAAGAACATGACGCTGCAGATCGGCACAATTCGCGGCGTCGAGAGCCGCGGCATGCTGGTTTCGGAATTCGAGCTGCAGCTCTCCGACAACCACGAAGGCATCATCGAGTTGCCCGATGACGCGCCGGTCGGTGCGAACTACGCGCAATGGGCCGGCCTCGACGATCCGGTGATCGAAATCAACCTGACGCCAAACCGGGCCGATTGCGCCGGCGTGCATGGTATTGCCCGCGACCTGGCCGCCGCCGACATGGGCCAATTCAAGGACCAGAGCATCAAAGCGGTCAAAGGCGAGTTTCGCTGTCCGGTCGCGGTCAGCATAGAGGCGCCGGAGCTTTGTCCGGCCTTCGCGTTGCGTCTCATTCGTGGCGTGAAGAACGGCCCGTCACCGGACTGGCTGCAGAAGCGGCTCACCGCAATCGGGCTCCGCCCAATCAATGCGTTGGTCGATATCACCAACTTCATCACTTATGACCGCGCTCGGCCGCTGCATGTTTTCGATGCTGCGAAAGTGCAAGGAAATCTTGTGGTGCGCCGCGGCCGCACCGGCGAAACGCTCGTCGCGCTGGACGGCAAAACCTACACGCTCGACGAGACGATGTGCGTCATCGCCGACGACGATGGCGTGGAATCCCTTGCCGGCATCATGGGCGGAGAAAAAACCGGCTGCTCGGAAACGACGACGGATGTGCTGGTCGAGTCGGCGCTGTGGAATCCGATCAACATCGCGCAGACCGGGCGCAAGCTCGGCATTAACTCCGATGCCCGTTACCGTTTCGAGCGCGGCGTCGACCCGGCGTTCATGCTGCCCGGGCTCGAATTGGCGACGCACATGGTGGTGGACCTCTGCGGCGGCGCGCCGTCGGAAGTAACCGTTGCCGGCAGCGCACAAGCGCCCGAACGCGTCATCGATTTTCCGTTGGCTGAACTCAAGCGACTGGCCGGGCTTACTGTGCCGCTGCCGGAGATGCGACGGGTCCTGGAGCGGCTCGGCTTCTTCGTAGCCGGCCAGACCGAGCACGTGAAGATTGCTGTGCCGTCATGGCGGGCCGACGTGGATGGCAAGGCCGATATCGTCGAAGAAATCGTCCGTATTCTCGGCGTCGAACGTGTGCCGGTGACAGCATTCGATCGCGGCGAGGCGCCGCGCAAACCGGTGCTCACGCCAATCCAGGCGCGCACGCGCAAGGCCAAACGTGCGCTCGCCGCGCGCAATCTGGTCGAGGCGGTGACTTGGTCTTTCATTTCAAAGAAGCAAGCCGAACTGTTCGGCGGCGGCAAGCCGGAACTCGCGCTCGCCAATCCGATCGCAGCCGAACTTTCCGACATGCGGCCAAGCCTCATTCCCGGGTTAGCCGCTGCGGCGCAAAAGAACGCAGATCGCGGCTTTCCCGACGTCGGCCTGTTCGAGGTGGGCCAAATCTTTCGCGGCGATGCGCCGCAGGATCAGCTCACCGCCGCGGGCGGCATCCGGCGCGCGCTCGCCAAGCCCTCTGGCATCGGTCGCCATTGGTCGAAGCGGGACGGCGAGGTCGATGCGTTTGACGCCAAGGCCGACGCACTTGCCGTTCTGGTGGCAGCGGGAGCGCCGGCGCAGGCACTGCAAGTCGCGCCGGGCGGTCCCGCCTGGTTTCATCCCGGGCGCTCGGGGACGATCCAGATCGGCCCGCAGAATATCCTCGGTCATTTCGGCGAACTGCATCCGAGCGCGCTTGAGGCTCTCAATGCGGAAGGTCCGCTCGTTGCCTTCGAGGTCATTTTGGAGCGCATCCCGGAGCCGAAGGCGAGAGCGACGCGCGCCAAGCCCGTGCTCGATCTTTCGCCGTTCCAGCCGGTCGAGCGCGACTTTGCTTTTGTGGTTGAGCGTAACGTCAAGGCCGCCGACATTCTGCGGGCGGCGCAATCGGCTGAGCGCAAACTGATCGCCGGCGTGACCGTGTTCGATGTTTACGAAGGCCAAGGCATCGAGTCCGGCAAGAAATCGATCGCGATCGGGGTTACTATCCAACCGCGCGACAAGACCATGACCGATGCGGAGATCGAGGCGCTGGCGGCAAAAATCGTCGCCGAGGTCGGCAAGCGCACCGGCGGCGTGTTGCGGGCGTAACTTTAGCGCGGTTCACCGCACATAGACGCGGTTCGGCTTGCGCTTTGCCGGCGCGGCGGCCTGCGGCGCCGGCGCTTCCTTCAGCGGCCCGAGCCGGTGCAACACTGCATCCGCGGCCCGCTCGCCCGATTCCCAGGCGCCGCCGACAGTGCCCCACAAAGTTTCGTGGACGGCTTCGCCGGCAAACCAGACGGCGTCATTGATCGGCTCCATCAGAATCCGACGCGCCCCTTGCCCGCCCGGCGCCGCGGCCGAAAAAGCGCCTAGCGCTAAAGGCTCTTGGCTCCAGCGCGTGGCGTGCGAGCGTTTGATCGCCTTCTTCACGTCCGCGCCGTAGAGGCCGGCTAGCCAGTCGGCGGCGAAATCAACCATGGCAGCCTGGCCGTGTGCCGCAAGATCACGGCCGAACGTGCCGGCCACCTCGATCAGGCAAAGCGACGTGCCGGAGACGTTGGCGAGCATCGCTGCGGTGCGGGCGTCCGTCGACTTCTCGAACACCAGATCGTCGCTCTCGAAGCCGAGCGGGTTTCCGGCGAGCTCGAGCGAAATATGATCGTAGCTGCCAAGTGCGAGCTTGGCGAAAGCGTCGAGCTGCCGCTTGGGAAGTTCAGGCGTGAATTTGATGGCGCTCGACGCGATCACATTGGTCGAGACGGTGACGATCGCGGCGCGCGCGGTAATCGCGCCCTTCGCCGTTTCCACCGAGACATTGCGCCTGGTGTCGACCATGGTTGCCGGTGTCGACAGCTTGACCGTGACGCCCTCTGCGAGCGCGGAGATGAGCGTACCGAAGCCCTGCCGGCAAAAAGCGTCCGTATTGCGCTCGGCGGATTTCGCAAAATCCACCGCAGACACCTGCGACAACTCCTTGCCGCAGCCGAACGGGCCGAGCACGAATTCGACCGACGGCCGCCAGTCGCCGAGATCGTTTGGCAACGCCTGCGCACACGCCACATCGGCCTTGCGCGCCGCGTCGGCAATAGCGCGATTGGCGCGCGCTTGCGCCGCCAAAAAATCCTCAAGCTCGCCCTCGCGCGCGTAGCGCCGGCCAATCCGCACTTTCTGGCTCGCCGGCGCCGGATAGACTTCGATGCCGCGCCGCAGCGGCAGCTTCGTCACCGGGTTCAGATCGGGCGTGTGTATCCAGTGGGCGCCGCGGTCATAAGGCACGCCGAAGGTGCGCGTCTCGGTGATGCAGCGGCCGCCGATATGGTCCGCCGCTTCGAGCACCACGAATTTTCGCCCTGCCGCGGCGATCCGGCGCGCGGCGGCGATGCCGGCCGCACCGGCACCGACGATCACCACGTCAACCGCCGTCGCGGCCGGCATCCCTGCGCCGACCGCAGGGCGCGCGGCCAAGCCGGCCGAGGCAGCGAGGAAAGAGCGGCGGCTTAGTCGCGGCATGGTTTCCAAATACTTTCAGCTTGGCAGCAGATTGCCCGAACGATGCGGGCCGCGCAAACGCCACGGCTGAGTTTCAGTAAAGAATGTCGGCGATTGTGTGAACCAAATCGCAAGGGCCTTCGATTAAAACAAAGACAAAGAAGACGCGACAAAATCGCGCGATAGATTGGGAGGCTCCATGAGCAGGATGCTCGATGCCATCGGACGGCACATTGCCGCTTACCTGCAGAAGCCCGTGTACGGCTACGAGCCGTTCACGCCGAGCGATCCCGACGCGTTGCGTCATTCGCTCGAGCCCGGCGACGTGCTTCTGGTCGAAGGCAACAACCACATCGCCGGCATCATCAAGTATCTGACCCAATCGACCTGGTCGCATTCGGCGCTCTATGTCGGCCCGATCGCCGGCCGGCTGACGCCGGAAGGCGAGCCGCACGTGCTCATCGAGGCCAATGTCGGCGAAGGCGTGATGTCGGCGCCGCTGTCAAAGTATTTTCAGTTTCACACCCGCATCTGCCGGCCGGTCGGATTGACCGAGCCGGACTGCGCGGCAGTATGCGCATACGCCGTCGCCCGCATCGGCTTCGCCTACGATCTTAAGAACATTATCGACCTGATGCGTTACCTGTTCCCACTGCCGGTACCGCAACGCTGGCGCCGCCGCTTGATTGCGCTCGGCTCGGGCGATCCGTCGCGGCTTATCTGCTCGGCGCTGATCGCCGACGCCTTCCGCGCCGTGCACTATCCGATCCTGCCCAAGATCACGCTGACGCGCAGCCGACAGGCGCTCGAGCAGCTGCTCGAGATTCGCCATTCCTCACTTTATTGTCCGCGCGATTTCGACATTTCCCCCTATTTCAACGTTGTGAAGCCGACCATCGCCAGAGGCTTTGACTATAAGACTTTGCCGTGGGCCGATTTGCCGCGTGCGCCCGAAGATGCTGCCGCACCCGGCGACCTTCGGTTTCCGCAGCCGGGCGACGAGGCGGGAGAGAACGCGGACGTGATGGCTGCTTGACGGCCACTTGTGTGTGCTCGCCGACGCCTCTACCTCTGCCGGTCAGTGCGGAGGAACCATGCTCAACGATGCGGTCAAAGCCTTTGCTCAGATGCTCTCACCGCCGTTGCGGACATTACTGTGGAAATCGGTCGGCCTTGCGCTCGCGCTTATCGTCATCGTCGCCATTGCGATCGACCGGTTGATAATATGGCTGATCGGCGCCGGCAGTGCTGCAGTTGAGAATGGCCTGGGCCCGCATGCTCATCTTCCGGCAAGCGCGATTGCCTGGTTGCTCTCGTTCGCGGCCGGGTTGGGCATCATCGTCGGCAGCGTGTTGCTGATGCCGGCGGTGACTGCGTTGGTCGCGAGCTTTTTTGCCGACCAGATCGCCGACGAAGTCGAGCGCGTGCACTATCCGGCGGATCCGCGCGGCGCCGCCCTGCCGTTATGGCTTGCGATGCTTGAAGGGGGCAAAACGGCGCTGCTCGCGGTCGTAGTCTACATTTGCGCGGCGCCGTTCTTGTTGTTCGCCGGCGTCGGCGCTGTGATGTTCTTTCTTGCCACCGCCTGGCTGCTCGGGCGCGAATATTTCGAACTCGCCGCCATGCGTTTTCGACCGCCGGACGAGGCCAAGGCGCTGCGCAAACGCAATGCCGCGACCGTCTATCTCGGCGGACTGTTGATCGCGGCCTTCGTCTCGATCCCGATTGTCAATCTGGCGACGCCGCTCTTCGCCATGGCTCTCATGGTGCACGTGCACAAGCGGCTCGGCGGCAACAAGTCGCATGTCCTGCGACGCTGAGGAACCGCGTAGACCGCAACTCAAGCGGCCTCCGGCGCCGTAGCGCCGGAATGCGCGCATTGAGCTCTTAGTTGAATTGCGGAGTTAGCTCAGCGCGCCGGAGGCGTGGAAGTAGGCGCGGGCAGCGGCTCCAAAGCCGACAGGCTGACCTGCTTTGGCGTCCGCGAAGCGTCCTGCTTGACCGCTTGCGGCTGAGGCTTCGGCTCGCCTTTGCCGTATAGGTCAACCTTGGGAGGCTTCTGGTCCGGACGGTAATCGGTCGACGAAAGTCCGCCGGCAATGGCGGCGCCCTGTTCAATTTGCAACAAGCCGTAGCTGATGTTGCCGTCGACACGGCCGGTCGAGCGCAGGATCAGCAGGCATTTGACGTCGAGCTTTTCGAACACCTTCCCGGAAATCTCGGCGTTCTCGGCGACGGTAATTCTACCCTTGATCGCGCCGGTTTGGCCGACCACCAAATTGCCGACTGTTACGTCGCCCTCGAGTACGCCGCATACCACGAGCGTATCAGGTACCGAGATTTCCCCTTTGATGGTGACGCCTTCACCGATGTAGAGCCGGTTTGCGTCTGGCATCGTGTGTTCTGTTGATGACATCTGTTGCCCCTCTTCCACTACTGACCACAGGCCGCCCAATCGTAGTTGTACGTCACCACGCTCGCTTTGTACATCACCGGCGGGCTCTTGACCCCCGGATTTTTTTCTCGTCCGGCGCGCAAGCGGCGAAGGCGGTTTTAATTCCTAGTGCGTTCTCGCTTAGGGCTGGATCACAAGGGGCTTACTCGGGTCAACGCCAAACCTCGTCGGCCAATTCCACGACCATCCTGAGCTTGGCCCATTGCTCGTCCTCGGCAAGCGCATTGCCTTCCTCGGTCGAGGCGAACCCGCATTGCGGCGACAGGCAAAGCTGATCGAGCGCGACATATTTGGTCGCCTCTTCGATGCGGCTGTTTGACGTCGACCTTCTTTTCCAGCGTGCCGGTCTTGGTGGTGATGAGGCCGAGGACGACGATTTTATTGCCTTTGGGCAGAAAGCGCAGCGGCTCGAAACCGCCGGCGCGCTCGGTGTCATATTCGAGGAAATAGCCGTCGTAGTTCAATGTTCCCAGCATGACCTCGGCGACCGGCTCATAGCCGCCCTCGGAAATCCAGGTCGAGCGGAAATTGCCTCGGCACACATGCGTGGTGACCACCATGTCGGCGGGCTTTCCCGCCAGCGCCTGATTGATGACGCCGGCATAGTCTTGCGCCAAACGTTCGGCATTCAGCCCGCGCTCGCGCGCTTTCTTCAACTCCGCCTGCGAGCACAAATAGGCCCAGGCGGTGTCGTCAAATTGCAGGTAGCGGCAGCCGGCATCGTAGAAGGCGCGAATGGCCTGCCGGTATGTCTTCGCCAGATCGTCGAAGATGGCGCTGCGGTCGGCGTAGAACTTGCTATCGACGGCGTTTGGCTCAAGCCGAAAATGCATCGTGGCCGGGCTCGGGATGCACATCTTCGGCGTGACGCGGGTGTGTGCCTTGAGGAACTTGAAGTGCTCCAGCATCGGGTGGGTGGAGAAGCCAAGCTTGCCCTTGATGCGAATGCTGCGCGGCTTGGTCTGCACGCCGTGGAACTGAATGCCGTGGTCGAGCTCATAGATCTCGACGCCGTCGAGCATGCCGTAGAAATCGAAATGCCACCACGAGCGGCGGAATTCGCCGTCGGTAGCGACTTTGAGACCGACTTCCTCTTGCTTTTTGATGATCTTTTCGATCTCGCGGTCCTCGACTTCCTTGAGCTGAGCCGCACTGATCGCGCCCTTCTCCCGTTGCGCGCGCGCTTCTTTCAAAGCCGCGGTGCGCAAAAGGCTGCCAACAACGTCGGCGCGAAATGGCGGCTTGTTTCTGGTCATTGCCCGTCTCTCCCTGGAACCGTTGGCAGTACCAAGCGGGGACGGCGTGTTTCGTCAACTGCAAAAAATTGCCGGCTGTCCTGCATTGGGATTGATCCCAACGACGCGTGCATTGCCGTTGTTGCCGGAGACCAAGGGCCAACCACTGCCGGCGTAACTGCCGCTCGCCATTCGCCTTTACCCTCTTGAGTGTGGCCAAACAGCGCGCCTAGCGGTTCCGCGTACGGCACTCGCGCCCGGACACGACATCTGCTACGTGGAGGACGAATTGCGCCGGATGCCGGAGCGAAACGGTCGATTGATGCAAGAACAGCCGGTCTGGAGCGCGCGATGCTGAAGAAATTGCGCGGCTCCTGGCGCTTCTTCAACCGAAAGGTCGGCTTCAGACGAATAGGCGTGGCGCTCAGCCTCGCCATCATCATTTTCGCCCTGGTGGCGCTCTATCGCATCCTGCATGATGTCGACCTCAACGAGCTCGTCGACGCGTTGAAGGCGACCGATTGGCGAATGCTCGGCATCGCCGGCTTTTTCGTCGCCGCCGGCTATCTGACGCTCACCCTCTACGATTTGTTCGCGTTGCGCACGATCGGCCGCCCGGAGATACCGTATCGCGTCGCGGCGCTTGCGAGCTTCACCAGCTACGCTGTGGGGCACAATGTCGGCGCCAGCGTCTTTTCCGGCGGGGCGGTGCGCTACCGCATCTATTCCGCCTGGGGTCTGAGCGTTATCGAGGTCACCAAGATCTGCTTTGTCGCCGGGCTGACCTTTTGGCTCGGTAACGCCACCGTGCTCGGCCTTGGTGTCCTCCATGCGCCGCAAGCGGCCCGCGCCATTGACCAACTGCCGCTCTGGCTCAATCGCGCCTTCGCGCTTACGACGCTGGCACTGCTTGCCGCCTACGTGGCATGGGTCTGGGTCAAGCCGCGCGTCATCGGCGGCGAGGGCTGGCAGGTGGCTTTGCCCGGCGGCCCGCTGACGCTTGTTCAGATCGCGATTGGCATCGTTGATTTGTCGTGCTGCGCGCTCGCCATGTACATGCTGGTGCCGGACGAGCCGAATCTCGGTTTCGTCACCGTCGCCGTGATTTTCGTCGCCGCCACGCTGCTCGGCTTTGCCAGCCATGCCCCCGGCGGCCTTGGCGTTTTCGACGCCGCCATGATGATTGCGCTGTGGCAGTTCGACAAGGAAGACCTGCTGGCCGGCTTGCTGCTGTTCCGTTTCCTGTATTACGTCATTCCGTTCATTATCTCGCTCACGATCCTCGGAACGCGCGAAGCCCTGCTCAGTCGAGCCGCGCGGCGTCTCGCGCCGTCGGTTGTAGCGCCGACGCCGATGGGCACCGTGAGCAAGATGGTGCAGGAAAAGTCGAATGTGAGTTGATCCGAAAGGCGATTGGGCGGCTGCGCGGGGCGGATCTGATGATCCTCAATGAAGAGCGCGTAGCGCCGCAAAGGAGCGGATGGCGCCGCATGCGATTGGTGACCGTGACGGCGGCCGTTGTATTCGCGGGCCTTGTCATCATCAACGCCCTGACGCTTGGCTACGCGGTCGCCGGCTTCGCCGTTATCGCGGCGGCAGCCCTCCTCACAATGCGCGCGGGCGAGGAGGTCGGCAGCCTGGTGCGGCCGGTCGCCGTCTCCGAACGCGCCGGTGAGCCACTCGAAGCCGTTGTCGCCGGCCTGCCGGATCCGGTGATTGCACTCGACCGCAACGGACGCGTGCTCACGCTCAATGAGCAGGCGCGTTCGCTGGCGCCGGCGCTGCGCCAAGGCGAGCCGGTTTCACTGGCGCTACGCATGCCCGAGCTGATCGAGGCGATTAACCGTGCCTATGCCACCGGCGAGGAGCAGCGCGTCGAGTATTCCGAGCGTGTGCCGCTCGACCGCTGGTTCGAAACCATCGTGATGCCGGTCAAGCGGCAGCCAAACCCGCGCAAGCCCGATCTGGTGCTAATGACCTTTCACGACCTCACGCCGCTGCGGCACGTCGAGGAGATGCGCGCCGATTTCGTCGCCAACGCCAGTCACGAATTGCGCACGCCGCTGGCGGCCCTTTCCGGCTTCATCGAGACCCTGCAAGGTTCCGCGCGCGACGACGCCAAGGCGCGGGAGCGCTTCCTCGCGATCATGCGGGAGCAGGCGCGGCGTATGGCCCGGCTGATCGACGACCTCTTGTCGTTGTCGCGCATCGAGCTCAACGCGCACCGGCGCCCCGATACGCTCGTCGATCTTGTGCCGATCGTCCGCCAGGTCGTGGACGGTCTGGAGACATTGGCGCGCGGCCGCGGTGTAACCGTCCACATCGAGGCCGTGCGCGCACTGACCGTTCCCGGCGACCGCGATGAGCTCGTTCGCGTATTCGAGAACCTGGTGGAAAACGCGCTTAAATACGGCGCCCCCGGTCAGCGCGTCGACATTACACTGGCGCAGACCAAGTCCCTGGAAGGCGAGCCGGAAGCGCAGGTCAGCGTACGCGATTACGGGCCCGGCATTGCGCCCGAGCATTTGCCCAGGCTGACCGAACGCTTCTATCGGGTGGATGTCAGTGAGAGCCGCGCCCAGGGCGGTACCGGGCTCGGCCTCGCCCTCGTCAAGCATATCCTCAACCGCCATCGCGGCCGATTATCGATTGAAAGCATGCTCGGCTCGGGCGCTACTTTCACCGTTCATCTGCCCACTGCCGGTCAGCCCCCTGCCGAACAAATCGGTTGATGGATCAAAGGCTTTCGCTGTCATCTAATTGTCATGCGGGGCTCATAGAACCTTGACGTGCCAAAGTTAGTCATTCCGCAGCTGCGGGTCTGCTGTGATCTAATGATCTACGCCGCAGCGCGTTGCCTGAAGACGTCGAACAGAGCGAAAGGTTCCGAACGGGACCGAAAGTCGGCGTGGGTCGAGGGCCTGCGTCGCCCACAATCCTGCTGACAGGAGAGAAATCTGTGAACCAGATGAGAACAATTGCCGTCGCCGGCTTTCTGGCTGCGATGGTGCTTCCCGCGGCTGCCGTCGAAATCTCCGGCGCCGGCGCGACCTTCCCCTATCCGATCTATGCCAAATGGGCCGACACGTACAAGAAAGAGACCGGCGTCGGTCTCAACTATCAATCGATTGGTTCGGGTGGAGGAATCAAGCAGATCGAGGCGAGGACCGTCACCTTCGGCGCGACCGACGCGCCGCTCAAGGGCGCGGACCTCGAAAAAAATGGCCTCGTGCAGTTTCCTATGGTGATGGGCGGCATCGTGCCGGTTGTGAACATCGAAGGGATGAAACCGGGCGAGCTCGTCATCGACGGCCCGACGCTTGCCGGAATTTTTCTCGGCACCGTGAAGAGTTGGGATGATCCGGCGATCAAGAAGCTCAATCCGGATGCCAAGCTGCCGGCGCAGGCGATTGCTGTCGTGCATCGCTCCGACGGTTCCGGCACCACCTTCAATTTCACCTATTATCTGGCGGAGGTCAGCCCCAAGTGGAAATCGGATGTCGGGTCCGCTACCTCGGTCGAGTGGCCGGTCGGGATTGGCGCCAAGGGTAATGAGGGCGTCTCCAACAATGTAGGTCAGACCAAGGGCTCGATCGGCTACGTCGAATACGCCTACGCGCTGCAGAACAAGCTGGTCTACACCAAGATGGTGAACAAGGACGGCAAGACTGTTGCGCCAACCAGCGAGGCCTTCCAGGCCGCTGCCGCTAACGCCGATTGGAATTCCGTGCCGGGCTATGGATTGATTCTGGCCAATCAGGCCGGCGCGGAATCCTGGCCGATGACAGCAGCGACGTTCATCCTCATGCCGAAACAGCCGCCGGACCCCGCGGCCGCGACGGAGGCGCTCAAATTCTTTGCCTGGGCCTATGCCAAGGGCGACAAGATGGCCGAGGAGCTCGATTACGTGCCAATGCCGAAGAAGGTCATCGGCGAAATCGAAACGATGTGGGGCAGCGAAATCAAGGACTCCGGCGGCAAGCCGCTGCACACCAGTAGTATGGCGCACTAGTTCGATGCAACCGGCGACGCGCCGCCGCTTGGGGGCGCGCTCGCTATTTGTTTCAACGGCCGGCTCCGCCGCACGAGCATCTTGTGCGGCGGCCGGTAGTTCGTTTTGAGTGGGCGCTTCTAACGTCCTTGAAGGAGCGTCTCGATGGACCCGGCCCGGAGGCAATCCGTGGTTGACATAGCGCTGCAGGAAGAAGCGGTCGTGTCCGTCGAGGGGATCACGCGCGCCAAGGTCCTCGATCGGCTCCGTTTAGGCGATGTCGCCTTCCGCCATCTCACGCGCGTTGCCGCGTTGGGTGTGTTGTTGCTGCTCAGCGGCGTCATCGTTTCACTGATCGCCGGCTCGTTGCCGGCGCTCAGGACCTTCGGCTTTGGCTTTCTGACGACCGATAAATGGAATCCGGTCACGGAAAAGTTCGGTGCGCTGGCGCCGATCTACGGAACGCTTGTCACCTCGTTGATTGCGATGCTCATTGCCGTCCCGGTGGGGTTGATGATCGCCTTCTTTCTCACCGAGCTGTGCCCGCCATGGCTGCGGCGACCGATCGGCATCGCCATCGAACTGCTCGCCGGCATTCCGAGCATTATCTATGGGATTTGGGGGCTTTTCATCTTCGCCCCCGTCCTGCAGGGAACGCTGCAGCCGTTCCTGATCGACACGCTCGGCAACGTTCCGGGGATTGCGCCGCTGTTCTCGGGGCCGCCGTACGGCATCGGTATGCTGACCGCAGGACTGATCCTCGCCATCATGGTGCTGCCCTTCGTGACCTCGATCTCGCGCGATGTGTTCGAAGCGGTTCCTTCCGTGCTCAAGGAGGCGGCGTACGGGGTGGGCTGCACCACCTGGGAAGTGGTGCGCTACGTCGTGCTGCCTTATGCGCGGGTTGGGGTCATCGGCGGGGTGATGCTCGGTCTCGGCCGCGCGCTGGGCGAGACCATGGCGGTGACCTTCGTCATCGGCAACGCACACAAAATTCAGTCCTCGCTGCTTGCGCCGGCCACCACCATCTCCGCCACTATTGCCAACGAGTTCACCGAAGCGGTCGGCGATCTCTACACCTCCGCGCTGATCGCGCTGGGCCTGATCCTGTTCGTCATTACTTTCATCGTGCTTGCAGTGGCCCGTTACATGCTGCTGCGCATCGAGCGCCGGATTGGGTGACGCCATGTCGAGTTCGCCCATGACCGCGCGCTACGCCGCCCGCCATCGCACCAACGTTATTGCGATGGTGCTGGCATTGGCCGCCACTGTGCTCGGACTGGGCTGGCTGGCGCTGATCCTGGGGTCACTACTGTGGCAGGGCTTCAGCGGGCTATCGCTCGGCGTTTTCACACAGATGACACCGCCACCCGGCGCGAGCGGCGGCTTGCTCAATCCCATTATTGGGAGTTTGATGCTTACCGCCCTGGCGGTCGCGATCGGTACCCCGATCGGCATCCTCGCCGGCACCTACATGGCCGAATATGGCCGCTACGACCGCCTGACCAGCGTGGTGCGCTTTATCAACGACATTCTGCTCAGCGCGCCGTCCATCGTGGTCGGACTGTTCATCTACGAGGTGATGGTCGCGCCCATGGGGCATTTTTCCGGCCTCGCCGGCGGCGTCGCGCTGGCTGTGCTCGTCATCCCGGTGGTGGTGCGGACGACCGAAGACATGCTGACGCTTGTTCCCAATGCGCTGCGCGAAGCCGCCACCTCGATCGGCCTGCCGCGCTCGCTGACAATTATACGGATCTGCTATCGCGCCGCCCGCGCCGGGATGGTGACCGGGGTGCTACTCGCGGTCGCGCGCATCAGCGGCGAGACTGCGCCGTTGCTGTTCACCTCGCTGAACAACCAGTTTTGGAGCACGAATCTGAACGCGCCGATGTCTAGCCTGCCGGTCGTGATCTTCCAGTTCGCGCTCAGTCCTTACAAGGACTGGCAATCGCTGGCCTGGACCGGCGCCCTTATCATCACCTTGGCGGTCCTGGCCCTGAGCATCACCGCGCGTAGCCTTGTCGCATCGGGTAAACAATCATGAGCGTCACGTCAGTCGCCGTTCCCTCCGTTACTGCCGCGGCGTCCGACCGGTCCGGTCTCGCCGAAAAACTCACGATCCGCGACCTCGATTTTTTCTATGGCGATTCGAGAGCGCTGAAAGCGATCACCCTCCCGCTCTACGAGCGCAAGGTCACCGCCTTCATCGGCCCCTCGGGTTGCGGCAAATCGACGTTATTGCGAGTGTTCAACCGGATGTACGACCTCTATCCCAACCAGCGCGCTAGCGGCGAGGTGATTTTCGACGGCACGAATATTCTCTCGCCGAAGCAGGACCTCAATCTGCTGCGCGCGCGCATCGGCATGGTGTTCCAGAAACCGACGCCATTCCCGATGACGATTTACGAGAACATCGCTTTCGGCATCAGGCTCTATGAGCGTCTGCCCAAATCCGAGCTCGACGGACGCGTAGAGACGTCGTTGCGGCGGGCGGCGCTCTGGGATGAAGTCAAGGACAAGCTCGGCACCAACGGGCTGAGCCTGTCCGGCGGTCAGCAGCAGCGGCTGTGCATCGCGCGCACGGTCGCCGTGCGCCCCGAGGTTATCCTGTTCGACGAGCCGTGTTCGGCGCTCGATCCGATCTCCACGGCGAAGATCGAGGAGCTGATCGACGAATTGACCGATGATTATACCATCGTGATCGTGACCCATAACATGCAGCAGGCGGCGCGCGTGTCCGAATTCACCGCTTTCATGTATCTCGGCGAGCTGATCGAGTTCGAACTCGACGAGCAAGATGTTCACCGCGCCGCAGGATCAGCGCACCCAGGATTACATCACCGGCCGCTTCGGGTGACCACCATGACCGACATCAGCACCAGAGTAGACCACACTCTCAAGGCATTCGACACCGATCTGCAGGAGCTCATGCGCAAGGTCGCCGAGATGGGCGGGCTCGCGGAGCGGCAGATTGCGGATGCCATGCGCGCGCTGATGGAGCGCGACACGGATCTCGCGGAACGCGTGATCACCACGGACCCCACCATCGACGCGATGCAACATGAAATCGAGGAAAAGGCCGTCCTGACGATTGCGCGGCGCCAGCCGATGGCGGTCGATCTGCGCGAAATCGTCGGCGCGATGCGCGTCTGCAATGACCTCGAGCGGATCGGGGATCACTCCAAGCACATCGCCAAGCGTGTTGTTGCGCTCGATCTCGACCTTCACCCGCAGAAGCTGATCCGCGGTGTAGAGCGCATGGGGTCGATGGTATCGGGTCTGCTCAAGCAGGTCCTCGACGCCTATGCCAGCCACGACCTTGCCGCCGCGCTCGTCGTCTGGAACGGCGACGAAGAGGTCGACGCAGTTTGTACCGCGTTGTTCCGTGAACTCCTCACCTACATGATGGAGGATCCGCGTAACATCACGTTTTGTATGCATCTTATGTTTTGTGCGAAGGACATCGAGCGCATTGGCGATCATGCAACCAACATCGCAGAGACTGTCTATTACATGATTGAAGGTCGCCCGATCACCGAGCAGCGCCCGAAAGGCGATCCCACAAGCTTTGGCGCAGCACCGCTGCAAAAATGATAGGAGGCCAGGATGGGAGCTAACATCCTGATCGTCGAGGACGAGGAACCGTTGACCACGCTGTTGCGCTACAACCTTGAAGCGGAAGGCTACGAGGTCGATGCCGTGGCCCGCGGCGATGAGGCCGACACGCGGCTGCGCGAATCCGCGCCTGATCTAATCGTGCTCGACTGGATGCTGCCCGGCCTCTCCGGCATCGAGCTGTGCCGCCGGCTGCGGGCGCGGCCGCAAACGCAGTCATTGCCGATCATCATGCTCACAGCACGCGGCGAGGAAAGCGAACGCGTGCGCGGGCTTGCGACCGGTGCCGACGATTACATCGTCAAGCCGTTCTCGGTGCCGGAGCTCTTGGCGCGCATTCGGGCCCTGCTGCGCCGGGCAAGTCCCGAACGGGTCGCCACGGTTTTGGCGATCGGTGATCTTGAGCTTGATCGCGAGAAAAAGCGTGTGTCGCGCTCGAGCCGCCCGGTCGATCTCGGACCGACGGAGTTTCGCCTGCTCGAATTTCTGATGGAACGCCCCGGCCGAGTCTTTTCCCGCGAGCAACTGCTCGACGGGGTGTGGGGCAGCGATGTCTACATCGACGAGCGGACGGTGGATGTGCATGTCGGCCGTTTACGCAAGGCGCTGAACCGCGGCCACGGCGCCGACCCGATCCGCACCGTGCGCGGCGCCGGCTATTCGCTCGACGATCGTTTCGGCAAGGCGAGCTGAGCTTAAGCGAAAGCCGCTCGTCCCCGCGAAAGCGGGGACCGAGCTTTTTATACGCATAATGTAGCTTTGGAATCCCGCTGGCGCGGCAAAGAGCGGTATTTGCTCACCGCAGCGGGCGTCGGTCCCTGCGGCGATCGCCGGCCGGCTGATAGGCGACCCGTGAGTGGTAAGCGCAATAAGGCAGGCCCTCGATCGTGTTGCCGCCGCAGAAAAAAAAGTCGCTGCTGCCGGGGTCGCCGACCGGCCAGTGGCAAGTTTGCTCTGTCAGCTCAAGAATGGTGCGGCGCTGGCCGATCGGAATGATGTTGTCGATAAATTCCGGCTCGGCCTCCGCCTCGATCTCGTAGGCGTGCGCAAGCGCGGTATTGCCGCGGATCGACGGCCGGCCCATGCGCAGCATGTGCGTGGACGAACGCGCCTTGCGCGGGCGCGGTGCTGCGCTCGACGCGCTTTTGGCGCGCCCGGAAAGGCCGAGCCGGTGCACCTTGCCGATCACCGCGTTACGAGTAATGCCGCCGAGCTCGCCCGCGATCTGGCTCGCCGAAAGACCGTCAGACCACAGCTTTTTCAGCAGCTCAACCCGCTCGTCAGTCCACGACATGCCCAGTCCTCCTCAAAGATGCGGGGCCTAAGCGGAGAGTCCGTTTGGCGGAATCCACCATCGGGCCAGGCAGCGCGCTTGCCGCCCAACACGCAACGCATCACCAACGCTTTAGAAAAATGTCCGCCGCACGAGATGTCGTACTTGACAATCAAAAGGCTACAATATGGCGGGAGTCGGGCGCAAGAGTCCGTACGACACGCGTCCACAAATTCCTGTCCCAATGTGGACGATATGGGGACAACCGGCTCGCGGCGCGCATTTTTACCATGTTGACCGGCGCCGCCTGAACAAATAATATGTTCAAGCAGTGCCGCCCGGAGAGGCGGCACATTTCGTTTCAGCCGCGCAGATTTAGGCTGCGCAGCGTGCGCGGGCTCAACCGTGACATCGCATCTGTTGCCGACCTATGCGCGTGCCAACCTTGCGTTCGAGCGGGGCGAGGGCGTCTGGCTGATCGCGACCAACGGTGATCGCTATCTCGATTTCACCTCCGGCGTCGCCGTGAACGCGCTGGGGCATGCGCACCCGCAGCTCGTCACCGCCCTCACCGAGCAGGCGCAGAAGGTGTGGCACGTCTCCAATCTCTATCAGATTCCCGAGGCCGAGCGCGTTGCCGGGCGGCTGTGCGAGGCGAGCTTCGCCGACGTGGTGTTCTTCTGCAATTCCGGCGCCGAGGCGATGGAGTGCGCGATCAAGACCGCGCGCAAATACCAGTCGGCGAACGGGGCGCCGGAGCGCTACCGCATCATTACCTTCGAAGGCGCCTTCCACGGCCGCACGCTCGCGACGCTCGCCGCCGGCGGACAGAAAAAGTACCTCGAAGGCTTCGGCCCGGTCGTCGAGGGCTTCGATCAAGTGCCGTTCGGCGATCTCGAAGCAACCAAGCGCGCGATCGGGAACGAGACCGCGGCGATCCTGATCGAACCGATCATGGGCGAAGGCGGTGTGCGCGTCGTCGAACCAGCATTCCTGCGGGCTTTGCGCGAACTCTGCGACCAGCACGGCCTGCTGCTCGTCTTCGATGAGGTCCAGACCGGCATGGGCCGCACCGGCGAATTGTTCGCCTATCAGCGCGTCGGCGTCGCGCCCGATATCATGGCGCTTGCCAAGGCCCTTGGCGGCGGCTTCCCGGTCGGCGCCTGCCTGGCGACGCGCGAGGCGGCGAAGGGAATGACGACCGGCACCCACGGTTCCACCTTCGGCGGCAATCCGCTGGCGATGAGCGCGGCCAATGCGGTGCTCGACGTCATGCTCGCGCCCGACTTTCTCGAGCGCGTACGGCGGACGGCGCTCTTTTTCAAGCAGCGGCTGGCCGAAATCAAAGATCATTATCCCTCCGTCATTACCGAAGTGCGCGGGGAGGGGCTGCTGATCGGCGTGCGCGCGCTCGTGCCGGCCGGCGAACTTGTCGACGCGCTGCGCGCCGAGAAGATGATCGCGGTATCCGCTGGCGACAACGTCGTGCGATTGCTGCCCCCGCTGATCATAAGCGAACAGGAAATTGCCGAAGGCATAACGCGGCTCGACCGCGCCTGCGCAAAGCTCAGCCGCGCGCATCAGGCGCCTCTCAAGGATGACGCGGACCGATGAGTACGATCCGCCACTTCCTCGACCTGATCGACGTGCCGGCCGTGGATCTGCGCAAGATGATCGATTGCGCGCGCTCGATGAAGGCCAAGCGCGCGCGTAACGAGCGTCCGCTCGCCGGCAAAACGTTGGCGATGATTTTTGAGCGGCCGTCCACGCGCACCCGCGTGTCGTTCGAAGTCGGCATGCGCCAGCTCGGCGGCGACGCCATCATGCTTACCGCGGAGGAGATGCAGCTCGGCCGTGGCGAGACGCTGAGCGACACCGCGCGCGTGCTGTCGCGTTATGTCGACGCCATCATGATCCGGACGCTCGATCCCAAGGACGTTGTCGAGCTCGCGCGTTACGCCACGGTGCCGGTGATCAACGGGCTGACGCGGCGCTCGCACCCCTGTCAGGTGCTCGCCGACGTGATGACGTTCGAAGAGCATCGCGGTCCGATCCGCGGCCGCACGGTGGCCTGGAGCGGCGACGCCAACAACGTTCTGACCTCATGGATGCACGCCGCCGAGCGCTTCGCTTTCCGCCTGCGCGTCGCCACGCCGCCCGAGCTGGCGCCGAAGAAGCCGCTGATCGACTGGATCAAATCTTCCGGCGCCGCGATCGCGGTCGGCACCGATCCGGAAGAGGCGGTGAAGGGCGCCGATTGCGTCGTCACCGACACCTGGATTTCCATGGGCGACCGCAATGGAGCGCGCCGTCATAACTTGCTCAAGCGTTACCAGGTCAACGCGCGACTGATGGCGCGAGCGCGCCCAGACGCCATCTTCATGCATTGCCTGCCCGCGCATCGCGGTGAAGAGGTGACCGACGAAGTCATGGACGGGCCGCATTCCGTCGTGTTCGACGAGGCCGAGAACCGGCTGCATGCGCAGAAGGGCATCCTGACCTGGTGTCTGGCGAACGGCCGGTGACCTACGATCAGTGAGCCCGCGCAAAGGGCTCACAATTCGTCGTTGATTGCTTATATTCGGCGGCAATGAACAATCCCACTGTGAACATCCCGGTTCGGGAGCCGGCGCGAACCGGTCTCGATGACACAATCCTGCCGTTCGAAGTGAGCGCACTCGACCTGCGCGGCCGCATTGTGCGGCTGGGGCCGGCGGTCGACGCCATCCTGAGCAGCCACGACTACCCGCTTCCCGTCGCCAAGCTCCTCGGCGAAGCCATCGTACTCACTGTCATGCTGGGTTCCGCCCTTAAAATCGAGGGCCGTTTCATCCTGCAGACGCAGAGCGACGGGCCGGTGCGCATGCTCGTGGTCGATTTTGCGTCGCCCGGGAGGGTGCGAGCCTGTGCGCGCTTTGACGCCGAACGGGTGTCTGCCGCCATAGCCGCCGATGCCGCTGGGCCAGGCCAGCTGCTCGGCCGCGGCCACCTTGCCATGACCATCGACCAGGGTCCCGATATGAGCCGCTACCAGGGGCTCGTCCCGCTCGAGGGCAAGGATCTCGAACACGCGGCGCATGAATACTTCCTGCGCTCGGAGCAGATTCCAACCCGGGTCCGGCTCGCCGTCGCCGAGGAGTTCCGCGGCGGCGAAAACGGCGCGCGCCGGCGTTGGCGCGCCGGTGGCATCCTGCTGCAATTCCTGCCCAAGTCGGCGGAGCGCGCGCGCCAAGCCGATTTCGATCCCGGTGATGCTCCGCCCGGCACCGAGCCGCATCTGCCGGTCGAGGACGACGCTTGGGTCGAGGGCCGTTCGCTGGTTGCCACCGTTGACGACATCGAGCTCATCGATCCCGCGCTGTCGAGTGAGCGTCTCGCCTACCGTTTGTTTCACGAACGCGGGGTCCGCGTGTTCCGAACCGCGCCGGTGCAGGCGCAGTGCTCGTGCTCGCGGCAAAGCGTCGAGACCATGCTGCGGAGCTTCCCGCAGGAAGACCGCGACGACATGGTTGAAGACGGCAAGATCACCGTGACCTGCGAATTCTGCAGTTCGACCTACGTGTTTGGCCCGGACGAAATAACGGCGGCTGACTCGGCGCTGTCTTAGAGCGCAATTGCATAAGATTGAATTGGCGCTCCAACTTTTTGGTGGAGCATGATCTTTTCGGAAAACCCGCTTCCGCTTTTCCGGATCATGCTCTAGTGGGCGCTCATCGTCCGGCGCGAGCCGACGATGGCGAAACACGTTCATTTTTGCCGTATGGCCTTCGCCGCGTTGCGATCGATGGCCTGCGCAGGCGCAGGCTCCCAGCCAAACACGCTGCGGCCGCCATAGCGATGGGATTGCACGCGTTCGTGGGCAATCAGCGCGTCTACCGTCGGGCCCTTGGCCGCGCGTTCGAGCCGCCGCGACTCCTGATCGAGCCGTTGCAAGGCATGGAGAGCTTCGTCCTGACCAAGCCTGGCCTTCTCGACCGCGGAGCGGAGCACGCGAATCGTCTCGTCATAGGCCTTGATGGGTACCGGGAACGGATGCCGATCCTTGCCGCCATGCGCCAGCGAAAAACGCGCCGGATCGCTGAACCGGCACGGTGCGCCGTGAATGACTTCGGCGACCAGCGCGAGCGCGCGCACGGTTCGCGCGCCGACACCCGGCGTGAGCAGAAGATCGGGAAAATCGATAGGGCCCCGTTCCGCCGCGGCGGCAAGGTTGCCGTGCAGCCGCCGCAGATGAACGTCCGTGGTGCGGACGTCGTGATGGGCGGGCAAGATGAGATTTGGCAATGACGCTTGCAGCGGGGGTTCGCGGTCGCGGGTCGTGATCGAGGCAAGCTCGCGAGTGATGCCGTCGGGACCCAGCGCCGCAAGGAGATCAAGCTGCTTGCACCGCGAGTCCGCGGCGCGCCGATCGGTGAGATTGATAATGTTGCCTTGAGCCTGACCTTCGATGGCCGCGTGCGGCTCGTTGACAAAGCTCTTCAGGCCTTCAGATAGCCAGTGATAACGCCGCGCTTGCCGCTTCTCGCCATTCATTCCTTGTTGAATCACCACCCAGCGCCCGTCATCGGTGACAACAAAGCCGTGCAGGTAAAGGTCGAAGCCGTCTTGTATAGCGGCGCTGTCGACCTTTGCGACTAGGCGGCTCGCGGTGGCAAGCGCATTGCCATCAAACCCGACGCGCTCCCCGATGACGACGAGTTCGCTCGGGGTTTGCCGCGAATGCTTTCCGCGACCGCCGCAGACGTGGATGCCCAGCTCGCCCCGCAACGGCGTCAGGCCGCGCTTGAGCGCGCCGAGAACGCTGGTCGTAATCCCTGAGGAATGCCAGTCCATTCCCATCACGGCGCCGAAAGACTGGAACCAGAACGGATGGGCGAGCCGGCGCAGGAATTCGTCGCGTCCGTAATGATGGATGAGCGCTTGGCTCAGCACGGCGCCGAGCCGCGTCATGCGGTCCGCGAGCCACTTCGGAACATAGCCGCCGTGCAGTGGCAGATCCGCGCTTCCCGCCCTTCTCATGTCAGGTCCGATTGAACGAGTTGTTCTTATTTTGTTCCAGGCGCGAAAAAAGTCAATCCTGACTTGCACAGAAGCCCTTGCACGGAAGCCCTTGCACAGAAGCGAATTTGTCCGGCCGACGCCGCTCAATTGAGCGTTCGCTTGCTGCTGCCGCCGTCAAGCGAGAACGCCGGAATCTCGATTTCAAAATGCTCACCGCTTGATGTCACCATGCCGTAGGTTCCCACCATGAAGCCCGACGGCGTCTGCAGCGGCACGCCGCTCGTGTATTCGAAAGTTTCGCCGGCTTTGAGTACCGGCTCCTCGCCGACGACGCCGGCGCCGCGCACCTCCTGGCGGCGGCCGCTGGCGTCGGTGATGCGCCAGTGGCGGGTCTTGAGCTGCACGGTGTCGTCGCCGTTATTGGTGATGGCGATGGTGTAGGCCCAGAAGAAATAATTGTTCTCCGGCGAGGAGCGGTCGGCGACGAAGAGTGGGGTCACCACGACTTCGATGTTACGGGTGACGGCACGGTACATGGTGCAATCCTCGGCGCAAATCCTGACGTAATCTCTGCGCTTTCTCAAGCTGCAGCGCGCTCGTTCCGAGATCCGCACGAAGCCGTGCCACAATTACTTGCGAAATACCGAAGCGGGACCCTAGATAGACCGGCGGCGTCCGCGGATGGTTCGCGCGTTTGCCACGGCGACCGGCGATGGTTGCAGAATCGATGGCGATGGCTTCTCCGCCCCAAGCGCTTGCGAGCGAACGCGATCTGCGACTCGATCTGTTCCGCGGCGTAGCGCTGTGGCTGATTTTTCTCGACCACATTCCCGAAAACATCGTCAACTGGTTCACCATCCGCAATTACGGCTTCAGCGACGCCACCGAAATCTTTATCTTCATTTCCGGCTATACCGCAGCCTTCGTCTACGGCCGCACCATGCGTGAACGCGGCTTTTTGCTGTCGAGCGCCCGTATCTTGCGGCGCGCCTGGCAGATCTATGTGGCGCACATCTTTCTGTTCACGATCTTCATGGCCGAGATCGCCTACGTCGCGGCAACCTTCGACAATCCGCTCTATGCGGAGGAAATGAAAATCCTCGATTTCCTCAAGCAGCCGGATATCACGATCTTTCAGGCCTTGTTGCTGAAGTTCAAGCCGGTCAACATGGACGTGCTTCCGCTTTACATCGTCCTTTTGCTGCTGTTTCCGCCGACGCTCTTTCTGCTGCTGCGGCAACCGAACGTGGCGCTCGCCGGAGCGGCCGTGGTCTATGCACTGGCGTGGAAATTCGATCTGAACTTGCCCGCCTATCCGAACGGTGTCTGGTTCTTCAATCCGTTCGCCTGGCAATTGCTGTTCGTGTTCGGCGCCTGGTGCGCGCTCGGCGGCGCGCAGCGTCTCGCCGGCGTGTTGCGCTCGCGCGTCGTGCTGGGGATTGCCATTGCCTACCTGCTCTTTGCCTTCGCCATAACGCTGACTTGGCATTTCGAGTCGCTCGGCCGTTTCGTGCCTACTTGGCTGGCGGATTGGATGTACCCTATCGACAAGACCAATCTGGACGTGCTGCGTTTTGCGCATTTCCTGGCGCTGGCCGCCGTGACGGTCCGCTTCATCCCGCGCGATTGGTCCGGCCTTAAGTCACCGATTCTGCAACCGGCGATCCGCTGCGGTCAGCATTCGCTCGAGATTTTCTGCCTCGGCGTGTTTCTTGCCTTTGCCGGGCAATTCATCATCGCCGAATCCTCCGGCGGCCCGTTGCTGCAGACGGCAATCAGCGTATTAGGCATTTTCATCATGATTGCCACTGCGAACCTCATATCATGGTACAAGGCCATAGAAGGGCGAAGCCCTCTGGCCCGCGTCAAACCACCGGACGCAGACCTCGCGGGAGGCGAGGCATGACGCTCATCCTCGCCGCTGTCGCGGCCATCGCGTTCGTAAATGGCGCCGCTGCGGCCGAGCCGGCGCAGGAATGCGACGTGCCCGAATGGGCCATCGCGGCAAATAGCGATCTCACGCGGGTCAGTAACGAAATCAAGGATCGCCATCGCCTGGATATCAGCGTCGTCGGCTCCGGATCTTCGGTGCTGTCGGGTCCCGACGGAGCGCGCTTTGCCTATCCGGCGCAGTTGGAGCAGGCGCTTAAAGAGCGGCTGCCCGGTATTGAAGTTAAGGTTACCGCGCACGTCCCGTCACAGCAGACCACGGCGGATATGGCCGCCGACCTGCCCAAAATTCTGACCGACGACCAGCCGGCTCTGGTAATCTGGCAGGCCGGCACCGTCGATGCGCTGCGCGGCGTTGAACCGGAGGATTTCCGCACCAGCCTCGATCAGGGCCTCGACGCGATCGCGGCCGCCAACGCGGACGCCATTCTGATGAACATGCAATACAGTCCGCGCACTGAATCCATGCTCAATGTTTCTGCTTATGCGGACGTCATGCACTGGGTCACCGAACAGCGCGGCATTTTGCTGTTCGATCGATTTGCCATCATGCGTTACTGGAGCGATGAGGGCACATTTGACCTCTATGCGGCCACCAATGGCTATGCTATGGCGCGGCGTGTTCACGAGTGTATTGGCCGGGCCCTGGCGTCGCAGATCATCAATGCCAGTCATCTCGACGCCGCGAGTATGCAGACGACGCATTGATATCATCCGACGATAGAACGGCGATCAGTCACGTCGCCTGCGCAGTGCTCTGGGCGGCGGCTCTGGCGACGCTCACGCCCGCCCACGCGCAAATGCCGGCCGCACCTCCGGCGTCGCCAGCTCCGTCGGCCGATGGTCCAGCGACGCCGCCCCCGGCCGCTTCGCCGCTTGCGTCGATGTTCAGCTGCGGCGGACCGGCCGAATTTGCGCGTCTTAGCTACCCGCTGCGCCATACCGCGCGGCGCATCGCGAGCGGCGAGCCGATCGTCGTCGTCGCCATTGGTTCCTCCTCGACCAGCGGCAGCGGCGCGAGTTCGCCGGCGGCAAGCTATCCGAGCCGCCTCGCCGTCGAGCTGAAGCAACGCTTTCCGGCGCGCGACGTCACCGTGCTCAATCGCGGCGTCGGCGGCGAAGAGACCCAACAGATGATGGCGCGGTTCGCCACCGACGTCATCCCCGCGCATCCCGATCTCGTGCTCTGGCAAGTCGGCACCAATTCGGTGCTGCGTGATCATCCGCTCAAGCCGCATTCCGTCTTGCTGCGCGAGGGCATTGCGCAACTCCGGGAAGCGGGCGCCGACGTGGTGCTGATGGACATGCAGTTTGCGCCGCGGGTGCTGGCCAAGTCCGAGACGCAGGGCATGGAAGATCAGATTGTGCTCGCCGCCAAGGAGGAGAGCGTCGATCTGTTCAATCGGTTCGCGCTGATGCGCAACTGGCACGAGGTCCAGCACATTCCGTTCGATGCTTTCGTTTCGCCGGACCAGCTGCATATGAACGACTGGGGCTATGCCTGCGTAGCGAAGCTTCTGGCCGCCGCGATCGCCGAGGCGGCGACGCGGCCGGTCGCATCCGCCGCGGCGCGTTCTACGCACTGAACCGTTTCAGCGCAGCTTCGGCATCACCTCGCTGGCGAACATTTCCATGTTACGGCGCGCAAGCTCGTCGGACATGACGCCGAACTGCAACAATGTGATCAGAATCTCGAAACCGGTCTGATCGCGCACCCGCTCGATCTTTTCACGGACTGTCGTCGGACTGCCGATGATCGCGGTGCCGCCGCCGATGAGATCGTCGACGGTTACGGCGCGTGGCCGCGATAACGCCGGGCGCATCTTCATCGTCACTTTCAGCGAGGCGTTGGAGGTGTAGCCGGGCGGCAGCAGCATCTCCCAGGGCATCGGCAGGAAATTGTTGAACAGCGACTCGATGCCCGCCTTCGCCTCTTCGCGGGCGCGTTCATCGGTCTCTGCAACATAGATGGGTACCGCCCAGCCGAGCTGGCCGCCGGCGGCATCATAGCCATGGGCCTGTGCGGCTTCGCGATACATGGTGTGGTAGCGCACGACCGCGCTTTCGGGGCTGAACGTGACCATGAACGGATATTTGCGTTCCGGCGCCGAGGCCCAGACCACCGTCTCGCGTGAGCCCATCGAGGGGATCCAGACCGGCGGATGCGGCGCCTGGTAGGGGCGCGGCCACAGATTGACGTAGCGAAGGCGAAAGTGATCGCCCTCGAACTCGAACGGGCCGGGCGTGGTCCAAGCCCTGATGATTAAATCGTGCGCTTCATGAAAGCGCTCGTGGGAGAACGCCGGATTGACGCCGGTCGAATGGTATTCGGCGCCGATGCCGCGCACGAAGCCGGCGATGAGGCGGCCCTTCGACAGCACATCAAGCATCGCGAATTCCTCGGCGATGTTGATCGGGTTGCTGACCAGCGGCAGGGCGCGGCCGAGGATGGCGACCTTAACCGTCTTGGTGCGCTGAATGAGCGCGCTCGCGATCAGGTTGGGCGCCGGCATCAGGCCGTACGCGGTCTGATGATGCTCGTTGACACCGATGGCGTCGAAGCCAAGTTGCTCAGCATACACGAGCTGGTCGAGATAGGAATTGTACTCGGCGGCCCCTTTCTTCGGATCATAAAAGCTGTTGGGCAATACCACCCAGGCCGAGCGATAGTCTTTCGCGGCTGCGAGATCGAGCGGCCGATAGGGCATCAGATGAAAGCAGACGAACTTCATGCGCGCACGCCCTCGAGAAAGGCGCCAATCTTGTCAGCGACGAGATCGCTTTGCTCCACATGCGGGCTATGTCCGCACGCTTCGATGATCGAAACCTGCGCGCCCGGCACGCGCTTGCTCCAAAGCTCCGCGTAGGCGCTGGGGAGAATTTGGTCCTCGCGTCCCCACACGACATGCGTCGGCACGGTGATCCGACGCAGCCATTTTTCCAGGTCTGGATTGAACAGCCGTGGCTCCCAGCCGAATTTCACCGCGGCCAGCCGGTTCTGCAGGTCGATGTCGACGTCGGCTTCGCTCGTCGGCGTAATCAGCGACGCCACCGCCGCGAAGGTTTGATCGTGGAAGCGATTGCGCACGAACTCTTCCGGCGACCAGATGAAAATGTCACCGGGTGGAATGCCTTTGATACGGATGCCCGCCGGCGCCAGCAGCGTCAGGCTGGCGAAGCGATGGGTGTTGCGGGTTGCAGCTTCGGCCGCGATCCAGCCGCCGAGTGAATGGCCGACGACATGGACCGGCGCGGAATAAGCGTGATCTAGAACGTCGAGATAATACATGGCGAGGTCAGCAACGCTGCGAAGCGTCGGCGGATCATCGGAGGCGCCGAAACAGGGATGCTCGGGAACCAACAACGCGTGTCGCTGCGCCAGGCGATCGAAGAACGGCAGCCAGGAGGGCCAGCCGCCGGCGCCATGGAGAAAGAGTATCGGCGCTCCCGCTCCGCCGCGCCGAACGCGCACGGAGACATCACGGGTAACCAGGCGATCCGCGTCGTGGGGCATGGTGAAGCGACTACACCGCTTCCAAGGCGGTGAGCACGTCCTCGACGATATCGTCGGGATGTTCAAGGCCCACGGACAGCCGCACCAGGCCGTCGCTGATGCCAAGTTCGGCGCGCTGCGCGGGAGTCAGCCGCTGGTGCGTCGTGGTCGACGGATGGGTGATGAGGCTCTTGGCGTCGCCGAGATTGTTGCTGATGCGGACGAGCTTGAGCGCATCCTGGAAACGGAACGCGGCCTTCTTGCCGCCCTTGATGTCGAAGGCGACGAGGGTGGAGCCGCCGCGCATCTGCTTCTGCGCCACCTTGGCCTGCGGATGGTCGGGTCGGCCAGGATAAATCAGCCGCGCGATCTTCGGATGTTCGGCGAGCGCGACCGCGAGCGTCGCGGCGCTGTCGGTCTGCCGGCGCACCCGCACCGGTAGCGTCTCTAGTCCTTTGAGCAGGACCCAGGCGTTGAACGGCGACAGTGACGGCCCGGTCTGGCGCAGCAGCACGTGCACGTTCTTCTGGATGAAATCTTCCGAACCAAGGATGATGCCGCCGAGGCAGCGGCCCTGGCCGTCGATGTGCTTGGTCGCCGAATAGACGACGCAGTCGGCGCCGAGCGCCAGCGGTGACTGGAAGATCGGCGTCGCGAAGACGTTGTCGACGACGAGCGTCGCGCCGGCCTCGTGTGCGATCTGCGCAACCGCGGCGATGTCGATCACCTCGAGCGTCGGATTGGTTGGCGTCTCCAGAAAGAACGTCTTGGTGTTAGGCCGCACCGCGTCACGCCATTGGTTGAGGTCGGTGCCGTCGACCAGCGTCGAGGCGACGCCATAGCGCGGCAGATAATCCTCCACGATATAGCGGCAGGAGCCGAACAGCGCCTTGGCCGCCACTACATGATCGCCGGCCTTGAGCTGGCCGACCAGCGCCAGCGTCACGGCGGCCATGCCGGTCGCGGTCGCGCGCGCGGCTTCGGCGCCCTCGAACGCCGCCATGCGTGCTTCGAACATCGCGACGGTCGGATTGGCGAAGCGCGAATATTGAAAACCCGGCTCTTCGTTTTTGAAGCGCCGCTCGGCCTGGGCGGCGTTCTCGTAGACGTAGCCCTGGGTGAGGAACAGCGCCTCCGAGGTCTCGCCGAATTGCGAGCGCAATGTGCCGGAATGGACGAGACGGGTCTCGGGACGATAGCGATCGGGTGCGGACGCGGTCATTGCGGCCCTCCTCCTTGGCCAAAATAAAAACCCGGCCGGGAGGATTAATCCTCGGGCCGGGCTCACGCGTCCCCGGCCTTTTAGCAATTTGTTTTACGTGGCTGCAAGCCGGCCGGCTCAAATGACCACGGGATAAATTGGCTCATACGCCGGACGCGACTTTCCGTCAAGCCGGGGGTCAGGTTAGATCGCCGTGTGCCGCTCTCGTTTGCAACTTCGGACAAGGGAATACTGCCCGACCGCATGATCGCGGCGCTGGCCGAAGACGGCGCGATTGCGCCGGCGCGCCCGTTCGCTCCGGACCAAATCCAGCCGGCCAGTCTCGACTTGCGGCTCGGCGCCATCGCCTATCGCGTGCGCGCAAGCTTCTTGCCCGGACCCGGCACCGCCGTGGTTCGCCGTATTGCCGAACTCAAGCTGCACGAGTTCGCGCTCGCCGACGGTGCCGTGCTGGAAACCGGCTGCGTCTATATCGTCCCGCTGATCGAGCGCCTCGCCCTGCCGGCGGATATCGCGGCCGCCACCAATCCGAAAAGCTCGACCGGACGCCTCGATGTTTTCACGCGCGTGATCGCCGATGAAACCCGCGGCTTCGATCGCGTCGAGCCCGGCTATCACGGGCCGCTCTATGCTGAGATCAGCCCGAAGACTTTCCCTGTACTGGTGCGCGAAGGTACGCGGCTGTCGCAAATCCGCTTTCGCCACGGCGACGCGGTGCTCAACGGCGACGCGCTGCGCGTATTGCACGCGCAAGAGCGGCTGGTCGACCGCGCCGAGGCAGTGATGGGAGAGGGCGTCGCGGTCAGCGTCGATCTTTCCGGTGGCGGCACGCGGGGCACAGAGGGCATTGTCGGCTATCGCGCCAAGCGTCACACCGCGGTCGTCGAGGTCGAGCGCCGCGCCGCTTATGAGGTTGCCGATTTCTGGGAGCCGATCGCCGCGCGCGCCGACAGAAGTCTGATCCTCGATCCCGACGAGTTTTACATTCTCGCGTCAACCGAGGCGGTGCAGGTGCCCCCCGACTATGCCGCGGAAATGGTGCCATTCGATCCGCTCGTTGGCGAATTTCGCGTGCACTACGCCGGCTTCTTCGATCCCGGCTTCGGCTATGCCGGAGCCGGCGGACTGGGTGCCCGCGCGGTGCTGGAAGTACGCTCGCGCGAAGTGCCGTTCATCCTTGAGCACGGCCAGATCGTCGGCCGCCTGGTCTACGAGAAGATGCTGGCCCGACCCGATCAGCTCTACGGCAGCGGCATCGGCTCGAATTATCAGGCGCAGGGCCTCAAATTATCGAAGCACTTCCGCGGTTGAGAGGGCGCGTCGCTTAAGCGCAAGGGCGGAGGCGCGCCACGCCGCAAGCGCGACGACGAAGGCCGCAATCCACGCCATGCGCGAGCCGTAGCGATCATGCGGATTGGAGATCACGCCGCAGAAGGCGGCGTTGGCAAGAAGTGCAAGTGCAATGGTGGCGGCGAGGCGCCCAAGGTCGGCGAATTCGGCGCTGTAGAATCCGAAGATGATCAGCACGGGCAGAAGCGCCATGGCCGCCCACGCCACGGGCACGTGGACGGCGTTGATTGCGGCAAAGCGGACGTCCCCGTGCTGTTGATGCGCTGCGCGCATCGCCGGCACGACTGAGGGGGTGTAGCGTTCCATCATGCCGTAGGTGTGCCAAATGTCGGTGCCGACCCCTTCGCCGGTGCCGACGGCGACAAGTTGCCGTGCCGTCGCGATCAGCGCCGCCTTGAGCTGCAAGGCGGGATAATCGCGCAGGCTTTCGAGCACGATGGTGCGCATTTCGTCGCCAAGTCCGTCAAAGCGGCCGAGCTGATCGAATGCGCTGCCGCCCCAGAGAAAATCATCCGCGTCGCGTGGCAACTCGCTGCGGTAGGGGCACAGCTTGAGCCGGGCATCCGGACAATGGTCATCGAGATAGCGGGCGACGATACCGTCCTGGAGCATGCGACCGAACGCAATGCCGTAGCCGCCCGGCGTCCAGGCCATCCGCTTCGCCACGATGTAGTTTCCGGCGAGCAGCATGGCAGCGCCGAGCGCCATGGCGAGGGCGGCCTGGGTGAGTGCGGCGCCTGGAATGAGCTTGTGATCGAAAAACGAGAAGATGAGTGCCGCGACGCCAAGCACAAGCAGCACGGCGTAGGTCGCGCTGTGGGTCGAAACGGCGAAGGCAATGAAGACGATGAGCGCCGCGCGATGCGGCGGTGCGATCCTCGACCCGTGCCACAGCAGCGCGTGCAGAGCGAGCACGGCGAGGCCAGCAAAAATGTCGGTCAGGAGTTCGCTGGCGATCCACGGCAATGCCGTTGTCGCCGCCAGTGCCGCAACCACCGCCAACAATCCGACGGGATGCACACTGAACCGGTGCACCCTCAGCAGGATGCCGATAATCCACACCGCCGCGGCCGCCTGCAGGATGACAATGGGCCAAAAATCAAGCGGCCATCCGGCGGCAAGGAACAGCCCGTAGGTGGTCGAACGGCTGGGAACGAGAATGCCCTCGAACCAGCGCGCCAGATAGCCGCCGGTGTCGTACTCCAGGAGCGGAAATCCGTTCCAGAAGGCCGGCAGCAACAGAACAAGGGTGGCGAGGAGCCGGGGAGCAATCCGCCCGGCGGTCAAGGCAGGCATTGGTAAACCATAGCGGAGCAGGCGCGCGTGATCACCCAGCGGCATGAGGCAATTCGGCGCAGATTGGGCTCCGGAAGATCACGGTGCATAGCGCGCAAGATTGTTGTGGCATTTCGCCGGCAAGGGCGTTCTTCTGTGCACGGGGCTACGTCGCGAGGCAACGCAAGGCGGCGCGCATGCGCGCACTCATCACGGGCTTTGCCGCGCTCATTTGCGCGGCCACGGCGATCATGCCGGCCGCTGCGCAATCGGGCTACGATCGGCCGGGCGGCGACTACGCCAGTGCCCCGGTCACGAGCGGCGATCCGGCGGTGTGTGCGGCGCGCTGTGAGCACGACAAACCCTGCCGCTCGTGGAGCTTTGCCTATCCATCGGCTTCCGGCGAGCAGGCCATGTGCCATCTCAAGCGCGAGGTGATGCCGCGCACCCAGACAAGCTGCTGCGTGTCGGGTGTGCGCGGCGCCGGCGTGATCGAGCCAAAACTGGGCGAACTCGAATACTCGATTGATCGCGTGGGTGGCGATTACCGGTCGTTTGAGACGCCGTCCGATTCGCACGGCAAGGCCTGCGCCGCAGCCTGTCAGGCGGAATTGCGCTGCCGCGCCTGGACCTATCGGCGACCGGGCTACGGAACCGCCCCGGCGCACTGCTACCTCAAGGATACGATCAAACCGCCGCATCACAAGCCGTGCTGCATATCCGGCGTGGTGCGGTAGCGCGCGCTTGCTTTGGCGAATGCCGATGACTCAGTGGACGGCGGTAAAGAACCGCGACAGCCGCAATCCGGACGGCCAATTCCACAACGGCTGCCGCTTGACGGCCAGATCCCACGATCCCACCAGCGCTTCGACGCGCCCAACCAAGTCGCTGACCGGCAGCAACCCGACGCCGCCCCAGTTGAGGGGCACGCGGCTATCGGCGGAGTTGTCGCGATTGTCGCCCATGACAAACAAATGGTCAGATGGAACGACGATTTCGGCCACATTATCCAGTGGCCCGACCGCGGGGTGCTTGAAAATTGTGTGCCGGCGGTTGCCGGAACACCTCCGGCGGCGCGTTGCGTTCGGATGATTTTATCAGCCCGTGCCGCCGACGGTAATGCGCTCGATGCGCAGCGTCGGCTGGCCGACGCCAACGGGGACACCTTGGCCATTCTTGCCGCAGGTGCCGATGCCGTCGTCGAGCGAAAGATCGTTGCCAACCATGGAGATGCGGTTGAGGTCGGTCGGACCGTTGCCGATGAGCATGGCGCCCTTGATCGGTGCGCCAACTTTGCCGTTCTCGATGCGATAGGCCTCGGTGCACTCGAACACGTATTTGCCCGAAGTGATGTCGACCTGGCCGCCGCCGAAATGCACGGCGTAGATACCGTTCTTTACCGAAGCGATGATCTCTGCGGGATCGCGCGTACCGGCGAGCATGTAGGTGTTGGTCATGCGCGGCATCGGCACATGGGCGAAGCTCTCGCGGCGGCCATTGCCGGTCGGCTTCATGCCCATCAGCCGCGCGTTCTGGCGGTCCTGCATGTAGCCCACGAGAATGCCGTCTTCGATCAGCACGGTGCGGTTGGTTGGCGTGCCTTCATCGTCGATCGACAGCGAGCCGCGGCGAAGCGCAATGGTGCCGTCGTCGACGACGGTTACTCCTTTGGCGGCGACGCGCTGGCCCATGAGCCCGGCGAACGCAGAGGTCTTTTTGCGATTGAAATCGCCTTCGAGCCCGTGACCCACCGCTTCGTGCAGCATCACGCCGGGCCAGCCGGGCCCGAGCACGACATCCATTTCGCCGGCGGGTGCCGGCACGGCGGCGAGATTGGTCAGCGCCTGGCGGACAGCTGAGTCAACGGCGTGCTGCCAAGTGTCGGTGACAATGAAGCGCTCATAACCTTCGCGCCCGCCATAGCCGGCGCTACCGGTCTCCTGGCGGTCGCCATCGCCGACGACGACCGAGACATTGACCCGCACCAGCGGGCGCACGTCTCGATAGGTTTCGCTGTCGCCTCGGACAATCTCCACTGCTTGAAAAGTGGCGCCCAGGCTGACCGATACTTGGCGGACGCGGGGGTCCTTGGCGCGCGCATAGGCGTCAATCGCTTCCAGAAGCCGGGCCTTGGCCTCAAAGGCGGGACTGCCGAGTGGGCTCTCCTCACCATAGAGCTTGACGTTGGTTCGCACGGGCGGCCCTGCATAGTGGCCGGAGTAGCCGCCCTTCACCGCGCGCACGGTATCCGCGGCGCGGGCGATCGCCTCTTCCGATACGTCGGACGCATGCGCATAGCCGACTGCCTCGTCCTTGACCGCGCGCAAGCCGAAGCCCTGCGAGGTGTCATAGGTCGCCTGCTTCAGCCGGCCGTTGTCGAAGACCAGCATCTCGGCCTGGCGATATTCGAGGAACAGCTCGCCATCGTCGGCGCCATCGAGGCCGCGAGAAATGATCTTGGCGAGCCGCGGCCGGTCGAGCCCGGCGCGATCGACCAGCGAGGTGGGGGCAGAGGCCATGCGGAACTCCGGTGTTCTTCTTGGCTTGAGCGTTTCGCCTTACAGATAGGCCATGCTGGAGGGTATTTCCACGTACCTGGCCGTTAGGTTACCGGCAACATTCGGCCGTCTAAGGTTCCGCCCGCAAGTGAACGATGCATTGTGAACAGCGGCCCCGCACCTTGATCGCGCTCCCTGGGTCGCGGGGCCGTTCGTTTTCCTGACGCGCCGGGAGAAGCCTACCCCGACAGCCGCTCAATGGCGGCGCCGCAGCGGCCGAGCTTGTCTTCCACCCGCTCGAAACCGCGGTCGAGGTGATAGACGCGGTTGACGATGGTTTCGCCCTCGGCGGCAAGCCCGGCGATGACCAGCGAAACCGAGGCGCGCAGGTCGGTCGCCATCACTTGCGCGCCCTTGAGCCGCTCGACGCCTTCGATCGTTGCCCGTTCGCCTTCGAGATGAATCCGGGCGCCGAGCCGCGCCAGTTCCTGCACGTGCATGAAGCGGTTCTCGAACACCGTCTCGACAATGTGCGAGGTGCCGTGCGCGCGCGTCATCAGCGCCATGAGCTGGGCTTGCAGGTCGGTCGGGAAGGCCGGGAACGGCGCCGTCGTCACTTCGACCGGACGCAGGTCGCCGCCGTTGCGCGCGACGCGAATGCCCTGATTAGTCGGCGTCACCGTGACGCCGGTTTGCTGCAGCACGTCGAGCGCGGCCTGCAGCAATTCGGGCCGCGCGTTCTGCAAGAGGATGTCACCGCCAGCCATGGCGACCGCCATGGCATAGGTGCCGGTCTCGATGCGGTCGGGCAGGACGCTGTGGCGCGCGCCGTTCAGCTTGGCGACGCCCTCGACGATGATGCGCTCGGTGCCGGCGCCGGAAATGCGCGCGCCCATCTTGTTAAGGCAATCGGCGACATCCACGATCTCCGGCTCGCGTGCGGCATTCTCGATCACGGTTGTGCCGTTGGCGAGCGAAGCCGCCATCATGGCGGTGTGGGTGCCGCCGACCGTGACCTTGGGAAACACGATCTCGGCGCCGCGCAAGCCGTTCGGCGCCCGCGCCACCACATAGCCGCCGTCGATCTCGATGGCGGCGCCGAGCCGCGCCAGCGCCATGATCAGAAGATCAACCGGCCGCGTGCCGATGGCGCAGCCGCCGGGCATGGAGACCCGCGCCTCGCCCATGCGCGCGACCAAGGGCGCGACCACCCAGAAACTCGCCCGCATCTTGGAGACGAGCTCGTAGGGCGCGGTAGTATCGACAATGCGGGCGGCGGAGATGTGCAGCGTCTGGCCGTGATCGGCGGTCTCGCCGGAGCGCTTGCCGCCGACCATGATGTCGACGCCGTGATTGCCGAGAATGCGCTGCAGCTGCACCACGTCCGCGAGCCGCGGCACGTTGTCGAGGACGAGCATCTGGTCGGTCAGGAGGCTCGCGATCATCAGCGGAAGCGTGGCGTTTTTCGCGCCCGAAATCGGGATCGTGCCGTTGAGGCGCTGGCCGCCGATAATGCGAATGCGATCCATAAGATACCCCGCGGCCCTGCCCTCGAAAACGACCGGTTAATCGCGGCCCTGATTGCGGCGAAAGTCGGGAGTTTGCGGCTCGATCTTGCCTTCGGCCGGTAAATCCGCTTCGTCGGCGCGGTTTTCCGCGCGGCCGCGCGCCTGCGCCTTGCGGCGCTTCAAGTTTTCCCGCAATGCCGCCGAGAGCCGCGCGCTGCGCGCTGCCTGTTTTTCCGCCTTGCCGCGCGAGATCATCGTTGCTCCGCTCTAAGGCAGTGGCAGGAGATGCGGCGCGTACACGCCGAGCGACAGCACGGCGGCCCCGAGGACCCCGAGCAAACCCGCGAACCACACCAGCGCGATGATGCCGGTGATCACCGCCGCCGAGCAGAGCACGATGCCGATCTGAAACGCCGCGGAGGCGATTTCGTAGTGGTGGTATTTCGCCATGGCGACGGTCGCGCTCCTCCTCCTCGGCCTTGGCGCGGGCCGCGAGTTCTTTGCGGCCCTCTCCCGTTTTTGGGTCGGACTCGTAGCGCGCGGCGTTCGCGCGCCAAGCCTCGACCTGTTTGTCGATGGCGGCCTTGGCGGCCGGATCGGTCAGGGTCGCGCCAAGCAGCGTCGTCTCATCGGCGGCCGCATTGACGACCGTTCTGCGGATGTCCTTGGCCTGAAAAAACGCCCATGTGTCGCTCGACTTGACATTGGCGCTGATCGCCTCGGTCTGCGCGCTCTTGCCCAGCGTCTCGGAGAAAGACAGCAACAGCGCCAGGATCGCGATCACCAGCGCTATCTTGCGGTCCTCGCGCGAGACTTCCTTGGCGATTTCGGCCCGTTCCATCTGTTCGTGTGCGTCGGACATGATTTGCGCGCCCCTTTGCTCGTCATTCCGGGCTCGCTCGCTTCGCTCGGCCCCGGAATGACGGCTACCATAAATCCTTGTCACGCGCGCGGATGGGCGTTGCGATAGGCCTCGATCAGGCGTTCGGCGTCGACTTCGGTGTAGATCTGCGTGGTCGCGAGCGAGGCGTGGCCGAGCAGCTCCTGGATGGCGCGCAAATCGCCGCCGCGGGCGAGGAGATGCGTGGCGAACGAGTGCCGCAGCGCATGCGGCGTGGCGGTTTCGGGCAGCCCCAGCGCGCCGCGCAGCCGCGCCATCGCCAGTTGGACGACGCGCGCCGACAACGGGCCGCCCTTGGCGCCGACGAACAGCGGCCCGTCTTGCGGCAGGTCGTACGGGCAGAGCGCGACGTAATCGGCGACGAGTTTTTGCACTTGCGGCAGCACCGGGACCATGCGCTGCTTGCGCCCCTTGCCGGTCACCGTGATGGCGTCGCGGTCGCCGAAATCGGCGCGCTTGAGCCCGAGCGCCTCGGAAATGCGCAAGCCGCTGCCGTAGAGCAGGGCCAGCACCGCCGCGTCGCGGGCATGGATCCACGGCTCGCGCTCGTCGCCGGCGGCAAGATCGGCGATCGGCGACGCGCTTGGCGGCGGCGGCCGGCAGCGGCCGCGGCAAGGTCTTGCCGAGTTTCGGCGCGCGCACCGCGGCAAGCGCGCCGACCTTGCCCTTGCCGTTCCTCTCGAGATAACGCGCGAAGCCGCGCATGCCGGCGAGCGTGCGCATCAGCGAGCGGCTGCCGATGCCCGTCCGGCGCGCCGCGCGGCGAGGAAGGCGCGCACGTCAGCCGGCTGGAGCGCAGCAAGGTCCTTCAGCGACGGCGCGCCGCCGAGATGCTCGGCGAGGAAGGCGAGAAACTGCAGCGCGTCGCGCCGATAGGCTTCGAGCGTTTTCGGCGAATAGCGGCGCTCGTCGCCGAGATGACGAAGCCAGCCTTCGATCTCGGCGGCGACCTTGGGAGCGACAAAGCCCAATTCGCTGACATGCACGCGTCTGCTTCTTTCCGCCCGCGAAGCGGGAGCCCAGCGTGCTTCGCGGTGACTTTCGGCCGAGGCTTCCCCGCGTTCGCGGGTTTCGCAGGATAAGCGCGGCCCCTTTACCTCTTCCTAAACCGCCCGGAATCGGGACAACCTCCAATATGGCCAGACGCGTCGTCGATGTCCTCGTCCCGGTCGCGCTCGATAAGCCCTATTCTTATCGGGTTCCCGACCAGCTTGAGCTTGCGCCCGGCGACATCGTCTCGGTGCCGCTCGGCGCCCGCGAGGCCACCGCCGTCGTCTGGGCGGAGAATCCGAAGCCCAATCCGCGGCTCGACAACCGGCTCAGGGACGTCGAGGAAAAGCTCGACCTGCCGCCGCTCAAGCCCGAATTGCGTCAGTTCGTCGATTGGGTGGCGAACTACACCGTCGCCTCGCGCGGCATGGTGCTGCGCATGTGCCTGCGCATGGGCGAGCATCTCGGCGCCGAGCGCGAGCGTGTCGGCGTGCGCCTCGCCGGCTGCCGCGCCGCAGCGCATGACCGCGGCGCGCGAGCGCGTGCTCGCGCTTCTCGCCGACGGCATGGTGCGCGGCAAGAGCGAGGCCGCGCGCGAAGCCGGCGTCTCCGCCGGCGTGGTCGACGGGCTGATCGACGAAGGCACGCTCGAAACCCTGGTGCTGCCGCCGGAGCCTGTGGCGCAAAAGCCCGATCCGGATTTTACGCGGACGGATTTCACCGCCGACCAAAGCGCCGCCGCGGCGGAGCTGAAAGCGACGCTCGCCGCGGGCGGCTATTCGGTGACGCTCATTGACGGCGTCACCGGCTCGGGCAAGACCGAAGTCTATTTCGAAGCGGTCGCCGACACGATCCGCCGCGGCCGGCAGAGCCTCATTCTGCTGCCGGAGATCGCGCTCACCGCGCAGTTTCTCGACCGCTTTGCCGCGCGCTTCGGCGTGCGCCCGGCGGAATGGCATTCGGAACTGTCGCCGCGCAAACGCGCGCGCACCTGGAGAGCCGTCGCCGACGGCGAAGTCGCCGTCGTCGTTGGCGCGCGGTCCGCCTTGTTCCTGCCCTATGCCGATCTCGGGCTGATCGTCGTCGATGAGGAGCACGACCAGGCCTACAAGCAGGAGGACGGCGTGCGCTACCACGCCCGCGACATGGCGGTGGTGCGCGGCCACATCGCCCGCATCCCGGTGGTGCTGTCGTCGGCGACGCCGTCGCTGGAGACCGAAGTCAACGCGCGGCGCGGCCGCTACAAGCGGCTGGCGCTGCCCGAGCGCTTCGGCGGCCAGCTTATGCCGTCGGTCGAGGCGATCGATCTGCGCCGCGAGCGCCCGCCGCCCGGCCGCTTCATCGCGCCGACGCTCGCCGGCGCGGTGGCGACCGCGATCGAGCGCGGCGAGCAGGCGCTGTTTTTCCTCAATCGCCGCGGCTACGCGCCGCTGACGCTGTGCCGCGCCTGCGGCTTCCGCTTCTCCTGCCCGAACTGCGACGCCTGGCTGGTCGATCACCGCTTCCGCCGCCAGCTGGTCTGCCACCATTGCGGCTTCGCCATGCCGCATCCGGCCGAATGCCCGAAATGCCAGGCGGCAAATTCGTTCGCCGCCATCGGCCCCGGCGTCGAGCGCCTGGAAGAGGAAGTGCGCGCGCTGTTTCCGCAGGCGCGCGTGCTGGTGCTGTCCTCCGATCTCGTCGCCACCGTCGATCGCCTGCGCGCCGAACTCGACGACGTCGCCGCAGGCCGCTTCGACATCGTCATCGGCACCCAGCTGGTCGCCAAGGGCCATCACTTTCCCAAGCTCAACCTGGTCGGCGTGGTCGACGCCGATCTCGGCCTGTCGAACGGCGACCCGCGCGCCGCCGAGCGCACCTTTCAGCTCCTGCATCAGGTGGTCGGCCGCGCCGGACGTGATGCCGGCATCGGCCGCGGCTATCTGCAGACCCACCAGCCCGAGCATCCGGTGATGCGCGCGCTGATCGCGCAGGACCGCGAAGCGTTCTACTCCGCCGAGATCGCGATGCGCGAGAGCGCGCACTATCCGCCGTTCGGGCGGCTGGCCAGCATCGTCGTCTCCGGCGAGGACAAGCACGACACCGCAAAGCTACGCGCGGACGCTTGCGCGCGCCGCGCCGCTCAACGACGATGTGCGCGTGCTCGGCCCCGCCGACGCGCCGCTCGCGCTGGTGCGCGGCCGCCACCGCCTGCGTTTGTTGGTCAAGGCGCCGCGCGCTTTCGATCTTTCGGCTTATCTGCGCGACTGGCTACACGCCGCGCCGAAGCCGAAGGGCTCGCTCAAGCTCGACATCGACGTCGACCCGCAGAGCTTTTTGTGAGGGCACTTAATCGTGGTCAAAGCGCCGCTCTTTGCCGAAGTTTTGCTAACTCGCGTGCAACAAGTGGTCGAGCACACAGCACACGGTATCTATCAGCGCGCATTTTCTCGTCGAAAGGAGGTCTGATGTAGGCGATCAAATTGTGCCAAATTTCTGCGATTTCTTTCATGTCCTCGAATATCGTCTTGAGGTCATCGGCCTTATAGACTGAAATTGTGGAAAGTAGTTTTAGGTGTTTTTCGTCATCCCAACCGCGTTTTCCGTGCGAGTAATTGGCCTAATACAAGGGCCATCTCCGCCTCAACATGAGGCCAAGCCATCAGGCAATTTCCCACTAACGCCTCGAGTTCGGGGCGGCCTCCAATGGACTTTGCTCCCACATCGATAGTTGAGCCTTTTGGCTCCCGAACGACTGTCAAATAAGGTTGGCGCGGCATGATAAAAACCCCAAAAGCAAGCGTAGCCCGGATCGAGCGACAGCGAAATCCGGGATCAGCCTAGCGGCCTCGTCGCCGCTCACTTGAATTTGCTGGGTCTACTGGACTGCATGTCTCTGTTGAGACGGCCGAAATTGCTTAGGTTGCATTCCTGCCAATAACGCACGAGACCGTCATGGCTCTTGAGGTTTAAAATGGCTCAGCTTGGGCAGCAGTTAACGGGCGTTGCAAGATGCCCATACTGTTCGGTTGCCAATCCAACCCTCGAAGGACTTTGGCAAAGTCAAGGGGTGGTACCAAGAGCAACGCCCGGTGCGACGCACGTATGGGCAACATTTCGGTGTACGAGCTGTGGCGGGGTTGTATTAGCAAAAGGTGAACCCAACTCGAATGTTACTAACCCGACGGTCGTGGAAGTGATCCCCGTATCAAAAAGGGCGCATGAGGATATTCCGGAAACTGCACGACATTTCTTACAACAAGCACTCGAAATGCTCCACGCGCCCGATGCCGCCGCCGTAATGGCGGGCAGCGCGGTCGATGCAATGCTAAAGGAACTCGGTTACAGGGACGGCAGTGTGTATGACCGGATCAAGAGGGCGGTCGAGGAGCACAAGCTGACCGAGGGTATGGGTACATGGGCGCACGAAGTTCGGTTAGGCGCCAACCGTCCTCGTCATGCAGACGCAGAACATCCGCACGTGAGTATCGACGAGGCAAGACAGTCGGTGGAATTTGCGGAAGCTCTTGGATACTTTCTATTTGTACTTACGAAACAAGTTCAGAGAGGGGAAATGGCCGCCGCTAAAGCTTGCGTCCAAATCGAACTAACATACTGATCTATCCGGGTAAAATATCAACCATACCGGCATGGATTTCCAGGATAACTTAGAGCTAGGAAATGGGTTGGTTACAAGATTTGCTAAAGGAAGTACCGCTCTCAAGCGTTCTAAGGGAGCGCGTTGTGCTTGCCGAAGAAAGATACGATAGCGCAAGCAAGGAGATTTAAGATTACAAGAAGCAAATCGCGGCTCTCGACAAGAAATTGAAGCTCTTCGGGCGCGAATATCGTCTGAGCGTGGAGGCGCGTTAACTGGCGACACAGCCCGCGTCCTTGTTTACGTTTTTAGGGCTGCGGAAATTGATGACCGAGATGTGAGCGCTATAGCAACTGCATTGGAAATGGAACGAGGCGTATTGCAATATCATCTTGATCGATTAGCGGATGCAGGGTTGGCGGAAGTCACGGGAGGCAACTATGTCCATGGGCACGTCTATTGGGGATTAACTCCCGAAGGGAGACGATACGTTGTTGAGACCGGGCTGATTTAGGGAGCGTAGCCCGGATTGAGCGGCAGTGAAATCAGTTTCGCTTCACTCAACCCGCGCAACGGACTCCTTAGCCCGCGCTACGCGCGCCTCGACGCCGACGCGCGGAGGGTATAGCGTTCCGGTCAGCCAAGGTTTGGCTTGCCTGAGAGCCGCCCGCAAAACGGCGACCAACCGAAGTCTCCGCTTGTTTCAATGGGCCGCTGGTGCCGTCGGTAGGCGCACGTCGCTATCACGTGGCTATTGCATGATGACGTGCCATTTGCGGCACGCGTTCTGTCATCAACTCACAAGGAGAGAAGCGCCATGAATACCAGATATAAGATCGCGCTGGCCGTCATCGCCGGCGCCGGACTCGGTGCTGCCGCTATCGAAGGACTTCATGCCCAAGCCAAACCGCCGACCTATGTCGTCGTCGCCGTCAGGAGCATCAAAGACGCCGACGGTTTCAAGGCCGGCGTCGTCGACAAGGCAACGCCCGGGTCGCTTGCCGCTTTCGGCGGCCGCTATGTCGTGCGAACGCAGACCATAACGAGCTTTGGCGGTAAGCCGCCTGAGCGCTTCGTCCTGCTCGCCTTCGATAGCCCGGAGAAGGCGACTGCATGGCACGAATTCACCGGCCGTCCAAGAGGTCAATGCGGCCCGTATCAAAACAACGGACTCGCTGTCGTTCATGGTCGAAGGCGTCACAAACTAGGCTCATTTGGGGGGCCGGCTTGGCGACTCCCTCTCCTCGCGTGCGGGGAGAGGGTTGGGGTGAGGGGGCGCCGCCGCAGACGCTGCTGCGAAGATGGTGTCCCAAACGCCTTCGATATTTTTCAGCACTTCGTTATTCCAGAAACGTAGCGACGCGGTAACGATGCTCGACGAGCCATTGGTCGCGAACGATGTCGCGTCTGTTATCGGCGTGCTGGCTGCCGTCGACCTCGACGACGAGCCGTTCGCTCGCGACAGACAAAATCTACGATATATGGCCCGATCGGCTCCTGGCGCACGAATTTGAGTCCGGCGAGCGACCGGGAGCGAAGATATCGCCAAAGCTTGCGTTCAGCGGCGGTCGAATTTCTTCGCAATTGCCGAGCCAAACTTGTCTTCGTTATGTTTGCGCTATGCATGCGTCTAAGCCCCCTCACCCCACCCTCTCCCCGCACGCGGGGAGAGGGAGCCGCGAGCGGCAAGGCAGCGCGCCGCATGCGGTGATTAGCTAGTTGTGAGCTTTCATTAGGTTGTCCACCCGGTCCTGACCGAGGAAGCTGGAGTTGCGACGCTTCAGCGATTTTCGAGGAGGACCGGATGAACATGCACAAGAATGCCCGGCTTACGCCGCGCGGTCGAGAGCGGATTGTACTCCAGGTGGAGAGCGGGCAGACGCCGGAGGCCGTTGCGGAAGCCGCAGGCGTCTGTCCGCGCACGGTTCGCAAGTGGGTGGATCGATATCGTCGGGAAGGTTTGGCGGGATTGCAGGATCGGCCATCCCGGCCGCATCGGCTGCGGCAGCCGACACCCCATGTGGTTGTCGAAGAGATCGAGCGGCTGCGCCGGCAGCGCTGGACGGGCAAGCAGATCGCCGCCGAGACCGGGGTCTCGCCAGCCACTGTCAGCCGTGTCCTGCGGCGGCTGGGATTGAACAAGCTGAGCGCGTTGGAGCCGGCCGAACCGGTCCGACGCTATGAGCGCGAGCATCCGGGCGAACTCATCCATCTCGATATCAAGAAGCTCGGCCGGATCGGCTCCGTCGGGCACCGCATCACCGGACGATATCCTGGCGCCGTCAACCGTCACCACGGCATCGGTTGGGAGTTCGTCCATGTCTGCATCGACGATGCCTCGCGCGTCGCTTTCGTCAAGGTCATGGCCAACCAGCGCAAGGAGAGCGCCGTCGCCTTCCTGGAAGCTGCCGTCGCTTATTACGCTGAGCTTGGAATCCGCATCGAGCGTGTGATGACGGACAATGGCTCGTGCTACCGATCAAAGACGTTCCGATCTGCCTGCAAACGCCTCGGCCTTCGCCAAATCTTCACCAGGCCCTACACCCCGAAGACCAATGGAAAAGCCGAGCGCTTCATCCAAACCGCGCTTCGCGAATGGGCCTACGCTCGTGCCTATCAGAACTCGGATCAACGATCGGCCGAGCTCTGCCATTGGCTCCATCGCTACAATTGGCATCGGCCGCATGGTAGCTTGAAAGCCAACACACCAATCAGTCGTCTCGGTCTATCCGAGGACAACCTGTTGAGGCTTCACAGCTAGTGCACGGTGACCGATATGCGCGGCCCAAGGTATTCCGAAATCGACAGCACCTTTGCGTCGAGCGAGTTGGTCATGGGCACTACCTGCGCCGTCAGCTCGTAGACCGGCCCGTGGTCTGAATCTTGTGGCTTGATGCAGACGCTTGCATGGATCAGTCCTTCATCGTCGATTGTCCGGCTTGTAGCAAAACCTGAACAAATATTGCTCTGCGTCCTTCGCGCCTTTCATCTTCGCGCGTACCGCGGGGTCAAATACTTTCACGAGATCGAACGGGCCTGTAACGCGGCCGTCGTCAGCGAAGGCGAAGAGCTCTGCCGTATCGGGGACGTCGACGCTGCCTGCCGTTCTAATCAACATGCGGCTGTCCGGCGACCACGCGGCGCGCAGGTATTGTCTCGGCGCGTATCGCTCGCCGAGATACCAATAGAAGCCGCGGGACTTCGCGAGTATTGCACCGTCGTCGATGTGCACGATCACGTTTTCAAGGTTGGGATCGCCGTCGCTGGGTCGATCGGTCGGGGGCCGGTTTGTGAGCCGCCAAGCAAGAGCCAGCCGTTTGGAAGGTGAGTTGGTTTCCGGGATGGTTCGCGCCGCGCCGTCGCCGCTGCCGCAGATGAGGCTACCATGATCACCTGAAAGACATGGACCCATCTCGGCGCGGGCGGTAACGGCCCAGAGTGCCAAGACCGTAAAGGCGATGGCGCATGTGGCGATAAGTCGTTGTCCCATGGTAATTGTCCAAACAAAGCCACGAGTAGCCGCCGGACAAAGCCGGAATTGAACTTCCTGTTTCAACTCCAAGTATAGCGGTCGCGGGCCCATAGGCGAAGCAATTGTCGCTCCAGGCCGGCGTCGCATTTGAACGCGACTTTCCAGGTTGCCGCCCGGCCGCGAACCATCCATGCTGATGCGACCAATCCGAGGTCGTCTCATGTCTCAAACCATGCCGGCACTGGGCGCCAATCAGCAGTTCTGCCGGAGCTGTGGTCAGGTCATTTCGAGTCTGGCGCCGGTCTGCCCGCACTGCGGCGCGCCGACCGGGATGGCGGTACGCCCGCCGGACGCCAGCCCCAAGAGCCGGCTGGTGGCGCTGTTGCTGTGCTGGTTCCTGGGGCTGTTCGGCGCCCACCGCTTTTATGTCGGCAAAATCGGCACCGGCATCCTCCAGATACTCACCTTGGGCGGCCTGGGCATTTGGACCTTCGTCGATTTCATCATCATCATCGTCGGCCATTTCAAGGACAAGCAGGGCCGGCGCGTCTCGGTTTGGACCGACTGACGCCGCGGCGCTGCACCCCGCGCGCACAAAGCGCGCCGTCTCGCGCCGAATCCAAGCCGTGCGGGCTGACCGCGCAAGCTGCGAATGAATTTTCCAACGTCGGCGTACGGCCTTATAGGCAGCGCCAGCGAATGACCGGTATTGTGGTGCAGCTGCAAATCCAGCAGGAGCAACCGCTATGGCAGAGATTTTCGCCGATCGTCGCACCGCACGCCTCGACAAACCGGTTGTGCTGTTTCTGATCGGCATGCGTTTCAACAAGCTTCTTGCCGTGCACAAATGGTTTCCCGTCGCAGCCGCTATGCCGCGCATGCTGGCGGAGCTTGTGAAAAAACCGGAGACCGGATTGTTGTTCTACCGGACCTATATTTCCGGCCGTATCATTCTGGTTCAGGAATACTGGGAGAGCTTCGACACGCTCCTCAACTACGCCCACGATCGCGCGGGTCAGCACTTCCCTGCTTGGGGTGCCTTCAACCGCGCCATTGGGACCGACGGTTCCGTCGGCATCTGGCACGAGACTTATCTGATCGAGCCCGGCAAAAGCGAGTGCGTCTACGTCAACATGCCAAAATTCGGCTTGGCGGCGGCTGGGCGACACGTCAAAGCCGAAGGCAGACTTGCGTCGGCAAAGGACCGGCTGAGTGTCCAGCAAGGTAGCGAGCCTGGCCCGACTTGAGCGACCAATATAGTCGGTCGGGCGGGCGCCGCGTCACGTTGTCATTGACACATGTCATTGTTTGTGTTACAAGTTGCCATCGAATCTCGCTCGGTGAAGGACGCCTTCGGCCGAGGGTACTCCCGAAAGCGGAGCGAGTGCGGTGCCCGCGGGCGGACCGATACAGTCCGCTCCCGGGCAGCTTCGGGCATCATGTTGGCCGGCACTACGACCGGTCCGGGAGGTGCTTTCCCTGGACTGGGACAGGCGGGCGCGGGTAACGCCCGTGGAACAGCGCGAGGCCTGCGCCCCCCGGTTGGGGCGCCCGTACAGGGCCGGACGTCCTGCCACGTCCCAGGAAACCTGGCCTGGAGTTGCGCCGAACGGGCGAGAGCCGCGACGGTAAGAGCCGCGGTGGAACGCCGACAGGCGAGCGCGCCCCCTCCCTACCCTCCCCCGCACGCGGGGAGGGAAAAGAGACCAGGGCGCGCGCCGCATCCGAAAGATGCGGAGGTTAGGAAACACGTTTGTCGGCGTTCCGCCTCCTTTATTTGCCGGAAGCGAGTCTGAAAGAAAGAAGTTAGCGCAGCGAAATCGGTATTGCGAATGGCGAAATAGCGAATGACGAATAGGGGAAGAACGCTTCACACCATTCGCTATTTGCCACTCGCTATTTCGCTCCCACAAAGCTCGGGCGCGGCTGCGTCGCGGGAACCTGCGCCGTTGCGAGGCGGCGAGCCCGGTTCAAGCTGGCTGCTCCGGCGGCACGCTTAATTCGCTTCTTTTATAACAGCTTTCATAAACCATAAGATGGCGCTCAGATAGATTGCTCAAATCCCATTCTCGCAACGATAACTACGCTCCTGTCTAATGACCGGTTGCGTGTGCGGTCCGCCCCTAACGGCCGAACGCAGCGCGCCGCGAGCATGCGTGAACTCTATGAGCAATGACGCCGTTTCCGAGCCTGGCCTGTCTCCTCCGCTCCACCCGGAGTTTCAGGCAGCGGTGCACGCCGAGCAGATCAAGGCGATCTATCACGCGCCGCCGATCATGCTGATCAACCCAATCAACGCATCGATCCTCGCGGTGGTGCTGTGGCCGGCGTACCCGGCGTGGGTTCTTCTCCTTTGGATCGCACTGCTCGGCGTCGTCGTCGGCCTGCGCTACGTCGATCGGGCGCGCTATCTGCGAGAACCGCACGAGACTCGTCACGAAGTTGGCTGGGCCAGGCGGTTCGTCATCGGCGCCGCCGCGACGGGTTTGCTTTGGGGTCTCGCCGGATCGGTGGTTTTCGTATCCCCGGATCCGGTCGCTCACGTCGTCGTTACGTTCGTGCTCGGCGGCATGACGGTCGGCGCCGCTTTCCAGCAATCGGCGTATCTGCCTGCATTTTTCAGTTACGCGCTTCCCGCTACCGTTCCGCAAGTCGTTTGCTATTTGGCCAAGGGGGATCGTACTTCGATCGCCATGGGGCTGATGCTGGCGATGTATGTCGCGGTCGTAGTGCTGATGGGACGCTACATCAACCGCTGGATTACGGAGACCGTGCGGCTGAGGCTCGACCAGGTCGCCGCCAACAGCAAACTGCAGGCTGCCGTCGCCGAGAGCAAGGCCGTACTTAACGAGATCGAGCAGATCTACCGGTATTCGCCGGTTGGTCTCTGTTTGATGGATGTCGATCATCGCTTCGTGCGGATCAATGAACATATGGCCGAGATCAACGGACTGCCCGTCAGCGAACATATGGGAAAAACGCTGCGCGAAGTGATCCCCGCACTTGCCGACGAGATCCTGGAACTCCACCGCCCGGTCTACGAACGCGGCGAGCCCGTATTGAACGCGGAAATTCACGGCACAACTCCCGCAGCTCCCGGTGTTCCGCGTTACTGGCTGGCGAATTTTTTTCCGTTCCGTTCCGAAACAGGGAAGGTGACTGGCCTGATCGGGGCGGTGACGGACATCACCAATCTGAAGCAAACGCAATTGGCATTGCGGCAAAGCGACGAGCGCTTCCGCACCATCTTCGACTCCGTCAATGACCTCATATTCGTTCATGACTTCGAAACCGGGCATTTTGTCGAGGTCAATCGCAGTGCCTGCGAGATGCTCGGCTTTACCCGCGACGAACTGCTGAAGCTAAACATCGCCGACATCTCAGCGAACGAGCCGCCTTACACGATTCAGAACCTGTTGCCGCAAATGCAGAAGGCGCGCTCGGGGACACCGCAAACGTTCGATTGGCGCGGCAAGACCAAGGATGGGCGGTTGATCTGGGTCGAGATTTCGCTGCGCCGGGCCGCGTTCGGCGGACGCGACGTGCTGCTCGCGACCGCCCGCGAAATTTCACAACGGAAGGAGGCGGAAGGTCAGCTCAGGAAGATGGCGCAGTTCGACCTTCTGACCGGATTGCCCAATCGCGGCGTGTTCGTCGCCGAGGTAACCCGCGCGATCGAGCGCGCCCACCGAAGCGAGCGCAGCTTCGCGGTGCTTTATCTCGATCTGGATCATTTCAAGGACGTCAACGATACGTTGGGCCACCCGATTGGCGACCAGTTGCTCCGCTCGGTTGCCGAACGGCTGCAGGCGAATGTGAGAACGATCGATACCCTCGCCCGATTTGGCGGTGACGAATTCGCCTTGCTGATGGCGGACATCGGCGATCCCACGGATGCTGGTGTGCTTGCGGACAAGCTTTTGCAAATCATGACCAAGCCGTTCCTGCTCGGAGGCAACCAAATCCAATCCGGAGTCAGTATCGGTGTCGCGACCTACGAGCCGGACGCTCCAAACGCCGAGACGCTTCTCGCCCATGCGGATGTCGCGCTTTATCGGGCAAAGTCGGAAGGTCGGCACACCTATCGGTTCTTCACCGGCGCCATGGATGCGGAAGTGCGTAAACGTGTGACCCTGACATCCGAGCTGCAGGCAGGAATCGCGGCCGGCCAGCTGTTCCTGGTGTACCAGCCCCAGGTCGATATGGAGACCACCCGGCTCGTCGGGCTGGAAGCGCTGGTGCGCTGGAATCATCCGACGCGGGGTCTGCTCTCGCCCGGCGAGTTCCTGCCGGTAGCGGAACGCGGCGGCCTCATCGTGCTGCTCGGGAACTGGGTGTTGCGCTCGGCCTGCCGGCAGGCTGAGCAATGGCTAGAAACGGGAGTGCCGCTGCCTCCGGTGGCGGTCAATGTTTCGGCGCTTCAGTTCAAAGCGCCGCTCGAGCTGGAAAAGGAGATCGAGGCCGCGCTCGCGGAGACCGGCCTGCCGCCCGGATCGCTCGAAATCGAGCTGACGGAAACCGCGCTGATGGGGACTTCGAGCGGGCATGACAATGTCGTCGAGCGGCTCCGCGCCCGCGGGCTCCGGATCGCGATCGACGATTTCGGCACCGGCTATTCGTCGCTGCTCTACCTTCGGCGCTTCCCGGTCGATCGGATCAAGATCGCGCAGGAATTCGTCAGGGATATCGGCATCGAGCCCAACGACACCGCCATCGTCAAGGCGTCGATCGGCTTGGCGCGCGAACTGGGAATTGGCGTCATGGCAGAGGGCGTGGAGACCGCGGAGCAAGTGCGCCTGCTGCACGAGTGGGGATGCCGTCAGGCTCAAGGATTCTACTTTGCCGCGCCGTTGCCGGCCGAAGATGTGCTGCCGCTGCTGCGCAGCGGCAGCATCATGCGTTGGCGGGCGACGGCGTCGATCCCACACGGCCGGCAGCGGCGGTTGCGGATTGTGAGGCCGCGGCGCGCTCACCCCGCCTCCAAAAGCGGGGCGTCGCATTGAACGCAAACGCTCTACGTAACGTGAAGCGCGTCAGTGCGGGAGCACTTGCAAAACCCGTCTATCCTCGCCGGGTGGCCTCGTACAGGAACCATACCCGCCGCTCGGCCTGGTCGATCCAGTTTTCGAGCAGGCTTGCGGTCGCCACGTCGCCGTGCTCGTCGCACAGTCCGTGGGTCTCGCGCATCGCCGCCGCGAGCTGCTTGTTGTCGTCGCGCAACTCGGCGAGCATATCGTCGGGCGTCACGTAGTCAGCGTCGTTGTCGAGCAGGCGCTGCTGGCGGCTGATCTGGCCGATCGAATGCAGCGTGGTGCCGCCGATCTTGCGCGCCCGTTCAGCGATATCGTCGGTGATGGCGAAGATCTGCTCGCCCTGCTCGTCGAGCATCAGGTGATAATCGCGGAAGTGCGGTCCGGATATGTGCCAGTGGAAGTTCTTGGTCTTGATGTAGAGCGCGACAACGTCGGCGAGCAGTGTCGTCAGCGCGGCGGCAATGTCGCGCGTGGCGTCAGCGCCGAGATCGGTGGGAGGATTAATCGACGCAGTTCGTCTTGATGCGGCATCACCGGGTTTCATGGCAATCGTCTCCAATTTTAATCGCCGACCTGGGCGGCCGGCTGTTGTTGGGGGGCTACTTCCAAGGGCTACTTCCAAGAGCGACATCATATGACGTAAAACGGTCCAATCCATGACGGCGACCATCCAGACCATACTGTTTCTGCTCGCGGTGCTGGTGGTCGTCGCCATTGTCGCGCGGCGGCTCAACACGGCGCCGTCGATCCTTCTGGTCGTCGCCGGCATCGGCATTGCGCTCTTGCCCGGCCTGCCGCGGATCGAGCTGGCGCCGGAACTGGTGCTGCTCGGCATCCTGCCGCCGCTGATCTATTCGGCGGGCGTCGCCATGAGCTGGCGCGAATTCCGTTTCAACCTGCGCCCGATCACGCTGCTCGCCTTCGGCTGCGTGGTCTTCACCAGTTGCGCGGTGGCGGCGGTCATGCACGTCGTGCTCGGCATGCCGCTCGCCGTCGGCTTCGTGCTCGGCGCCATCGTGGCGCCGACCGACGCGGTCGCCCCGCTCGCCATCATCCGCCGGCTCGGCCTGCCGCGCCGGCTCCTCGTCGTGCTCGATGGCGAAGGCCTCGCCAACGACGCCACGGCGCTGATCCTTTACCGCTTTGCCATCGCCGCGGTCGCTACCGGCGTGTTCTCCTTCAAGGAGGCGGCCGGAACCTTCGCGCTGATTGTCGTCGGCGAAATCGCCTACGGCATCGGCGTCGGTTGGGCGAGCCTGCGCTTGCGCCGCTGGGCGCGCGATCCCCGCGTCGAGATCACGCTGTCGCTGATGACGCCTTATGTGGCGTTTCTGGTCCCGGCGCATCTGGGCGGCTCGGGCGTGCTGGCAACGGTGGCGGCGGGCCTGTTCGTGAGCTGGAACGGGCCCCTGCTCATTCCGGCGGCGACGCGGCTGCAGGGCATCTTCTTCTGGGACCTGATCGTCTATTACCTCGAAGGCTTCGTCTTCCTGGTGACCGGCATGGAGACGCGCGCCCTGCTCGATCGCAGCAATACGGTCTCGCTGCGCGAACTCGGCTTGGCCTTGCTGCTGACCGTGGCGGTGGTCGTCATCGCGCGCTTTGTCTGGGTCTATCCGTCGGTCTATCTGCCGCGCTGGCTAAGCCCGGCGCTGCGCCGCCGCGATCCGCTGCCGCCCTGGCAATGGTCCTTCCTGCTGGGCTTCGTCGGCGTGCGCGGCGTCGTCTCGCTGGCTGCGGCACTCGCCATTCCCTTCACGACCATGAGCGCCGAGTCGTTTCCCGACCGCGATCTCATTCTGCTCGTCACCTTCGGCGTCATCATCGTCACCTTGATCGTCCAGGGCCTGATGCTGCCGGCTATCGTGCGCTGGCTTGCTTTGCCGCATGACGCCGAGGACGAGCGCCGGCGCGAACAGGATGCTGAGATCACGGCACGGCTCGAGGCTCTGAATGTCGCGCAAGGCCGGCTGGACGGGCTCGTCGCCGATGGCGAAGTCGAGCCGGAGGTGCTGGCGCTGCTGCGGGCGCGGCATGACCATCGTGCCGGGCAGCTACCGAAACCTACGACGGACGGGCATCAAGGCCGTTGCCGAGGCGGCGGAGCTGCGGGCGGAGCTGATCGCCGCCGAGCGCGAATACATCTACCGGCTGCTGCAGGACGGCAAGATCACCGATGAAGCGCGCCGGCGCATCGAGCGCGAGCTCGACCTGGAGGAGGAAAGCCTCGCCTTCAAGCGCGATAGCGTGATCGATCCGCCGCTCTAACCCCGGATTTCGCTATCCCTCAATCCGCGCAAGCTGCTCGATCGTCAAACGATCAAACTTTCCCGCATAAAATCTTTCGATGGCTTCGATAAAATCTTGTTTATCCGCGGCGACCTCAGCAAACAGCGTCATCGAAGAATGAAATTTCAGATCGTCGGGATAGTTGAAGATTTGTTCGATCGAGCGCATCGGCGACTTCAGAACCAGCCGCGTGCACTCGCGTAGCCTCGGGCCCAATACGGGGTGATTCAGATAAGCCTTGGCTTCCGCGCGAGATGAGATTGCGAATTTTATGGCCAAGGCGCTTTGACCGAGTCCCTTGATCTGCGGGAAGATAAACCACATCCAATGCCCGCGTTTCTGGCCGTCGCGCAATTCCGCACGGACCTGCTCATAAACGCGGTCTTGGGCGTCGATAAAACGTTGCAGGTTGTAGGGATCAGCCATGCGATTGCATAACGGGCGTTCAGAGACTGCTGATCACCGTGTAGGACAGGTAGACGAATAACGCCGCTCCGAGCATCACCAGGAGGCCGGCGAGCGTCACGTCCAGTCGCTGGCCGGAGCCGCGCAACGTGTCCGCGCTGTCGATTTCAGTGGCCGTCCTACGAAAGCGCAAGATCGCCAGAACAATCGTGCCGGCGCCGAGCGCGATGAGAATCAAGCCGGCGACATTGCCGACGAATTGCCCGCCCGGCGACAAGGTACGGCGGGCGAGCGTTTGACCCGCAATTTCCAGGAACAGGTCGAATTTTTCGACCAGGAAGCCAAAGGCCATGATCGCAATGGCCGTGCGCACCCAGGCCAGAAAAGTGCGCTCGTTCGCAGCGTGGTCGCTATATCGCTCTATCATGGGTGCTGTCGTCCTCGTCGATCGCGCCGCGGCAGCGCCGCAATATCAACCTAACAATTTTTGCTCAATATCGTTCAAGGCTTTGCCGATCTCCTTCAGGATCAGCGTATCTGCTGCTCGTTGATCGATATCCGGCACGTCCCAATCGAAGATCGCCCGATATTTTTCCACCAATTCTTTTACGTCAGCGATGATTTGGCCGCGATGCGCTGCCAATTCTCTCTCTTCGATTTTTGCCATTTCATAGTCTCCTTGTGTCTCAGCTCCGCCTAGAATTGTTGTCGGGCAGCGCTTGGCGCCGAACCAGCGGATCGTCCGTCTGGGATACTATACCTGCGTGCGCCATCGCGCGTGCCGTTCCGCTGGTGCAGGATACTTGCTAAAGTTCGTGATTGAGGAGAGGGCGATGTATAGCAACATCCTGATACCAACGGACGGCTCGGAACTGGCGGGGAAAGCCGTCGAGCACGGCATCGCGCTCGCCAAGCGGATCGGCGCCAAAGTCACCGGGCTGACGGTCTTGCCGCCGTTTCACACGTTGACCACCGACCCGCAGATGATCGAGGACACTCCGGCGCAGTACCAGGCGCGCATGCAACGGCATGCCGAGAAAACCCTCGGCGCCGTCACCCAGGCGGCGCAGGCCGCAGGCGTCGCCTGCGCGACGGTTCAGGTCGAGCATGAGCATCCCTATCGGGCGATCATCGATATCGCGGAGTTGAGAGGCTGCGATCTCATCGTCATGGCCTCGCACGGCCGGCGTGGCGTGTCCGCGCTCGTGCTCGGCAGCGAAACGGTCAAGGTGCTCACGCATTGCAAGATACCGGTGCTGGTGCATCGATGAAGGCCCGAGTTCATCGCTGACGCGCCCCACGTAGCTCGACGTCCGTGATGACAAAGGTGGCGTTGCAACGCGCAGCGCTGTATTCTGCCGCGATGGAACCGCGCGGCATTTATCGAGAACGGAACGGCTGGGGCACTCAACATAGCGTTCACGTGAAATACGACGAGCATCAAGAGCTTGACGTAGCGGAAGACCGCTACCGCGCTCGCGGCTACCAACCGCCCTTCGATCAATTGCCGTGGAAAGACGAGGCCGAAGCCCTCAAAGCCAACAGCCCGTAGGCCGGCAGCGTGATCCGCCCCGGTACGCTACGTGGATATCAATGGAGTAGGGGTAACGCCGTCAGTCAGGGTACTCGCTCAACAGCCGGCTGAGCGCCACTTTTCCTGCACGGTTGGCTTCCGTCATCGATGCGAAGAAATCCTCGGAGTGCTCAATCGGGCTGCTTCTGCCGGCGCGATAGATCTCCCATCGCCACGATTTCGGCGGCGGTGCGCGAAGCTTTACGACAACGGAAAAGTCGGGATGGTCGATCATCGCGAGCGACATTATCACACAACGCTGCAAAATAGGTGCGAAGCGACACGATTTTAAAAATAAAATAGGGCATTCACTTGCATTAATGTTTAGCGGTTGGCCACCTGCTATGCTTCTGGTGACGCGGCGGCGCCCATGCGCGCGACAAAGCGCATGGCCGACAGCGCCGTCTCTCGACCATACCACTTTGCACAGCATGGCGATCTCGCCACCCGGCGTGAACCTGACGACAAATTGCTCGGGCAGGGATGTGCGTGGATTGACGGCCAATTTTGCCCCGGTCCTCGACAAATTAACCGCCGTGCAGCTGAGGAGCGGCGAGCCGTCACCGAAATCAATCCAGGCCGGACAATTGACTTCGGCCCGCGGCACCGGCGTCCTGTTGTCCATCACCCCATCCCCGACAAGCGATCTCTTCAGGTTCGATCGAGATGCCTCGGAAATTTCGAGAATGCTGGTCATCCCAGGCGCCGTACACCGGCAATCATTAGCGCGGCCTCAACTCTGACATACGTACAAATTCCGACGGGTTTCAGCTTCCGCGTCTTCGCGCCGCCGGTTTTCGTTTCGGGCGCATGCGTGGGACGAGTTTCTTGCGTTCGGCGATCGCCAGCGCGCGATTGGCCCAAACCGCGAGCTCATCGGGATCGTCGTATAGCCGTTCGGGCAGGCGCCAGTACGACAGCGAAGCGCGGCCGATGCGGCCGGGGCTTTTCGCGCGGGTGTAGGTGAATGGCTGGCTGCCTTCGCGCTCGAAATCCGGGATGCTCGTCTCGTCCACTTTGAGAAAGAGGGCGCCGTCGAACGCCAGCGCAAACATCAGGCCGTCGGCATAAAGGCCAGCGCCGCCAAACATGCGCTTTATTGTCATCGGACGGAATGGCGCGAACAGTTCGCGGATGAACTCGGGGTCCAAGCGAGCAACCCTCCGCAGCGAGCATATCGACCGGTGACGGCTCTAGCCGACCGGAACCGGAGTACCGTAGCGACGGACCCCTGCATTATCTAGCACGAATATCGGCGTGTAATTCTGCTCCTTCCCGTCCGGCAGCAGCGACATGGTCTGGTCGTCGAGGATGAGCCACTCGTAGCTCTGATAGACTGCCACGACCATATGGTCCTCATCGCGCGGTCGATTGCGCACGATCACGAGCCGGATGTTGTCGGTAAAAATGCCGGCCTCGCGAAGTGCCAAATATTTGGCGGCCGAAAAGGCCTTACAATCTCCGCTCCCCAGTTTCACCAAATCAAGCGCGCTTGCCCAACTGCTGGGAACGGGCTTGAGCAACAGATTGATCGATCGGTTGATGTGGGCGAGCACGGCCTTGTCCCGATATTCGCTGGCTTCCCTAACGATCTTCAGGAGCCTGAACACCGCATCGCAATCAGTGGATTTCTCATAGCGACAGGATTTGACCAGCGCCCGGTCCTCGAGAAACTGCTCGCGCACGGTTTGCCAAATTTCAACAATAGGCCCCGCAGGCACGTCAAAGGTAGCGCTGCCGAAAGGATCAGCCGGACGTCCGGTAAAGGGAATATCGGCGAAAGCGATAAGGACGATAAAACTCGTGAAGAGCGCTCTTGGCAGCATCCGCGCACTTTGCATGCGCGCGCGAGTTGTGGCTTTGATTGAAATCAATTGGTTGAGCGGAACGAAAACGCCGGCTGACAAATTCAGCCCGGAGCGGCGCCGGCAGGCGGAGGCGACGCGGGTCGCGCAATGCATTTCGTTGCTTTGATTGATCAGTATCTTTCGCCAGGGCGCGGATAGCGCAACGGGATATCGTCGGCCTCGACGATCATCTTGCCAATCGGCCAGAGCGCGAGTCCAGCGAGTTTCAGATGTGCCCAAGCAAATGGGATACCGATAATGGTGACGGCAAGGAGAATGGCGGTGATGAGGTGCCCCAGCGCCAGCCACCAGCCCGCAAGGATGAGCCAGACGATATTGCCGAGAAAGCCAAGCGGGCCGGTGCCGATATCGTCCTCGCCGAGATAGTCAGCGCGCGATACCGCCCTGCGGCCGAACGGGAGCAGCGTATAGGAAGCGATATTGAACGCCGCCCGCGCCCAGGGCAGGCCGACGATGGTAATGGCCATGATGACGGCGGCGACAAGCCAAGCGACAGCCATCCACAGGCCGCCAAAGAAAATCCACAGGAGGTTGAGGAGAAGAGACAAGGGCGACATGAGACTCTTCCGGTCGCTTGCAATCACAGGCCGGCGTCACGATGCCGACGTTCTGTGAACTAATCATGCCGGTCCCGCTCCGCCAGCCCCCGTCTTGCCGTGCTACGAAAGATCGAATAGCTGGCCGGCTATTTCCGCGACCTTGGCGTCGAGCGGGCGCGGCTTGAGCCGCAGCCCTTTTCCCAAAAGCTCGATCAGGATCGTGAACACAGCGAGGCGGCCATAGAGCTTGTCGTTTGTCGGCACCAGGTACCACGGCGCCTGTTTAAGCGACGTCTTCTCCATCATATCTTCGATGGCGACCTCGTAGTCGGCCCAGTGGTCGCGATTGCGAAAATCCTCATAGGAGAGCTTCCAACGTTTGAGCGGGTTGGTCAGACGATCCTTGAACCGGCGAATTTGCTCCGCCGGCGTAATGTGCAGAAAGCATTTCACCAGCCGAATGCCGTCTTCGACCATCATCTGTTCAAACTGATTGATCTCCTCGTAGCCGCGCCGCCATTCCTTTTTTCCGGCAAGTCCTTCCACCCGTTCAACCAGGACGCGCCCATACCACGAGCGATCGAACACGACGATTTGCCCGGGGTCGGGCAGCTTCTCCCAAAAGCGCTGCAGATAATGGCGCCCCTTTTCATGCTGGAGCGGCGCGGTGATCGGATAGACCTTGAAGCTGCGCGGGTCCAACGCCCAGCCGAGCCGGCGAACCACGCCGCCCTTGCCGGCAGTGTCCCATCCTTCAAGGACGACGACAGCCCGCTCGTGGGTGCCGAGATAAGCTTGCTGGATCGATTGCATGGTGCCCTGCATCGATTGCAAGCGGCGCTCGTAGTCGGCAAAGCCGACCTTGGGATGTTTAGTCATCGCAGCCAGCTTTGGCCGCTCGACGACGATGAAATCGCTGGCTTTCATGGCAAAGCCACACTTGGGCAAGCGCGGCAGGCGTCGCTTTGATCAAAATCAAAAGACGACCATTCCCTCCATTTGAAGCAAAGGCTCGATTTTGAGAGAGCCGGGCGTTTTAGGAAGCCACTGGAGCAATCAGGTCGGTATTTGCACCAATTCGTCGCGCGCCGGCTCGAACCGCCCATAGCGCAGCGCCAGCGTTGGCAGCACCAATAAATTCAGCGCCATCGACGACAGTAGGCCGCCGAGGATGACCACCGCCATCGGTCCTTGGATCTCGCGGCCGGGATCGCCGCGGCCGATGGCGAGCGGCAGAATGCCGAGCCCGGTCACGATCGAGGTCATAAGGATCGGAATAAGCCGATCGGCCGCGCCCTTGATCGCGGTCCTCAACTCCCACGGCATTCCGTCGACTTCGACCAGATGCTCATAATGCGCGATCATCAAAATCGAGTTGCGCAGTGTAATGCCGAACAGCGTGACGAAACCGACCATGCCGCCCAAGGACAATAATCCACCGGTGACGAAGACCGCCAGCACGCCGCCGACCAGCGCGAACGGCAGGTTCGCCAGGATCAAGATCAGGTTGCGCCAATTGCGGGTGACGATCGACAGCAGCAGGATGATGCCAACGCCGGCGATGAGTGAATTGAAAACGAGGTCGCGGCGCGACCGCGTTTGCGCTTCCGCCGTGCCGGCGAACTGGACATAGGTTCCGGAGGGCAGCTCCACCTTGGCGGCGATGGCGGCCTTGGCCGCCTGCACGAAGGAGGGGACATCGGTCCCGGCGACGTTGGCGGTCACCGTCTGCACCCGGCGCGCGCCTTCGTGGAGGACTTGGTAGCGGCCGGCAACCTCGTAGACGTCGGCAATCTGCTTCAGCAACACATAGGAGCCGCTTGGGCTGCGCAACGGTAGGCTGCCGATTTTCGTGATGTTGTCCCGACTTTCGTCGTCGAGAATGGTGATCACGTTGAAGACCTGACTGCCCTCATAAGTCTGTCCGACGACGTCACCCTGGTAGGCGGTGCGGATCAAGTCGAGCACTTCGACGGCATCGAAACCCCAGCGCTCCAGATCGGGCTTGCGCAAGCGGATGGTGAGCTGTGGCAGGCCGGGCGGCGACTGGACCGCAACATCGGTGGCGCCATGGATCTCCGCCAGGGCACGGGCAATCTCCTGCGCTTTCTGGTCGAGCACATCGAGATCGTTGCCGAAGACGTTGACCACGACCGCGGCGGTATAGCCCGACAGCGTTTCCTCGATGCGCTCCATGAGGAACGTCATGACCGAGGAATTCACGCCGACGAAGCCGGCGAAGGCGCGGCGCAGCTGCGCCTGCGTCGCCTCCGCTTCGTCTCCCGACAGCCCTGGCAGCAGATCCACTTCAAACTCGCTGTAGTGCGGACCCCAGGTGTCCTCGGATGACTGCTCCGCTCGCCCCGCCCGCTGCGCGACCGAACGCACCACAGGCATCTGCCGCAACGCGTCGGCAATGTGGGCGCCGATGCGCAGCGATTGATCGAGCGACGTGCCAGGCACCGCCGACATATGGACGACGAAATGCCCTTCCTTCAGCTCGGGGATGTATTCACCGCGAAAAAACGGCAGCGCGGCGCAGCCGGCAATGGTGACCAGCGCTGCCGCGGCGATGAGTGTGCGCGGCCGGTGGGCAAGGCGCTGCAACAGCACCTCATAACCGGCGCGGGCCCAGCGCACCACGGGCGGATCCCGCGGCGGCACATGACCCGGGAGGAGCGCGGCCGCAAGGGCCGGAGTCACTGTCAGCGCGACAGCGAGCGAGGCGAGCACGGCGAGCGCATAAGCGAGCCCTAACGGTGCAAACAGACGCCCGGTCAGCCCGGACAATGTCATGATCGGCACGACCACCAGGATCACGGCAAAGGTGGCGTAGACGACAGCGCTGCGGACTTCGAGCGTCGCATCGAGGACAACGCGGGCAAATGGCCGCGGCTGCGCTGATCGGGCGTTTTCGCGCAGCCGACGCACAATATTTTCCACGTCGATCACGGCGTCATCGACGACGACCCCGATCGCAATGGCCAGACCGCCGAGCGTCATCGTATTCAGGGTGACGCCCAGCCGTTCGAGTATCAGTGTCGCGGCGAGCAGCGATAACGGAATGGCGGTGCAGGAAATCGCGGCGGTGCGCAGGTCGAAGAGAAACAGAAACAAAACCACGATCACCAGCACGCCGCCGAGGATGAGCGAATCCCGGATATTGCCGGTCGCAGTCGTAATAAAGTTTGCCGGACGGAAAAGATCAGGCTCGATAGTAATTCCGTCAGCCGCGAGACCCGGCCGCAGTTCCTCCAGCGCCGCCTCCAGCTTCTTCGTCACCACGAGAGTGTCGGCGCCATATTGTTCCGCCACATTGAGGATCACGCCGGGGCCGCCCTGGATGCCGGCGCCGCCGATCGGCGGCTCCGGTGCCTCGACGACGTCGGCCACATTCGCCAGCGTCACACTTGCCGCTTCCCGGCTCAGCAGCACGGTGCGGGCGATGTCGTCGGGCTTGAGCGATTGTCCTTCGCTCTGGAACACGATCCGCTGGTTCTTGGTGTCGACGAAGCCGGCGCCGCGCACGCCAGTGGACCGTCGCGCCGCGGCCACCACGTCATTGAGCGTCAGGTCGTAGCGGATCAGCTCGTCGGGATGGACTTTGATCTGAATCGAGCGCTTGTCGCGGCCGAACACCGTGACGCTGGCAACGCCCGGTACCGCAAGGAGCCGCAGCCGCACGGTCCATTCGGCGGCGGTGCGCAATTCCATCAGCGAGTGCGTCCGCGACGTGAGACCGACAACCAGCATGCGGCTGGTCGACGAGGTCAGCGGCGTCATGATCGGCGGCGCGATGCCCTGGGGGAGCTGCTGGGTCGCGGCCGCCAACCGCTCGGCGACGACCTGCCGGTTGCGATAGATATCGCTCGATGAATCAAAAAATACCGTCACCACGGATACGCCCTGGATCGACGACGAGCGCAGGATCTGCACGCCGGGCACGCCGTTGATGGCGTTCTCGATGGGACGCGTCACCAGGACTTCAACCTGCTCGGGCGTCAGGCCTACAGCCTCGGTCTGGATGCTGACCTGCGGCGGCGCAAACTCCGGAAAGACATCGTACTTGGCGCTGCCGAGGGCATAGACGCCATAGGCAAAGAGGATGCAGCCAAGCGCGATAACAATGCCGCGGAAGCGGATTGCGAACGCTATGATCGCAGCCTGCGGACCGGTCGGGGCCGCGGCGCTCACTGCTTGTCCTCGACCTGAATCTGCGAGCGGAACTCCTCGGACAGCAATAGTTGGGCGCCGCTTGTTACGATCTCTGCGTCGCCCGGCAAGTCCTTGACAATATAGCCGCCGCCTTCCGCCGGCAGGTCGGTCGCGATCTCGTCGCGCGTGAACGTTTCCGTACTGGTGCGCCGATAGACCCAGGCTCTGTCTTGCCACCAAACAATCGCCGATGCCGGCACGCTGACGCCGTCAACGGATGTGCCGGTCGGCAGGAAGGCCAGCACGTTCATCCCGGGCAAAACCCCGCTTTCCGCGGGCGCGGTGTAGAAGAAGCTTAATCCCTGGATCTTTGGATCCATGCGCGTTGCCGGCGAAACGAAGCTGATCACTGCATGCACGCCCTTGCCGGTCTCGATGGCTGCCGTGGAAGGCGGGATTGCAAGTGACACGCCCGGCGGCAGTGTGATTTGCACCAGGAAATCCTGCCGCTCGATCAGCCGCGCGATGATCGGCGAGTCCTCGACAAGCGACTTGCCGAGCACAGAACCCCATTCCTGGTAAGCTGTCGCGGCGAGCGTGCGCACCTGCGCCTCCGCCGCGGCCAAACTGGCTTGGTCGGTAACGAAAGCCGCCTGCGCCGACTGTACTTGTGCCTGCGAAACTGCCTGTTGATCCTCGAAGAGGCTCTTTGCGCGTTCGAACGCCGGTTTCGACATTGCCAGCTTTGCCTGTGCGGTCTGCACTTGCGTTTTGGCCGTGGTGTAATTGTTGCTGAGCGCCGTCAGCCGCGCGACGTCGACAACCATCCCATAAGCGCGAACTTGTTCCTGATAGGGCGTCGCCGGCAGTGTCTCGGTTTCGATGCCGCTGCGCTCCTGCGTCTCGTCGTCGAGTGTAATGACGGGGGCGCCGTTCTTGGTGGTAACCCGAAGGGGCGCCTGGACCGGCTGCTCGCGCTCGGCCTCGACGGCCGCCTCGTTGCGGCCGGTCAAGAAGCCCCAAATAAGCAGAGCAGCGACAGCGATGATCGCCCCGGCGACCAGCAACCTGCCGCCGAGCCTCGCCGCTGCTGTTGTTTCCTGCCCTTTGCTCATTTGCCGGTTTTCCGGAACCCCACCCAAGCGGCTTCGGCAATGTCGCGCAAGTCCATTGAAGGTTTCGCGATTTCGCCTTCGAGCTGCCAAGCCAGAGGCAGGCGCCTGGAAAGGTTATAGCGGAGAAACTGTACTCGCTGCGCCGGATGCCTTCGGGCGCGGACGGCTCATTTCAACGTCTTCCAGTACACGGCGAAGAAGCCCCGGGCATCGATTTTGCCGGTCGGGGCGCCGGGCTTGGCGACGCGGCCGATGCAGCGCCAGCTGTACAAAGTATCGTGGCCGGTAACGGTCATCGGAATGAAATCGGAATTTTCGTGCGTTTCGCACCATTGCGCCGCGGCCGGCGACGTCTCGCTCGTATTGGCTTTGCCGCAGGGCAGATTGGCGCCGACCGTGCACAGAAGCACGTCGCCGCTGGCGCATCGATAGTACGTGGCCGCCCGCGCATAGCTCCCCTCAATGTTGAACAGACGGCGGATGGCAGGGCCGAGCGAGCGCGGCGGCCTGCGCAGTTCGTCATCGTTGCCGACGCGGGCGCAATATTGCTGCGGCGTCTCATTCGCCATACGCGCCGCGACGCTTGCGCGGGACAAAGCCACAACGTTCAGAAGGGCGATGATTGCGGCGAGGCCGGACAGATCGATCAGGCGACAGCAGACTGCACTCTTCATGTGACCTCCAATCCGTCCTTGACCGAGGGATGCATCGTCGTCCTCGACCCGGGCTATTTGTCATGCCGGCCACTCGCTTCCTCTAGGCCGATGATACACTGCGAACGACGAACGTCATCTCTTGGGAGGGAGGCTACGGTGCGGGTGTTGTTGAGGCTGCCGGGAGGGCCGGTGCGGAGAGACTTAAAAATCGCGGTGATTGTGCTGGCTGGCACGATCTGCATGGCGCAGATACCAAGTCCCGGCGCCGCGCAGTCGGCGTCCGATCTAGTCAAGTCCACGCAGGATCAATGGCAGCGCTGTCTCAGAGATTCATATCAGACCTATGAAAGACGAACCCCGAGCAAGAACTCCGCGGCTGAATTGGCGTTTCAATTTTGCTTCACCCAGGAGGAGGCGCTGTGGGCCTATTCCTCCGAGGCCGGCGTTTCCCGGAACGCCTTTGAGCGGCTCAAGGCTGCCATAAAAAGGGCCCTCATTGCAGGGAAGTGAACGGCAACTGAGATGATACGGTACCTCACCGCACCTGAAAGACCAGCTTGCCGCGGAAGTGGCGCGACTCGCTCAGACGAAGCGCCTCCGCCGCTTGCGATAAGCGATAAAGCTTGATTTCCGGTGGGTGCACCACACCGGCGACCGCGAGTTGGGCGACGCGTTCGAGCGGGGCGCGGGCGCGGCCCACTGCCGGGCGCAGCGACGTTACATCGCTCCGCTCTGGCTTTGGCGCCTGAGGGCCTGAAGCAATGAAGGCGGCGCGGCCGCCCGGCCTGAGCACGGCAAACGATTTTTGCGCCACCTCGCCGCCGACGGTGTCAAACACGGCGTCGCATCCCTTAACGACGTGCGTGAAGTCCACGGCATTGTAGTCGATGACCTCATCGGCCCCGAGGTTGCGTACATAATCGACGTTCGCCGTGCTGGTCGTAGTGATCACATGGGCGCCGATATGTTTGGCGAGCTGAATGGCGAAACTCGCCACGCCTCCGGCGCCGCCTTGAATGAGGATCGTTTCGCCGCGTTGAAGTTTGACCGTCGTCTCGATCGAGATGACAGCGGTCAGTCCGGTCAGCGCCAGCGCCGCGGCATCGACATGCGACAGCGCTTCGGGCTTTTTGGCCACGATTGCGGCCGTGATGGCCATCTTTTCGGCGTAAGCGCCCTCGCGGCCGGCCTCGAGGACGCCGAACACCGCGTCGCCGATTTTCAGATCATCGACTCCGGTGCCGGTCGCGGCGATCACGCCGGAAAAATCCCGCCCCAGCACCAAGGGGAACGTCGCCTGCGAATACATGCCGGCGCGCACGCGCCAATCGGCGCCATTGACGCTGGCTGCGGCCACATCGACGACCACTTGGCCCACGGTAGCCACCGGATCCGGCAAGTCGCCATATTGCAGGACCTCCGGACCGCCAAATCGTTCGATAAAAACCGCTTTCATGGTTCGCCTCGTCCACGTGCCATCTTATAGACTACGTTCAGCATGGGCTACGACTGTCGGGTAGGGAGGGATTGCAATGGCGCATGGGGTTTTCGTCGACGGGGTGTGGCACAGCGAATGGTACGACACCGCGACCACCGGCGGCCGGTTCGTCCCCGCCGAGCCGGTCTTTCGCAACTGGGTCACCCCGGATGGCAGCGCCGGGCCGTCCGGAGAGGGCGGCTTTGCCGCCGAGCGCGGGCGCTACCACCTCTACGTGTCGCTGGCCTGTCCCTACGCGCACCGCACGGTAATCTTCCGCAAGCTCAAAGAGCTCGAAAGCGTGATCTCGATCTCGGTCCTCGATCCAGTCATGGGCGACCAAGGCTGGCAATTCGGTAGCGGTCCCGGCACGACACCGGACACCGTCAATGGCAAGCAACGCCTGGGCGAGATCTATCTGCTCGCGGATCCACGCTACACCGGCCGCGTCTCGGTTCCCGTGCTCTGGGACAAGGAGCGGCGCACCATCGTCAATAACGAATCGCCCGAAATCATTCGCATGCTCAACTCGGCGTTCGCGGCCATGACCAATGACCGCGCCGACTATTATCCGAACGAGCTGCGCGGCGAGATCGATCGCATCAATGCCCGCGTTTACAGCGACGTCAATATCGGCGTCTATCGCGCCGGCTTCGCGACCAAGCAGGACGCCTACGAAGAGGGCTGCCGCACGGTGTTTGCTGCGCTCGACTGGCTCGAAGACCTGCTCTCACGTCAGCGCTATCTTGTCGGAGCGCGCCTGACCGAAGCCGATTGGCGGCTGTTCACGACGCTCGTCCGCTTCGATGCGGTTTATTACAGCCACTTCAAATGCAATCTGCGCCGAATCGTCGACTACCCGAATCTGTCGAATTACCTGCGCGATCTCTATCAGGTGCGCGGGATTGCCGACACGGTGAATCTGGATCACATCAAACGGCACTATTACATGAGCATGACCGCCATCAATCCGACCCGCATTGTGCCGCTCGGGCCGGAGCTGAATTTCTCAGCGCCGCACGACCGCGAGCGCTTTGAGCGGCACGGATAGCTGCAGCAAAACGTGATTGCGACAGTTTTGTGAAATTAGCGCTCAACAGCTTTTTGTGAGGTTTGGCTTGACGACCAACAAGAAAATTTTGACAAGGGGTCATCGATGCCGGCATTCCGGCCGGCACGTGGAGCGAGTTCGTCAGAAAGAGCACATGATCATGCCTCGTACTGCCACTGCACTTTCAGCCTGCATTGTTATGATCGTCGTCTTGAGCGCGACGGCCTTGATGCCTGCGGTGGCCGTCGCCGCGACGATGTCGGATGCTGACAAGGCTGCCCTGAAGCAAGCCACCGATACCTGCAAGGCGCAGGTCAAGGAGCAAGCGCAGTTTAACGAGATGTCGTGGTATGCGAAGCACAAGGCGGTCAAGAATTGCATCAAAGAGACGCTTGCCCACCATTAATCAGCGGCGCGGATAGGCGCAGTCTGCCGAGTCTGGCGGCGGTGCTGCGGGTCTAGATACCGACAATCGCCTGGCCGCAATTGGGGCTGATGTTCTGGCCGGTGACGGCGTCGGCTTCCCGGCTCGCCAGCCAGGCCACGGCATAGGAAATCTCCTCCGGCAGGACCTGACGTTTCAGCGCCATGCTGGCAACGATCTCCGCGAAAATCTCGGGTGGGGCATCGGCGCGTGTCATTGGCGTATCGGTGAAGCCGGGAGAGACTGTGTTCACGGTGATGCTGAAGGGGGCGAACTCGCGCGCCCAGGCGCGCGTGAGCGCCGTGAGCGCGCCTTTGGTGCCGGTGTAGTGGCTCATCGCCGGCGCGCCGGTCATGGCAAATGTCGAGGCGGTGTTGATGATGCGGCCGAACTTGCGCTTTTTCATTCCCGGCACTGCCGCCTGAACGGCGAAGAATGCGCCCTTAACGTGGGTATCGAACAGACTGTCGAAGAAAGCCTCGTCGATTTGCTCGATTGGCGCCATCATGCCGCTGATGCCGGCATTGTTGACGAGAACATCAACCTTGCCGAATTCCTGCTCCGCCGCCGCCACCGCGGCCTTCACCTCCCCAACGACGCGATTGTCGGCCTTCAGGCAAAGCGCGGCGATGCCGTCCTGCGCCAATGCGGTCTTCGCTCGATCGAGATTGTCGTGCTTGAAATCAGTGATAGCCACCTTGGCGCCGCGCCCGCCGAGCACGCGCGCGTGCGAGAGACCCAAGCCGGTGCCGCCTCCGGTGATGAAAACGGCGTAGCCATCAAGGCTGTTCGCCATGCCTGCCTCCCTTATTCGCGCTTATCGACGCGATGACTACGCGTTCGACGCCGCTCCGCCAAGAGGCGGCGCTCGAGTTTATCGAATGAGTTCTACGGAGAATCGACCGCGAGCAGGCGGAGCCACCAGATGCGGCGGCGTCGGACTTCAGGCTGCTAGATCTGAAAGCAGCAACGCGTCATCGTATGGATCGATCACGCCGGCGAGGGGCGCATCGCATTCGTGGCATCCGAAAGTGTAGCTTTCAAATCCGCACGCGTCGATGCGGGGATGGTAACTCCTGGAAAACACGAGCTGCGCGCTGCATCGCGGGCAGGCGACGATTTGCGCATCCGCCGCCTTGATTGGTCGCTCTGCACCCATGGATGATCGACAATCGCTATGACACCGCTGCCGAGGTGAGCTTTGCAGGCGGCGAGACGTCTATAGCTGACGCGCAGAAATAATCCTCGAAGAGGATGTGTCGAACTCTATGGCCTAGATTTAATTTTCGCTAACCGTATTCATTCAACGATCGGATTCAAATGTCCCGACCTGCGCGCCAAATAGCCGGCGAAAAGCGTCGTAAGTTGAAAGAAGGCACGGACGCCGATCAGCCGGGGAGACGCTCCGGGTCGCACTCAACAAAAGGGGCGCGATTTTCTTGCAGCCCGACGGCGTCCTGGCGTGCCGCTGTCGGACCTCGCTCGAACAGCGTCCTGCGCTCGAAGAAAGTAGAACGAATGTATGGATATTGACGCCACAATTCGTCCACGGCGCTGTAACGGATGGCCATCAAACTGAGTGGCCTTGCGATCTGCGGATATGGCCGCGGCTCACAAAGCAGGTGGTAGTTGAGGGCGCGGCGATAGAATGCCTGATGCTCCACTCTCACGGGCGCTAGTCCGACGTCGGCATGGAAGTATTCGGCCGCTAAGAAGCAAAGCCGGAGTGTGGCGTACGGAAGTCCCACATGAAGGCGAGAAAGGGTCTCGTCGGCGACAAAGCGGTTTGGGTCAATGATGATTTTGCCGGCGTCGAGCTCGGGTTGCAGAATATCGGAAAAGGTGTCGAGCGAAGGAGAGTGGGGATAGTCCTTGGAGACGACGTGAATGCGAATTGAGCTCGCCAACTTGCCTTCTATGTACAGCCCGAGGAGATAGGCGTTGGGGGTCTGGTCATAAGCGTCGGAAAAGGTCGCGGACGGGTTAGCAGGAATCACACCTTCGCGCCGATATGCCTCGTAGCGAAGGCGAAAGATTGCCTCACGTTCCTCGGCGGAATCCGCCCGTCTGGCATCGATTCTGTGCAAGAGCCCGATGACAAGATCGGAAAAACTGGGATTTGAGCGTGCGCGGCCTAAAAAGCCCGAGTCCGTTGGCTGCGCATACATACTTGACCCCGCCATTCCATACGCCGGCGGTGGCAAAATTAACAGTTCGCTAACACAATTGCAAATTGTTGTTATGGTTAAATTGCCGCGTACTTGCAAACAGCCCCGCAGGAACGTGGGGAACTCTGTTGCCCCCCGAAGGGACAACATATAACGCGCAAATTTGCGCGGAGCCATATTGGCCGTCCCGCGCGCGGGCAACAGATAAGGCGCAGGTCCTACGCGCCGTCTAATCAGCGCCGCTTGCGGCGGTCGGCGCTTTTCCTCCGGTAGTCGGCCATTGTGACACGGTGCGCGTGTCTCACTCGCCGGGCGCCCCCAGTTGTTCCAACAGCGCTCCCGTCTCGGCCTCGCTTAGGTCGTCGAGTGCCATCTCGTCGAAGTTATTTGTAGCAAGTGCCTCGTTCAGCACGTGATCAGCGAGCGCCGTCAGGGTCGGCCTCTCCATCAGCAGTGATGTCGCCAGCTTCACGCCTGTCTTTTCTTCAAAACTTGCGGACAATTCCACCGCCATCAGGGAATCGACGCCGAGGTTGTCGAACGAACGGTCGAGGGGAATGCGGTCAGCAGGGATACCAAGCAGAGCGCTAAGTGCCGCCGCGAGCTGCGCTTGCAAAACTCCGAGTCGCTCGGCAGGCGGGTGATCGGCTAGCTCGCGACGGAACGCCGCCACGCGATCGCCACTTACCGAAGACTCTACGAGCTGAGTGAATCGGGGAGTTGCGGCCAGCGCGGTGTGGCTCGCCCAGCGCTGCCAATCCAGATCTGCGAAGGTGATCGTCGCGGGGCTGTTATCCATGAGCTGACCGAGCGCTTCCAACGCCCGCGCGGTTGTGAAGGCGCGAATGCCAAGTTTCTCAAGTTGCTCCACCAAACCGTCGTCACGAGCGGCCACCCCAGCATCACGCAGCACGCCCCACGCGATCGATAACCCAGGCAAGCCTTCTGCCCGCCGCCGCCGAGCCAATCCGTCGAGGAAGGCGTTAGCCGCGCAGTACGCACCTTGACCAAGGTTGCCGACGACCTGCGCCACGGAAGAGAAAAGGACAAAATGGTCCAGCGGCTCGCCCGCGGAGGCACAATGCAGGTTCCATGCTCCAACGGCTTTAGGCTGCATCACCGCCGCGAGACGTCGGGCGTCGAGCGACGGCAACAGCGCATCATCGAGCACCATTGCCAAGTGGAAGACGCCGCCGAGCGGTGACCCGTCCTGCCGGATTTCAGTCAGCAGCTTTTCCACCATCCCAAGATCGGCAACGTCGAGAGCCCGTGCGTCGACACGAATTCCTTGTGCTTCAAGTTCAGCTACCAGCCCGCGGCCCTGTTCCGTGGCCGGTCCGCTTCGACCCACCAGCACGAGATGTCGCGCACCCTCGCGGGCCAACCAGCGTACGAGAGCCATGCCAAAACCACCGAATGCTCCGGTCACAAGATACGCACGATCCTTGCGAAATCGGGACGGTGGCAAACGGAGCGCCGGAACTTGCTGATCAAGGAGGTCGAGCACGACCTTGCCAATGTGGCGGGCGCGAGACATCAGATGGAAAGCCTCAAGAACCTGCGAGGCGGGAAACACGGTAACTGGTATGCGCTCGATGCGGCCGTCCGCGAGCAGCCTCAGTATGTCGGACATAATGCGCCTGAACATTGCGAAGCGCTCTCGCAACATTCGGTCCACGTCGATGGCCATGAAGCTGCGGTTCTTGTCGAAATGGCGCATGGGCAGCGCAGCGTTCTCTTCGATGTCGCGCTTGCCAATTTCAATAAACCGGCCGTAGGGCGCCAAAGTATCCCAACTTCGGCGCAACGCCTCGCCCGGCAGGCTGTTCAAGATGACATCGACGCCGACTCCGTCCGTGATCTCCATGACGCGATCCGCGAAGTCGAGGCTTCGCGAATCGAACACATGCTCGATTCCCTGCGCTTTTAGGTAGGCCCTCTTCTCGGTATCGCCGGCGGTGGCGATGATTTTAGCCCCGACCATGCGAGCCATTGAGATCGCCGCCTGGCCCACCCCGCCGGAGGCAAGATGGATCAAGACCCATTCTCCGCGCTGGAGACGACCGAGTTCAACGAGCCCATGATAGGCCGTGACATAGTTCATGAAGACCGGAGTCTCTGTGGGTAACAGTCGCGCCGGTTGGTGCCACACGTGGCTTGCCTTGACGACAAGGTACGATGCGAACGCCGGCCCTACGCTCACGACTTTGTCGCCGGGGGCGAAGCCGGTCACGCCAGAGCCGACACGGGTGACAACACCAGCCGTCTCCATGCCGAGGTTATCCCCGAAGAACGTGTTTTCGAGGTAAGCCCCCGAGAGCAGGTTCATTGTCTTAAGAATATCTTTGAAATTCAGCGCAGCGGCGACTGAGCGTATCTCAAGTTCACCCGGACCCGGCTCACTGCGGCCAACCTCGTGCCAAACGAGAGAGTCCTGAACCCCAGGCCGAGCTTGACGGAGCGTTACGGCTACGTCTGTCATGTCGACTATCTCGGGCTGCGGCTGCGGGACGGACCATGGCTGCAGCCGCGGTACGAGGCGCCCCTCTGAGCCAAGCCGCACTTCGCGCTCGAAGGAATCCCCCAAAAGCTCCGCCGCCAGCCATGAGGGTACGCGCTCGTCGTCCTCGCAGTCCATGACGGTCACGCTAAGATCCGGGTTTTCGGTGGCCGCAACGCGCGCGAGACCCCAAAGGGCGGCGTGCTCCGGCCGACGCGTCCGCCCTTCGGCCCCGCGCGTTACGATCACAAGACGAGGCCGTGGGCCGGCCTCGCGCAAGATATGTTGCACGGCCTCCAGCAGCTTGACGCTAACAGCGAGGCCGGCGTCACCGACGTCGTTGGGGGGCGCGAACCAGACAATCCCGTCCACTCCGGCTGCGGTCCCAGGGGTCGCCAGCGCGGCACCGCCGGTCCGTCGACATTCCTGACCATGGTTGTTAAGCTCAATGGCGAGCCCCCGAGCTAGCTCGTCCTCTTCGTCTGCGACCAGCAGCCAAGCTTGCACCGAGCCGCGCTTAAGATTCGGTGCAGCCGCGCGCTCCCATTGGTCGACGAAAGCTGCTCGCGCCAGTGGTGCTGTATCCGCTGTTGGCAGGCGTTGACAGCGCAGGCCTTCGATTTCAGCGACGATCCTGCCCTTTGCGTCGCAGAAGTTGAGCGACGCGGTGAAGCTGTTCGGCGTGCGTAAAGTTAAGTCGGCCACGACCCACGACGTCGCATCGACGGAACCGTGCAATCGGACCTCGTTCACAGATACCGGCACGAGGGGGCCGCGTCCGTCCTGCGGCGCGCCGATGACGGCCAGAGCTTGAAAGCTGGCGTCCAATAGCACCGGGTGCAACTGATCGTCATGGGCGACGCCGTCGGGCAGCTTGAGTGACGCTACGAGCTCCTTCTCGTTGAACCGCACCTCGCGAACCGCGCGAAAGGCCGGACCATAGGTCAGTCCGCGCTCTGCCAGCGCGGCGTATAGCGCGTCAGCAGTCACCAGCCGCGTCGTGGATCGCCGGCATTGATCGAGATCGATGCGGCTGCGACGCGGCGCGCGGGCCAGTCCGAGGCGTCCAGTCGCGTGTCGCTGCCAGGGATCATCGGGCGCGCCACGGGCGCTCACCATGGCTGCGCCCGTGCTTTCGTCAACGTCGATACGCAGGGATGTCGGACGTGTCAGGGGTAGCGGCCGTTCGAAACGCAGGCTCTCAATGCTGTTGCCGCGGCCAAGCGCGCGCGAGGCGGCGAGCAATGCGCTGACATGACCCGCGGCCGGGAATAGCGCTGTCCCCGCCACGACGTGATCCGTCAAATAAGGAAACAACGTGGACGACAGATCCGTGTGCCAGGCCGCGGTCGGCCCGCCGAGACGTTGATGAAGGAGGGCTTCCATGGTCGCAAGCGAGCGGGACGCACGCGTCTCGGGTGCTTCGATCCAGAGCCGCTGGCGCTGCCAGGGGTATCGCGGAATTCGCGTAAATCGGCCGTTCGAATGCTGCGACGCCCAGCCAATCGGCACGCCTTGGACGTACATATCGGCGAGCGTGCGCCGGAATTGCTGGACCTCGGACTCACTTCGAACGACTGATGCCCCCGTCCAGACGGATTTGCCAGAATCAGAAGCGCAGCTTCTGACGGCTGCGCTGAGCACGCGGTTCGGCCCGACCTCAAGCGTTGCATCGAAGCCATCCGCAAGAGCTGCTGCTATCGCGGAAGCGAAATCGGCTGGCTCACGGGTGCCACGACACCAGTAATCGGCGTCGTGGCACGCTGTCGCCACGCGGGTGCCGTACAGCGTGGAATAGAGTGGCAGCCTTGGGGCCTGATACGTAACCGCCCCGAAGCGGGCCCGGAGGTCGCTCTCGATCAGATCGACCTGCGCATGATGGTAGGCCACATCGACGTGCAATCTGCGATGGAACACGCCCTCTTCGGCAAGTTTGGAAGCGAGCATCGTCAACGCTGCAGGTGGTCCCGCCACCACCACCGAATCCGGAGCCAGAACGGCGCTGACCGAAAGTCCGTCGCCACGGCCGTTCAAGAGGGCCTTGGTTGCCGCCAACCCCAACCCGATGGCCATCATTGAACCTTCGCCCACAAGAGCCTGGAACGCCTCGCCTCTGTGGTAGGTGAGACGTAAGGCCTCATCGAGCGTCAGTACCCCGACCGACCATGCGGCCGCTATTTCGCCCACGCTGTGTCCGATTGCGCCCTGAGCTTCGATCCCGAAGGAACGCCACAACTTCGTCAATCCGATCTGCATCGCGAGGTTGGGAAGTTGCGCGTCGCGAGGCGCGCTGATCGGTGCGTCAACGAGGCGTTGATCTGACCCGCCGGCGAACACCTCCACAAGCGACCGGCCAGACGTTTGAGCAATAATTGCGTCGCAACGCTCGATAGCCTCGCGGAATGCCGGCTGTGTAGCGAAGAGTTCGCGGCCCATGCCGACGTATTGGGCGCCCATGCCCGTATACACGAACAGCAGGCGTCGCGGCCGTTCAGGGGCCTGTCCAATGCTTCCCCATCCCTCTCTATGGGCGCTCCTCAGGTCACGCAGTCTCTCGCACAACTCCGAGGGTGAGCGCGCCCATATAGCGGCGCGCGCCGGATGGTGCGTTCGGCGTCGTGCCAGCGTATGCGCGAGATCATGCAGTCGCGCGGTTCCCGCCGCCGCCACATCAGCAACGCTCGCGGCGAATGCGGCCAGCGCCTCGTCGTCACGGGCCGAAACCGGGAAGAGCCGGACGGCCGATTCATCTTCGGGGGTCTCAGGCTGCGGCAGCGTCGGCGATGTGCCCAAAATCGCGTGCGCGTTGGTTCCACCATAGCCGAAAGAGTTCACGGCGGCATGAAGGGGTTGGGTGGCGTCCAGCGGCTGCGGCTCGATCGGTACCCGCAGGCCAAGTGCGCTGAGATCAATATTGGGATTGGCGGTCCGGAAGTGCAGGTTGGGCGGTACCGTCCGATGCTGTAGGACGAGCGCCGCCTTTATGAGACCCGCCACCCCGGCGGCGGCTTCGGTGTGCCCGATGTTCGTCTTAATGGACCCGACCCATAGCGCCTCGTTGGCCGCGCGGCCGTGGCCGATTTCCGCGCCGAGCGAACTGGCCTCGACCGGATCGCCGGCCTGCGTACCGGTTCCGTGCGCTTCGGCATAAGCAATCTGCGTACCGGACAACCCGGCGTCGCGCAAAACTTGCCGGATCAGCTTGCGCTGCGAATACGGGTTGGGCATCGAGATGCCAGGCGTATGGCCGTCCTGGTTTACGCCGCTGGCGAGTACGCAGGCATAGACCCGATCTCCAGTATCCAGCGCGGCTGCCAGGGGCTTGAGCACGACGACACCGACGCCCTCGGCACGGGCGTATCCGGCGGCCGCTGCGTCGAAAGCCTTGCATCGTCCGTCGGGTGACAGGAAACCGCCTTTGGTCATGGCGATGAATGGCTCGGGGGCCAGCATCACGTTGACACCGGCGGCGATCGCGATCTCGCACTCACCTGCCCACAGCGAGGAGCAAGCCAGATGAGCGGCCACCAGCGACGACGAACAGGCGGTATCGACCGACAGACTGGGACCCACAAAGTCGAAGGCGTGCGAGAGACGGTTCGACAGCATCACCATCGTCCCGCTCGTCGCTGTGCTTGGAGAGATGTAGTCGCGGCTCGTAATGCCCATCCGGTCGATGAGGTTATCTAAGTTGAAACCGCCAACAAAAACTCCCACCGGACGCCCGCGCAGTACAGCGCAGTCTTGCCCGGCGTCCTCGAATGCCTCCCACGTGGCCTCAAGCAGGAGACGCTGCTGCGGATCGACGACGGAAGCCTCGCGGCTCGACAGACCAAAAAACGGCGCATCAAACTCATAGGGCGACTGTTTTAGGAACCCGCCGTGTCGGACATTGGTCTTGCCGGGCTCGGAAGCATCCGGATGATAGAACCGGCGCAGATCGAAACGATCCGCGGGCACTTCGCTGATCGCATCTGTTCCGCTGATCAGTAGACGCCAGAGCGAATCCGGATCAACTGCACCGCCGGGGAAACGACAGCCGATACCCACAATCGCTAATGGTTGACGCATTGATTTTCCAGCGCAAGCGAATGCTTAAGGCCCTGAGAACTTGTGCCCTTCAAAGGATCAGAAGTCGAACAAGGCAAACATGATCACCCCATCCACATCCCGGGCAAAGCCTGCTTCCGCGGCAACTGGAATAGGTTAACAGTTTGCCAACGGAATTACAATTTTCCCGGGATGATAGGGTTAACTTCGCCGTCCGCCCGCGAAAACACAACTTTAAATAGTATATTTCAACCCTTAAGCCGCATCAGTCCGCAGCAATGCCGGCCGCGACGAAAGCTGAGGAGGGGCGACATAGGACGCATAAAGTAATTTTCGCAAATCCGCCGCCGGCATGGGCCTACAAAGAAGATATCCTTGAACCTCGTCGATGCTCTCTTCGGCAGCAAGCAGTTCGAGCTGCTCTTGGGTTTCGACGCCTTCGACCACCACGCGCAGTCCCAGTTGCGCGCTCAAGCGCGTCATGCCGCGCAGCAAAGTTACCCTGCGCTCGTCGTCGCCAAGGCCGCGGAGGAACGACTGGTCGATCTTCACCTTGTGAAACGGAAAACTATGCAAATAGCTGAGGCTCGAATACGCGGTGCCGAAATCGTCTAAGGAAATGTTCACCCCGAACTCGGCAAGTTTGCGCAGATCGGCGAGCGTCCTTTTCGTGTTCTGGAGCAAAGTCGATTCGGTTATCTCGATCTGGAGCCGGCTCGCCGGAAGGTTGGTGGCGGCGAGCGTCTCGCGCACCAGCGCGGGAACATTCGAACGATCGAATTGAATTGAAGACAGGTTCACCGCGACGGCAATGTCGCCGGGCCATCGTCGACACTCCAAGCAGGCCTTGTAGAGCGCTTGATTGCCGATCTCGACGATAAGACCCATTTCTTCGGCGACCGGGATGAACTCCGCCGGCGAGATCATACCGCGTTCACGGTGGGGCCACCGCAGCAGCGCCTCGCAGGCCTCAATGCGTCTGGTTTTCAGATTGAAGAGCGGCTGATAGTAGAGCTCGAAATCCTCGTTCTCGGTTGCACTGCGCAAATCGAATTCGAGCGCTCTGCGCGCCTGAGCGCTGGCTTCCATTTTTGCCTCGAACCAGCGCCAGGTGCCCCGGCCGTCGGCTTTCGCCTGATAGAGAGCGATGTCGGCGTTGCGCAGAAACTGCTCCGGATCAATCCGGGTTTTAGCGACTGCAATTCCGATGCTGGCGGTTACGACGACTTTGTGTCCGTCGAGATCATAGGTGCCGCCGACCGCGTTCAAAACCCGCGTGGCAAGGGCCTCGCCTTGCTCGAGCGACCGGATCGGCGTCTGCAAAATAACGAATTCGTCACCGCCAAAGCGCGAAATGACATCGGCATCCCGAATATTGGTGCGCAACCGCTCGGCGACTGCTTCCAACAGCATGTCGCCTCTTGTATGCCCCAAGGTGTCATTGACCTGTTTGAATTGGTCTAAATCAATGAAGTGAATGGCGCACATGTTATCGGGCCGCCATTGGCCAAGCGCGCGTTCCATGCGGTCACGCAGAACGGTGCGGTTGGGCAAGCCGGTCAGGGCGTCAAATCGTGCCAGTTGGTTGATCCTGGCTTCGGCGCTCTTCCGCTCGGTAACGTCCTCGACAAGAATGACCATGCCGCCATTTTCCATCGGCTGCACGGTGAACTCGAGCGTCCGTAGGTTTTGCATGTCGACATCAAAAGCGGCCTCGTCGCTACCCGCGAGACGTGCGTCCAGGCGCTCGCGCAGGCTTTGCGCGTTGACATCGGAAAGTAGGCCGGCCTTGACGATGTTGTCGACCAAGTTGCGCACAGTCGAGCCCTTCAGCTCGACATCTGACGACAATCCAAGCTGCGCGCTGAGCTTTTGATTTGCCACAACGATACGGCGCTTGGCATCGAACATCAACAGACCATGCGGCATGTTGTTGAGTGCCGAGTCGAACCGCTCGGCGAGCAGAGACATGTCATGCGAGGTGATCACAGCGTCGAGCAACGTGCGGCGCAGTCTATCGGCTATGAATTTAATTCCGAGAAACGACGGGAGGAGAAGGGCGGCAAAAAACCAATGAAACGGATTTCCGTAAAAGACGAGCGCGGCCATCATCGGTGTCGACGTGCACAAGATTTGCACGACGACAAAGCGGCCGTTGCCAAAGTTTCGCCCGAAGATGCCCGTTGCATAGGCAATCGTCATCGAGAAACTGACGAGAACCGCGTAGGAATCGGAGGTGTGCGTGAAGGCAATGTAGCACCAGATTCCGAGTAGTGTGAACAACGCGGAAGCTCCCGCGACGTAACGGTGCTCCCACCGTCTGGCGATCTCCGCGGTCGTGACAGTCGCGCGTATTCGCAAGTATGCCCGCATCATGATGCCGCGGGCGGCGGCGACTACGATCATCGCCAAAGCGCAGTACAAGATGAGGATATCTCCGGTTTTCCAATAAGTGACGAAAACCGAGCCGATGACAAAGATTAATCCGATCAGGAGGGTGCGGCCCTCCTTGAACAGCGAATCGACCAGCTGAATGTAAATTTCCGGCGGCAGCGCTTCGTGTCCGCCTTTGCTAGTTCGGAACGCCAAACTCATTACAAAACACCGCCGGCAACGCGAGGGCCTGAAATCGTACTAATGAGTATGACTTAAAGGTCTCTCCACCAAGTAAATGTGAATGGCTTCTTTGTGTTACCGCCGGTGCATTAAGGAAATTTGTCGCCAGCCATTAGCGGACGATTATCCATGCTGCGGCACTTCTTACGCGCGCGTGGATTAAGGCGCCGCTGTATTCCACGATACGAGCGAAGGAGGTCCACTCAGGCGGGGTCGCCGTTTGGTTATGCGAACCATTCTTGTGGTTTTGTTTATCTAATCTTCGCAAAGTCGCCATGTCGGCCAAGGCCGTCCTTGAAGCGGGTTGCGCCGGCGACGCCGTCGGCGATCAGCGCTTCACGCCCGTTGTACCATTCCTGGATCAGCGCCTCGCGCACGCCTAGGCCGTGACTCTTGATGGCGGAGCGTCGGTCGGCACGCACGCAGACCTGCGGGAACCGCGCAATCTCCCGCGCCAGCTCCTCCGCCTTCTGGCGGGCGCCTCCTTTCGGGGTGAGGTATTCGCACAAGCCGATGCTCAGGCACTCTTCCGCCGGGACCTTGCGCCCGGTGAGAATGATTTCCAGTGCGCGACCCTGACCGACGATCCGCGGTAGTCGCACCGTGCCGCCATCGATGAGTGGCACGCCCCAGCGGCGACAATAGACGCCGAAGTAGGACTTCTTTGGCCATGACGCGGAAATCGCACCACAACCCGAGTTCCATGCCGCCGGCGACGGCGGGGCCTTCGATCGCCGCGATGACTGGTTTGTCCAATTCGAGCCGCGACGGACCCAGCGGTCCGCGTGGAATTTCACCGCCATTGCCGCGAGGCCCTGCCGGCGGAATATCGAGCTCGCCGAGCGGATGTGCGGCATCAAGCGTGCTGACATATTTGAGGTCCCAGCCGGCGCAAAACGCGCCACCCGCGCCGTAGAACACGGCAACGGCGGCATCCTCGTCGGCGTCGAATTCAAGAAAGGCCGCGGTCAGAGCATCGGCGCTCGCCGGATCCATGGCGTTGCGGGCTTCGGGCCGGTTGTGAATCACCGTCCAAACGGATCCGTCTTTCTCAATTTTGACCGCCATAGTGGCTTTTCCTCTCCGTGATGATTGTTTGCTGCGAGCACACCAGGCAACGTCAACGGCCGGTGAAAATCGGCGTCCGCCGCTCCGCCATCGCCTTCACGCCTTCCTTAAAATCATCGGTCTTGCGCAGCCGGGTTTGCTCGGCAAGTTCATGTTCGGTGGCCGCGCGCACGCGATCGGCTAGATTGCCGCGGAGCGTGGCGCGGGTGGCAATCAGACCAAGCGGCGAGTTCTCCGCGATTTCGGCGGCGAGCGACAGTGCCGCGCTGCGCACCTGATCCAGCGGCACCAACAGATCGGCGAGACCCACGGCGTGAGCCTCGTCGCCCGGCACGCGACGACTAGTATAGAACATCAGCGCCGCCTTGGTCGGGCCGATGACGGCGGGCAAGGTGGCGGTCAGTCCAAAGCCGGGGTGGAAGCCGAGTTGGGTGAAGTTGGCGCAGAAGCGCGCCTCGGGACAAGTGACGCGGAAATCCGCGACCATCGCTAGGCCGAGCCCGCCACCGACGGCGGCGCCGTGAACCGCGGCAACGATCGGCTTTTTGGTCCGGAACAAACGGTTACCTTCGATATAGAGATGGGCAGCGCCCGGCCGCGGCCCGCTCAGAAGTTCAGCGCCCTCGCGGTCGTCATTGCCGAAATTCGCTCCGGCACAAAATGATTTTCCCTGCGCGGCCAGCACCAACGCGCGGCACTCGGGGTCGACGTCAAGCGCTTCGAAGGCGTCGGCAATCTCCTTGATCAGCGCGACATCGAAAAAATTGTTCGGCGGACGTCTGATCTCGACCAGTGCGACGTAACCGCTTTTTTCCACGCCGATGTCGTTGAACGGACCCATGACGCTTTTCCCTCAAGTGCCGCTTAGTCGGCCACGCCGCGACGTTCCGAGAACTCGACATCGCGCTTGACGATCAAGGCGTCCACCACCGACACGCCATCGCCCTGCCCATGCACGATCACCGGATTGAGATCGATCGAGGCAATATCGTCGGCATGATCGGCCGCAAACTGCGATAGGCGTACCATGAGCTTGGCGAGTGCCTCCGTATCCGCGGGCGGCGAGCCGCGATAGGTCCCGAATACCGGCGCAGCTTTGAGGCGGGCGATGAGGGCGCGGGCGGTGGCTTCGTCAAGCGGCACCGGGGCAAGCGCCACGTCGCCAAGCGCCTCAACCAGAACGCCGCCGAGACCGACCATCAGCAACAGTCCCCACGTCGGGTCGCGGTGGACGCCGAGAATAACCTCGCGGCCGGGTGGCGCCATCGGCTGCACCAGCACGCCGTCAATGTGAGCGGCCGGTGCATAGCGTTTGGCGGCGGCAAGCACGCCGTCGTAAGCGGCGCCAACCACATCGGCCCCAGCGAGATGCAAGGCGACGGCGCCGGCTTCGGTCTTGTGCGGGATTTCGGCAGACTGCACCTTGAGCGCGACTGCCAGTCCGGCCGCCTGCGCGGCGATGACGGCCTCCTCGCGTGTATGCGCGAGCCTACCGGCATTTTCAAAACCAATGCCATAGGCAGACAACAGCGGCCGCGCCCGATACTCGCATAAGATAGAGGGTGAGCCCGCAAGCATGGCGCCGACTTTCGCGCGCTCCGGCGCTCGCGCCGCCGTAATGTTGGCCCCGCCCAGAACGCGCGCACGCAGCGCGTGGTAATCGATCATCTTGCGCATGGTGCGCGCGCAGCCATGCGCGACGGTGAACAGCGGATAGCCGGCTTCATTGAGGATCTCGACCGTGCGTTCCGACGGCAGCGTGTAGGTCCACATGAAGACCGGCTTGGGCGACTCGCGTTTAAGCTCCTTGAGTTTCGGCAGATCGGCTTCGAGGAAGGCCGAGCGGCGCGCGGTGATCACCACGATGACGCCGTCGATCGATGGCGAGCACGCCACTAGGCGCGCGAATTCCGCGTAGCCGAGTTTCTGCACGCCCTGAGCGGTGGAATTGACCGGGTTCTGCGTGGAGCCGTAAGAAGGTACGTAGACGTCGAGCGCAGTACGCGTCGCGTCATCAAGCACCGGAACGTCAAGTCCGGCGGCGACGCAGGCATCGGCCATCCAAATGCCGGCGCCGCCGGACGCCGTGCAGATGCCGACGCGCGGTCCTGCCAGCATGCGGTCGCCGCAAGCAAGAAAGCCGACGGCGAGGTCGAGCATCTCGTCGAAGTCGCGTCCTTCGATCAATCCATAACGCTCGAAGACGGCGCGGTAGGCGGCCTGCGACCCGGCAAGGACGGCGGTATGCGACGCGACGGCGCGGCGGCCCGGTTCGGTCTGGCCGATCTTGCCGACGATCAGCAGCTTGCCGGCCTTAAGCGCCTTTTCTGCCACGCGCTTGAATTTCTCCGGCGTCTTCACCGCTTCGGTCAGCAGCAGAAAAACGTCGGTCTTGCCTTCATCGAGCATGTAATCGACGAAGTCGGAAATCTCGAGCACGGCTTCATTGCCGGTGGTGACGATATAGCGGAATGTGAGATTGCGCGGACGCGCGCGGTCGAAGAATGCGAAGCCAAGGCCTCCGCTCTGCGAGATCACCGCCAGTTGGCCGCTGCCGAGCGCCTGCGCCGGCACCAGCGGACCTGCACTCCTGTCCGAAGCCGGGCTGAAGTTGGCGCAGAGCGCCGCGGCGATATTGGAAAAGCCCTCCGAGTTCGGCCCGCTGACCGCCATATCATAGCGCCGCGCGATGGCGACGATCTCGCGCTGCATCCGTGTGCCGGCTTCGCCCTCTTCGGCAAAGCCAGAGCTGAGAATAACTGCCGCGCCGACGCCGGCGCGGCCGCAGCGCTCAAGCTCTGCCGGCACGTAGACCGCGGGAACGATGAGGATCGCGAGATCGACGACCTCCGGCAGCGCGTCGACCGACGCGTAGGCTTTCAAGCCCTGCACTTCCGTCGCGCTTCGGCTGACCGGATAGACCCGGCCGGCAAACGGATGGCTGCAGATAATCTCGAGAATGCGGCCGCGCAGGCTGTGCAGATCGGACGAGGCACCAACCACCGCTAACGATCGGGGCCACAGCAATTTTCCGATGTCCGGCACGGCCTGTCGATCCTCAGCGCAGGCCCAATCCGCGCGCGATGATGCCGCGCAAGATTTCGGTGGTGCCGCCCTGGATGGTGAGCTTGGGCGCGATCGTGGTCGAGTAGGCGATTTGATCCTCCAGCGTGGCGCGGTTCATGATTTCGGGCTCGAGAAACGCCGCGAGATCGCGCACCCGGCCCGGCAGTTTCTGCTCCCAGACCGTGCCGAGGTCCTTGACGATCGAGCCTTCTACCACGGGCTCCTTGCCGGCCTGCAACATGCCGGCGACCGAAACCGACATTCGCCGCAACGTGTGCAGTTGCGCGACCAGTCGCCCCAGCCCTTCGGCGCCGCGCAAGTCGGGCTCCGGGCCGAGCGCGCGGATCAGCTCAAGCAAGGTATGAAACGTATCGAGAAAGCGCTCCGGCCCACTGCGCTCATAAGCAAGCTCGCTGGTCGCCTGTTTCCAAGCGCCATCGATTTCGCCCATCACGTGATCGTCGGGCACGAAAGCCTCGTCGAACACGACTTCGTTGAAACCGGGCTTCCCGGTCATCTGATGGATCGGGTTCACTTTCATGCCCGGCGTCTTCATATCGATCAGAAACTGCGTCAGGCCGTGCCGGCGGTTCTCTTTGGTCGAGGGCGACGTGCGGAACAGGCCGAGCATATAGTCCGCCACCTGGGCGCTGGTGGTCCAAATTTTGCTGCCGGTGATGCGAAAGCCGCCCTCGGCTTTCGTCGCCTTGGTCTTGGCGGCGAACAAGTCGGAGCCCGAGCCTGGCTCGCTCATGCCGATAACGAAGCACAGCTCGCCGCGGCAGATACGCGGGAGAATGTCTCGTTTGATGTGCTCGGGTGCATATTTGAGGAGGATCGGACCGCTCTGGCGGTCGGCGACGAAGTGAAGGTGCGCCGGCGCGTTGGCGACGCGAAACTCTTCGGTCACGACGTAGCGCTCCAGCTGGCTGCGTTCATGTCCGCCGTAGCGCTTCGGCCAGGTCATGCCGATCCAGCCTTTGGCGCCGACGCGGCGGCTGAAGGCGCGGTTGTAGGCGTCGGTATGGCCGGGCTGGTGCGGGTCGAACGTGCCGGCGGCGATTTCTTCCGCCAGGAAGGCGCGCACCTCCGCGCGCAAAGACTCGCATTGAGGGGGCAGGCGGATCGGATCGAAATGCAGCTCTGCCGTCATCGCGAAGCCACCAAGGGCCAGAATTCGTCGGCGCCGCGACGGGCGACACGCCTGCCGAGCTCCGCCGCCCAGTAGCTCTCATTGCCGAAGTCGTCGCGCCACGACAGCATACGCAGCGTGAAGCGATGGAGAATATGCTCCTGCGTGAAGCCGATAGCGCCAAAGACCTGATGCGCGATTGCTGCGCCTTCCGCGGCAGCTTCGGCGGTGCGGATTTTGGCCGACGCGGCCTCCAGGAAAACAGCTTCGTCGAACGTGGTGGCTTGTGCGATGGTATCGGCAGCCGAGCCAGCAACGGCGAGCGCGGCGGCGACCTCGCCGGCGAGCCGAGCCAGGTTCTGCTGCACCGCCTGGAACTTGCCGATCGGCCGTTCGAAGGCGACGCGCTCATTGGCGTAGGCGATGCTGAGTGACAAGATTGTTTCCAGCGCGCCGGCGGTCTCGACGCTCCTGATGGCCAAGCCCATCAGCAGCAAAGATGTCTGATCGAAGCCATCCGGCGCCAGAGCGATGGCAAGCGGCTTGACGCTCTCGAAGCTGACGACATTCGCAGCGTCGCCCGCCAGATTGCGGCGTTCGCTCAGCCGGCAGTTTTTGGTCTCGACCAACGCGATCAGGGGCCGCTCAGCACCAATGGCGAGGACTGCGATATGCTCGCAGTCTGCTGCGAAAGGCACGCCGATGGCGCGGCCGGAGAGCCTGCCGTCGGCATCGACTGTTATGCGGTCATGCGGACGGGTCGGCGCGACAGTCATCGGTGCCGCTGGCGCCTGAAGCTCTCCTCGCGCCAAGAGCCAGCCGGCGGCCAGCGTTTCCGCCAACGGCACTGCCAAGGCGAAGCGCCCGGCAACGCCGAGAATGGCAAAGCCTTCCGCCAAGCTGGCGCCCGAGCCACCCAATCGCTCCGGAACCCAGGCGAGTGGCAGCCCGGCGTTATTGAGCGCTTGCCAGAGCGGCTCCTTCCAGGCGCCATTCTTTGCTGCGTTTATCGCTTGCGGATCGGCGAGGTCAGCAAGAATCTGCGCCGCCGCTTCTGCTACAATCTGGGTTTCTTCGCCCGGCACGATTTCTTACTGAGCCCCGGTTTCCACGCTCATGACATTATAGCCGTCGGCGCTGGGAATTTTCGATGCGACCATCGTGGAGGCAAGCCGAACCGTTGGCAAGTTGGCTGGCTGTACGCTCGCGGGCGTCTTCGTTATCGCCTTATTTCGCGGATCGCGGGGGGGGGGGGCGCATACTGGCCTGTCGACGCTGTCGCTCAGCGCGACGAGATGTCCGTAGCGCGAACAGGAGTAGGGAATTGGCGACGCGATATGCCACGGCGGCGGTGATCGGTGCTGGCGATTTCATCGGCGCCGCCATTGCGAAGAAATTTGCGGCCGAAGGGTTTGCGATCTTCGCCGGCCGGCGCAATGCCGACAGGTTGGCGCCGCTGGTCGCGGATATCGAAGCCGCCGGCGGCGAGATCGTCGGCCGCGGCCTCGACGCCCGCAAGGAGGACGACATCACCGGCTTCCTGCGCGCGGCCGATGCGCACGCCCCGCTCGAAGTCTGCATTTTCAACGTCGGCGGTAACGTCAATTTCCCGCTGCTGGACACGACCGAGCGGGTATTTCGCAAGGTCTGGGAATTGGCCTGCTATGCCGGCTTTCTGACCGGCCGCGAAGCTGCCCGGCTCATGCTGCCGCGCGGCAAAGGCTGCATTTTCTTCACCGGCGCCACCGCGAGCGTCCGCGGCGGCGTCGGCTATGCGGCGTTCGCCGGCGCCAAGTCCGGGCTGCGCGCGGTCGCCCAGAGCATGGCGCGGGAGCTCGGCCCCAAGAACATCCATGTCGCCCATCTGATCATCGATGCTGGCGTCGATACCGCTTTCGTGCGCGAGCGCATCAGACAGCAATCCGGCGCCGAAGCCTTGGACAAACTTGACCCGGATCAGCTCATGCATCCCACCTCGGTCGCCGAGGCTTACTGGCAGCTCTATCGGCAGCCGCGCGACGCCTGGACCTTCGAGCTCGACATGCGGCCGTATCGGGAGGTCTGGTGAGATGACGGCGGTGGAATTTCACTTCGATTTCGGCAGCCCCAACGCCTATCTGGCGCATCTGGTCATTCCCGAGGTCGAGCGGCGCACCGGCGCTCAATTCCAATACGTGCCGATCCTGCTGGGCGGCGTGTTCAAGCTTACCAACAACCGCTCGCCGGCCGAGAAAATGGCGGGCATCCAGAACCGGCTTGAATACGAACAACTCGAGCTAACGCGCTTCGTCCGGCGCTACCGCATCATCCAATTCGCGTGGAATCCATTCTTCCCGGTCAACACGCTGTTGATCATGCGCGCCGCCATTGCGGCGCAACTCGAAGGCGAGTTAACGCGCTACGTCGACGAGATGTTTCGCTATATGTGGGCCGAGCCGAAAGACATGGATGATCCCGAGGTAGTGCGCGCGGCGCTGGAAGCCTCCGGCTTTGACGCCGCCAAGCTGCTCGCCCGTACCCAAGAGCCCGATGTCAAGGACCGACTATTGCGCAATACGCAGGAATTGGTTGCGCGCGGCACATTCGGCAGCCCGACTTTCTTCGTCGGCAACGAAATCTTCTTCGGCAAAGACCGGCTGCGCGATGTCGAGGAGGAGATTGTTCGCGTCAGTTCCTAAACGAGGAAGCCCTTCCGCTCGCTGCCGCAGTTTACGTCGGGTTTTCCAGGCTGAAAGTCCGCGAATCGTCGTCGTAGGCGAACGCCTCAGCGTAGCGGCCCCAGGCGATGACCGAGCGCAACGTCTGCTCCGCGTCCTCTGTGCTCATGTGGTCTTCCAGTTCGTCGAAGAAGCGGCTTTTCGGCGCCACGTGGTTGGCGCGCTCCTGCAGCACGCGCCGGATGTGTGCGGCGAGTGGCACGTAGGCGAGAAGCTGGTGCTGAAAGATTTTCTTGCGATTATCGGTATCCGCTTCAACGAATTGCTTGCCGGTGTCGGTGAGCTTGATGTCGCCGCCCTCGATCTCGACCAGACGGAGCATCTGGAGTGCGTCTGAAACGGGGAAGAGGTCGTCTCCTTCCATGTGCAGTTCGTCGGCAATGACCGGAAGGTCGGCCTTCCCGCGAAAAGGCTCGGCGGCGAGCGCTTCCAGAAGGCCGGACAAGAGATTGGCTGAGACCCGCGGCAGGATCGTGTCGACGCTTATCGCCGCGGCGCCGGGTGCCGTCCCAATTGGCGGCGGCGGCTGCGTGCGTGCCGTCATCGCTGCATAGATCTTCTCGACCAGATCGTGGAACAGGGGATCGAGGCGGTTGCGCGGCTGTTTGAGGTCGACGGCGATCTCGCGAATGATCCGTCCAGGATTCGACGCGAACAAAAGGATGCGGTCGCACATCAGCACCGCTTCCTCGATGTTGTGGGTGACCAATATGACGCCCTTGATCGGCAACTTGCCGTCGCCCCAGAGCTCGAGGAAATCCGTGCGCAAGGTTTCCGCGGTGAGCACGTCGAGCGCCGAGAACGGCTCATCCATTAAGAGAATGTTGGGATGGACGACAAGCGCGCGGGCAAAGCCGACGCGCTGGCGCATGCCGCCCGACAATTCGCGCGGATAGGCGGACTCGTAACCGTCCAGCCCGATGAGATCGATCGCCGCAAGCGCGCGTTTTCTGATCTCCGGCTCGGGAAGCCCGAGCGCTTCGAGTCCGAGCTGGACGTTTTCCAAGACGGTCAGCCAAGGAAAAAGAGCGAAACCCTGGAATACCATGGCGATACCGGGCGCCGGCGCCAGCACCGGTTGACCGAGATAGGTGATCGTCCCGGCCGATGGCGGCATCAAGCCGGCGATCGAGCGCAGCAACGTCGACTTCCCGGATCCGGTGCGGCCGAGGAGCCCGACGATCTGTCCCTGCGCCAGGTCCAGCTCGATGCCGTCGAGCACCAGGAGCTCGCCGCCATCGGCGCGCGGGAAGGTCTGACGGAGCGCATGAATGCTAAGAAGATCGGTGCTCATGTGAGGTCCTCACCCCAGCCGGAACTTGCGTTCCGCGTAAAAATACAGTGGACGCCAGAACGTACGATTCAGAAGAACGACAAAAAAGCTCATCACGGCTATGCCGAGCACGATGCGATGGAAATCGCCCGCCTCGGTCTGATGGGCGATATAGGCGCCGAGCCCTTTCGCTTCGAGGTGCTCGTGGCCCCAGGTCGCGACCTCGGCAACGATGCTCGCATTCCACGAGCCGCCCGACGCTGTAATGGCGCCGGTCACATAATACGGAAACACGGCAGGAAGTGCGATCCGCCGCCACCACAGCCAGCCGCGGACGCGAAAATTCACGCCGGCGGCGCGTAGCTCGGCTGGGATCGCCGACGCCCCGGCAACGACATTGAACAGGATGTACCATTGCGTGCCGAGGATCATCAGTGGGCTCAGCCAAATATTGGGATCGAGCTTGAGCGCGACGATCGCCGAAACCGCTATCGGGAACAGCAGATTGGCCGGAAAGGCGGCGAGGAACTGGGCCACCGGCTGCACCATATTGGCGACGTGCGGACGCGTCCCGACCCAAACGCCCACCGGCACCCAGATCACGCTGGCAATGGCGATGAGCACGACAATGCGGCTCAAAGTCGCCAAGCCAAGGAGCAACGTTGTGCCCAGATCGGCGAGCGTAATGTCTTTGGTGACGAATAGCGCGACCTGCCATAGCGCGACGGCAGCGAAGGCCGCAACGACCACGGCCCACTGAAACGTGATCCAGCCGTGCTGCTTCTGTGGCTCTTGCTTCGCCGGATTAGTGTCCTTGGACCAACGCGCCAGCAACAAGCGCCGCCACAGCGAAGCGAACGGCTGCGTGATCCGGTCCACGAGCCGGGAGCGGCGTAGGACGTCAAGCACCCACGAACGCGGCAGCTCCGCGCCTGGTTCCTGCTCAAAGCGGAAGCGGTCCGCCCACGCCACCAAAGGCCGGAACAACACCTGATCATAGAGCAGGATCACGATGAGCATGGTGATGATCGCATAGCCAACCGCCGCAAGATCCCGTTGCTCGATGGCGAGCGCGATATAAGACCCCACGCCGGGCAGCGTGATCGTCGTATTGCCGACGCTGATTGCTTCGGCGGCGACGACGAAGAACCAGCTCCCCGACATCGACATCATCATGTTCCAGATGAGTTGCGGCATCGCGAATGGCACGTCGAGCCGCCAAAAGCGCATCCAAGGGCTTAGCCGGAAATTGCGCGAGGCTTCCACGAGCTCGGTCGGCACCGTGCGCAGCGATTGATAGAAGCTGAACGCCATGTTCCAGGCTTGGCTGGTAAAAATCGCAAACACGGCGGCGAATTCCGCGCCGAGGACGCGGCCCGGCGCCAGCGCCATGAAGAAAACGATGGTGATCGAAATGAAGCCGAGGATCGGTACCGACTGCAGAATGTCGAGGAGAGGCACCAACAATCGTTCGGCATACTTGTTCTTCGCCGCAAGCGTCGCATAAGTAAAAGTGAAGACAAGCGACAGCACCATGGCGATCAGCATGCGGAACGTAGTACGCGCGGCATATTCGGGCAGATTGGCGGGATCGAGCGAAACCGGCTGGAGCTTAAGGTCCGACAATGGTTGCAGCAGGTTGTGGCTCGCCTCGGCCAGGAACACCAGGAGCCCGAGGATCAAGACGACCGCGAGCACGTCCCAGCGGGTAAAGAAACGGCCCCACCCACCGACTGAAATTGGCACGTTCAGCCGCATGTCCCGACCCGATCCGCGTTGAGGCTGTCACAAGATGGTCATGAAAATCGCGGCCTCGGTCCGGTCCGCAGCCGCGAGCTTGCTGCGTTCCCATAACATCCGCGCGGCGTCATTCAAGCATTTATTACGCTCATTAACCTGCGAGGTAATTTGAACGCAGCCCCGGTCCCGGCTAGGCGTAATTCGTTATCTCCTGCCTATGGTTCGAGGTCGGTTGCGGCGATGAAGCTCTGGCCGCATAAACTCGTCGGATGCAGGCTCAGAGGCACGCCGTGGGCGGTAAACTCAACGAACAGACAATCGCCCTGCCGCGGCCGCTGGCGCGCGAGGTCGCCGAAGCGCAAGAAGCGTGGCGTTCGAGCGGGAATACCCGCCGGCTCTGGAGCGCTGATGCCACGCTCTGGACAGATCACGACGAAAGCAATTGGCTCGGCTGGCTCAACATCATTGGCGATGAGTTGCGCGAGGTCGAGCCGCTGCAGGCGTTCGCCCGCGAGGTGCGCGCGGGAAACTTCACCGACGTCCTGCTGCTGGGCATGGGCGGATCGAGCCTCGGCCCTGAGGTGCTGGGAAAGAGCCTGGGGTCGGCACCTGAATATCCCAAATTGCACGTCCTCGATTCCACCGACCCGCAGCAAGTACGACGTTTCGAGAGCCGTATCGATGTCGCGCGCACGCTCTTCATCGTGTCCAGCAAGTCAGGCACGACGCTCGAACCAAACGTCCTCATGGATTACTTTTTTGCCAAAGCCTCCGCTGCCCTCGGCGGCAATGCGAGCAAGCACTTCGTCGCCATTACCGATCCGGGCAGCGCGCTGCAGAAGACAGCTAGGGAGAACGGCTTCCGCCACGTCTTTTCTGGCGTTCCCAGCATCGGTGGACGCTATTCGGTGCTTTCCAAATTCGGAATGGTGCCGCTTGCCGTAATCGGCCACGACGTGCGCTCATTCCTTGAGGCCGCCAAAATCATGGCGCGGGCCTGTAAGCCCGAGGTGCTGCCGGCGCAAAATCCCGGCGTCGCGCTCGGCCTGGCGATCGGCGTGCTTGCTCGACACGGGCGCGATAAGCTCACCATCGTCGCCTCGCCGTCGATCGCTGCCTTCGGCGACTGGGCGGAACAACTCATAGCCGAATCGACCGGCAAAAACGCACAAGGCGTCATCCCAATCGCCGGCGAGGCGCTTGGTGATCCTTCCGTTTACGACGCGCATCGCCTGTTTGTTTACCTGCGCGACGCTGCCCATCCTCAACCAGCGCAAGACCGCGCAATCGGCGCCTTGGAGAGCGCCGGACATCCGGTCGTGCGCATCGACCTCGCGTCGCCCTGGCGTCTGGCCCAGGAATTCTTCCGCTTTGAGGTCGCTACCGCCGTCGCCGGTGCCGTCCTTGGCATCAACCCCTTCGACCAACCCGATGTCGAGGCGAGCAAGGTCGCGACCCGCGAGATTACGCAGGCGTTCGAAAAGACGGGCTCACTCCCGTCGGAGCCGCCGGTGTTGAATGAGAACGGCATCGCCCTCTACACGGATGCGAGTAACGCCCAGGCGCTGCGGCAGATGGGGGCAAATTCGACGCTGGAAGGCTGGCTCAAAGCGCACTTGGCCCGCCTTGCCGACGGCGATTACTTCGCGCTCCTCGCTTATATGGACGCCGACGAAGCAACGCTACGCTTGTTGCAGAGCCTGCGCACCACGGTGCGAGACCGCAAGCGCGTTGCGACCTGCCTGCAATTCGGACCGCGTTTTCTGCATTCGACCGGGCAGGCTTACAAAGGTGGACCGAACTCCGGCGTATTTCTTCAGATCACCGCGCAGCCGGCAGACGATGTCGCGATTCCGGGATACTCGGCCAGCTTCGGCACCATTGAAAACGCGCAGGCGCGCGGCGACTTCCGGGTGCTGGCGGAGCGCAGCCGGCGGGTCTTGCATGCGCATATCGCGCGTGACCTCGGCGCGGGCCTTGCCGCAATAGACAAGGCCGTGCGGTTGGCATTGCGCTGACGCCGACCTCCGTGTGTGCGCAATCGTATCGACCTCTCGATTACGGCGGATCGGCGCTGCTGCGCAATGAATTGTCGAAGCCGGCGTAAAGGTCTGAGGCAGACGGCCGCGCCGGCGTTGCAAACGTACGCGGCGCCGCGCCGATGAGCCGGGCGGCCAGCGGAACACGCTGAAATGCCCAGATGACGATCCAGCTTATCGCCAGGGTCACGCTAAAAACGATTGGGCCTTTGATCAAGGCGAACAAAGAAAAATCGAGCAGCGCGTATTGGAGCCAGACGACGAAAACGTAATGCACAAGATAAAGACTGTAGGCATTGGCCGAGAGGTATGTCCGCGCCCGCGAACGCCGAAGGCCGAAGCGTAGAGCCGCAGCAAGGAGGAAGGAGCAGCCGGTCGCACAGGCCAGCACGAAGCCCAGATCGGACGCGATCTCAATCGCGATCGGCGCCGGACTATCGAGCGTCAGTGAGGTCAGGCCCATCCAGAGAAAGAGCGCAGCGAGCGCCGCCGCTAGCCATAGCCACCAGCGTTGCGCCAATCCGCCGTCGGCCGCTACGAGGCCGTTGTCGATGCCGCCGGCACCGATCCCCACACCGGCAAAGAAGTAGACCGTGTAGAGAAGCGGGCGCGAGAACTGGATCGCCAGCGGTCCGGAATCGGACCAGGCCCACGGAGTAAAGGCGAGCGCCAGTGGCACGTAGGCCAATGCCGAAGCTGCGATGAGGGCGGCCAAGTAGAAAAGCGGCCGCTGTCCCAGCGTAACCGACCAGCGGCCGAGAGCCTGGATCGCATTCGGCGCGAGCCAATTCAAGCCGACGACGACGAAATTCAGCGCCAAGAGCTGCCACAGGAACCAGAGCTGCCCGTTGGGCCAGAATGGCAGCGCCAGATAATCCCGCACATAGCCGGCGACGCTCGGATTGGCGACGGTGACGCGGTACGCCGGATATTCCGCGATGGGAACCAGAACAACAACGCCGAAGACAAAGGGAACGCCTAGTCGGAGCAGGCGATCGCGGACGAACCCCCAATTTTTCTTGCGCACGAGGCTCGGCCACACGAACAGGCCGGAGAGCAAAAACATAAGCGACATCAGGTAAACGTCTTGCCAGGCACAGAACAGATCGAAGCCAAACCAGCGGTGGCTGTCCAAGATCGGAAACGCGCGCCAACCGTATGGTGGTTCGTCGAAGCCGGACGAGCGCGACGGAATCCAGCGCACGTAGGCCAGCACCGAATGGAACGCGAGCACGATGAGGATGACGACCGCCCGCAGGTTGTCGAGCGCCAAGCTGGAGCGTGACATCGCGAGGGGGCGCGGCATGAAGTTAAATCCCAACCACCCGAATTGATCCCGGAGCGTCCGGCCCAATCATTGAAACACGCCACCGCTGTTGCAAGCGAGAAAATAAGATAATGTACAAGGCGTTCGGCGGTTTCATCATCGACCGATCGCCATGGCCGCTGGTTCGATAGCGGCTCGCTTCAAATCCATACTGGCACATTTTCGGGTTCCCCAGAGTTCTAATCGCGGGCACGGCGCCGTCGTTAAATCACCGCATTGTGGAAGGATTGGTTCTGCGCCATCAATGATGGCTGTTTGATTCTCGCCGACGCGAAGGAATGGAGGATCCGTTTGGCCGTGCGATTGACAACGCTCTTGATGGCGGGCTTGGCAGCACTACTGGCCGCCGGTCAGCCGCTCGCCGCAGCGGAGCCTTCGGTGGCCGGCCTGTGGCAGAAGATCGACACCGAGACCGGGAAGACGGTCATCTGGTTTCTGTTCGTCGAGAACGGTGGCACGTACGAAGGTGTCGCCGCCAGACTGTATCCGCCGCCAAACGGCGAGCCGCCGCCGACGGTATGCTTGAAGTGCAGGGACGATCGCAAAGGCGCCCCCATGCTCGGGTTGCCAATCATTCGGGACATGAAGCGGGACGGATTGAAGTATCAGAACGGCAACATCCTCGATCCGCGCGACGGCAATATCTACAGCGCCATGATGACGCTGAGCCCCGACGGCCAGACTCTGACGGTGCGCGGCTATCTTGCGTTTGAGTTTCTTGGACGCAACGATATTTGGTACCGATTGCCCGACGACGCCGTCAAAGAACTCGATCCTGTCATCGTCGCCAAATATCTGCCCGGCCAGGTGCCGACCACGGCCTCTGTCCGGCGTACGCAGGGCACCGCGAAATCAGCGAATTCAATTCGTTGATCTGGCAAGGGCGCGGCCACGCACGGGTCGCCGCGTAGACCGTCAATCGGCGCCGATACCGAATTCGCAGCCCGGCGCGGAATAGCGATAGCGGGAAACGCCGTAACGGTCGTGCTCGACGACGGGATGGCAGCGGGCCAGCCACTTGCGATCGCGCGCCGCAATTTGCGCCCTTTCTGGCTCGCCGAGAGCTTCCGGCACAATTCTGAGATAAGGATCGCCCCCCGTTCCCCATTGCGCCGCGCAATTGAAGCTGCTGGGGACGCCGACACAACTCAAGTCGACCGCCGTGCCGGCATAGGCTGGGCTTAAGGTCAGCAGCGACAGAGAAATCGAAGCGCCGATCAGCGCGGCCGACCACGACGCCGAGAACTTTTCGGCAGGATGACTGGCTAACACTGCTCTCTCCCTGCGAGCGTGTCCCGATTGGACTAACCGGACTCCGCCCCTGTTTCGGCCTCGCGCATGATTTTCGGCCGCGGATTCCCGCTATCGGAACATGCGCCAAGGTCGAATTGGGAGTGAGCAAGCTCAGTGCCAGCGAATGTGCCCTGTTTTGGCACAGCGGCGGAGCGGCTGGGGAGTTGGGGGGCGCCCTGCAAGCCCCGTTAACGCTTGATGATGACCGACGACGGTGGCCGCCGCTCTTCCCACCCCATGTGCTCGAGTTCAGGCACGGTGTCGTCGAGCTGCGGATGGCCAAGACAGAAATAGCCGATGAATTTCCACTCTGCAGGGACGTCGAGGAGTGTGGCGACCGTCTTTGGGTCGAGGATCGACACCCAGCCCATACCGATGCCTTGGGCGCGCGCGGCGAGCCAGATTGTATGCACCGCGGTCACCGCCGAATATTCGATCATCTCCGGCATCGTGTAGCGGCCGAGGCCGTGACCCTGGCCCGTCGAGCGATCGGCGAAGACCGCCATCTGGCATGGCGCTTCCTCCAACCCCGCAAGCTTGAGCCGCGCATATCGCCCGGCCCGCTCGCGGCTTTGTGCGTTGAGAGCTTCGGCGTTGCACGTCGCGAAATTCACCCGGATCGCGGCACGTGTAGCGACATCGTCGACAATGACGAAACGCCAAGGTTGGCTCAGCCCCACCGAGGGTGCGAGGCACGCCAGTTCGATGAGACCTTCCAGAGTTCCGGCCGGTAATGGATCGCGGCGAAAGCGGCGGACATCCCGGCGCCAGACGAGAAGCTCGCGCAGGCGCGTGCGGAAAGCGTCATCAAAGGCGATCGATGTGCTTGACACTGCGGCGACCTCTTCGGCTTCCAGTGTCGGCAGCGCGCTCATGAACGATGGCGTCTCCGCCCGCCCGGAAGGATTGCAAGGCGCGGTCCAATCTTTGCCACTCTTGCTCATTCGCCGGTAGCCCGAACCGCAGCCAGTTCGCGTGGTCCGGGAAGGCGCGCACGAAAATTCCCGCATGCCCCAGATGGCGGAAAAGTTCGCTCGCCACTGGCGTCTGTGCCAACCGGAACAGGGTCGTGCCGCCGACGATGTCGAGGCCAGATCCGGCCAGGACCGCATCAAGCCGCGCGGCCGCTTTAGTGAGCCGGCTGCGCGTCCGCTCGATCCAGGTCAAGTCCGCGAGCGCTTTCGCGCCGACGGCAAGCGCCGGCCCGGAAACCGCCCAGGGTCCAAGCCGGGCGCGAACCTGCATGGCGAGCGCCGGTGCCGCGAGAGCAAAACCAAGCCTAATCCCGGCGAGGCCGAAAAACTTGCCGAACGAGCGGAGCACGATGAGATTGCCACACCGGACTTCGCCAGCCAGGCTCGCACCCTGCGGTCCGACACCCATGAACGCTTCGTCGACCGCGAGCAGGCCGCCACGGCGCCGCAGCTCTTTGGCAAGCGCGAGCAGAGCGCTTCCCGGAAATACTCTGCCGTCGGGATTATTGGGGTTAGCGACAATGGCGAGCGCCACGTCGCCGCACTCATCGAGGCCGTGCGCCATCGTGACATGATGCCCGGCAGACGTCGCAGCACCGGGGTATTCGGGATAGCTCGGCGCCAGAATCGCGGCGCGGCCAGCCGGCACCAGATTGGCGACAAGAGGCAGCAGAATTTGCGTCCCCGGTGCGAGCACGACATGCGCGGACGAGGGAGCGCCATAGGCGCGCGCCGCGGCCGCCGCGAGCCCATCAGCAGCTGCAGGTTCAGGCAAACGGGCGAACAGCCGGGAAGCCAGCCGCGGCAGCGGATAGGGATTGGGATTGATACCGGTCGACAAGTCGATGAAAGGTTCAGGTGCGCCCGGGAACAGGCGCCGGGCGGCGGCCAAGTCGCCGCCGTGCGGCGGCGGCTCATCTGCACTGCCGGTAGGGATCATGTCGGTCGCGCTCGCACTCATCGCCATGCTGCTCGAGCTCTGTCTCGGTTACCCGGAGCGGGTGCAGCGCGCGATCGGCCATCCGGCGACCTGGATCGGTCGCCTGATCCGAACCCTCGACCGTTGGCTCAATCGCGAAGCAGCCACCGAAATGGCACGGCGCGCGGGTGGTGTTGTCGCGGTCCTGATCATGCTCGCCGTCGTCGGCACTGTTGCTTTCGCTCTCGAACACGCACTCCTGCTTCTTCCCTTCGGCATGCTAGCCACCGGCCTTCTCGCTAGCGCGCTCATTGCGCAAAGAAGCCTGCACCGGCACGTGGCCAACGTCGCTCGCGCACTCGACGAGGGCGGCGTCGCGGCTGGCCGCAGCGCAGTATCACACATCGTCGGCCGCGATACGGAGGGACTCGATGCCGCCGGTATTGCGCGAGCGGCCATCGAGAGCCTGGCGGAGAATTTCTCCGATGCCATCGTCGCGCCGGTCATTTGGATGGTCATTGGCGGGCTTCCTGGCGCTGCACTCTACAAGGCGATCAACACCGCCGACAGTATGATCGGGCACCGCACGCCGCGCTACGCGGCTTTCGGCTGGGCCGCCGCGCGGCTCGACGACCTTGTGAACCTGCCGGCATCGCGGCTTTCCGCGCTCCTCCTTGTCGCGGCGGCGGCGCTGAGCAGAGATGCTTCGGCGCCCGAGGCGTGGAGCGCCGTATGGCGCGACGCGACGCGCCATCGCTCGCCCAATGCCGGCTATCCGGAAGCCGCGATGGCCGGAGCGCTGGACCTCTCGCTCGCCGGTCCGCGCGTCTATGGCGGCGTGCCCATCGACGACGCTCTGATGGGCGACGGACGTCGTGACGCCGACGCCGCTGACATTCGTCGCGCGCTCGCGCTCTATCGGCGCGCTGACGCCGTTCTGATCGCGCTCCTTGCCGTGGCCACTGTCCTTCTCATCGCGCCAATGTGAGCAGCCGATCGAGATCAAGATGGTTGGCGAGGTGCGCGGCGAGCGCGTCAAGCGTACGCTCGATCAAGCCTTCGTAAGCGACGTTGGCAGTGCCCGCTACCAGCTGCGCGAGCCATGCCGCGCGTTGCTTGTCGTCGGCGAACAAGCCGTGCACGTAGGTGCCGACCACCCGGCCATCGGCCGAGATCGCGCCTTCCGCCGATCCGTCGGCAAGCCGCGCAAAAGGTCGTGCACAATCGAGCCCCGTTGTGAGACCCATATGCATCTCGTAGCCCGCAAACGGCGCGCCGTCGTTGGTTGTGCCGCTGACCTTTTCAAGACGCTTCTCGGCTGAGAGCGTGGTCGCGACATCGAGGAGGCCAAGCCCCTCGACGACAGCAGGTGGACCTTCGACGCCGTCGGGGTCTGCGATCGTTCGTCCGAGCATCTGGAACCCGCCGCACAGGCCCAGAATCATTCCTCCCCGGCGCCGGTGCGCGGCAATGTCGATGTCGAAACCGGCAGCGCGCAGGGCCGCCAGGTCGGCGATGGTCGCCTTCGAACCGGACAGAACCACGAGATCGGCGTCGCCCGGCAGCGCGGCACCCTGGCGCACGCGCACGAGGTCAATGCCAGGCTCGGCGTCGAGCGGATCGAGATCGTCGAAATTGGCGATATGCGGCAGAATAGGCACGATGATACGCACCCGCGCTTTCGGCTTCGATGGCCGGCTTTGCTCGAGGGCAAGGGCGTCCTCCGCCGGCAGCGAGCGCGCGTCGGCAAAGTAGGGGATCAAGCCGAGCGCTTCCCACCCGGTCGCCTGTGCGATGCGCTCCATTCCCGCAGCCAACAGCGACGCGTCGCCGCGAAATTTATTGACCATGAACCCGCAAACAAGTGCCGCATCCTCAGGCGCGAGCACGGCCTTGGTGCCGACGAGGCTGGCGATCACACCGCCGCGGTCGATATCGCCGATCAGCACGACCGGCACATCGGCGGCGCGGGCAAATCCCATATTGGCGATGTCGTTGGCCCGCAGATTGACTTCAGCGGCGCTGCCGGCGCCTTCGACGAGCATGAGATCGGCTTCGCCGCGCAGGCGGGTGAAACTATCGAGTACGAACGGCAAAAGATCACGCTTCATGTGCTGGTAGACGGACGCTGTGGCGCTGCCGTAGACGCGGCCCTGCACGACGATCTGCGCACCGATCTCGCTTTGCGGCTTTAGCAGCACTGGATTCATGTGCACGCCGGCCGGCGTGCAGGCCGCGCGCGCCTGCAAGGCCTGTGCGCGCCCGATCTCGCCGCCGTCCGCAGTCACGGCCGCGTTGTTCGACATGTTCTGCGGCTTGAACGGGCGAACGGCTAGTCCGCGTTTCGCGAAGGCACGCGCCAGCCCCGCGACGATCAAAGATTTGCCGACGTCGGAGCCGGTGCCTTGGAACATCAGCGCCCGCGCCGCCATCCGTCAGAACTCGATGCCCGGCTGCGCTTTTACGCCGGCGGCAAAATGATGCTTTATGAGCGTCATCTCGGTGACCAGATCGGCGGCGGCAAGGAGCTCCGGCTTGGCATTGCGGCCGGTCACAACAACGTGCAGGCCGGGCCGCCGGCCGGCGAGCACGGCAACGACCTCGTCGAGGTCGAGATAATCGTAACGCAGCGCGATGTTGAGCTCGTCGAGGATGACAAGTCCAAAGCTCGGATCGGCCATCAGTTCGCGCGCTTTCGACCAGGCACGTTCGGCTGCGGCGACGTCGCGCGCACGATCCTGCGTCTCCCAGGTGAAGCCTTCGCCCATGGTATGCCAGACGATCTGATCGCCGAACTTTGTCAGCGCGTCGCGCTCGGCGGAATGCCAGGCTCCCTTGATGAACTGCACCACGCCGACGCGCTGGCCGCGGCCCAGCATGCGCAACGCGAGGCCGAACGCGGCCGTCGATTTTCCCTTGCCGGTGCCGGTATGCACGATCAGCAAACCCTTCTCGATGGTCTTGGCGGCGACTTCCGCATCCTGCACGGCTTTGCGTTTCGCCATCTTGGCACGATGGCGCTCGGCTTCTGCCTCGTCGATGGGCTGCGTCATGGCGCGTTCTCCAAAGTGTCTTTGATGACGAGCGGCAAGCCCGCAACCATGAGGACGACCTGGTCCGCGCGCGCGGCCATGCATTGGTTGAGCACGCCCTGCAGGTCACGAAATTTCCGGCCGAGCGGGTTATCCGGCACGATGCCAGATCCCACTTCATTGGCGACCAGCACGACTGGGGCTCTCCTCGCCGCCAATGCCCTTTCCAGGCGCTGCGATTTCCTCCTCGATATTCGCCACGGCGAGCATGAGGTTTGACAGCCACAGCGTCAGGCAGTCCACCAGCACCGGCATGGTCTGGCACGCCGCAAGCGCGACCGGGAGCGCACGCGGCGCCTCGATGGTTCGCCAGGATGAGCCGCGGCGCTCGCGATGCGCCTTGATGCGCGCGGCCATTTCTTCGTCGCCGGCTTCCGCGGTCGCCACATAGGCCCAAGGCGGCCGCCAAGTCGGCGGCAACGCGGCAATCAGGTTCTCGGCATAGCGGCTCTTCCCCGAGCGCGCGCCGCCGATGACGAGGGTCAGCGGAACGTTCACAGGCCACCGTCCTGAATGATCAACTCTGTTTTCATTGAATATGATCTGTCATCACCGCAGCATGTCTTGCATTCGGATTGCCCCGAAGATGACGGAACCTGGCGCCATTGACAAAGGCTCGTCCGCGACCGTTAACTGCTGCCATCGACGGTCTCTCGTTACGAGAGCGAACAGGGAATGCGGTGCGGAACGCGAGTTCCTAATCCGCAGCTGCCCCCGCAACTGTAAGCGGGAAGTCTCGTCCGTATAAGCCACTGGCGGCCGTCTTGCCGCCGGGAAGGCAGGGCGAGGCGCCGATCCGCGAGCCAGGAGACCTGCCGTCGACCGTGTCGACGCGACAAACACTGGTCGGGGTGTACCGGTGGATGATCCAAAAGGCGAAAGCCTTTTGGTCCTCGCTCGCGCCGGCGGTAGGTCACGCGAGGACGATTCTTGCTCACGTTCCTGAAAGCAACGGTCGATGATGCATCGACTGATCAGCGGGGCAAGATCGGCGCCATCTACATTCTCCTATTGGCGTTCAACGCCACGGTCTGGACTTGGGCCGTGATCGCGTTGGCTGGCCGGCCCGCGCTTCTCGGCACTGCCGTCCTCGCTTACGTGCTTGGCCTGCGCCACGCCGTCGATGCCGACCACATCGCGGCCATCGACAACGTCGTGCGCAAGCTGATGCAGGAGGGCAAACGGCCGGTCTCGGTCGGCCTTTTCTTCTCGCTCGGCCATTCACTTGTCGTCGCGCTCGCCGTCGCCGCGATCGCCACGGCCGCGTTCGCGCTGCGAAGCCAATTTCACGAATTGAAATTGATCGGCAGCGTTATCGGCACCGCGGCTTCCGCGTTCTTCCTGCTGGCGATCGCGGTCATCAATCTCGTCGTTCTGCGCGGCGTTTGGCAAAGTTTTCGCCGCGCGCGACGCGGCGAAGTGGTCGCGGAGCATGAGCTGAATCTGCTCCTCTCCGGCCGTGGCTTCCTCGCCCGTATTTTCCGGCCGCTGTTCCGCATGGTGTCGCGGAGCTGGCAGATGTTTCCGATCGGCTTTCTCTTTGGTCTCGGCTTTGACACGGCAACCGAAATCAGCCTCTTCACCGTGGCCGCGAGCCAGGCATCTGGCGGCATGTCGTTGAGCACGATCATGGTCTTTCCGGCGCTGTTCACCGCCGGGATGACGCTGCTCGACACCACCGACAGCGTGCTCATGGTCGGCGCCTATGGCTGGGCGTTTCTCAATCCGATCCGCAAGATTTGGTACAATCTGACCATCACCGCCATTTCCGTCGTCGTCGCTGTTCTGATTGGGGGAACCGAGGCGCTCGGCCTGATCGCCGGCAAGCTTGGACTCGAAGGTGCCTTCTGGCACACGGTCGGCGACCTCAACGGCGGGCTCGCCAACTTCGGCTATCTTGTCGTCGTCATTTTCCTCGTCAGTTGGGCCGTCTCTTATGTGATCTACCGCTGGCAGGGCCTTGACCGGCCGGTGGTCGAGCGCGCGGAGGCATAATGACGACCTCTGCCGGCGAAGCACTCACGGCAAAAGCGGCGCTGCCCGCCGCCCCGGTCATCTATGTTTGCGTCACCTGCCGGCCGGTTGGTGAGCCGGACAGCTTGGTGCGCCCCGGGGCGATCCTTGCCGCGGCGACGGTCCAGGCGGCCGCCGGCACTGAAGTCGAAGTCCGGCCGATGCGCTGCCTTGGCAATTGCACGCGCGGGCCGAGCGCCGCCATGCGCAGCAATGGTTCGTGGACCTACGTGTTCGGCGGACTTGATGTGACCTGTGCCGAAGCCCTGGTCGAAGGCGCGCGTCTGCTGGCGCGCGCCGCCGACGGCATTCTTCCCTGGCGCGGACGCCCGGCGCCGCTCAAGCGCGGACTGATCGCCCGCGTTCCTCCCATCGGCTTTCAAGAGGTTGACGAATGACCGGCTCGCTTGCGCGCGTTCCCTGCACCATCGTCACCGGCTTTCTCGGCGCCGGCAAGACCACACTCATCCGCCATGTGATGGCCAACGCGAAGGGCCGGCGGCTCGCGGTTATCGTCAACGAATTCGGCGACGTCGGCATCGACGGCGACATCCTCAAAGGCTGCGGCAATGACGCCTGTCCCGAAGAGAACATCGTCGAACTGGCCAATGGTTGTCTCTGCTGCACCGTCGCCGATGAGTTCGTACCCGCGCTTGATGCGATCCTGGCGCGCGAGGGCGTTGAGCACATTGTCATCGAGACGTCGGGGCTGGCGCTGCCGAAGCCGCTGGTGCAGGCGTTCCATTGGCCGGCAATCAAAAGCCGCGTCACCGTCGACGGCGTCGTGGTCGTGGTCGATGGCGCCGCGCTCGCCGATGGCCGCGTGGCGCATGATCTCAACGCGCTGGCGCAACAGCGGGCGACCGACACGGCGCTCGCACACGACGATCCGATCGAGGAAGTTTTCGAGGACCAGATCGCGTGCGCCGATCTCATCGTCCTCAACAAGCGCGATCTGATCGACGCGGACGGCGTCGAGAAGGCGCGGGCCGCAATTGCCGAAGTGCTGCCGCGCAGTGTGAAGGTCATCGCCGTCGCCGGCGGCAAGGTGGATCAGGCGCTTTTGCTCGGGCTCGGCGTCGGCACCGAGGACGACATCGCCAACCGGCGCACCCGGCATGATGCGGAGGAGGAGCACGACCACGACGATTTCGACTCGTTCGTCGTACCGCTGAGCGAAGTGGCCGATCCGTCCGTCCTGGCCGCGCGCGTCGCCGCGTTGGCCGAAAATTTCGACGTGCTCCGCGTCAAAGGCTTTGCGGCCGTAGCCGACAAGCCGCTGCGGTTGCTGATCCAGGCGGTCGGCGCCCGCGTGACCCATCAATACGATCGGCCGTGGGGTGGCGCCCTGGCGCGTGAGGGCCGGCTCGTCGTCATCGGACTGAAGGGGCTCGATCGCGCGGCGGTGACCCGCGCGCTGGTGGGATAGACATGCACCTGCTCACGACGACCTCGACCAATCTCGACGAGATCGTCGAAGCTATCGACCTCGGCCAGATGCCAGGCGACATCGTCGTGCTGTCGTTCGCCGACAGCGACCTCGCCGGTCTCGCGGCCGCCTGGGAAATGGAGCGTGCGGTTCTGCCGAGTGTTCGTCTCGCGCACCTGCGCGATCTGCGCCATCCGATGTCGGTCGATCTGTGGATCGATCGCGTCGGCGTCCATGCCAAGGTGATCGTGGTCCGCCTACTCGGCGGGCTGGACTGGTGGAAGTATGGGATAGAGCGGCTGTCGGCACTCTCCCGCGCGCGCGGCATCGCGCTCGCCGTATTGCCGGGCGAAGACCGCAACGACGCCCGGCTTGCCGCAGCCTCGACGTTGCCGCGGCAAGAGCTCGACGCGCTGCTGGGCTTTTTCCGCGAGGGCGGCCGCGAAAATCTGCGCGCCTTGCTGCGCCGGCTCGCGCGCCATGCCGGGCATATTCTCGAAACGCATGAACCAAATCCCGTGCCGCGCCTGGCCGGCTATCTGCCGGGAGAAGGCGCGGTCAGTCTCGATCGTCTCGCTGCATCGTTTGATCCAGGCAAGCCAGTGGTGCCGATCATTTTCTATCGGGCGCTCTTGCTCGCCGCCGATACCGCACCGATCGATGCGCTTTGCGTGGCCCTGGCTGCGCGGGGGCTAGCACCGGCGCCGCTCATCGTCACCAGTCTGAAGGACAGCGAGGCGGCAGCATTCCTGCGCGAGGCGTTCGCGCGGCTTAATCCGGCACTCATCGTTACCACGACCGCGTTCGCGGCGAGCGGCAGTGGTGGCGAGCCAAGCCCGCTCGACGCAACCGATGTGCCGGTGCTGCAAGTCGTCAGCGCCACCACCCGACGCGCCGCGTGGCGCGACAGCGCCCGCGGGCTCGGCGCCGCCGATCTCGCCATGCATGTCGTGATGCCCGAGCTTGATGGCCGCATTCTCGGCGGCGCCATCGCATTCAAGGACGCATTGCCAGCGCAAGAGGGACTAGCCTTCACCGCGCTGGCGAGCCGGCCCGAAGCGGACCGGATTGCCATGGTCGCCGACCGCATCGCCGCGTTCGTTCGCCTGCGCGCGCTGCCGCGCGGCGAGCGCCGCGTCGCCGTGCTGATGCCCGACTATCCCGGCGCACCCGGCCGCGCCGGTTATGCGGTCGGCCTCGACGTGCCGGCGAGCGTGCTCGCGCTTCTCGATGACCTCACCGCCGCCGGTTATGCCATCAGCGACGCGCCCGGAGCGTCGCGCGAATTGCTCGACGTGCTTGCCGCCGGCGCTGACGACGCGCTTCTGACATTGGCGCAGTACAAAACTCTGCTGGCCCGATTGCCTGCCGCCGCCGTCGCGCGCCTGCATGAAGCCTGGGGCGAACCGGAGAATGACCCCGATTTCCGGGACGGCGGTTTTCATTTCCGTGCGAAAAAATTCGGCAAGCTTTGGGTTGCGCTGCCGCCCGATCGCGGCCGCGCCGCAGAACGACGCGCCGATTATCACGATCCAGTGCTGCCGCCGCGGCACGCGCTGGTCGCGCTTTGGCCTGTGGCTGCAACATGTGGCGAAAGTCGATGCGCTCGTGCACATGGGCGCGCACGGCACGCTGGAATGGCTGCCGGGCAAAGCAGTTGCGCTCACGGCGGAGTGTTTTCCGGAAATCGTCACCGGGGCGTTGCCGGTGATCTATCCGTTCATCGTCAGCAATCCGGGCGAGGCGGCGCAGGCCAAGCGCCGCATTGCCGGCGTGACCATCGGCCACCTGCCGCCGCCGCTCGTCGCCGGCGGACTTTCCGGCGACGCGCGCGAGCTGGAGCGTCTGGTCGACGAATATGCGCAGGCCGACGGCCTCGACCGCCGCCGGCGCGAGCGGCTGGCGAAGCTCATCGTCGAGACGGCGCAGCGCACCGGATTGGCGCGCGAGGCCGGCGTCGACAGCGCGAATCGCGCCCGACGACGCGCTGCGCCGCATCGATGCCTGGCTGTGCGATCTGAAGGACCTCGCCATCAAAGACGGCCTGCACATTTATGGCCGCGCGCCCGCGGGCATTGACGATCCGCTGTGGCGGGCGAGCGCCGAAGCCGAACGCGCGGCGTTGCTCGCGGCGCTCGACGGCCGCCGCGTCGCGGCCGGGCCCGCCGGCTCGCCGACGCGCGGGCGGCGCGACGTGCTGCCGACCGGCCGCAATCTCTTCACCGCCGATCCGCGCACGCTGCCGACGCCGACCGCGATGGATCTCGGCCGCCTCGCCGCCGACGAAGTTTGTGCGCGCGCATCTGCAAACGCACGGCGAGCTGCCGCGCGCGGTCGTCATCGATCTGTGGGGCAGCGCCACGCTGCGCACCGGCGGCGAAGAGATCGCGCAAGGCTTTGCGCTGATGGGCTGCCGGCCGATCTGGGAGCCCGCGAGCGGCCGCGTCACCGGCGTCGAAGTGCTGCCGACCGCGGCCATCGGACGCGCGCGGGTCGATGTCACCTGGCGCATTTCCGGACTGTTTCGCGATCTCTTCCCGGCGCAGATCGCGCTGATCGACGCCGCCGTGCAGGCGGTCGCCGCGCGCGACGAGGCCGACGACGAAAATCCGCTCGCCGCGCGCGCGCCGCGCCGAACGGCGCAGCCCGCGCTTCGATCGCATCTTCGGCACCGCGCCGGGCACGTATGGCTCCGGCGTCGAAGATTTGCTCGGCCGCGACGCCGACACCGAGGCCATCGGCGCGGCCTATCTCGCCGCCGCATCGCACAGCTATGGCGGCGCCGACGGCGAAGGCAGCGCGGCGCCCGGCGCTTTCGCGCAACGCGTCGCCGAGCGCCGATATTCTTGTGCATGCGAGCGACGATCCCGGCCGCGATCTTCTCGAAGGCGCCGAGGACGCCGCCTTCGTCGGCGGCTTTGCCGCGGCGGCAAAGATGCTCGGCCGCGCCGCCGATCTCGTCATGCTCGATGTGACCGATCCGCAGCGGCCGCGGGCGCGCACGCTGTCGGCGGCGCTGGCGCGCATCGTGCGCGCACGCGCGATCAACCCGCGCTTCATCGCCGGCCAAATGCGCCACGGCCCGCGCGGCGCCGCCGAACTTGCCGAAACCGTCGACCGGCTCGTCGCCTTTGCCGAAACGACCGACGCGGTCGCGAGCGAATTGTTCGATCTGCTGCACGAGGCCTATGTCGCCGATCCCGGACGTGCGCGACTTTCTGCTGCGCGAGAACCCGCAAGCCGCGGCCGCGATTGCCGAGCGGCTCGATGACGCGCGCCGGCGCGGCTTTTGGCATCCGCGGCGCAACGATGTCGATGCCGGCCTTGCGGCGCTGCGCGCGGAGGTCAGCGGCATGAGCGTCCGCGCCATATCTTCCTCGCAGCGCCGCGGCGCCTGTCCCGGACTTTCGGCGCCGATGCCGACCGGCGACGGATTGCTGGTGCGGCTCCTGCCGATCGGCACCATCCCGCTCGCGGCATTCGCAGGGCTGTGCGCGGCGGCGCGCGAACACGGCAACGGCGTTATCGAAGTCACCGCGCGCGGCAGCATCCAGGTTCGCGGCCTGAACGCCGCGTCGGCGCCGCGCTTTGCCGATGCTATCGCCGCGCTCGACATCGCGGCGGACGACGGCGTTCCCGTTCTCAGCAACGCGCTTGCCGGACTCGATCCCGAAGAAATTTTGGATGCCGGCGCGCTCGCCGCCGATTTGCGCCGTGCGCTGGCGGAGACATCGCTGCCTTCAAGGCTTGCGCCGAAAGTCTCCGTCGCCATTGATGGCGGCGGCGCGCTCGACCTCGACGAGGTCGCCGCCGACGTGCGACTGCGCGCCGAGTTGCATAACTGGCGACGTCGGCGCTTCGTGTCAGCGTTGGTGGAAACGGCGCCAGCGCGATCCCGCTCGGCGCCGTCGCGCCAGCGCATGGCGTCGAGGCCGCGATGCGGCTGCTCGAAGTGATCGCGCGGCACGGCCGCGATGCGCGTGCGCGCGACGTGCTCGCGAGCGAGGGCGTCACGCCGTTTCAATCGGCGCTCTCGAGCAATGTTCTTGCGACTTCCGCTCGTCCCCGCGAAACGCGGGAACCCGGAACTGAATTCCCGCTTGCGCGGGAACGAGCGGAGATCCGACCCGATCGGCATGCATCGGCTGCGCGATGGATCGCTGGCCTGCGGCATCGGTCTTGCGTTCGGCCATGCCGATGCGCCGTCGCTGGAACGATTGACCGAAGCGGCAGGCGGAGCCGGAGCGAGCGGGGTCCGTGCCGCGGCCGGCAGGGCGCTCATGATCATCGGCCTCACAGACGGACACGGCGCCCGCGCTTGTCGCCGACGCCGCGCGACTTCGGATTCGTTGTCCGTGCCGACGATCCGCGCCGGTACATTGTCGCCTGCGCCGGTGCGCCGATCTGTTCGTCGGCGCACCTCGCCGCCCGCGCTATTGCGCCGCTCGTCGCTGAGATCGCCGGGACGCAGCTCGACGCTGCATTCAACGATCCACATTTCCGGCTGCGCCAAGGGTTGCGCCCATGCGGGAACGGCGGCGCTCACCGTGGTTGGCTCGCCCGGCGGATGCGCGCTCATCGCCAACGGCTCGTACGCATGACGCTCCGTTCACGAGCGATCGCAACCGATCAGCTGCCTGCTGCCATTGCGGGATTTGCCCGCGATGCGAAGCGCGAAGCAAAGTGCGAGAAGCAGCCATGTCTGAGCGCGCGGCCTATCTGCGTGACGGCACGGCGATCTATGAGCGCTCGTTCGCCATCATCCGCGCCGAGGCCGATCTGTCGCGCTTTTCGGCGGACGAAGCCGAAGTCGCGGTGCGCATGATCCATGCCTGCGGCGTCGTCGAGCTGGCGCAGAACATCGTGTTCGGCCACAATCTCGTCGCTGCCGCGCGCGGCGCGCTCGCCGCCGGAGCGCCGATCCTCTGCGACGCCGAGATGGTCGGGCGCGGGATCACGCGCGCGCGTCTGCCGGCGCGCAACGAAGTGATCTGCACGCTCAACGATCCGCGCGTGCCGCCCTCGCCGCAAAACTCGGCACCACGCGTTCGGCCGCGGCGCTTGATTTGTGGATCGAGCGCCTCGCCGGCGCCGTCGTCGCCATCGGCAATGCGCCGACCGCGTTGTTCCGCCTGCTCGATCTCATCGACGCGGGCGCGCCAAAACCGGCGGCGATCCTCGGCATTCCGGTCGGCTTTGTCGGCGCCGCGGAATCGAAGGCCGCGCTCGCCGCCGATCCGCGCGGCGTGCCGTTCCTGACCGTGCGCGGACGCATGGGCGGCAGCGCCATGACCGCCGCTGCGATCAACGCATTGGCGAGGGCCGGGCTATGAGCGCGGCGACGAACCTGCGGGAAAGCTCTTGGGCGTCGGCGTCGGGCCGGGCGATCCCGAGCTGATGACGCTGAAGGCGATGCGCGCGCTCGGCGAAGCCGACGTGATCGCGCATTTCGCCAAGGCCGGACACGCCAGCCATGCGCGCACGATCGCCGCGCGGCATGTGCGCGCCGATGTCATCGAACTGCCGCTGCTCTATCCGGTCACGACCGAGCTGCCGAAATGCAGCAACGGCTATCGCGATGCGATCGGCGATTTCTACGATGCGGCCGCCGCCAAGATTGCCGCGCACCTCGAGGCCGGATGCACTAGTCGCCGTGATCTGCGAAGGCGACCCGCTGTTCTACGGCTCCTACATGCATCTGCATGCGCGGCTGGCGCCGCGCTTTCCGACCGAGATCGTCGCCGGCGTGACCGGCATGTCGGGATGCTGGTCGGCGGCGGGAATGCCGATCGCGCAGGGCGACGACGTCTTCACCGTGCTTCCCGCGACCTTGCCGGAAGACGAACTGGTGCGCCGGCTGGCCGACGCAGACGCCGCCGTGGTGATGAAGGTCGGACGGCATTTGCCGAAATTGCGCCGCGCGCTCGCAAGCGAGCGGCCGCCTGCAGCGCGCCATCTATGTCGAGCGCGGCACCATGGCCGACGCGAAAATGATCCCGCTCAGCGCGAAGCCGGACGACGACGCGCCTTATTTCGCGGTCGTGCTGGTGCCGGGCTGGGAGGAGCGGCCGTGAGCGGACACCTCGCCGTCATCGGATTGGGGCCGGGCGACGCCCGCTATCTCACGCCGGAAGCCGACGAGGCGCTCGCCGCCGCGCACGCGCTGTACGGCTACGGGCCCTATCTCGATCGCGTGCCGGCGCGCGCGGGCCAAAGCCGCCACGCTTCCGACAATCGCGAAGAACGCGCGCGCGCCGCCGCTGCGCTTCGTCATGCCGCGCAGGGCGCCCGCGTCGCCGTCGTTTCCGGCGGCGATGCCGGGGTCTTCGCGCATGGCGTCCGCGGTCTGCGAAGAGATCGAAGCCGGGCCGGAAAGCTTGGCGCGCGCTCGATGTCATCATCGTGCCCGGCATTACGGCGATGCTCGCGGTCGCGGCGCGGATCGGCGCGCCGCTCGGCCACGATTTCTGCGCGCTCTCGCTGTCCGATAATCTCAAACCGTGGGACCTGATCGAGCGGCGGCTCGATGCGGCGGCGAGCGCCGGATTCGTGATCGCGCTCTATAATCCGGTGTCGCGCGCGCGGCCGTGGCAGCTCGGCGCCGCGATCGAGCGGCTGCGTCGCCATCTGCCGCCGACGACGCCGGTCGTATTCGGCCGCGCCGTCGGGCGGCCGGACGAACAGGTGAGTGTGGCGACGCTCGAGGACGCCGATGCGACCGACGCCGACATGGCGACGCTGGTCATTGTCGGCTCGCGCGAAACGCGCGTGATCGCCCGCCCCGGACGCGCGCCGCTGGTCTACACGCCGCGCGCCGCCGCCGAGGTGAGCGCATGATCGAGCCAGGCGAGCGCGTCCTCAACGTTCTCGACGGCGGGCGCCGCCGGCGCCGGCGGCCGGCGCACCATGATCACGCCGATGCCAAGCGCACGCGCCGCGGCGATCTTGCCGTAGGTCGCGGCGCCGCCGCTGTTCTTGGCGATGACGACCTCGATCGCGTGCGCCGTCATGAGCGCGCGATCGTCGGCTTCGCTGAACGGGCCGCGGCCGGTCACGTAGATCACGTGCGGCAACGGCAACGGCGGATCGACGGGATCGACGCTGCGGATCAGATAATGGTGCTGCGGCGCGTGGTTGAACGGCGCGAGTTCCTTGCGGCCAAGCGCGACAAAGACACGGCGGGGTGTCTCACCGAGCGCGCGTGCCGCTTCGCTTGCGTCGTTCACTTCCGTCCACCGGTCGCCGGCGACCGCAACCCATGGCGGCCGCCGCAGCGCGACCAACGGCACGTCGGTCTTGCGCGCAGCGGCAATTGCGTTCGCCGAGATGACGCTGGCGTAAGGATGCGTGGCATCGATGACCACGTCGATCCGCTCGCGCGTGAGATAATCGGCGAGGCCCGCAGCGCCGCCAAAGCCGCCGCTACGAACCGGCACTCGTTGGCGTGCAGGCGAAGCGGTGCGGCCGGCGAGCGACAGCGATGACTTCAAGGTCGGAGCGGCCTGCCAGCCGGTCCGCCAGCATTCGCGCTTCCGTGGTGCCGCCGAGAATGAGGACGCGTTTCATGGCGGTGCCTGATCCGATCGAGCGCGACACTGCCGCATCGCCGCGCTGGCTGTCCATTGTCGGCATCGGCGAGGACGGCATCGGCGGCCTGAGTGCGTCGGCGCGCGGGCTCATCGGCGCAGCGGACATCGTCTTCGGCGGCCGGCGTCACCTGAGACTTGCGGCGCCGCTTATTCGCGGCGCGGCGCGGCCGTGGCCGAGCCCGTTTGACGGCGCCGCCGATGAGGTGCTCACCCATCGCGGACGCCAAGTCTGCGTGCTCGCTTCGGGTGACCCGTTCCACTACGGCATCGGCGCCGTGCTGGCGCAAAAAATCGATGCCCGCGAAATGACGGTGGTACCGGCACCGTCGGCTTTCAGTCTCGCGGCGGCGAAGCTCGGCTGGTCGTTGGCACAGACCGCGCTGCTCTCAGTGCACGGCCGCAGCCTTGATTTGGTGCGTCCGCATTTGCAGCCCGGTGCGCGCATTTTGGCGTTGACCTCCGACGGCGAAGGGCCGGCCGCTTTGGCCCGGCTCCTGGCGCAATCAGGTTTCGGCGCCTCGCGGCTGACGGTGCTCGAAGCCCTCGGCGGGCCGCACGAGCGCGTCCGCACCATGACCGCGGCGAGCTTCGACCTCGGCGCGGTCAACGCTCTCAACACGATCGCGATCGAGGTCGAGGCGGCGCGCAATGCCCGCGTGATCGCGCGCGCCCCTGGCCTTGCCGACGATCTCTTCGAGCATGACGGCCAAATCACCAAGCGCGAGGTGCGCGCGGTGACGCTGTCGTCGCTCGCGCCCCGCCGCGGCGAACTGTTGTGGGACATCGGCGCCGGCGCGGGTTCGGTGGCGATCGAATGGATGCTGGCCGATCCGCTTTTCATGCGCGCAATCACAGTGGAGCGGCGCGCCGACCGCGCTGCGCGCATCCGCCGCAACGCCGCAGCCTTCGGCGTGCCGACGCTCGAAATCGTGGAAGGCGCTGCACCGGCCGCGCTGGCGAGCCTCGCCGCGCCGGATGCGATCTTCGTCGGCGGCGGAGCCAACGAACGCGGCCTGCTCGACACCGCCATCGCCGCGCTGCGCCCTGGCGGCCGCCTTGTGGTCAACGCGGTGACGCTGGAAACCGAGGCGCTGCTGATCGCCCGCCACGCCGCACGCGGCGGCGAACTTATTCGCATCGCCATCGCTCGTGCCGGCGCCGTCGGTGAAAAAACCGGCTGGCGCAGCGCGATGCCGGTCACCCAGTGGGTGTGGACAAAACCGTGATCGTCGCCGGCATCGGATGCAGACGCGGCGCGCCGGCGCCCGAGATCGAAGCCGCAATCCGTGCGGCGCTCGCCCGCGCCAGTGTTTCCGCTCAAGCGCTCGGCGCCATTGCCACGATCGCAGCAAAGCAAAGCGAGACCGGCATTCAAGCAGCGGCAGAGAATCTTGGCGTCTCCGTTGTGCTTGTCACGGATGCCGATTTGCGAACGGCAGGGCAGCGCACAATGACGCGGTCGGAGCGCGTGCTCGCGCTCATGGGCGTGCCCTCGGTCGCGGAGGCCGCCGCGCTCGCAGCGGCCGGCCCGACAGCACGGCTCCTCGGCCCCCGTCTCGTTATGGGCTCCGCCACTTGCGCGCTGGCCGCTTCCGAAGCGGAACACACACCATGACCGTGCATTTCATCGGCGCCGGACCGGGTGCGGCGGACCTCATCACCATACGCGGCCGCGATCTCATCGCGCGCTGCCCGGTCTGCCTTTATGCCGGCTCGATCGTGCCGCGCGAATTGCTGATGTATTGCCCGCCGGGCGCCCGTATCGTCGACACGGCGCCGCTGTCGCTCGACCAGATCGAAGCCGAATTTGCTTCGGCGCATGCGGCGGGCCGCGACGTGGCGCGGCTGCATTCCGGCGACCTTTCGATCTACTCGGCGCTTGCCGAGCAGCTGCGCCGGCTCACGCGTCGCGGCATCCCCTATACGCTCACGCCCGGCGTGCCGGCTTTCGCCGCCGCGGCGGCAGCGTTGGCATGCGAACTGACCGTGCCGGAGATCGCGCAAAGCGTCGTGCTCACCCGCATGCCCGGCCGCGCCTCGCGCATGCCGGAAACCGAGACGCTCGCGACGTTCGCCGCGAGCGGCGCGACGCTGGTCATCCATCTCGCGATCCACGCCATCAAGGCCATCGTTGACGAGCTGACGCCGCTTTACGGCGCCGACTGCCCGGTCGCTGTCGTCGTGCAGGCGAGTTCTCCGGCGCAGCGCATTGTGCGCGGCACGCTCTCCGACATCGCGGCAAAAGTCGCCGCCGCGCGCATCGAGCGCACCGCGCTCATTCTCGTCGGCCGCGCGCTCGCCGCGCAGGATTTCCGCGACAGCGCGCTCTATGACGCCGATTATCGCCGCCGATTCCGGGGAGGCGTCAGTTGAGCGGGTGCCTAGGCAGCTTTGAATGGTGCACGGCCGACCAGCACGCCGTCGCGATCGAACACAAGAATCTCGATGGCGATGTCGCGCCCGGCAACCACGCGCTCGGCGGTCTTCTGCGCCGCGCGCGCCACCTCGTCGCCGAGCGCGATGTTTTCGGATCGCGCGATCGCAAAAGCTTCAGCGGCATTGTTTGCATCGATGATGCGCGCGCCAAGTTCCGCCGATCCGCCCGCGGCACGCGGCAAACTCCGCAAGCAGCGCGTGATCGACAGCGCCGCGCTTGGAATGCAGATCGATCAGGCCCTGCGCGAGCTTGGTCATCTTGCCGACGCCGCCGGCAATGGTCACGCGCGGCACCGGATGCGGGCGCAGATATTTGAGCATGCCGCCGACGAAGTCGCCCATGTCGATCAGCGCGATCTCCGGCAGATCGTAGAGTTTTTGCGCCGCCGCTTCGGAACTGGCGCCGGTCGCGCCGGCGATATGGGTGAGACCCGCGGCGCGCGCGACATCGATGCCGCGATGGATCGAGTGGATCCAGGCCGAGCACGAATAAGGCACGACAATTCCGGTGGTGCCGAGGATCGACAGGCCGCCGACGATGCCGAGCCGGCCGTTGAGCGTCTTCGCCGCCAGCGCTTCGCCGCCGGGAATGGCGATCTCGACTTCGGCATCGGCGGCGCAGCCGGCCGCGGCGGCGACTTCGGCGATGGCGTCGCGGATCATGCGCCGCGGCACCGGATTGATCGCGGGCTCGCCCGGCGGAACCGGAAGGCCCGGCCGCGTCACGGTGCCGACGCCCTCGCCGGCGCGAAAGGTCACGCCGGCGCCGGGCGCGCCGCGACGCACCGTCGCCAGAATCGAGCGCGCCATGGGTGACGTCCGGATCGTCGCCGGCGTCCTTGATCACGCCGGCGGTCGCGGCGCTGTCGTCCTCCGCGTCAATGCCAGCGCGAAGCTCGGCCGCTCGCCGCGCGGCAGCGTCACCTCGACCGGATCGGGAAATTCGCCGGTCACCAGCGCGGCAAAGGCCGCCTTCGCCGCCGCGGCAGCGCAGGTGCCGGTGGTCCAGCCCCGGCGCAACGGGCCTTTCTGCCGCTCCATGCGCCTTCCTTTAGTCCCGCGCACCGCGATCGTCACCACGGGAGCGCGCCGCCGTGACCGCCTGGGATGCGCTCGCAGCGAGGCGTGCCGGTATCCCGGTGTTTGCGCCGGGACACGTCTGGCTCGCCGGCGCGGGCCCGGGCGATCCCGGCCTCTTGACCCTCGACGTGCTCGCGGGCCTGCAGCAGGCCGACGTGGTCGTGCACGATGCGCTGGTCGATTCCCGCGTCCTCGCGCTTGCTGTCCGAGCCAGTGCGGCTCGAATACGCCGGCAAGCGCGGCGGCAAACCTTCCGCAGCCCAGGCCGACATCAGCCAGCGGCTAGTGACGCTGGCGCGCGCGGGACAGCGCGTGTTGCGGCTCAAGGGCGGCGATCCGTTCGTGTTCGGGCGCGGCGGCGAAGAGGCAATGGCACTTGCCGCCGCCGAGCGTTCCCTTCCGCGTAATTCCTGGTGTCACCTCCGGCCTCGCGGCGCTGGCTGCGGCGGCGATCCCGGCCACGCTGCGCGGCGTCAATCGCGCGATCATCTTCGCGGCCGGGCACGGCGCCGACGAGGATTTCGACTGGGCGCCGCTCGCGCGAACCGGGCAGCCCATCGTCCTCTACATGGTGATGCACAATCTCAAGCAGATCGCGGCCGCTTTGATGGCGGCCGGGCTGGCGCCGCGGACACCGGCCGCCATTATCGCTTCGGCGACCACGCCGAAGGAGCGCGTCCTGACCTCGACACTTGAAAAGCTTTCTGCCGATGCGCTGGAGCAGAAATTCGAGCCGCCCGCGATCGTGGTGATCGGCGCGATCGTAAATCTACGCGCGGTGCTGCGCGGAGAGGCGCTGACGGCCGACAGCGAAGGAAAGAACGGGGAGTGACGGCGCGCGGGCTTATCGTCGCCGCGCCGCATTCCGGCGCTGGCAAAACAACGGTCACGCTCGCGCTCCTGGCAGCGCTGCAGCGGCGCGGCGTCGTCGTGCGCTCCGCCAAAGCCGGGCCCGATTATATCGATCCAGCATTTCACACCGCGGCCACCGGCTTTGCCAGCGTCAATCTTGATTCTTGGGCCATGTCGGCGAAGCTCCTCGACACGCTTGCCGCGCACGCGGCAAACGGCGCCGATATCTTCGTCATCGAAGGCGTGATGGGGTTGTTCGACGGCGCACCCGGCTTGGCCGGCCGAAGCGGTGCGACGGCCGATCTCGCCGCTCACTTTCATCTGCCGGTCGTGCTCGTGCTCGATGTCGCCCGTCAGGCGCAGTCAGCCGCAGCGCTGGTGCGCGGTTTTGCCGGCCACGATCCGGCGGTGCGCCTTGCCGGTGTCATCCTCAACCGCGTCGGCAGCGAACGGCATCGCGCCCTCGTCGCCGACGCCGTTGCCGCTCTCGATGTTCCGGTGCTCGGCGCGCTGCCCCGCGAGGCGGCGCTGGCGCTGCCGGAGCGCCATCTCGGCCTCGTTCAGGCCGGCGAGCATGCCGAGCTTGGAACTCTATTCGATTGCCTCGCGGCGATGGCCGAGCGTTATTTCGATCTCGATGCGATCATGGCGCGCGCCGCGCCACTCATGATCGCCGCCGGCGATCTTGCGGCGCCGGCGCGCGCCGTGCCGCCGCCGGGTCAACAGATCGCGCTCGCCAGCGACCGCGCTTTCAGCTTCGTCTATCCGCACGCGATCGACGCCTGGCGTAACGCCGGCGCCGAGATTCTGCCGTTCTCACCGCTCGCCGACGAGGCGCCGCCAGAAAACGCCGACAGCTGCTGGCTGCCGGGCGGCTATCCGGAACTGCACGCCGAGGCGCTCGCTTCGGCGCGAGCTTTTTCCACTGGCTTGCGGCGCTTCGCCGAGACCCGTCCCGTGCACGGCGAGTGTGGCGGCTACATGGTTTTAGGCGAGAGCCTCGAGGATGCGGGCGGTCGCCGCCACGCCATGACCGGATTGCTCGGCCATTCGACGAGCTTCGCCAAACGCAAACTCCATCTCGGCTATCGCACGGCGCGGCTCCTCGCCGACGGCGTTCTCGGTCGCCGTGGAACGCTCATTCGCGGCCACGAATTCCATTACGCGTCGCTTGTCTCCTCCGGCCGCGATGAGCCGTTCGCGGAATTGGCGGACGGCGAAGGGCGCGCGCTCGAGCAGACGGGCGGACGGCGCGGCCGCGTCACCGGAGCATTCTTCCACGCCATCGCCGCGGCGGATGGGTAGCACGCCGGCGTGTCAACCGCTAAGCAGCAGCGCTGCGCCGTGCCTTCGACCGCGATCGCCAGGAGCGCGCGCTCGGCGATGGTTTCGGCGAGCGCGGAGGTGCGCCGCGACGCCAATACAGCATCGGCCAGTTCGGCCATGGCGGCGGCAAGCCGTGCCGCGCTCCACTGCCTGAGCGCCGCTTCGACGAGGCTTTTCCGACGAAAGTGCAGCGGCGGCTGCAAGCTATCGAGCGAAAATGGCGCGCCCTCTTCGATCATGGTGCGCCATTTGTGCAGCTGCGCGACCTGCCGCTGCGCGGCGTAGAAGATCGAGCCGACCGGGCTGCCGGCGGTGCGCACCTTGGCCAGCAGCGCCTCGAGCTCGGCCGGGCGGCCGGCAAACGCCGTGTCGACGAGATCATCGAGCGCCAGCGCGGAAGCGTCGGACACCACCGCGGTTACATCGTCGACGCCGACCTCGGCTTGACCGCGCGCATAGAGCGCGAGCTTGCGGATTTCGTTGCGCGAGGCCGCGCGGTCGCCGCCGAGGAGCGGAATGAGCATGGCGCGGGCGTCGGGCTTGAGCACCAGGTCGGCCGCGCGCATCTCGGCATCGATGAGCCGCGCCAAATCCCGCTCGCTGTCGGTATAGCAGGGCAGCGCCACAGCGTTCTTGGCGCGCTCGCACAGCGTACGTAACGGCGCGCTGCGGCGCAGGTCGCCGGCTTCGATGACCACGCGGCATTCGCTCGCCGGCAGGGCAAGCAGCGCCTCGACCGCCGGCGCGATATTGCGGCTGCCCGCCTTGACCCACACCGCCCGCCGGCCGCCAAACAGCGGAATGGTCTGCGCCTCCTCAACCAGCCGCGCCGGGTTGGCCGTGACCTCTTCGCCCTCGAGCCGAACCAGCGAAAACGGATCGCTGACGTCGTCGACCGACGCCTTGATGATCGCGTTGACGCGTTCGCTGACCAGGCCCGCGTCAGGACCGAAGATAAGCACAACGGTCCGCGCCGGATCGGGACGCGCGAGGAAAGCGTCGACCTCAAAAGCTTTAACGGCAACCATTGTTCGCGAGCCTCTGGGCCGAGTTTTGCACCGATCGAACCGTGCCGTTCCGCATTCCGCCCTGCGCCGGAATGCGCGGATAAAGCGTCAGGTCCCGGCAACGAAATACGACGCCAGCCGGTTCCTGATGGCTTCGGCGGCCATCAAGATCGCATGATCTTCCGCATCGCGCCGTGCGCGTTGGGAAGCGAACCGCTGCTGCGGACCGGGAACGTCATAGTCGACATGCGCGGACGTATTGTCGCTGACCACGGTCTTGCCGGTCGCAATCTCGACCAGCTGGAAATTTGCAGTGACGACCTGAATCTGAGCATCCGGCCGGCCGCTATTGGGATCGACGACGGCAGTGAATTGCGAGCTTCCGACCCCGACCGTGAGCCGATAGATCGCCGTGTTCGCGGCGCTGCCGCCGGCGCCGTTGTGCAGATCGAACTGCAGCGCATTGAACATGCCGACGGCAACCCGCTCGACGGGCGTGCCTTTCGGCGCCTTGATCGGCGGAATCTCGACGGCGGCAAACTTACCTTGCACGCCTTCGGAGTTGACGGCAGGGCGCGTCGCGTAGAGGGGCTCCCAGCAGCCCGCCGTGAGCCCCGCCGCGGCGATCACCACGACGAGCCGAGCAAGCCGGCGCGGTTCCAGGCCGAGTTCACGCCACGACATTGACGATCCGTTGCGGCACGATGATCACCTTCTTCGGCGCCTTGCCGTCGAGTGCCTTTTTTACCGCATCGAGGGCGAGCACGGCAGCCTCGATTTCGGCATTCGCGGCATTGCGAGCCACCATCACCTCGGCGCGCTTCTTGCCGTTGATCTGCACCGGCAGCGTCACCGTGTCCTCGATCAGCAGATCGCGCTCGACCTGCGGCCACGGCGCTTCCGCCACCAGCGTGTCGTGGCCAAGCGCGGCCCAGCATTCCTCGGCGAGATGCGGCATCATCGGGGCGATCATTTGCACCAGAATATCAAAACCTTCTCTTGCCGCAGCAGCATAGCCAGAGTCTTTGGTCAAATTCTGATCGGGGTCGTCCACCACCTCGCCTAGGGTATTCACGAATGTATAAATTTTCGCGATTGCCGTATTGAATTTGAGCCTTTCAATCTCGCTCGATACGCCATCAAGGGCCTGATGCGTCTGCATTCTAAGGGCTTTTACCGCTGCCGAATTGGCCGAGTGAACGTTAGCGCCGGGCGGCGGCAAATGTGGGGCGGCTTCCTGAACCAGCCGCCAAATTCGCTGCGCGAAACGGTAGGCGCCCTTGACGCCGTCTTCCGTCCAAATGACGTCGCGCTCGGGCGGCGAATCCGACAGCATGAACCAGCGCGCGACGTCGGCGCCGTATTCCCCGATGATGTCGTCGGGGTCCACGGTATTCCGCTTCGATTTCGACATTTTCTCGATCGGGCCGATCTCAGCCCGGCTTGCCGGCATGCCGCGCGCGTCGCATCGCCTTCGGAATCTTCGATCTTGACCTCCGCGGGTGTCACCCATTCGCCCTTCTGTTGATAGGTCTCGTGCACCACCATGCCTTGCGTGAACAGGCCGGCGAACGGCTCGTCGAGCCCGACATGGCCGGTCTTCTTCATCGCGCGGGTGAAGAACCGGCTGTAGAGCAGGTGCAGGATCGCGTGCTCGATGCCGCCGATATATTGATCGACCGGCATCCAGGCATCGACCACCGGTAGGTTGGTCGGCGCGGTTTTGATCCACGGATCGGTGAAGCGTTCGAAATACCACGACGAGTCGACGAACGTATCCATGGTGTCGGTCTCGCGCGTTGCCGGTGCGCCGCACTGCGGGCAGCGGACGTGCTTCCAGGTCGGGTGCCAATCGAGCGGATTGCCGGGCCGGTCGAAGGTCACGTCCTCGGGCAGCGTGACCGGGAGATCTTTCTCCGGCACCGGCACCACGCCGCAGCTTTCGCAGTGGATGATCGGGATCGGGCAGCCCCAATAGCGCTGCCGCGAAATGCCCCAGTCGCGCAGGCGGAAATTGACCTGGCGCTCGGCGACAGGGCGATTGCCGGCAGTCTCCTTCTCCAACCGCCGCGCCACTTCCTCCTTCGCCTCGGCGATGGTCATGCCATCGAGAAAGCGCGAATTGATCATGCGCCCGTCGCCGTCATAGGCGGTATCGGTGATGACGAAGGTCTTCGGGTCCTGACCGGGCGGGCAGACCACGGGAATATTGCCGAGCCCGTATTTGTTGACGAAGTCGAGGTCGCGCTGATCGTGTGCCGGGCAGCCAAAAATGGCGCCGGTGCCGTAGTCCATCAAAATGAAATTGGCGACATAGACCGGCAGCTTCCACGCCGGATCGAACGGATGCAGCGCCTTGATGCCGGTGTCGAAACCGAGCTTTTCCGCCTTGTCGATGATTTCCTGGGCGGTGCCGTGACGCTTGCACTCGGCGATGAATTCCGCGAGCGCCGGATTTTTCTTCGCCGCCGCGGCGGCCAGCGGATGATCGGGCGCGACGGCGACAAATTTCGCGCCGAACAGCGTGTCCGGCCGGGTGGTGAAAATCTCAATCTCGCTTTCGCCGGCCGGCGTCGTGTTTCGATCGAGCGCGAAGCGGACCAGCAGACCTTCCGAGCGGCCGATCCAGTTCTTCTGCATCAGCCGCACTTTTTCCGGCCAGCGCTCCAGCGTATCGAGCGCGTCGAGCAGCTCCTGCGCGTATTCGGTGATCTTGAAGAACCACTGCGTCAGCTCGCGCTGCTCGACCAGCGCGCCGGAACGCCAGCCGCGGCCGTCGATCACCTGCTCGTTGGCGAGCACGGTCTGATCGACCGGGTCCCAGTTCACCTTCGATTTCCGCCGCTCGACCAGGCCGGCGCGCAGAAAATCGAGAAACATTTTCTGCTGATGCTTGTAGTAGGCCGGATCGCAGGTGGCGATCTCGCGGCTCCAGTCGAGCGACAGCCCCATCGACTTGAGCTGCGCCTTCATCGCCGCGATGTTCTGGTAAGTCCATGCCTTGGGATGGACCTTGCGCTCCATGGCGGCGTTCTCGGCCGGCATGCCGAAGGCGTCCCAGCCCATCGGGTGCAGCACGGCAAAGCCCATCGCGCGTTTGAACCGCGCCACCACGTCGCCCATGGTGTAGTTGCGCACGTGGCCCATATGGATGCGCCCCGACGGATAGGGAAACATCTCAAGCACGTAGTATTTCGGCTTGGCGTGCTCGTTGGGCGTCGCGAAGATGCCGCGCTCGTCCCAGACTTTCTGCCAGCGGGCCTCCGCTGCGGCGGCGTTGTAACGGTCGATTGCCATCAGATTTGCAGTAGGTTTCCGTAAGCTTTCGCAGGTGTTTTGCGGGTATTTAAAGCCGGGCGACGTGACACGAAAGAGTGCGGCGGGTCAATTGCGGGCTCCTGACGGCCATGAACGTTTTGCGTTCCGCAGCGTTGACGGCGAGGGCGTAACGGTTGGCCAGGTCCATGCAGATCATGTGGTCGCTGCGTCGCTCCCTGGAGAGGCTTGGTCCTTATCCCTCTCTGCTCGTGCTGGCGGTGCCGCTTTCGATCGTCGAACCGCTCAAGCTCGTGGCAGTTTTCGTTGTCGGCGACGGCCATTGGCTCGCCGGCACTTTCGTGATGCTCGGCGCCTATGCGGGGAGCTTGTTCGTCACCGAGCGGCTGTTCGTCATCGTCAAGCCGAAGCTCTTGTGCCTGCCGTGGTTCGCGACAATCTGGACATGGTTTGTCGCGCTGCGCGAGAAGGCGCTCGGCTGGCTGCGCGGCAAATGGGCGCTTCGACGCAAGGCGTTGTGGATGTGAGAGGACGGCCGGTAGCGGCCCTTTCTGCGCGTTCGCGGGCGCGCCACGTCTCTCGCTCCTGAATCTCAAGCCAAGATCCGCAGGCCGTAAACGGTCATGGCCGGGCTTGTCCTGCCCGGCCACGATGCCTTTGGATTGACCTTGCGGCGTCAGCGCATGAAGAGCGCCAGCAGAATGATGATCGGAATCGGCACGCCCAACAGCCAAAGAAGAATTCCTCTACCCATGATCGTTCTCCGTTACATGTTCAGTTGAGGTTACGTTGCTTGTTCAAGTCTCGGCTTGTTCAAGTCTCGCGTTCGGCAGCAGTCACAAGGTCCGCGGCACGAGGACGCGATCGTTCCAGCTGCCGTCGCGCAGCGCGCCGCCTTCGACCGCGGCGAGGCCCGCCGCGAACGCGCCGAACAGCAGCGCGGCTGTGACCCAGAACGACAGTTTGGCGGCGCCGCGGCGCGCGCGATCGGCGGCCTCTTTGGCTTCGGCGACGACGGTGTCGACGCGCTTTTGCGCGTCCGCTTCCGACAGCCCGGTGCGCGCGGCAACGATGTGCGCGAGATAGGTGCGGTCGCCCGGCGCCAGATCCTGATTCGCGCCCACGCTCGCCATCCACAGGCGCAGTTCTTCGGCCCGCGAACCGCCGGAATTCGCATTTGCCGCGGGCATCGGTGACGCATTGGCCTCACCGGCCGAGGGGGCGGGATTTGTGTCGCCGGCCGCGGCAGGAGGAGCCGCGGCTGCAGGGGCAGGCGTGGCGTTTTCGGTGCGGAAAAGCTTGTCGACGTAAAGCTGCTGCGGATTGGCCGCGCCGGCCGCTTGCGGTGCCGCCGCCGCCAGGCCGCCGGCAGCACCGCCGGCGAGGTGGGCGATGGCGGTGCCGAGCACCGTTGCGCTCAACAGCATCGCGAACGCCCAGGCGAGAAAGCCGTGCGCCGTATCGCGGAAAAAAACTTCGTTGGTATGCAGGCCGACCAGTCGGGTGCGCAGGCGCGCAGCAAGATAGCCGCCGACAGCCGAAGACATCACCGCGACGATCACCAGGTAAATTCCGGTGCCGGTCCTGAAAGTCGAGGCCGAAACCCCGGTATCGCTCCACGGCGACACCGCCGACAAACCAAGCCCGGCGCCAAAAGCGACCAGCACGAGGGTCAAAGCCGCGGCTGCCACCGCGCCAGCCGCGATCGCGGCCCACGACACGCCGGATTGCGAGTCCAAAACAGACGCAGGGGCAGCGAGATCGGATTGAATCATAAATGTCTCTCCCGGAGAGCTCATGGGTTTTCCTCAGCGGAGCCTCAATCCTGCCGCGACGGAAAAGTTCCACATGCGTGATCGGGGGTGGGGAGGTGCAAGCGTTCGGTGCGTTTATCCTTTCCCCACGGAACCAATTATTTTTCTCACGCTTTACGCAGGCAACATTTGGATTAAGTCATGACCCTCCTCATCATCATTGTTATCCTGATCCTGCTGTTTGGCGGCGGTGGCGGCTATTACGGCTATAATCGTGGATATTATGGCCGCCGCGGCCACGGGCTGATCTGGCTCATCGTGATCATTGTTATCCTGGTGTTGTTGTTCGGTGGCGGCGGCCATTTCGGCCGGCCAGTGTAGTTTCCGATTCCCTCGCGACTGAGCCGGCGCCGCACGCGGAAGCGTGCTCGCGGCGAAGCACTCTCGCGACGCGATCCGCACCCGAGTTTTTGCTCACGCTCCTCGTCACCACCGGGCTTGACCCGGTGGTCCATGCTGACGTGCGGATCTGAAAACCTATCGGCAAATCCGAATTGGCTTCCCCTCCGCATGGATTGCCGGATCATTTGGCACGAAGACGGCGCTTCGCGCCTTTTGTCCGGCGATGACGAAAGAAACAAACAAACAAAAAAGGAGGCGGAACGCCGACAAACGTGTTTCCTAACCTCCGCATCTTGCGATGCGGCGCGCGCCCTGGTCTCTTTCCCTCCCCCGCGTGCGGGGGAGGGTAGGGAGGGGGCACGCTCGCCTGTCGGCGTTCCACCGCGGGCTCTGACCGTTGGGCCTCTCGGCCCGCGGGCGCAACTCCAGGCCAGGTTTCCTGGGACGCGGCAGGACGTCCGGCCCTGTACGGGCGCCCCAACCGGGGGGCGCAGGCCTCGCGCTCTTCCACGGGCGTTATCCGCGCCCGCCTGTCCCAGTCCAGGGAAGCACCTCCCGGACCGGTCGTAGTGCCGGTCAACATGATGCCCGAAGCTGCCCGGGAATAGGAATAGAATAGCAGACGTTGGAAAATGATCAGAAAATACAATGGCTTATCTTGACAAGAATAAATTTATGATCTCCCAGGAATACTATAGGTAGCATCCGCGACCGGAGGCTGCGGAAACAGAAACTGCGCCAAGATTGCCAGTCCACAAAGGGCCGAGGCAGCGCGGCATCGTAGAACGATAAACAGTGGGCGGTGGCGGATTTTGATTCCGCCATGCGGAGGTTCGAATCCTCCCGCCCCAGCCAATACAATCAATGACTTAGCAATTAGTCAGATTCTCTTAGCCTCACTATAGCCTCAGGCCTATTTCAAACCTTCTGACGAAAAAGTAAATCGCCTTGACAGAGGCACCAGAGGTGTTTCGCTTCGCTAATGGCGCGAAACGCCGGTCCTGTCTCAGAAGCTGCGGCTCGCGGGTTTATGTGCGGCGAGACGTCATGTACCGCCGCACGCGTGACCCGTTGGTCGCGCCTAAGATGCGGTTGCATATGCGACGCGACCACGCGTGGGTTTTTGAGACACGCTTACGTGAACCCGATCTCAAGTCGGCAGATCCATAAGATGAGCCAGAGCTGAGCAGAGGACGATAGAAGACAGCGGACCGGTCGGTGGTCCGTCGTCTGTCGCTCTCGATTTGCCGGAAGACCTACCTCGGCCTCCAGCTCAGGCGCCCTCAAACTGCAGTTTGGCCAGCTGCGCATAAAGGTTGCCGGCGGCGACGAGCGTCTGGTGCGTTCCTTCCTCGACGATGCGGCCTTGGTCGAGCACCAGGATGCGGTCGCAGGACAGCACGGTCGCCAGCCGATGAGCGATCACGATCGTGGTCCGCTCGCTGCATCAATTCGGCAAGCGCGGCGGCGACCTGCGTCTCGTTTTCGGCATCGAGCGATGAGGTGGCCTCGTCGAGCAGAAGCAGCGGCGCATCGCGCAGAATGGCGCGGGCGATCACGATCCGCTGGCGCTGCCCGCCGGACAGCGTCACGCCGCGCTCGCCGACCGGCGTATCGATTCCCGCGGCATCGCGGCGATGAACGCGGCGGCGTGGGCGTGTTCGGCGGCGCGCGCGACTTCGGCATCGGACGCGTCCGGGCGGCCGAAGCGGATATTGTCGCGCACGGAGGTGGCGAACATCACGCTGTCCTGCGGCACGAGCGCGATCCGCGCGCGCAAATCCGCCGGATCGAGATCGGCAAGCCGCACGCCGTCGAGCGTGATGCGTCCGGCGATCGGATCGTAAAAGCGCAGCAGCAGATGGAAGATCGTGCTCTTGCCGGCGCCGGAAGGGCCGACGATCGCGACCTTCTCGCCTTGCCGCACCTGAAACGACACGCCATTGAGCGCCGATACGTTCGGCCGCGTCGGATAGGAGAAATCGACGTTCGCGAAGGCGACTTCGCCGCGCGGCGGCGACGGCAGCGCCAGCGGATGCGCCGGACACGCGATCGCAGGCTTGATCGGCGAGAAGCTCGAACAACCGCTCCGCCGCGCCGGAGGCCTGCGCCACCTCGCCGCCGATCTCCGACAGCGAGCCGAGCGCGCCGGCCGCAAAGCACGGCATAGAGGACGAATTGGCCGAGCCGGCCCGGCGTGATCTGCTCGGTCAGCACGTCCTGCGCGCCGACCCACAGCACGACCACCACGCTGGCGGAGACGAGAAAGATGGCGATCGCGGTGAGGAAGGCGCGCGCGCGGATCGAATTGCGCGCGGCCTCGAAGGCGCGCTCGACCGCGCCGCCGAAGCGCGCGATGCCAGCCGCTCGTTGGTGAAGGCCTGCAGCACGCGAATGGCGCCGATCAGCTCGGCGGCATAGGCCGAGGCGTCGGCGAGCGTATCCTGGGCGAAGCGCGAGCGGCGGCGCACGGCGCGGCCGAAGGCATAGAGCGGCAGCACGATGATCGGAATCGCCGCCAGCACGAAGGCCGAGAGCCGCGGGCTCGTCACCACCATCATGGCGCTGGCGCCGACGAACAGCACGAGATTGCGCAGCGCGACCGAAACGGAAGAGCCGACCGCGGCCTTGATCTGCGTCGTGTCGGCGGTGAGCCGCGAGACCATCTCGCCGGTCCTGGCTTCGTCGAAGAAGGCGGCTGGAGAGCGAGGTCAGATGCGCGAACACGTCGCCGCGCAGGTCGGCGACGATGCGCTCGCCGAGCGTGGTGACGAGGTAGTAGCGAAGCGCGCTGGCGAGCGCGAGCACCGCCGCGACGCCGACCATCAGCAAAAAATAGCTGTCGATCAGAGCGAGGCCGCGCGCGGTAAAACCGAAATCGATCATGCGCCGCACCGCGACCGGCACGACCAACGTCGCTAGCGCCGCCAGGATCAGCGCTCCGAGTGCGGCCAGAGCCCGCCCGCGGTAGCGATTGACGTAAGGAACGAGCGAGGCAAGCGGTCGCAGCTTGAGCTTGCGTTTTTGCGCGGACGTCTGCGGCGTCATCACCGCCGCCGCCGGTCCTGCTGCGAACGCCACGCCGTCTATCGGCGCCGCCGTTGCGGCGAGCGTCGCCGCGTTCCGTTCGGCATGGAAGTTCATGCGCCACCCACCCCTTCGTCGCCACCCTGCCGATCGACCGGACAATGCGCCGCCCGGGCGCGGCTGACAACAACAGGACGCAGAAAGATCAGATCGTCATAAGATTCGTTCGCACCGAGATAAAAAAATCCAATGTGATCGTTTGAAATCGCCGGCCCGTTTCCATGCTTGAATGGAAGCAACGCCGATCCCATTGAGGCGTCGGAGACCGCGACGGTCTCTTTGGGGAGGATGTAATGGGTGCCAAGGAATTCAAATTCTCGTTCGCGGCGCGCGACAAGATGCTGCGCGGCATCGATACTCTGGCCGGTGCGGTCCGCGTGACGCTCGGCCCCAAGGGGCGCAATGTCGCGCTCGATAAGTCCTTCGGACCGCGCATCACCAAAGATGGCGTCACCGTCGCCAATGAGATCCACCTCGAGGACAAGTTCGAGAACATGGGCGCGCAGATGGTCAAGGAGGTCGCCTCCAAGACCTCTCGTCTGGCGGGTGACGGTACGACAACCGCCACCGTGCTCGCCCATGGCATCGTCAGCGAAGGCACCAAGGCGTTGGCCGCCGGCATGAACCCAATGGATCTCAAACGCGGAGTCGATCTCGCGGTCGACGCCGTCCTCGAAGATCTTAGGAAAAATTCCAAGAAAATCACTTCGAGCGAAGAAATCGCCCAGGTCGGCACCATCTCGGCCAACGGCGATGCCGAAATCGGGCAGCTCATCGCCAGTGCGATGCAAAAGGTCGGCAACGACGGCGTGATCGCGGTCGAGCAAGCGAAGTCACTCGCGACCGAACTCGAAGTCGTTGAGGGCATGCAATTCGACCGCGGTTACATCTCGCCGTATTTTGTCACCGACAGCAACAAAATGCTGGTGGAGCTGGAAGACCCGTATTTGCTTCTCTATGAGAAGAAACTGTCAGCGTTTCAGGAACTACTGCCGGTGCTCGAGGCAGTGCTGCGGTCGGGCAAACCGCTGCTCGTCGTTGCCGAGGACGTCGAAGGCGAGGCGCTCGCCACGCTGGTCGTCAACAGGATGCGCGGCGGAATGAAAATCGCGGCCGTCAGGGCGCCCGGCTTCGGCGACCGGCGCAAAGCCCTGCTCGAGGACATTGCAATCCTGACAGGCGGCACCGCGATTTCCGGCGATCTCGGCATCAAGCTCGATCAAATCACCCTCAACATGCTGGGCCGCGCCAAGAAGGTGATGATCGAAAAGGAGAACACTACCATCATCAATGGTGCCGGTGCAAAGACCGACATCAAAGCACGGATCGACGAAATCAAGGCCCGGATTGCGGAAACCACCTCCGACTACGATCTCGAGCAGCTGCAAGAGCGGCTCGCCAAACTTGCCAGCGGCATCGCCATAATCCGCGTCGGCGGCGCGACTGAGGTCGAAGTCAGGGAGCGCAAAGATCGCGTTGACGACGCCGTGCATGCAACAAGCGCCGCGGTCGATGAAGGCATTTTGCCCGGCGGTGGCGTGGCGCTGCTGCGGGCGACGAAGGCAATTGAGAAACTTAAGGGCGACAACGAGGACCAGCGGCACGGGATCGAGATCGTCAGGAAGATACTGAGCTGGCCGGCGCGACAGATTGTAATGAATGCAGGCGAAGACGGCTCCATCGTGGTCGGCAAGATCCTGGACAACGATAGCTATGGCTTTGGCTTCGACGCTAAGACCGGAGAATTCGGCAATCTCCTGAGCAGGGGCGTCATCGACCCGACCAAGGTCGTCCGCACCGCTTTGCAGGGCGCGGCCTCGATCGCAGGACTGCTGATCACCACCGAAGCGATGGTCGCTGAGGAGCCGGGCGAGAGCGTGCATCCGGAAGGGCATCCCCACCCGCCGCATGGAGGGGACATCGACTTCTGAGCCGCTGGCAATTGACTGCGGGCGTTCGGCCAGGAGGGGCCCGCGGTGCGGCCGTCTACGCGAAGAAAAATGCAGGAACTTCGGGAGGAACGCGATATGGCCGTTGAGACCCTGGCAACGGGACTAACGCGGCGCATGCTATTGTTGGCGAGTGCTGCCGGGTTTGCCAGCGCGACCATCGCCTCGCCGGCGAGCGCGAGCGACGACGCCGACAATGCCGTCGAGCTGATCAAACGCCTGACCGGAAAAATACCGATCGAGTCTGACCGCCTTCATCTCACGATGCCGCGGACCTTCTCCAACGGCTACACCGTGCCGCTCGCGCTCGACATCGACAGCGCGATGACCGAAAGCGACCATGTGCGCTATGTCCGCGTGGTGGCGCCGCGCAATCCGCTCATCGATGTCGCCACCTACCATTTCGTGCCGCAACGCAGCCAACCGCGCGTCTCGACACGAATCCGCCTTGCCGAGCCGCAATTTGTCCTGGCTTTCGCCGAGCTGAGCGACGGCAAGCTGTTGATGGCCAAGACCTGGGTCGAGGTCGCCACCAACGGTTGCGCCTGACGCGTTGAATGAGGAAGCAAATGGTCACGTCGATGCCACGCGTACAAGTGCCTAATTCTGTGCCAAAGGGCGAAATCTTTCAGGTCAAAGCCCTGATCAGCCATCAGATGGAGACCGGTCTGCGCCACGACGACGAAGGTAATGTCATCCCGCGCAAGATCATTAACAAGTTTGTCTGCCGTTATAACAGCATCGACGTTTTCATCGCCGATTTGCATGAGGCCATTGCGGCCAACCCGTATCTCGAGTTCTACCTGCGCGCGACGGAGAGCGGGCGGCTTGAGTTCGTCTGGCAAGAGGACGGCGGCGGCGTCTACTCTTTAGCACACCAGCTTGTTGTCGCTTGATGATAGCGTCACGGTCTATTTTGCTCGCGACCGCGATCGGGCTGGTCATTGTCATCGCCGATCAGGGCATGGCGGCAAGGGATGAGCGCGGCGCTCAGCTCGCCGCAATGTGCGCGTCCTGCCATCGCCTCGACGGGCGCGACAAAGGCATTCCTTCGATCGTGGGAATGGATAAGCAGATGTTTTCTGACGCGATGGCCGCTTTCAAGTCGGGCGCGCGTTCGAGCTCGATCATGCACGCTGTAGCGTTGCAGCTCAGCGACGCCGAGATTGCCACGCTTGCCGAATATCTCGCCGCGCGACCAAGGGAGACTAAGCGGCAATGACATGGACGCGGCGCAAGTTTGGCGGCTTTGCCGGGGCGAGCCTTGTCGCGGCGCTTGGCGCGCGCGCGGCGACAAGCCAAACGAAGGCACGAGTCGTCGTGGTCGGCGGCGGCATAGGCGGCGCGACGGTGGCCAAGTATTTGGCCGCAAGCGATGCAAAGTTGGACGTGACATTGGTCGAACCAAAGCAAAGATACACGACGTGCTTCTTCAGCAATCTTTATCTCGCCGGCGTTCGCTCGCTCGAATCGCTTACGCAAGATTATCAGACGCTCGCGCAAGCCTATGGCATCAAGGTCATCCACGACGCGGCGGCGGCGATCGATCCGGTGGCGAGGATGGTGACGCTCGCCGGCGGCGCCAAGCTTACGTACGACCGCGCGGTTGTCGCCCCGGGTATCGCCTTCAAATACGGCGCCATAGAGGGCTATGATGAAGCGGCGACGCAGATCATGCCGCATGCCTGGAATGCCGGGCCGCAGACGGAGCTGCTGCGACGGCAACTCGAAGGCATGGACGACGGCGGCCTATTCGTCATCGTCGCCCCGCCGAACCCGTTCCGTTGCCCACCTGGTCCGTACGAGCGCGCTTCGCTGGTCGCCTACTATTTCAAGCAGTTCAAGCCGCGGGCGAAGATCCTGATCCTCGATGCCAAGGACACGTTCTTCGAGCAGGATTTGTTCGAGGATAGCTGGAACCGCCATTATCCCGGAATGATTGAGTGGCTGCCCGGCCAGTTCACTGGCGGAATAAAATCGGTTGACTTGAAAACCCGCGCGATCAGGACTGCCGACGAGACCTTCAACGCCAATGTCGCCAACATCATTCCAGCACAAATCGCCGGCGAGCTGGCGCAGCGGGCGGGTTTGACTGATCAATCGGGTTGGTGCCCGATCGATCCGACGACGTTCGAGTCGAAACTACAGCCGGGGATTCACGTCGTCGGCGATGCGGCCAGCGCCGGCGACATGCCGAAGTCGGCTTTTGTTGCCAATAGCCAAGCCAAGGCCTGCGCCTTAGCCATCGCGGCGGCATTGACCGGCTCCGCGCAGACCATGCCTCACTTGTTCAATACGTGCTTTACACTTCTGGCCCCCAACGACGCGGTGAGTGACGCCATCAACCTCAAACCCGAGGCTGGGTCGATCAAGATCACCGACATATTCTTTAGTCAGGTGGGTGAAAGCGACGAGACGCGGCGCCAAGCGGCGCGCCAGGCTGATGGCTGGTATGCCGCATTCACCCACGACGTTTTTGGTTGATGAGGGGTCTTCAACCCGGCTCGATCGCGGGACCGAGCGCAACAGGAAAGCCAATGCTGCTATGCGTGCTGTCGGCGCCCGCCGGTCGCTCCACAAACCGCGCGGAAACAGGATTCGGCAGTCGCTCCAACCGCAGCGAATTCAGCACCACGAGAATGCTCGAGCCGGCCATGACGGCGGCGGCGATGATCGGCTGCAACATGCCCAGCGCCGCCAGCGTCAGAGCCACGAGGTTGTATCCAAAGGCCCAGAGCAGATTGGTGCGCACGGTGGTGCTGACGGCGCGCGCAACATCGATAATCCATGGCAGCAGCCACAGGCCGCCGGCCGGCAGCACTACCGAGGCGGTTTCGCGGGCGAGATCGGTCGCGGTGCCAACAGCGATGCCGACGTCCGCCTCGACAAGGACTGGTCCGTCGTTGAGGCCGTCGCCGACCATTGCGACAACGTCGCGGGACCGGCGATGCCAATCGAGTGCGATCCGCTTGTCTTCCGGGGTCAGTCCGGCGCGCACATCCTCGATCCCCAAGGCGGCCGCGACCCGATGCGCTGCCGGCGCAAGGTCGCCGGTGAGCACAGCCATGCGTAGGCCGCGGGCGCGCAGGGCCTCGATCGTCGACCGGGCCTCGGGAACCGGCGCATCGTCGAGCGAGATCACGGCGCGAGTCTGCCCGTCCCAACCGATGTAGATAACTGAATGACCGCTTGCCTCCGCGCGACGCCCACACTCGGCCAGCGCGGGCGCGACCGGGAAGCTCAAATCGCGCATCAAGACGCTGTTGCCTGCAGCCGCAATTCCTCCATCGATATGCCCGACGATGCCGCGTCCCGGCACGGCGCAAACATCGCGAGTGGGCAGCGACCCGACGCCACGCTCGACCGCTGCATTGACCACCGCGCGGCCGAGCCCATGTTCGGAATGGCGTTCCAGCCCGGCGGCTCGCGCCAGCACTTCGGCGGCGGCGACGCCGTCTGTCTCGATGGCGATGACCCGCGCCTTTCCCAACGTCAGCGTGCCGGTCTTGTCGAAAGCTAACAATCGGACGCGCGCCAAGGCCTCGAGCACGCCGGCATCGCGGATCAGGCAACCATGGCGTGCCAATCGCCCGATACCGAGCGATGTCGCCAGTGGCGCGGCAAGGCCGACGGCGCACGGGCAGGCGACCACCAAGACCGCGACGCCCATCAGCATGGCGCGATCGAGCGGCAGCCATTGCGCCCAGTAAGTCACGGTCAGGGCGCCGAGGAGAAGAACCCCCGGTACGGCGGCGGCGACGGCGCGGTCGGCCAGGCGCTGGATTGGGCTGCGCCTCATCAGCGCGTCGCGCACCGACCGGCAAATCTGTGCCCATCGCGTGGCGGTCCCGCTTCCGCTGCTTTGGATCAATAATAGCCCCTCCATGTTGATGCTCCCGGCAATCACCGCCGAGCCAAGGCCCTTCTCGACCGGCCGGCTCTCGCCGGTGATCACCGCTTCATCGGCGTGGGACGCCCCCTCGACGATGACGCCGTCCACTGCAATGCGTTCTCCCGGCCGCACCCGTACCAGCGTGCCGGCAACGACCTCGCGCACCGGGCGGCTAAACTCCGTACCATTCTCCACCACGACGACGTTTTCGCGTTCCGCGGCCAACAGCGGCTCGAGATCACGTGCCGCGCGCGCCCGCCCGGCCGCCTCGAGATAGCGGCCGAGGGTGAACAGCATCAGCACCATGGTGGCAGTGTCGAAATAGACCTGCGCGTTGCCTTCGATGACCGCCACGGCCGAATAGATGTACGACGCGCCGACGCCAAGAACGATGAGCGCCGAGGATGTCAGACGGCCGCGAGCGGCTTCAAACAAAGTCTCGCGCAAAAAGGGACCGCCAAGGATCACCACCGCCGGGGTCGCCAGCGCCAGCAGCAGGATATCGATGTAAGGAAGCACTCTGGCATCGGCGCCGGTGAAGACCCCGCCATAAATCAGCAGGCTGAACAGCATGATATTCATGGACAGAAAACCGCCGACCCCGAGGCGGATCAAAAGCCATGCGGCTTCCCATTCCTCGGTCCTGCCATTCTTGACCTGAAAAGCGATCGAGCAGCCGTAGCAGCAGAACGCGCAGCTTTCGCCGTTGACGGTTTGCTGCAGGGCGCGCGGTCCCACAGGCAGCAAACAATGGCGGCACAAGCTGCCGTCCGACGTGGTCATGCGGGAGGTGCTCCAAACAAGCCGTGTGACATGTGCGTGCCCGGCGGCAAAAGTCCACGGCCGAGCGTGATCAGGCCGAGAATGAGGATGCAGCCCCCAGCCAACCTTACGCCACGCTGTCGCCACGCGGGCGCCAGGACCCGCCCGACGCCGCCCATCATCAACATCGCCGGGAAGGTTCCAGCCCGAACGAAGCCATGGTGAGGGCACCCGGTAACGGCTGAAAAGTGCTCGCCGCTTCAGCCGCAAAGGCATAGACCAGCGGACACGGCAGGAAGCCATTGAACACGCCGAAGGCGAGCGGCGCCGCCCGGCTAGGGGTCGTCAATAGACTGCGCAAGGATAGCGCGAACGTGCTGCTACCGAAGCCTACCGTCAGCCGATGAAACGCCTGCAGCAAGCCGAAGAACTGCAATGCCATCGCGATCATGAGCAGGCCGGCGACGATCGCGAGAATACGCTCGGCGGCATTCAGCGAGCCGCCGAGCAGCAGGAACGTGGTTCCCTGCCGGGTACAAATTACCTGTCCCAGTGCGCCCGCCAGCGCGCCCAGGAAGCAATAGGTCGTCAATCGGCCGG
>CAWHUO010000005.1:0-29681 GCA_963832605.1 uncultured Alphaproteobacteria bacterium | reverse complement strand
CGCATGTATTGCGACGCGAAATATGATGCCGATGGGATCTGCTCGTTGTTTACCGAGGATGGAGTGTGGGATGGCGGGCTGTCCTTCGGCCGTTACGAAGGACTTGCCCAGATCCGAAAGTTTTTCAAAAGCATATCCGGCGACATCGTGTTTGCCGCACATCTTGTGCTTAATCCCATCATCACGGTCGACGGTGACAGGGCTCGTGGCAGGTGGTGGCTGCACATGCCCTGCACCGCCATTAACGATGCTGGGAATCCGGAGGGCCGCTGGCTGCTATCGGAGTATGACGAACGATATGTGCGGATAAACGGGGATTGGAAGTTCAAGGAGCTGCGTCTAGACGTCAAATACTATGTACCTCACCTTCAGGACTGGGCGGCGGCATCGGTCAAAGACCCTGGCTCGTCATAGAGTGAATAAAGCAAGCGCCCCGACGGGTGATTGAGCGCTGGCTGACGGGAAAAGCTACCGAGGAAATCTACGGTGATCACCAGAGCGCGCAAGCAATACCCATCCACGGCGGACAATCGATCATGGCTGCTGCGCTGGGTTTGTTGACCGCTGGCGGAGCGCTTCACTGGTCGGTGTTCTGCACTTAAGACCACAGCTACACCGCCTTCCGCCACGCCCGAAAAATGCTAACCGCCTGGATTGAGCACACACCGCATGAACGTTGCTAGTCGTAACCGGCTGATCGCTCGGATCATCACGCCAGCATCGACTTCATCATTGGCATGGTGGCGAGGGTTGATACAGATCTCGTTCGGGCCATTCATGCTGTTCGGCGGAGCAAGCCGCGTGGTCAATCGATGATGAAGACAGTCGCGCCGGCCTCGCACAGCACGCGGTGCGGCGGGCCGGCGTTGTCCGGGGCGTGCCAGCTCTTGCCGGGGGAAAGCACGGCGCGGGTTTCGTCCTCGTGCTCGATCACGAGGTGGCCGGAGATCACGTAGATGATGTGGCCCTTGGCGCACCAATGATCCGCTTTGTATCCGGGACTGTAGGCGACGAGGCGTAGCCTAATGTCGCCGAGGTCACGAGTCCGGGCTGCGGCGGTGCCGGTCTCGCCGGGCTGGACGACGGCCGGGACGCGCGACCAGTCGATCGCGCCGATTGGGAGGTTTTCAAGTTTCATGAGCCTTCTCCTACTAGGCAGTTTGTTAGTTCGGAATCAAGTCTTATCCCCTTCGCTCGTGGCCCGATACCAAAGCACTCTCGTCTCGGCATAGTCCCATGTCGGCTCCTGGGACACTAAACGGTCGTGGAGGCAGTCGCCAAATACTTCCCGCTGTTGAAGGGAGGGCGGCCATATTGCCGTGGTGCCGGGTTGTCTCCAAATCTTGGTGGGTTCTGTGAGGTAGCGTGGTGCGGCGAGGCAAGCAGCGCGGGCATAAGCGCGACATCATAGAAGCCGGATTGAACGAAGCTGCCGCTGAGTGTTCAGGCGCTATGGGGATAGTGCCGGTGGCGCAATGGCGGTCGATGTTCGGGCTTGCTTGGCGTGCGTGCACAGGCGGCGATTTGCATTCAAATGACGTTGGCGGTCGAGCGCTACATGCGCGGCGGCGTTGGTCTATGGACACTGAGACGGGCGGTACGTCAGCGCAGCAACATTGATCGACATCGTGGCTTGCGTGGCGCCGTTGCGGGCAGCACCGCCAGCAGCATTGAGGCTGATCTCGATTACGGTTGGCGCCGTTGGGACTATCATGACGTGTCACAGCGGAATGGTTGAGGGTTGGAGTAGCGCGGCATGGCTGCGCGATCCTGTGTATGGTGCCGCCGCATTCTGGACAAGTGGCGAAGTCGATATTCGGTGAATGCAATCGCCTTTGCCCGGATCATTCACCGGTTCGGATAAAGCTGAGCGTCCCGCGCGGGCGGAAAAGTTTTTTGAGCGCGGCACGATCCTCCTCGGTCGCCGCATCAGGATGGCGTGGCCGCGGTTGCTGGATCGAATAGCCGATCGCGATCAGCGCGTCCCACCCGCGCTGATCCTGTACCGATTGGAGCCCGTGGAACTTGGCAAACCAGCGCGCAATCTTCGGTCCCATCCAAAGCCCGCCGTCGTCAGGTGGTGTCTTGATCCGCTCCTTGAGAGCCGCCAAGGCCTCGGGCGTCAGGATCGTCGGCCTCGTTCCGTTGTGGATGCGTTGGTCGCCGAGTGCCTCGGCACCGCCCTCGTTGTAGCGTTTGATCAGCGCCCGCACCCAGCGCGGTGAGAACGACAATATCTCCGCGACCTCATCGACCTCATAGCCGCAAGACCAAAGCCACAGCGCATGAAAATGGCTCTTTCCAACCGGATCGGCCGCCGCCTCATAGCGTGTCTCAAGCTCAAGGCTGCTCAACTGTGCCTAGATAGTCGTCATGATCGTGCCCCTCTGACGAATCATGACAACGCACGCTAACCGCTTCGATTCCGCCCGTGAATCCCAGAAATCTTAGGAATTAATCAGCCGGACTTGGGTATGAGTTCAGACTTCGTGAGGATTGGTATACGCTGACTTTTCCGGTTGCCAACGCCATCAAGAAGGCCCTGGCAAATTGCAAAGGGACCGATACCGAACCCTGCAAGACGGTGATGATCAACGATCAGCCGGCTCAGTGATCCAACACTCACAAGGATCGATTTCCCGCCATGCATCGGCTCGCACAACTTCGCCCTTTTCGGACGGCGGGCTGGCTCAGTTCGTGCGGCGTGCCTTTCTCAGTCCCTCGGTCGCTGCCATGTCCATGACCCCGTCAGACATAGCCACGCCATAGCGCTCACGGGCGATCTCGGGTGAGAACAGACCGTCGAGTACGTTGTCGAGCACCGCGGCGGGGTCGCGACGGAACGGATCCCCATAGCCACCGCCGCTCGGGCCGTAGGCCACCAGCCGATCACCTTGCTTCACCTTCTGATAAGGGACTTTGGAGGGGAGCGCCAAGCGTGCTCCAGCCTTGGTCTCCATGATCAGCTCGCCCGGATAGCCGTCGCTCCCGCCGCCAAAGCCCCAGGGCCGATATTTTTGGCCATCGCCCTCCACCGAGAAGCCGCCGTCGGTGAGATAGGTGAACTCGCGCACCGAGCCGATGCCGCCGCGCCACTCGCCGGGCGCGACCATGTTCTCGCGCAACTCATAGCGATTCACGCGTAGCGGCAGATGCGATTCGATGTCCTCGATCGGATTGTTGCGGGTGTTGGCGTAGAGCGTGTCGACCGCATCCATGCCGTCGAGACCGTAGCGCCCGCCGTAGCTGCCTTCGAAAATTTCCATATGCACCCAGGGCTGCTCCTTGACGGTGCCGCTGAAGGCGATCACGCGCAGGTTGCCGATGCCGGCGCTAACCTGGTGCGGGACCGCCTGCGCCAGCGCTTTCATGACGGTGTCGGCGAGCGCATTGCCGGGGCAGAAGCGGGCGATCACCGGCGCCGGAAAGATCGGATTGGCGAGCGTGCCCTTCGGCGCGACGATGGTGATCGGCCGGGAGAGCCCGCTGTTCTGCGGGATGTTGCCGTAGACGGCGCTGTCGAGCAGGATCGAGCGCAGCGTCAGCCACACCGCGCAGTCGACGGTGCCCTCGAACGGCATGTTGATCGGCCGGTCGGACACCTGCGGCGCCGTGCCGGTGAGGTCGACGGTCATTTCGTCGCCGCTGACCGTGATCGTCACGGCGATCTTCAGATCGCGGCGCGCCGGATCCGGGTCGTCGAGATAGCCGTCGATCAAGGTCTCGGCGGCGTAGACGCCGTCGGGAATGTTGCGGATGGCGCCGCGCATCAGCCGCTCGGAATAGTCCATCAGGTCCTCGCAGGCGCCGTCCACGGTGTCGCGGCCATAGCGGTGCACGAGATCGAGAAAGCGTTGCGCGCCGATCTGAGCGGCGGCGATCTGCGCTTCCATGTCGCCGACGACCAGATCCGGGATGCGGATGTTGTCGCGGACCATGTGCCACACCGCATCGTTGCGCCTGCCCTGGTCCACGACCTTGATCGCCTTGAACTGCAGTCCCTCGGCATAAGCGTCGACCGCGTCGACGATGCCGCAGCTTCCCGGCGTGTGCGCGCCGATGTCCAGATGATGCGCGGTCGTGACGGAGAAGCCGATCAACCGTCTCGCCGTCGAACACCGGCACGCAGAACGCGACGTCGGGGCCGTGCGAGGCGCCGCCATAGGGGTCGTTGTGCATGATCACGTCGCCCGGGCGGAACACGTCGCCGCGGGCCGCGAAGCCGCCTGCGGATGCCGCGGATATAGCCGGGGATCGGGCCGGACTGCAGCGGCGTGCTCATCTTGCACTCGCAGAGCTGGCCGCCCTCGGCGTCGGTCAGCGCGGCGCCGAAATCCTCGGACTCGCGGATGATGCTCGAATAGCTCATCCGCATGAGCTTGTGGCCCATCTCGATCGCGATGTTCTCGAGCGCGCCCTGGATGACGGCGCCGGTGATCGGATCGACGCGGGTCGCCGGCTGATCGCGGCGGTTGGACCGGTTAGAGCTGTTCATCACGCATCCCCGCCGATCTTGAGAATGAGATTGCCGGCGGCGTCGTTGATCGCGCGTGCAGCCGGGCGGAATGACCGTCGTGCTGTCCTTCTGCAGCACGATGGCGGGACCCGTGAATGCTTCGCCGACGGGCAGCAGCTGCGCGGCGATAGAACGCGGTCTCGAAGGCTCGCAACTCGCCGTCGACGCGGAACACGCACTGGCCGGTCCGGCCCGCGCCTTGGCGAGCGTCGCCGCCTTCGGCGCGCTGTCAGCTTGTCGATCTTCGGCATGCGCGCCGACGCCCATCACCCGGACGTTGACGATCTCGATCGGGTTGTCGCGCGAAGAAATGGCCGTATTCGCGCTTGTGCGCGTCGTGGAAAGCGCTGCCAGATCTCGGTCAGAGTTCGCGCTCGTCCGATGGCGCCGGCGCGGAAACGGGACCTTGCAGCTCGTAGCCCTGGCCCGACATAGCGCAGATCGCCGTCGCGCACGAACGACATGCTGGCGGATTCGAGATGATCGGCGGCGAATTGCGCCGTCGAGGTGCCGCTCCATCGCGGCGATATCGGCGTTGAGCCGATCGAGATCGACGCTGCCGCTGACCTGGAACTGGGTGCGGATCGTGTCGTATTTGAGGTCGGTGGTGAGCAGCCCCATGGCCGAGGTGATGCCGGGATAGGGCGGCACGATCACTTCCGGGATGCCGAGCATGGCCGCGACTTCGGCGCCATGCAGCGGCCCGGCGCCGCCGAAGGCGACGAGCGCGAACTCGCGCGGATCGATGCCCTTCTGCACCGTGCGCGAGCGGATGGCGTTGGCCATGTTGCTGTTGATGACGGTCAGCACGCCTTCGGCCGCGTCGAGCTTGTCCATGCCGAGCGCGTCGGCCAGCTCCTCGATCGACGCGATGCGCGGCGTCCTCGTCGAGCTTCATGCTGCCGCCGAGGAAATCGTCCTTGTCGAGCCGGCCGAGCACGAGATTGGCGTCGGTCACGGTCGGCTGCGTCGCCGCCGCGGCCATAGGCGGCCGGGCCCGGCACGGCGCCGGCGCTGCGCGGTCCGACGCGGAACGCGCCGCCATGATCGACATAGGCGATCGAGCCGCCGCCGGCGCCGATGGTGTGGATGTCGATCATCGGCAGCAGCAGCGGGAAGCCGGCGATCGAGGTGCTGCGCGGATCGGTCTCGGCAAAGCGGCCGTCGACGACGATGCCGATGTCGGCGCTGGTGCCGCCGATGTCGAAGGTGATGAGCTTGCGGCGCCCGCTCAAGCCGCCGACCCAGGCGCCGCCGAGCACGCCGGCCGCGAGGCCCGAGAGCAGCGTCATCACCGGCTTTTCCGCTGACCATCGCCGGCGTCGCGACGCCGCCGTTCGACGCCATGATGCGCAGATCGCGATCGAAGCCCGGCGTCGCGCAACGAGCCGTCGAGGCGACCGATGTAGCTGCGCATCTTCGGTCCGATGAAGGCGCACAGCGCAGGCCGTGGTGAAGCGCTCGAACTCGCGGAATTGCGGCGAGACCGAGGAGGAGGTGGTGACGAAGACACCCGGCAGCTCGCGCTCCAAGATCTGCTTCGCGCGCTCCTCGTGCGCCGGATTGAGATAGGAGAACAGGAAGCAGACCGCGACCGCTTCGACCGCCTCGGCCTTCAAGGCGCGCGCCGCCGCGACGCACGCCGGCCTCGTCGAGCGGCTCGAGTTCCTCGCCGTGCGGCGGAGCGAGCCTGCCCTTCACGACCTTGCGGTGGCGCCGCTTGCACCAGCGGCCGGCTCTGCCACGGCAATTCCTGCATGATCGAGTAGTGCTCGACCCGCTGATGGCGGGCGATGTGGATGATGTCGCGGAAGCCCTGGTTGGTGACCATGCCGGCGCGCGCGCCCTTGTGCTCCAGCACGGCGTTGGTCGCCGTGGTCGTGCCGTGCAGCACGTAATCGATATCGCCCGGGCGCGATGCCGTTGTCGCGGCAGATCTCGCGCGATGCCCTGCATGATGGCGCGTGACGGATCGTCGCGGCGTGGTCGACACCTTGTGGATGGCGACCTGGCCGGTGTCCATGTCGCAATAGACGATATCGGTGAAAGTGCCGCCGACATCGACGCCGATCGTCTTCATAATGCTCTTTCTCTCTCCCGGCTCGAAACCGTGGTGGCTGAGCCGCGGGTTTGCGCCAACTTCTCAAGCACCTTGGCGGCCGCTGCGGCGAAAACCCGAAATCCCCGGCGGATGTCGGCCTCGCTGGTATTCTCGCTAATGTCGTGGCTGCGGCCATCAATGCTGGGCACAAACATCATCGCCGCGGGTATGCGGCGTGCCAGGACCATCGCATCGTGTCCGGCTCCGCTCGGCATGCGGACATGGCTTGCACCCGCCTCGGCAGCGGCCTCGGCGATGACGTTGATCAACTCTGCGTCCATGGCCACGGGCTCGAGCGTAGCCTCCGGCGCGCTCGACACCGCAACGTCGAGCGCCCCATCGGCGGCCCGCACTGTCGCATGGAAAGCGGCGTCCATCCGCTCGATCGCGACCGGCGAGGGGTCGCGGAACTCGACGCTGAGCTCGGCTTCGGCCGGCACAACGTTCGCGGCGGCGGGCCGCACGATGACGATGCCGAAATTCCAGACTGCGTCGGGCCCGCCGGTCGCGCGGAGGCGGTCCGCCAGCGTCGTTGCGTAGCTGAACAGTGCGAAGCCCGCGTCGCGGCGCATCGCCATCGGCGTGGTTCCGGCGTGATCGGCGCGACCGCGGAAGCTCACTACATGGCGGCGAAAGCCCACAATGCCGGTCACCACACCGATGTCGACGGCGTCGTTGACTAACCGCGGCCCCTGCTCGATATGGGCTTCGAGATAGGCCCGATGACGATGCGGGTCGAGGCGGGCCAGGGGGCGATCATGCAACCCAACCTGCGCCAGCCGATCGATCATCCGTCCGCCGGTCTTGGTTTGGACGCCGGCAAAATCTGTCTCGGCGAGCTCGCCGCAGAACGACCGGCTGCCGAGGCAGGGGAGCCAAGTCCCTTCCTCGTCCGCGAAAGAGATCACGTCGACGCCGATGCCGAGGTGAGCACTGCGCCAAACGCGCGCCATTTCCAGACCGAAGATCACGCCCAGCGCCCCGTCGAGCCAACCGCCGTTGGGCACGCTGTCGGTGTGCGAGCCGACGAGGATGCTCCGCTCGGCATCCGGGGATCGGCCGTAGACATTGCCGATTCCATCGATCACCGTCTCAAGGCCGGCGGCCTGCATTTGGCCCATGAGCCATCGGCGGGCAGCAAGTTCGGCCTCGGTGAAGGCGGGGCGATTGACGCCGGTCCCGAGTTTGCCGAATTCGGCCAAGGTGCGAAGGTCCGCAAGAACTCGATCCTCGTCGGCAGACAACATTCAATTGCCTCGTCCCCGTGCGCATCGCGAGTGCAAAGTTCAAAATTCGCACTCTGAAAACAGAAATTCATACTATAATACCAACGGATGTTACGCTATTTAATACTTGCAAGTTCGCCCGATTGGTCACGAGTTCCGAGCTCAGAAAACTGAGCTGACCCGGTGACCAGAAAATTGACGATCTCCATGTGGTCGACCAGCCGGAAGCCGAAGCGCGCCTCGTGCTGCTCGTGGAAGGGGTTACGCGCTAGCCCAACGGGTTCAGCCCGCCAGTTTGAAACGCTCGATCTTCGGCTCGAAGAGCGATCGGAAGATGGCCGCATCGAGCGGGTCCTCGAAGCATCGCAGTGCGACACGGTCGGCGCAATGTGGGCTAATAGCAGCCAATCGCGAGAATAAGCTTGCCCGCGACCTGGCGCGATTCGATGCGCCGGTGCATCTCGACCGCTTCTGACATGGGGAAGACGCCCGCGATCGGCACCTTTAACCAGCCGTCGAGGACGCCGCGCAGGACATGGGCCACGCCGTCCGTCCAGGCCTGTGAGTTTGGGTCGATATGGCCGAGATGAAAGCGCGTGAAGGTCTGCGAGCGCGGCAGGATGCGTTCCCGGATATTGTTGAGGGGCTGGCCCTCCGCCTCGCCGATGCTGATTATATGCCCCAGGCTACGCACCACATTGTAGGTGCGGTCGAGCATCGTCGCACCCAGCGAATCGATGGCGAGATCGACGCCCCGGCCGCTGGTGAAGGCGAGCACGGCCTGCTCGAAATCCTCGTTCCTAGTGACCACGACGCGCTCGGCCCCATATTCCAACGCCCGCTTCTCCTTGCCCGGAGTGCCCACGGTACCGATGACATGCGCACCCGCTTTGACCGCAAGCTGAGTGGTGAACAGCCCGACCCCGCCACCGATGGCGTTGATCAGAACCGTCTCCCGCGGCTCGATACCGTGAATGGTGTAGAGCATGTGATAACCAGTCGTCGCCTGGACTATGAGGGCGGCGCCGACATCGAAGGGGATTGCGTCGGGGAGCGGAACCAAGATATTGGCGGAAGCCACGGCTTTCTCGGCATAGGCGCCGCCCTTCTCGACGAAGGTCGCGATGCGGTCGCCAACCTTCACGCCGCTGACGCCCGGTCCGAGCTTCGACACCCTGCCGGAAATCTCGAAGCCCAGCACGAGCGGATAGGTGAACGGGTGCGGATAAATGCCGGTGCGGATCTGCGTATCCGCCCAATTGCAGCCGGCGAAAGCGACATCCACCAACACCTCGCCGGGGCCGGGGCTTGGTTCCGGCAGGTCTGCTATGACGAGCTGTTCCGGAGCGCCCGGTGCGTGGATGACTACGGCTTTCACTGTTGCCTTCCTAATACCTTCCTAAATTTTTTTCTGACATACAAACAGTTTAGCAAGCTAGAGGTATAAGGGGCAAGTGCCGCGGGAGACGTCAAAGACGCAGTCCGAAAGGCCGGCGAATAGCTCGGTCTCGTGCTAGAGATCATGAAAACAGCCGCGGCTTGGCGCGGCTCTTTTTTTGCGCCCGTTGGACAGCAGGATTGAAGGGCGACGCGTTCGTTACGTTTGAAGGATTGTAAATTTCATATACCACGTTCGTGTCTTATGTTCTTGTTGCTACAAAAGGAGCCCATAGCACGCGCGGCAAGTTCTGTAGATAGCGAATTAAGTTGTCCGGTTTAGGTAGCGCATCAATTGACAGCTGCTGTCGTTGCTGAGCTTGTGGGCTTATGGGCAACGCGCAGCGTTGGCCACATGTCCATAGGCGGGGCGCGAGAGCGGTTTTAAGCGGTCCATTTGACAGTCTCCTCGATGACGCTGCCGTCACGGTGACCGCGGGCGAGACATTGCGGTCCGTGGAAGATTGCGTGTGTGCCATCGGGACAATGATGGACGCCCACCTTCGCGCGCACGAAGTGTGCCCGGAGCCGGGTCTGCGGAATTTGCAAGCGCAAGCCCTTGTAGAGGATGGTGTTGTCGTTGCCGACGGCCCGCTCCTCCTGGATGCACAGCAGCTCCTGCCATTCGCACCGGGGCTGCGTGACCGTGCGGATCGGCAGTTCTCGCGACATCGATTCCCGATGTAGGGATGGCCCGGGAGGCGCCGAAAGATTATTTGACGAGTGGCGGGGAGCGGCAATCGAAGTCGAGGGCATCACGCCGGATCGAGCCTTGTCAGTACCGACGACTTATGACAGGCTGCGATTTGCAGATTTGCGATCGCAGATCGCGATAGGCTACATCCATGAGAAGCCATCGCGAACGTCACGATCACGCGAACCGCGAGAAGGGGAGAGAATGAGGCTCAAGGATCGCGTCGCTATCATCACCGGCGGATCGCAAGGCATCGGGGAAGCATTTGCGCGCCGCTTCGCAACGGAGGGAGCCAAGATCGCAATTCTAAGCCGCGACCAAAAGAAGGCGGCTGCGGTCGTCAATTCCATTCGCCGCTCCGGCGGCGAGGCGCTTGCAGTCCAAGTCGACGTTGGGCGAGTCCGCGAGATCGAACCCGCGGTGAAGCTGGTCGTCGAGGCCTATGGGACCGTGCACATTCTCGTCAACAATGCTGGCGCCTACTTCATGTCGCCGCTAGGCGGCACGACAGAGGATACATTCGACGCGATGATCAACACCAACCTGAAAGGCGTGTTCTTCCTTTGCCAGAGCGTGCTGCCGGTGTTCGAGCATCAGGGGCATGGCAAAATCATCAACGTGGGTTCCATCTTCGGACACGATGGTTTCCCCGGATCGTCGGTTTATTGCGGCACCAAGGGCGCGATCGTGCTACTGACCAAATCGCTCGCCCTTGAGCTGCGCGATCGGAACATCCAAGTCAATGCCATTGCCCCCGGCTGGATCGAGACGCCGATGAACGAGGGCTTTCGCAAGACGGACGCGGAATGGATGCGGCGCGGCAACGAGCGTTTCGGTGGTCCCGGTGTTTGGATGAAGCCTGATGAGCTTGCTGGCAGCGCCGTCTTCCTCTCATCGTCGGATGCGGATTCGGTGACGGGCATCGTGCTGTTTGTTGATCGCGGCTGGTCCGCCTATTGACGCCGCGGAGCGGAGGACCGGATGCGTTTTGCGACTGATACCGGCGGGACTTTCACCGATCTTCTCATTGAGGATGAGGCCGGTCGCCTCCACATGTTCAAGGCCGCGACCGTTCCAAGCGAGCCGGTAAAAGGGGTGCTGGACGCATTCGATGTCGCGGCCAGGCAATTTCAGCTCGACCGTCGGACCCTGCTTGGCCGCGGAAAGATGTTCGTCCACGGCACCACGCACGCCATCAATGCGATCGTCACAAAGAAGACGGCGAAGACGGCGTTGCTCGTTACCATGGGCCATCCCGACGTCTTGCTGCTGCGCGAAGGCGGCCGGCTCGATCCGTTCAATCACGCGGTGCCGTATCCTGATCCATACATTCCGCGCTCGCTCACCTTCGAGGTGCCCGAGCGCGTGCTGGTATCCGGCGAAATCCGCCGGCCACTCGATGAGGCGGCGGTAGCCGATATCGCCGATCGACTGGGGCGGCTTGGGGTTGAGGCGGTGGCGGTTTGCCTGCTCTGGTCCGTCTTGCACCCCGACCACGAGCGCCGAGTCGGCGAGATCCTGACTGCGCGCCTGCCCGGACTCCCGGTCACGCTTTCTCACCTGCTAAACCCAGCGCTGCGCGAGTATAGGCGCGCGATCGCCGCAGTGCTGGACGCCTCGCTCAAGCCGCTCATGAACAACTACCTCGAGGGCCTCACGAACTCGATGCGCGATGCCGGTTTTGAGGGCCGCATCCTTGTGCTGACCTCGCAGGGCGGCATGGTGGACATCGAGGAGGTACAGCAAGCACCCATCCTAGCGATTAATTCAGGGCCATCCATGGCTCCGATCGCGGGCGTGCGGCTTGCGGCTGCCGCTAATCTACATAAAGATGCTATCGTATTCGATACCGGCGGAACGACGTTCGACGTGTCGCTCGTGCGCAATGGCCGGGTGCCGTTTACCCACGAGACTTGGCTGGGCCGGCCGTTCCAGAGCGATCTTACGGGCTTCCCATCGGTTGACGTCAGGAGCATCGGTGCGGGCGGCGGCAGCATCGCCTGGGTCGAACAGGGCAGGGTCCTCCGTGTCGGTCCGCAAAGCGCTGGCGCCGTGCCGGGTCCGGCCTGCTATGCTACTGGCGGCCGCTACGCGACCGTAACCGACACTGCGCTGGTTCTCGGCTATATCGATCCGTCGTTTTTCCTCGGTGGCCAGATCCGCCTGGACCGGAATGCGGCGATGGCTGCCCTTCAGCGCGATGTGGCCGATCCGCTTGGAATGTCGCTCGAGGCGGCTGCGAGCGCGGTCATGGCGGTCTGGTCCGAGAACATGGTGCAGGCCATCTCCGACATTACCGTCAATCAGGGCATCGACCCGGCCAACGCCATTGTTGTCGCCGGTGGCGGTGCGGCAGGCTTGAACGCGTTGACGATCGCGGAAAGACTCGGCTGCAAGCAGCTAATCATCCCCGAGGTGGGCGCGGCCCTCAGTGCATTCGGCGCTATGGTCTCCGATATTGCGCGGGAGTACCGCCGCGTGTTCGTGACGAGCAGCGTGCAGTTCGATCGGGAAGGTGTCGGCGCAGTCATTGCCGACTTGCAGAAACGAGCAGTGACGTTTGCCGACGCGGCCGGCGCCGCTGCGCGCGATGTTCGCATCGAATTTCTGGTGGAGGCAAGATACCTGCATCAGGTCTGGGAGATAGACGTGGCGATCGATCCCGATCACCTGCTCGGCGCCGGCGGCGTCGACATACTGGTGCAGGGTTTTCACCGCGCCCATGAGCACATTTTTGCATTCTTCGACCCGCAGTCGCCGATCGAAATCATCGCCTGGCGCGCAGCCGTCCGCTGCGCGGTGGCTAGTCATGTCGATCTGAAGCTGGCCCATTTGCCGATGCCCAGTCAGGTGCCGCAATGGCGGCGGGCCTTCTTTCCGCGCGACGGTTGGCTCGAGGTCCCCGTGCTGTCGTTCGGTGAGATCAAGCCGGGTGACAGAACTAACGGTCCGGCAATAGTTGAATCTCCGTTCACATCGATCGTCATCGATCCCGGTGCGGCGTTCAGCCGAAGCGCCGGCGGCGATCTCGTCGTCGAACCCGGCGGAGTGCGATTGGCCAAGGACCAGACTTACATCTCGATGAGAAGCACGACATGACCGAGAAGCTGCTCGACGGCGCGGAGATGGCGATCCTGATCAATCGGTTCGGGGGGATCGCTCGCAAGATGACCAATACGCTGTATCGAACCGGTCGCTCCGGCGTGCTTAATCGCGCACGCGACTTCTCCTGCTGTATTGTGACGCACGATTATCATTTGCTTGCGGCCGCGGACAGTCTGCCGATTCACGTATTGGTTGGTCCGAATCTCATGGCGCGCGCCGTGAAGCAATTTCATCCTGTGCTGAAGCGCGGCGACGCCTTCCTTCACAACTCGCCCTATCACGGCAATTCGCATGCCGCAGATCATACCATCCTCGTTCCCGTCATCGACGATGAAGGCGTCCACCGGTTTACCGTGGTGACCAAGGCACACCAGGCGGACTGCGGAAATGCACTGCCGACGACCTATATGGGAGCTGCCGTCGACGTGTACGCCGAAGGCGCTCTCATATTTCCTGCCGTCAAGGTGCAAGAGGATTACCAGGACATCGAGGACGTCATTCGCATGTGCGAGTTGCGCATCCGCGTGCCGAGTCAATGGAAGGGCGACTTCTTGGCGATGGTGGGCTCGGCGCGGATCGGCGAGCGCGAAGTGCTGGCGCTCGGCCGCGAAGTGGGGTGGGACAAACTCGAAGCATTCGCCCAGCAATGGTTCGATTTCAGCGAGCAGCGCATGGCGGCGCGGATCCGCGAGATCCCGAAGGGTCGTGCCACTGCAGCGAGCACGCACGATCCGATCCCGGGAACGCCAAGCGAGGGAATCCGCGTTGTCGCCACGGTAGAATCGCATCCCGAAGAAGGCCGCATCACCGTCGACTTGCGCGACAACATGGATGCTCTCCCGTGTGGCCTCAATCTGACCGAGGCAACCTGCCGGACGGCGGCCTTCATCGGAATCTTCAACAGCATCGGCGGCGACATCCCGCGTAACGCCGGAAGTTTCCGCCGCGTCGATATCAAGCTCCGCCAGGGCAGCGTCGCCGGAATTCCGATTCACCCGACGAGCTGCTCGGTAGCGACGACCAATGTGGCCGATCGGGTGACCCACGCCGTATCGCTTGCGATGGCGCAGTTTGGCGATGACTATGGCATGGCGGAATGTGGCGGCTGCTTGCCGCCGTCTACTTCGGTCATTTCGGGCGTCGATCCGCGGACCGGCGAGCGCTTCGTCAATCAGCTATTCCTCGGCTCGACGGCAGGCCCGGGCACCCCGTTCGGCGACTGCTGGCTCACGTATCTGCACATCGGCAATGGCGGCATGTGTTTCATCGACGCCGTGGAGCTAGACGAACTATATCACCCCATCTGGGTGCCCGAGCGCAGGCTCATGCCGGATACCGAGGGCGCCGGGCGCAATCGCGGCGCGCCGAGTTTGTTCGTCGAATTCGGCCCGGTCGGCTGCGCGGTGGAGCTGGGCTATGTCAGTGATGGCTCAGTGAATGCCGCGCAAGGCGCGCGCGGTGGCGGGATCGGTGGTGCTGCGGGGCACCGCAAGCGTCGGTTGGACGGCGTTCTCGAGACGCTTTCGAACTGCGCGCAGGTCACCCTGGTTGACGGCGAAACCATCCAGTCCATCTGCTGCGGCGGCGGCGGCTACGGACCGCCGGCGCAGCGCGCGCCGGAGCGAGTGCTACACGATGTCACCGAGGGGTGGATCTCGAAGCAGCGCGCACGCGATGTGTACGGCGTGGTCATCGATGACGCGATGCGGCTCGACGAGGCGGCCACGCAACGGCTTCGTGCCGAAATGGCGTATCGGCAGACATCGGACGTTTAACCGCCGAGTGTCAAAGGGAGCACATCATGACGAACATGGGTTGGAAGAACTATCCGCTGCGACGATCGTCGCCTGCGCCGTCGCGGGGCCGGCTCTGGCCGAGGATAATGAAGTGTTGATTTGGGCGGCGACCTCATTCAGGGGATGGATGGCAGCATTCGATACTCGCCGACTCGAGCCGCGGAGATCGGCATCGACGACATCAATGCAGCGGGCGGCGTGCCTTGCGCACATCGATACCAAAACGGATCTGGCGCAGACTGCGCGCGCGGCCCAGGATCTCGTTAAACAGGGCATCAGAATGTGCAGATCGCAGCGCCGCGATTTCCTGTCAGTCGACAGATGAGCGGTGCTGCGGTGTTTCTAGGATCCGACGACGCCTCCGCGATTTACGGCGCGACCTTTATAGCCAACGCCGGCTGGTCGGCGATCTGGCCTCGGGCGCTTCGCCAGGGGGCCTCGACTAACGCGATTGGGAAGGCAGGCGGCGGTATCCCGAAAGAAACACGCCGACGAACATCAGCGCCATCGCCAGAACCAGGTAGATCGACAGCCGCTCGCGGAAAATTGCCGCGCCCCAGGCCACGCCCGCAAGTGGATCGCGCGGTTTTTCGAGCGACAACGCCATCTCGCGCTGCGTCGTCTCGAGAATCCTGCGGATCACCGAGAGGGTGATCGGATCGACCTTCGACCTGGATTTTCCCGCGCCTTTGGTCTTGCCCGACATCGTGTCCTCAGTCGCCAACGCCGAACCCGGGACCACAAGCCGGCGTCGCCCCGCGCTGTCAATCTCGCTGCTTCAGGCTACCCCTTCCGCCCTGGAATGCAACCGTTTCCGCGTTGCCGTCACAGCACGCCGCGCTGCTTGAGCTCGCCTTGGGTCCGCTCGAGAGCGCGCGTCAGGAGATCAAAAACTTCGTCGATCTCCGTCTCGGTGATCACCAGCGGCGGACACAAGGCCAAGCTGTCGCCCATCGCCCGCAGGATCAAACCTTCCTGCTGCGCGATTTCTGCCGCAAGGGAGCCAACGCCGGCGGCGGCCTCGAATGCTGCTTTGCTGGCCTTGTCGCGGACCAGCTCCAGTGCTCCGATCAGGCCAATCCCTCTTGCTTCGCCTGCCAGTGGGTGCGCCGCGAGATCGCGCAGCCGCCGCTGAAACAGGGGCAGCACTTGGCGTACGTGGTCGAGGATTTTGCGTTCCTCATAGATGTTGAGGGTCTCGAGCGCCACCGCGCAGGCCACCGGATGGGCCGAATACGTAAAGCCATGGGCGAATATGCCGATTTTGTCGCTTTGCGTTACAAAGGCTTGATGGAGTTCATCATTGATCACCGTCGCCGAGATCGGCTGGTAGCCGGCGGACAGAGCTTTGGCCATGGTCATGATGTCCGGCCTAAGATCGAAGGTTCCGCTGCCGAACATGTTGCCGGTGCGACCGAAGCCGCAGATTACCTCGTCGACGATGAACAACACATCATATTTCTTGAGCACCTTCTGGATCTTTTCGAAATAGGTAAGCGGCGGGACGATGACGCCGCCCGCACCCATCACAGGCTCGGCGATGAAAGCGGCGACGGTCTCAGGATCCTCACGCACAATTTGCGCCTCGAGATTTTCTGCCAGTCGCGTGGCGAAATCCTCCTCACTCTCGCCCGGCTTGCGAACCGATAATGATGCGGGCAATCGGCGTGCCGTATGTTGGCGATCGGCAGGTCAAAATCGCGATGATTGTTGGGCAGCCCGGTGAGGCTCGCCGTGGCCACGGTAACGCCGTGATAGCCCTTCATGCGCGAGATGATCTTCTTCTTGCGGTGACGCCCGCGCGCGTTGTTGTAGTACCAGACCATCTTAACAGCGCTGTCATTAGCCTCCGAGCCGGAATTGTTGAAGAAAACCTTCGACATCGACACCGGCATAAGCGATAGGATGCGCTCGGCGAGGTCGATGCCGGGTTCGTGCGATTTGTGGGCGAAACCGTGATAGTAGGGCAGGATCTCGAACTGCCGCCGCGCCGCCTCGACAAGACGGCGCTCGCTAAAGCCCAACGAAGCGCACCACAGGCCCGCGAGCCCGTCGATATATACTTTGCCCTGCTCGTCTATGACCCGGATACCCTCTCCGCGGGTGATTATCAGCGGCCCCTTCTGCTGATGCCTCCTCAGATTGGTGTAGGGATGCAGGACATGAGCAATGTCACGGCTGAAAGCCGAGTTGCCGGCAAAAGTCATGATTGATCTCCCATGGGGGTATCCATGCTTGCTTTCCGAAACGGCAACTCAGGATCAAACCGCGACGGTTCAGCGGGTTCCGGAGACACACTCTCGGATCGCATCGGCGATTCGCTGCTGCGAAGGGATAACTATTCGCTCCAACTCGTCGTTGTATGGCATCGGCACCGGCAAGGCTCCGACCCGAAGGATCGGCGCGTCGAGCCAATCGAAGGCCTTCTCCGTGACGATCGCGGACAATTCGCTACCGAATCCTCCCTGCGTCCATGCTTCATGGGTAATGACAAGCCGGTTCGTCTTGCGCACGGATTCGAGGACTAACTCTTCGTCCAAGGGGCATAACGTCCGCGGATCAATCACTTCCACACTAATGCCCTCACGGTCAAGGAGTTGAGCCGCTGAAATAGCGCGCGGAACCATCGCCATCGTCGCCACGACGGTTACATCCGTCCCCTTCTTGCAGATCGCTCCCTTTCCAAGCGGAATCGCATAATGCTCTGACGGTACCGGCGACGCCGGACTGACCATGAGAAGCTTGCTCTCCAGAAATATGACGGGGTTGTTCTCACGGATTGCGGATACCAGCAGTCCTTTTGCGTCCCTTGGCGACGACGGAGCAACCACCATGAGACCGGGCACGTGCGTAAACCAAGCCTCAAGAGACTGACTGTGTTGGGCTGCTAAACGGATGCCGCCGCCTTGCGGTCCGCGCACCACCAACGGCACGTTCAATCGGCCACCCAACATGAAGCGAAGTTTAGCAGCCTGATTCACCAGCATGTCCATAGCCAATGTAACGAAATCAAAAATCTGGATTTCAACTATCGGTCTCAAGCCAGCGATTGCTGCTCCGATTCCGCATCCGACAAAGGCCGCCTCCGAGATCGGCGTTTCACGCACTCGCTCGCTTCCGAACCGCTCCAGCATTCCCTCGGTTGCCTTGAACGAGCCGCCAAGACGACCAATATCTTCCCCCATGATAAAGACGGACGGATCTTGTTCCATCTCTTGCGTCATTGCCTCTGCGATCGCCTGGGTGAACGTCAGCTTTCTCTCACCATCAGGGATGTCCGGCTCGTCAACATGAATGTGCGGCGCGTACACCGCTGACATCATGAAATTCTCAGTCGGATTTGGACTATCTTTCGCGAACGTTGTCGCTTCATCAATTTCCAGATTAACATCGCTCAAAATCCGCTCCAGCTCGACGGCGGTAGCCACTCCTTCGCGCATCAACTCACTCTCGATCCGAACGATCGGATCGCGGGCGATCCACTGTTTCACTTCCTCCGGTGGCCGAAGATCCGCAACTCCACCCCGCATCGAGTGATTGCCCCAGCGATACGTCAAAGCCTCTATGAGTGTTGGACCTTGTCCGCCTCGTGCTCGCTCGAGCGCATCCGACACGGCCGCGTAGACGTCAACGGCATCGTTTCCGTCGACTGAAATTCCAGGAATTCCGTAACTTGTCGAACGATCTGAGATCGCATCGATTGAAGTCGTCGTACTGAACAATGTTGAATATGCGTACCTGTTATTTTCGCAAATGAAGACAATAGGCAATTTCCATATTGCCGCCAAATTGAGCGACTCATGGAACACGCCCTCGTTTGCGCCGCCGTCTCCGAAAAACGCGACGGACACTTGGCTTAGACCTTTCATCGTTATTGCAAGTGCAGCACCCGTCGCCAGTGGCAGACCGGCAGCGACCACACCGTTAGCCCCAATTATGTTCAGATCCATATCCGCAACATGCATCGATCCGCCCAGGCCGCCGCAATAGCCCGTCGACTTCCCGAACAGTTCAGCCATCATGCGGCTTGTGCTTGCGCCTTTCGCGATGCAGTGACCATGGCCACGATGATACGTTGCAATAAAGTCGTCCGGATTTAGCTGAGCACAAACGGCAGCCGCAATTGCCTCTTGACCAATCGAGCTGTGAGCGGTGCCCTTGATCAAGCCTTCCGCGAACAGCGAAGTTGCGCGCTCTTCGAAGCGGCGGATCCGCAACATCGTTCGGTAGATTCGAAGCAGCTGGTCAGCCGAGAGACTGAGATTCTTCCCACTCTTGAGACTCTTGTCTTTTTGAGATTCTGTATGGATCTGTCTCATTTTGATCTCTCTAGCGGTCATTACAAACGTCCATTGTGGTTCGCAATTTGGCGCTCGGTGTCGACTTCGTAGGCGTCCCCGCCGTGAGCATTGGATTTACATCTTTTTCCAGTCGCCGGCTTTTTCGAAAGCCGCCGCGGTACGGTAGATCGTCGATTCGCCGTAATGCTTACCGACCAGCATGAGCCCGATCGGCAGACCGTCGCTCATGCCACACGGAATGCTCATCGCCGGGTGGCCGGTGACATCGAACGGCGCGGTATTGGCCGGCATCTCGAAGGCGCGTTGGATATACAACTCGCGCGGCGCATTAGCCGGCGGCAGTGGCGTCGCCTTGAGTGGTACCGTCGGCATCAACAGCAGATCGTGTTGACTGAGCGCGGCGTCATAGGCAGCGCGCAGCTTGCGGCTAAGGTTTTGTGCCTTGGCGTAATAATGGCCGCGATAATGCTTGATGAAATAATGTCCAACCAGCATCGCAATCTTGAGCGAGTCGGACAGCTCGTCGGCACGATGCTTCCACTGTGAGTGAGCGTCGAGGAGTGTCGTCGTGTACAAGCCGCGCCAATTCGTACCCATGCCGTTGCCGCGCATCATCAGCTCGGTCGCCCCCTCAAGAAAAATCGGAGTCCAGATCGCCACACCAACCGCATGCATGGGTAGCGAAATCTCGGAAACCGTTGCACCGAGATCGCGCAACGTGGTCGCCGCCTGTTTGACCTTTGCGTCGACATCGCGCTCGGAGTTGGGATGCCCGAACCCCTCCTTGACAACTCCGATCTTTAGGCCCTTCACGCCGCCGTCGAGCGCCTTAGTATAAGCGTCGGTCTTGACATTGTATTGGCGCGGGTCGAGCCCATCCTCGCCCGCCAGCACCTCGAGCAGTAACGCATTATCGGCGACATTGCGCGTCATCGGCCCGGTATGATCAACCGTGAGCTCGATTGGCATGACCCCGGTGTAGGGCACCAGGCCGTACGTCGCCTTCATCCCATAGACGCCGCAATAAGCCGCAGGTATGCGAATTGAGCCGCCCTGGTCACCACCGATCGCCATGTCGACTTCGCCCGCGACCAACAAAGCAGCGCTGCCTGAAGAAGACCCGCCTGCCGAATATCCCGGCTTGCGCGGATTTTGCACCGGTGCGACCGCGTTTGTATGGCTCCCACCGGAGCAGCAGAAGTATTCGCAATGCGCCTTGCCGACGATCGTGCCGCCCGCGTCGAGGATGCGCGTGACGATGGTCGCGTCGATATCCGGCGTATAACCTTCGAGCGTCGAAGCGCCGTTCATCATCGGCACGCCGGCGACGCAGGTATTGTCCTTGATAACGACAGTCTTGCCGAAGAGCTTGCCCGCGGGCGCCCCCTTTATTGTTGTTTTGACGTACCACGCATTGTACTTGTTCTCATCGCCCTCGGGTTTATAGCCAGGCGTCCGCGGATACTTCACCGTTGTCAGATAGTCCGGCATCGCATCGATGGCGTCGTAGGCAGCGAAGTTCGACTGCATGATGGCCAGGTACGAGGCAATGTCGGCGTCCGACATCGTCATGCCAAGGTCCTCAGCGACGACGCGCAACTGCTCGGCTGTAGGACGTTTCACGGTCATGATCTGGCTTCCTCCTCTGTTCTCTTGTTCAGCACATCCCGCAGATACGCGTCGGTTTTTTGCGCGGCACAGTGTCACGCGCTAGAGTAGTCGTTCAGGCCGCCGTCGGCAATCTGCGAAAATGCATCGGGACCGCCGACCCTATCGCGCAACGTGTCAGGCTGGCGTTTCATATTTGGGGTCTTCGTGGAATTGAGTGGGTAAATTTAGGTAGGGGAAGGCCGGAAAACCTGTGAATTGCGCAGAGTTTTTGCATTACGAAGCGGGTCTGTTTTGGCATGCCGGATGAACGGCGGGAACAGCGAAGCGAAGGCGGCGACTTTGGGATGCATATTGCTTCCCGGGTTTTCGGCCGGAACCGACGGTGCGCGGCATTTTCGGTGATCCGAAAGCGCGGGCGATCGGGCTCAATCGGCGGTCAAAAAAACGGCATGCGGCTGTTGCGGTCGCATGCAGGTGGTTTCCTGGAATTGGAGGTGCGCCGGCTCGACTGTCGCAACTGTGGCAAGGTGAAGCGCAGTTCCCGATCAAGGTGATCATCACGACGATACCCAAAGCGGCGCGTGTCGAGATCGATCTGCGCGAAAATCCCGACTGCCTCGATTGCGGCCTAAATCAATCCGAAGCATGCGCGATCGACAACACGCTCACTGGCGTGTTCAACTGCGTCGACTGGGACGTGCCAAAGAATTCCGGCAGCCTGCGGCGCACAGACGTCCTGTTGCGAGTGAATTGTGCGGTCGGCATTCCTCGGTTTCCTCATTCGTGCTCGATGGCGACTACCAACGTCGCCGACCGCATCATCAATATGACCCAATCGGCTTTCGCCGAGTTCGGCGAAGGCTTTAGCCTTGCGCAGGGTGGCAATGCGATCGGTGGCCCCAATGCCGTCATCTCAGGTGTCGACTTTTGCCGCAATGACCAGCCCTAAATCTACGGTGTCGTCTTCACGGGGCACGAGGAAGACGAAACGCTTGCCATCGACCTTACGGCTACCGCTGCGCGCCGGGCTAGTCTGCGCAAGTAGGGCTGCCGCGCGCCTTAGGAGCGGTCCCGCAATCGCAAGAGGAAAGAGGATCTGCGTCTGCCGCCTGAGAGGTTCGCAGGTCGGTGCGCGCACCCACGCAGCGTCTCGGTCAGTCCTCGCCCATCTTGCGCAATGTCGCACCACAGCAGGGGCAGGCTGAGGGCGCCGAATAAACGACGCGTTCGCGCGGCAGATGCTCGGGCAGCCGATGGCGTGCTGGCCGCTGCCATTCGAGCGAGCGCACCGTAATTTGTCACCTGTCGCCGCCGCCATCCGTGCCGCTGCCTCGGCTTGTGCAGCATGCGCCTACAAAATGGGCGAGTTGAAGCTCGAGCTGATCGAGCAGCGCACCACGTTCCGAAGATTGGCCGAACCCCTCGGACAGGAGCATAAGCTGGGGATCGGTGGATTTCATCGGATCCTCTGTTCGGTTTGCGACGGCGTCGCACCCCGCAAATGGCGTATAGCGGGGCAGCATCCCGGAGTATCCAGGTGCTCTACCGGACGCGAAACAGTGACGTTCTGTCCGCATAGGACGTCCAGTTCTTTCAATATCGAATTGCTCATTCGCGGGCGGCTGCCCCAGGCGGCCTCCTCTGGCTCAGAGTTGACGTGGTCCGATCCCTCCCTCGCGGGCGCCTCCTTGCGTGTGGTGACCAACAAATTAACCGATCTATTGCGTGGCGCTATCGGCAGAGGAGGACGACACCGCACCCAAGCCGGCATCGCGTGCCGGCAGAAGGGATTGGGCCACGGATTTCCGGGTCGCAAAGGGCCACGGGATTTCGCGACTACGCGTCAGTCCGGATGGTCGGAAGATCAGGATTAAGGCCATGATGATGCCGAGGCCGATTTCCTGCGACCCTTTGGGTAGTGCGACATGAGCCGATGCGAGATCGATGCCCACCTCGAGCGTGCGTAAACACTCGACAGCAAGAGTGACCGCCACGACGCCGACCACGGCACCAGTCACGCTCCCAATGCCGCCAACCACCAACATCGAGAGCGTGATGAAAGTCAGGTTCAGGTAGAACACGTCGACCGTAAGCACGCCCAGGAAATGGGCATAGAGCCCGCCACCTACGCCGACGAAGAAGGCGCTGACCACGAAGGCGACCAGGCGCACTCGAACGACTTCCACCGCGCAGGACGTGGCGGCGACGTCATCGTCGCGCGAGGCGCGTAGCATCAGGCCGAACCGCGAGTTCTGGAAGAGGAAGGCGGCGAGGATGGTGATAAGCACGAACACCAATATCCACCACGGGCCGACTACCGTCGGAATGCCGATAATCGAGCTCGTCCCCCCCGTCACCGTTTCCCAATTGGAATAGACGCTATTGACGATGGCCAGGAAGGCGAAGGTGGCGATCGAGGCGGCAATGCCGGAAAGGCGGATGACCGCGGCGCCGTACAGGAGGGCGACCGCGGCGGCGAGCGCCCCGCCGGCGATCGCGTCGAGCGGGAAGGGCCATTGCGCGGTCTGCAGGAAATTGGGCAAGCCGGTCAGCATGAGCTGCTTCCAGGACGGCTCGCAGGTCGCCCACGCCGCGGCGTAGGCGCCGATGCACATGAAACCGATATGCCCGAAGGATAGGACGCCGGAATTGCCGATGAACAACTGCATGGCTATGACGACGATCACGCGGATCAACATCTCGATCAACGTTATCCGCAGCTCTTCGCCACCAAAAATGTCGCCGACAGTGCCGATTACCACCATACCTGCCGAGAGCGCGAGCAGCGGCCAGTATTTACGTATCATGGCTTGCGGTTTCGATTCGTCCATGGCTCCGCTCAGACACGCTGCATCAGCGCCTTTGTGGGAATGAGGCCGCCAGGCCGAAACAGCAGAATGAGGATCACGATGGCGAAGACGAAGGCATCGCGGAACGGCCGCAGTTCCTCGGGTAGATAGGCCTGCAGCATCGTGGCGATAAGACCGACAGCGAAGCCGCCGCCGACCGCGCCGGTGAGGCTACCCATGCCACCGATCACCGTGGCGATGAACGCGAACAGCATCAGAGGCACACCCATGGTGTTGCTCAGCGTGCCCGTCTGCGACAGGAAAAGGAGCGACACGGCGGCGGCGAGGAGCCCCGACAAGCCGAAAGCCAGGCCAACCACGAAATTGGCCCGCACGCCAAGGTAACGTGCCATGCGAAAATCCTCGGCCGCCGCCCGCATCTGCACTCCAAACGATGTCCGCCGCAGAAACAGCGTCAGCCCGGTCATGAGGACAATTGTCACAGCGATAGTCACGAGCTGCAATTGCGCAACACGCAGGGGGCCGATCTCCACCTGCTGGCCCAGGTTGGACCACAGGTCCGCGCCCTTGGGCCGTGCGCCGTAAAACATCAGGATGGCGTTTTGGATTATGTAGCCGAGCGCGAAGGAGGCGATCATCAAGGTCGGCGCCGACGCCTGACGCAGGGGGCGGAACAGAAATGCATCGGCCATCAACGCCAGCACTATAACGATGACGCAGATCGTAGGCACCATCAAGAATAATGGCCAATTGCCAATGAACATCTTTGCTACGACGTCGAGCGACGGCACGATGAGCGCGTAGGCGCCCACAGTAATGAAATCGCCATGGGCGAAGTTGGCCAAGCGCAGGATGCCGAACAGCAAACCGATGCCAAGGGCCGCAAGGGCGTAGATGCTGCCCAGGCTCAGCGCATCAATCAGGTTCTGCAGGAATCCGATCATCGCGTCACGATCTGGCTTGGGGACGCGCTGGCCTGGGTCGAAGCCGCGGCAGGACTGTCCTCGAAGCCGAAATACGCGCTCATGATGGCTTGGCCATCGCGCAGATTGGCCGCCCTATCATGAAGGTGCACGCGTCCGCTGCGAAGCACGTAAATGCGGTCCGCAAATTTCAGCACGCGATCGGAGGATTGCTCGTTGATCAGCAGAGTCAATCTCTCGCGACGGCACAGGTCAAGCAGAATATTGTAGACTTGGTCGATGATGCGCGGCCCTAGGCCGAGCGACGGCTCGTCCACCATGACCAGGCGCGGCCGCGTTAGGAGCGCGCGCGCGATCACCAGCATCTGTTGCTCGCCGCCGGAAAGCCTGCCCGCCGGTTGGCCGAGGCGCTCGCGAAGCTGAGGGAAATGCTCGAGGATGCGGCGAAAATCGTCGCCAACATTGGCGCGGTCGCGGCGTTGGAATGTGCCGATGCGGAGATTCTCGGCGACCGTTAGTGTAGCGAAGACGTGCCGCCCCTCCGGTACCAGCGATACGCCCAGCCGAGAGATCGCCTCCGGCACCATTCCGGCAATTGGCCGTCCAAACAACCGGACGGTCCCGGCCTGCAGCGGGACCCCGCCGGCAATCGCGGCCAGCATAGTCGACTTGCCGGCGCCGTTCGGGCCGATGACGCAGACGATCTCGCCTTCGCCGACGGCGAGTGAGACGCCGCGCAATGCCGCAAGCCGGCCGTAACTGACGTGGAGGTTCTCGACCTCGAGCATTGCAACGGCACCCATCCCTTCGAATTCAACCGTGCTCGCCGAGATACGCCGCGATGACCGCTGCGTTGCTCCGAATCTCCTGCGGAGTATCCTCGGCGATGGTGCGCCCGCAATCGAGCACATGGATACGGTCACATACGCCCATGATCACCCGCATGTTATGCTCGATCAGCAGCACCCCGCAGGAAAATTCCTTCGGGAGAGCGGCGATCAAGTGCATCAGCTCGTCGCATTCAGCGTCGGACATTCCGGCCGCGGGCTCGTCAAGCAGGACGAAGGCGGGCGGCAAGACCATTGCGCGGGCGATGCCAACTCTGCGCTCATCGGTGTAGGGCAGCGCCCCGGCGACGAAATGCGCCTTATCGGCAAGACCTACCCATCTCAGCATGTCCATAGCGTGACGATGCGCCTGGCGACGGCTCAAGCCCAGGCCGACCGCAGTCACCTCGACGTTCTCGAGAATCGTCATGTCGCGGAACAGCCGGCCGGCCTGGAAGGTGCGCGCCACTCCTGCCTTGCGGAAATGGCTGGGCGACCATCCGGAGCTGTCCTCGCCCCCCAGCAGCGCGCGACCGCTGGTCGGAATCTGAAAACCAGTGAGGCAATTGACCAAGGTCGTCTTGCCGGCGCCGTTCGGACCGATCAGCCCGAACACCTGATGCCGCTGAACACGCAAGGAGACGTTGCTAACGGCGGTAAGCCCGCTGAATCGTACGACTATGTCGTCGGCGCAAAGGTCGGCGGCAGTGCTCGGCGCAGGCGCAGCGGCGGGAAGGCCGTCCAAATGCATGCGATTTCTCACCCTCCCCGACCACAATACCTTTACATGGCGTGGCCTTGATGGCAAATTATTGGACTTTTTTTGTCGCTCGTAAACCAGAAGCACATACGACGCACCGTGGTCAGGTAGCATCGTGGTCAGGTGGAACTCTCGATCATCCGCCAGGCACTAAGCAAGAACCGTGCTAGTGGATAAAATCTGACATTTGAATCCCGATAGGGATTCCTCGGCTCGCTGGCGCATGCGAGTTTGGAGCATGCGCAATGGAATTTTCCTCACCGTCTCGTCCACAGTCCGCCGTCGTCTTCGGGCCCTGATTGCGGACCGCAACTCTGCCCAAAAGCACGTTTGGCGCGCCCAGATTGTCCTGCTTTCGGCCGATGGCGTGGGCACCAATGCGATCATGCGCCAGACCGGCAAGTCCAAGATTGCGTCTGGCGCTGGCAGCAGCGCTTCATGGAAGAGGGTTTTGACGGCTTGTTGCGCGACAAGACGCGGCGGTCGCGCATTGCGCCGCTGGGTGCGGAAGTGGCCAAAGGCCGCGCAGGCGCGCGAAGTTTGCGGCTATACCGGCCGAGCGACCGGCGCAAAGCTGGATCAGTTGAGCAGCGAGTTGACGCTGGTGCCGTGCCATCCGGCACGCCGGCGGTCCCAGTATCGATTGCGGATATTCGTGGTCATCAGGCCCGGCGCGCCGTTGCCCAGCGGCCGATCATTGACCCGGGTTACCGGAACGATGCCGCCGGCGGTGGTGGAAAGGAATGCCTCCGTCGCTTCGATCAATTCATTCGGCTCGAGATTTGCCGTATTCGCGTCAATTCCTATTTCCCTAGCGAGATCGAATACGGTGTGACGGGTGATCCCTTCGAGCAGGTTGTCGGTGGGCGTGAGCAATGTCTTGCCGCGCACTATCCAGATGTTGAAACCCGCGCCCTCGGTCACATATCCCTCGGTCGAGAGCAGTACCGCAGCGTCGGCGCCGTGGTCGAGCGCCTCGAACGTGCCCTTCGTTAGGTCCATGCGATTGAAGTTCTTCACGGTCTGGTCGATCGCCACGTTCGGCGAGCGACGGGTTTCGGCAATCCAAATATGGGCGCCGGTTTCGAGTCGCTCGCGCGGCACGACGTAGTAGTAGGGCACCGCATAGGCGTAGAACCCATTGTCGCAATCGCGCGGGTCGCCCACGACGCCGCCGCCGCGATAAGGGCCGCGCGTGCCGCACATGAACACGCAAGCATCGTCGAACCCTGACCGATGCACGCACTCGGCGGAGATGCGCTTGATCTCGTCGCGGCTCACGGGGGGCTTTATGCGGATTTTGCGGCATGAACTCTCGAACCGATCGACGTGATCGTCGAGTCGGAAGAAGACGCGGCCCGTCACCGAGACGACGTCGAAAACGATGTCGCTCTTGGTGACCGCCGGATCGACGATCGAGATCTTGGCCTCCTTGAGGGGCATGTACAGCCCTTCGAAGAAAGCAACGCTTTCACCCGCCATCGCGCTCTCCCTCGCTCGCCGGGCGCTATTCGTCTAGCCGGGCCGAGTTGAGGATTTTGCCCTGGGTGCGAGCCCTCGACTGCGGCAACCATCGGCTTTCGCGAAAATCGTATCGGGGGCTTAGCCCCTCTGCGACGAAGCACTCATGCGGCCCGGCATTCTCTATGCGCCAGACAATGTTATCAACGGCGGCGGAATTATCAACGTTGCGGTGGAGATCTTGCGGATTGACCAGTCGCACTGGGTGCAAGATAAGCTGACGGGCCTCCGGCAGACGCTAATCCGAATCTTCGAAGAGGCGACCAGGCTGTCTCTGCCAACTGGGTCGGTCGCCGATCGAATTGCAGCATTCCGATTGAAGGCGGCGCGGTCAGTCACCACGTGACCCGGAGGCACGGGCGACCGTCGGCCGGGCGATTCCCGGGCGTCATAGTCCGGCTGAGAACCCCTCATCGATCAACACGTTCGATCCGTGCATCGCCTTTGCATCTTCCGAGACAAGGAACAAGGCGACGCCGGCGATCTCCTCTGCGGTCGAATAAATCCGGCCGCTCGGGGTGCGCGCGGCCATTGCATCGAGAAAGTGCCTGAGCGCGGGATTGGTGCGAATCTCTTCATTCATCGGCGTCTCGGTATTTCCGGGCGAGATGCAGTTGACGTTGATGCCGTGCGGCGCGAGTTCGCCGACCAACGCGCGGGTCATCATGACGACGCCCGCCTTCGACGCGCAATAGAGCGCATAGGTACCAATCCCCATCACGCCGGCGACTGAGGATATGTTGACGATCTTGCCCCGCTTACGGGCCTTCAAGCCGGGTGCCACAGTGTTGATAGTATTCCACGTGCCCTTTAGGTTGATATCCATTATTCGGTCGTATCTGGCCTCGTCGGTTTCTCCAACCGGCGTGGGGTAAAAGACACCTGCGGAGTTGACAAGGATATCGACCGGTCCGAGCTTGTCCTCGACGTCTTTGACGAGCCCGACGACCTGTCCCACGTTGGCGACGTCGGCCGCGAACGCCTGGGCCTGGCCACCATTTTTCGTGATGTGGTCGACGACCGACTGTGCCTTGGCGACGCTGGCGCTCGCCACGACAGCGACCCGGGCCCCTTCGCTGGCAAAGCGCTCGGCGATAGCCTTCCCGATTCCGCTGGATGCGCCGGTTACCAGGGCAACTTTGTTAAGCAACTGCATCGTCGCTCTCCTGTTTGTATTCACCGCAGGAAAAAGGCCCGCCAGCGGCGCTTCAGCGCCGCTGGTTCAAGTGAAAGGTAGTACTACTCGTCCTTACGGAAGAGGTCGTTGGTAGTCAAAGGCGTCATGGAGGTCCAGTCCTCAAGCGATTTGTGCTTTCCGTTCTGGACCGAGACGATCGTGTATTCGCACTTCGTCTGGATGTGCAGATCGTGCGAGAACGAATGGGGTTCCCGGAAGGGGTGGGGGCGTCCTTGAAAGATTGGAGTGCGGCCACGACTTGCTTCGGGTCTGTGTTCTTCGCCTGTTCGACCGCTTTCGCGTAGAGCTGTACCATCACGTAACCAGGCAAGGTGTGGGATTCGGAGGCTCTGCGTTTTACTTCGCCTCATACTTCTTCAGGAACTCAGTGATGCCCAGGCGCGGGTCGCCGCCGTAGACCGGCGCGAGCGCGCCGGATAATAGAAGTCGCTGAGGTCGGGAACGGCGTCGAGCCAGAAGTTACCGTCCATCGAGGTCGCGGCGATCATCGACATCTTGATACCTATCGCTCGGATCTGGCGAACCGCCGCTGCCCCGCCTGGCTGCAGCGACCGATCGACATTCTTGAGCGCCCACAATCCATCGAAATGCACAGACAGGTGATCGGCGATCAGTGCGGCGCCGTGTTTTACGCCGCGCGATCCTCTCAGGTTCGAGTGCGTGATCATAGCTCTAGGCTCACCGTGCGTTCGCCATGCCTCTAACAGGATGCTGAAAAAGTCGTTTTGCGAAGGGCTCGGAGTGTGATTCCGTGCATGTAGTTTGATTCCTTTGGCGGGGAGAAAGCGATGCGCGGCGACGACGAGCGATCGGAAGGCTTTTTCAGCTATGTGCGCCTGGAGACACGCATTCCGG
>CAWHUO010000004.1:0-189495 GCA_963832605.1 uncultured Alphaproteobacteria bacterium | reverse complement strand
GTCGCGGCCCGCGCCGTGTCACCCGCCAGACGGCGCTTGCCGGCCTCCAGGAACTCCTTGGACCAAGCGTAATAAAGGCTCTCGGCAATACCTTCGCGGCGGCAAAGCTCGGCGATGCTCGGTCCGCGCAGGCCGTCCAAAACGATGCGGATCTTCTCTTCCGCCGAATGGCGTTTGCGGGTTACCCGGCGGATGTTCTTTACGAGCCGCTCAGACGGCAATTCAGCGTGCACGGATTTCTGTCTCATCTCCACTCCTTCATGGTTACGATGAGCCAGAAATCCTCCGTTCCTCAAGCCGCTAAATCTGTCTCACAGGTGCTGATCCGGGACAGTTTGCCCGACGGTAAAATATCGAATGATCTTGCTTCCCTCTTGGCTTCTAGGATCGCTCTCGGGGGTCGTCCTAGTAAATAGTCAGACTTGCCGCCGGAGTCATCTGAGCTTTCCACCTCGATGTACGGCTTTTGCCAGCCCAGACATTCGCTCAGTAGGCGATCAATGAACTGAAATCGATTTTGAGCCTCATTCCAATGTGTGCTGTCTATCGGGCGAGACGACAGTATCTCGCGCAATTTGGCAAGTCCTACGGTCATTTCAAAGGGTGCTTGCATTCAAGTATTCCGACTGACCGGACCACGCCTGATGGCCGGCGCGGGGTTGAATTTCGAATGGTGCAACTTCAAACGAGGCCAGTCTAGGTGAGCGCTGCCATCGAGGAGGGCGAGGCGATGGGGTCAGTTCAACCCGATCTACAATTGGGTGCGGACTAATGAACACCAGCAATGACAAGGCCCGCGCGCCCTTAGACCTTCCGGTCCGCTGCCGATGCCGCCACGTGCGCGGTACAGCAAGTGAGGTTTCGCCGCCCGCCGGCTTCCGGCTCATCTGCTACTGCAAGGACTGCCAGGCGTTCGCACGCTTCCTCGGGCGGCGGGAGTGCTCGACACAGCCGGCGGCACCGATATCTTCCAGATGCCGCCGGGACGCGTGACACTCTCCGCGGGCGCGGAGGCGGTGCGGTGCCTGCGGCTTTCCAACAAGGGAGTCTACCGCTGGTATGCCGATTGTTGCCGGACCCCGATCGCCAACACTGCCGGCCCGGGCATTCCGGTGATCGGCGTGGTTCATTCGTTTATGGACCAAGAGTTCTTAGATAACTTGCCGGACGGCTGTTCCCGCGACGAGGTGCTCGGCCCGCCCCTTTGCCGAATCTACGAACGCTCCGCTGTCGGGCTGCTGCCGCCGACGGCTCCCCCGCCGGCGTCGTTTAAAGTCCTCGCCCGCCGCGCAGCGAAGGCGCTCGGCTGGTGGTTGCGCGGGCTTAATCGACCGAGCCCGTTCTTCGACGAGCGCACCAAAGCTCCGCGCTCCGCGCCGCGCGTGCTCACGCCTAGCGAACGCGCCGCCCTTTGAACGGCGTATTCCCATGCGCGGATGTCGGATGAGCTTGCCGTGCCAGGGTCTACTTCTTCTTGAGCGCGCCGGCATCGAATGTGGTGACCATCGCCTGCATATACCCGTCACGGGTGATGTAGGCGTCGGAGCCTCGGTAGGGCTCCGCCAAGTATGGCGCGGTCGCTACCCATTGGGTCGCAAACGTGTTCTCGATCAGGGTGCTGTGTTCGATCGCGAATTGAATCCCTTTTAGTCCGCCGTCTTTTGGGTCGCTGCAGAATCCGGCAAACAGAGCGCCGAGCGCGTCGCGCCCCTTCACAATGATCCCGGTGGGCAGGTTGATTTGCGCGTCGTCGGGATACTGGGCAAGCAGGCGGTTCCAGTCGCAGGCGTTGAGTGCCGCAAAGTGCTCGTCCAGAACAGCCTGCGGGGTCGGCTGCTTCTTCAGTTCGGGCAGCGTCATCTGCGCCTGCGCGGAACAGGCGCCTCCAATCAGCGCGACGATGATAGAGACCAGCAGAGTGACCCTCATTGTTTTCCTCCCATTGGTACCTTGTGACGCCTGACGTGCCGCAATGGTGCACTAACCCCGGGATTGTTTCCAGTCGACCGGGCTTGGCAATCGGCACGGCGTGATCCGGGGATTTCTGCCGCCGCCGCACGCGCCGAGTGCGCGATCGCTTGGCTAGCGCCCGTGCTCCCATAGCGTTTCCAGCCGGTGGCGGAAAGCCTTGGGCCGCTCGGCGAACAGCCGCAGCGCGATGCGGGCGGCGCGGTGCGCCAGCTCGGTGGTGCGTTCGGCGCAGGCCGGCGCCAGCCGCGAGCGCCAATGCGCCAGCGGCTGATGCGGCTCGGTGAACCGTTTGAGGATTTCCAGATCCTGGCAGCGTCCGAGCCGGTCGCGCAGCCGCTCGGCCTCCTCGGTCCACATGCGGCCGTGACGCGGCCACAAGGGCTCGACCAGCTCCATCTGATAGCGGTGGTCGACGACGCGTTGGCGCAGCTGATGCAGATCCTCGGCGCTCGCGTTCGGCCAGTCGGAGGGGATGCGCCGGCGCGCTTCGCGGTAGCCCTCCGCGAGCTGCGCCGCGATCGAGCCGAAGTCAAACGGATCGAGCGGCCACTGCTCGACCGCGCCCGCCGCCGCATCGAGCCAGGCGATGATGGCATTGCGCAGCTCGGGCGTGAGCACCGATTGCTCTTCGCTGCCGCGGATGCCCTCGATGCGGCCGCGGATGGTCGCGACCGAGCGCGTCGACAATGACAGCGCCGCACCCTTGTCGACCAGATCGTCGAAGGCGTTGAGCGCCGACTGGCCGTCGCGCGCCCGCGCCAGCGAGCGGGCATGGTCGCGCGCCTCCTGCCGCCAGCGTACGGCGTCGGGGATGAAGGGCTGCAGCAGCCGCATTAGGGCGCGCCATTGCTTCATGGTGCGCCGGAATTCGTGCACCGTGTCCTCGCTCGGCCGCTCGGGGTCGCTGATCGCCGCCCGCGCCTCGGCCAGAATGGCGGCCGCGATTGCGCGCACCGCCGGTCCGATCGCCGCTCGCGGCTGCAAGGCCGGTTTTTCACCCATATCCGCTTCTAGAAAGCCGTGCATGACAGTCCGATGGGTCGTCGATGACAGTATGACGAAAAATCGGGACGCTTGCACTTCCCTTGTGAGGGGGCGCTTGCTACATGAGCTTCGCGAATGACGGCACCCCGAAAACGGGGCCGGATTAACTTACCGGATTTACTTGGCGCGGGGTGGAGCAGCCCGGTAGCTCGTCAGGCTCATAACCTGAAGGTCGTAGGTTCAAATCCTACCCCCGCAACCAATTCTTCAAAAGGGGATCCGCTGCACGGCGGGTGCCCTTTGAATTTTCGGCAGCGCTATGAGTAACCCACCGGGCTCCCCGCGAGGAACGCGGCCGCGACAGGAATCACGAATGAAGTGGGAAAGCGAGCAGATAGCATAATTTGCCTTCGGTGCCTCAACCTTGAGGTGTGCAGTTAATTTTTGTGGTAGCGTTGCAACTTTACTGCACCCGCCTTGTCAGTCGAGAGATTGCTGCATGGCCGCCAATCCAGTTCCTGCTACGCTGTGGCGCCCCGCCGATTTGCCGACGCTTCGTGCGGCCTACTCCGATCGCACGGCAGCGTTGATGGCGTACTTGGCTGCGTTTGCCTATGACCCCCGCATTCAAACCAAGGGAGCGCTTCAGGTTCCCGCGGAGCTTTCCCAACTTGGCTTTCTCAGGCTTACGTCTTTTCACAACGGTCTGACCGACGGCTGGGCGTATATCGCCGAGGGAAACGATCTGGTGGCGCTCTCTTTTCGAGGAACCGCGTCAATCAAGAATTGGGATACCAATTTGCACGCGGCCCTCATTCACCCGGAACAGACTGACGCCCAGTTGCGCGTGCATGAGGGTTTCTATCGGGCCTTCATCAAGCTGGACGAGGGCGCCGTGGGCATCCAAGAAAAGATGGAAACCATCGAGGCGAGCACCAAAGGCGATATCCCGATCTACATCACCGGCCATTCGCTGGGAGGCGCGTTAGCCCAGATTGCCGGGGCCGTGCTGGGCACCGATCAGGTGGCGGCCTGCTACACGTTCGGCTCGCCGCGCGTCGGAAATTCCTACTTTGATCTATGGGTAAAGGTGCCGAGTTATCGCGTGATGAACTACGCCGATATCGTTCCCCAAGTGCCTTTGCCGATCATCTATCGCCACTCCGGCGACCCGCGATATATGCCGAAGACCGCAACCGCTTCGCCCTATCGATTTGAACCCGGCCCGGTCCAGCGGGTGTGGCAATCCGTCCTGGGAATCATTCAGTTCTTCAGAGCTGGCTCGATTCTCGGGATCAAGGATCACGCTATTTCCGGATATTGCGCGAAACTGGATGAAATTGCTCGCGCGCGCAGCCAAAGCCGCTAGAGCGCAGTCGTTGAGATTGTATCAATTGGTGCCCGATCACTTGCGGTAGAGCATCGAGGCATCGTGCGAGTTCCGGATCACGCGTTCTCGGCCGTGGCATCGACCCGGAATGTCCTCTTAGCCTCCATGTCACGTTTCTCGCTCCTGCCTCGTCTTCAGGGGCAGGAGGCAGAGACATGCGCGGTATCGTGGCCTGGATTCTCGGAATTGGCTTAGCTGTCAACGGCTTGCTCATGCCAGCCGCGCCCGCGGCCTGGTACGCCGCGGTGCCGGGGGTCATCGATACCGGGCCGTTCAATGCGCATTTCGTCCGCGACATTAGTGCCGCCTACTTCGTCGCCGGAGCGGCGCTGACGTGGTTTGCGATGAAGCCGGCAGCGCGGTCCGCGGCGCAAGCCGGAGCGGCTTTTCTTGCGCTGCATGCGGCGATCCATCTGTGGGACGCCGCGGCCGGCCGCGAGCAACGCGCATCAAGTCCTCATCGATAGCTTGACGATTTTCCTCCCGGCGGTCCTGGCGATCTGGATTGCTTGGTCGCCTGTCCGTCGCGGAGCAAATTCAACGAAGGAGAACAGTAATGATCAGCTGGTTTCTGCGGCGGTGGATCGATAAGTTCGAGCGCACCTGGAATTATGATGCGAGCCATATGCGCGCGGTGCTCGACGCCGACCCGCGTGCGCTCATGGCTTTCGCCCAGGCGGGCGGCATCGGCACCTATCACAAGGACGTGCCGCTCGCCGCCTTTTGCGCGGCCGGCATCGTCGGCACCATGGCCGAGGACTGCGGCCCGTGCACGCAGCTCCTCATTGATATGGCGCGGCGCGAGGGCGTTGACCCGGACATTTTGCGCGCCATCGTGGCGCGCGATATAGCCGCGATGCCGTTCGAGGTGGCGCTGGCGCTGCGCTTCGCTGAAGCGACTTTAAGCCACGCGCCGGAGGCCGACGATCTGCGCGAGGAAGTGGTGCGCCGCTTCGGCAAGCGCGGCCTGGTGTCGCTTGCATTCGCCTCACCGCGTCGCGCCTATATCCGACGTTGAAATACGCGATGGGCTATGGCCGCGCCTGCATGCGCCTGACCATTGGCGGCGAAACGCGGCCGGTGCTTCGCGAACTGACCAAAGCGGCATGACCACGTCCCTCGACCACGACGTCCAGTCCTTCGAGAGCAATCGGCGCGCGCTGACCGGGCTTGCCTACCGCATGCTCGGCTCGCGCGCCGAGGCCGAAGACGTTGTGCAGGACGCTTATCTGCGCTGGCACCGAGCCGACCGCGCCGCGGTCGCAGAGCCGCGGCGTTATCTCGGCACCGTGGTGACGCGGCTGTGTCTCGACCGGATGAAGTCGGCGCAGGCGCGGCGCGAAGTTTATGTCGGCCAGTGGTTGCCGGAGCCAGTGGTGGATGAGACGTTCGATACCGATACCGCCGGCGATCTCGCCCACGACCTCTCGGTCGCGCTGATGCTCGTGCTGGAACGGCTGTCGCCGCTAGAGCGCGCCGCGTTCTTGTTGCACGACGTGTTCGCGCTCGATTTCGCCGAAGTGGGCCGCGCTCTGGAACGCGGCGAAGCGGCCTGCCGCCAGCTGGCGGCGCGCGCCCGCGCGCATATCGAAGCCGGCCGGCCGCGCTTTCCCGCCTCGCGCGAGGAGGGGCGTCGCCTCGCCGCCGCCTTCGCTGCCGCCGCTCAGGCCGGCGATACTACAACGCTGATCAAGCTCCTCGCTGAGGATGCGGTGCTCTACACGGATGGCGGAGGCAAACGGGTGGCGGCGCTTAATCCGATCCACGGGGCCGACAAGATTTTGCGCTTCCTCGATGGCGTCACGCGCAAGAACCCCCCGTTTTCGTCCACTCAATTGCGTCCCGCAACGGTTAACGGCATGCCCGGGTTCGTTTTGCGCGAGGAAGACGGCTCGATCGACACGATCGCGTTTGAGCAGCGCGATGGCCGCATCGCCGCCATCTATGTGGTGCGCAATCCCGAGAAACTGCGCCACGTGCGGTTTTGAACTGTTCCAATAAGTGATTTCTCCGCTTGCGGAGGGGCCGCCTTCGACGATATGAACGCGTCAGCTCCCCGGTTGGGCAGCCGTAAGCGTTAACGTCACTCAACGCGCAAGTGTGACACCGACTTCTCATCGTCGGCGTTGCCATGTTGCGCGAGGTTGAAAAGGTGACGTTTTTTCTTAGAACCCCGTCAACCGACAAAGCCCAGATGCGTGGCTCGTCCGTGCCCGGCTTCTTCCGGCGTTCGGAAGTGAAGGCCGGCTGCGGCGTTGGCCGGCAGCATGACGCATACGAGCGCGTGCCCGACGCTCCAATTCGAAATCCGTGGAGAAACCAATGACGACTTTAACCCAGCCGACGGTGACGCTCCTCCTCGATCGGCTTTTTGCCGAGGCGGACGCGTCAGAGAATGCACGCCGGCCCGAGAGAAAAGGCATGTCGCCGGAGCAGCGCGCTGCCGATCGTGCCGACTATCGTCAATTCTATGCGCGTATGAAGGATCAACCACTTCCCGTTTCGCGCGACTACCGGCAAGCTTCTTTACCTTCTGGCGCGGTCCATCCGGGCGCGGACCATCGTCGAGTTCGGGACGTCGTTCGGAATTTCGACGCTTCATCTCGCGGCAGCTCTGAGGGACAACGGCGGCGGGCGTCTCATCGGCAGCGAATTCGAGCCATCGAAGATCGTGCGGGCGCGCGAAAATCTTGCTGCCGGCCATCTGTCCGATCTGGTGGAAATTCGCGAAGGCGACGCGCTGGAAACACTGGCCCGCGATCTGCCCGATTCGATCGATTTTGTTCTCCTTGACGGAGCAAAGAGCCTCTATCCGTCCATACTCTCCTTGCTCGAGGGCCGCTTGCGTGACGGTGCCCTGATCGTTGCCGACAACGCGGATTCGAGTCCGGAATATCTTGCCCGCGTGCGGTCCACCGCGCAGGGCTATCTGTCAGTTCCGTTTGCCGACGACGTCGAATTGTCGATGCGACTGGGGACGGCGGTCGGCGGAAACGGTGGTGCGGCCGCGTCCTGATTCAGAATTCGATATCGGGGACATGCGCCGGTCAGTTCAAAACGCCCCCTGGTCACGGCTTAAATAGTAGATACATCCTCATCATTCGAAAGGCCGCCAACGATGTCACAAGTTTCCCAAACGACCGAACGGGTCGGCCGCCGCGTTCGCCACGAAACCAAAACACGGCTGCTGCAGGTTCGCGACGTCAGCCGGCTGACGCCGAAAATGCTGCGCGTCGTGGTTGGCGGTGAGGCGCTGGCCGGCTTTGTCAGCGCCGCCCATGACGATCATGTCAAAGTGTTCTTCCCGCAGCCGGGACAGGACGAGCCGGTGCTGCCGACGCCAAGCCCGAACGGGCCGGTTTATCCCGAAGGTGCAGTGCGGCCCGCCGCGCGCGATTACACTCCGCGCCGCTACGATGCCGCGGCCAACATGCTGGCGATCGATTTCGTCCTGCATGGCGACGGCCCGGCAGCGGAGTGGGCGGCGCAGGCAAGGCCCGGAAATTTCCTCGGCGTCGGCGGTCCGCGCGGATCGTTCATCGTGCCTGACGATTTCGACTGGTATCTCCTGGCCGGCGACGAGACCGCGTTGCCGGCGATCGGCCGCCGCTTAGAGGAACTGCCGGCGAGCGCCCGCGCGATTGTCGTCGTTGAAGTCGCCGACGCCGGCGAGGAGCAGCATTTCGAGACGCGCGTCCGGCTCGAGACGCATTGGCTGCATCGCAACGGCGCCGAGTCGGGCGATCCAACGCTGCTACAAGACGCGATCGCCAAGCTCGCGCTTCCATCCGGCGACGGCTATGCCTGGGTCGCTGCCGAGGCCGCGACCGCGAAGGCGCTGCGCCGGCTCCTGATCGATCAACGCGGATTGCGCAAGGACCGCGTCAAGGCCGCCGCCTATTGGAAGCGCGGCGCCGTCGCCGTGCACGAGACCTACGACGACTGAAGCGGCGCAGTCGCGTTTCTCTCCGAGCGGCCGTTCCGCGTCACTTCGGATTTCTCCGTAGCGTCGGACCTCGCTCTCGGCCTTCACCTTCACCACTTTAGCCCTTGCATTATCGCAGGAGCCGCCGAAAGGGTGGAGGAGCAATGCTGGGAGCAGTCGTGCGATCTCATTCGTCGGCGGCCAGACCGCGCATCTTCTACGGCTGGTTCGTTGTTGCCGCCACATTCGCCGTCACCTTTGTCGGTTTCGGCAGCGCCTATTCGTTCAGCGCCTTCCTTGTTTCGTTGCAGCACGATTTCGCCGCTTCGCGCGGCTCGGTTTCTCTTGTCTTCTCGCTCGCCGGCTTTTTGTACTTCGGGCTCGGCGTGGTGACGGGCCCGCTGGCCGACCGCTGGGGTTCTCGTCGCCTCGCGGTGGTCGGCATGATCCTGACCGGCATCGGCCTTGCGGTCGCCAGCGTCGCCCGCAGCCTGACCGAAGTGTATGCGGCCTATGGGCTTGGCGTCGGGTTGGGTATCGGCTGCTCCTACGTTCCGGCCGTCGGCGCCGTGCAGCGCTGGTTTGTCAGGAAGCGAGGATTTGCGTCGGGCCTTGCGGTCAGCGGCATCGGTGTCGGCACGCTGGTGGTGCCGCCGCTCGCTTCGTTTCTGATCGAATGGTTGGGCTGGCGCGAAACTTATCTAGTGCTCGGAGTTTTCGCGGTCGTCGTCGGCGCGGGGATGGCGCTTCTGATCGAAGACGATCCGCGCGGCCGCGGCCTAAGCGCCGACGGTGATCCGGTGCCGTCGGGTCTCCAGCCGACCGGCGCGGCCGGGGCCTCAATATTTAAGGCGATAAAATCGCGGCGGTTCGTCGGGCTTTATGCCGCCTGCTTCATCTGTTCGTTCGGGCTGTTCGTGCCTTTTGTTCATCTCGTCCCCTATGCGCTCGACCACGGCATCGCGCAAACCTCCGCGGTGCTGCTCGTCGGCGCTATCGGCGTCGGCTCTACCGCGGGTCGCTTCCTGCTCGGCGGCATTGCCGATCGGCTTGGCCGGCCGCTGTCGTTCCTGATGATGTTCGTCGGGATGGGGCTCTCATTCGTGGTCTGGGCGGTGTCGACGAGCCTTTGGCCGCTCGCCGGCTTTGCGCTCGTCTATGGCGTTTTCTACGGCGGTTTTGTCGCGCTGGCGCCGGCCGTCGTCATTGATTATTTCGGCGGCCGCAATGCCTCCGGCCTCATCGGCATTCTCTACACCAGCGTGGCGTTCGGCACGCTGATCGGCCCCAGCGCCGCCGGCTTCGCCTTCGACCTCAGCCACAGCTACACGCTGCCGATCCTGGTAAGCGCCGCCGCCTATGTTGTGGCGACGGCTGTTCTCGCGGCCACGTCGCGGACGCCGCTGGCGCGGTAAGGGCGGGTGGCCGCGTGCTCGTCGAATTGGCGCTGACATTCGTTCTTGCCGGCGTCGTCAAGGGCATCGCCGGCATGGGGTTGCCGACGGTGGCGATGGGTCTGCTCGGCCTGTTCATGGCTCCGGCCCAAGCCGCGGCGCTCGTGATCATCCCGTCGCTGATCACGAATGTCTGGCAATTCGTCGCGGGCCCCGACATGAGGGCCTTGGTGTTGCGGACTTGGCCAATGTTGCTGGCCATGGCCGTCACCACCTGGCCGGCCGCTGGGCTATTGACCGGAGGCTTTGCGCAGCACGCCACAACAGCGCTGGGATCGGTGCTGGTGATCTATGCTGCAGTCGGGCTCGCTAATATCCGCCTGCGCGTGCCGAACGCGATGGAGTTCTGGCTGGCGCCGCTTGTCGGTGTCGCGACCGGCATCGTAACCGGCGCGACCGGCGTCTTTGTTATTCCGGCCGCGCCTTACTTTCAGGCGCTCGGATTGGAGAAGGACGATTTGATCGCAGCGCTCGGCTTGTCGTTCACCGTTTCTACGCTAGCGCTTGCCGCCGGCTTGGCCAGTCGCGGCGCGTTTCATCTCAACGCCGCCGGGGCCTCGCTCCTCTGCACCGCTCCAACACTTCTGGGCGTATTCGCGGGGCAATGGATCAGACGCAAAATCGACCCCGTCACTTTTCGCCGGATATTCTTTCTCGGTCTTTTGCTGCTCGGCGTCGATCCGATCCGGCCGGTCGATCCTCTGAACCACGCCCAGTCTTGCGCCGCTCCTACGAGAGCGCGGCGTAGACGAGAGTGCGGAACAGCTGGCGGAAATGATCGCGTTGTCCCGGTCCCTGAATCATCATCATCGCGAAGAGTTCTTCCTTGGGCGCAACCCAGAATACCGTGCCGGCGAGGCCGCCCCAGAAAAATTCGCCCGGCGTGCCGGCGGTCTGACCCATCCCGACTTCGCACCGGACGGCAAAGCCAAGCCCGAACCGGTGTCCGGGCGGCAGCAAATTGGTATTGACGATACGAACATTTGGGCCGAGGTGGTCGGCGGTCATGAACTCGAGCGTCTTGCGCCCGATGATGCGGGTGCCGCCGAGCATGCCGCCGAGAAAGAGCATCTGCGCGAAGCGCGCGTAGTCGTCCATGGTCGAGAACAGTCCGCCGCCGCCCGATTCGAAACGCGGTGCGCTTGCAATCTCGACGAGCTGCACCGGTTTGCCGCTGTCGGGATCGCTGGCGAATGGCTCGGCCAGGCGCTCGTGCTTGTCAGCGGGCAGGAAGAACGCAGTGTCGTTCATGCCGAGCGGCTTGAGAATGCGATCAGTCACAAAGGCGCCTAGGCTTTGCCCGGAGACGATCTCGATGACGCGGCCGATCACATCGGTAGAATGGCTGTAGTTCCAGGACGCGCCCGGCTGATCGATAAGCGGCAGCTTGGCGAGTTCGGCGACAAATTCGGCGGTGGTGAGGTCACGCGCTAAAAACTGCTTGGCGTTGGCGGGATCGGGTGCGAACAACTGCGACGCGCCGTAGAGGCGTTGCACGGCCGTATTGCCGGTAAACGCGTAGGTCAGACCCGAGGTGTGGCGCAACAAATCCTGGATGGTGATGGCGCGCTCGGCGGCGACCAGTTCGAGCTTGCCATTCCGTTCGACGCCAACTCGCGGGGCGGCAAGCTCGGGCACGAATTTGCCGATGGGGTCGGAGATGAAGAGCTTTCCCTCCTCGACCAGCATCATGAGCGCGACCGACACGATCGGCTTGGTCATCGAATAAATGCGGAAGATGGCGTCGTTGCGCAGCGGCCGGGCCGCCCGGCCGCAAGGCGCCGACGTCGTGCCGATAGGCGATTTTGCCGCCCCGGGCGATCATCATCGAGACGCCCGGCACGTGCCGCGAATCGACCTCGCGCTGCATTACGGCGGTCAGCCTCGCGAGGCCGGTGGAAGAAACGCCGACCTCGGCAGAATCAACGGCGGGCAATGCGTAGGAAGAGCGGGCGAGAATGTCGTTCACAGGGACCCCAGCCGTGTGTTTTGGCAAGCAATACTGCCAAACCGTGCCCTAGTCTAACCTTCACGCAATGAAGCCGGGGTCACGCCAGCGTTATCGTGGGCGACTGTTTGGCGGAGCGCCGAAGGATGATGTCGGCAGCCTCCAGGAAGTGGTCGGCACAAAGTGAGCGCCGCGCTTGCGCTCGATAGCGGACCAAAAAGCCTGTGGCGAAACGGCAACACTTTTCATTTATTGCGACCTTTTCCCTGTTCTGTGCAACCGCGGCTTGTCACTGATGGTTAACGAGGCCATTCTGCCCGTGGGTTGTGCAGGCCGACACAATTCGTGATTCTTGCCGGTCGCCTAAGGGGCTGGCACGCAAAATTCGGTCGGGGCGAGGGGCATTCCATGAATAGATTTGGCCGGTCCGCGCGAGCTTTCGCAGCGGTAACTCTTGGCTTCGCTGGCGCCGCATACGCATCGGCAGCATTGGCCGCCGATATGGACAGCATGGTGACCAAGGCACCGCCGATGGTGGCGCCTGCTGTGGCTCCGCCGGCTGGGTGCGGCAGCGCTTATGACTTCTTTTTCACGGCCTGCCAGCTGGCCTGGTACGGCGTGCGGTTCTACGGCACGGTCGACGTGGGCGGCGGCTATCAGACCCATGGCTCGCCGTTTGATCCGAACTTCCCGACGGGCGCCTCTTACTTCCTCAACAAGCCGAGCCGGCAGGCCGAATGGAGCCTGGCGCCGAACGCGATGAGCCAGTCACTGGTCGGCATTGACATCAAAGAGCCGATTGCGCCCGGCGGCTGGTCTTTTGTCGGCAAGGGCGAGCTTGCGTTTGATCCCTATTCGGGACTGTTGGCCAACGCGCCGCAAGCTCTCCAAGACGCCATTCACGTGCCGCTCAACCAGCAGGAAATCCCTGTCAATTCGAGCCGCTGGGGCTGGCTGGCCGCTCAGATCTATGGCGGCGTCAGCAACCCGGTTTATGGAACGCTGACCTTCGGCCGGCAAAACGCGCTGCTGACGGACGGGGTCAATGCCTACGATCCTCAGGGCGGTGCGTACGGCTTCTCGCCGATCGGCTTCTCCGGCTTGACCTGCGGCGCTGGCGATACCGAAGAATGTCGCTGGACCACGGCGATCAAATATCGCGTCAGTGCTGACACAGTATTTGGCGGCGTCCGGTTGGGAGTCATGGGGCAGCCTATGACCGGCGCCTCGTCGTTTAACGCGTATAACCCGAATGAAGGCGCGATCGAAGGCGATATCGGCGGTGACATCAAGATCCCGGGGGGCGCGCTTTCCGGCCTGCTGTCGCTGGATGCCATCGGCTCGTATGTCGTGGATGCCGTCAATATCGGGACGAGCGGTGGCGCCACGAATGGCACCGGCATTCTTTCCGGCGTTCCTGTCGCTTTTCCCGCGACTACCTTCTTGACGGCGCAGATTTCCAACCAGACGAGCTTCATGGCTCTGGCCAAGTACTCGTTCGGTTCATGGTCGCCGCCGCCCGCCATGGTCACCAAGGGACCTGTGGCACCCGGAGTGGTTGGCATACCGCTCACGCTGTATGCCGGCTATGAGTGGATTCAATTCGCCAATCCCAGCAATCCGATAACCACCTCGTTTCCGGATGACGGGTTCACGTTCAACTTCACCAATGCCACCGGTTCCGTGGCTAGCGTGAACGCCACTTCGATCAACAACAACGCTTTCAACTCGCTGTGCGGCACCGGCACCGGCTGCAGTGACAAAGACTTCCAGGTTGTCTGGACCGGCTTCAAATACGGCATCACCAGGGACTTGGATCTGGTCGGCGCCTATTATGAATACTTCCAGAGCCAATTCGTGAGCGGGCCGGGCATCTGCGCCAATACCACTGCGCACGGCCAATGCGCCGGCACCGAGACCATGGCCTCTGGCGTGCTCGACTGGCGGTTCCTGCCGAAGTGGGACGCCTACATCGGCACCTTCTGGTCGCAGGTCAACGGTGGTCTGTCGAACGGCTACTTGGCCCGTAGCAACATTGCCTCGACGGCCGGTGTTCGCTTCCGGTTCTAACAAGATTGCCGCCGCGATCTCGCGAGATCGTCGGTTCAAACTCTTGACGCCGCCGGCCAAGCCGGCGGCGTTCCCACTTTGAATTAAGTTTTTGCCCGCTAGAGCGCGTCGCTGACGTGGGCTGTTTTGGCCCCATACTGCTGGCATCGTCGCGTGATTTAAAGAAAAACAGAGTCAGACGAATTTACCGCAGCGCGACGAAGCGGCGGCGCGCTTTGCGGTAACCGTAGCGGTGCCCACATCGCATTTGCGCTAATGCAGCGCATTGTGACGAACACGCGACATCGATAGTCATTGAAATCTCCGTTTGACGTATATCAAAGCGAACGGCGGCCCGTTCCCTATCCTGGCTCTATAATTCATTTGGCCTAGGGGGGATTCCCATGTCCGTGCAAGCCGTATCAGCGCCGGCGCCAAAGCCGTCGGTCATCAGTGGGTTTCATGTGGCTTTCGTCGTCGCGTGGGCCGTCTGCTTGATATTCTACTTCACGCAGTATGCCGTGCGTTCGGCACCGAGCGTTATGCTCCCGGAGCTTAGGGACGCATTCGGCTTGACGACCCTGGGCATGAGTTCCTTGCTCGGGATGTACTACTACACTTACTCGACCTTCGCGATCATCTCCGGCGCGTCGCTCGATCGCTGGGGCGCGAAATACACGATCCCGACCGGGATCTTCTTCCTCGCGATCGGCATATTGATGTTCGGCTTAGGTGTGAGCTGGATGGCGAACGTCGGGCGCCTGCTGCAGGGCGCCGGTGCGGCGTTCGCCTTTGTCGGCGCGGTTTACCTGGCAAGCCACGGCTTCCCCGCACGCTATCTTGCAACCGCGATCGGCTTCACCCAATGCCTTGGTATGCTCGGCGGATCGGCCGGTCAATTCGCGGTCGGGCCGCTGGTGCATGGTGGCCCGGTGACTTGGCAGCAGTTCTGGATTTACGCCGGCGTTTTCACATTCGTGATCTGCGTCGCGATGCTGATCGTAACGCCGCACCAGGATCCTTCCGAACACCCGAAGACCAGCGTTTGGACCATGTTTGCTCCTTACAAGACGGTATTGAGCAATCCGCAATCCTACCTCTGCGGTTTGTCCGCCGGCTTGTTGTTCCTTCCGACCACGGTGGGCGGCATGATTTGGGGCGTCGCCTTTCTGCGCCAGGGCTGGCATGTGGATCCCGCCGAAGCCGTCACCCGTGCGTCCATGATCCCGCTCGGCTGGGTGGTCGGCGCCCCGGTGCTCGGTTACATCGCCGACCATTTCGGCCGCCGCAAGCCGGCGCTCTTTGCCGGGATGGCGTTGATGCTGGTGACGGGGCTGGCGCTCCTCTACCTGCCGCCCAACAGCCTGCCTGCGTACTTGCCGGGCTTCCTGTTCGGCTTTGGTTCCGGAGCGGCGATGATCCCCTATTCGATCATCAAGGAAGTCAACCCGGATCACGTGAAGGGCAGCGCCACCGGAGCAATCAACTTCCTCGTCTTCGTGATGAGCGCATTCGCCGCGCCGGCGGCTGGTTGGCTGCTGCAGAAGCTCGCTGGAGGCGGCGCGCTAACGCTCGACGTCTTCGCCGAGGGCGGCGTCGCCGGTATCGCTGCGATCGTTCTCGCCGCGATCCTTGCCCTCTTCCTGAAAGAAACCGGCTTTGCTGCGCGCAAGCCGCATTGACCGTTGCAACACGTGGCGGGCGCGGTAATGCGCCCGTCACAGAATTGAGCCACTCATCAAACGGGGTCTGTCATGGAACGCGAAACCTTACACCACATGCTCCGCGACATGCTGCTGTCGCGAACTTTCGAAGAGCGAGCGGCGGAAGAGTACAGCAAAGGCAACATCGTCGGGTTTCTTCACCTTTATCCCGGCGAAGAGGCGGTCGCCGCCGGCGTGATCAACGCCGTTGGCCCGTCCGACTACATTGTCAGCAATTACCGCGAGCACGCCCATGCGCTGGTGCGCGGCACGCCGGCGCGTGAGGTTATGGCCGAACTATTCGGCCGCGCGACCGGCATGAGCAAGGGCATGGGCGGCTCCATGCACATGTTCGATCGCGAGCGCCGCTTCATGGGCGGTTACGCGATTGTCGGCCAGACCTGCCCGATCGCCATCGGCGTCGCTTACACGATCGCGATGCGGGGGCTTCCCGAGGTGGTCGTGTGTTTCCTGGGCGACGGCGCCGTGAATCAGGGCACATTCCACGAGTTGCTCAACATGGCCGGCCTCTGGCATCTGCCGGTCCTGTTCGTCTGCGAGAACAACCATTACGCCATCGGCACTGAGATTTACCGTCACTCGGCGGTACCCGAGGTGTTCAAACGCGTTGCCGCCTATAACATCCCCGCCGAAAAAGTCGACGGCATGGATGTCCTCAAAGTCTACAACGCCACCAAGCATGCGCTCGACCGCATCAGGCGCAGCGGCGGGCCGCAATTCATCGAATGCGAGACCTACCGCTACCGCGGCCATTCCATGGCCGATCCCGGTACAACGCGGCCTGCGGTCGAGCTTAAAGCCCATCAAAACTGGGATCCCATCGCCGCAGCCGTCCGCGAGGTCGAATTCAAATATCCGACCGCGGAAGAACTGGCGGAGGTTGGACCGGACAACATCACGCTGTTCGCCAAACATCTGATCGACGAGGAGCATCTTGTTGAAGCCGAAGTCGAAGACCTCAAAAAGGAAATCCAGCAGATCATGGACGACGCCGTTGCGTTCGCCTCACAGAGCGCGCAGCCGACCATGGATGCCGCGTGGGATCATCTCAACAGCAACCAGCGCCACGAAGTTTTGATGTAGGGGAGGCGATCATGTCGCAGGAATTACTCTATTGGCAGGCGCTCAACCGCGCCATGGACCATGAAATGGCCGCCGACGAGTCCGTATTCACGCTCGGCGAGGATGTCGGTCTCTACGGCGGCAGCTACCGCGTGACCGAGGGTCTCTACGCCAAATACGGCGAATGGCGCGTGCGCGATACGCCGATCTCGGAAAACAGCTTCACCGGCCTCGGTGTCGGAGCCGCGCTGGTTGGCGCGCGTCCGGTGGTTGAGATCATGACCATCAACTTCATGCTGCTGGCGCTCGATTCGATCATCAACGGCGCCGCGAAAATTCCGTTTATGTCGGGCGGGCAGTTCAAGATGCCGCTGGTCGTGCGCGTGCCGGGCGGCATTGCGCGGCAGCTTGCGGCACAGCACGCGCAGCGGCTGGAGCACACACTGATGAACGTGCCCGGCTTGCGCATCGCCGTCCCGTCGACGCCGCAGGACGCCTATTGGCAGCTTCGGCAGGCGATCACCAGCAACGATCCGATCATCCTGTTGGAGCACGAGGTCCTGTACTTCACAAAGGGCCTGGTCGACTTCGCCGCCGAAGCACCGCCCATGCATCGTGCGGTCGTGCGCCGCCAAGGTCGCGATCTGACCATCATCAGCTATTCGCGTCACGCGGTGCTTGCTCAGGAAGCGGCCAATGAGCTCGCCAAGGAAGGCGTCGAAGCCGAGGTCATTGACCTGCGCAGCCTCAAGCCGATCGACTGGGACACCTGCGCGAAATCGGTGGAGAAGACCGGTCGCGTGCTGGTCGTCGAGGAAGACTGCCGGTTCGCTGGAGCTGGCGCGGAAATCGCGGCTAGCCTCACCGAGCGCTGCTTTGATGCTCTCGACGCGCCGATACAGCGCCTGGCGGGTCTCGATATTCCTACGCCATTCAACGGCGCGTTGGAGGCGGCGACCATCCCACAAGTGCCCGATATCGTGGCCGCGGCGCGCGCCTTGGCTGGATCGGTGCAAACGCCCAAGGCGGCCTGAGCATGAGCCACGCCATCACCATGCCGGCGTTGTCCGATACGATGAGTAACGGGCGTCTGGTGAAATGGACCAAAAAGCCCGGTGATGCGATCAAGAAAGGCGACGTGATTGCCGAAATCGAAACCGACAAGGCCGTCATGGACGTGGAGGCTTTTGAGGACGGCTATTTGAGCGGCCCTCTGGCAGAGGAGGGCGCGGAAGCGCCGGTCGGCGAAGTCATCGGCTATATTGCTGATAACGTGGGCGACATCGCGAAGGTCGCGGCGGCGGCCGAAACATCGCCGCCGCCGAAAACGACGGATGGAAAGGCGGGGGACGGACAGACACCGGCAAAAGCCCCCGACGAAGCACCTGCAGTCTCGGCCGTTTTGGCCGCATCGTTGGGATCGATGCATCCCTCCACTGCCCCGAGAACGCACCGACAACCGGTCATGCGGCCGGCGGCTGAAGCCGCGGCGCCGGCAGCACCGGCCGCCAGCCCGGCGTTACAGGCGATCGAAGCCGGGCCGCCTTATCACGTGGAGCGTGCTTCTAGTTTGCGCGAGGCCGTAGCCCGGAACATGATTGCCAGCGCGGCGGCGCCGACCTTTCGCGTCACGGCGCGATTACCGCTGGACTTTTTGGTGAGTGCGGCAAAGGAGCGGCAGCAATCACTGACGCTTGTTCTGGCTCGCGCCTGTGCGCTGACGATCGTGGCACATCCATTGTTCAACGCAGCCCACACGCCGAGCGGGCTGGCGCGGCGCGAACGCGTGGACATCGGCATTGCGGTCGACAGCGGCGATGGACTGATCACGCCGGTCTTGCGGGATGCAGCCGCTCGATCCATGGCCGAACTTGCGCAGGACTGGAGTGGCTTGCGCGACAAGGTCAAAAGCCGGCGGCTGTCGCCGGCCGACTACAGCGGCGCGACGTTCTATCTGAGTGACCTCGGCATGTTTTCCGTGGTGGAGGTCTTCGACTTGATCGTTCCCATCGGGGCGTCGGCGATCCTTTCGGTCGCGGCTTCCCGGCCGCAGGGCGCCTTCTTCACACTCGCTTGCGATCATCGCGTTGTATTTGGCGCCGATGCGGCGCGCTTTCTTGAAACCCTCCGTCAGCAGCTCAGCGACCCTGGCAAACTCCTGGCCTAGGAGAAGCGGCAATGACCACGAACTATCCGGCGCGCCGCAATGAACTGCAAGGTGTGATGCCGCGGCTTGGACGCGAGCTCCCCGGCGCGATGGGAGGCTTTGCGAACCTCCACAAGGTCGCCATGGCTGCCGGCTCGCTTGATGCTAAGACCAAGGAGCTCATCGCGCTTGGCACAGCCGTAGCGATCCACTGCGACTCTTGCCTCGCGTATCACGTACACGACGCGCTCAAGGCCGGCGCTACGCGCGCGGAAGTGCTGGAAGCGCTCGGGGTCGCGGTGATGATGGGCGGAGGGCCGGCCGCGATGTATGCCTGCGATGCGTTTGCCGCATTGGAGCAATTCGAAGCCGAGCGAAAATAGCGCCTCGGTCGGGCCGGCCGGAAGCCTTTTGCGCAGAGGCGCCGCAGGCCAGGGCTTGCCTTGTTGGCGGCCGCTAGCCTGCTTCATTGCGACACATCCGGCCCAACCAAACTTGCGCTGCAGGCTGATGCGGAGGCAAAATGGACCTGCAGCCGGCCTATGGGGCAAAAATCGGCTGAGAAACGCCCGTCCTAAAGCAAAAACGCTCCAGGACGGAAAGAAACGATTCTGGGGACGGAACGATGACAATCGAAATCGACCGCGGTCGAAACCGACACCGCGAAGTCGCCGCTTGGGCGCTGGAACCAACTCGTGGTCGGCGTCCTCTGCATGGTGATGATCGCCAACCTGCAATATGGCTGGACGCTGTTCGTCAATCCGATCGATCAGAAATACCACTGGGGCACCGCCGCCATTCAAGTCGCGTTCAGCGTCTTCATCGCCACTGAAACATGGCTGGTGCCGATCGAGGGCTGGTTCGTCGACCGCTTTGGCCCGCGCGTCATCGTCGCGCTCGGCGGCGTATTTGTTGCCGGCGCGTGGGCTCTGAATTCCCACGCCAGTTCGCTTTGGGAATTGTACATCGCCGCGGCGCTGTCAGGGATCGGCGCGGGCGCGGTCTATGGCACCTGCGTCGGCAATGCGCTGAAATGGTTTCCCGATCTGCGCGGTCTCGCCGCCGGCTTGACCGCGGCGGGGTTCGGCGCCGGCACGGCCGCGACCGTCATCCCCATCCGCGAAATGATTCTCGGCTATGGCTATGAGTACGCGTTCCTGTGGTTCGGGTTGGGGCAGGGATTCATCATTCTGCTGTTGTCGCGGTTCTTGCGCGCGCCACTAGCCGGCGAGACGCCGAAGCCGACGATGCGGCTGACGCATTCGCTGCGCGATTACACGCCGCTCGAAATGCTGAAATCGCCGGTGTTCTGGGTTCTCTATGTCATGTTCGTCATGGTCGCAGCGTCGGGCCTGATGGCGACCGCGCAGCTCGCGCCCATTGCCAAGGACTTTGGCCTTGCCGACCAGAAGGTGGACATTCTTCTTCGTCACCGCCACGACGCTCAGCGCAGCGCTCGTCATCGACAACATTTTGAACGGCCTGGCGCGGCCGTTCTTCGGCTGGATCTCCGATATCATCGGCCGCGAGAACACCATGGGCATCGTGTTTACGCTCGGGGCGTTGGCGTATTGGGGGCTCGGCGCCTTGGGTCACACGCCATATATGTTCATACTGCTGGCGGGCCTCATTTTCTTCACCTGGGGCGAAATCTTCAGCCTGTTTCCCGCGATCGCGACCGACACCTATGGCGTGAAATACGCCACCGCCAATGCCGGCCTCCTCTACACCGCAAAGGGCACCGCTGTTTGGGTCGTGCCGCTCGCGAGCGTTATCAAGAATTACAGCGGCAGTTGGCATTGGGTTTTCGTGATCGCCGCGATCATGAATTTGACGGTCGCGGCGCTAGCGCTCTTTGCGCTCAAGCCCATGCGGCATCGGATCACCAAAGGCTGAGGCGCCACAGCATAACCCGTCAAACGCGCGGGCGTTTCTTAAGCGCAAGGCGTGCGGTCCATGGCCGCGCTGACAGAAACCCCCTTGAACGTCCAACAAGCTGGAATAATGTATGCCAGTGATGAATTCGAGTGTTTCCATAGCGCGACGCCCACCCGCGGAACCGGGCTCGGCGGATATGCCGACGCCGGGACCGTCCGTCGACCCGCTGGCCAGCCCGGAAAACCTGAAGCGGCAGGCTTATGCCGCCTTGCGGAACGCCATCGCCGCGATGGATATCTATCGCAGCCGCGCCGAGATCAGGCTCGACGAGCGCCGCCTGGCCCAGGATTTCGGCATCAGCCGCACGCCGGTGCGCGAGGCGATGGCGCAGCTTGAGCGCGAGGGTTTCGTGCGTTCGGTGCCGCGCCGCGGCGTCTACGTGGTGCGCAAGACCAAACGCGAGGCGATCGAGCTGATCACCGCCTGGGCGGCGCTCGAAAGCATGGCGGCACGGCTGATCACCGAGAATGCCGGCGATGACGAGATCGCCGCGCTGCGGCACATGTTCGCGACCTTCGAGAATGGCGCAGCTGCGCGCGCATCTCGACGAATACTCCGAGGTCAACATCGAATTCCATCAGACCATCATCCGCATGAGCCGCAATTCGGTGCTGATCAATCTCGCCGAGAATCTGTTCACGCATATGCGGATGATCAGGCGCAAGACGATCGGCGAAAAGGATCGCGCCGACCGCTCGATCCGCGATCACATGCACATCATCGAGGCGCTGGAAGCGCGCGACACGCCGCGCGCGGAGACGCTGGTGCGCGATCATGCGCTCGGCCTTGCCGAGCATGTCGAGAAGTACGCGGACTATTTGGATTGAAAAGAACGAATGATCGGAGAGTCACATGGCTGAAGCCGCAGTGAAGGCGGGCAGGGCGCAAACCACCACCGCCGACGACACGCTCAAGAAGAAGAGCACAGACGCCAATGTGGTTTCCGGCGGACATCTCGTCGCCAAGGCGCTCAAGGCCGAGGGTGTCGACACCATCTTCACGCTCTGCGGCGGCCATATCATCGACATTTACGACGGCTGCCTTGACGAGGGCATCCGCATCGTCGACGTGCGCCACGAACAGACGGCCGCGCATGCCGCCGATGGTTACGCGCGACAGACCGGCAAGCTCGGCTGTGTGGTGACCACGGCGGGTCCGGGCTGCACCAACGCCGTCACTGGCATCGCCACGGCGCTGCGTTCGGAAAGCCCGGTGCTGCACATCGGCGGCCAAAGCGCGCTGTCGCAATGGAAGATGGGCGGGCTGCAGGACCTGCCGCACGTCGACATGATGAAGCCCATCACCAAATTTGCATCCACCGTGATGTCGACCGAGCGCATCGCCGACATGGTGGCGATGGCGGCGCGCGAATGTTTCGCCGGCGCCTACGGACCGAGCTATCTCGAAATTCCCCGCGACATCCTCGACCGCGAGATCGACGTGTCCCGGGCCGTGCTGCCGAAGCCGGGACATTATCGCGCATCGACCAAGTCGGTCGGCGATCCGCGCGACATCGAGCGCCTCGCCGACATTCTGGTCAATGCCGAACGGCCGGCGATCCTGTTCGGCCAGCAGGTCTGGGCCGCGCGCGGCCACGAGGAGGCGGTCGCGCTGCTGCGCGGGCTCGACATTCCCGGCTATTTCAACGGCGCCAGCCGCGGGCTCTTGCCGCCCGGCGATCCGCATCATTTCGACCGCACGCGCTCGCTTGCCTTCGGCAAGGCCGACGTCATCGTCATTGTCGGCACGCCGTTCGATTTTCGCATGGGCTACGGCAAGCGCATCAACGTGCCGACGCTCGTGCAGATCGACCTCGACTACCGCACCGTCGGCAAAAACCGCGACATCACCTTCGGCATCGTCGGCGATCCCGGCGCGGTGTGCGCCGCCGTGCTCGATGCGGCGAACAGCAGGATTAAGAACGACAAGCGGCAGATGCGCCGGCAATGGATGAAGGAGCTTTCCGCCGCCGAGGATACGGCACTGGAAAAGCTCATGCCGATGTTCACGTCGGAGCAGACGCCGATCCATCCCTATCGCGTCGCGTATGAGATCAACGAGTTCCTCACCGACGATACGATCTATATCGGCGACGGCGGCGATGTGGTGACGATCTCGGCGCAAGCGGTGCGGCCACGCTCGCCCGGCCATTGGATGGACCCCGGTGCGCTCGGCTCGCTCGGCGTCGGCACCGGCTTTGCGATGGCGGCGAAGCTCGCCCATCCGCAGAAGGAAGTGCTTTGCTACTACGGCGACGGCGCCTTCGGCATGACCGCGTTCGACATGGAAACCGCCGACCGCTTTGGCGCACCCTACATCGCCGTCGTCGGCAACAATTCGGCGATGAACCAGATCCGCTACGGACAGCTTGCCAAATACGGCGAGCAACGCGGCAATATCGGCAACAAGCTCGGCGACATGGAGTTCTCGTATTTCCCCAGGCAATGGGGCGGCTGGGGCATTGAAGTGCGCGAGCCCGGAAAGATCGCGCCGGCACTCCGTCAGGCGCGCGAACAGGTCGCCAAGACCGGCAAGTCGGCGGTGGTCAACATCTGGGTGGACCCGAACGAGTACGCGCCGGGCACCAAAGCGCAGACCATGTACAAGTGAGGCAGCAAAAAATGGCGAAGGGACGGAAAACAGCGAAGACGAAGAGCGCGAAAAGGCCGGCGAAGAAATCAACAAAAAAGGTCATTAACCTCCGGGCAAAAAGGCCGACGGCGAAAGCGGCGACTACGAATGGTCTGCCGCGGCCGAGCAATAAGCCATGGGGGCAAGCGGGTCGGGCGCTCGACGGCGTGCGCATCCTCGACTTCACCCACGTGCAATCGGGGCCGACCTGCACGCAATTGCTCGCTTACATGGGCGCGGACGTCATCAAGGTCGAGCGGCCGGGCGTCGGCGACATTACGCGCACACAACTGCGCGACGTCAAAGGCGCCGACAGCCTCTATTTCACCATGCTCAACGGCAGCAAGCGGTCGATCACCATCGATTCCAAGCATCCCAAGGGCAAGGAGATCCTCGACCGGCTGGTGAAGACCTGCGACGTGCTGGTGGAGAATTTTGCTCCCGGCGCGCTCGACCGGATGGGATTGACGTGGGACTACATCCACAAGCTCAACCCGCGCATGATCGTCGCCTCGGTTAAGGGCTTCGGCCCCGGGCCATACCAGGATTGCAAGGTCTACGAGAACGTCGCCCAATGCGCCGGCGGATCGGCCTCGACGACCGGCTTCCGCGACGGGCCGCCGCTGGTCACCGGCGCCCAGATCGGCGATTCCGGCACCGGCCTGCATCTTGCGCTCGGCATCGTCGCGGCGCTCTACCAGCGCACCCGCACCGGCCGCGGCCAGAAGGTGCTGTGCGCCATGCAGGACGGCGTGCTCAACTTGGCGCGCGTCAAATTGCGTGACCAGCAGCGGCTCAAAGCCGGTCCGCTGGCTGAATACAGTCAGTACGGCGAAGGCATTCCGTTCGGCCCGGCGACGCCGCGCGCCGGCAACGATTCCGGCGGCGGCCAGCCGGGCTGGATTCTCAAATGCAAAGGCTGGGAGAGCGACCCAGACGCTTATGTCTATTTCATCACGCAGGCGCCGGTGTGGGGCGCGATTTGCGATTTGATCGGCAAGCCGCAGTGGAAGACCGATCCCGACTACGCCACGCCGCCGGCGCGGCTGCCGCGCCTGCGGCACATCTTCGACACCATCGAGCAGTGGACCGCGACCAAGACCAAGTTCGAGGTCATGGAAATTTGCAATGGCCATGACATTCCGGTTGGGCCCATTCTGTCGATGAAGGAAATCGCCGAGGAGCAATCGCTGCGCTCGACCGGCACGGTGGTCGAAGTCGACCATCCCACCCGCGGCCCATATTTGACAGTGGGCAACCCCATCAAATTGTCCGACTCGCTCGCCGATGTGCGCCGTTCGCCACTGCTTGGCGAACACACCGACGAAGTGCTACGCGAGGTGCTCAGATACTCCGACACCGAGATCGCCGAGATCAAGGTGTCGGGCGCAATCACGGCGCCGGAGAAGAAGGCGGAAGCGGCGTAGCTGCGGGATCCAAGTTATCAGCTCCGGGGTGTTTGCTCGGTGCCCGCCTGCGCGGGCATGAGCGGAAGGAAAAGATTGAATGCGCATTGTCGTTCACGGGCAGCAGGCATTCGGCAAGGCGGTACTCGAAGCGCTGGTCAAGCGCGGCGAGAACGTCGTTGCCGTCTATGTTGCGCCGGAGAAGGAAGGCGCCAAAGCGGATCCGCTGAAAGAAGCCGCGCTAGCGGCCAAGCTGCCGGTCTATCAGCCAGCGTCCTATCGCAAGCCGGAAGTGTGGGAAGAGTTTCGCGCGCTCAAGCCTGACCTGCAGGTAATGGCGTTCGTGACGTTGTTCGTGCCGGAGGATTTTCTGAACATCCCGACCCACGGATCGATTCAGTATCACCCGTCGCTCCTTCCCGCCTATCGCGGGCCGAGCGCAATCAACTGGCCGATCATCAAGGGTGACCGCGAGACCGGATTGTCGATTTTCTGGCCAGATAATGGCCTCGATACCGGCGACGTACTGATCCAGAAGAAGACGCCGATTTCGGCGACTGACACGCTTGGTTCGGTCTATTTCGATCGCCTGTTCCCCATGGGCGTGGATGCGATGCTTGAAGCGGTCGATCTCGTCAAAGCCGGCAAGGCGCCGCGCATCAAACAGGATGCAAGCAAAGCGACCTATGAGGGCCGCTGCGGTCCAGACAACGCGCACATCGACTGGGGCCGGCCGTGGCAGGACATCGACCGCCTGATCCGCGGCTGCAATCCGGCGCCCGGCGCGTGGTCGAGGCTGGACGGTCAAACGGTCAAGATTTTCGACGCCAAGCCGCTGCCGGCCAAGGACCCGAAGGGCATCGCCGGCAAGATGGGCGAGATTGTCGCCATCGAGAGCGACGGTTTCTCCGTCGTTTGCGCCGACGGCCGTTTCAAGATCACGCGCGTGCAGGCGGATGGACCTAAAATCGCAGCCAATGAATTTGCCGTCAACGCAAAGCTCAACCCCGGAATGAGGTTTTCATGAATCCGCCGTCAGCGACCGCGGCGAAGGCATCCGCCGACGCCGCGCAACACGCCAATCCGAAATCCGACATCGAAATCTCGCAGGCGGCCAAGAAGCGACCGATCATCGATATTGCGCGCGAGCGGCTCGGCATTGCGCCCGAAAATCTCGAACCCTTCGGCCACTACAAGGCCAAGGTGTCGATGGATTTCGTGAAGTCGCTGCAGAGCAGGCCGAACGGCAAACTGATCCTGGTCAGCGCGATCAATCCGACGCCGGCGGGCGAGGGCAAGACGACCACGACCGTCGGCTTGACCGATGCGCTTAATTTTATCGGCAAGAAGGCGATGCTGTGCATCCGCGAGCCCTCGCTCGGGCCGTCGTTCGGCATGAAAGGCGGCGCTGCTGGCGGCGGCTACGCGCAGGTCGTGCCGATGGAGGACATCAACCTCCACTTCACTGGCGACTTTCATGCCATCACCTCGGCGAACAATCTGCTCGCTGCGCTGCTCGACAACCACATCTATTGGGGCAATGCGCTTGCCATCGATGCGCGGCGCGTAGCGTGGCGCCGCGTGCTCGACATGAACGATCGCGCGCTGCGCTCGATCGTCTCTTCGCTCGGCGGCGTCGCCAACGGATTCCCGCGGGAAGATGGCTTCGACATCACGGTCGCCTCGGAAGTCATGGCGATCTTCTGTTTGGCGCGCGATCTCGATGACCTCAAGAAACGGCTCGCCAACATCGTCGTCGCCTATACCCGCGACAGGAAACCGGTGCGCGCCGGCGACCTCAAGGCCGAGGGTGCCATGACCGTGCTGCTGAAGGAAGCGCTCGCGCCCAACCTGGTGCAGACGCTGGAGGGCACGCCGGCCTTCATCCATGGCGGTCCCTTCGCCAATATCGCGCATGGCTGCAATTCGGTGCTGGCGACGACGACCGCGCTCAAGCTCGCCGACTACGTTGTGACCGAAGCCGGCTTCGGCGCCGATCTCGGCGCTGAGAAGTTCATGGACATCAAATGCCGGAAGGCAGGCATCGCGCCGGATTGCGTGGTCCTCGTCGCCACCATCCGGGCGCTGAAGATGCACGGCGGGGTGAAGAAGGAAGACCTCAAGCACGAGAACCTCAAGGCACTGGAAGCCGGCATGAGCAACCTGCAGCGCCATGTCGAGAATGTTCGGAAATTCGGGATCGAGCCGATCATCTCCATCAATCGCTTCTCGGCCGACACCGCAGCCGAGATCAAGCTGGTCGAGGAAAAATGCAAAGCGCTCGGCGTCGAAGCCTTGATGGCCGATCACTGGGCGAAGGGCGGCGAGGGCGCGGCCGACGTGGCGCGCGCCGTGGTGGAGGTCGCCGAAAGCGGCAAGAGCAAGCTCAAATTTCTCTATCCGGACGACATGCCGCTCCTGGAAAAGATCCGCACCATCGCCAAGGAAATCTACCGCGCCAAGGATATCTCCGTCGACAAGGCGGTGCGCGACCAGCTCGCCAGTTTCGAGGCTATGGGTTACGGCAAGTTTCCCATCTGCGTTGCCAAGACGCAGTACAGCTTCTCGACCAATCCGGACGCCAAGGGCGCGCCCACCGATCACGTCATCCCGGTGCGCGAAGTGCGGCTCTCCGCCGGCGCCGAGTTCGTGGTCGCAATCTGCGGGGAGATCATGACCATGCCGGGCCTGCCGAAGGTGCCGGCCGCCGACTCAATCGACATCGGGCCGGATGGAAGAATCGTGGGATTGTTCTGAGGCCTCCGCCGGTTCGCGAACCACGGTCGACCGCCTTGAGCGAGCCGGCTGGGGGCGGATTGATGTGACTGCCGGTTGTGGACCTGTAACAACCTCAAGCTGTGATTGCCCCGCATTGCGATGTTTTTCTAAAAATTTTCGTCTTTTTGCAGGTTGCCGATAGGGCGGTATTTTTGCACCTTGCTGCTACGAACACGGGGAGACGTTCCGCCTCTGACAGAGATGCCGCTGCGGAACGAGAGTCAAATTATCGATTGCGTCTCATTGGTTGTATTCACGATGCTCGACGCCCGCCTGTCGGCAGAGATTCCCAAGTGCGCGGAAAGCCGGTCGCTGATTGAGGACCTCAATAGTGCGGTCGCGAGCAGGGACGATCAGCAACGCCTGAGAATTCTGGAGCGCGTCGCCGATTTGTTCGCCGCCGGATCGCGCGGCTACTCCGGCGATCAGGTCGCTCTGTTCGATGACGTGTTGCAGAAACTCTCTGCCGATATCGAAGTGAAGGCGCGGGCAAGGCTCGCACAGCGGCTGGCGCATATCGATACGGCCCCTCCCAAGCTTATTCGTCTGCTCGCCTTTGATGACGCGATTGCGGTGGCCGAGCCGGTGCTGTCTCACTCGCGACAGCTCAGCGACGCCGATCTGGTTGAGAACGCAAGTACGAAGAGCCAGGACCACCTTCTCGCCATTGCCCAGCGGCTGAAGCTGAGCGAGCCGGTGACCGACGTTCTGGTCGAGAGAGGCGATCGGCGCGTGGTGCATCGGGTGGTCAGGAACAAAGGTGCGCGCTTTTCTTTGGCCGGGTACGAGAAACTGACGAACCGGGCGCGCCGCAGCCGAAAGTTGACGCTGGCGCTTGCGGAGCGCCACGATCTCCCGCGCCAATACTTTCTGAAGTTACTTGAAACAGCGTCGGCCGCGGTGCGCGCCGAGCTCGAGAGTACCAATCCGCAGGCCGCGGCGGCCATCAGCGACGCCATCGACGAGGTGGCGACCAGCGCGCAACAGGAGGCGCGCAAGGCGTCGCGGCGGTATGCCACGGCGTTGCGCGATGCCAATCGCTCGTTCAACGCGCAGCCGTTCACCGAGGCCAACATTCACGCGCCCGCCCATGCGCAGGACTTTGAGCGGACGGTGATTGCGCTGGTGAAGCTCGGCCGTTTTCCGGCCGATTTGGTCGAACGCGCATTGCTCGATAAGGGCGAGGATATGATTCTTATTCTCGCCAAAGCGGCCGGTTGCTCCTGGACCACCGTCAAGGAATTGCTGCTGATGCATGTCGCCGAGCGCAATTTGCAGGCGGACGATCTCGGGCAATTTTTTGAGAGATACAAGAAGCTGACGCAGGAAACGGCCCGTAACATCATCAATTTCTACGGGCAGCGCGTGAAGGAGAGGGCACAAGGATTGCCGCGCGCCAAACCAGGGCCCTCGGAACCGCAGGCGTCCAGCTGAGAGCGCGACCGCTGAGCCTACGAGCTTTGGCGGCGGATGAAAAACTTCCCGAATTTGTGCTATAGATTTTGCGGTAGGACGCCGCAGTTCGGCGCCGCTGCCAATCATATGCCGAGAGGATTGAGGATGCTGAAATTCTACTATAGCGGTGCGCCGAACCCGACCAAAGTGGCGCTATTTCTGGAGGAAGCCGGGCTTCCCTACGAGCCGATGCCGGTCGACACCCGCAAGGGCGAGCAGCACAAGCCGGAATATCTGGCCGTCAACCCGAATGCGAAGGTGCCGGCCATCGTCGACGGTGACGTCACCGTGTTCGACAGTAACGCCATTCTGCTTTACCTCGCCGAGAAGACCGGCAAGTTTCTGCCGCCGAAGGGAGACAAGGCGCGCGGTGAGCTTTTATCGTGGCTGATGTTCGTAGCGTCCGGCGTCGGCCCCTATTCCGGGCAGTCGGTGCACTTCCGTCAGTACGCGCCGGAAAAGATCGACTACGCGCTTAACCGCTATGCCTTCGAAGCGCAGCGCCACTTCGGCATTCTCGACGCGCGGCTCGCCAAGCAGAAATATATGATCGACGATACCTACACGATCGTCGACATGGATGTGTGGGGCTGGGCGCGGTTGATGCCGGTCGTGCTCGGCGAAGCGGCGTGGCCGAAATTCCCGAATCTCAAACGTCTGGTCGATGAAATCAGCGCGCGGCCGGCGGCGCAGCGCGCGGTCACGCTGAAAGACCGACACAAGTTCAAGACCGAGATGGACGACGAGGCGCGCAAGGCGATGTTCGGGCACCTGACACAAAAGGTCGCCTGATCAAAACATCCCCATGCGCTCGCTCGCCATATAGCCGGTGAGCAGGAGTACACCGAACATCATCACGAGGAGCGCGGCGCCGACCTCGATGCCGCGCAGCACGAGCGTGCCGTAGCCGGCGCGGGCGGCGGCAAACCGCTTCGCCGCGGCCTTGGCGGCGACTGCAAGCGTTGCGATCGCCGCGACCGTAATGGCGGTGCCGATCCCCATCACAAAGGTCGAGGCCACGCCGGCCCAGAACAGGCCCTGCGCCAGCGCGAAAACGAGCACGATGATCGCGCCCGAGCAGGGCCGCAACCCGACCGCAATGATTGCCGACAGTCCGCGGCGCCAGCCGCTCGGTCCCGCCAATTCCTCCGGCTCCGGCCCGTGCGCATGCCCCCAGGGCAAGATGCTGTCCCCCTCGTCGTCTTCATGCACATGCTGATGCGCGTGTGCGTGATCGTGATGGACATGTTCGCCGTGCCCATGATCGCGGTGACGGCAGCGCGCCTGCTCATCTTCAGCGTTAAGAACCTCGTCCTCCGCTTTATTCTTTCCCCGCACCGCGTGCAGAGCATGCAGAAAGCCGCGCCCCTTCACCCAGAAGAGGCGCGCGCCCAATAGCACAATGAGTGCGTAGCTGACGATCTCGATGGTGCGTACGGTGTCGCCCATCATCTTCGCCGTCGCGCCGATGGCAATGGCGGCGACGGCGACGATCACGACCGCTGTGAGCGCCTGCAACAGCGCCGAGGCGAACGACAGTGCGATGCCGCGCCGCCAGGTTTCCTCATTGGCGAGAAGGTATGACGAGATCACCGCTTTGCCGTGACCCGGACCGGCAGCGTGGAAAATACCGTAGACGAACGAGATGCTCATCAATCCCCAATAAGCCCAGCCGTCGGTCTTGGTGGCGCGGATCAAACCGGATAGCGCGCGATAGAACAGCGCCTGTTTGGCGAGGATAAAGCCAACCACGCCATCGGCCGGCGGCGGCCGCAGTCCGCCGAACGGCCCGACTTGCGCGAAGGCGCTTGTGAAAGTGCCCGCCGCTAACATCAGCAATGCGACGGCTACCATCAGCAAAAGACGCCGGCTTAGAATCCGCCCGGTGCACCGGGTCACGGGCAGGTCACCGCGATCTTGTTGGCGAAGTTCGCGCCCATCCCGATATTGGCTTCCGAGGTCTGAAAGGCCTGATTGAGCCGGAGCGTGGCGGGAAAATTGCCGTCACTCGGCTTGGTGACCGAGGTCGTGCACTGCGCCGGCGCGTTGACCAGCCGCACCTGATCCTTTTTCGCGAAACCAAAGTCGATGAAGAATTCGGGATCGTAGATTTCGAGTTCAAGCGACTTCGCCTTCACCGGCGCCTTGAGCGGCAGTGTGAAGTGCAGCGTGAGCACGGTCTCCTTCGGATCGTATTCGAGGAAATAGTCGACCGGATCAACAAATGCGTCTCTGCGCCGTTTGCCGTCGATCCTGGCGTAGGTGAAATAGGCGTATTCCTTGAGCGACTCGACGTTGACTTTCGCCAGGGGCGCAAGCTCCTCGCGCGTGAAGGTACCTTTGATTTTTTGCTCCAGCCCCTGGGTAGCGTACGCGGAGAACATGTCGTCGAAGGTCCAGGCGTGGCGCACGCCGGTGACCGAGCCGTCGGGCGCGTAGAGAACTTCCTCGGTCATGGTCACCCAGACGTGCGGGTGCGCGTGCGCGCTTCGCGTCGCTGCGACGAGGCATGCCAGAATGGCAATGACAGGGAAGAAACGGTGGTTCATGCGCCATGCCTGGTCTGCCGCCCGCTTCAACGGGCATATTCTATACGGAGTAGGGCGCAAACGTGGCTATTCTTTTGCTCCTGGGCACCGATGTAAGCTAACATTTGACTAGCGTCAGCAATTCGCTTACATTATTGAGTGTGATCCGAAGCTTCAAAAGCAAGGGACTTGCCGAGCTCTGGGAGAAAGGGCGGACCGGGAAGATCGACACGAAGATGCATGCGCGCATCTTACGACGCCTCGATCGTCTGGACGCCGCCCTGCGGCCGGAAGAAATGAACGTCCCCGGCTTTGATTTCCATCCCTTGCGAGGCTTCAAACCGACACGCTATTCGGTCAATGTAAATGGACCGTGGTGCATCACGTTCGAATTCGAGGACGGCGATGCCTGCCGAATAGACTTCGAGCAATATCACTGAGGGGAGACGGTCATGGTTCATGTCGCCAAGCGCAATCCGGATCGCTGCCCGACGCATCCCGGCGCCTTGCTGCGCGAGGATGTGATTCCGGCGACTGGGCGGACCAAAGCAGAGATCGCGCAGTTGCTCGGTATTTCCCGCCAGCACCTCTACGACATCTTGCGCGAGCGCAAGCCAGTGTCTCCGGCCGTGGCGGTTCGGCTCGGCAAGTTGTTCGGCGACGGCGCCGGGGTTTGGGTGCGCATGCAGGGCACGTACGATACTTGGCATGCTGAGCGCAAAGAGGACGTGAGTAAGATTCCCACGCTCCGCGCCAAAGCGGCCTGATCGCTGATTTTGGCTTCCATCTGAGCGCTCCGGGCTTTAGCGGATCCATGCCGCCGAACTCGGCGAGCGAGCGAAGGCTGGTCGAGCCGTGCCAGGTTTAGACCCCCGCGGCACCGCCGTCGGCGCGCGGGTCGTGGGCGCCTTCGCAGGTGACGTCGGGATGCAGAACCACCGCGCCGGCGTGGCCCATCACGTCGGAATAAGCCTCCAATAAAACTTCAACCTCATGACCGGCCGCAGCGAGTGCGTCGACGAGATTGCCGTCGAAGCGCGACTCCAATCGCAGCTTGGTTTGCGGATCGCCCCAGGTGCGCCCGAGCACCCAGCGCGGGCGGTCGATCGCTGCCGCGAGCGGCGCATCGAACAGCACGTGGCGCGTGAACACGGCGGCCTGGAACTGCGGCTGACCATCGCCGCCCATGCTGCCATAGGCCATGATGCGTCCGTCTTTGAGGATGGCGAGCGCCGGGTTGAGGGTGTGGAACGGCAGCCGGCCGGGTGCGAGCATGTTGAGCGCGCCGCGTTGCAGCGAAAAGCTTGTGCCGCGGTTCTGCATCACAATGCCGGTGCGCGGCAGCACACAGCCCGAGCCGAACTCCCAGTAGAGCGACTGGATATAGGAGACGACCAGGCCGCTCGTGTCGGCGGCACCCATCCAGACGGTATCGCCCTCGCCATAGGCGAGCGGCCAGCGCGCGGCCCTACGTCGATCGATTTTCATCGCTTCGCCGGCGATGAAGCGCGGATCGAGACAGCGATCGAGCGCGTGCGCCAGATCGTTCGGATCGGTCACCACACGATCGCGCACGCGCAAGGCGCGTTTGGTCGCTTCGACAAGGCCGTGAATGTGATCGAACCCTTCCGCCTCGTTTACGCCCAACCGGTCGAACAAAGCGAGGATCATCAGCGAGGCGATTCCTTGTGTCGGCGCGTCGGTGTTGTAGATCGTGCCGGCGGGCAACTCGATCTGCAGCGGCGCGGCCAGCGTGGCGCGATAGCGCGTCAGGTCATCGCGCGTGACCGGGCTGCCGATGCGGGCAAGGTCGGCCGCGATTTCCCGCCCGACGTCGCCGCGATAAAAATCGTCGAGTCCGGCATGGGCGAGCTGCGTCAGGGTTTCGGCGAATGCTTGCTGCTTCAAGGCGGCGTCGGCCGCCGGCGGCTTGCCATCTGACAGAAATACCTCGGCGAAGCCCGGCGCCGGCACAAGCTCGGCAAGCTTCTCCTGGGTCAGCGCCGCCTGGCTGCGCAAAACCGTATAGCCGTCGCGGGCGAGGCTGATTGCCGATGCCAGCAGGACTTCAAGCGGCAAGGCTCCGCCACGCGCCTTCGCCGCCTCGAGCGCCAGCATCCAGCCGCCGACTGCGCCCGGCACGGTGAGCGCGGCCAGCGGCCCGCGCGGCGGGATGATTTCGTACTCGCGGTAAAGCTCCGGCCGGGCGTCAAGGCCGGCGGGACCGGCGGCCATGATGGCGCGCACCCGGCCGGACGGCTCGCGAATGAGCCAAAAGCCGTCGCCGCCGAGATGGTTCATGTGCGGATAGACCACCGCGATGGTCGCCGCCATGGCCAGCATCGCTTCGATCGCATTGCCGCCCTCGGCGAGGATCGCGCGGCCTGCTTCCACGGCGGCGAAATGCGGCGCGCAGACGACGCCGCGGCGGTGGCCGGCGCTGTGCAGGTCGACCATGCTACCCGCTCCCTGACCCTCCCCCGCTTGCGGGGGAGGGCAGGGTGGGGGCCACTTCGGCCAAGCCGCGCTTGCGCAGCAGCGCATCGGGGCTCGGCAGCCGGCCGCGGAAGGCTTTGTAGGCGTCGGCCGGGTCGCGGGAGCCGCCGGCGGCGTAGATCGTCTCGCGCAACCGCTTCGCCGTCGCCGGATCGAAAATGTCGCCGGTCTCCTCGAACGCCTCGAACGCGTCGGCGTCGAGCACTTCCGACCACATGTAGCTGTAGTAGCCCGCGGCGTAACCGCCGCCCGAGAACACGTGATCGAAGTGCGGCGGGCGATGGCGCATGACGATTTCGTCCGGCATGCCGATGCGGGCCAGCGCGTTGGCCTCGAAGGCGGTGGCATCGATTGCGGCGGGTGCCTCGAGCGAATGGAAATCAAGATCGACAAACGCCGAAGCGAGGTACTCCACCGTGCCGAAGCCCTGATTGAAATTGCGCGCGGCGATCAGCCGTTGCAGCAAGTCCTCCGGCATCGGCGCGCCGGTCTGGTAATGCCGGGCGAAGCGCCGCAGCACGTCCGGTTGTTCGAGCCAATGTTCATAGAGTTGCGACGGCAATTCGACAAAATCGGTGGCGACGCTGGTGCCGGAAATTTGCGGATAAGTGACGTCGGAGAGCAGGCCATGGAGCGCATGACCGAATTCGTGAAACAACGTGCGCGCATCCTCGAAGGAAAGCAGCGTTGGTTCGCCCTCGGCGGCTTTAGCGAAGTTGCAGACGTTGACGATGAGCGGGTGAATGTCGCCGGCTAGCTTTTCCTGATCGCGTAGCGACGTCATCCAGGCGCCGCTGTGCTTTGACGCCCGGGCAAAGTAATCGCCGAAGAACAGGCCGATCTCGGCGCCATCGCCGCCGCGCACCTGCCAGACGCGCACGTCGGGATGCCAGACCGGAACGTCTTTGCGCTGCTTGAAGCGCAGCCCGAACAGATGCCCTGCCGTGTCGAAGGCAGCCTCGATCATCCGTTCGAGATTGAGGTAGGGCTTGATCGCGGCCTCGTCGACATTGCAGCGCCGCTGGCGCAGCTTCTCGGCGTAATAGCGCCAGTCCCAGGGCTCGAGCTTGAAGTTGCCGCCTTCCTCCGCAATGAGCGCCTGCATGCCGTCGCGATCGGCCAGCGCCCGGGCGCGTGCCGGCGCCCATACCGTGTCGAGCAGATGGCGGGCCGCCGCCGGCGTTTTCGCCATGGCGTCGTCGAGGCGATAATGGGCGAAGTCGGAGTAGCCGAGCAGGCGGGCGCGCTCGGCCCGCAACTTGACCATCTTGGCGATGATCGCCTTGTTGTCTGTCGCGTCGCCATTGTCGCCGCGGGAGACGAAGGCGCGAAACACCTTTTCGCGCAGGTCGCGGCGCTCGGCAAATTGGAGGAAGGGCTCCACGCTGGAACGCAGGAGCGTGACCGCGTAACCGTCGAGGCTGCGTTCTTGCGCTTCGGACTTCATCGCTTCGCGCATGAAATCCGGCAACCCGGCAAGCTCCGCGTCGTCGCAAAGGACAAGCGCGAAGGCTTGCTCGTCCGCGAGCACATTTTGACTGAACGTGGTGCCGAGCTCCGCCAGACGCTCGATGATCTCGGCCACTCGCCCCTTGGCCGCGCTATCGAGCGCGGCGCCGGCACGGCGGAAGGTCACGTGATAGCGTTCCAGCACGCGCTTCTGCTCGGAATCAAGGTCAAGCCTGTCGGCCTGCTGCATGAGCGTATCGATGCGGCGGAACAGGGCTGTGTCGGTGTGGATCTTGTTCCAGTGTCTGGCCAGCTGCGGCGCCACCTCGCGCTCGATTTCAAGGAGCGCGTCGTTGCTGTCGGCGCCGACGAGCAAATGAAAGACGTTCTCGACGCGCTCCAGCGCACGGCCGCTCAGTTCCAGCGCGGCGATGGTGTTGTCGAAGGTCGGCGGCTCCCCGCGTGCGGCGATGACCGCGATCTCGGCGTCGTGCTCCGCGAAGGCCCGCCCATAGGCCGGGCGGAAATGCTCAGGCCTAACGCGGTCGAATGGAGGAACTTCACCGGGTGTTGTCCACGGCGCGAAAAACGGATTATCGGAGGCGGTTTGTTGAATCATTGGAACCCATACCGAATACGGATGCGCCCGTGATATATGTCATTGGCCAACCACGCCACAGCGGTTAAGGAGAAGTTCCGGTGCCCCGTCACGCCAACTATGTGCCGCACGGCGTCATCCCAGCCGTCCTCCTGCCGTTCGCCGACGATCTGACGATCGACGAGACGAGCTTCCGCAAGCACCTGCGCGATGTGGCGGCGACCCAGGGCCTTTCCGCGATCACCATCAACGCCCATTCGACCGAGGTCGCCTCCTGCAGCTTCGACGAACAGCGCCGCGTGCTCGACGTCGCGCAGGACGAGGTCGGCGGCCGGCTTCCGATCGTCAATGGCGTGTGGGCCGACGGGAGCCTCGAAGCTGCCCGCATCGCCCGCATGGCCGAGGAGGGCGGTGCCTCTGCGCTGCTGGTGTTTCCGCCGGCGCCGTTCACCCTCGGGCAGTCGCCGGCCATGGCGATCGAGCATTTCAAACGCATCGCCGATGCGTCGGCCCTGCCGATTATCGCGTTCCAATATCCGCTGGCGACCGGCCAGGGCTATCCACGCGACACGCTCCTGAAGATGCTCGAGGCGGTGCCGGCCATTCGCGCCATCAAGGACTGGTCGGGCAACGTGCCGCAGCATGAAACGCACGTCCGCGAGCTGCAGAGCCGCAATCCGCCGGTCAATGTGCTCACGACCCACAGCGCGTGGCTGTTGAGCTCGCTGGTGCTCGGTTGCAACGGCCTCCTTTCCGGCAGCGGCAGCGTGATCCCCGATCTGCAGGCGGCCCTGTTCCAGGCGGTCAGGAACAACGATCTCGCCGCGGCGCGGCGGCTCAACGACCGCATCTACCCGCTCGCCCGCGCGTTCTATGCCGAACCCTGGGCTGACATGCACAACCGCATGAAAGAGGCGCTGGTGCTGCTCGGCCGGCTGCCGCGAGCGGTAGTGCGGCCGCCGCTCGTCAAGCTTGGTCGCGCCGAGATCGACTGCATCCGAGCGGCTTTGGTCGAAGCCGGGCTCCTGTCGCCAAAGGCCGCCCGCGACGCCGCGTAGGCTTGATCCGGCCGCGGCTTTGCGACAAAAGAACCGCCATGAACAAGCCCGAAGCTCAACATCCCCGCCCCGGCCGCCGCATCCTCTGGCAGAACGTCCTGACCGTTGCCAGCGCGGCGATCCTGATCAGCGCCGAAGTGTTCGGCGCCGCCTTCGCCGGCAGCTGGGCGATCGCCAACCTGCTCGCGCTTGGGCCGATCGGCGCGCATGCGCTCGACGGGCTGTTCGTCGTCTGCGGCATCGTCGTCATGGTGCAATTCGTTCGCGCGGCGCAGCGCGTCGAGCCGTTCACCGCGGACTGAACAAAGTTCGAGCCTCGCGTCGCGCGCGTCGCGGAGAAAGCGCGGCTCTAACTTTTTGTTAAGACCAAAACGCTTGCACGCAGTGGCTGAATAGCTTATTGCGGAAATCGCCCAATTTCGCACGTGCCTGTGGCCGTGTGTCGGTCGGTGGGCATCCGGACAAGAGGCCGGACAGCCGCCTAAGGAAGAGACCACTACTTCCTTGCTCCCGCGACCGACAGCCGGAGGCGAACCGGCAATGCCCGCTCTCCACGGGCGACGCGGCTTAAAGCAACGACGGAAGGGCTTTTTTGGATCCCCGGCGCCAATGCCGGTTGACTGAAAAGGCTTGTCCTTCTTTGCCAGCAGTGCGGAACGGGATCTCCCTCATCCGGACCAAGGCAGCAATCACGGCGACGCAGCAACGCTCCGCAGCGTGCGGAACGATGCCTGTCGCAGGAGGTTCACCTCGGCGGCTACGCCGCCAGTCGGATAGGGGAGTGGGTGGCAATGACCGCGCGTATCCGCGAATTCCTCAAGCAACGCACCGATGTCGGACCCTGCCTGGTGGTCGACCTCGATGTCGTCCGCGAGAATTATCAAAGCTTCGCCAAGGCGCTGCCGGACACCAAGGTGTTCTATGCCGTCAAGGCTAATCCGGCGCCGGAAATCCTCAAGCTTCTGGCTGGCTTTGGCTGTTGTTTCGATGTCGCCTCGATCGGCGAGACCGAGGCCGTGCTGGCGGCCGGCGCCACGCCCGATCGCATCTCCTACGGCAATACGATCAAGAAAGAGACCGAGATCGCCGCCGCCTACAAGCTCGGCGTCACGCTCTTTGCCGTCGATTGCGAGGCCGAGGTGGAGAAGGTCGCCCGGGCCGCCCCCGGCAGCCGCGTGATCTGCCGGATCGTTTGCGACGGCTCCGGCGCCGAGTGGCCGCTGTCGCGCAAGTTCGGCTGCGAGCCGGTCTACGCCCCCGACATTCTGGAGTTTGCGCATAAGCGGGGCCTGATCCCGCATGGCGTGTCCTTCCACGTCGGCTCGCAACAGCACAACATCGAAGCTTGGGACCGCGCGCTCGCCTCGACGGCGGCGGTGTTTCGCGGCTGCGCGGAGCGCGGTATCGGGCTCGCCGTGGTCAATCTCGGCGGTGGCTTCCCGGCCCGCTATGTGCGCAAGACGCCGAAGCTCGAATCCTACGGCAAGGCGATCTTCCGCTCGCTGCGCAAGCATTTCGGCAATGCCATCCCGGAGACCATCGTCGAGCCAGGCCGCGGTCTCGTCGGCAATGCCGGCTTGATCGAGGCGGAGGTGGTGCTGATCGCCAAGCGCTCGCCCGAAGACGAGGTGCGCTGGGTCTATCTCGATATCGGCAAATTCCACGGGCTCGCGGAAACCATCGGCGAGTTGATCCGCTATCCGATCCGCACCACCAAAGACCGTGACGAGACCACGCCCTGCATCATCGCCGGACCAACCTGCGACTCGGTCGACGTGCTGTACGAGAAGACGCCGTACCCGCTGCCGGTGTCGCTTGCTATCGGCGACAAAGTGCTGATCGAGGCCGCCGGCGCCTACACCGCGACCTATTCCTCGGTCGGCTTCAACGGCTATCCGCCGCTGCGGCAGTACGTGATCTGAGCCCGGCGGGACACTGTCGACTGTCGGCCCGTCACTTGGTCCGCAGGCGCCCACAGGCCCGGGGAGATGACCGCCCCTGCGTCCAACAGTCGGCTCGGCGGGAGGTGTCCGTTTTGCAGTCCGATCGAGCTGACGGAGGCCATTCCGCCTGATGACTCGTATCGGGTGCGGGTCGCGTGGCTCGCAAACGCCCGTACCTTTTAGCTAAGTTTAAGTGAATTGATTCTCCGATGGGTCCGGATCGCGCCTTAGTCTAGTACCTCGTTCGAGACATTCGCCGGCTCGGACACCGGTTTGGCGATCAATCGCGGGTCGAGCGACATGGCGCTGGCAAATCCGGCAACCGAATTATCCGATCAGAATCGATGAAGCGCCAGCCGCCCGAAGCTTTCGACGCCGCAATTGCGCAGGACATCGCTTCCATTTTGCTGGCCGGACCGCCCAGTCCCGCATGGCAATCATTCGTGGCAGCCGCGCATGACGCCGGCAAATCGCTGCCGCCCGTTATCAAAATAGATCTGATCCAAGATGTGATCGAAGGGCATCTCGTCCACGAGGCCATCGCGTGGCTGTTCGGCGACGGCGCGCCTCCTACGGTGAACGTGCAAAGTGTTTCCGTTGCTGAAAACAGCCCGATCGCGGCTTCTTTTCTCATCACGTCCCTATCGAATCCGAGCAACAACGACATCACCTACTACGATTTCTCTGACACCGGCCGGAACGGCTACTTCACGGTGAACGGAGTGGCTGAGCCCGACGGCCAATGGATTTGCGTGCCCGCGAGCAATTTGAGCAATGTCGACTATGTCGGCGGCGCCTCGCCGGGAAGCGAGACGCTCCACGTCAAGGCTTACGACGCCACGAGGGCAACCTGGGTTGGCTACAGCTCGCTTACCGCCGCCACCGACGTCGTTCCTGCGGTGAATGTGCAAAACGTCGCCGTTGCTGAGAACACGTCGATCGCAGCCGCTTCCCTGATCGCGTCCCTATCGAACCCGAGCAACGACAGCATCACCTATTACGGGTTCTATGATGCCGGCGGGAGCGGCCATTTCACGGTGAACGGGGTGGCCGAGCCGGATGGCCAATGGATTTATGTGCCCGCGAGCAATCTGGCCAATGTCGACTATGTCGGCGGTGCTTCGCCGGGAAGCGATACTCTCAACGTCGAAGTTTACGACGCCACAACGTCGACGTGGTCGGCTTCCAGCGCGCTCACCGCCACCACCTACGACGTGGCACCTACGGTGAATGTGCAAAGCGTTTCCGTCGCTGAGAACACGTCGATCGCAGCCGCTTCCCTCATCACGTCGATATCGAACCCGAGCAACGACAGCATCACCTATTACGGGTTCTATGATGCCGGCGGGAACGGCCACTTCACGGTGAACGGCGTAGCCGAGCCGGCCAATGGATTTATGTGCCCGCGGGCAATCTGGGCAATGTCGACTATGTCGGCGGCGCTTCGCCGGGGAGCGACACCATCACGATCGAGGTTTACGACGCCACGGCGTCGACTTGGTCGACTTCCGGCCCGCTCACTGCCACGACGACCGGAAACACGTTCTCGCTGCAATACAAAGGCTTCGATTACCCTGCCTTCTACAACGGCGCCTACGAAAATTCGGAACTCGCTGCCAACCCTGGTCCAGACCGGTGCCAGTTCGGTCGAAGTGACGCTCGATTACGGCATCGACGCTCAAACGTCACAGGTCGTGGCGGATCCAAACTACACCGACAGCCTCACCGCGCTTGGCGATACGATCGCACAGGCCGAAAGTCTCGGCCTCTCCGTCATGGTTAGGCCGCTGATCGACTTTCTCAATCCGGCTGAGAGTGCCCCGTACAATGTCGGCGACTGGCGCCAGGACTATCAGCCGACCAATGTCGCTGCTTTCTTCGCCAGCTACCAGCAGATGATCGTGGCAGAGGCGGAAGTTGCGCAGGAGTACGGCGCCCAGATGTTTTGCATCGGCGCCGAGCTCGATCAGCTCACCGGTCCGCAATATCTGCCCTATTGGACCGATATCATCAATTCGGTGCGCGCGGTTTACAGCGGGCCGCTGACCTATTCAGCGTCGTGGAGCACGGCGAGCGAAGTCAGCTTCTGGAACCAGCTCAATTACGAGGGCATCGATTGCTACGTGCCGCTGTCGAACCTGCCGAACCCGACGCTGCAGGATCTGGTCAATGGCTGGCTCGATCCGGCGACCCCGTCGACAAATCCCGGCGCTTACGCGGTGATCGGCAACCAGTCGCCGATCCAGTATTTCGAAAACCTTGCGGCGGAATTCCGGAAAACCGCTGATCTTCACCGAGATCGGCTACGCCAATGACAGCGGCGCTGCCGCCGATCCGTCCGCGTCGGGCAACAGTCCGGACCCGGCGCTGCAGGCCGAGCTTTATCAGGCGTTCTTCCAGGCCTGGCAGCAGTCCGGCAGCTCGTCCTTGATCGGCGCCTATTTTTGGGAATGGGACCCGAACGGCAGCCGCTCGAATGTGGGGCCGAATATCGACAGCTTCAGTCCGCAGAACAGCCCGGCGCAGACCGCGGTCACGACCGGCTTCGAGTTCGACGGCGTCAACGATCGCCAATGGCGCAACGCTCGAAATCTCTACTCCCAATTCGGGATCGGTGACGTTCGATGGCGCCACGGGCGTGTTGAAACTTGACGATCCGCAAACATTCAGCGGGCCGATTTTCAATTTCATCGGCAATGGCAATTTGGCGAGTTCGGATCAAATCGATCTGACCGACATTCACTTTGGCCCGCAAACGACGGCTTCCTATGCCGGCAATGCCGACGGCGGCACTCTGACGGTAACCGATGCCCAACATGACACCGCAAGCGTCCAGCTGGTCGGTGATTATGAAAATTCGACGTTCACCCTTTCCAACGACGGAAATGGCGGAACATTGGTGGTCGATCCGCCGGCGTCCGGAACGGTAACGATCGCGGCCGGGCAACGACGCCTTCATATTCAATCCGGCGCTTGACTCGCGCCTCGTGGCCAACGCTGCAAGCTTTGGCGGTTTTGATCGCGATGGCGGCTCTCGGCTGCACGCGCAGCCGAGTGAGGCGCAGAACGCTTTGCAATCGCTGTCCGCGGAAGGCGGCCACGCTTCGGTGATCGACGCTCTGTTCCACGACAGCATTGCTCCGGCCGACGCCCATCTGGCCGGTCTGCACGCCAACACCTTCATCATTCACTGATTGGACGTGACCTCGGCCACGTGGCGTCACTCTATACCCCAGACCTCCAGCCATCCGAGATGCGCTTGATCGGCTCGCGCTGGTCGTCGATCCAGCCGTGTCGCCTACTTCGGCTGGATGTTCGGATCGCCGCCTGGGCTTCCCGGTGGCGGGATCACTGGCGTGCTGCCCGTTTTCGGCGTCGGCGCTTTCATTCCGCGGTCGACGTCGGGCGGGCAAATGACGCCGCTGGTCTGATCGAGTTTTTCACTCAGCGTTTGATTGGATTGCTCCTGTGGCGTGCACCCCGTCGCGTCGGCGGCTTGCGCCACCGTCAGGTCTGCCGAACTAAGCGTCATCAGGGCAATCAGCACCTTCGCTGTCGCGGACACCATCATGCGAGCCATCCGTCGTTAGGTGTGCGGTCCAGCGATAACGGCCCCCGAAAGGCACGGTTCCCGTATTACCGCACGCAATCAGGGTGTCGCCCACTCGACATGCGCCTTGATGGTCATGTCCTCGTCGTTGATCCAGCCGTGCGGCCGCGCCTTCTCGATCATGGCGGCAAAGTTCTGTTGCCAGGCGGCGTCGTGCTCGACGCCGTGCCAACGGCGTAACGTCTCCTGGAAGATCCAGGCGGTGTCCGCATCGGGCAGGGTCGCCTTGCCGTCGAGCGCTGCGCGGACTTCGGCAAGCTGGACGCGGTCGGCTTCGACAACAAGCTTGAAGGCGCGAAAGTTCTGGCGGTCCTCAAATAAAAGCTCGCCGCCTGCGGTCAGCTTCAGGAACACGGATCCTCCTCCTGGTCGTCACGACAGATCGATCACGCCGGCGCTGCCGTCTTCGGTTCCGAAAGCGAGAAGCTTCCCGTCCGCGCTCCAGGCGAGCGCGGTGACCGGCGCAGCGCCGGGCTTTTTGGCCAAAATCTCGGCGCCGTCCTCGATGCGAACGAGCAGCACCATGCCATCGCCGAAGCCGGTGGCGACGATCTCCTGCTTGGGATGGCAGGCGACGACCGCGACGCGGTGCTCGGATGGCGCCAACAGGCGCGGCTGCTTGCCCATCGGCCCGTCCTTGGTTTGGAACGGCCAGAGGATGAGCTGGGTCGAGCCCGAAGTCGCGAGCCAATGGCCGCCGGCGGTCCAGCCGAGCGAGGTCACGCGCGCCGCGTAGCCCGACATGCGCATATGCTTGCCATCGGCGAGCCGCCAGCCGTGCAGCATCGGCTCCTGCATGGTGGTGACCAGAAAGCGGCCATCAGGACTCATCGTGGCGCCGAGATGCGAGCCCTTCCATTCGAGCTTTTCCGGCGCGGCCTGCGGGGCATTGGGAAACCAGAGCGTAGCGCCGTTGTAATGAGCGATGGCAAGGCGAAAGCCCTTGGGTAGAAAAGCCAGTCCGCCGACGGTCGAAGGGGCTTCGAATTCGCGCAGTTCCTTGGCTTGCACGAAAGCCGTCTTGCCGGCCGACCAGGCGACGGCGCCGTCGGGCGCGAGTGCAACGTGATCGATCCAGCGATGCTTCGGATCGCTCGCGAGCGTGTGGGTCTCACCGGCGGTATTCGTCGCGACCACCTTGCCGTCGTCGCCGCCGCTGACGATGCGCTCGCCGTCGGCGACCGTTGCCAGGATGGCGCCGCTATGGACGGCGACGCGACGCGGCTCGCCTTTCGGTTCCGCGAACAGCATCGCCTCCTCGCCGAGGACGAATACGGCAGTGCCGCCGAGAAAATGCGCGGCGACGATCGGCGCGCCGGCCGCAATCGGCCGCGTGCGATCGACGACGGAAACGGTATCGCTGCGGGTGTCGGTCATTGTTCTTCACCTCTTCCCGCAGACCGGGAGAGGCTTAATCACGCGACGCAGCTTTCAAAGCCCTGACGGATGTTTCTCCTCCGGCAGATTGCGGCCGATGAAGACGATGCGGCTGTCGCGCTTCTCGTCTTTGTTCCAGGGCCGCTGATGGTCGCCGTCGAGGATCATGTGCACGCCCTGGAAGACGAAGCGCTCGTCGTCATTCTTGAACGAGAGGATGCCCTTGCAGCGCAGGATGTTGGGGCCTTCGGTCTGCACCAGATTCTGCACCCAGGGAAAGAACTTGTCGGGATCGAGCGGCTGGTCGCTCTTGAGCGAAACCGACTGCATGTCCTCGTCGTGATAGTGCTTGAGGCCGCCGTGGTGCGCGTGCCCGTGGCCATGATCATGATCGTGGTCGTGCTCGTGGTGATGGCCGTGATCGTCCTCTTCGGCAAGGAACGCCGGCTCGATGTCGAGGATGCGGTCGAGATCGAAGGCGTTGCGCTCGAGCACTTCGCTGAGCGCGATCTGGGCGCGCTCGGTCTTGTGTATGCGGGCGTAAGGATTGATGCCGCGGATGCGCGCTTCGACCTCGCTCAGCTCATCGGCCGACACCAGATCGGTCTTGTTGATCAGGATCACGTCGGCAAACGCGATCTGGTTTTTCGCCTCGGGGGCGTCCTTGAGCCGGTCGTTGAGCCACTTGGCGTCGGCGACGGTGACCACCGCGTCGAGCCTGGTCCTGCGGCCGACATTCTCGTCGATGAAGAAAGTCTGCGCCACCGGCGCCGGGTCGGCGAGGCCCGGTGGTTTCGACGATGATGGCGTCGAACTTGCCCTTCCGCCGCATCAGCCCGTCGAGGATGCGCACCAGGTCGCCGCGCACGGTGCAGCAGATGCAGCCGTTGTTCATCTCGAACACTTCCTCGTCGGCGCCGATGACGAGATCGTTGTCGATGCCGATCTCGCCGAATTCATTGACGATGACGGCGTATTTCTTGCCGTGCGGCTCGGACAGGATGCGGTTGAGCAGCGTGGTCTTGCCGGCGCCGAGATAGCCGGTCAGCACGGTGACGGGGACTTTGTCGGGTGAAAGCGGTTCGGACATGCGGGCGGGCCCTCCTGTCGCGCTATATAGGCGATCCGGAGGCGAGCCAAAACCCTTTCAGTCCAAGTCCAATCAGCCGACCAGCGCCTTGGTGAATTCGCGGACGTTGTGGCGCATCATGTCGATATAGGTCGCCGCCGGGCCGCCCGGTTCGGATAAGGCATCGGAGTAGAGCGTGCCGCCGACGGTCGCGCCGGTTTCCTGGGCGATCTGCTGCATCAGCCGCGGGTCGGAGATGTTCTCCAAAAACACCGCCGGAATCTTCTGCTTCCTGATCTGCGTGATGATCCTGGCGACGTCCTTCGCCGACGGCTCGGCCTCGGTGGAGAGCCCGTCCGGCGCGATGAACGTCATGCCGTAGGCGGCGCCGAAATAGCCGAAGGCGTCGTGGGTGGTGATGATCTTGCGGCGGTCGGCGGGGATCGTGGCGATCGCCGCTCGGACCTCGCTTTCCAGCGCATCGAGCTGGTCGAGATAGGTCGCGGCGTTGGTATCGTAGGTCGCCTTGCCCGCGGGATCGATGGCGACGAGGCCGTCGCGAATGTTGGCGACATAGATTTTGGCATCGGCGACCGATTGCCAGGCATGCGGATCGATCACCGTGTGTCCCGGTCTGTCCCCGTCGTCCATGCTGGCGCGGCGTAATCCCCTTGCTGACAACGACCATCGGCGCCTTGCTGCCGGAGGCCGTGACCAGTCGGGTCATCCAGCCTTCGAGGCCGAGCCCGTTGACGAAGACGATGTCCGCCGCAGCAAGCTTTCTGGCGTCGGCCGGTGTCGGCGAATAGACATGGGCGTCGCCATTAGGGCCGACCAGCGTCGTGACGTCGACACGGTCGCCGCCGACGTTCTTCACCAGATCGCCGAGGATCGAGATGGTGGCGACCGCCCTGACCTTCGTTTGGTGCGCATCTTGCGCTGCCGCCGGCGCGGCCAACGGCACCATCAGGGCAGCGGCGAATCCGGCTATCAGAACGAAGCGTCGTGGGGTCACGGCATTCTCCATCGCCGTCCGCTCCCGCTGCTTATGCTTCGAGATGGCGCTGCGGCAACGCAAGCCAAAGAAGGCCGCCCACGGGCCCAAACAGGACCGACAGCGCATAAAGCACGCCCGCCACCAGGATGATGGCTGGTCCCGACGGCAGATTGGCGTGATAGGAAACGAGCAAGCCCGCGTAGCCGGAAACTGCGGCACAGCCGACCGCCACCGCGATCATGGTGGTGATGTCGCGGGCCCAGAATCTCGAGATCACGGCCGGCAGCATCATAATGCCGACGGCGAGCAGCGTGCCCAACGCCTGGAAGCCGCCGACAAGGTTCATCACTACGAGCGCGAGGAATGCGATATGGGCGGGACCGCCGGCGCGGCTCACCGAGCGCAAATATCCCGGGTCGACGCATTCGAGCACCAGCGGCCGCCAGATCAAAGCCAGGACAATGAGCGATACGCTGGCGATGCCGACGATCAGCATCAACGCCGGATTGTCGATCGCGAGCACCGAACCGAACAAGAAGTGCATCAGATCAACATTGCTGCCCTTGACCGAGACGAGGGTGACGCCGAGCAGCCAGCGAAATCAGAAAGAAGGCGGCAAGCGAGGCGTCCTCTTTCAGTTGCGTCGCCCGCGCGATCAGACCGGCACCGATGGCGATAACAAGCCCGGCGATCAGGCCGCCTCCGGCCATTGCGAACAGGCTCAAGCCGGCGAGGAGAAAGCCGATTGCCGCGCCCGGCAGAATCGCATGCGCCATGGCATCGCCGATCAGGCTCATCCGCCGCAGCATCAGGAACACGCCGACCGGCGGCGCGCCGAGCGCGAGCGCGAGCGAGCCGACCAGCGCGCGGCGCATGAATTCGAATTCGGCGAAGGGAGCGATAAGGGCGGCGTAGAGCATCGGCTGCGTCGTAGTCATTCTGCCGCGACCGCGCACGCCTCGGCGTATTCGTCGAACGCCTCGCACATATGGCGCGCCTTGTTGAGGTTCTCCACCGTCAATACATCTGGGGTTGCGCCCCACGCCACCGGCTCGCGGGCGAGCAGCAAAGTCTGCGGAAATGTCGCCTTCACCAGATCGATATCGTGCAGCGCGGCCAGCACCGTGCGCCGCTCGCTGTGCCAGCGCCGCACCAGGTTGAGCAAGTCGGCGGAGGTCTTGGCGTCGATGGCGGTGAATGGCTCATCGAGTACGATCAGCCGCGCGTCCTGCAGCAAAAGACGCGCGAACAACATGCGTTGCATCTGGCCGCCGGACAGCGTGCCGATGGCGCGCTGCTCAAATCCGGTCAGTCCGACCGCCGCGATGGCTGCTTCGATGCTGGCATTGTCCTTGCCGCCGATGCCGGCAAAGAGGCCCTTTGTCCGCCACAACCCCATCGCCACCATGTCGTAGACGCTGATCGGAAACGAGCGGTCGATCTCGGCGATCTGGGGCAAGTAAGCGATGTCGCGCGCATCGAAACCGTTGCGCTCGATGCTGCCGGCAAGCGGCTTGAGCACGCCGACAATGCCTTTGAACAGGGTCGATTTGCCGGCGCCATTGGGGCCAACGACGGCGACGAGCGAGCCGGCTTCGACGGCGCCGGTCAGATGATGCACGGCCGGATGCCGTTCATAGCCGAGCGTGAGATTGTGAAAGCTTAAGTCTGCCATGGCCGTACGTTTAGTGGGTGGCCCACAACATTGCCGCCCAGATGATCGCGATCAGGACGCCAGCGACCGCAAGGCGCTGCGGCACCGAGAGCCGCAGCAAGGATGGCGAGATCGTCGGCGATGGGTGGGTTGCGCCGCTGTGATGATGATGGCGTCATAATGTAACAATATAACATTACATTGATCCGGCGTCATCCCTCCAATGTGCCCGCTATTAGCCGAACCGCTTGCGGCTATTGCCAAGCCTTACGGCGATGGCCATGGTCGCCGCGGTCGCGACGACCTGAACGAGCAAAAATGAGCGAGCAAAAGGCCCGCGCGGTCTGTGTTGGCGAAGTACTCATTGAATTGGCGCGCGGCGCCGACGGCAGGTTCGCGCTGTCCTGCGGCGGCGATACCTTCAATACGGCCGTCTATCTTGCCCGCGCCGGTATCGACGTCGCTTTCGCCACCGCATTGGGCGATGATCCGTATTCAGACAGCATCATGGCGCTTGCTGCCGCCGAAGGGGTTTCCGGACAACTCGTCTTGCGCGCGCCCGGCCGCTTGCCGGCATTGTGCCTCATTGAAAATGGCCCAGCCGGTCGAACGGAGCATTCGCTACTGGCGCGAGGGCGCCCCGGCGCGCGACCTGTTCGAGCTGCCCGACTGGATGCAGATCGCGCAAAATCTTTTGTCGGCGCGGCTGATCTACTTCTCCGGCATCACCTTGTCGCTCTACTCGAACACCGGCCTTGGCCGCTTCCTGGCGCTGCTGGAAGCCGCGCGCCAGCAGGGCGCCAAGGTGGCGTTCGACGGCAATTTCCGGCCGCGCGGCTGGAAAGGGGACCTCGCCCGCACCCGCACTGTCTTCCTCGAGACGCTCAAGCGTGTCGATATCGCGCTGCCGACCTTCGACGATGAGGCCGTGCTCTGGGGCGACCCCAGCCCGGAGACGACGGTCGCGCGGCTGCAGGCGTTCGGTATCGGCGAGATTGTGGTCAAGAACGGACCTAACAGCGCGCTGGTTGCCTCGGCCGGCACACAGGAGTTCGTGCCGGTGCCGGAGGTGATGGTGCCGGTCGATGCAACGGCTGCCGGCGACGGCTTCAATGCCGGCTATCTCGCGGCGCGGCTCGGCGGCCTCGACCCGGCCCAGGCGGCAAGCGTCGCACACCGGCTCGCCGGCGACGTTATCCGCCATCCGGGCGCGTTTGTTCCGCGCGCCGATGCCGCGGTGCATTGAAGCCGAGGACAGATGACAGACAAGCGAGGAAAGAAGATAATCGCTGCAACATAACAGACAGAGATCAAGGCGCAGGACGAAAGACCGTTCGCTCGTCCCGCATTCGTCCGCTGTCATTCGTCGGGAGGAAACATCCATGCAACGCCTTGCCATTGCATTCGCCGCCATCCTCGCTCTCGCCGCCGTCGCGCTCGGCGAGCCCGGCGCTCGCCGACGAGCCGATCGTCATCAAGTTCAGTCACGTGGTGGCGCCCGACGCGCCTAAGGGCAAGGCCGCCTTGCTGTTCAAGGAGCTGGCCGAGAAGTACACGAACGGCAAAGTAAAAGTCGAAGTCTATCCGAACTCGTCGCTTTACAAGGACAAGGAGGAGCTGGAGGCCCTGCAGCTCGGCTCGGTACAGCTGCTCGCGCCGTCGATCTCTAAATTCGGCCCGCTCGGGGTCAAGGAGTTCGATATTTTCGATCTGCCGTTCCTGATGAGCGACGATGCACATGCGCGGCAGATGATGGCGAGCCCGATGATGGCCGATCTCAACAAGAAGCTTGAGGCCAAGGGCGTATCGCCGCTCGCCTACTGGGACAACGGCGCCCACGTCTACACCTGCAACAAACCATTGATCCTGCCGGATGATTTCCGTGGCCTGAAGATGCGCATTCAAGGCAGCAAGGTGCTCGAGGCGGTGACCCGCGAGCTTGGCGCGCTGCCGCAGATCCTGCCGTTCTCGGCAGTTTATCAGTCGTTGCAGACCGGTGTGGTCGACGGCGAGGATAACGTGCCGTCGAACATCCTGACGCAGAAATTCTATGAAGTGCAAAAATACCTGACCGTGTCGCACCACGGACGGCTGACCTATGCGCTCGTCACCAATAAGGCGTTCTGGAATTCACTGCCGGAGGACGTGCGGACGCAACTCGATCGCGCCGTAAAGGAGACGACTGAATTCTTCAATGTAACGGCGGCGAAGGATAACGCCGATGCGATGGACAAGATCAAGGCATCGGGAAAGACGGAAATCCACGTTTTGACCGAGGCCGAAAGGAAGGCCTGGATCGCCAAGCTGATGCCGGTCCACACCGAGATGCAGAGCCGCTTCGGCAAGGACTTCATCGAGCGCATCTACAAGGCCTCAGGGTTCACGCCGCCGCAGTCCTGAAAGCCGCGCTGTCCTTCCTCGAGCAGGTGAGGGATTGAGCGTGCGGGTAGGGCGGCTGCTCAATCTTCTGCTCGATCGGCTCGAAGAGTGGATCATCGCCAGCCTGATCGGTGCGGCGACGATCCTGACCTTCGTCGCCGTCGTCCATCGCTATGGCGCGAGCAATTCGGCGGAGCTTGGCCGGTGGGCGGGCGCGCACGGCCTGGTGCTGCTCCGGCACGCCGCGGATTGGGTCTACACCTCGCTGGCGGCGATCAATCTGTCCTGGGCGCAGGAGCTTGCCACCTACATGTTCGTGTGGATGGCGAAATTCGGCGCCGCGCTCGGTGTGCGCACCGGTATCCATGTCGGTGTCGACGTCTTCGTCAAACGGCTCACACCGGCGGCGCGCAGACCGGTGATCGTATTCGCCCTGCTTTGCGGCGCATTGTTCACCGGCGTCATCGGCACGCTCGGCGCCGTCTATGTCCACGAGCTTGATCCGGACGAGGTTTCGCCCGAGCTCGAATGGCCGAGCTGGATCATCTATCTCTGCATTCCGCTCGGCTCCTATCTGATGTGCTTTCGGTTCCTGCAAGTGATGTGGCGGTTCTTGCGCACCGGGGTGACTGCCGCACCAGGCACTCGGCCTCGAGTACGAGGCGCCGCACCGGACGGGCACCCTGGCCGGCGAGGCGGCGCGATGATCAGCCTTGTCGCACACGGATAAGTCGGCGGCGCCGCGGCCGCTTTGCCTCGCGCCGTTACCGCGACGCTGATCATCGTCATTCCGCTCGCTGCTGGCGCTCCTCTGCTTGGCGACGCGGCTGCACATCATCGAATTGTCGCACACCGTCCGCGCCGAGCTTTTATTCGCGCTGTTGCTGGCGCTTGATGGCGACCGGCATGCCGATCTCGATTGCGCTCGGACTGTCGGTTCTCACCTATTTGTTCATCCTTTCCGACGTCGATCCGAAGATGGTCGGGCTAAAGCTCTTCACCAGCATCGACCGTTTCGAGATCATGGCGATTCCGTTCTTCATCCTGGCCGGAAATTTTCTCACCACCGGCGGCGTCGCCCGCCGCATGATCGATTTCGCCTCCTCGCTGATTGGCCACTGGTACGGCGGGCTCGGCCTGGCCGGCGTCGATCGCCTGCGCCCTGTTTGCCGCGCTCTCGGGATCCTCGGTCGCGACCGTCGTCGGTATCGGCTCGATCATGCTGCCGGCGCTGCTACAGAACGGCTACCCGCCGCGCTTCGGCGGCGGCGTGATCACGACCTCCGGCGCGCTCGGCATTCTATTCCCGCCCTCGATCAACCTCGTCATTTATGCGGTCGCGACCAGCGGCATGCAGCCGCGCGGCCCGGACGGCGCCGTCGTCAATTCCGCCTCGGTCGGCCAATTGTTCATGGCCGGCGTCGTGCCCGGACTGATCCTCGCCACCATGCTCGGCGCGACGACCTGGTTTCGCGCCTGGCGCAATGACTATCCGCGCATGGCGCGGGCGAGCTGGCGCGAATGCGTCCACGCTTTTCGCGAAAGCTTTTGGGGATTGTTTCTGATCGTCCTGGTGTTGGGCGGCATCTATTCGGGATTGTTTACGCCCACCGAAGCCGCCGCCGTGGCGGCGGTCTATGCCTTCATCATCGCGGTGTTCGTCTATCAAGCGGACTGAAATTCGCCGACGTCCCGGCGGTGCTGCTCAAGGCGGCATCGATGAGCGCGATGATCCTCTACATCATTACCAATGCGGCGGTGTTCTCCTGGCTATTGACCTCCGAGCAGATCCCGCAATCCATGGCCGAATGGATGAGCGCGCAGGGCTTCGGCACAGTGGGGTTCCTTCTCGTCACCAATATCGTGCTCCTTGCCGCCGGCAACTTCATGGATCCTGCCGCCATCGTCCTGATCATGGCGCCGATCCTGTTTCCGATGGCGGCGGCGCTCGGCGTCAATGCCGTTCATCTCGGCATCCTGATGGTGGTCAACATGGAGGTCGGCCTTTGCCATCCGCCGGTTGGACTGAACCTCTACGTCGCCTCCGGCATCACCGGCATGGGCATCACCGAACTCACCATGGCGGTGCTGCCGTGGCTTGTCACCATGCTGATTTTCCTGGTCATGGTGACCTATATCCCGGCGCTTTCGCTGTGGCTGCCGCATCTGCTGGGGATGTTGTGACGGCGCTACGGCTGCTTGGAGTCCATCAGCACGAAGATGATGCGGCAGGGCTCGGTGCCGTGATTGAGCCAGGCGTGATTGGTCGCCTGCTGCACCACGACGTCGCCGGCCTTGAGGTGAACGGTCTTGTCGTCCAGCATCATGTCGATCTCGCCCGACATGATGATGGCGTAATCCACCGTGCGCGTCCGGTGCATCAGCGGATTGCTGACCGGGACGCCGCGGGTTGGCGCATGGTCGCCGACGACCTTCATCATCAGGTTAGGATCCATTTTCGCCAGCGACGCGTCGTTGACCGGCGGAAATTCGACGACGAGAAACTTGGTGCCGTTATCGGGCGGATTGATGCCGATTTTTCGTAAAGCGGCGTCGTCTTTGGAAAATCCGGGTGGGTAGGAATCCGTGATCCAAAGGTTCTTCGCCGGCAAGCCCGACGCTCCGGCATTGAGCGTCTCGGTGCTGTCGAACAGAGTCGTCGATCTGTCGTTGGCATCGAGCCCGGTCACGACGCGGTGAATTTCAGCCGCGTGGCTCACCGAGCAAGCCGCCAGAATAGCCGCGAGCGGCCAGATCATCCTGCCGATTTTGCGGAACATGGTCTCCTCCCTGTGGCCGAGTTTTGTGTGCGGAGCCTGACAATTTCTCGTCACCGCGACAAGGCCGGCGGGGTTCGAGGCTGCGCTTGTGTGACGCCGCCACGCATCTAGAGTGCCGATGCACGACGAGCAGGTGCGATGATCGCAAAAGCAGCTGCCATGACCAGCGCCCTATCGCCTGCCGATATCGCGGCCGACCTTTGGCAGCTTGCTGGCGCCGATCCGACTGCGCTTGACCAGCTGAGCCTCTCCGGCAGCGATCCGGTGCTGCCTTCCTCTTTCCGCGTCGGAGCGGCGGCGCAGGCGAGCATCGCCGCCGCCGGTCTCGCCGCCGCGGAGCTGCGGCATCGCGCGGGCGCGCCGCGGCAACGGGTCAGCGTCGACATGCGTCACGCCGCCATCGAGTTTCGCAGCGAGCATTGCCTGACGATCGACGGCACTGCGCCGACGTCTTATGGCGATCCGCTGTTCGGCGCCTACCGCACCGGCGACGGACGTTTCGTGCGGCTGCACATGATTTTTCCACACCACCGGGAAAGCGTGCTCAAGTTCCTTGGCTGCGCGCCGACGCGCGCCTCCATCGAGCAGGCGCTGCAAAAATGGGAAGCTGTCGCCTTCGAGACGGAGGCTTACCAGCACGGCTGCGTCGTGGCGGCGATGCGGTCGCCGGACGAATGGGCCCGACATCCCCACGCGGCAGCGGTCGCGGCCATGCCGCCGGTGTCGATCGAGAAGATCGGTGACGCGCCGGCGCGGCCGCTGCCGCAAGGACCGCGCCCGCTTTCGGGCCTTCGTGTTCTCGACCTGACGCGCGTCATCGCCGGCCCGGTTGCGGGCCGCGCGCTGGCCGCGCACGGCGCGGAGGTGATGCGGATTTCCGCGCCGGGTTTGCCGTTCATCGACTGGCTGGTGAAGGACACCGGGCGCGGCAAGCTCTCCGCCTATGCCGATATTGCGACGCCTGACGGCAGGGCAGCGCTCCAACATCTCATCGGGGATGCTGACATTTTCCTGCAAGCGTTCCGCCCCGGCGCCTTGGCATCCCGCGGGTTTGGGTTCGCCGAGGTGGCCGCGCTCCGTCCCGGGATCGTGTACGGCTCGTTGTCGGCCTATGGAGACGCCGGACCATGGGCGGCGCGGCGTGGCTTCGACTCGCTGGTGCAGACCGCAACCGGCTTCAACCAAGCCGAAGCGGCAGCCGCCGGTGTCGAGGGCCCGAAGGAGTTGCCCTGTCAGGCGCTCGATCACGCGTCGGGATATCTGCTGGCGTTTGGCGCGATCATGGCTCGGCTCCGCCAGGCCAGTGAAGGCGGCAGCTGGCTGGTGCGGGTCTCGCTCGCGGCGACCGGACGATGGCTTTGGCATCTGGGTCGCGTCGAAGGCGGGTTGGCGTGCAGGGTTCCGTCGCGCTCCGAGGTGGCGGACTTCCTTGAGGACAGCGCGTCGCCGTTCGGTGCAATGCGCGCCGTGCGGCACGCCGCGCAGCTTTCGGCGACGCCAGCGCGATGGATTAGGCCGTCGGTGCCGCTCGGCACGCACCCGCCGGTCTGGCCTAATGCTAATGGGGCCTGAGATTTACGGGCCGAAATCGTCCGGCCGGAGTTCGATCGGCGTGCCGTGCGGGGTGCGGGCGGACGCGCGCTGCCAAGCCTCGCGGCTACGCGCCAGCATCTGCGCGTCGGCGAGACCTTTGGCGGCGACGAGGCGTTCGAGGGCAGCGAGCCAGTGCCGATAATAAGTCTCGCCGGTGTCGGGATCGCCTTCCGCCTGCGCTTTTCTGATTTCCTCGCCGAGCGCGGCGGTCCATTCCTTCCAGGAAAACACGCCGCGCTCGTGGAGCGAGAGCGCCAGCGCGAACGCTTGCGCTTCCCACGGCTCGCGAAAGACCGGGCCTTCGGCGTCGGCGTCTCATGGTTACGCCGCCTCCAGATACGGCTCGAACGCCTCGATCGAGATCTTCAGCGTCGGATCGGTGGTATCGCCCCATAATTCGCGGCCCTCAAACAGCACGGTATAGAGCCACTGCGGATTCTCGCCGGCACCGATTGCGACCGCGTCGGGAAAAACATGACAGCCGCGGATCGCCTCGATCACGCCGACATGGCCGCGGGCGTAGCGCGGCAAGCGTGTATGCGTCGGCGGATGAATATTCTTGGTGCGCACGCGGTCGCCGGGCTTGAAGCGGGCGGGCGATGGCGCCGGCCGGCCGAACGAGCCGCGCGTCAATGTCCGCGGCACATCGGCGACGGTGAGCTTGCGATCGAGCGCCTTGGCGGCGCGCAACGCATGGCCAGCGGCGATCTCGTCGGCGCCGGCAAGGCCGCGCTCGACGACCATATTCTCCAGCCGCAACGCCCATTTCCCGTAATAGGAGCTGGCAAGATACACATCCGGCGGCAGCGCCTCGATGCCGGCACGTCCCTCGTCGATGGTCCAGGCGCCGATCGCGCCCATGGCGCGATTGAGCGCCAGGCAGCGCCCCTCCCACGCGGCATGGAAGACCGGCTCGTTTGCCTCGGCCTCGACCTTGCCGAAGCCGTGCATGCCGCCCATGTCGTGAACGCCGTCCATCACCCGATCTCCGCCGGATTCTTCGGCAGCCCGGTGCCGATCATGCAATCGCGCGTGACCAGCGGCGCGAGCTTCTCTTCGCTCCAGCCTTCGGTGCCGCCGGGCCGCATCGGCACCACGATGAAGCGCGTCTCCGCGGTCGAATCCCACACGCGAATTTGCGTGTCCGTCGGCAGCGTAAGGCCGAAATCAGCGAGCACGCCGCGCGGATCGTTGACTGCGCGCGAGCGATAGGGCGCCGATTTGTACCAGACCGGCGGCAGGCCAAGCACTTCCCACGGATAGCAGGAGCACAGCGTGCACACGATCATGTTGTGGAGCGTCGGCGTGTTCTCGACCGCGATCAGATGATCGCCGACGCGATTGATCAAGCCGAGCGATTGCACCGCCGTGGTCGCATCCTCGATCAGGGCCCGTTTGAACGCCGGATCGGCCCAGGCCTTGGCGACGACGCGGGCGCCGTTGTGCGGCCCGATCTTGGTCTCGTAGGCCTCGATCATCACATCGAGCGCCGCCGGATCGATGTAGCCTTTCTCGGCCAGCACAGTTTCGAGCGCGCGCACGCGGAGTTGCATCTCGGAGAGCTCCGAGCCGTGCTCGGGGTGGTCGTCGTGGTCGTGCGCCATCGCACGCCGCTCCATTTCGGTGTCCCGGGATGGCCATTATAGTGCGGCAAGGCACGCTGTCACACCGCGCACAGGATTCGGCCGAAAAATCGCGATGAGAACGCCCTTCATCCTCCTTGCCTACGGCATCGACCGTATCAACGCGGCGATCGGCCGTGCGGCCGCGTGGTGCTGTCTGTTCATCGTCCTCGTCGAGTTCGCCACCGTGGTGTTGCGTTACGCTTTTGGTGCGGGCTCGATCGCGGCACAGGAATCGGTTCTCTACGCGCAGGCGGCGCTGTTCATGCTCGCCGCCGCCTGGACGCTGCAGACCGGCGGGCACGTGCGCGTCGACATCTTTTATGCGCAGGCGAAACCGCGCACCCAGGCGCTCGTTGATCTGTTCGGCGCGCTCGTCTTCCTGCTGCCGTTTGCGACGGTACTCGGAGTACTTTCGATTCCTTATGCGGCGCGTTCGTGGGCCATTCTCGAACATTCGCGCGAAACGAGCGGCCTGCCGCTCGTTTTTCTGCTCAAGACGCTCATTCCGGTGTTTGCCGTTCTCATGGGCCTGCAGGGTGTCGCCCAGGCGATCCGCGCCGCGCATGTTCTGATCGGTCCGCCCGGTCAGCCATTGCGCTGAACCATGGGCGAGACGCTCGCGATTGCGATGGTGGTCGCCGTCTGTTCGACGCTGCTCGTCGGCTATCCGGTCGCGCTGACGCTTGCCGGCGTATCGCTTATCTTCGCCGCGATCGGCGGGGCGGCGGGCGCATTGGATTTGAGCCTCCTCGGCGCGCTGCCACAGCGCATTTTCGGCATCATGAATAACGATGTGCTGCTGGCGATCCCGGTCTTCATCTTCATGGGCGTGATGCTGGAGCGCTCGCGCATCGCCGAAGAACTTCTCGAGACCATGGGCCGCCTGTTCGGCTCGATCCCGGGCGGGCTGGGCGTCGCGGTCACGCTGGTCGGCGTGCTGCTCGCGGCGGCCAAGGGCATCGTCGGCGCGACCACAGTGACAATGGGACTGATCGTGCTGCCGACCATGCTGCGCCACGGCTACGACAAGGCGCTGGCGGCGGGCACCGTCGCGGCGACCGCGACGCTGGCGCAGATCTTCCCGCCGGCGACGGTGCTGATCCTGCTCGGCGATCAACTGAGCAATTCCTATCAGGCGGCGCAATTAGCGCGAGGGCAATTTTGCGCCGCAAACCGTCTCTGTGGCCGATCTGTTTGCCGGCGCGATCATCCCCGGCCTTGTCCTCGTTCTCGCCTATATTCTTTATCTGATCGGCGTGGCGATTATTTTCCCCGAAAAATCCCCGCCGATTGCGGCCGATCCTATGGCGCCGCGCGGCTTGGCCCTGGCGCGCCGACTGCTGGCGGTGCTGGTCGCGCCGCTTGTCCTTATCCTCGCCGTCCTCGGCTCGATCCTCGGCGGCGTGGCGACGCCGACCGAAGCAGCCTCCGTCGGCGCGGTCGGCGCGATGCTGCTCGCGGCGCGCAAGGCCGGCGCCAAGGATCTGCTGATCCCGGTCATGACACGCACGGCGGCCATCACCAGCATGATCTTTCTGATCCTGATCGGCGCCACGCTGTTCAGCCTGGTGTTCCGCGGCCTCGGCGGCGACGTCCTGGTGGAGCGGACGCTTAGCGATCTGCCGGGCGGCGTTGCCGGCGCGACGCTGGCGGTCATGGCCGCGCTCTTCCTGCTCGGCTTCGTGATGGACGCCTTCGAGATCATCTTCGTGGTGGTGCCGATCGTGGCCCCCGTTCTGCTAAAAATGCCCGGGAGTCGACCCGGTCTGGCTCGGCATCATGATGGCGGTGAACCTGCAAACCTCCTACATGCACCCGCCGCTCGGGCCGACTTTGTTTTATCTCCGCAGCGTCGCGCCGCCTGAGGTAACGACGCGGCACATTTACCTCGGTGTTATTCCGTTCGTGGCGGTTCAGCTCGCCATGCTTGTTGCACTGTGGTTCTTGCCGGAGCTGGCGACCTGGCTGCCGCACAAGCTCTACGGTTCGTGAGCTGGAACCTCAGTTTGGCCAATCGCCCGCATAGATGTCGCAACGAAAAGCGAGGGAAGAACCGGATGCGCCGGTTCGTCCCTCGCAAAAGTATCTGAACGTGCCCTTATTTAGCGGCCGATTTCGACGCCGACGCCGGGCGCACGCAGCTCGACGCCAGGCGGGGGCGGCGGCGGGGGACCGCGATCGCGGTCGATAACTACGGTATCGTCATGTTCGACGCACTTCTGTACGCAGGCGCCACCGTCGCAGACTTCGCGGCATACGCGCTCGGCACTGGCCGTTTGCGTCAGCACCAGCATGCCGGCAGCCGCCGCGATGCCAACCAACGTTAAGTTCCGCATGTTTACCTCTCCAATTGAGCTACGCAGCCTAATCCCGAGGCGGGATGTTTGGTTCCGTATTTTTCAGCCGCGAGTCGGCGCAGGGTTGCAGCCAATCTGCTCGGTCGGCGTTATTTCATGTTGTCTGAAGCGACCCGGTCATAGGCGACGCCATATCCGGCGACGCCATAGCCGTCCGTCATTTTCTGAAGGCTTGGTGTCGCGTCGTGGAAAATTACAATGCCGAACACGCCAAGTGCCGCGTACAGCGCCACGCTGATCCAAAGCCTCAGCGCCAGGGGATTTTCCATCGGACGTCCACGGTGGTCTTCTTTAAAGAGTTGCAGAAAGTGAACCCGCTGTCCGGTCGATTGTTCCCTAACCCCTAATTTTTAGTTCCACATTCACTTCGGAAGAGAATCGAAGCCCCTCGTTACTTCTTTTCCAGCATCAGAGTGCCTTCCCGGCGGATGAGCGGCTGCAGCGTCTCGGCAAGTGTCGCCAGCAGCCAGGGCAAAAATACCTCCAAGCGGACGTGGTCTTCCGCCACGTCGATCGCGCCGCTGGCTACTTGTCCGAGGGCGCTGACCCGAAATTGCAGATGATCGTCGGTCCAGGTTTGCTCCTGGACGCTCATCAGATGGCCAAAATGGGTGCCGACGTTGGCGAGGCCGCCTTTGAGACGGCGGCGTGCTTCCTCTTTGCCGAGCCGATGCGGAATGGACACAACCAACGGCTTTGCCATAAAGGCTCCTGCGAACGCTGCGCTTTTTCTATATGGGAAGCGGCATTCCAACGATCAAACGCTTGGGTCGGCTAAGTAGATCGACAAGGAGGGCGCATGACCGCGACAAAAATCTTCGACCTCACCGGCAAGGTGGCGCTGGTGCCGGCGAGGAGCGCGATCTCGACGGACCGCTGCTGCTGCTTGCTTCAGACGCCGGGCGTTGCATGACCGGCGCGACCATCGTCGCCGACGGCGGTCAACCGGTGGCGCTGCGGGTGTGACCAGCGTTTTATTTGATCGCGTCGGCGTACGGATAGATCATCGGGCCGGTGCGGTATTCCTGCGGCCAGACGATCACTTCGTGCTTTACTTCGCGAAACTGGTCGAGGCTGTTGTCGGTGACATTCTGAAATTGGGTCCAGACGATGCGCGGAGCGCTCCATTCGCCGTCCTTTCCGAACGCGATCTTGCCGATGACCGTCTCGAACGCGTGGCTGTGCATGTAATCGGCGAGCTTGCCCTGATCGAGGCTGTTGGTTGCCGCGACCGCCTCGGCGAGAACCTGGCCGCCGGCATAGCCGAAGGGCGAATAGGCATAGCCGAGCGGATCGACGCCGAAGCCCGGCGCCTTGGCCTGGTATTTTCGCAGCATGTCGCGCAGGCCGGGGAAATCGAAGCTCGGCGAATTGACGAACAGATCCTGTTTGACGATGCCGTTGAGCAGCGGCCCGAGCTGGACCTTCATCGCCGTCGCCAACAATCCGATCAGGCCGCCGCCGAACATCTTGGGGGTAAAGCCGATCTCGCGATCGGCGCGGATGAGGCCGAGCGTGTCCGGCGGGTAGGCCGCGGCGAACACCAGATCGGGCGAGGTCGCCTGGATCGCGCGAACGATCGGCGCGAAGTCGGTGGTGCCGGGCGGATAGCTCTTGTCGTAGACGATGTCGAAGCCGAGTGACTTCGCGTTCTGACGCGCGCCATCGGTGGTGTTACGCGCGAATTCCGCATCGGCGCCGACGATGGCGACGGTTTTCGGCCGCGGCGTCTGCTGGGCTGCGACCTCGAAGAAGCCCCGCGACATCGCGATCTTCGGCTCCGGTCCGAGCGAGATCATCGAAAAGTATCGCGGATAATGGAACTCGCTATTGGCCGCTACCCCGAAGAAACCGATGGTCAGCATGTTGTGCTCCATCAGCGCGGGGATCGCGGGCGCGACCATGTTGGTGGCGTAAGGACCGATTGTCAGATCGACTTTGTCGACGTCGATCAGCTTGGTGTAGATCCCCGGCACATTCGCCGGATTGCTCTGGTCGTCGTAATAGACGAGCTCCACCGGACGGCCGAGCAGGCCGCCTTTGGCGTTGACGTCGTCGCGCCAGATCTCGAGTGCCAGCAGCAGCTGCTTGCCGTTGACGGCAACTCCGCCGGTCAGCGACATGCTGAATCCGATCCGGATCGGTTTTGCATCGGCCGTCGCAGCAAAGACATGCAGAGTGGCTAGGAGCACCGCCAGTGCGGCCACTATGCATGTACGAAGGCCCGTAAGGGCTAGTGCTCGCATTCCGACATCCTCCCCGGTGATGTTTTGCTGACGATGGTAGGCGAGATCGCAAGCGTGCCGCAAGCGCACGGCAGGCGTGCGCCGGCGCGTGCTTGACTGGCTGCTTGCCGCGTTTGTAGATGCAGCCCTTCTCAACGGGCGCGAGAGGTCGGACGAAGGCATGGAGAGGCAACTGCGCCGCGTCGTCACCAGCCACGAGGTTGACGGCAAGGCGGTCGTGCTGCTCGACGGCCCACCAGTCAAGATCAGGGAGCGACCGGAGAGCGGATTGAAGTCGTGGCTTCTGTGGGTCACCGATTCGACGCCCGCCGATGTCAGCGGATCGCAGGACCGCGGCGATCGCGTCATCGGCATTCCGCCGCCGCCGGGAGGCAGCGTCTTCCGCATCGTCGACTTCTACCCGATAGACGAAACCAAGCTACCGCTCGACCAGTATGGCAAGCCGCATGGGCGCCGACCATGCCGCCTCGAAAGGCTGGCCGCCGCGTCATCCCGCCATGCACCGCACCCGCAGCATCGACTACGCCATCGTCATGTCTGGCGAGATCGACATGCTGCTCGACGATTTGGAAATTCATCTTAAAGCGGGCGACGTGCTGGTGCAGCAAAGCACCAATCACGCCTGGGTCAATCGCGGAACCGAACCGTGCCGCATCGCCTTTGTGCTGATCGATGCGGTGGACCCCTGACCGGCGCCGGTCAAAACAGAAATGAGCAAATGAGCATCAGCATGGCTGTTGAATTTGGCGTTGTCGATCATATGGACCGGCAGAACGTGCCGGTGCACGAAACCTACGACAGTCGGCTGAAGCTGATGGAGCTGTTCGACCAGGCAGGCTTCAGCACCTTCCATATCACCGAGCATCATTTCACGCCGCTTGGGCTCGCGCCGTCGCCGCTGATCTTTCTGTCGGCGGCGTCGCGGATCACAAAATCCATTCGGCTGGCGCCGCTGGTGCTGATCCTGCCGCTCTATAATCCGCTCCGGCTCGCGGCGGAGCTGTGCATGCTCGATCACCTCAGCAAGGGCCGCCTCGACATCGGCGTCGGGCGTGGCATCTCGCCCTACGAGCTTGCGTTCCACAACATCAATCACCTCGAAGCGCAGTCGATCTACAACGAGGCCTACGAGGTGCTGATGATGGCGCTGACCCGCGACACCGTCGACTATCGCGGACACTACTTCAAATATTTCAACGTGCCGATCGAGATGCGGCCCTATCAGACGCCGCATCCGCCGCTTTGGTATGCCACCGGCTCGGAAGAGGGCGCGGCCTGGGCCGGCAAGGAGAACCACAACGTCGCTTTCCTCGCGCCGGTACCGCGCGCCAAGGTGCTGGTCGATGCTTACAAAAAAGGCCGCGCTTCAAACAAAGACAACGCGTCGCGGCCGATCGCAAAAATCGGCATTGCCCGGCATCTTTACCTCGCCGATACCGACGAGATTGCGCACGCCGAGGGCACCGAAGCCTATAAGGCCTGGTTCGAGAAGTATGCCTGGCTTTGGCAAAAATACGACCCGCGGCCGCCGCCCGCGATCGAGGATGTGCTGCGCCGCGACGCCGGCCGCATGATCACCGGCTCGCCGCAGACCATGCGCGACGAGATCGCCCGCCAGCTTGAAGTGACCGGCGCCAATTACTTCATCACGCGGTTTGCCTACGGCAACCTGACTTATGAGCAGAGCGCGCGCTCGCTCCAGCTGTTCGTCTCCGAAGTCATGCCCTATTTCCGGGCCAAAGCTTAGCCGTCCGCGGCGGTCGCCGATGCGAGGTCGCGCGCCGCGGGGGCTACGCTGCGCGTATACCAATAATCATGCGCGACCGTGCCGACGGCCATGGCGACGACAAAGACGATCACGCCCGGCGAAAGCGACGCGAGGTTCTCGATCACCGGTCCCGGACACAATCCGACCAGGCCCCAGCCGACGCCGAACAGCACCGAGCCGGCAATCAGCGGCCGGTCAATCGCGTTTTGTGTCGGCCATTGGTTTTCCTTCGCGAAAACTGGCGTGCGCCGGCGCGCGAACGCATAGCCTGCGCCGGTCACGGCGAGCGCGGCGACCATCACCACCGCGAGGCTTGGATCCCAATTTCCGCTCGGTATGGCGAGGACGTCGAGGAAGCCCAAGACTTTGTCCGGCCGGATCATGCCCGAGATGAACAAACCCCAGCCGAAGACGAAACCGCAAACAAGACTGGCGAGCGCGCGCATGGTTTCAGCCTCCGACGACGTGCCGGGTCAGCGCGACCACGATGATCGCCGCGACCATGAAGGTCACCGTCGCCGTGATCGAGCGCGGTGAAAGCCGGGCAATGCCGCAGATGCCGTGGCCCGAGGTGCAGCCGTTGCTGAGCCGCGTACCGAAACCGACCAGGAGGCCGGCGACGGCGATGGTGATGAAACTCGTCGGCATGTGCGGAATGGGAATGGTGTAGCCCAGCAGCGCGGCCGACAATGGCGCGGCAACAAGGCCGACGATAAAAGTGGCGCGCCAGGCGCGATCGTTGGCGAGCGGATCAATGAGCCCGGCAAAAACGCCGGTCACGCCGGCGATGCGGCCGTTGAGCAGCATCAGCAGCACTGCAGAAAGCCCGATCAGGGCGCCGCCGATGGCAGCGGAGATCGGAGTGAAATTGGCCATGACCTTGCCTCGTAAGACTTGCCTTTCGGCAAACTTGAACTGGACGATGCGTTTGTCGCCTTAGCCCGTTAGACTGAACAACATGTGGTCATTATCCTACGACGCCATGAGACGGCCAGGATGGACTTGCTGAAAAAAGAATGGCGCGCGCGAGATGCGACGCGTTCTGAGCACGATGTGCTATCATTTAGGACAGGGCGAGTAGATTATTCCGGCATAAAAAACACGCGCCGAGCCGCTCAACAGAGGAAGCGCAACTGAAAATCATGACCCATGAGAGGAACGGTTTGGCGGGCGTCACGCATGACGCGGTTCTCGAGCGGGTGCGCGGGCTGATCCCGGGCATTCGCGACGGCGCCGCCGCCGCGGAAGAAGCGCGGACGATTCCGCGCCAGACGATCGATGCGTTGCTCGCCGCCGGCATCGCCCGCATTCTCATCCCGCCGCGGTTCGGCGGCTACGGTCTCGGCCTCGACACCTGGTTCGAAGCGGTGCGCGAGATCGCCAAGGCCGACGCCTCGCATGGCTGGTGCGCGAGCCTGATGATCCACCACCCGCACTATCTCGGCCAGTTTCCCGAACCGGCGCAGCAAGCCGTCTGGGCGGACGGGCCCGATGTCTCGATCGCGGCTTCGATCCAGCCGGTCGGCCGCCTGGTGACGGTCGAGGGCGGTTATCGTGTCTCGGGCGAATTTCCGTTCGCCAGCGGCGTCAATCACAGCCGATGGGCTATTGTCGGCTGTTTGGTCGAGGCGCCCGGCGGCGGCATGGAGGCTAAGTTCTTTCTGATCGCGCCGAAGGATTTCACGATCAAGGATACCTGGTTCACCGGGCGCCATGCGGGCGACCGGCAGCAATACCGTCGTGTGCGACGATGTTTTTGTGCCTGAAAGTCACACGCTTGCGCTGTCCGATCTTCGGGAGGGAAAGACCGCGGGCGGCAAGCTCCACTCCCATCCGATCTATCGGACGCCGTGGATCACTTATGCGCCGCTGACATTTACGACGCCGATGCTGGGCGCGGCCCAAGGCGCCTACGAGATGTTTCGCGAATGGAGCAAGAGCCGGCGTGCGGGCCGGGGCGGTGCGGCTCTCGCTGAACTCACCAGTGTCCAGGTGCGCATGGCGCGCGCGGCCGCCGACCTTGATGCGGCGGAACTTCTGCTGCGACGGGCCGTCGACGTCGCGCAAGCGCCGGTGGTGCCGTCGCTGAACGTACGGGCGCGCACCATGCGCGACTGCTCGCGCGCGGCCGAGCTTTGCGTCGGCGCAGTCGATGCCATCATGGCGATGAGCGGCACTGCCGGTTTCGCCGCCTCGCATCCGATCCAGCGCGCCTGGCGCGATATCCACTTCGCCGCCATGCACGTGGCGTTGAATCCGGAACAGAATTTTTCTCATTTCGGCCGCCTTGAATTCGGTCTGCCACGCGATCCGCATCTGCCGTTCTTCTGAGCGCGAAACACCCGAGGACTTGCCGCATGAAATTCTATGACTGCACCACGGCTCCGAGCCCGCGCCGGGTGCGAATTTTTCTCGCCGAGAAGGGCATCAGCGTGCCGACCGTGCAGGTCGACCTGCGCAACAACGAACAGCTCACGCCGGCGTTTCGCGCCATCAATCCCGACGCCACCGTGCCCGCGCTCGAGCTCGACGACGGCAGGCGCATCAACGATGCCATTGGCATTTGCGTCTACTTCGAGGCGATCCATCCGCAACCGCCGCTGATGGGCGAAGGTCCGGAAGAAAAAGCGCTGGTCGTGTCGTGGCAGCGGGAGGTCGAACGCAACGGCTTCTACGCAGTGATGGAAGCCTTCCGCAACTGGGCGCGCGGTCTCAAGGGCCGCGCCTTGCCCGGGCCGCATGATTACGAGCAGATACCGGCTCTGGCCGAGCGTGGGCGGCTGCGGGTCGCCCATTTTTTCGCACAAATGAACCAGCGCTTAAGCCAAAGCGAATTCGTTGCCGGTTCGCGCTACACCGTCGCCGACATCACCGCGCTGGTCACGGTCGATTTCGCGCAAAGCGCCAAACTGCCGATGCCCGAAGACTGCGTGCATTTGCGCCGCTGGTACGCGCAGGTCTCTGCTCGGCCCAGCGCCAAAGTGTGAGAGCCGCGGCGTCATCGATACCTCAAAGGCCGTCGTGATGAAGGACATTCGATCGGTCGTCCACTGGCTTGCCGAGGGCGCAGTCTCCGGCGCCAACTCCGATGACGTACTGGCCGAATTGTGCCAGCGGATGGTCGCATGCGGCATACCACTGTGGCGGGTCGCCGTGTTTGTCACGACGCTCCATCCAGACATCATGGGCCGCAGATTTCTATGGCAGGCAGACTCCGGCGTGACGACCTCGAATGCGTTGTTCGCGGTCATGGAGACGGAAGATTACCGGAAGAGCCCGTTCACCACCGTCTACGCCACGCGCGAGCCGCTGCGTCGCCGCCTCGCCGATCCAGATTGCCAACTCGACTTTGCCGTTGTGCAAGACCTCCGCGCGGAGGGTGCGACCGACTACGCTGCATTCCCGCTGTTGTTCACCGACGGCACCGTTCACGCCGCGACCTGGACGACCAAAGCGCCGGGCGGCTTCACAGCCGAACAGTTCTCCGATCTTGAATCCGTTATCGCGCCGCTGGCGCGCGTTGCCGAAATTCGCGCGCTGCGGCGAACCGCCGGCAATCTGATCGACACTTATGTCGGACACCAGACTGGGGAGCGGATCCTTTCCGGCAAAATCCGCCGCGGCTATGTCGAGGCGATCCGCGCCGCGATCTGGCTGTCGGACATGCGCGGGTTTACCACGCTCTCCGAGCAATTGCCGCCGCAGGCCTTGATTGATCGCCTCAATCTCTATTTCGAATGTCAGGTACCGGCGATCCTTACTCACGGCGGCGAGGTGCTCAAATTCATGGGCGACGGTCTGCTGGCCATTTTTCCCATCGCCAATGACGGCGACACCGCTGCGGTCTGCCGACGCGCGCTGTCCTGCGCGCGGGAATTTCGCACGCGCATCGCCGAATTGCCGCCGAAGACCGCGAACGAGGATGCGATCCGCTTCGGGCTCGCGCTCCACGTCGGAGAGGTCATGTACGGCAATATCGGCGGCGGCAACCGCCTCGATTTCACCTGCATCGGACCGGCGGTGAACCTGGCGGCGCGGCTGGAGAAAGTGGCCGCAAAACTCGGCGAAGCGATCGTGGCGTCGGCGGACTTTGCCGGTCATTTTCCCGGCGAATTCACACGCCTTGGCGAATTCCCGGTCGCCGGGTTCGCTGCACCGCAAACGGTATTTGGTTTGGCAAGGGAAGATCAAAGCCAAGTGCATGTATCATGATGAAGCAAAGAGAATTTGCATCCACATGATAAATACGTTTAGCTGTCTCGTGGGCTAGCTTGGGGGCCAATGCTCAAGCGTTAAAAGCGATGCTTTCGGCGTTTCCTAACTCGTGGTCGCAAATGGTACGCATTGGGGGCTGCTGCGCTTGGCTCGCTCGCGTTGCTTTTGACTAATGCTACCTCGATATGGACATCACTGTCCGGTTTCTTCGGCCTCGGCGATCCTCAGCTGTCGATTAGGGACGCCCAAGTTCTGAATATTTATTTGGCCGGCGACGTCATAAATCCCGCACCAACTCAGACACACAACGAAGTGGTATTCGTTGCGCAAAAGAAAGATGGCGTCAGGGTTCGCAACTGCAATGTGAGGTCTCTCAAGTGGCCTTCGCCTGCGGTTGAGGGGTGGTACACCGGGCCAGATCCGGAGCCGCAATCTTTTGATCTAAAGAGAGATATAACGAGTACCGAAGTGTCGTTCGTTCTGCGAGTCATATATCCTGACGTGGGGCGGGAGGTCAGTTTTTTTCTCGCCTGCAATGGAGTTGTCTCAAACGCATTGGTTGTGACTTTGGTCGGCCACTAATCTTACCTCGGAAGGAAAATCTGGGCCAAGCCTTGGCATCCTCGCACTGGCCAAGCAGTAATCGGCCGTTTGCCGCAGCGTCATTGCCCCGTTGGCGACAATTCCTATATGTGAGTTAGCCGTCTGCCCCTCTGGCAGAATCGAGCCGGTCGGGGCAAACTGCCGGCCCGGAGACCCCTGATGGCGCTGCGCGACGTCAAGCTCGACGACAAGTACGATCTCAGCCAAAGCCACGTCTTCGTCACCGGGTTCCAGGCGCTAGTGCGGCTTTGCCTGATGCAAAAGGAGCTCGACCGCCGCAACGGCCTCAATACCGCGGGCTACGTGACCGGCTACCGCGGTTCGCCGCTTGGCGGTCTCGATAGTCAGTTCCAGCGCGCCGCACCGTTCCTGTCCAAGAGCGACATCCGCTTCCAGGGCGGCATCAACGAAGACCTCGCCGCGACGGCGGTCTGGGGGACGCAGCAGGCGGAGTTGCGCGGGGAGGGCAAGTACGACGGCGTCTTCGCGATGTGGTACGGCAAGGGCCCCGGCGTCGATCGCACCGGCGATGTTTTCCGCCACGCCAATCTGGCCGGCACAGCGAAACGAGGCGGCGTACTGGCGCTGATGGGCGACGATCACACTGCCGAATCCTCGACCACCGCGCATCAGTCCGAATACCACTTCATCGACGTGATGATTCCGATCCTGAATCCCGCCGGCGTGCAGGAGGTTCTTGATTACGGGCTCTATGGCTGGGCGATGTCGCGCTTCACCGGCGCCTGGGTGGCGCTGAAGACGATGCATGAGACCATCGAATCCACGGCGGCGATCGACGCCAGCCTGGAGCGGATCAAAATCGTCATCCCGACGGACTTCCCGATGCCGGAAGGCGGGCTGAACATCCGTCTCAACGATCCGATCCTGGCGCAGGAAGCGCGGCTGCACGACTTCAAGCGCGATGCCATGCTCGCCTTTCTCCGCGCCAACAAGATCAATCACACCATCACCTCCGGTGGCCGCAATCCGAAGATCGGCATTATCACCACCGGCAAGAGCTATCTCGATGTCCGCCAGGCGTTCGACGAGCTCGGCATCGACGAAGCCAAATGCAACGGGTTGGGCATCCGGCTCTACAAGGTCGGATGTCCGTGGCCGATCAGCCGGCGCGAGCTTGCCGAATTTGCCACCGGTCTCGATCTGATTATTGTTGTCGAGGAGAAGCGCTCGCTGATCGAGGTGCAGGTTCGCGAGGAGTTGTACGGCAGCGCCAATCAGCCGGTCTGTATCGGCAAACGGGACGAGCAAGGCAATTGGCTGTTCCCGGTCAAGGGTGCGCTCGATCCCAACGAGGTCGCGATCTGCATCGGCGAGCGGCTGTTAAAATATCATCGCAATGACGACATCGCGCAGCGGGTGGCGCGATTGAAGGAATTCCAGCGCATCGCCGCGGAGACCCGCGACATCGCTCAGCGCATTCCCTATTTCTGCTCGGGCTGCCCGCACAACTCCTCGACCGTGGTGCCGGAAGGCATGCGCGCCTATGCCGGCATCGGTTGCCATTTCATGGCGCAATGGATGGACCGTTCGACGCTCGGGTATACGCAAATGGGCGGCGAGGGCGCCAATTGGGTCGGCGAGGCGCCGTTCTCCAACCGCGATCACGTTTTTCAGAATCTTGGAGACGGCACTTACAACCACTCCGGCTACATGGCGATTCGCGCCGCGATCGCGTCCAAGACCAACATCACCTACAAGATCCTGTTCAACGACGCCGTGGCGATGACCGGCGGTCAGGCCAATGACGGGGGGCTGACCGTGCCGCAGGTCGCGCGCCAGGTCGCCGCCGAAGGTGCCAAGCGCGTCGTTGTGGTGACTGACGAGCCGGACAAATATCCGACCGATACCGTCTGGCCGGCGGGGCTGACCGTCCACCATCGCGACGACCTGATGGAGGTGCAGAAGAAACTCGCGGCCATACCCGGCGTCACGGTGCTGATCTACGATCAGACCTGTGCGGCAGAGAAGCGCCGCCGCCGCAAGCGCCACACTTTTCCCGATCCCGACAAGCGCGTGATCATCAACGAGCTGGTGTGCGAAGGCTGCGGCGATTGCGGCGTCGTGTCGAACTGCGTGTCGGTGCAGCCGCTCGAGACCGAGTGGGGAAGAAAGCGCACCATCGACCAGTCGAGCTGCAACAAGGACTTTTCCTGCGTCAAAGGCTTCTGCCCGTCTTTCGTCACCGTGCACGGCGCCAAGCTCAAGAAGGGCACAGGCGTTGCCGCCGATCACGACCTGCCAGCGCTGCCCGAACCCAAACTGCCGGCCATTGCGCAAACCTACAACATCATCGTCACCGGCGTCGGCGGCACCGGCATCGTCACCGTCGGCGGCATATTGGGCATGGCCGCGCATCTGGAGGGCCGCGGCGTGGGTGTGCTCGACATGGCGGGCCTCGCGCAGAAGGGTGGTGCGGTGTTCAGCTATATCCGCTTCGCGGAAAAGCCCGAGGACATCCACGCCATCCGTGTTGCCGCCGGACGCGCCGATCTCGTGCTCGGCGGCGACATCGTCGTCGCCGGCACGCGCAAAATACTCGCCGCGGTCAAACCCAGCGCCACCGCGATGGTTGTCAATACTGCCGAATTCCTGCCCGGCGAATTCACTCGCAACGCCGATTATTCGCTGCCGAGCGAGCGGCTCAAGCGCACCATCATGGCCGATGCCGGCCGCGACAAGACGCATTTCATCGACGCCTCGCGTATTGCTACCGCGTTGTTTGGGCAATCGCTGGGCGCCAACATGTTCCTTGTCGGCTACGCCTACCAGCTTGGTGCGATCCCGCTGTCGGCTGCGGCCATCGAGAAGGCGGTCGAGCTCAACGGCGAGGCGGTCGCCATGAACAAGGCGGCGTTCCACTGGGGACGCCGCGCGGCGGTCGATCGCGCGGCCGTCGAAAAGCTGGCCCAGCCGGCGGCTGCGGTAACAAGCGATGCGCGGCAGCTGTCGGAGTTTTTCGCCGAGACCGTCGCGCGGCGGGTGAAATTTCTCACCGATTATCAGAATGCCGCCTATGCGGCGCGCTACCGCGATCGGGTCGAGAAGGTGACGGCCGCGGAAGCCGCCCGCGCACCGGGCAAAAGCGGCCTTGCGGATGCGGTCGCCCGTTATCTGTTCAAGCTGATGGCCTACAAGGACGAGTACGAAGTGGCACGGCTCTACACCGACGGCGCATTCCTCCGCCAGGTCGAAAGCTCATTCTCGGGCGAAAATCTGCGCCTGGAATTTCATCTCGCGCCGCCGCTGCTGGCGCGTCGCGATAAGACTACCGGCTTGCCGCGCAAAATGAGTTTCGGCCCCTGGCTGCTGCCGGCGTTCCGGCTGCTGGCGAAGCTTAAATTCCTTCGCGGCACGGCTTTTGATCCGTTCGGCCGTTCGGCCGAGCGCTGCACCGAGCGCAAGCTGATTGAAGATTACGAAGCGATGCTCGATCACGTGCTCGCCGCGCTGACACCCGACAATCACCACATCGCCGTCGGTCTGGCTGCGATCCCGGAAAAGATTCGCGGTTTCGGCCACGTCAAGCAGCGGCATCTCGCCGCCGCCAAGGCCGACGAAGCCGCCTTGCTTGAGCAATTCAATTCCGGCTCACCGGCGCTGCTCAAGGCGGCGGAGTAATCGACGACATCAAACGCCGACGGTCCGACCGCTGGACCGATCACAAACCGTGGGCCTCAAGCGCCGCGCGGCAGCCCTTGGTGATGTGGTCGCGGTGGTCCTGCAGGCAGGTCGCCACTCGCATATCATCCCCTATCGCGTCCTTGCAGTACCGGTGCGCATCGCCGCGACAGGCCCGGTCCTCCGGCGAGGCCTGCGGACGAAATTGATTGGTCTGCGCCCAGCCGGCGGATGGCACGAGAATGAGGGCAATAAGAAGGTAAAGACTGCGAACCATGGTCGTTTCCTGTTATGCGGTTGAAGCGGCGAAAATGTGCGCCAAGGCCATCTCTACGCTCAGCGGATTGAGGCCATATTGAGAACTCGACCGTCAATGCCGGACCCGGCGCAAGTGTTCCCTAAGTGGTTATCCGGAGACCCGTTGGGCGTGTCGCTTGCGCGCATGTAACTCCACCCGTGATGGAGTATGCTAACGCCATGAGTGACTTGCCACCTCTGCCGCTGGCTCCGAGTGAACCCGCCGCCACACCTGCGGCGTCGCCCGGCCAGCCGCACGATGCCGAGCCCACGACGGTTGCACCTGCTCTCGGCGAGACCGCTGCAGCTCCGCCAGTTGCGGCCACAACTGCCGTCGATGCCGCTACGGTCAGCGGCCCGGCGCCGGCTATATCGGGAATCGGCGTGCTGCTCGTCAACCTCGGCACGCCCGACGCTGCCGACGCAACCGCCGTGCGCCGGTATCTGAAGGATTTCCTCACCGATCCGCGCGTGATCGAGAAGAACTCGCTGTTCTGGAAAATACTGCTCAACGGCCTCATCCTGCCGCTTCGCTCGCGGCGCAAGGTCCACGACTACAAGAAAATCTGGAACAACGAGAAGGACGAAGTCGCCGATCAAGACCATCACACGGTCGCAGGCGGAGAAACTCGCCGGCATACTCGAGCCGCTTGGCAAACATGTCATGGTCGACTGGGCGATGCGCTATGCCAATCCGTCGATCGCCTCGCGGCTCGAAGCCCTCGTGGCCCGCGGCTGCGATCGCATTCTGGTTATGCCGCTCTATCCGCAATATGCGGCGCCGACGACCGCGACGGTGGGCGATGAAGTCTTCCGCTTCCTGATGCGGCAGCGCCGGCAGCCGGCACTGCGCATCATGCCGGCCTATTACGACGACCCGTATTACATCGAAGTGCTGGCGTCCTCGCTCAAGGCCGAGCTGAAGGCGCTTTCGTTCGAACCCGATGTCATCGTCGCCTCCTATCACGGCATGCCGCAGGAATACGTGGACAAGGGTGATCCGTACGAGAGCCAGTGCGTGAAGACCACGCAGCTCTTGCGAGAACAGCTCAATCTCGATGAAGCGAAACTGATGCTGACGTATCAGTCGCGCTTTGGCCGCGCCCGTTGGCTGCAGCCCTATACGATCAAGACGGTGAAGGCGTTGGCCAAAAAGGGCGTCAAGAATCTGGTCGTGATCACGCCCGGCTTCTCCGCCGATTGCCTGGAAACGCTGGAGGAAATCGCGGTCGAGAATGCGCGCGTCTTCAAGCGCTATGGCGGCGAGAACTTTGCCGCCATACCGTGCCTTAACGACAGCGAGGCCGGCATGCTAATGATCTGGCAGCTCGCCATGCGCGAGCTGAAGGGCTGGGTCTAAGAGGGCCCAGTTATGCCGGCCAAGCCGCACTAATCAACCTCTCGTTAACCATATCCGTTCTAACTCCGTTAACCATCGGGACGCTTCTCGGCGGCCCGTGCTGGTCATCGCGCGGCGGCCGCACGGGAAAGTCCGTGCGCCGGCTTAAGCCCTTGACGGTGGTTCGCTTTGGCAGCTTCCGAGGTGACGCGGACGACGGGAACGGTGCGCGCCTTGGCAGCGGGGGGGTCGCGCTCGAGGCACCGTCGCCGCGCGCCACGCATCATCGGCTTCGCTTTTGTCGCGGCGATCGGGCTCGCGCCGGTAACGAGCTTGGCGCAGACGCCTGCTGCCACGACCTCGCCAACCTCCATGAGCCAGCTCTTGCAGCCGTCGCTCGAAGGCAATCCGGTTAGCCCGCCGCGCTTTCGCCGGCCGGGCGAGCCGGCGCCAGCCGAGGGAGATCAGTCGCCGCCAACCAACAAATTCACGGCGCCGACCCGCATTGGCGCGACGCCGATCTATGGCAGCCCAGGCGGTTTCGGCGCCGGCAACACCGGCTTCGATTCGTCCAACACCCCGCACGGCAAACTGAAAAAGAAGAGGGCGGCGCAAGCGCCCGCTGCTCTGGCGCCGGGCCTCGCCATCACGCCGCAGCCGGAGACGACATTCACGCCGGTTCCGACCTTCAATCCCGCCGCGCCGCCGACACCGCCAACGTCGTCGGCGGCGACAACTCAGCCGCCGCCGGAGATTTACCCGAAGAAGTCGGCGCTGCGGATCGGCGCCACGCTGCCGCTGCCTTCGCCGCCGCTCGACCAAGTGCCGGTGAACAATCCGCCGGCCGAAGTGCATCCCTACACGGCGGCCAATCGGCCCGGCGCCGTCACGCCGGTGCCGCCGCCGGAATATTTCGACTACGCCACCTACGCCGAAACGCTGGTGTATACGGCGAACACGCCGCCGCCGACTTTACCGCAACCGAATACCTTCTTGCCCGGAACGCTGCCGCAGCGGCCGCTGCCGATCGCGGCGGCCGATCCCTACGCGGCGCTCGGCATTCGGGCGGGATCGTTCCTGTTGCTGCCATCGCTCGATCTGACGGCCGGCTATATCACCAATCCCGAGCGCATTTCCGGCGGCCCCGGTTCTGCCTATTTCGTCGCCGCGCCGGAGCTCAAGGTCCAGTCGGACTGGGAGCGGCACTCGCTCACCGCCGACATTGCCGGCTCGTACACCCAGTACGCCGAAGACCTGGTGCCCTCGCTCAACGTTCCGTTTCTCAATTCCAAGGTCGACGGACGCGTCGACGTCACCCGGGACACCCAACTCATTGTCGAGCAGCGCTACCTGATTAATACCGACAATCCCGGCAGCCCGAACCTGCAGACCGAGCTCGCGCAGCTGCCACTTAACTTCGACGTCGGCGACACCATCGGCATCGCCCATCAGTTCAACCGCCTCGCCGTATCGTTCAACGGCACCTTCGATCGCGCCACCTACGACAACTCGCTCCTGACCAACGGCCAGACCTCGAGCAACGCCGATCGCAACTTCGACCAATATGCCGGCATCCTGCGGGTCGGCTACGAAATCGATCCGGGCTTGATTCCGTTCGTGCTCCTGCAAGAAGATCAACGCATCCACGACCAGGAATTCGATCGCAACGGATTGCAGCGGGACTCGACGGGCACCACGGCTGAGATCGGCGGCACACTTAATCTGTTCGGCTCACTCTCCGGCGAGATGGCGGTCGGCTGGCTCGACCGCGTCTACCAGGACCCGACGCTGCCGATCGTCTCCGGTCCTGTCGCCAACGGCACGCTGCTGTGGCAGCCGACCGGACTGACCACCGTGAAGCTTACGGCGGTCTCGCAGGTGTACGAGACGATTGTCGACGCCGCGTCGGCCGAGTTCAGCCACGACGTCAATCTTGAGGTCGACCACGCCTTCCGCTCCTGGCTGATCGGCATCGCCAAGGCCGGCTACGGCACCGACAACTATGTCGGCTCGACCGAAAACGACACGCGCTATTTCCTCTCGGTCGGCCTGACCTACATCTTCACGCGCGAACTGCAGGTGCGTGGAGAAGTGCGGCAGGACTGGCAGAGCTCGGCGACGCCGGGCCTGGCCTACACTGCGACCATCTTCCTCGTCGGCATGCACCTGCAGCGGTAGTTGCTGCGCTGACGACGCTACCCGCCGTTCAGCTCGGCGAGGATTTTCTTGATCTCGACGCGAAAGCCCGGCGCGATGTCGTCGCGCGCCAGTGCGTACGAGACGTTGGCGGCGAGGAAGCCGACCTTCGAGCCGCAATCGAAGCTGCGGCCCTCGAACTTCAGGCCGTAGAACGGTTGCGTCCGCGACAGCTCGATCATGGCGTCGGTGAGCTGAATTTCGCCGCCGGTGCCGCGGTCCTGCGTCGCCAGCAGATCGAGGATTTCGGGCTGCAGGATGTAGCGGCCGGTGAGGATGAGGTTGGACGGCGCCCGCTCGCGCGATGGCTTCTCCACCATGCTGGTGATCGAGAACATCCGGCCCTTGGGCGCACCGACGCCGACGACGCCGTATTGATCGACGCGCTCGGGCGGCACCTCTTCGACGGCGACAATGTTCGCCCGCCCGCCGACTTCATTGGCGGCATCGATCATCTGCGCCAGACAGCCGCGCTCGTGTTGCACCAGCACGTCCGGCAACAGCAGCGCGAACGGCTCATGACCGACGAGTTCGCGTGCGCACCACACCGCGTGGCCTAAGCCCAGCGGCTCCTGCTGCCGGGTAAAGCTCGTCGAGCCTGGCAGCGGCAGGTCTTGTCGCAGCACGTCGAGCGCGTGCTGCTTCTGGCGCTCCAGCAGCGTCATTTCCAGCTCGAACTGGCGGTCGAAATGGTCTTCGATGACGCCCTTGTTGCGGCCGGTGACGAAGATGAAGTGTTCGATGCCGGCCTGGCGAGCCTCGTCGACGACATGCTGAATGAGCGGCCGGTCGACCACCGGCAGCATCTCCTTCGGCATGGCCTTGGTCGCCGGCAGGAACCGGGTGCCGAGACCGGCGACGGGGAAGACGGCTTTGCGAACGAGCTTCATGAATGGCCGCTGGTCGAGGAGGGGGAGGCGGAGTATCGCAGGATACGAGACGCTTTGTTGCCCAAATCTTTTCTCAAGTGTTTGTCCAGGTCCGTGTGATCCGAGTCTGAGTTATGCGATGAAGGATGGATTGGCGCGCTATCGAAATGGCTCCACACAAATAGCAGGATCGCGTTGCCGGTCCATGAACGGCCCGAACGTTAACGGTGCAGTAACATAGCAGGTAGTCCTTTGCTTCGCTCACAATCGAGAACGTCCGCCATGGCCATCGCTGCGCTCGTCCTTCGCCTCGCCGCGGCCTTTCTCGTGATCGCCGGCCTGGCCGGTGCCGCGCTGGCGCAGGAAAAGCCCGATAACTGGTTGACCCGGTTGTTTCAACCTTTGGCGACCGGCCCGGTTCCCGCGCCGGCCGCGCCGGCGGCCGCGGGCGGCGGCACGGGGACCATGAATGCGCCGCGGGAATGGAGCGGGCAGTCGGGCGCCTCCGGCAATCCACTGATGACGGCGGACGCGATTCGCGCCGCCGCCGCAGGCTTCGGCAATTGCCTCGCCGAATTGGAGCCGCAGGCCGAGCGGCGCGGCGTCACCCGCGCCAATTACCAGCGGCTCACCGCCGGGCTTACCCCGGATCTCAGCATCATGGACCTGCTCGATGCCCAGCCGGAATTCAACAAATCGCCTTGGGATTATCTCGATCTCTTAGTCAGCGATGACCGTATCGCTCGGGGCCGCGAGCTGCTCGCCCAATATGCGCCGGTGTTCGCCGCGGAGGAGCGCGCCTACGGCGTCGACCGCCATATCGTCGCGGCCATCTGGGGCGTCGAGTCGAATTACAGCACCATGGGCGGCGACCGTTCCGTGCTGCGCTCGACCGCGACGCTTGCCTGCGTCGGCCGTCGCCGCGACTATTTCCGCGAGGAGTTCCTGTCCGCGCTCGAGATCCTGCAGCGCGGCGATGTTGCGCCCGACCGGTTGATCGGCTCCTGGGCCGGCGCCTTCGGACCGACCCAGTTCATGCCGACCTCGTTCAAGCGCTATGCTGTCGACTTCGACGGCGACGGCCGCCGCGATGTGGTCGATTCGGTCCCCGACGTCATTGCCTCGACCGCCAACAATCTGAAAACCGACGGCTGGGTGGGCGGCGAAAGCTGGGGCTACGAAGTCGTGCTGCCGCCGAGCTTCGATTATCTGCTCGCCGACCGCTCGCGGCAGATGACGATCGCCCAGTGGCAAGGCCTCGGCGTCCGGCGCGCCGGCGACAAGCCGTTCCCGCATCCCGCCGATCGCGCCGCTTTGCTCTTGCCGGCGGGCGCGCGCGGGCCAGCCTTCCTCACGCTGCAGAATTTCCGCGTGATCATGAAATACAATCCGGCCGAGGCCTACGCGCTTGCCATCGGCCATCTCGCCGACCGGCTGCGCGGCGGCGGGCCGCTCGTGCAGAGCTGGCCGCGCGACGAGCGCGCGCTGTCGATGGCCGAGCGCACCGAGCTGCAGCAGCTTTTGGCGCGGCGCGGCTTCGATGTCGGCGAGCCCGACGGCCTCTTTGGCCCGCGCACCCGCATCGCCATCCGCAACTTCCAGGTCGCCACCGGACAGATTCCTGACGGCTTTGCTTCCAGCTCCGTGCTTGACCGCTTGCGCCAGCCTTGAGCTTTCAGCCCCCGGGCTGCGGGGGGGAGGAAAGGCTTAAGCGTTCCGGGGACGCATGCGCGCTCCTTCTCCCCGCGTGCGGGGAGAAGGTTGGGATGAGGGGGCCTCTCCGCCGGGCTCAGAATTGCGGCGCTCAGAATCGCGGAGAGGCCCCCTCACCCTCGTTCGCTTCGCTCACTCGACCTCTCCCCGCACGCGGGGAGAGGTGAAACGAGCTGATACGTTCTCGCGACGCCCTACGCGTCCGAGTTATGCCAACGACCAAGGCACGTAAGCAAACAAAGTCCGGTTTCGATCGTCGTCCGATGAAAGCCCCTGGTGGCTGGGGCTTTCATCCGATCTTCCAACAAATAAAATCAGGAGGCGAAACGCCGACAGACGCGTGTCCTACCGTTCCGCATCATACGGATGCGGTCGCGCGCTGAAACCGCAGCGCGCTCGCCTGTCGGCGTTCCACCACGGCGCTTGCTGCAGCGAGCGAACACCGCAGCTCAGCTCCAGATACGCGCTTCCTGGGACTCGGTCGGGCGCACGGCCCCGATGGTTCGAAAGACCGTGCGCTTTGCAACGCATGATCCGGAAAACCGGCAAGTTCATGCGTCACCAGCGGGGTTACCCGCTCCTTCCTGTCCCAGTCCAGCGGGTTTCCCGGCAGACCGGTCATCGTGCCGGCCGGGCGTAATTCCCCCGGAGCCGCCCGGGAGCGGCGGTGACGAGCCCCCGCCCGCGGGAACCGCTCTCGCTCCATCAGCCGGTGTAGCCGGCTGACGTCCTGTACGCGGGGGAGATTTGGTGACAACGTAGGTTTCATCAACCTCGACCGTGCCCGACAAGGGCGAATTAAATGATTGAGTACGTGCAGCATGGCGCAGTCGATGCAGGACAAACCACGCTGATTTTTGCGTGATGCCCAAATCCTTCGCCAGCGTAGTTGAGGCGATGCCCTTCGGATGGTTCGTCAATAACCAGATCGCGCCGAACCAAACACGCAACGGCAGTTTCGTGTTCTCGAAGATTGTACCCACCAAAATCGAGAAAGTGTTGCGGCAGTCCGCGCATTGATAGCGGTTCGCCTTCAGTGTGTAGACCTTGGTGGTGCCGCAGTAGGGACAGAACTCGCCATTGCGCCAGCGGATGGCCTTAAAGTGATCCAAGGCAACTTGGTTGTCACTGAAAGTGTGATATAGATCGGCCAAAGTTGTGAATTGCTTGAGCATGCGCGTCACCGAATTAGCGTCTTATCACCGATAACGCCATATAACCACAGGATTTGTCCTCTGTCAACTGATATATAGGTCCCTTTGGTGACGTGTAGCTAAAATGGGGACGAATGTCAATAGTCATCACTATTGCGGTGACGATCGCCAGAGCAGCGCGTTGGCTTATCGCGCCATTTTCTGGATGGTGGCCATCAGAGTTTCTTTTTTGTGTCTCTTGCAATAGTCGCTGACGCGCTTGCTGTTGGCCTTATAGCGGGTGATGTCGAGCGTTTCTATGTTCCTGGCGGCGTTCCAGTAGCCGCTCATCCAGGCGCCGATCGCTTCTGATTTGTCGAACGAGTAGTTGATGAACTGTTGGCACGTGATCTTGGTCATCTCGACCTTCACCAGAGCCTTGGCCGGATCGCCTTGGAAGGCAGCGGTTCCGGTGGCGCGCGCCAGACCGGTCATCACGAATTCCGTGGGATATGTGGCACACCACGCTCTGACGCTCGCAACGTTACGGCGCTGGGCGTCGAGGTCGATCCATGTGTAGCCGGTCTTTTGATTGAAGTATCCGCCGACCCATGCTCCGAAGACGTTGGATTGTTCCGGCGTCATGGCGAGATAATCCGCGCAAGTCACCCGCGACATGTTGATTGTAACCTGCGCATGGCCCGTTGTCGGCATCACGGTGCCAAGCAAGGCCAGAATCCACACGAATTTTCGGAATGCAAGATGCCCCATGTTCGCCCCCCAATAGGCGCCCGGCTTTTTGGGCGGATCGGCTAATCCGATCTTCGACCGAAAACCTAAGTCTATTGGTTTCGCTACCGCTGTGCAAAGTTATTAAGGTAGCGGCATTCGATCGCTTCGAGCTTGGCAGGCAAAACCCAATCGGAACGCCCGGCGCGGCGCAAGATGCCCGTGCGCAATGTCGCGGCCCCGATTAATGCGCCGAAAATCGGCCCCGGCTCAACCGATCGACGCTGTTTGAGCGATGCCCTTTTTGCACATTCGAGCAACGAGACGCGGACACCGTGGCAAGTCCGCATCGGGGGCGCAGGAACGGACATCGCGTGACCCTTTCCGCGCGTCGGAAACGGGTTTAGCTTTGTTCGACAGCTCTCAATACCCGGCTGAAACCGATCGCCGCCATAAGCACCTTGGTTGCCTGGGGGCATCCCACTTCCGACAATCCCTCGGTTCTATCCACTTGCGAACTTGTCCGCGCCCCTCATTATTGGATTTCGAGTGACAGACAGGAGGAGACGCCGCGATGCTCCACCTCACATTTGAGAAGTTCGGAAGACGGCTGCCTGTGGTTGCCATCGTGACCATCGCCGGCGGTGTCTTCTGGGCGATCACTGGCGCCGCAGTTGGCGCCCAGGATGCGATCAAGATCGGATTGTCGGCGCCCTTGACCGGACCGTTCGCCGAGAACGGCAAGCAGATGATCGCCGCCGCGAAACTGTTCACAGAGCAGAACAACACGACAGTCGCTGGCCGCCAGGTCCAACTCATGATCCGCGATGACGGCGGGGTGGCGGATCAGGCGAAGCGCATCGCGCTGGAGTCCATCGTCAATGACAAGGTCGCGGTGCTGATGGGCTACAACCCGACCCCGACCGCGCTTGCGGTGGCGCCGGTGGCTACCGAGGCGAAAATTCCCGAGATCGTCGTGGGCGCTGTAGCTTCGGTCATCACTTCGCGTTCGCCCTACATCGTGCGCACCATGTACGCGCAGAGCCAGGTCACCATCCCGATGGCCCAATGGGCGGCAAAAAACGGCATCAAGCGGGTGGTCACCCTGGTGTCCGATTATTCCCCCGGCCTGGATGCCGAGAAGGCGTTCATCGACGAATTCAAGGCTGACGGTGGGGAGATCGTGGAGGCGGTGCGCGTCCCGTTGCAAAATCCGGACTACGCCCCTTATCTGCAGCGCGCCCGCGACGCCAAGCCGGATGCGCTGTTCGTGTGGGTGCCGGGCGGGCTGGCGGCGGCGCTGATGCGGCAATATGCCGAGCGGGGTCTGAACAAGTCCGGTATCAAGCTGATCGGCGTCGGCGACATCACCGACGACGCCGTTTTGAACCAGGCCGGCGATGCGATGCTCGGCGTCACCACAGCGATGCAATATTCCGCCGCGCACCAGTCAGCGATGAACAAGGCCTTCGTGGCAGGACTTCAAGAGTGCCGGCAATGGTATCCGCCCGGACCATGTCGGCGTGGCCGTTTACGACGCCCTGCACCTGATCTACGCGGCGATAGGCAAGACCGGCGGCGATACTAACGGGGATGCCTTGATCGCCGCTATGAAAGGTATGGCCTGGGAAAGCCCGCGCGGGCCGGTCTCGATCGATCCGGAAACCCGCGAGATGATTCAGGACGTGTATATTCGTCGGGTCGAAAGGGTCGATGGCCAACTCTACAATGTCGAATTCGAGAAGTTCGCGGCCGTCAAGGTCCCGGCGCAAACGGAACAAGCGAGATAGAACGTTGCGGCGGTTTTCGATCCCTCTGGCAAAACCATCCTCACATCAAGGAATGCGCACGTGAAAAGGCTTTCCGTTGCGATCATCGGCGCCGGAATGGGCGGTCTTGCGACCGCAGCTGCGCTGCGGCGGGTCGGCATCGACGTTACCGTCTATGAGCAGGCTAAGGCCTTCGCCCGTGTCGGAGCCGGCATTCAAATCAGCTTTAACGCAATGAAAGTTCTGCGCAGCTTTGGACTTGAGCCTATTCTGCGCGCGGCCGCCTTCTATCCCCGCTCCTGGAACAACAGGAACTTCGACACCGGCGAGATTCGCTTTGACATGATCTTTGGCGAAACCGCCGAGACGCGTTATGGCGCACCTTACCTGCTGGCGCACCGCGGCGATCTCCATGCCGCGCTGGCCAGCGTCGTGCCTGACAGCGTGCTGCGGCTCGATCATCAGCTCGTCTCGTTCGAACAGCGCGCTGACGGCAGCATCCGGCTCGATTTCGCCAATGGCGTCAGCGCCGACGCCGATGCCGTCGTTGGCGCCGACGGCGTTCACTCGGTCGTCAGAGACACGCTGTTTGGCGGAGATACGCCGGCTTTTACCGGCCGCATCGCCTACCGCACCGTATACCCGGCAACGCTCCTGAACGGATACCGCATCGATGATTGCACCAAATGGTGGGGACCGGATCGCCACATCGTCATCTATTACGTCAAGCCTGACCGCAGCGAAGTCTATTTCGTGACAAGTCAGCCCGAACCCGGCTTCGCGCTCGAAATCGTGGTCCGCCACGGGCGACGTGAACGTGTTGCGCGCTGCCTTCGCTGGTTTCCACCCGCAGGTTCAGCACGTGCTCGATTCGTGTCCCGCCGTTCACAAAAGACCGCTGGTCGATCATGATCCCCTGCCACGCTGGTCGGAAGGTAACGTCACGCTATTGGGCGATGCCTGCCACCCCATGACGCCTTATATGGCGCAGGGCGCGGCCATGGCTTTCGAGGACGCAGCCGTGCTGTCGCGCTGCCTCGACGGCGTTGATCGGTCGGGAGTGGCGGACGCCTTTCGCCGTTTCGAGTTCGACTCGCCTGCCGCGCACCTCGCGGGTCCAACTCAGTTCGCGGACCAACACATGGCTTCGCGATCAGACTGATCCGGATTGGGTCTACGGCTACGACGCCTGGACCGATCCATTGGCCGACTCCGCGCCGCGCGCGGCGGTTGGCCGCTAACGCTCGCGAAATTGAGCCGATAGGGTCATAGCCCCGGTGCGACTTGATCCGCTCGCGTTCGCGGCTCAAGTGACAGCAAGACAAACCGTCTGCGCCCAAAAACCCGGAACTGCACCACAGTCCGCATCGGGCCAAGAACGCGATCTGCGCCTCGTGTTGCCGCGTTAGGGCGAGTCAGGCACGAAGCATGTTTATCGCCTGCGAGACAATCGGCGTTTATTCGCGCGAACCCGTTTCCGCAAGACCCGAATGATTTTTCCGGCAACAACTGCATCGCTGTCACCCGTAACGACGCCCGAAACCGCCGTGGCTTGAGCTTCGACGCCTGCCGCGATCCTTTCTGTGAACATCCGGCGAGCTTCACTGTGTCCGCGAGCGCCGCCCCCTGCAAATCGCATCATGCGAAGAGCAATGACATTCTGGGCGTCGAAACCAAGCTGCATAGCCTGAAAGGTCAACGCGAGCCATGGATTGAGCAAGGAGCACCCATTGGTGAGGTTGAAAGGGGGGCTTCAGCCGATGCGCGCATAGTTCGTTAGGTCGACTAGCTGTTTTGGTACTCATGTGCGCGCTGTGCAGTGCGAGTAACCAAGTGCCTATCTGAACGTTAGGTTCCTTTTCGACAGCAACGTCCGAGCGTGGGCGCAGTCTACGCCGGCTTTCGCTGCCTCACATCTCTACGCCGGGGGGAACCTTTCCGCATTCCAGGAGGTTCCGTCGGACAGCAACAGTCAAACCCGAGGATTTGCCATGGATGAAAATCGCCTCGCAGGCACCGCCAAGAACGTGGGCGGCAAAGTGGAAGAAGGCTTCGGCCGTGTGACCGGCGACACCAGGATGCGGGCCGAAGGGATCGCAAACCAAGCCGCCGGAGCCGTACAGGACTTATACGGCCAGGCCCGGGACAGCGCTGCAGACGCTGCTGGCACTGCCCGCGATTCGGCGGCGTCATTGGAAAAGTGGCTCAGACATACGATCGAGACGCAGCCCTATACGGCCGCCCTGGTCGCGGTGGGCGTCGGCTGGTTTCTCGGCAGAATGCACCGGCCGCTCTGAACTCAAACAAATGCCCCGGCGTTCACGCCGGGGCTTGAGACTGTCTTTCAGTCGGGTTGCGTTATCGGTTCTGCTGACCGCTGAAATCGCCGTTGAGATCACGTCGGCCTCCTGGCCCTTGAAGTTTCCGGTATATCTGTCGAAAGCGGCGAGGGGCGCACTGTGCAGCGCTGATGCAAACCTTGGGTCAGAAGCCGGCACGGCTTAATCCGCTCGGGTTCGCGGCTCAAGTGACAGCGCTCGCGCCAGAATTCCGATTTCCCAGGTATCGGGCTCGTCCAGTTCAATGAGCGGCGAATAGCCCCGAGGCGGAAGCTTGTACCCGATCGGGATGAGCGTCGAGCCTCGCTCCAGGCTAAAATCACATTTCAGCGGCCCGCTGTAGAGCCAACAAACTACAATGATGGTCTGCACCAGCGGCAGCGTGCCGATTGTCCCGGTCTCGACTGTGACAATGGCCGCGCCGGTGGTTTCGTCGATGGCCGAATAACGCCAACCAAACCGCGCGTTGATGACATCGCCTCTCGGAAGCTCGCGCCTTTCAATGCGGTACCGCCAACGCGCGGGCAGGTCGTCCTGCGAGAGAATGCATTGGCGCGTCTTGTCTGTGTCGTGATCGCCGTCAAACAGATTGAACAGCAAAGCAGGCTGCCTGCGCGGGGCGGATCTTCCGTTTCTTATCCCGTCGTCGCATGCTTCACCGCGCGCGAAATATTGCGTTGTGATGCGCCCCTGGCCCTGCTTGAGGAACGCGCGATCGACCCGGTAGTGCTTTAACAGCTCGCCGCCTCCGGCCCCCGCCTCATTCAGAAAGGAAAACGGCTGATCGACTTTGACAGCTGCCTGCTGCGCGGACAGCTCAATGGCATCAGCCTCCGCATGCGCGCGATTTAACGACACCGAATGCAGCGCGAAGCCGCCACCGTAGTAGGCAATCGGTAAGATGAGCCATGCCCGCGAAAGCATGCCGGCGGTGGCACTGCCGCCGAGATGCAACATCATAAGATGGACGAGATAACCGACCCAGAGGGGACCCCACGCGGCCAGGACGACCCATCCCAAGTAGGGCACGAGTTGCAATCCAACTGCGCAGACGGCGGCGAGGCCGTAGCAGAGTATGATGAGAAATCCCGACCGAAGCAGGCGTTCCAACGACGAGTCTCCGCGTGCACCGCGATCTTTGTAGACCTGTCAGGTTAAGTGAGCCGTCAACGATGACCGAAAGCTTTCGTCGTACACATAAACGAGACATTATGAATCGTTGAGCTAAGCTCTGACGGTTCACGATAGCGAATTTCTCATGCGCCGTCTGATCCGCCTCGCATCTTTCTGGGCTTTCGTTGTCTTTGCGGCGCTCGTGGTGCTGCAGGTCTCCCCTTTTCCCGGCGCATATCTCATGTTCATCAGGGGCGCGTTGATCGCCGGGCTGGCGCTGCACGTCTTTCTGATCGCGCTGTTTGTGGAAGCTCTCGCCGGGCGGGCGCCGCGGGTACTGATGGCGATTCCCATTGCCGCCTATGGCGGCTACTACGCCTTGCTGGGGCACCAGGCATCCCAGATCGCCGAGAAGTCGGCGGAGCTGCGGGCCGCCAATGCCGGCAAGGTCCTCCCATTCGATCCCAACATGCGATCGGTGGTGACGAAGGAGGCGAGCGAGTTCGTCTCCCAGCATGCCATTGCGGTTGCCTATCAGCCCGCTTCCGGTTTCAAGCCGGAAGGTTATTTGGCCTTTCGCCTGATCCGGCGCGATCAATGCAAAATTCCCAGGGATAGCCAGGGCCGCATCGTGACTTTGGGCGTGTTTTTTGGAGATGAGCTCCAGCATGCGGTTTGCGAACTGCGCATTCCCGAAATGCCGGAGCACAAACCGATTGTCGCGACGACGCGAGGCGACGCAGAAATTCAGAAACACAAGTGGAGCATCAGCGAATATTCAACCGACTTTGCCGTGGACGGCCAGATCGTTACCTCCTACCGCAGCGCTTCGGTCTGGCAGCTGCCCAGGTTGCCAAAACTGTTCATCGGTTGCGGGCTCGTCAGCAGCAAGCCGGCATGGGAATGCGGCGCCGACTTCCTCACCACCTATATGACGCTCGATGTGGTGCCCGCTGGCATCGATCGCGCGCGCTACGATAGCCCGCTGAGCGTTGTCCTCGGTATTCCGAAATACACTGCGGAAGACCTCGCGCATTTCCAGGGCTTCGCTGAGAACGACGCCGCATTGGCACGCGTTGCGGAAGAGCCTCAGCGCGTGGAGGACGAGGTTTTCCGCGTGCTCGAGGACATCATCGCGGGCGGCAACCCGAAACCTCCCGTCAACATGGCCCACTCGGTGGCGCAAAACCCGACCCGGCTCGCGCCTCTCGGGGAGGGCATGGTCAAACGCCTCGCCGAACTGAGCGAGGTCTCGCCCAACGGGGTCGCCTACCGCGATGACCAGATTCGCGCGCTTGCGGGCGGACTGTCCGCTCTGCCTCGCGATGCGTTCGCGCGCATTGCCGGGCCTGCGTTCACCATCATCCAGCGGACCGAAAAACCCTGGGAGCGGATGCCGGTGCTCTACGTTCGCGCCGCCGATGTCGGACCAGAGAGTCTCGCTTTCTACCGGCGCGATTTCATGACTGAGAAAATGAAGGGTTACTTGAAAAGCTTGCCGGTGCTCGCAATTTGCCGAATCGGAGAAGCGGATGACGGAGTCATAGCGGAGATGAAGGCGCGGTTCCTTGCCGCGAAGTTCCCACACGACACCGATCAGTCGGCACTTTTGGTGACGCTGTTGAAACTTGGCCAGGAATCCTTCTTGCGCGAGCATCGCGATGCAGTGCTCACTGATCTTCACGACTGGAGTGAGGTCGTGCTCGGCAAAAAGGGTCTGACCCAAACCGGTCCCAACAACTGCATGCCGCAGCAGTGGCCGACCACGGATTACCTCAGCGCAATTATGGCGCCCGGGTTGAAATGGCGCGCCGGCTGGGTCGCGCGTGAAAACATCTAGACGCATTTGCTGGCTTTCGCTGTTCGATCAAGCTCTTTCTGTTAGCGGGCATCTACGGCCTGGGTCCTCACGCTGTGGATCGCCAGGGACCGGGACAAGACCTAGCGACGTGATGCCCCCTGCGAAATTGGCGTTTCCGGCCACAAGCAGATAAAGGCCCGCGGCCTGCAAGCAGATTTCGGGTGGCTCTCGCTGCCACCTAACCGTTAGGTGTCCTCAGCCTTGTCAAAGCGAAGAGCACCCGAAGGCAAAACATGGCTACCAGGACCTACGGGACGGTCAGTCCCGAGCGACAGAAGGCGATGAGCGGGCTGGAGTTCGTCAAGGGCCTTGCCAGCGGAGCGCTGCCGCTCAACACGTTCGCCCAGACCTTGGGCTATGACGTGGTGGAGGCCGAAAGTGGTCGCGTGGCCATCACGCTGAATCCAACAGGCGCTCACCTCAATCCATGGGGTACGGTGCATGGCGGCCTCACGGCTACACTTCTCGACAGCTGCATGGGTCTGGCCATCCAATCGATGCTCGAACAAGGCATCGGCAGTACGACGCTCGAGTTCAAGATTTCGCTCGTTCGCGCTATCACGCTAGAGACGGGCCAGATCAGGGGCGAGGGCAAAGTCCTCAATTGCGGCCGTCGTGTCGGCACGGCAGAAGGCCGCGTCACCGACGCCAAGGGCCGGTTGCTCGCGCACGGCACGACCACGTGCCTGATTTTCCCGAGCTGACACTGTCACACCCGTTCGGGCGGGGCAATGTCGCCGCGATGCAGCAATCGTCGCGCCCCAACTTCGCTCGCGCTGCACTGCGGCCGACGAGGACTTCGCCTTACGGAAGCTGCGCGACACCGCGCCAAGCATTGACTTTTATCAATGAACCGAAGCTTGATGAGCGTCGTTATATCTTTCACAGTCCGATCATTTATACATATGCCGAGGACATAGCCATGGCAAAAGACCAGACACCTGTTGAGGAAATGAGCACTGTTATGAAGCAGAGTATGGAAGGTGCAGCGGAGCAGTATTTTGGCTGGCTGCAAAAAAGCATGTCAGCCTCGCCCTGGCTTGACACGGATCTCAGTAAAAAAATGATGGGTTTCGTCCAGGAGAACATCGCTGCATCTTTCGCACTTGTGCAGAAACTCTCCCAAGCGAAGGATTTTCAAGACCTGGTTCGGATTCAAACCGAATTCATGCAAACGCAACTCGAATCCTTTGGGAAGCAGGCAAGGGATATCAGCGAGGCCTCCACCAAAGCGGCGGCATTTGCGATTAAGAAAGCCGCGGATAAGTCGTCGCCTTGAAATATCCGTTTGGATCTTGCGCGATAGACTATCTTGCGCGACAGACCCAAGACCGTGTCTTGGTCTCCTTTGACGACTACGATTAGGTCTTCGGGGCAAACAGCTGGCACCAGCCGCTCGGGCTGATGTCGCCTTGGACGAATTTGCAAGCGTTCGGCGGTTGGAAATTGATGCAGCCGTCGCAGCGCTGGTTGCCCTTCGGCGTACCCTGATATTTCGCGACGTCCTGTGCGATCTTTTGCTGGGCGTCGGCGCGCGTGACCGCCGTAGCGATTGCCGCCGCGCCGAGTGCAAGCGCGGCGCCGGAGAGCGCCGCGCGGCGTGAGAAGCGTTGGCAATCGTTGCCGCCGTTATTCATGATCGACTCCCGTCAGGCTTCGCTTCGCCCGGACCAACACCTGTGGTGGCGGAAGCATCGGGCGGATGAGGACAATCCTGTCCGCCGTTCACCGATGTCCGTACTCCGTGAAAACGTAATCTTTTGCCTTTACTATCGTGTGGCACGCGAACCCGCACTTGGCATCGTTCGCCTGCGGCGGCTCGTCATCTAAAGTGCCGGGTCTGAACGTATCGGACGCGGTATCGTACTCGAACTCGCCATAGCCCCATCCGCCGCTGTCCGCGAACCTCTTGCCGTCCTTCACCATAAAATCAACGTCATGCTGGGTCCCTGGCACCGTTGGCTCACCGGGGTACGCCTCTTGTTTTTTCGGGGTCCAATGGATTTTCGCCATCTTGGCGCCGTCTGGGAAAGGCTTGCCGTTGCCGGGCGTGCCGTCCTTAAAGGCGTCGATCACTACGGAGTTCCCCACGATCACAGCGATCTTGCCTCCGTTCTCACTGACCGCAATTACGGGCCAGTTTTCGTATCCCCTGAACTCAGAGAACGCCAGCCCGCCCGGCACTTGCAGAGTGTATTTGTCCTGCGCGGAAATCGCCCTGCCGCCCAAGACGGTGAGCGCGACCGCAATAGTCAAAATCACCGAGGATAAAATTTTCGTCATGGTCATTTCTCCGCCGTGATATTTGCAAATCAACTTCGGTAGCGTCGGCCGCGATCGCGACGCCATTCGCGCCGATCTCTTGTTGAGCGGCGCCGACGGACTGCGAACTCCGCCCGATCACGACGACCGTGGTGCCCTCCTTGATGAACTGTCGTGCAGAGGCGAGACCGCTTCCGCTTGTGCCGCCAGTGATAACGACAATCCTGTTGGTGTAGCCGCCCATTTCCCGTTCACCGCTTCCCGTACTCCGTAAAAACGTAATCTCTTGACTTTACGATCGTGTGGCACGCGAACCCGCACTTGGCATCGTTCGCCTGCGGCGGCTGGTCGGATAAGTTGCCGGGCCTGAACGTGTCGGAGGCGGGGTCATACTCGAACTCAGCATATCCCCAGCCGCCGCTGTCCGGGAATCTCTTGCTGTCCTTCACCATGAAGTCGACGTCATGCAGAGTGTCCGGCACGGTCGTCGGAGAGGGCGCCGTCGCGCTTTGTTTCGGGATCCAATGGATCTTCGCCAACCTGGCGCCGTCGGGAACAGGCTTGCCGTTGGCGGGAATGCCGGCCTGGTAGGCGCCGATCATCTCGGGATTGGCGAGGATTATCGCGATCCTTCCCGCGTGACTGACGGCGACGGCCTGCCAGCTTTCAAATCCCCTGAACTCGGAGAACGCGAGCCCGCCCGGCACTTGCACAGTGTATTTGTCCTGCGCGGAAATAGCGCTGCCGCCAAAGACGCCGAGCGCGAGAGCAATGGCGGCTGCGGCGATACCAATCGCGGAGGCGCTCGTAAGTTCACGCCGGTCCTTGTTGATGACTTTAGAGCTCAGCCACGCACGCACGTTAATCCCCTTGGCTTCGTTAAATCGCATCGAGCCAGCCAAGGCGCGGTTTGTCCGCGGTGCGCCGTGGCTTTCGCGCAGAGCTTTGGAACCGCCGGAGTTACGCAGGACAGCCTTCTTGCGCCACCAACTTCAGGCCAAATCGCGTACTTGACCATCCAACCTTCGGCGGAAGGGCTCATATCAATGTATGAGTGACCGGCCGCTCAATCGCGGGTAGGCAGCCGGCGCCGGGCGGGCCGAGGTCCTTCGGATCGTTCGGGTGGACCAGGGCGCGGATCGCGACCATCACATAACCGGTGTCGACCTTAAGCTCCACTAGAACTTATTGTTGCTAGTGGTCCTTTGATCCTGACATTTTGCATGAGCGCCTGCTGAACCGGGATGCGAATGTTAGAATCGGACCGCTGGCCTCGCACCGCGCTCCTGCAGGCAGCTGAAAGCGCGGAAGCGTATCGCGCGGCCGACCCGTCTAGGACCGGCCTGGATGGATGCGGCGCAGGGCGCGCTGAGGTCATTTTGGGTGCCGAGGGAACCAACTGGCCGGTCGACCACTATGCCAGTGATCGCTGGCGTTGCGTTCCGCGCGGTTATCAAGCTCATTGGCTATTAAACCGCCATGCGAGTTGACTGCCGCGTCAAGAAGGCAACCAGGAGGACACAGATGAAACGAACATTCGCTGGCTCCATCGCGGCTGCTATTTGGCTTGGCGTTTGTGCCGGCCCGTCTGTTAGTCTTGCCACCCAGGCCCTCGCGGCTGACGCCGGTGCGGCGAACCCACCGGCCGGCGCGAACAACGTCTCCGCTGCCAATCCGGCTCCGGGTGCGGACGTGCCGGCTTGGCGGCGGCAGCAGATCGCTTCGGCGCGGCCGTTGACCGGCAAGGACGCCCCGATGCGCTTCGAAGAGCTCCTCGGCACGGAAGTGCGCAATCCCCGGGACGAATTGCTCGGCAGCGTCGTAGACTTGGTGCGGAGTCCACAGACGGACAAGATCGTCTACCTGGTGATCGCCCCGGACAAGAATATTGGAATCGACGATAAAAACGTCCCGGTGCCCCTGGAAGACTTCAAGATCACACCGAACGCCACCCTGCTCGTGCTCGAGGCCAGCAAGGGCGCCTTGGACGCCGCACCGCGGGCGAACCCATTTTCGAGCGACGGCATTAGGGTGCAAGGCCGCAAGGTGGATGCCTACTGGCAGGCCCACCTCTCGCATTGAGACGACAGAAGAGCTTTAAGATCATTGGAACTCGGTTCGAACACATGCCGACGATGAAAATCAAATGGCTCGATAAACCGCAAAAGCATGACTATCCGGCGGCGGCGTCATATCTCAGATTGACGCTTGACCATGCGGCAGCCGAGGCTCGCAGCCGAGCAACTGAAAAAGGCCGAGATGACGGCATTCGCGGCGAAGGATATTTTCAGAGCGTCCGGATTGTCATTGCTCGGGGTCAGCAACAGCCACGTGGAAAAAGACAGCGCGCGGATAGCCCGCGGGGAAAAGCTGTCGCCGGTGTTGTTGTATAGGAACCAAACGAACGGCAGGCTGATTATCGCCGACGGTTATCACCGGCTCTGCGCGGTTTACAAAGTCGACGAAGATGCCATGATCCCCTGCAAAATTGTTTGAACACGGGGATGGATCATGACGCCGGTCGGCTCGCCGCTTGAGCGGCTGATGCTGCATGCAACCGCTCCGCCGGACTTCTTGGAACCCGCGCATGAATGGCGGCGCCTGTTCTCGGAAGCCTGGGGGACGTTTTTGCTCGTGGTAGTGGCGGCCGGCGCCGATGTTGTCGGCGCGCGGAGCGGCGGCGCGATCACGCTGAGCATGCAAGTCGTCGCGCCGGGCCTGATGGTCATGGCCATCATTTACTTCATGGGTGCTATCGGCGGCGCGCATCTCAATCCGGCGGTCACCTTGGCATTCGCCGTCCGTCGTAATTTTCCGTGGCGGCGGGTGCCAGGCTATATCATCGCGCAGGTCGTCGGCGGCGTCGCCGCGGCGTGTTTCCTATGGGTGATGTTCGGTGCCGTCGGGCTCCTTGGCGCGACCGTTCCCGGTTCAGGGATCAGCGATTTCAGGGCGCTCATCATGGAAGTGCTGCTGACGCTCGGCCTGGTCAGCACCATTCTCGGCACCGCGTCCGGCGCGCGGAACATCGGCTCCAACGGTGCCCTTGCCGTGGGCGGTTATATTGCACTGGCGGGGCTTTGGGCGGCGCCGATCAGCGGCGCCTCGATGAATCCCGTCCGCTCGTTCGCCCCCGATCTGGTTCGCGGCGATCTGAGCACGACCTGGATCTATATTGCCGGTCCGATCATCGGCGCCATGATCGCCGTCGGGTTCGAATGGATTCTCAAAGGCAAGGCCACCGCCGCCGGCGATGCAACGGCGCAGGGCACTTCCTGAAGATATAAATCGCCGCCGCGGCAGCGAAGATTACTACCCCGCCAGCGCGATGGCGGCCGAGCAAACGCTGATGACAAAGGCCCAGTCAGCAACGGTCCCGGATGGCGATGATCGGCAAATATCGCCTGGTCATCTTGTGAGTGAAGACGCCCCGGGTTTGGAGCATACAGATAAATCGTAAAACTGGACAATCTGTAGATAGTGAGGGACCACCAGAAGCTGTCAACTTGCAAGATGATTGACGAATTAGCACACCCGGACCCTGAGCCAGCATCCTGATCGAACATTGAGCGGACAACAAACATCCGCGAACGTCAAAGGCGATGTGGCCGTTGGGTCAGTTTGGTCGCCTTTGCCATCTCCGCACTATGTCCGGTTAGAGGGTAACCTCGAAAGTTCCGGACGACGTTCCTGGTGTTGGAACCGCGCGGCGCATAGTCGTTGCATTGCCGCCTCAATGTCGCGGCATTCGCCCGCGACTGTGGCCGCCGATCACATTATTTGTTTCGGAGATGAACATGCGGCGCCTGTGCAGCGTAATGTGGCTTTTGCTGTCGCTGTCCCTCGCCGCATTGGCGCCGCCGCTCGCGGCACAGGCGCAGATCATTTGCATCAGCAATGTCACGCCGCCGCCCGACATACCGGTGTACGAGCAGCCGCCGATTCCGGCGGCCGGCTACCTGTGGATTCCCGGCTACTGGGCCAGCGGCCCGAACGGCTATTTCTGGGTGCCGGGAACCTGGGTGCTGCCGCCGGCCGCCGGATTGTTCTGGACGCCGGGCTACTGGGGGTGGCGCGACGGCATCTATGTGTGGAACGCCGGCTATTGGGGACCGCATGTCGGTTTCTACGGCGGCATCAATTACGGCTTCGGTTATATCGGCATCGGCTATGAAGGCGGCCGTTGGGAGAACGGCGTGTTCGCCTATAACCGCGCCGTCAACAATCTCGGCGCCGTTGCGGTCGCCCGCGTCTATGAGAAGCCCGTTGCCGCTGAAGCAAGCCTGACGAGGGTCAGTTTCAACGGCGGTGCCGGTGGCACTACAGTGCGGCCGACAGCGGAAGAGGAGGCGGTGGCGCATGAGCAGCACGTCGCCGCGCTTCCCGCGCAGTTTGCGCATGAACGGGGAGCGAGTTCCAACAAAGCTCTGCTCGCGTCGGAAAATCGAGGCCGGCCGGCCATCGCCGCAACCGTCAGGCCCGGCGAATTCACCGGCAAGGGCGTTGTCGCGGCGCGGGAAGTGGTTCCAGGCGCTACGATCCCGGCCATCAGGCCGGGTGCCGTCGAGGTCAGCCCGCATCCGATGGAGCCCAAGCCATTGCCCAGAGAGGAACGGCCAGGTGGAAAGCCGGCGCCGCTCAATGCTGCGATCCCGCCGAAGCCAGTGACCACGGAAGAAAAGCTGCCACCGCGAGACATCGAGCGAAAGCCGCCGCCGACAACGGCTGCGGTGAAACCGGCGACGCCGCCCGTGCGTCCGACGGTTCCGGTGCAGGCCGTGGCCAAGCCGTTGCCTGTTCCGCCGCGCCCGGCGGCTCCGGCCGGCAAGCCCGCGTGCCCCCCCGGCAAGGCGCTGGTCGAGGTCAACGGACATCCGACGTGCAAGTGATAGCGATCTGCTTATCCGGGAAAATCTGATCGCGCGCTTTATCGCAAAGGCGATCAAATAAGTTCGCGTTTGGTTGCGCGCAGCGGTGGACGCTGGCACCATCTCGTGTCGATCTTGTGACACCGCGCGGCTTCGCTGCGCGATCGTTCGCTGGCTGGCGGATGCGGCCCATGCTAAGGTTGCACCGTTCCAATGACTGCCTGACGTTTTCTGACTGAACGGCTTGCTTACGAAACGGCGATCCGCGCACTGCCGGATCGTGTTGAACCATAACTAGTGTCCGGGATGACCTCGGCGTCTAGTCCGTCGCATCCCGACCTGACATTCACCGGGAGGAAGCGATGCATAGACGTGCATTCTTGACTGCTACTGCTGCCGCCGCGACCATCGGGACCGTAAAGGCCGCGGCCGCCACTACCGTACCACCGCTCGGCGAGACAGGCGTTCCGCTGCACGCAAGGGAGGCGCTGCCGCTTGGGCCATTGCCGGGCAGCCGTTATCCCGATCCCCATGTCGAGTCGCTGGTGAAGCCGCAAGGGGCGTTCGGCGCCAGCGGTTTTCCGGCTTTTGCCGGCACCATGGCGGTCGAACGCGTCGCCACCGGATTCCGCTGGGCCGAAGGCCCAGTGTATTTCCCGGCCGGGCGCTATCTGCTGTTCAGCGACATCCCAAACAACCGCATCATGCGCTATTGCGAGGATGACGGCCACGTCAGCGTGTTCCGCCAGCCGTCGATGAACTCGAATGGCAACACCATCGACCGCGAAGGGCGGCTGATCACCTGCGAGCACGGCGGCCGCCGCGTCACCCGCACCGAGCTCGACGGCTCGATCACCATCATCGCCGACTCGTACAACGGCAAGAAGCTGAACTCACCCAACGACGTAGTCGTCGCCTCCAACGGCTCGATCTGGTTCACCGATCCGGTTTACGGCATCGGCGGCAATTACGAAGGGATGAAGGCCACGCCCGAGCAGGAGAAGCACAACGTGTATCGGGTCGACCCGAAGTCGGGCGACATCAAGGTGGTGGTCGACGACTTCGTCGAGCCCAACGGCATTACCTTCTCGCCGGACGAGAAAAAGCTCTACGTCATCGACACCGGCTTCACCGACGGCCCGAATAATCCCTCGCACATCCGCGTGTTCGACGTCGATATCAACTCCGGCAAGGTGTCGAACGGTAAAGTGTTCGCGGAAATGCCCAAGCCGAGCATCACCGACGGCATGCGCGCGGACACCGCCGGCAACATCTGGTGCTCGTTGGGCTGGGGCGATCCGAACGAGGATGGTGTGCGCTGCTACACGCCGGGCGGCGAACTGCTCGGCAAGATCCACATCCCGGAGACCGTCCCCAATCTGTGCTTCGGCGGCATGTTCCGCAATCGGCTGTACATCTGCGGGTCGAGCTCGCTCTATGCGGTGTACACCAGTGCAACCGGCGCGATGAAGCCGTAAACGGCTGACGATCAAAGGAGGCACGCTGGCGCGTCCGGCGTGCCCCCCGCATATTGCGCTGACGCCGCGCGGGTTTTCCCTGCGCCGGCGGTTTTATCGTCCGATCAAATAACGCGCCGCGCCGACGCGAGGGCGTTGAGCGCGGCGCTGCAAGCCGGTCGGTTACAGAGACGCGAGGGAGGACGCAATGCAGGTGGAGGACGTGGAAGCCCGCACGATCAAAAAGATCTCGGCACGGCTCATTCCGTATCTCATGGTCTGCTATTTCGTCGCCTATCTCGACCGGGTGAATGTCGGCTTTGCCGCGCTGACCATGAACAAGGCGCTCGGCTTGACCGCGACCATGTTCGGTTTCGGCGCCGGCATCTTCTTTCTCACCTATTTCATTTTCGAGCTGCCGTCGAACCTGTTCCTCGACCGGTTCGGCGCGCAAAAGTGGATCGCGCGCATCATGGTGAGCTGGGGGATTTTCTCCGGCCTGATGGCGTTCATCCCCAACATCGCCGCCGCCACCGGGCTCGGCAACGGGATCACGTTCTATACCGTGCGCGCGCTGCTCGGCTTCGCCGAGGCCGGATTCTTTCCCGGCATCATCTTTTATCTGACGCTGTGGTTTCCCTCGATCTATCGCGGCCGCATCATCGGCGCGTTCATGGCGGCGATCCCGCTGTCGTCTGTGATCGGCTCGCCGATTTCCGGCATCATCCTCGGCATGGACGGCGTCGGCGGACTGCAGGGCTGGCAATGGCTGTTCATTATCGAGGCGGCGCCGGCGGTACTGCTCGGCCTTGTCACCTATTTCTATCTGACCGACCGGCCGGCCGATGCGCTGTGGCTCGACGGCGACGAAAGCGCGTGGCTGACGGCGCGGCTCGAGGCCGAGCGCCGGCAGCGCGAGGCGGTGCGCAGTGTCTCGGTGGTCCAGGCGCTGTTCAATCCGCACGTGCTGGCGTTGGCGCTGGTCTATTTCGGCCTCGTCGCCTGCAATTACGGCGTCGGTTTCTGGTTGCCGCAGATCGTCAAGGCGTTCGGCTTGTCGAACGCCATGACCGGCTGGGTCACCGCCATTCCCTACGCCGTCGGCGCCGCCTTCATGGTCTGGTACGGGCGCCACTCGGACGCCAAAGTCGAGCGCAAGGCGCATGCGGCCATTGCGCTCATCATTGCCGCCGCCGGCATCGCCGCTTCGACGCTGACCGGCAATCCGGTGCTGACCATGCTCGCGTTCAGCTTCGGCGCCTGCGGGGTGTTCGGGGCGTTGCCGGTGTTCTGGACGCTGCCGACCGCGCTCTTGTCCGGCACAGCAGCAGCGGCCGGCATCGCCGTCATCAACTCGATCGGCAATCTGTCCGGATTTTTCGGTCCATATGCGATGGGCTGGATCAAGGATGCGACCGGCAGTTTCACCGGCGGCCTGCTGCTCATCGCCGGGCTTGCGGTCCTGGCCGCCGGCATCGTGCTCGCGCTTGGCCACGAACCGGCGCTCGAACAGGCGCCCCCGGCGCTGAACGAACGGTGAAAAGGCCGTGACACTGCCAACGCTCCCATCATCCTCAGATTGACCATTTTTCACTAATATCTGCGCGGGCGCGGCCCATTCGGCCCGCCGAGCGTTTATATTGACGGCGTAGACAAAGGCTCGTTTCGGCCAAACTGGGCGCGTTGATGGCAACAGGTAACAAGCGGCGGCTTGCAATCGTGCTCGCGCTCACAGCGGCGAGTGCGACGCTCGCCGCGCCGGCTGGCGCGCAGTTCGCCAATGGCCGTGCGGCATTCGAGCAGCGGCCGCGCGCGGAGCTCGTGCAGTTTCGCGAATTCTTTCCGTTTTTCGGCGAGCGCCGGTACTACCAGCCCAACCCGTATCCGCAGCAGCAACCCTTTAATCCGTTCTATCAGCAGCGGCCGGCGCCGCAGGCGACCGAAGCCACCAAGCCGCCGCCGCCGCGCAAAGTAGAGACCCAGCCGACCTCGCACCGTGCTGGTGATTGGCGACACGTTCGCCGATTGGCTCGGCTACGGGCTTGAGGAGGCGTTCGCCGACACGCCGGAAATCGGCATCGTGCGGAAAATTCGGCCGTATTCGGGGCTGGTGCGCTACGAGCCGCGCCTCGACGCGCCGGAATGGTCGCAGGCCGTCAAGGACGTGCTGGCAACGGAAAAGCCTGCCGCCATCGTCGTCATGCTCGGCGTCAATGACCGCCTGCCGCTGCGCGAGCACGCGCCGCCGGCAAAAGGCGCCGCGACGCCGGCGCAAGGGCAGGGCCGCCAAAGGCGCCGCGCCTGCGGCCTCCTCGTCCTCCGACACGCCGCCGCCCGACAACGAACAGCCGGCAGCGCCAGCCGCGAGCGCCGCCGAAACGCCGCACAAGGCAGGCGCGGCGGGACAAAACGAGATTTTCGAGTTTCACACCGACAAATGGGCCGAGCTTTATTCCAAGCGCATCGACGACATGATCGCGGCGCTGAAGAGCAAGGGCGTGCCGGTGCTGTGGGTGGGAATGCCGGCGATCCGCGGCACCAAGTCGACGAGCGATATGAGCTATCTCGATGAGCTTTATCGCGCGCGCGCCGACAAGGCCGGCATCACTTACGTCGATATCTGGGACGGCTTCGTCGACGACCAGGGACGCTACGCGGTGCAGGGGCCGGATTTCGAGGGACAAATTCGCCGGCTGCGCACCTATGACGGCGTCAATTTCACCAAGGCCGGCGCGGAGAAGCTCGCGCATTATGTCGAGCACGAATTGCGCCGGGTGCTGAGCGAACCGTGTCGATGCCGGTGGCGTTGCCCGGGCCCGAGGAGCAATCGCCGGCCAAGGGAAATGCGCGGCCGGCCATCGGCCCGGTCGTTCCGCTCAATGCCACCGCCGGCGGCGAGGGCGGCGAGCTTGTCGGGCACCGCCAGCCATCCCGCGCAGCACGAAACCGATCCGCTGGCGACGCGCGTGCTCAGCCGCGGCGACGCCATCCCGGCGCCTGCCGGCCGCGCCGACGATTTTTCCTGGCCGCGCGCCGATGCCAATGCCGGCGCCGCCGCGAATGCCGCGCCAGAGCCGATGACGCCGGCGCCTGCCGCATCGCCCGCGCCCAAAGGCCCGGCCGGCAAAAACGAGACCAACAAGACCGACACAAGCGGTACCAACAAATCGAGCGCCGCCAAGACGCCGGCTGTAGCCAAAGGCGGGCCGGCGAAACCGCGCTCTTCACCGACCCTTGACGGTGCGTCCCCACGGCCGGCAGTGCCGGCGGGTCCCGCCGTGGAAAATACGCGGTGATGAATTAGTCCGTCACCCTACGAGGCTCGCCTTGCGTCGCATCTCAGGATGACGGACCGGGACTATTCGCCGGCCTTCACCTGCGGCAGCAGGCGACGAACCCATCAGATATTCGTCGACGGCGTGCGCCGCCTGGCGGCCTTCGCGGATCGCCCACACCACCAGCGACTGGCCGCGGCGCATGTCGCCGGCGGCGAAGACCTTGTCGATCGAGGTGCGGTAATCGTCGGTCGAGGCCGCCACGTTGCCGCGCCGATCGAGCGCAAGGTTGAGGTCCTTGATCATTCCCTCGTGCACCGGGTGCACGAAACCCATCGCCAGCAGCACGAGCTCGGCGTCGATCTCGAATTCGCTGCCGGGAACAGGCTTGAGCTTGTCGTCGACGTGCACGCAGTGGAGCTTCTTGACGTGCCCGCTGGCGCCGGAGAACCGCGTCGTCATCACGGCGAAATCGCGCTCGGCGCCTTCCTCGTGGCTCGACGAGGTACGCAGCTTCAGCGGCCAATTCGGCCAGGTGAGCACCTTGTTCTCGTGCAGCGGCGGCGGCCGGCAGAATTTCGAAATTGGTGACCGACAGCGCGCCCTGGCGGATCGAGGTGCCGATGCAGTCGGAGCCGGTATCGCCGCCGCCGATGACGACGACGTGCTTGCCGCCGGCGAGGATCGGTTCGCCGTCCGTCGGCCGGCTTCGCCGCTGACGCGCCGGTTCTGCTGCGGCAGGAATTCCATGGCGAAATGGATGCCGTTGAGCTCGCGGCCGGGAACCGGCAGGTCGCGCGGCTTCTCGGCGCCGCCGGTGAGCACGACGGCGTCGTAATCTTCGAGGAGCTTCTCGGCCGCGAGATTGACGCCGACATGGGCGCCGTAATGGAACACGACGCCTTCGGCCTGCATCTGCGCGACGCGGCGGTCGACGTGATGCTTTTCCATCTTGAAGTCGGGAATGCCGTAGCGCAAAAGCCCGCCGGCCTTGGCGAGCTTTTCGTAGACGTGAACGGAATGGCCGGCGCGCGCGAGCTGCTGCGCGCAGGCAAGCCCCGCCGGTCCGGAGCCGACGACCGCGACTTTCTTGCCGGTTTTTTCCGCCGGCGGCTCGGGCTTGAGGCCTTGGGCGATGGCGCGGTCGGCGATCGCGCATTCGATCGATTTGATGGTGACCGGGTTCTCGTCGATGTTGAGCGTGCAGGAAGCTTCGCACGGCGCCGGGCAGACCCGGCCGGTGACTTCCGGAAAATTGTTGGTCGAATGCAGGTTGCGCGCGGCCTCCTCCCAGTTGCCGGCGTAGACGAGGTCGTTCCAGTCGGGGATCTGGTTGTTGACCGGGCAGCCGGGCGTCCCGGGCGTGAGCGAGCCGGTGCCCTGCAATAGGGCACGCCGCAATTCATGCAGCGCGCGGCCTGGGTGCGATAATCCGCCTCCGGCAGCGGCAGGACGAATTCGCGCCAATGGCGGATGCGCTCTTCGACCGGCTCGTAGTCGCGGTCTTCGCGTTCGTATTCGAGAAAACCGGTGACCTTGCCCACTTCGCTCTCTACTGCGCGCCCTATTCCGCCGCCTGCATGGCTGCAGCCTGCGCCTTGAGCTCGTTGAGAGCGCGACGGTACTCGACCGGCATCACCTTACGGAACTTCGGATACCAAGTCGACCATTCGCCGAGGATTTTGGCTCGCAACAGTCGAGTGGGTGAAGCGCGCGTGACGCGCGATCAGAAGATGCAGCCGCGCCGCGTCGAACTGGCTCATGTCCGCCATGACTTCGACCAGCCCGTGCGCTTCGAGATCGCGGGCGTGGTGGTAAATGCGCGCGTTGATCTCTTCCTCGGCCGGCATCGGCTCGAGCTCGACCATGGCGAGATTGCAGCGCGAGGCGAAGGTGCCATCCTCGTCGAGCACATAGGCGATGCCGCCCGACATGCCGGCGGCGAAATTGCGCCCGGTGCGGCCGAGCACGACCACGACGCCGCCGGTCATGTATTCGCAGCAATGATCGCCGGCGCCTTCGATCACCGCGATCGCGCCGGAATTGCGCACGGCGAAGCGCTCGCCGGCGACGCCGCGGAAATAGCACTCGCCTTCGATGGCGCCGTAAAGCACGGTGTTGCCGATGATGATCGATTGCTTCCGGCACGATCGCGGACTCCGCCGGCGGCCGCACCACGATGCGGCCCCCGGAAAGCCCCTTGCCGACATAGTCGTTGGCGTCGCCCTCGAGTTCGAAGGTCACGCCGCGCGCGAGGAACGCGCCGAAGCTTTGTCCGGCGGTGCCCTTGAAGCGGACCACGATGGTGTCGTGCGGCAGTCCGTCGTGGCCATAGCGCTTGGCGATCTCGCCGGAGAGCATGGCGCCGGTGGTGCGGTCGGTGTTCCTGATCGGCAAGCTTATTCGCACCGGCGCGCCGCGCTCGAGCGCGGCTTGCGACTGCGCGATCAGCTTGCGGTCGACGACGTCGTGGATCTTGTGATCCTGTTGCTCGCAATTGTAGATGGCGACGCCGGCCGGCGCGTCCGGCTTGGTGAACAGCCGGGAGAAGTCGAGCCCGCGCGCCTTCCAATGGTCGACCAGATCGCGCACGTCGAGCATCTGCATCTGGCCGATCATCTCGTCGAAGGTGCGGTAGCCTAGCGTCGCCATCAGTTCGCGCACCTCTTCGGCGACGAAAAAGAAGAAATTGATGACGTGCTCGGGCTGGCCCTTGAAGCGCTTGCGCAGCACCGGGTCCTGGGTGGCGACGCCGACCGGGCAGGTGTTGAGATGGCACTTGCGCATCATGATGCAGCCGGCGGCGATCAGCGGGGCAGTGGCGAAGCCGAATTCGTCGGCGCCAAGCAGCGCACCCACGACGACATCGCGGCCGGTGCGGATGCCGCCGTCGACCTGCACGGCGATGCGCCCGCGCAGCCGGTTGGCGACCAGCGTCTGGTGGGTCTCGGCGAGTCCGATCTCCCACGGCGAGCCGGCATGCTTGATCGAAGTGAGCGGCGAGGCGCCGGTGCCGCCCTCGAAGCCGGCAATGGTGACGTGGTCGGAGCGCGCCTTCGAGACGCCGGCGGCGACCGTGCCGACGCCGACCTCGGAGACGAGCTTGACGGAAACGTCGCCGTCGGGGTTGACGTTTTTCAGATCGAAGATGAGCTGCGCCAAGTCCTCGATCGAATAAATGTCGTGATGCGGCGGCGGCGAGATCAAGCCCACGCCCGGCGTCGAGTGCCGCACCTTGGCGATGGTCTTGTCGACCTTGTGGCCGGGCAATTGACCGCCTTCGCCGGGCTTGGCGCCCTGCGCGATCTTGATCTGCATCATGTCGGCGTTGACGAGATATTCGGCGGTGACGCCGAAGCGGCCCGACGCTACCTGCTTGATCGCCGAGCGCATGGAATTGCCGTTCGGCAGCGGCTTGAAGCGGTCGGATTCCTCGCCGCCCTCGCCGGTATTGGACTTGCCGCCGATCCGGTTCATGGCGATGGCGAGCGTGGTGTGGGCCTCGCGCGAGATCGAGCCGAACGACATGGCGCCGGTGGAGAAGCGCTTGACGATGTCCTTCGCCGGCTCGACCTCCTCAATCGGCACCGGCATGCGGCCGTCCTCTTCCGGCGGCTTGATGCGGAACAGGCCGCGGATGGTGTAGAGATGCTGCGACTGCTCGTTGATGATCGCCGCGTATTGGCGATACTTCTCGTACGAGTTTCCTCGCACCGCGTGCTGCAGCGTCGCCACCGTTGTCGCGTTCCAGACATGATCCTCGCCGCGCACGCGCACCGCATAATCGCCGCCGACGTCGAGCATGGCGCGATAGACCGGCGCGTCGGAAAACGCGTCGCGATGGCGGCGGACCGCTTCTTCGGCGATCTCGTCGAGGCCGACGCCTTCGATGCGGGTCGCGGTGCCGGTGAAATATTCGGCGACGAATTCGGACTTGAGCCCGACCGCGTCGAAAATCTGCGCGCCGCAATAGGACTGATAGGTGGAGATGCCCATCTTCGACATCACCTTGAGCAGTCCCTTGTCGATCGACTTGATGTAGCGCTTGAGGATCTCCTTCTCGTCGAGCTTCTGCGGCAGCTCATCCTTCATCGCCACCAGCGTCTCGAAGGCGAGATAAGGATTGATCGCCTCGGCGCCGTAGCCGGCAAGACAGGCGAAATGGTGCACCTCGCGTGGCTCGCCGGATTCGACCACAAGCCCGACGGAGGTGCGCAAGCCCTCGCGGATCAGGTGATGATGCACGGCGGCGCAGGCGAGCAGCGACGGGATCGGGATGCGGTCGGCGCCGGCGCGGCGGTCGGAGAGGATGATGATGTTAATGCCGTCGCGCACCGCGGCTTCGGCTTGGCTGCACAGCGCATCGATTGCCGCTTCCATGCCGGCAACGCCGGCCTCGGCCGGCCAGGTCGCATCGAGCGTAAGCGACTTGAAGTGCGATTCGGCGACCTCGGAGATGGCGCGGATCTTCTCCAGATTAGCGTTAGTTAGAATCGGCTGGTGCACCTCGAGCCGCTTGGTTTTCGAGGCGCCCTCGAGGTCGAACAGGTTCGGCCGCGGCCCGATGATCGAGACAAGGCTCATCACCAGCTCTTCGCGGATCGGGTCGATCGGCGGATTGGTCACCTGGGCGAAGTTCTGCTTGAAGTAGGTGAACAATAGCTTCGGCTTCTCCGACAGCGCCGAGATCGGCGTATCGTTACCCATGGAGCCGATGGCCTCTTCGCCGGTCGTCGCCATCGGCGTCATCAGGATTTTCAGATCCTCCTGGGTGTAGCCGAATGCCTGCTGGCGATCGAGCAGCGAATGGTTGGAGATCGGCGCCGCTTCGGCGGACGCCGGCAAATCCTCAAGCACGATCTGCGTGCGCTTGAGCCATTCGCCATACGGATGGCTCTTCGCCAGGGTCGATTTCAGCTCCTCATCGGGAATGAGGCGGCCTTCCTCGATGTCGACCAACAGCATCTTGCCCGGCTGCAGCCGCCACTTGGTGACGATCTCGGCTTCCGGGATGGGAAGGACGCCGACTTCTGAAGCCATGATAATGCGGTCGTCGCGGGTGACGATATAGCGTGCCGGGCGCAGGCCGTTGCGGTCGAGCGTGGCGCCAATCTGCCGGCCGTTGGTGAAGGCAATCGCCGCCGGGCCATCCCATGGTTCCATCAGCGCGGCATTGTATTCGTAGAAATCGCGGCGCTCCTGGTCCATGAGCGGATTGCCGGCCCACGCTTCCGGAATCATCATCATCATCGCATGCGCGAGCGGATAGCCGCCCATGGTCAGGAATTCGAGCGCATTGTCGAAGCAGGCGGTGTCGGATTGGCCCTCATAGGAGATCGGCCACAGCTTGGTGAGATCATCGCCGAAACACGGCGATGACACGGAGGCCTGCCGCGCCGCCATCCAGTTGTTGTTGCCGCGTAGCGTGTTGATCTCGCCATTGTGCGCGACCATGCGGTACGGATGCGCCAGCGACCAGGTCGGGAAGGTGTTAGTCGAGAAGCGCTGATGCACGAGCGCGAGCGCACTCTCGAAATCCGGATCGCGCAAGTCGGGATAATAGGTGCCAAGCTGATCGGCGAGGAACATGCCCTTGTAGATCAGTGTGCGGCACGAGATCGACACCGGGTAATAGTGCGAGATTTGCCGGTCGCGCCTTTCGTAGAGCGTGCGGGAGATTTTCTTGCGCAGAATGTAGAGCCGGCGTTCGAACTCGTCCTCCGATCGCGACTTCGGATTGCGCTTTAGGAAAACCTGCATGTGCCGCGGTTCGGTCGGCTTGACCGATTCGCCGAGCGTGGAATTGTCGGTCGGAATGTCGCGCCAGCCGAGCAGTGTCATGCCTTCTTCCGCGGCTACTTCCGCGTAGGTGTCCATGATCTCCTGCCGCCAGGCTTCGTCGTGCGGCAAGAACAGCGCGCCGACGCCGTAATGGCCAAGCGGTGGCAAGTCAAAGCCGAGCTCGGCCGCTTTCTTGGCGAAGAATTTGTGCGGCGTCTGCACCAATATGCCGGCGCCGTCGCCGGCGCGCGGATCGGCGCCGACCGCACCGCGATGCTCGAGATTGACCAGGATCGTCAGCGCGTCCTCGACGATCTTGTGCGATTTGCGGCCCTTGATGTCGGCAATAAAACCGACCCCGCAGGAATCCTTTTCCAGCGTCGGATCGAACAGGCCGAAACTTTGCGCGCCCATTGGCATCCTCGCGCTTCCTCGCACTCCTCGTTGCGGCCACGACGGTTCCGCGTCGAGGTTCCCGGCGCATCGTCCTTCGCGCCGCCCCGCTTATCCTCTCCCGCGCGTGCGGAGGAGAGAAGGGGTCGCGCCCAAGGGCGAGCCACTAAATTCTGGAGGCAACCTTCGTGCCGCGTGGCGGCCTCGGCTGCTTTTGTGCCGCCGGACGACGCGCCCTCGCGCCGGCGACTGGCCCCCGCGCATCTCTCCCCCGCCTTTTCCCCTCCCGCTTGCGGGAAGGGCCGGGAGGGGGCGCTTCGCGACTGGCCGTAAATTGGGACAGCAATGCTGTCCTATGCAGAACATGGCAAATTCCGGGCGCAAACACAAGCGCGGATTGTGCCTTCGCTGCTCAAAAGGGCGCAGCGAACGAGCAGGGAGGAAAGTTTGCGGCCTCGCGCCTTTCGGCTCGGATTTTTCCAATGTCCAGCGACGCTGAGTGGACCACGGGATGCGCGGGGGCGCAATGGGCGATCATAGATCGCGACCTAGCTTGGCTCTGTCTTTCTTCGAGCGCAGCGGTTTTTCCCGGCGCTACGACGGGAGCCGCATCCGCAACGGCAAATGATCGAAGCGAAAAAGGTGACCCGAGAGATCAAGGCGCAGCTACCGGCGCCGAGAGGTGGTTGATAGGGTAGGATGATCTGCAGGCCATGGGAGAGCGCCAAGTGAGCAAGTTGATCAGTGCGTCGCCTATGGTTCGTTTGACGGTCGCGGCTGTGATTTGCGCGGCGGCAGGAAGCGCGCAGGCACAACAGGCCGGCAGTGTTCAGCGGGGACTGAAGTTTGCCCGCCAAGTGTGCTCCGAATGCCACCTCGTGGTGAAGGAGGCCGGCCGCTCGACCAATCCGGATGCACCGACGTTTGCAGCGATTGCCCAGACCAGGGGCCTCACCAGCGCGGCGCTGCGGTCGGCACTGCGAACCTCGCACCCGACGATGCCCAACATCGTGATCAAGGGCGACGAGATCAACGATATCGTCGCCTACATCCTCAGTCTGAAGGAACGCGACTGAGCGCGCCCTTGCGCCAACTGGCGCAGTTCAGCGGATCAAAAAAACCGGGAGGAAACAAACATGTCAAAGCGTGTGTCCCCCGAATCCGCGCTGTTGATGCTGCACTGGCAGAACAGCGTGTGCGACCCGAAGGGGGTTTGGGGCAAGAATCTCTGCCGGCAGATCGAAAAGAACAACGCGGTCAAAAACGCGCAGAACGTTCTTGCCATGGCGCGCAACCGCGGCATGCTGACCATCTTCGTCAATATCGGCTGGCGTCCCGGCTTCCCCGAATTGCCGGAGAACCAGTACTACCCGCTGCTGCAGGGCGCGAAAGACGAGAACAAAGGCATCGTTGGCACCTGGGAGGTCGACGTCATCGCTGCGCTGCGACCCGCCGCCCATGAGCCGGTCGTGATCAATTTCGGCTCCGATAGCTTTGAAGGCACCGACCTCGACAGGATCCTCCGCGCCAACAATGTCGGCCATCTCTTTGTCAGCGGTCAGTGCATCGAGCACGTCGTCGCCACGACCATCAAGCGCGCCGCAAACATGGGTTACAACGCAATCCTCATCAAGGACGCCACCAGCGGCTTCACCGACAGCAATTACAACGCCATGCTGGATATCTTGCCGTTGTATTCCAAGCTGATCACGTCGGCGGAGTTCACCCTTGAGGCTCCCTACGCCGGCACGCGGCGAAATGAAACACTATCGGACTCGAGAAACTCCTTCAGCGGCCGGGTCGCTTGGCTGCGCTCATGATCGCTTGTGATCGCTGACGAAAACGACCGCCTTTTCCAAGCCGTGCTCAGATCGCTGGGCATTTCTTGGCCCAGATCATCCCCAACCGGACGCCCGCGAGCGCGAATAAGCGTCCCAGGAAAGGGCGGTCGATCTCGGCCTCGAAACCGTTGCTGCGCAGGATCTTAATCAGTTCGCGGTGATTTCTATCGCGGCCGCAGTCGTGATACTCGACGACCACGCGCTCGATGCGCGCCCAATGTCGGGCGTCGAGGCTGCGCATGACCTCATACTCACCGCCTTCACAATCGATCTTCAAGAAGTTGACGGTCGCGACGCCGTGCTCCTCCATGATGTGAGAGAGCGGCTTCAGTTGCACCACGATCGGCGGCCCCGCCGCCGGGTGATCGGAGTGCCGCAACAAACGCTGCATCAGCCAGCGCGCCAGCCGTCCCATCCTCGACTTGGACAAGAACCACGGAGCCTCGACCGCGGTGCTGTGAGCCATCGCTTCCCAGCCGGGATGATAGACCAGTTCCATGGTGCCATGCTCGCCGCCCGCAGCGGCGGGGACGATGGTCACGTTGCGCAAGTCGTTGCGATCGATATTCATGCTCAGGCATTCGAGCGCGTGCGGATTTGGTTCGATGCAGATGAGCCGACCGCGCGGAATTTGCGGCTCGCTCCATAGCGCAAACATGCCGATGTTGGCGCCGATATCGATGACGGTATCGCCAGCCCGCAGTTCGAATCCCGGGCGCCGATATTGCCCTTTGCCGAAAGTTTCCCAACGAAGATATTTGGCGACGGTCCGCATCGCGGCGGACGTGAAGTAACAGAACTTCCCATTGGGGAGCCCGAGCATCAGAGTTTCATTCATTGAGGTCTCGCGATTTTCGTGTGCAGGAGGTATCCGCATAGGCGAAGCGGCCGGCAGGGTCTACCTCTTCGATCGGGCAGCGATGTCGTGTCGCGCATCGAAGTTCCACTGCGCCACTTTCGTGCTTACGCGCGTCCGCTAATGGACACATTCGCAACCCACTGCAGCCCAAATCTCTAAGGAACACTCATGGGGTGTCGGAAATGTAGGTAGGCGCAACAGTGGACACCGACGGAGGGATCAATGCGAACGCCAAAGATCCTGCCCGGCATCTTCGCCGTGGCACCTGCTACGATTTTGTTGACGGCGCAGGCGAGCTTGAGCGCGCCCGCGGCCGAAGCATGCAGAACAAACCCTGGATCGCTCACGCCGCCGGGCAGCCATTGGTACTACCGCCTCAATCACGCGGATAAGCGACATTGCTGGTATCTCGGCCCCGTCGACCAGCGCGCCAGCGCTCGTGAGGCGGCGTCGCCAGAGGTAACGCCAACTGATGCGCCGCAGACAGCGACGGCAGCGGAGCCCGCAACGCCGTCGCCGGCGGGCGCTCCGGAAACAGAGCCTGTGCCAGCGGCGCAAGCGCAAATGACGCCCGAGGCCGTCGCCGCGTTTCTGCAATGGTCGGCTAGGAACGATGGCGGTGGACTGGATTTCTCAACGCGGTGGCCCGCTGGCCTGCCGCGAGCTCAGGACTTGAACGCCTCCGATCCGGGGGCCGTCAGCAGCGGTGATACGGACGCGCGTGCCGCGGCGGACACGTTAGTGCAAACGTCGTCGCCATGGCCCGCCGCCGAAGCCATGAGTGCGCAAGCGCCGCCGGCGGGAGACACTGTATTCCGTGTCTTCGCGATTGCCGGCGTGTTCGCGATTGCGTTGCTGTTGCTTGCCGGGTGGGCCGCAAAATTCACGCGCGCCCCGCAGGGTACGCCTATGCGCGATCGTTGGCGTGCGCTCGCTAGCCGGTTGAGCGCACGCAGGCGCGCCGATTTGGTCGAGGCTGGCGCCTACCGGCAAGCGGCTCCGCGGCGCCGGGACACCGCCGCGCGGCCGCCGAACCTGACCGATCCGGCTCTCGATGTGAAGAGAAGTCTCACGGAGTTGATGCACGACTTGCGGCGCGCCGACTCAGCTGCCGACTCGGTCCGGTCATTTGCGCCGCGTGTCGGGCGCCCCCGCAAAGTCGCCCAACGTCCAACGTTGCAGGCGGCAGAGTAGAAGCCGTCAGTCCAAACTTCGCCCGACATTCGTGAGCGCTCAGGTCTGGCTTCATCCGCCGTCGCGCGGCGTGACGCATGGCGATTTTCAGCTCTTTCCTCGTGGCGGAAGATTTAGGTATCTAGGTTCATGACCAAATCCCACGATCACGATCACGATCACGATCACGATCATGCCGTACATTCGGGCGACGCGGCGGAACGCTGGAAGCACGATGGCGTGCGCGTGATTCCGGGCAACCAGCTGGATCCCAACGTGCCTTCGACCCCAGGCATGGACAGGAAGGCGGCGATCAATTTCGCCCGCGCCGGCGCGCAGAAGCTCTGGGCCGGTACGGTGACGATCAAGCCGGATGCGAAGACCGGCGCGCATCATCACGGCCATCTCGAAAGCATCATCTATGTGGTGCGCGGCCGGGCGCGCATGCGCTGGGGCGATCATCTGCAGTTTGTGGCCGAGGCCAATCCCGGGGATTTCATCTTCGTGCCGCCCTACGTGCCGCATCAGGAGATCAATGCCAGCCCGGACCAGGTGCTCGAATGCGTGCTGGTGCGCAGCGACGGCGAAGCCATTGCGGTCAATCTCGACATTGAGTCGGTGGAAAAGCCGGAGACCGTATTATGGGTGGACCCGATTCACCGGGACACCGCGGCGAAAAAGTAAAAGACCGGACACGCCGTTCGTGGCATCCGGCCAAAATTGATTGGCGGCAAAGGCTCTAAAATCGAACGAGCCTGCAACGCGAATTAATCTGGCTTGTGCGTCGCCCAAGCTTCGCTGCGGTTGCGCTCCAGCGTTAAGCGGTGGAACGGCGACATGATAGCGGCCAAGATTTCCGTCACCACGGCGCCACGGAAGATGAAGTAGTAGCGCCAACGCTCGCCGTCGCGCCAGGAGCGCGGCTGTCCTTGGGCGTCGAGGCGCGTGTCGACCCGATAGTCGCCGAGGAACCGCTGCCGGGCCGCCATCGGAAACAGCGCGTACATTTTGGGAAGATTAGCCATAGCCCCGTCGATCGAATGGCCGATCCACGGCCAGGTCGCGACCTCCACGCTCAACGGCTCAGTGTTGGCAAGCCACTCCAGCAGGCTCGGGCTGGCGACGTAGGCGTGCGCGCAGGCAGAGCGGGCGCGCAGGATGTTCGGGCGGAAAAAGTAGGCCTGGATGGGGACATGGCCGAGATAGAAGCACCACCAATCCGCCGGCAGGTCGGCCATGGCGCGGGCGATTCTCCTCGCAAGTTTGTCCCAAGGCTGCCGGAAGAAGACATCGTCTTCGAGCATGAGCGCGTTGCGGCAGCCGTTGGCCAAGGCGTGGCGCGCAAGCGCTTGATGCGATTCCCAAATGGCGCGCTCGCCGTTTTCGCCTCGCGTCGGGCGATAGAAGATGACATGCCGGCAGAGGCCGACACGGTGAAAATGCGCGACCGCCTGACGCGTGCGGTGCGGTTGTTCCTGCAACGAAATGCAGTAGATCGCATCGAGCGTCTTCGGCAGTGAGGTCGGACGGCGGCGGGTGCAATAGGCGCACGAGTCATCGTGCGCCACGGGCTCGAAATAAGGCTGCATGTCCTAGAGCTAAAGTGGAAGCGAAAGTGATCCCCCAACCGCATGATAGCCGCCGGATTTGCAGTCTAGCAATGACCTCCCATGCCCTGAGCGGGGCTGGGCAGGAATAGCCCACAGTTTTGTGCCGCGCGATCTCTCGCGATTTCACCGCATTCAAACGCGGCGGACGATCAACCGTTCTTGCGCAGTTTTGCGCGCGGTGTGATCTCGCGAACTCACCGTGTCCTCACTTCCACAAGAACCAGTCAACACGGTTTTGAGCAGGCCCTTTTCGAACAAGACGGCGATCATTGAGTAGCACTTCGACGCGCGAGCCTTGCCGCCCAGCGGGGCCACCCAGATTTCATGTCGAAATCCTCCACGTGCCCAAGCACTGCCCCAATTCCGCGCCACGCTGAAGGTGCTCGGTGAGTTTCGCTGCGTGGGGCTGGAAGGGGTTGGTCGGTGAGGGCGGGAGTACGACGGGCTGCCGCGTTTTCCCTGGGTTTACTGCTGTTGGCTGTCGCGCCAGTCCATGCGCAAGCGCCGCCGGCACCACCGCCACCACCACTACCCGGCTTCGTGCTGCCTTACGAGATTACCAGGATCGTGCGTGCGGCCGGGTTTGATCCTTTGGCGCCGCCTTTGCGGGAAGGTACGACCTATGTCGTACGCGCCACCGACTTCCGCGGCATCCTCATGCGCGTCGTTGTCGACGCGCGCAGCGGCGCCATCCGCGCCGTCAACCGGATTGTCGCCGGTCCTGAACCCTATGATCAGCTCGGAATGCTGCCGCCGCCCTACGGCGCGCCGTCAGCTCACGTTCCACCGGCTTACGGGCCGCCGGATGCCGCGCTGGAAATGGCGCCTGAAGACGAGAGCGCGTCCCTGCCGGCACTGCCTCCTGCCCCGCCGCCACCCGCCATACGTCCGGTCTTTCACCCGCTCATCTCAGGGCCGCCGCTGCCGCGTCCGCGGCCGGCCGAACTGGCGTCCCGCAGGGCTCCCGACAGTCTCAGGCCGAACGTGCAATCGGGTCTCGCGCCTGCGGCGATTGCACCCAGGCCGGCGCCGGCCGTACCCGCTGCAGCAAAAAAGCCGACGGCCGTCCAACCGATGAACGAATAACGAATGATAAGATTCAAGCGATCATCGCTTGGCGATGTCGGAAATGGCTGGCAGCCGAACCAAAGCGCACGGCGCACTTAATCGCATATCACCATCGCTTCAACACGTTCGCGCCTTTGGTCTTGGATGAATTCGACAGCGAACCCGCCGTTGAAGTGACGCACCACGCGGCCCATGACCGTCCCGACCGCCAGCACGGTTCCGATTTCGGGGACGGTGTCCGCCGATATCGCGGCTCCGGAAACGGACAGGTCGAGCACCAGGCACATCTCGCGGCGGCCATCCGGCAGCATCATCAACGAATACGGGTTGGCTGGAACGATGCGCTTATCGGCGCGCCTGTCAGGCGTGTCATGGTCTTTGTTCTTCCCGAGCCATTCGATTTTGGTGGCGAGCTTGTCACGCTCTTCGTCGCTGGCAGAAATGCTCATGACGAATCCGCGCGTCAGTACGCGCAGTACGGCCCCTTCGAGCTTCCCCAAGTGATCGATGTGAGCAATGACGCGCTCGCCGGCTTTTCCGCTCACGGGCGAAGCAAGCGCGATCGCGTGGGGCGATAGATTGACGGCGCGGCACGCGAAGACGCGACGGTCTCCCCGCGCGTTCCGCCGATCCGCCAGGGAAAATCGTCCGCCAATATTGACGATGATGCGAGCGTCTTGCCGACGTTCGACAATCAAGATGTCACTAAACTCCGTCAGGTCCAGCGACATGAGTCCCCGCTCCAAAGACCGCCGATATGCGACAAGATACCTGCAAAACGGTTTATAATTTTTTTACCGCTGAGCGGCTCGGGCAGACTCGGGGGGTAACGGCTTGTAAACTCACGGCTGGATTGCGTCGCCCGCTTGGCAATGACAGTCTCGGCACCGGACGGCATGCTCATAAAGCTCCCGCAGCGCAATGCTGCGGGCCAGTTGGGGAGGAAACGGCACATGGCTGCAGATGCGGCAGTCACGGTGGCGGCGCGTCTCGATCGCCTGCCGCCCTCGCGGTACACGCGGAAGCTGGTCACGATCCTTTCGCTGGGCGGCTGGTTCGAGTTCTACGATCTCTTCTTCACCGCCTACGTGGCGCTCGGGCTGTTCAAGGAAGGCATCTTCAAGCCGACCACGGCAGGCCTGTTCGACCTCCAGGGCTTCGCCAGTTTTGTCGCGGCGATGTTTGCCGGCATGTTCGTCGGCACGCTTGTGTTCAGCTGGGTCTCCGACCGGTTCGGCCGCCGCTCCATCCTCACCTTTTCGCTCCTTTGGTACTCGATTGGGGTCTTGATCATGGCGTTCCAGCATACGCCGGAAACCATCGATCTGTGGCGGTTCATCGCCAGCATTGGCCTCGGCGTCGAGCTGGTGAACGTCGACGCCTATTTGTCGGAGCTGGTGCCCAAGGAGCAGCGCGGGCCTGCCTTCGCCTACAACCAATTCATCATGTACACCTCCGTACCAGTGGTCGCGTTCCTCGCTTGGCAACTGGTGCCGCGGACGATCCTGGGCCTCGACGGCTGGCGCTGGGTGGTCATCATCGGCTCTATCGGCGCGGTCTTGATCTGGTGGATCCGCCGCAACCTGCCGGAATCGCCGCGCTGGCTGGCGCAGCATGGCCGCATCGCCGAAGCCGAAAGCATCGTCGCGGATATGGAACGGCGCATCCGCGCGGAAACCGGGCGCGAGCTGGCACCGCCGGAAACGGTGGCGGGCGAGGCCGAACAAAAAGCCGGGGCCTGGACGGAAATGTGGAACGCGATCTACCGCGGCCGCACGATCATGTTGGTGATCTTCAATTTGGTTCAGACCATCGGCTATTACGGGTTTTCCAGCTGGGTGCCGGCGCTGCTGATTTCGCAAGGCATCGGCGTGACCAAGTCGCTCGCCTATACGTTCATTATCGCCATAGCGGCGCCGATCGGCCCGCTGATTGGGGTCTACTTCGCCGATCGTTTCGAGCGCAAATGGCAGATCGCCTGGGCGGCGATCGGTATCGCCGCGTTCGGCCTCATCTTCGCGCAGCAGAGGAGCGCAATTGGCGTGATTATCTGCGGTCTCCTGATCACGCTTTGCGCCAACTGGCTGTCGTTTTCATTTCACGCCTATCAGGCCGAGCTTTATCCCACCCGCATTCGCGCCCAGGCGGTGGGCTTTGTCTATTCCTGGAGCCGGTTCAGCGCTATCTTCTCCGGCTTCATCATCGCCTTCTTCCTCGGCCATTATGGCACCATCGGCGTGTTCGGCTTCATCGCCGGCGCCATGGTGGTGGTGTTCATTGTCATCGGCGGATTTGGGCCGCCGGTCACCAAGCGCCGCCTCGAAGCCATCGCGGCGTGAGAACCTCCCTCGCGCCGCACGGACAGGGAGCAAACAAAAAGCGCCCCGGAAAACCGGGGCGCTGAGGTGAAAGCTGACGTGCAGCTACTAAACGGGCGGCTTACGCAGCCTGTTGCTGTTCGACGGGCTTCTGCTCAACAGTCTTGCCGTTGCCGATGGGGATCGTCCGGGGCTTTTTCGCCTCGGGGATCTCACGCATCAGGTCGACATGCAGGAGGCCGTTCTCCAGCTTGGCGCCCTTGACCTGGACGAAGTCGGCGAGCTGGAACACCCGCTCGAAGGCGCGCGCCGCAATGCCCTGATAGAGCACGTCGCCGCGCTTCTCCTCTTCCTTGGCGTTCTTCTCGCCGCGGATGGTCAGGGTATTTTCCTTGGCGACGACCGAAAGCTCGGGCTCGGCGAAGCCTGCGACCGCGACCGTGACGCGATACTGGTTGTCTCCGGTCCGCTCGATGTTATAGGGCGGGTAGCCGGGAGCGGCGCCATCGTTGCCCTGGTCGAGCAGCGAAAACAGCCGGTCAAAGCCGACGGTGGAACGATAAAGGGGTGCTAGATCGAACGTTCGCATGGCATATCCTCCTTGTGAAGCGACATGCGGGAGGCCCGCCTTTTAAGGGCCAGGCCTATGGGTGATGCGCAGCCGTCTCTGGCCTGCGCAAACATCAGATGGGGAGACCCCATTATCGCTGCAAGGGGGCCGAAAACGCTGGTAAACAAGGGCTTATGAAACTCGTCTCCATCCCCGCAAATCCGGTTCCCGACAATGTGGTCACGGGCGTCCTCAAAACGCCCGACGGCGTGGCGCTGCGCTTTGCGCGCTTTGCGCCGCCAGCCGGCCGGCGCGGCACCGTGTGCATTTTTCCGGGCCGCACCGAGTGGATCGAGAAATATTTCGAGACCGTGCGCGACTTGCGCAGCCGCGGGTTCGCTGTCGCCATCCTCGATTGGCGCGGCCAGGGACTGTCGGAGCGTGCGCTTGGCGATCGCCTCAAGGGCTATGTCGGCAACTTCTCCGAGTTCGACATCGATCTCGAGACTTTCATGCGCGAGGTCGTGCTGCCGGATTGTCCACCGCCGATCTTTGCGCTCGGCCATTCCATGGGCGCGACCGTGCTCATCCGCGCGGCCTACCGTGGCCACCGCTGGTTCGATCGCATCGTTCTTTCCGCGCCGATGATCGGCATCGCGTTCGTGAACTCGATGGCCATTGCTGCCGGGCTGGCGCGGACCATGCGGTTCGGCGGCTTCGGCACCACCTACGTTCCCGGACGCTATAGAGGCGTGCTCGACCTGCGCCCTTTTGCCGGCAATATCCTGACCACGGATCCGGTGCGTTATGCCCGCAACGCCGCCATTCTCGAAGCCGAGCCGGCGCTCGGCCTGGGCGGGCCGACGGTGACCTGGTGCGACGCCGCGTTCCGCGCCATGCGCGCGTTGCGCGAGCCCAACTATCCGGCGCGCATCCGCCAGCCGATCCTCATTGTCGCCGCCGGGCGCGACGCCATCGTGTCCAATACGGCGATCGAAGACTTCGCTACGCTGTTGCGCGCCGGCTCGCATCTTGTCGTCGTCGGCGCCCAGCATGAATTGCTCATGGAGCAGGATCGCTACCGCTCCCAGTTCTGGGCGGCGTTCGATGCGTTCGTGCCCGGCACGCCGCTGTTTTGATGGCGGCGTCGAACTTGCGATCAATCAATCGCGAGATCGATCCGCGCCTTGGCACTCGGGCGCTTCCTGCAACATCGCATCGCCTTCGCGTGCACGCGGCGGTCACCGGCAGCGACGATTTGCCTCCCGCATGGGGACGGCCGTTGTCCCAGGTGGTGATGACGCCGCCTGAGCCCTCGATGATCGGGATCAATGGCAGTACGTCGTAGGGCTTGAGCTCGGTCTCGATCACCAGATCGATGTGGCCGGCGGCGAGCATGCAATAGGCATAGCAATCGCCGCCGTAACGCGACAGCCGCACTGCCTGTTCGACGCGGCGAAAGGCGTGCCGATCGGCATCGCCCATCAACAGCGGGCTGGTGGTCAGCAGCACCGCGTCTTCCAGCTCTGCACAGGCGCGCGCCTGCAGCGCCCGGTCGCCAGCCGGGCCGCGATAGCTGGCGGCGCTGCCGTCGCCGGAAAAATGCTCGCGGGTGAATGGCTGGTGCATCATGCCGTAAATCGGCTCGCCGCGCCGCGTCAGCGCGATCAATGTGCCCCAGGCCGGCAGCCCGCAGATGAATGACTTGGTGCCGTCGATCGGATCGAGCACCCAGACGTATTCAGCGTCGGGGCGTTCGGCGTCGAATTCTTCGCCCAATATGCCGTGCTCGGGAAACGTTCTTTTGATCAGCGTCCGCATGGCGGCTTCTGCCGCGCGGTCGGCGGCGGTGACTGGATCGAAGCCGCCCGAGCGGCTTTTGTTCTCGACGCCGAGCGCCGTGCGAAAGAACGGCCGGATCGTCTCGCCCGAAACGGCGGCAAGCTCCTCGACGAAGGCTACAAAATCGATCGCCGTCATTGGGTTCGAGTATCGGAGTTGGGTGACCGCGGCAATCGAGGTGTTGCCGATGGGACACGCCGAGATGGGAAATTTGTTGACCGGCTTGAAGTCAGGCGATGGGAAGGTCCATTGCCTCTATTTTACGCAAATGCAAAGGTGAGCCCTTCGGTTGCCATAAGTACCTGTGGATCAAACATTTTCAGCCTCGGTAAGCCGACGGATTGAATCCTTATGCCCTGTGGAAGACCTGCTCTGCACAATTTGCAGGTGATATCGGGGGAAATCCCGGTGGAATAGGTCAATAGCACTTGCGTTTTGTGCGCCGCGGTGTATGTTGTTGCAGTGCGGTAGCGAGAGATTCTCTCGCGCTACCGTCGCCCTCCTTGGGCGTTTCCTCCCTAGACTTGGGCCGCTTGCAATGCGAGCGGCCCTTTTTCTTTTCAGCAATCAGAGCCGATCTCTTGTGCCTGTTTGCTCGCCAGCGCCGCGCGTCTGCCTTCGTACCGGGCGCTATTCCGCGGCCGCGCGGTAGGGCCGCAATTCTTCGAGCGGGATCGCGGCGAGCCGGTCTGCGAGAAATTCGAATTCGGCGGCCAGCCTGGCGAACGAGGCCGATTGCTGGTAGCGCCGCTCGTCCATGTACAGCGCGCGGTTGATCTCGAGCTGGATGGCGTGCAGGCCGGCTGTCGGGTTGCCGTAGTGCTCGGTGATGAACCCGCCGGCATAAGGCTTGTTGCGGCTGACCACGTAGCCGAACTCGCGCATGGTCGCTTCGATCGTCTCGGCGATGACGGGAACGCAGCTGGTGCCGTAGCGGTCGCCCAACACCAGGTCGGCGCGCGGCCGCTCGTCCTTGGCCCCGGTGGCCGACGGCATGGAGTGACAGTCGATGAGCATGGCGGCGCCAAAATCCTGATGTAGCCGCATAAACACCCGGCGCAGCGTCCGGTGGTATGGCTTGTAGAGGCCGTCGATCCGCTGCAGCGCCTCGGCGACCGAAATGCGCTGATCGTAGATTTCCTGGGCGTCGCCGACCACGCGCGCCACCGTGCCCAGTCCGCCGGCGACCCGCATCGAGCGAGTATTGGCGAAGGAGGGCAGCCGGCCATCGAACATGCGCGGGTCGAGCTCGTACGGCTCGCGGTTGACGTCGACATAGCAGCGCGGGAAATGCGCCCGCACCAGGGGATGGCCGCGCGCCACCACGCCCTCGATCAGCTCGTCGACGAAGGAATCCTCGGAGCGGCGCAAGGTGGCGATGTCGAGCCGCGAGGCCAGCAAGAATTCGCGCGGATACACCCGGCCGCTGTGCGGCGAATTGAAAAGCAGCGGCCCCCGGCATTCAGCCGGCTCCAGCGCCTCAAATGGAGGATCGAATTCGTCCGCTATTTCCGACATGACGTGCGGCGGTTTCCCGAGACATAACGTCCAGCGTGCAGACATCGATCCCTAGCGTGCGCCAGCGGCCATTGTCCAGAGCGTGATATGGTGCGACTTGGGAGCGCGACCTTCACCTCATGTTTACCCGGCATCCGGCTTATGGAATCTAGGGGGCCGGCGTAACAGCCGGATTCAGGTGGCCATGTCTAAAATCCTGCTTGCGGAAGACGATATCGACATGCGGCGGTTCCTGGTGAAGGCGCTGCAGAACGCCGGCTTCGAGGTCATGTCCTACGACAACGGGCTATCGGCCTATCAGCGCCTGCGCGAGGAGCCGTTCGAGCTCCTGCTCACCGATATCGTGATGCCGGAGATGGACGGCATTGAACTGGCGCGCCGCGCCGCCGAGCTCGATCCCGATATCAAGATCATGTTCATCACCGGGTTCGCCGCCGTCGCGCTCAATTCCGATTCAAGTGCGCCCAAGCACGCCAAGGTGCTCTCCAAACCGATCCACCTGCGCGAACTCGTCAACGAAGTGCAGAAATTGCTCGCGGCTTGAGCGTCTGCGCAGTGCGCGTAGGCGCGCTGGTCAATCCCGGTTACGATACGTGCGTCAACCGGGGGAGCACATGAAATCCGAAATCATTGCCTATTCCATGGGCGGCCGCACCGCCGAAGGCGCACTCGTCTATGACGACAGCATCTCCGCCAAACGGCCGGCGGTGCTGATGGCGCCCAATTGGCTCGGCGTTACCGACAAGGCGATCGAGCGGGCGCGATTGGTGGCCGGCGACCGCTACGTGGTCTTTGTCGCCGACATGTACGGGCAGGGGACGCGCCCGGCCGATTTCGGCCAAGCGGCAGCGTTGGCCAATCCGCTGCGCGAGAATGCAGCCGAGCAGCGCCGCCGCGTACGCGCCGCCTACGACACGCTGATCGCCGAAGCGTCCCGCCGCAATCTGATCGATGGCCGCCGCGCCGCCATCGGCTTCTGCTTCGGCGGCGGCAATGTTCTGGAACTCGCGCGCGACGGTGCCGACTTTGCCGCTGCGGTGTCGATCCACGGCGACCTCAAGACCGCGGCGCCGGCGAAGCCGGGCGCGATCAAGGCGACGCTGCTGGTGACGCACGGCGCGCCCGATCCGGTCGTGCCCAAGGCCGACCGCGACGCCTTCGAGCAGGAAATGGATGCGGCCGGCGCCAAATGGCAGATGCTCGTATTCTCAGGCGTCGTGCACGCCTATACCGACGAAGGTGTCAACCATCCCGGCATGGCGGTGTGGAACGAACCCGCGACCCGGCAGACCTACACACTCACGCACCAGTTCATCGCCGACGCCTTCGCCGGAAGGTTATGACCGTCGCGAGCGGCGATGGGCGAAGGCTTTATCCCGAAGACGGTCCGTGTTGCTCGGAGCTGCTCAATCTCGGCCGTTCACCACCGCGCTCTCGCCGCGCCGTCAGCATGCGGGTGGCCTCCGAGTCACGGGAGCCACGCCATCTGTGCAGCACGAGCCCAGAATGCAAACGGGTTAGCTGTCTCCAGCATTTGGCCGAACGCTTCGAACGACGGCGTCGCTTGCAGATTAATGAAATCTGTTCGGAGTTGGTGCTCGGCGAGCGGCGGTGAATAATCTCTATCTCCAGTCCAGGCAGACGCGCCCCTACGATAGATCGATAGTGCAGACAGCTCACCAAGGGCGTGTACTCATAAAATCGCGAGCAATGTCCGCTTTGAGGGTAAAATAGAGATTGTGACTTCACTGCGTCATGTCCGCTATGACCCGATTGTGTTGCAAAAGTCGTTTTTCACTGGTGCTCAAAAATTCTGCGGGCTACAGGCGCGACCTTCGTGTAAAGATGTGAGGGGCCTCATCGCCTCACGTTAAACTCATAGGCGACTTCAGTAACGCGATAGAGGTTATACGAATTAGCGATTGCTTTCCGTTTCGTATTTTTGCGAAAAATTCGTAGCCCTTCAACTTTCGACTTTTGCAACACAATCACCCCTGAACGGACATGAGCCGCCCTATCCCCGGCCACAATAGCTGCTAGCGCGGCGCATGGAACCTCCCTGTATGCCTTTAATAATGGATAGACCTACTGTCCTGAGGGCAGGTTGGTTCTAATTGCAGTCGATCAGGCGAGGCCGGCGCTGCTGACCTCTCAGCAACTTGCGCGAACGCTCGCACAAGAGCGCCTTCGAGTTTGCCTTCCATTTCTTGCAGGAGCTTGAACGCCCGCACCGGTTCCGTGGCCGGCTTGTATGGCCGGCGCTCGATCAGCGCCCCATAGATGTCGCAAATCGTCACGAGGCGCACCAGATCGTTGATTTGCGGGCCAGCGAGACCGTCCGGATAGCCGCTCCCATCGAGTAGCTCGTGATGCCGGAGCACGACTTCGAGTAGCTCGGGGTCGTACTCGCCTTGTCCGCGCAGGAGTTCATAGCCAATTCGGGTATGGGTGCGCATGGTTGCAACTTCTTCGCTTGTCAGGGCTCCGGGTTTGTTCAAGATGGCGAGCGGGATTTTCGCCTTGCCGAGATCATGCAGCAGCGCCGCTCTTATGACGTGCTTCTGATCGTTCGTCGCAAACTGCAGGCTGGCGGCGAACTCCGCAGCGAGGCCGGTGACCAACAGACAGTGCTGGTAGGTGGCCTCGTCATACGTCCAAACGACATCGAGCCATTGTCGGATGCCGCCTTCGGCTACCGCGCCCATAACGGACTCTGTCGTATCGTCGACAGTCATCCTGCTGACACGCTCGCCGCGCGCGGCTGCCCTTAAGAGGGTTCCAAACTGAAACCGGGCCTGCTCGATGTGCTGCGCCGGCCCTAAGCCTGTGGCCGGCACGGTCCAGGGGATGGTCGATCGAATGACCGGCGTAAGAGCCGCGGCAATATCAGAGACTAGGGTCAGAACTCATTAATTTTTGGCATCTGACAATACGATCCTGATTCGTTTTTGGAAGGGGATCGGGATATGCGCAGGAATTTGTTTTGGCTAAACGACGAGCAATGGGCTCGGATTAAGCCGCATTTGCCGACCGATGTTCGCGGGGTCGAGCGGGTTGACGATCGGCGGGTCATCAGCGGGATCGTGCATGTTCTCAAGAGCGGCGGCCGCTGGAGTGATTGCCCACCCGAATATGGTCCACCGACGACGATCTATAACCGCTTCGTGCGCTGGGCGCGTCGGGGCCTTTGGGAGAACCTGTTCCGGGAGTTGGCCGGGTGTGGGCGTTCGGCGGACACGCAGATGATCTACTTTACGCACGTCAAGGCGCACCGCTCCGCATCCGGCGGAAAAGGGGGGAGAAAACCCAGGCTGTGGGCCGTTCGCGCGGAATGCGCAACACGAAGATACACGCATTCGCAGATGCTAAGGGGCGCCTGATCGCGATCCTGTTGACCGGAGGGGAAGCGCACGATTGCCCTGTCGCAGAGCGCCTGATGCGCAGAGTAAAGTCGCCAGAGCGCCTGCTCGGCGACAAAGCGTATGACAGCGCTGAATTGCGCGAGCAGTTAGACGAACGCGGAACCAAATCGGTCATTCCTAACCGCTGCAACAGAAAACAACCATTCTCCTTCAGCAAGCGCCTCTACAAGCTACGCTGGCGGATTGAGAACGCGTTTAACAGGTTGAAGGACTTCAGACGCATCGCGACACGATACGACCGGCTGGCGCGAAATTACCTGGCCTCTGTCTGCCTTGCCGCCGCCCTCGTATGGTGGATCTAATGAGTTTGGACCCTAATACATTGGCGGGGAACAGGGAGGTTGCGCCAACTGCGGCCGCTTGAACACGTTCCAGGCGACTGTCGTCGCGCAGGATTGCGACGATTGGCGCTGCCAATGCAAGCGGTTGCGACAAGAGGTGACGCAAGCGCGCAATGTTGGCGGGACGGCGAAAGCTGACATCGGTGACCACCGCGGATACGGGCTCCGCGGTGCTCTTCTGTTCGTGCAGCCCGATCGTTCGACACGCGTAAAGACTGCCGAGCCGGTGGGCCGGTTCCCGGCTTCGGTCGGGGCGATCCGAAATCAGCAGGACCGCGCGGTCGCCGGACATGGTCGTTGCTCCGGACCTACAGATGGCTTTAGGTCGAGAACTGGATCAAATTCCATAATGGCAAGAACTTGCCAATATTTGGTGAAGCTCTGATTGTGGCCGCGTCCGGCCTCGCGTCAGCCAGGCTTGAAGTTCCACTCGGAATGCTTGAACACAACAGCAATCCCCCATGACGCCAATTGGCTTAAAGCGGCTTGCCGCGACTGTGGTGGAGAGTTCGCTTTTTGGAGGTAAAGCTGCCGTGACCGATTTATGTATGCGGTTGGATCACGCCTTCGCTGAGTGGATCGCGCGCCAGATGCGCTCCGGCGTCACCGGCATTTCGATATGGGTGACGCCGAACTCGGCGAGCGCATCGACCACGGCGTTGACCACGGCACCGAGCGCCCCGGTCGTTCCGCCTTCGCCGGCGCCGCGCACGCCAAGCCGGTTGGTCGGCGTCAGAACCTGGCTGATGTCGGTGGTGAAAAACGGCAACATGTCGGCGCGCGGCATGGCGTAATCCATGAACGAGGCGGACAGCAATTGTCCCTGCTGCATCGTAGGCGCAGCGCTCCCACAACGCCTGGCCGATGCCCTGAGCGGCACCGCCATGGGTCTGGCCGTCGCACGACCATCGGGTTGATGGCGCGCCCGACATCGTCGACGGCGGTGTAGCGCACCAGCTCGAGCGCCCCGGTCTGCGGATCGATTTCGACCTCGCAGACATGGGCGCCATAAGGAAAGCCCAGCTGCTTCATAGTTTCATCCCAGGTGGCCGCGAGCGGCCCCTGCAAATCCGGCGGCACGGTTTTGTCGGTCGCCGCCGCTGCGGCGACGTCGAAAATTCCGACCGAGCGATCAGTGCCTTTGACGGTGAAGCGGCCGGCGGCAAACGCGATATCGTCCTCGGCGGTTTCCAGCATGTGCGCGGCGATTTTCTTGCCCTGATCGATGACGGCGTCGGACGCCTTGCCCATGACGATGCCGGCAAGCCGCATCGAGCGCGCGGAATGCGAGCCGCCGCCTTCTTTGACGATGTCGGTGTCGTTCTCGAAGATGTGCACGTCGTCGAACGGCACGCCGAGCCATTCCGCCACGCATTGCGCGAACGTCGTTTCGTGGCTTTGCCCGCTCGACAGCGTGCCGACCACGACGTCGACCCGGCCGTGCGGGTGCACGGTGATATCGGCGCGCTCGCGCGGATAGCCGCCGGTGGTCTCGACGTAATTGGCAAGCCCGATGCCGCGCAGCCGCTTTCGTTTGCGCGCCTCGGCGCGGCGCCGCCTGAATCCTTTCCAATCGCCGAGCTCCATCGCGCGCTCCATCACGACGCGATAGGTGCCGTTGTCATAGGTGATGCCTTGCGGATTTTTGTAAGGAAATGCCGAGGGCGGAATGAGGTTGCGGCGGCGCAGCGCGACGCGATCAAAGCCGTGCTCCTGTGCGGCTTTGTCGATCAGCCGTTCCATGACGTAGATGATTTCCGGCCGTCCGGCGCTGCGGTAGGGCGTGGTCGGCATGGTGGTTGAGAGCACGGCGCGCCCCCGCACATGCGCGATGGGAATGCGATAGCCGGCCGTCGCCAATCCGACGCCCTTGACCAGCGGCACGTAGGATCCGGTGTGACCGCCGATATTGCTGAGATTGGAAGACCGCAGCGCAAGGAAGCGGCCATCGGCGTCGAGCGCGAGCTCGGCGGACACCGTCAGATCGCGTCCCATGAAATCGCTGAGAAACGACTCCTGGCGTTCGCAGGTCCATTTCACCGGCCGGCCGACGCGACGCGACGCCCAGGCGACCAGGGCGAATTCGGGATAAAAGCCATTGCGGGTGCCGAAATTGCCGCCGATCTCGCGGGCGATGACGCGCACGGCTTCCGCCGGCACGCCGAGAATTGCCGCAAGCTCGCGCTTCTGGCGCACGATACCGCCCGAGCCGGCATAGAGCGTGTAGCGTCCGCTTGCCGGGTCATAGACGCCGACGGCGGCGCGCGGCTCCATCGGCACGCCGGTGACGCGATTGATCCAGGTGTCGAGCCGCGTGACATGGGCGGCGCGCGCAAACGCTTCCGCGACCGCGGTGGCGTCGCCGACTTCGGCATCGATCATGATATTCGGCAGGTCGTCATAGAGCCGCGGCGCGCCGCTCTCCACGGCTGCGGTCGCGTCGGTCACGGCAGGCAGCGGCTCGTAGTCGACAATGATGCGTTCGGCCGCGTCCTTCGCCGCGACGACGCTCTCGGCGATGACGAAGGCGACGGCGGTGCCGACGTGGCGGACCCGATCGGTCGGCAGCACAGGGTGCGGGGCGACTGGGCACAGCCGAGCCGTCGCGGTTTTTCAGGACGATGTCGGGCGGCGTTCCAGCAGCCGGCGGATGCGGAATGGGCTTGAGGCCGTCAGCGCGCGCGTCCGCGCCCGTGAGCACCGCGAGCACGCCGGGCATGGCGCGTGCCGCCTCGACATCGATCGCGCGGATCAATGCATGCGCGTGGGGCGCGCGCAGCGCGGCGGCATAGGCTTGACCCGGCAAATTGACATCGTCGCTATAGCCGCCGCGGCCGGTGAGGAGGCGCGAATCCTCCTTGCGGCGTACCGTGTCTCCGATGCCTGCCTGCATGATGGCGATTGAGTTTCAAGATAGCCGAGAGCGGGCCGCAATATTCCCACGGCGCGTCGCGCGCGGCTAGCCAGCAAACCGCCGTCATGCCTGCGATGACGCAGTCGTTATGCCAATCTGCGCTTCTCGTGCGCTATGCGCGGACGGTGCGCGGCCTCGTGATGGTTGCTGTGCAAGTTGCGGGCGACTTTGTCGGTAGTGCCGGCCCGCGCCACGCGGCGAGCCGATTTGTGCTCGGCGACGAGGTGGCGCGGGAGGGGCGCTTTTTTCTTCCCGCTGTGATCGATTGTTGCCGCGATCCTGCCGGCGGATTTTTCTTCGGCCTCGTCGGCGACCTTCGCCGCGATCTCTTCCTGTTGCGCTTGTGGCTGTTGCTCGGCGTCGTCCGGCCGCTGCGAGGCTAGTAGCTGCGCTTGTTCGAGTTCGGCGAAAGCCGGCAGTTGGCGGCAGGGCAATGGCCGCACAAACGTGAGCCGGGAATCGTCCACCGCCGATCTTCGCCACGCTTCAGCAGATCTGCCGGTGACTCGCATGACATAGTCGCGCGTCTCGCGCGGCAGCGAACGGCCGTGCTCGAGCCATTCGGCGACGCGATGCGCGCCGGCATTGTAGGCGGCCGCCACGAATCCGAGATTGCCGAAATGCTCCCGCAGGGTGTGGAGAAACCGCGCCGAGGCGGGGATCGCCTGATGCGGATCGAATGGATCGCCGAGGCCGACTTCGACGGCGACCTTCGGCATGAATTGCGCAATGCCCAATGCGCCGACGCGGCTCACGGCATCGAGCTGCAGCCGGCTCTCCTGCCAGATCAGATTGGCAAAGAAGGGTACCGGCAGATCGTTGTTCTCGGCGGAGACGAGCAGCGCATTGCACAGATTGTAGAGCGAACCCACAGCGTTCGCCTCGGCATCCACAGCGGTGCTCGCGGGGGCAGGGGGTTGCGGCGGCTGTGCCGCTTCTTCTCCTTGATCGTGCGGCGCATCGGATGATTCGAAGGATTGTGGTGGCAGTAGCGTCAAAACAAACGCATTGTCAGTACCGCCGATCGTCGTGTGAATTCCAGGAGATGGTATTGTTTGATACGGCCCGCGCCGGAAGCGATTGTTGATGCAAGGTTTCAGGGACCGCGCCTTTGAGGCCCACCATCAAGATCGCCAGCGCAAGAATTGGCCGCATGCTTCCCCCCAAAAAATCGTGTTGACGCGGCGCCCGACGACGCCGCCACGCGGATTGAATGAGAGATGTCCCCTCGACTGTCGGCGCTGATGACGACCCAAGCAGGCGCTTTTTTGGAAATATTAGGAATTCGCTAAGGCCGTTCAGGGCGATTGCCGAGCCGCTTTGCGGCGCGCTTGTGTCTTTGAAACTTTGCAGGTTCCGCACTGAAATTAGATGCGGGTTCCGCAGCGAATTAGAATCGTTTCAAACCACCTTGCGCCGGCAAGACGAAAGGCGGATATTAGTTACGTTCGAGACCAATTCCCCGCGAGTTCCATCGCGTCGGGCCGTTTCGGGAGGTCCCATGACCCAAGTCGTGAAACAAGTCGCCGAACAAGACGCAAAAGTTGACGCGAAGCTTCGCAAGTCGGAGTTGAAAGCGCCGCGGCCCGAGTTGTCGTTCCAATATCAGCCGGGCTTTGGCAATCACTTCGTCTCCGAGGCGGTTCCCGGTGCATTGCCCGTCGGCCGGAACTCGCCGCAACGGCCGCCGCTCGGTCTCTATGCCGAGCAAATTTCCGGCACCTCATTCACGACCGCGCGGGCGGAAAACCGCCGCACCTGGACCTACCGCATCCAGCCCTCGGTCGTGCACCGGCCTTATGCGCGCATCGACAACGGTTTGATCCGCAGCGCGCCGTTCCAGGAAATCGACGCGACGCCGACGCAATTGCGCTGGTCGCCGTTTCCGATTCCGAAAAAGCCGACCGATTTCGTCGAGGGGATCATCACTCTCGGAGGCAATGGCGACGTTGCGACTCAGGTCGGCATGGCCAACCACGTCTACGCTGCCAATCGCTCGATGGATAATCGTTGCTTCTACAATGCCGACGGCGAAATGCTGATCGTGCCGCAGCAGGGTCGAGCCCGTTTCGTGACCGAGCTCGGAATCCTCGAGGCCGCTTGCGGCGAGATCGTGATCATCCCGCGCGGCCTGCGCTTTCGCGTTGAGCTGCCGGATGGGCCGTCGCGCGGCTACATCTGCGAGAATTACGGCGCCATGCTGCGGCTGCCGGAACTCGGTCCACTTGGCGCCAACGGCCTTGCCAACCCGCGCGATTTCTTCGCGCCGGTCGCAGCCTACGAAGACATCAAGGCACCGTACGCTCTGGTGGCGAAATTCCAGGGCAATCTGTGGGCAGCGGAAATGAATCATTCGCCGTTTAACATCGTCGCCTGGCATGGCAACTTCTCCCCTTACAAATACGACCTCGCGCGCTTCAACGTCATCGGGACGATCAGTTTCGATCATCCCGATCCGTCGATCTTTTCCGTGCTGACCGCGCCGTCGGACCTGCCGGGCGCGGCCAATATCGATTTCGTTATTTTTCCGCCGCGCTGGCTGGTCGGCGAGGATACGTTCCGGCCGCCGTGGTATCACCGCAACGTCATGACCGAGTTCATGGGCCTTCTGCAGGGTGCCTACGACGCCAAGGCCGAAGGGTTTCTGCCCGGCGGCGCCAGCCTGCACAATTGCATGACGGCGCACGGCCCCGACGCCGAAACCTGGGAGCGGGCGACCAAAGCAGACTTAAAACCGCACAAGATCGAAGACACGATGGCATTCATGTTCGAGAGCCGTTTCGCCATGCGGCTGACGCGCTACGCCGTCGAATCGTCCGAGCTTCAGCACGACTATTTCGAAGGCTGGCAAGGGCTGGAGAAGCATTTCTCGCCGCGATAGCCGCCCACTCCTGAGCCCGCGAAGACTCAAGGCCTTAATCGCCGCCGGTGCGGGGATAAGCGTGTGCAAATAGTCGCCTCCAAGCACGCGCGAAGCTGATCGGGCCGGGGTAGCGCCGCGGGCCAAAGATCGCTATTGGAAAGCGGGAAGTTGTTCCAAGCACGGCCACGGAATGTTCGGACTGAACTTTAGCCCGCGCAAAGTTCTGATCATCGCGCACGATCTGCTCATGACCGCGGCGGCGGTGGTGGCGAGCTTTTATATTCGCTTCGAGGCCGTCGGCCTGGTGGAGCGGAAAGACGCGCTTTACGTGTTCCTGCCCGGCTTTGTCGTTTATGCGGGGATCATTTATTTCCTCTTTCACCTCTACGAGTCGAAATGGCGGTTTGCTTCGCTGCCGGATCTGATGAACATCGTGCGCGCGTCGTCGGTTTTGGCGGTGTCGCTGTTGGCGCTCGATTATGTGTTGGTGGCGCCCAACGTTCTCGGCCAGTTCTTCTTCGGCAAAATCACCATCGTGCTTTATTGGCTCCTGCAGATGGTGTTCTTAGGCGCCGGGCGGATCGCCTATCGCTATTACCGCGATACTCGATCCCGGCACCACGCCCGCTCGCCGGACTCTAATCCCATACTTGTGCTGGGGCGTGCCGCCGATGCCGAGACGCTGTTGCGCTCCATTGAAAGCGGTGCGGTCAAGAAAATCTGGCCGGCCGGCATTCTTTCTCCGTCCGCCGCCGATCGGGGGCAGGCCATCCGCGGCGTTCCAGTGCTTGGTGACTTCAACGCTCTCGATGCGGTGGTGAACGACCTCGCGCAGCGCGGCACGACGATCGCCCGGGTGATCTTCACGCCTTCAGCGCTCGACCCTGATGCCAAACCCGAGGCGACCTTGATGCACGCGCGCCGCCTCGGTTTGACCGTCAGCCGGCTGCCTTCGCTCGACGACGGCGCCGAGGCGCTGCGTCTGGCGCCGGTCAACGTCGAGGACCTGCTGCTGCGGCCGACGGTCAAGATCGACTATGCGCGGCTGGAAAGCTTCCTCAAAGGCCGTTCGATCGTCGTGACCGGAGGCGGCGGTTCGATCGGTGCGGAAATATGCGACCGCGTGATCACCTTCGGCGCGGCAAGGCTGCTGGTCATCGAAAATTCCGAGCCGGCGCTGCACGCTGTCCTTGAGACGCTCGCCACCAAGCCGTCGCGGCCTGCGATCACCGGGCACCTGGCCGACGTTCGCGATCGCGCGCGGCTTCATCGGCTCATGGCCGAGTTCAAGCCGGATATCGTCTTCCACGCCGCGGCACTCAAGCACGTGCCGCTGCTCGAGCAGGATTGGGAGGAAGGGGTCAAGACCAACGTCTTCGGTTCGGTCAATGTCGCCGATGCCGCGGCGGCGGCGGGCGCTGCCGCGATGGTGATGATCTCCACCGACAAGGCCATCGAGCCGGTGTCCGTGCTCGGAGCGACCAAGCGCTTCGCCGAAATGTATTGCCAGGCGCTGGACGCTGACGTCGCGCGCCAAGCCGCGGCCGGGCGACGGCTGACGCGTTTCATCGCGGTACGGTTCGGCAACGTGCTGGCCTCGAATGGCTCGGTGGTCCCGAAATTCAAGGCCCAGATCGATGCCGGCGGGCCGGTCACGGTCACGCATCCCGACATGGTGCGCTATTTCATGACCATTCGCGAAGCCTGCGACCTCGTCGTCACGGCCGCGAGCCACGCTCTTGGACCCAAGCGCTCGGACGTTTCGGTGTATGTGCTCAATATGGGGCAGCCGGTGAAAATCGTGGACCTTGCCGAACGCATGATCCGTCTCGCCGGCCTGGAGCCAAATCGCGACGTCGACATCGTGTTCACCGGTGCGCGCCCCGGCGAGCGCATGCAGGAAATCCTCTTTGCCCGCGAGGAGCCGATGGTCGAAATCGGAGTCGCCGGCGTGGTGGCGGCGCGTCCGATCCAGCCCTCGATCGAGGCCATGCGCGGCTGGCTCGCCATGCTGGATCAGGGGCTCGCGCGCGAGCAGCGAGAGGCGATCCACCGCGTGCTGTGCGATGCAGTGCCGGATTTCAGAGGCGCCGCGGCGTGAATCGAGCCTATTTCTTGCCGCGCGAGAACGCGACGAGGAGCCATGCTACGAGCGCTATACCGCCCAATAGCGCCGCCACCTCGCTGATGCGACCGGGCACAATCACCGTCATCACCGCAAGGGCGCACAGACCGACGTTGACTACGAATACGCGGCCAACAACATCAAGCACGGTAAGGCCGCGTTCCGTGGCGCGCTGATAAAAATGCTTCCGGTGCGCTTGCCAGATCGGCTCGCGCCGCGCCAGCCGGCGCAGCAAGGTGATTGCCGTGTCGGCGAGATAATAAAGCGGCAACAGCAGCGCGGCGATCAAATGACCGCCGCCGGCGACCAGAACGATCAGCCACCCTAAGATCAGTCCTATCGTCAGCGAGCCGACGTCGCCGAGGAAGAGCTGTGCGACCGGACGGTTGAAATAGCCGAAGCCGATCATGGCGCCGCCGAGCGCCAGCGCCACGACCACGCCGTAAACCGGCAGCGCTCCCAGTACGCCGATGACGGCCAATGCTCCGGTCAAGGGCACGACTTCGACCACAGTCATCCAGTCGATGCCGTCCATGAAATTGACCAGGTTGACGAACCATAGGCCGCCAACGAAGAACAGCACCCGCTCAAGCCACCACGGCAGGAAGGACTAAGACGTGCAGATTATCTGGCAGCCCGTAGATCGCTGCCGCGACCGCCAGCGCCTGCAACAGCAGGCGAGGGATGACCTCGATCGAGCGGATATCGTCTACCGCACCGATCATCGCCATCAGAACGACGGCGGCGAGAACCGCGGCAGGCGGCGGCGCAATCGCGGCTCCGAGGCCGAACATGCCGAGCCAAGCCGTAGCGATGGTCGCGGCAACAACCGCTATGCCGCCGCCTTGCGGCGTCGGTTCACGGTGTGAAGAACGGGCATTCGGTTTGGCCAGCGCGTAACGCCGCAGCGCCGGGAGCAGGACGATAATCAGGGCGGCGCAGAGGAATGCGGAAAACGCTGCCGTCGCTGCGCCGCGAACGGCCCATGCGGCCGTCATCCTAATCCGATCCGTCAGTCATTGCCGATCATGCCGCGCGCGACCAGGAATTCGATCACGCGATCGGCGAGATCATCGGGCCCTGCGGCCGTCGAGTCCAGCACCAACTCGGCATTCTCCGGCGGCTCGTAGGGCGAGTCGATGCCGGTGAACGACGGCAGTGCGCCGCTGCGCGCCTTGGCGTAGAGACCCTTGGGGTCGCGCGCTTCGCAGACCGCAAGCGGCGTCGAGACGAAGACCTCGACGAACTCGCCCGGCTCGAGGATACCGCGTATCGCCGCACGCTCGGCGCGGAACGGCGAAATGAACGAGCACAAAACGATCAGTCCCGCATCGACGAAGAGTTTTGCCACTTCGCCGACGCGCCGGATGTTTTCCACCCGATCGGCATCGGTAAATCCGATGTCCTTGTTCAATCCATGGCGTACGTTGTCGCCATCAAGCATGTAGGTGTGTCGCCGGCGCGCCGCGAGCTTCGCTTCGACGATATTGGCAATCGTCGATTTTCCGGCACCCGAAAGCCCGGTGAACCACAGCACGCAGGGCCGCTGCACTTTGAGCGCGGCGCGCGTGGCCTTCGCCACCACCAGCGCCTGCTGTTTGATATTCATTCCCCGTCGCAGGGCGAAGTCCACGGTGCCGGCGGCAACCGTGGAATTGGTGTAGCGGTCGATCAGGATGAAGCAACCAGTTTCATGATTTTGCGAGAAACTGTCGACCGCGATGGGCGCGGGAACCGCGATGTCGCAGATGCCGATCTCGTTGAGCCCGAGCGTGTGCGCGGGCTCGCGGCGCAACGTCTCGATATCGACGCGATATTTGACACCGGTCACGCTCGCCGAGACCGAGCGGGTGCCGACCTTGAGCACATATTCACGGCCGGGAAGCAACGCCTGCTCGCTCATCCAGATCAAGTGGGTTTCGAACTGATCGGCGACTTGAGGCCGGTGATCCGGCGCGACCAGTATATCGCCCCGCGCCACGTCGATATGCCGGTCAATCCCGACGGCAACGGATTCGCCAACGTTCGCTTGATCGCGCTCCTCGCCGGCAACCACGATGCGGTTCACATTGCAGTTCTCGCCGGAAGGCGCCACCTGCACCGGATCACCCCGGCGCAGCGTGCCGCCGGCGACGATGCCGGCGTAAAGCCGGCTGTCGCGGTCGGGCCGCAGCACGGTTTGCACCAGGACGCGTAGCGGCGTCGCCGATTGATCGGCCTCGGTATCGACCGTTTCCAGATGCCCTAGCAGGCTCGGGCCGTCATACCAGGGCGTATTCGTGCTTGGCGAGGAGACGTTGTCGCCGTTCAGCGCCGATAGCGGGATTGCTACCAGCGAAGCGAGATTGAGCGACCGGCTGAAGTCGCGGAAAGAATTGACGATGCCGTCGAAAACAGCGCGATCCCACTTCACCAGATCGAGCTTGTTGACCGCGAGCACAAAGTGGCGGACGCCGACCATGTGCGCGATCACCGCGTGGCGCCGCGTTTGCGGCAAAAGTCCGCGCCGCGCATCGACCAGGATGATCGCAAGATCGGCGTTGGAGGCGCCGCTTGCGGTATTGCGCGTATAGCTTTCGTGGCCCGGCGTATCGGCGACGACGAAGGCTCGCCGCGGCGACGAGAAGTAGCGATGGGCGACATCGATGGTGATGCCCTGTTCGCGTTCGTCCTCCAGCCCGTCGACCAGAAGGGCAAAATCAAGCTCTTGTCCGCTGTTGCCGAAGCGCGCGGAATCCCGCGTCAGTGCAGCGAGTTCGTCCTCGGCGACCGAACTCGGTTTCGTGCAACAGCCGGCCGATCAGCGTCGATTTGCCGTCATCGACCGAGCCGCCCATGAAGAAGCGAAGCAGGCTTTTCTGCGTTCCGCGCAACGGAGGCGTCCCGTGCATCAAAAGTATCCTTCCTTCTTCTTGCGCTCCATCGACGCGGCGCTGTCATGATCGATCAGCCGCCCTTGCCGTTCCGAGAAGCGGCTGCTGCGCAATTCGGAGATCACGTCCTCGACGCTGGCCGCCTCTGACTCGACGCCGCCCGACAGCGGATAGCAGCCGAGCGTGCGGAAGCGGATGCGCCGCATCACCGGCTGCTCGCCGGGGCCGAGGGGCAAGCGTTCGTCGTCGACCATGATCCAGGTGCCGTTGCGCTCCACCACCGGTCGCTCGGCGGCAAAATAGAGCGGCACGACCGGGATGTTTTCGGCGGCGATGTACTCCCAGACATCGAGCTCCGTCCAATCCGACAGCGGAAATACCCGCATGCTCTCGCCGGGACCGAGGCGGGTGTTGAAAATGTGCCAGAGTTCCGGACGCTGCTGCCGCGGGTTCCAGGTGTGGCCGGCGGAGCGCAGCGAGAACACGCGTTCCTTGGCGCGGCTTTTTTCCTCATCGCGTCGCGCGCCGCCGATGGCGGCGTCGACGCCGTAACGATCGAGCGCCTGCCGGAGCGCCACCGTCTTCATGACATGGGTGTGCAGCGACGACCCGGAGCTGATCGGATTGATCCCCTCCTTCACGCCTTCCTCATTGATATGCACGATGAGGTCGAGCCCCAGCCTTTGCGCGGTGGCGTCGCGGAAGGTGATCATGTCGCGGAACTTCCACGTCGTGTCGACGTGCAGAAGCGAAAACGGCATGCGGCAGGGGCTGAAGGCCTTGATCGCCAAATGCAGCAATACGCTGGAATCCTTGCCGATCGAATAGAGGATGGTCGGGCGGCGGAACTCCGCGGCCGCCTCGCGCAAGATGTAAATCGATTCGGCTTCCAGCCGCCGTAAGTGCGCAGTAAGCCGGCCTCGCGTTTGGCTCAATATCGAAGGGTCCTGGGATATTGTTTGCGGCACGGAATTGCTCTTGGTTGTTAAGTTTGATGCGCGCACCCACGTGGTAGAATGGTTCGCTCTAACTTCAGTTATTCTGCCTGCAACGGCAAAATAATGTGATGAGAGTCACGCTAGCACCACGTGGGCTGGAACGGGTCTCTGCGCCAAGCTCGAGACATGCACATCAGGGTTCGCGAATGGCTCTGTCTTAAGCACATGCAAGGGCGCGGTTCAACGACCGATTAAATGCCTGCGAGGGAAGCTAACTTCCTTGGGGCCGCTTCCGAAAGCCCAAGGAGGGCAACACCCGGCCAGAGGGCTCTGTTCCCGTTGGTCCTGTGTCGCCTATGAGCCGCGCATCCCAGGGCCAGCATGAGGTAGTGAACGCCGTGGTTCGCATTCTAGGTTATTATCCCTGCAAAATTTGGGGGACAATTTGTGAAATCGGTCAGAGATCGCACCCTCTTCATATACTGGGGACGTCGCGGTTCCATTTCAGAGTTCCTCTTGGAGCTGAGCAAAATCGCCGACGATGACACGTTGTTTTCGGTTTCACGGCAGAACGAGTTATTCGACCCAATCAGACGTGGCGGCGCGCACATATTGCCCGTCGATACATTCGAACGGGGTTTTGGGGCGATCTCCAACTTGTTTCGGCTGCGGAAAATCCGGCGTGAGCTTTTGGCCGCGATTGCCAAATATCGGATTGATCGGGTCGTAGTCCTGATGTCCCACGTCTGGACGCCGTTGCTCGCCGACAGCATTCGCTGCACCGGTGCGCGCTACATCGTCATGGTGCATGACGCCAGCAATCATCCGGGCGACGCAACGGCACTCGTCAACCGCTGGCTCCTTCGCGACGCGCTGAAGGCCGACGAGGTGGTCACGCTCAGTGAATTCGTTAGGTCGGCGTTGATCGCCCGTTTTCCCCAGCTCGAAGCGCGTACGACGGCTCTCTTCCACCCGGTGATCCGGTCGAAGGCAGTCGGCCGGGCGAGAACAGACCGGCAGGTCGGGTTTTTGTTCTTTGGCAGGATCATGGCTTACAAAGGGCTGCCGCTGTTCGTCGACGCTTGCGAACTGCTGCGCACCCGGGGCCGCGAGTTCCGCGTCGGCGTGGCCGGCGAGGGACCCCTCGGGGAAATGGCCGGCAGGCTTGCGGTGCTGAACGCCGTCGTTATTAATCGCTGGCTCGCCTACGATGAAGTCTCGGCCGTTCTTGGCCAGTTTGACTGCATGGTGCTGTCGAACATTGAGGCCAGTCAGTCTGGCGTGGTCGCGCTGGCGCACGGGTGCGGGATGCCGGTTGTGGCGACCCCCGTGGGCGGCCTGACCGAACAGATCAAAGATCGCCATTCCGGCCTTGTCGCGCGTTCCGTGTCTGCCGCTGCCTTAGCCGATGCGATGGAAGAATTTATGACCGATGCCGCGTTGCGCAGGCGGCTGTCGGAAGGTGTCGCACAGGTGCAAGATGAATTCAGTATGGCTCGATTTTCGCGAAGATAACCGAGCGGCGAAGTCAGTAGGCGCAATCGACTGGCGCGTTCGCTTAGACGGACCCATCCGCGGTGTGATGCCAGCTTCGCATGTAGCCGATCAAATCGCTCTTATGCCGCGCGAGATAGCCTTCGATGCTGTTCTTCCCGGCGAGAGCGAGACGGTTGCGGTAGTCGGGATCGGTGTACAAGCGCCGCAGCGCGGCGGAAGCTGCATTCTCATCCACTTCGGCCCAGTAGGCGCCCTCGATGACGTAGCGTTCATCGACATCTTGGACAGGCACCAGCGTGTAAGGCAACAAAATCGCGTTGTCCGGGGTCATGAAATCCAGAATCGCAGACCAGCCGGTGGCGACGGCGGCACGGCCGCTGAGCATGGCCTGCGCCGGAATCATTCCGTACCCTTCGGCCCGATGGGTCGAAAGAGCGACATCGATGCTGGCGTACAACGACCACATTTCGAGATCCGTCAGGAAATCGGTGATAAATATAAGGCGCGGATCGTCGCCGACCTCGCGGCGGAAGGCGGTCCATGCCGAGCCTTCGATGTCGACATCGGTAATTTTTAAGACCAAACGAACATCGGGTTCCTTTGGAAACGCTTTGAGGAAGGCCCGTACTGCCGCCATCGGGTTTTTGCGCACGACGCCTGAGCGCAGGCTGAAGGCAACGAGTACGGCAAACGCATCCGACGGAATCCCAAAGCGCTCACGGTCCGCATCGACTGAGGCAGGCGGGTCGAGCTGAGGCGGCACGATGCGGCAAGGGACGGAGACGCCGCTCTCGATAAATGCCCGCCGTACGAATTCGCTTGGCACCCAAATCTCGTCAAGCTTGGCGAGCGGTCCTAACCATTGAGGCGGAATCCGTTCGAGCTCCCATACGCACCAACCAATCACATATTTTTTTTCGAAAGTGGCCGCGGGCAGGAACGCAGCAGCATAGGCAAACTGATCGGGGTTGACACAGATCAGCAGGGTCGCCTTGCCCTCGATGACGCTCGCGGGAGGGGCGCTGACGCGCTCGGTTGATGCGAGCAGATGCTCGGCCGCAAAGGCCTTCGCGACGTCGAACCCGTAGACTTTAAGGCCCGCGGCTCGCGCGATGTCGGACATTTGTCGCGCAGTCCACCCCAAGCTTGTGGTGCTGCGGAGGAAGCCGATCACTATCGCGGGCTCGACGGGCTCCTCGAGCGGTTGTTTACGGTCGGGAAGTCGAGGAACCACCGTCCTGACAATGATCTGCCGTATCGGCCTCGGCACCAGCCGCCAAACTGCGAACAAGCCAAGGTTAAACCACAGAAACGGCACCAGTCTGATGAGTCGTCTCAAGCGCCAATTCCCTCTATCCATGTGCGCGAGCGTACCGAGGCCTACGGCTGACTTTCCGCAAAGTCTCAGGCTGGCGACCTGACAGCCGATTGTAGAGGGCCGTCACTTCGTGGCCGACAATCTCGCTCGAATATTCGGCTTCCACGATTCGCGCGGCCGGCCTGCCCATATTGGCGGCGGAGTCGCTATCGTGAGCCATGCGGCTCATGGCTTCGGCAATCGCTGATGGATCGTCGGCAGGAACCAGCAGCGCATTGACACCGGGTCGCGCGATCTCACGACACCCCGGAACATCGGTCGCGACGAGGGCGCGGCCGCACGCCGCCGCCTCCAGAAGACTCATCGGCAGGCCCTCGCCGCCCCGCGAGGGCAGGATGCCGAAGTGCGCGCGCTTCCATACGTTGGTGATGTCGGAAACATGTCCCATGACGGTGATCCCGGCACGACTCTTCCAGCTCTCGATCTCCTCGATCGGAATCGACGTGGGATTTGCCGGATCGGGGTCGCCGGCGATCAGGAGAGGGACCTGAATTCCGCGATTTGACAGAAGATCATGCGCGGCAATCAGCGTACGAATTCCCTTGTTGACCAGTAATCGTCCGACGAACGCCGCGGTGATCGTGCCTTCCGGCTCGGCGAGGGGGGTGAATCGTTGAACGTCGACGCCGGAGCCCGGCAAGACGAAGATGCGGTCGCCTTGCAGGCCGATCGCGCAGAGCACCGCCTTATCATCGGCGTTCTCCACCGTCGCCATCGTGCGTGGGCGGTTCGTCAATCGTGGCAGCAAGACTTTGAGCGCGGTCCAGACCACGCGAGTGCGCAGTTGCGGCGCTGCGAAGGCCGCCCCGAGTCCGAGGAACGAATTGAGTTGCGCAATCGGCATTCCAGTCGACGCGATGGAGCCTATGACGACTGGCTGCAACGCGACGTGATGGATGATGTCCGGTTTCAGCGAACGGTAGAGGCGGCGAATCTGACCTACAATGCTGACAATGTCGAAGGGGTTGAGGCTTCCGCGCCGCCAGTTCAGCGGGTGTACTTCGAACCCGAGATCTTCGATGGCTTGCCGATCTTTGTTGACGCGGGTCGCCACATGAACCGCATAGCCGGCGCGCGCGGCAGCGCGCGCCATCGGGATGCGGTGCTGCAAAAAAAACCAATCCTCGGTCACCACATAGAGGATGACCGGTCGGGCTCTCGATGCTGCTAGCGGCATGGCGTGTTGTACGAGCAAACGCTGAGAACAGACATCTTAGTGGAGGCGCGTCGGAGTTCGGCAACGACCGGCAATGGTGGATTCAAAATACAACCTCGGGGTCCAGACGGCAGAAAGCTTCTCGTACACGGGCGGAATGCCAGCCTTGCGCGCCCTGGGCCTTATTCGCCCCACAACGGACATGCAAGCTGCTATTAACATTGCGTTAACCAAACCGATGCGACGCTGTGCTTCGGGGGGCTATGGATTGAGGGCATTACCTCTTGTCAGAAGCCCTTGATAGTTCGATAGAATTATCGTCGTTCCGCCGCCGCTTCGGGTTGCGCCGCCGAGTGTTTCGGCCCGCCGCGTGCCGAATCAGTAGTCGGTGTTTGAGCTCCAGTGCTTAAGCCGTCCTCGACTGAAACCACCATTCCCGTTGGACCGGGAGCCGTTCCGACAGCGCGCCGAGGATCATACCGTGAAAATAGCCGGATACATTCATCCCGTCGTCCAAGCACTCGGTCCGAACTTCAGTTGTGGCTGGTTCGAAATCGTCGCCAAGTTGCTGCAGACCTTGCGTCGCGATGCCGATTGCGACTGCATGATGATAGCAGGAGACTGGCCGTCTCGCTGGGCAAACAAAACGGGGCGAGGCGACCTGCTTGAGGGAATACGCTTTGCCGAATTAGATGAGATATCGCTGTACCGGACGCTGAGATCGCTCGGCAAGCTTCCCACGGCTCTGGATCAGCTCGCCTACGAAAAAGGCGGGCAATTCGACCCCGGTCTCCAAGCGATCACCGACGAGGTGGCGCGCTGTACGCGTGATTTCGAACCTGATGTCATCATCTCGTTCGGCATTCAAGTCGACTTTCTTGCCGCCCTATGGCCGAAGGCGCTGCGGCTGCACATCGAGAGCGGGCCATTTTCGAGAAATCCTTACCCCTTCAGCGTGTTCTTCGATCACCTCGGCATGTATGGCCGCTCGATCATCGGCCAAGCGGGGCAGCGGTTGCGCGCTCACCCGGCAACAGACGATGCCGTCGGGCTGGTGAGTGCGTTTCGCTCGCGCAACGCGCTGGCGCTCGATGCCGTCGATCCCTTCCGCGGCACTGATTTCCGCACAAAGTTCGACCGCTTGGTCCTGCTGCCGTTGCAGGTCTCGAATTATTACTCCTTTAACGAGCAATCGCACTATCGCACCCAGTTCGAGTACCTGCTGGACGTGCTGTCAGCGACGCCGCGCGACGTCGGCGTGATCGTCACCGAGTACGTCGAATGGGGCCATATCCTCATGAGCTACGGCTCAGCGGAGAACATTCCCTATCTGCAGAAAAATTTCCCGAACTTGATTTTCTTCGAGCAGTTCCGCGCCTATGCCTCGCCCTCGCAGTTCCTTGCGCCGCGCGTCGATGGCGTGTGGAGCGTCTCGTCGAACGTCGGGTATCAAGCATTGCTGCACAATCGCGTTCTTGGCTCGCCGGCGACAAGCCATCTCGCCGGGTTCGCGCACGCGACGACATTCGATGGGTTCTTCGGAAAGATCAGTGCTGCGGTGCCGACCAACAATGATGCAGCTTTAGCGTGGCTGCTGGAACGCTACCTCGTTCCGGATGCGCTGTTATCCGATGGCCGCTGGCTGCGCGATTACTTTGCCCGACGCATCAGCGCGGCCCGGGGTCCCGGCGACCCGATGGATGCCTTCGTGCCGATCGCGGACATGGATCGTCTGATGGAGGCTTGGGTGTTCAAGGCGCCGAAATCCAGCGCGGTCAAGTTCACCCAGCCGCTGGACGAAGCCATGGGCGAGGCGCGTGCGGCGCGGGCCGACGCGCGCGCGGCGCAGCAAACGCTTGACGCGGTGCTGGACTCGCACAGCTGGCGTATCACCGCGCCATTGCGGCATTTCTCGGCTGCGCTCCGGACCTGTCGCGATCAGGTCGTGAAAATGTTGCCGGCGAGGAACCAGCACGAACCGGCCTTGCACCGGCCTCTCCTGACTACGCGTTGAGCTGACGGCGGGATCTGGCTTTAGTTCCGCCCGTACTCGTCGGTGAGACGTACGATATCGTCCTCACCGAGATAGCTGCCGACCTGAACCTCGATCAGTTCGAGCGGTATTTTGCCGGGATTGGCAAGGCGGTGAACACTGCCGATCGGGATGTAAGTTGATTCATTTTCATGGACGACATGGATCTCCGTCCCGATCGTGACTTCGGCAGTCCCGCGGACGACGACCCAATGTTCGGCGCGATGAAAGTGCTTTTGCAGCGAGAGTTTGGCGTTCGGTTTCACCACAATTCGCTTCACCTGATAACGCCCGCCGACATCAACGCCTTGATAGTAGCCCCATGGCCGATAAATCCGTAAATGCGCGACGGCCTGCTGCCGGTTCTGCGCCTTCAGTTGCTCGACCAGACCCTTGACCTCTTCCGCCTTGTCGCGGGAGGTGACCAACACCGCGTCGGGCGTCGCCACGACAACGATGTTCTCAACTCCGACCACCGCCGTGAGGATCATTTCGTCCGAGCGGGCCAGACTGTTGCGGCTGTTGTGGAAAACGACGGGACCGGTCGACGCATTACCATTGAGGTCGTGATCGAGCACGTCCCAGACCGCACTCCAGCTGCCGACGTCCGACCAGCCGCAATCGATTGGCACGACCGCGGCAAGGTTGGTGCGCTCCATGACCGCGTAATCGATCGATTTTTTCGGCGCTCCCCGAAACGGCTCGACCGGCAGGCGCAGAAAATCCAGGTCGCGCGTGATCCCCTCGACGGCTGATTTAGCCGCCGTGGCGATCTCCGGCTCAAACCGGGCAAGCTCAGCGAGCATGATATCGGATCGGAATGCGAAATTGCCGCTATTCCAAAGGTAGTGTTCGGCGACGTAACGGCCTGCGGTCTCGGCATCAGGCTTTTCCACGAAAGCCTCGACCGACCGCGCGGTCCCGCCGTTGAGTTTCGCTCCCGGCCGGATGTAACCGTAATTGGTGGCCGGGGCGGTCGCATGAATGCCAAAAGTAACAATCCGCCCTTCGGCGGCGACAGCGGCCGCTTCGCTGCATGCCTTGATGAAAGGCTCCGAATCTTCGCAACACGTGATCGGCGGCGAGCACCAGCGCAATAGCAGTCGGATCGCGCTCGGCGGCAAGCGCCGCCGCAACGGCGACCGCCAAGGCAGAATCGCGGCGCATCGGCTCGAGCACGATGTCGGCCTCAACACCGCATTCGCGGAGCTGCTCAGCGACGATGAAGCGGAAATCGGAATTGGTGATGATAATCGGGCGGCCAAATGTCTCGCCGTCTGAGACGCGCCCAATCACCTGTTGAAATGTCGATTGATCGCCGACCAGAGAGACGAACTGTTTGGGCATACTCTCGCGCGAAATCGGCCAGAGCCGCGTACCGGCGCCGCCGCACATGATCACCGGAGTCAATACCCGTCCACCCATCGCCCATGCCACCAGAAAGCTGGCGTCTTCCTAGCATACACCCTTTGACATTCAAGGAGTTCTTGGCGGGCGTTTGCGCCAATGGTTACATTGCCGCCAACGTCCTGCCCGTTCTAGGTACTTGTCCTAGGCCTTTGGCGATCCTTGTAAAATCTCAGCGAACTGGCTATTGAGCGCTGCGCGTTCCGCCGCTGTGGGGATCACGGACTTATTCAGCCGTCTGCTATGATAGGCTACCGTTTTCCCTTGGCGACTTGCGATCCGAAACGAGAGAATTTTGGCGCGATTTCGGCGCGGCAAGTCAGAATTGGGCGTGTTATTCGACGCCAACGCGGTCGGGCGTCGGGTGCGGAATGACCCTTGTGATACTCGAGGGCCGCATGAGCGCGCCGCCTCGCTGTTGCGCGGATCTAATCTAAAGTTGGAACGGAGATCTTTATGCGCGTGACCATGATTGGTGCCGGTTATGTCGGTCTGGTTTCCGGCGCCTGTTTTGCTGATTTCGGTCACCAGGTCACCTGCATCGACAAGGATGCGGGGCGGATTGCGTCATTGCGACGGGGCGAAATACCGATCTTCGAGCCGGGGCTTGTTGATCTCGTCGAATCCAACATGCGGCAGGGGCGGCTGCAATTCGCGGCCGACACAAGCAGCATTCGTGAAGCCGAAGCCGTGTTCCTCGCCGTCGGTACGCCGTCGCGCCGCGGCGATGGCCATGCCGATCTGAGCTATATCTACAGTGCGGTGCGGGAGATCGCGCCGTTTCTTCCGCGCCACAGCGATCGTGGTCACGAAATCGACGGTTCCGGTCGGCACCGGCGACGAGATCGAGCGCATCCTCCGCGAGCTACGTCCGGACGCCGAAATGCAGGTCGTGTCCAACCCGGAATTTCTGCGCGAAGGCGCCGCTATCTACGACTTCAAGCATCCCGATCGCATCGTCATCGGCAGCAACGACGCGCGGGCGCGGGCTGTTCTGGCGGAAATCTATCGGCCGCTTTATTTGAACGCGGCGCCAATCCTCTATGTCAGTCGCCGCACTGCCGAGCTGGTCAAATACGCCGCCAACGCTTTCCTCGCCACCAAGATCACTTTCATCAACGAAATCGCCGATCTGTGCGAATGCGTCGGCGCCGACGTGCAGGAGGTGGCGCGCGGCATGGGTCTCGACAATCGGATCGGCGCGAAATTTCTTCATGCCGGGCCCGGCTTCGGCGGCTCCTGCCTGCCGAAGGATGCGACGGCTTTGCTCAAGACCGCGCATGACTATGGCGCGCAACTGCGCATCGTCGAGACCGTCGCCGCGGTCAACGAGCAACGTAAGCGCGCCATGGCGCGCAAGGTAGTCGCCGCGCTCGACGGTTCCATCCGCGGCAAGACCATCGCGGTGCTGGGGCTGACTTTCAAACCAAACACCGACGATATCCGCGACTTGCCGGCGATCCCGCTGGTCACCGCCTTGCTTGATCTCGGCGCTACGGTGAAGAGCTACGATCCGGTCGGCATAGAACAAGCCAAGCCGCAGCTGCCCGACGTCATTTACTGCGACAACGCCTACCAAGCCGCCGAGGGCGCCGACGCCGTAGTGATAGCGACCGAATGGGAGCAATTCCGCGCGCTTGACCTCGAGCGGCTGCGCGGCGCTGATGGTCCGGCCGGTGATCGTCGATTTGCACAACGTCTATCGCGCCAGCGAAATGAAGCGGGCGAAGTTCCGCTATGTGGGAATTGGAGTGCCAGTGGATTATGCTGCTGAAGCCTCATTCACGTTTGCTCTCGATCGACGAGCCCCTAGGAGAAAGTGCAAAATCCATTGCAAATTACGAAATCGAAGCGGATCCGATTAAAGACACCGGCTGGATTGAAGACGAATGTTCCGGTGCGGTACGCGCCAACTAGTATCTGGCGTTTAGATGTGTCTCACTGCCAAGGCGGCATGCTCTGTGTACCGGGCGTCTTTTGGCTAGGCTTTTAATTTGGGATTGATCAGTATTGAGAACGACATAGGCCGATCATAATCCGCATTAGCAAGCCGATGCCGACGGAGTTGGTCGGAAGAAATCATAACAACAGGAAGCTGATCATTGCGTGCTTCGGCCACGATCGGCATATCCCCGTGACAGTTAGTGGTGCGTTCGAGATCATGCACATGAGCCAGCCACCAAGACACCGAGCTGAAAGAGAATCCGTCCATGCTGGTCCTTCGTGGCAGCTGGGCCGGCCTCTGCCGGTCGCAAGCAGCGCGGCATGGGCGCCGGTTTCGCCGAAGCAATATCTCGGACTCCTTTTGACTGGCGCACTTACCTGGCTGCGCCGTCATCCCGCACTGAAGCCTTACGCGTTTTGGATTCTGCATCTCATCCCGCCCCTTGATCGACGGTTGTCGAGGTTCGCAAATGCAAGGGGCACACGGTACGATGGCACCACCGCCATCCTCCGATCTGGGCCATCGATGCTGACCCCGAAGCTCTGTCGGAATGGATAAAAATCGCCGATGAAGCTTCGCGTATGGCGGCACTCGCTAACGATGAAGCTTTGGATCGATGGACAATGCTTACAGACATCGAGCCGCCTCCGAGGAATTGGACGGTATGTGCAAGAGCTTCATCCGCGCCATTTCGGAAGGCGATTACGGCGTTGATCTGTCGATTTCGTTCAATGCCGGCATGATTGATGAGGCGCTCGCTGCGCGCGATTATGTGCAGCAATGGATCCGTCAGTCCAATATTCACGTCTGGAATGGCGTCGCCGAGGCAGGCGAGGGGTACGGCGGTTATACCGAGAAGCGGCGCTTGAGTGAATCGCAATCGCCCATCACGTTGCGTGCCTGAATCCAGACATTGCGTTATCCGCAAGTCCTTTCGAAGGTAGTGGCGATGTCGCCGTGCCTCTCCGCCCAATTCGATTTCGGGCGTGCCCGTTGCTTCCATCTTCTACGACGCTATCCCGCATCGCTTCGCCAATGAATATCTTACGACCCCACAACTCAAATCCTACTATTATCGCCGCTTGGCGTTTTATAAGGACTTCGATGTTAATCTTTGCATCTCGGATTTTTCCAGGATGGAGGCCCTGGAAATTTCCGGAAACAGCGCGTGTATCAATATATCTGCGGGGATTTCAGCCGACTTTCTAGACCAATTCGCGGCGGAGTGGAAACGAATGCAACGGTTCCTCATCCGAAATTCGTGCTCTATGTCGGCGCCCTGGATTGGCGCAAGAACGTCATTACAGTCGTTGACGCTTTCGCCAAATTGCCCGACGATCTCAGGCGCGATCTAAAGTTTGTACTCGCGGGCGATCATCCGCCACCTTTCTCGCCGACGTTAAGGCGCGCTGGAAGGAATTGTGCGCTGCCGCCCGACAATTTCATCGCTCTCGGCCACGTTTCCGATCGCGACCTTGTGCGCCTCTATAAGGTTGCCAGCCTGCTCATTCAGCCATCGCTAATGGAGGGATTCGGATTGACCGCGCTCGAAGCGATGATGTGTGGTGCGCCAGTGATCGGTTCCGACCAGGGTGCGCTGCCCGAGGTTGTCGGAAATCCCGAGGTAATGTTTGATCCGAGGGATCCTCAAAACATTGCGGACCGGATCGTGCACATCTTTCGCGATCCCGATTTTACCGCACAAGTTGCTGCGAGGGGATTGGAGCAAGCCCAGCGGTTCACTTGGAAAAAATCGGCTGAGATCGCGACGAAGGCATTGATCGAAACGGCCTGTCGTCGTCAACGTCCAAAATACCGCAATCCCGAACCGTAAGGACATCCGTAATCGAACTTTCGAAGCCTTGGGCAATTGCAGCCTCCCGAGCCGATTTCATCGTCGAGACCTTGGCGCGGGCGGAACCGGTGCAAATGTCACCGGGTCGGTTTTTGGTTGATGCTACATCTACAGCTTCATAACGATCATGGTTCTGGTGTCCGGCGAGTGACCAAGCAGATCACTTGCAATCTTCTGCGGCAAAACGCTCAGAACAACATCGTCATTTACTGCGACAGCGAAGACGGATTCTTCAAAGTTGATCTCGATGTCGAAAGTATTCCTCATCAATCGATAAGAGCCAAAATGGAAAAATTCGCGCGCGTGGTGGTGACAAAATTTTAATGCTCGACAGCTCTTGGGAATTCCATAATCACCACTTGCCTATTCTGTTGTCAGCTCGCTTGCGCGGTGCGGATGTTATATCATGCCTGTATGATACCGTGCCTCTGCGCTTCGAGGCCATGTGCAATCCGGCGGTTCCAGCTGTCTTCGCAGCTTGGTTCAAGTGCGCATTGACCTACTCTACGGGCTTCGTTTGCATTTCGCGGGCAGTGGCGGACGAATTCTATTCCATATTGGAGGGAATTCGCTTTCCTCGGCGGATGAAGATCGGATTTTGGCACCTTGGCGCTGATTTCTCCACTAGGGTCGGTGCACCGATCGCCGGCAAGCCCCGCGTCAACCGCCGCCCGTGCTTCCTGATGGTCGGAACGATCGAGATGCGTAAGGGCCATCGGCTAGCGCTTGAAGCCTTCGAGCGGCTTGTGGCGGGAGGATATCGATGCGGAGCTCGTTATCGTCGGGAAAGTCGGCTGGGGTGTTGAACATTTAATCACACGGCTGCGCGAGCATCCGGAGGCGGGAGCGGCGCTTGCGTTGGCACGACAGGGCAAGCGACGACGAGCTTCTCGGTTTCTACGCGGATGCCGATGCGTTAATCGCGGCCTCCTATACGGAAGGGTTTGGTTTGCCGCTGGTTGAAGCGCGACATTTCGGAAAGCCGATCATCGCCAGTGACATCCCGGTTTTCCGAGAGGTGACGGAGGGGTCGCAGTCTGTGCGCTTCTTTGAAGTGCGGGTCGGCAGCTTCGCTTGGCTCGGCCATTCGCGCGTTCTTGGTGAGCCGCAGCTGAGGGGCATAGTCCGGTAGTCGAAGAGCGGCCATGGATCAGTTGGGCGGATAGTGCGCGCGAATTGCGCGACCTCGTGTTTGAAGGCAAATGGTACCGGACCTACGAGCCTCCTGTGCAGAGGCCCTATGTCTCACTTTTCGATCTCGGGGAGACGACGACCAGCGAGCCCCTGGACGAGAACGGCAAGCGCAACAGACTGGAATTGATCGAAGGACCGGTACCATGTGAAGGAGGCCAGAAGATCCAGTATGTCCTCCGGTTAACGAATCTGTCGGACAAGGTTTGGTCCAGCACGGGCAATGCGGACGCGCAATATGGCATTTTTTTAACCTACCGGGTTTTGACGGCCAGCGGCAGAAAGCTTATCTACGACAATCAGAAGTTCAGCATTTCCTTCGTCCTGATACCGGGCGACAGTCACTACGTTGCGATCAACGTTCCCATCAAGGCGAAAAAGAAGGGCGGTGCCTTCGTGGAGGTGGCGATGGTTCAAAACGGCGTGGTGTGGTCGGTGAACCCGCTGCGGCTGCCTCTTTGAGTTGCGCTCCTAGTCTAGGGGCCAGAAGTCCGAGCGGCCCTATCGTTGGGCTTGGAGAGGCTCACCTGCAAGGCCATCTCGCCATCTCCGTCAAGGATCACGAAGCCGCCGGTGCGGGCCCTGATCCGTCGCTCAGATTCGCTTGATGCGGCTATGAGTGGTGGGGGATTATTAGGATGTTTTTACAGAAGGACCCAGTCGTGCTTTGCACTCGACCGCTACCCACATAACGATCTGCGTAAACGGAATACGCAGCAGATCGTGGCGAATTTCTGTGCGCACTTGCCCTAAGTCGGATATGATCCGCTCAAATCCGGCGGGATTGCGAACGTACTCGCCTCTGTCGTTATCAATGATCAGCTTGGCAATAACATGCTGCCCGGGCACGTGGCATGGATCGATGCTGACAAAGATGCCGCCCGCCTTGACGACGGTACGCAGGAACTTGACCGCGTGCGCGGCTACGTCGTCAGAGAAGTGATGAAGCACGCCGAAGCAGAACGCGCGGTCGAACGTGCCAATCTCGCTGGCGTTGAGCGTCGTTACATCCGCACAGATGAATTTGGCTCGGTGGCCGTAATCGGCGGTTGCTTTTGTGATGTAGGGTTCGCTGACATCAATGCCGACATAATCGATGGTTTCGGGCATATACCTCAGGCTCGCACCGACCCCGCAGCCGAGGTCGAGGATGCGTTCGCCCGGCATAGGCCTCACCATGTCATGGATGAACCGCCGATGGCACTCAGGCGCGCCAATGAGCGATTGATAGGTGTCGAAGACCGCCGGCAATGCGAGAGCCTTCTTCGTTAACTCCATAAGCATTGCTACCTCCGGCAGGCCAATCAACTCCCATCAGAAGCCAACCTAGTTCAGGACGCGTTTCGCGCGACAAGGTAAAGGCCGGCCAGCATCAGCGCAACACCAACAAATCCCATACGAGTGGGACGCTCGCCCAACCCTAAAATTCCGACCAAGTAAACGATCGTGAAACTTAGGATAGTGAACGGATAGACGCTTATGAGGCTTTGCCGTGACATGCCGTAGATCCAGAACACGGCGCCTAAGCCATACAGGCCGAGCCCAGCGATGATCGGTGGATTGATGAAGGACAGAAAATCTGTGCGCCCAGTAGCTCCGAGCTTCAGCAGAACAGTCCCGGCCGCCGCGCAAAACGAGCCGAGGACCAGGATGGCTGCAATTCGGAGGGGCATGTCAGGCCTTTGGTCAACCGTGGCGCCAGCGCACGAATCGGTGTTTGACTTCGACAAGTCGATCGTAAATCGGGGGCGGAAGCCGCCTAATGATGGCGTTGCGCAGCTGCCAAAGGATCGGAGAGTAATCCGGAACAGGTTGATCGCGTTCGATTTCGGCGGAGCGGGCCTCCTCGCTAAGGCGTTTCAGAGCGCCAGCGCGTGCGAAGAACAAGCTGTTGTAGCGATACCACGGTTCAACCTCATGACACGATACGAGCTTTGGGCGGATGAAATCGAACAGCCGATAATCGCGTGCGCCGAAGCGCTGCCTCCAGAATTCATAGTCCTGCTCATTGACATGCGAGAGACCGCCCTGGCCTGGGACGGCTGCGGAAAACAAGATGGCGTCCGAATGCGTGCAGAGATTATCGACGAAGGTTTCCGTATCATTGGGAGTTATGTGCTCGCCGACTTCGAGCGAGGCCACGAGATCAAATCTGCGTCCGAGGTAGAAGCGCTGGGTGAGGTCCTGCGTCGTGAAACGATCGGGCGGAATAAAGAGCCTATCCGAATCGACATAATCACCATCGATACCGAGGTAGTCCACGACGCCGGCGCGTTGCCATTCGGGCAACCACGCCCCGCGACCGCAACCTATATCGGCCAGCGATACCGCCTCATAATGCTGCAGCACCAACGGCGCGACGATCGCAGCCGATCGCTTGGATCCAATCGAGACGTAATCAAAAAAGCCAGCATCGTAAGTGATGCTATTTGCTGTAAGCGAACTCACGGTTCTCCCCTATCGCGTCACCGCTTGGCTCACTCAAATGGATCGATCTAATGACGAAGAGCGGTCGCTGCTTGCTCTGCGTATAGATACGGCCGAGATACTCACCCATGATACCGAGGCAAAGCATCTGCATGCTGCCGAAGGCAAGCACAATGACGGCGATGCTGGTCCAACCGGGCACTGCGGCGCCTCTCCACCAGCCCCAGAGCGCAAACAGGCCGAGCAAGACGGCTACGAGAACTGACCACAAACTGAAGTACAGGCTCAGCCGGAGCGGCGTAACGGAGAAGCCGGTGATCGCGTCGACCGCAAAATTAATCATCTTGCGTAACGGATATTTTGTCTTACCGGCAAAACGGGGATTGCGCTGATATTCGACCGGTACTTGCCGGAAGCCAATCCAGGCCACCATTCCGCGAATGAATCGATGCTGTTCGGGCATGGAAAGGAGCACATCAACGACTTGGCGGTTCATGAGGCGGAAATCGCCCGTGTCGGCGGGTATCGGCGCGTCCGCCAAACGCCGCAGCAGCTTGTAAAAAAACGCCGCGGACAGCTTCTTGAACCAGGACTCGCCTTTGCGGTGGAGGCGCTGGCCGTACACCACGTCTGCGCCAGAATCCAATTGCGCCATCATTTCTGGAAGGAGTTCAGGCGGATCTTGGAGATCCGCGTCGATGATCAAGACGCGATCGCCCCTAGCAACGAACAGGCCCGCAGTCAGCGCAAGCTGGTGTCCGTGGTTATGCGCGAGATCGACTCCGACCACCTGCCGTTGTTGGGTCGACAGCTGCAAGATTTCCGCCCACGTTGCATCGGTCGAACCGTCATTGATGAGGATCAGCTCATAATCCTCGCCGACACATTGCTCGCAGACTTGGGCAAGCCTGCGGACCAATTCGTGTAAACTCTCAGCCTCATTACAACACGGGACGACCGCGGACAATTTCCTCGCCCGATGCAAGCAGTGCGGGGACGCGGTTCCCAGGGTGCCGAAAGCGGCCGCGTAGGGTGTCGATTGGTGAGGGTATGTCGTCATTTTTCGGTTCGAAGCATTTCAGCGGCGCGGTATTCTCTGCCGCGAACCGGTATCGGATTATGCCATTTGGCAGAGGTCCGCCCGCGGCGCAGCCGGCTAGTGAGCAACCCGTCAAGCATCCCGTTACTCCGCTGCCCATGCCATTGAATTACCGATCGATCTCCGATGCTGGACGAGCCGCAGTCATGGTCGGGTCCCACACTGTCGCTGCAGGTCTAACTGAGTTTTAAAGAATAGACGGGCTCACTCGCTTGGTCAAATATATCCAAACTCGTCACGTTATCTCACCGCGCACCGGGGAACGATGCCATTGGTTTTGGAGGGCCCAGTTGCGCACCTTTCGTCGGCCAATTATAGCTCCTTGCTTAATGGTCGGACGCTTTTCACTTGCTACCGGCTTTGCGGCGCGGTGAGCTCGCGTTTATGGTAGCGGCACGATGTCATTCGGGAATCCTCTGAATGCGCCGCACCACTAGGACGCTGGCAGGAGAGTCTTGGGTGAAGCTCTTCTTGCTTAAGCAAAGAAACATCATCGCGCTCGCGCTATTTCCGCTTCTGTATGTTGTCATCAATCCTTCGTTTGGACAAAATCAGGCCGGAGATATCGATACATGGTTCTATTTTGGATTGGCCAAATCCTTTTGGCACCAGTGGGGACCGGACTTCCACAACGATTATTACGAGACTAGACTGCCTTATATAATTCCGGCCGCCGTCGTATTTGCCATTCCAAATGACAGAATAGGTTATCTAATAAATTCATATCTGATTTATTGCTCTTGCTCCTTCTCTTTGTTCTACGTGTTGAGCAGACAAGTATCAAAGCCCACGGCGTTGCTAGCAACCATCTTTATGGCTGCCGATATTTTTTTCATGAGGACCGTTGGCTGGCAATATGTCGATAGCGGGGTTCTGGCCTACGGGAGCTTGGCATTTGCCGCCCTCACCGCTGCTGCCACCAGCCGTTATAAGCAAGCGTTTGTGGCCTTGAGTGGCTTTTTTTATACCAGCATGCTGATAACGCATCTTGGATCGGCGCCCCTTGGGCTAGCATTATTTGGTTATGCGATCCTAATCTTGGATATGAGACGAATGCTGTGGAAGGAATTCTGCATTTTGCTCCTTTGCGCTGGACTAGGAGCTCTCGGCAGCCAGATCATCTACGGCTTTCTGAACATGCATCTATACGGCACAAAGTTTCTTTTCGAAGGGCAGCAAATTGAAGCGGGAAAGCTCACGCAAATGAACGTCGCCCTCTGGGAGGAATCTGGCTTTTATTTGCCGCTCGCCAGGGGGTGGTGGTTAACGGTGCACATCGGCGTGTGGTTCGCAGCAGCGGTGATGATATTTGCAAAGTTTGCGAAGCTCTATAAGCCAACGACTTTTCAGTCCTATTGCATGTGGATTGTGTTTAGTATTTATGCCCTATTGTTCGCTCTTGATTATTTCCATATCAGTGTCTTCTTGGGAAGAAGCGGGCTGTACGTTAGTACTTATTTATTCTTGTCATATCTGTTTGTAGGATCAATTTTGCCGGGTCAAATTAAAACATCGACCGTGTTGATCTGCGGCGGTTTATTTCTTGCCTCACTAACGCTGCGCCTCAAATTCGGCTCCGAACTGGCTACTGGGTTTGGCGCGACGCCGGCTTGGGCGTGTGGCCTGGCACTGGGGTCGGTTATCGCTGCGGTTGGTTTGTTAAGACGCGGAGCAGTCCAGGTAATGGCCGCGCCAGTGGCTGCGGTGCTATCGCTGCCGATATTGTGGGATTTTACAGATGAGTGGGAGGTCTACGCTGCGAGAGATGCGGTCGCGAAAGCTGTCGGCAACGAGCTGCCGTACTTCGCGTTCAGCGAAAAAGATCCTGCCTACGTCCCGGTGATTATCGGCCTAGTCGGTTCCTTTACGCCGCGCGCCTGGTGGATAAGATGCGCAGCGTTTCCTGATTGCTCGATACCCACTTTTGGTCATGATATGATGATTGTCGTTAGTAGCAACTCTGACACTGCAGACGTTTCCAGGATGACCTCGGCGGCGATGCCCGAATTGACGCTAACTGATGCCAAATTGATTTATCGGTCCGATGATAAGTTTTCGGTATACCGCTTCAACATTCGCCAGTGGCCTGTGTTAATCCCGGCATCAAAGTTATATTCATATGTCGGAAGCGTTCAGGGTAGTGCGCGTGTTGCAATGCAAGGGACAAATCCCGGATACTTGGCTTTTGGTCCGCACAGCGCCGTTGCGCCAGGCCGTTATGAAGTGACGATAAAATATGAGTCAGAAGGCGAAACTGGGTCTTGGGATATCACTACGGAAGAGAGCGTCATTATAGCGAAAGGAAGTATTCCTGACACACACGGGGCGACAGGCGATATCGTCGCTGCAATTGATTTGCCCCATGGGGCGTGGGGCTTCGAGGCTCGGACCTTGTATTCGGGCCATGGGCGTCTGTCCGTCGAGAGTCTCGGAATTAGGTTGCTTGGCGTATCACTAAGCGGTTCGGCAGATTTGCTTAAGGGTAGAGCGTCTCAGTTCGGCAGGCCATGATGTCTCAGGTTCACGCCTTTCGGTCATTGGGTCGTTGAATCGCGGCATTTCGGTAAGCCGGTCATCGCCAGTGACATCCCGGTTTTCAGAGAGGTGACGGAGGGAGACCAGTCTGTGCGCTTCTTCGATGTGGGGTCGGCAGCTTCGCTTGGCGCCGCCGTTCGGTCGTTCTTGATGAGCCGTGCCGAGGGGCACAGTTCGTTAGTCAAAGGGGCGGCCATGGATCAGTTGGGCGGACAGTGCGCGCGAATTGCGCGACCTCGTGTTTGAAGGCAAATGGTACCGTACCTACGAGCCGCCTGTGCAGAGGCCCTATGTCTCGCTTTTCAATCTCGGGGAACGACGACCAGCGAGCCTCTGGACGAGAACGGTAGGCGCGGCAGACTGGAATTGGTCGAAGGACCGGTGCCATGTGAAGGAGGCCAGAAGATCCAGCATGTCCTCCGCCTAACGAATCTGTCGAACACGGTTTGGTCCAGCACGGGCAAGGCGGGCACGCAATATGGCATTTTTCTAACCTACCAGGTTTTGACGGCCAGCGGCAAAAAGCTTATCTACGATAATCCGATGTTTAGCATTTCCTTCGTCCTAATACCGGGCGACAGTCACTACGTTGCGATCAACGTTCCCATCAAGGCGAAAAAGAAGGGCGGCGCCTTCGTGGAGGTGACGATGGTTCAAAACGGCGTGCCGTGGCCGGCGAACCCACTGCGGTTGCCTCTCTAAGTCGCCTCTTCGGTCGTCCTCCTGTCTGCCGAGTTTGGGCTAGGATTGACGGCGACGGCGGCGAATTCCCCCAAGTCGGTTGCGACAGTGAAATGAGCCCATTTTTCCACTACAACTCAAGCTTTGACGCGCAAGAAGTCATCAAGGCGCACGCGGTCAAAGACTTGAAGCCGAACGCCCGATATCTGACGAACTTCTTTGGCGTTTTGATCGACCCGAAATTTTTCCCGCAAATATTGGGAGGGAGGGCCGGTCAAGTTGAACCAATTCCGATCCCGGCAAATTGGCACGCTGACATAGCCGAATGGGCCGCGGCACTAAGAGCCGTCGATCTTTCCGGCGACACCTTCACTGCGATGGAGCTCGGATGCGGCTGGGGTTGCTGGCTTAACAATGCGGGCGTCGCGGCTCGCCGAAGCGCTCGCAGGTCGTATTTGATCGGCATTGAGGGTGATCGAAGCCATATTGGCTTCGCTCGTGAAGCTTATTTGGCTAACGGTTTTTTAAACTCACAAGTCACGCTTCACCATGACATCGCGGCAGCGAAAGGGGGCGTCGCGCTTTTCCCGCGGCAAGAAACGCCCGGCGTTCAATGGGGCCTTGAGCCGGTCTTCGATGCTGGGCTTATCGGACGGATAAAGGCGAAACGGAGCGGGAAATATGAAGAGCTGCCGATGATTTCGCTTGCTGCCGCAGCGAAGCACCACGGGCGAATTGACCTCCTCCACATCGACATACAAGGCGGAGAGGCCGATCTAATTCGGGATTGCGTTCCTTTACTGAACGACAAGGTCGCCTACATTGTGGTCGGTGCCAACTCAAGAGAGATCGAGGGGCGGATTTTCGCGCTGCTTCGGGCCGCGGAATGGGGGCTCGAAATCGAGCGGCCGGCAATTCTTTCACTCGCGAATGGGATTCCGCAGGTGACGGTTGACGGTGTGCAGGGATGGCGCAACCCGCGCCTCCTCCCGGTTTGAATTCTTATCTCCGCGTCGCTGTCTGCTGCCTCGCCTCAAGCTGGGCGGGTTTGTTTCGCAGAACGAGATCATGACTAGCTGTGAGCTTTCATTAGGTTGTCCACCCGGTCCTGACCGAGGAAGCTGGAGTTGCGACGCTTCAGCAATTCTCGGGAGGACCGGATGAACATGCACAAGAATGCCCGGCTTACGCCGCGCGGTCGAGAGCGGATTGTACTCCAGGTGGAGAGCGGGCAGACGCCGGAGGCCGTTGCGGAAGCCGCAGGCGTCTGTCCGCGCACGGTTCGCAAGTGGGTGGATCGATATCGTCGGGAAGGTTTGGCGGGATTGCAGGATCGGCCATCCCGGCCGCATCGGCTGCGGCAGCCGACACCCCATGTGGTTGTCGAAGAGATTGAGCGGCTGCGCGGCTGCGCCGGCAGCGCTGGACGGGCAAGCAGATCGCCGCCGAGACCGGGGTCTCGCCAGCCACTGTCAGCCGTGTCCTGCGGCGGCTGGGATTGAACAAGCTGAGCGCGTTGGAGCCGGCCGAACCGGTCCGGCGCTATGAGCGCGAGCATCCGGGCGAACTCATCCATCTCGATATCAAGAAGCTCGGCCGGATCGGCTCCGTCGGGCACCGCATCACCGGACGATATCCTGGCGCCGTCAACCGTCACCACGGCATCGGTTGGGAGTTCGTCCATGTCTGCATCGACGATGCCTCGCGCGTCGCTTTCGTCAAGGTCATGGCCAACCAGCGCAAGGAGAGCGCCGTCGCCTTCCTGGAAGCTGCCGTCGCTTATTACGCTGAGCTTGGAATCCGCATCGAGCGTGTGATGACGGACAATGGCTCGTGCTACCGATCAAAGACGTTCCGATCTGCCTGCAAACGCCTCGGCCTTCGCCAAATCTTCACCAGGCCCTACACCCCGAAGACCAATGGAAAAGCCGAGCGCTTCATCCAAACCGCGCTTCGCGAATGGGCCTACGCTCGTGCCTATCAGAACTCGGATCAACGATCGGCCGAGCTCTGCCATTGGCTCCATCGCTACAATTGGCATCGGCCGCATGGTAGCTTGAAAGCCAACACACCAATCAGTCGTCTCGGTCTATCCGAGGACAACCTGTTGAGGCTTCACAGCTAGTCCGTGTACTCATAAATTTGCCATGTCTGCCATTCCCCCGTTTGTGACCGAACAGCGGACACCGAGCGAGGTCGCAGAAGGAGCCATTAACGGAAATCCCTTCATCGGAGAAGGTTAGGAGGACCTTGCCGCGCTTACGATGCCCCAGCTCTGCGGCTAAGGCTTCATGAAGGCCGCCGCGCAGCTCGTATAAAAATGCGCGGGGCCGTCAGACCGGGGCGAGCTGTTTGGCAATGTCGATGGAGAACACTGTTCCTTGCGATTTGCCGTCGCTGGAGACATTACGGACCACAAGCACGGCGCGAGGCATCGGTTCCGCGGGCACAATCCTGACTTTCATGCGCCCATCTTCGGGACGGATAAAGATTTCCTCCGATAGATAACGGGACAAGGTCGGCTCATTGAAACCAAATCCGACAGCGCCACTTTCGACCTGCACGTCAAGCTCAACCGCGGTCCCGGGTGACATCTCGTTGCAATCAAATGAAACCGCGTAGTGCCATCGTCCGGGCGGCGTCGTGAATGACAAAGTATGCTTGCGTAAGGCGGCATCCGCGTCGTCATGCGCGCGTATAGCAGAGGTCCAGAAGCGGATCACGCGCGAGAGCGAGCGCGGTCTGCTAACACGTTGCCGCCCTACTAACGTGGCACGCGCGTTGGTATGCGTGTGAAAGGTTTCGAGAATAGGCCTCGCTCGACGGCGCGCGATGATGGTCGGACGTGCCGCCTCGCCGATTGGCACAAGTCTTGCGACAGACGTGACGAACTCAACATCGAAGCCGACATTGCTGAAGACTCTCCGGTAGAGCCCCCGCGACAATATCCACCACGTGAAATCGTAAGTGGGGTTCGACCAGTCGTTCGCCGTTCGCATCGTCTGCTCGTCGGTGTCGTCGACGGGAGTAAAGGCAATGATGACAGCCTCATTTGCGATTGCCGCTAGGTCTGCAAGGACCGGCACCGGTTGGCCAGGTGTTCAATGATTGCACCAGCAATCACGACGTCGAAACGCCGCCCCCAGAACGGCAGTTCCGTGAGCGGAAGATAGACCATCTCGACGTTGCTCGCGAACTTCCGGCGGGCATACCAGAAGCCATTCTTGATGCCTTGGAACCATTTGGCGTTTTCCGTGGCCCACGCGCCGCGGTCGGTCTCATGCAGCGATCCTGCAAAAGGAACGCGCTCGAACTCCGTTGGATGCAGCGCATCGATTGCTGTGACGCGAGCGCCTCGCTTTTCGGCGGCAAAGGCAAGAAACCCGGATGCGGTGCCGACATCGAGAACTGTTTTTCCAGAGATTGGATAATTGCCGATGTACTGATCGAAGCCACCACGTATGTCCCATGCTCCAGTGACGGACTCGCCATCGGGAAAATCCATCGACTGATAGAACTCGCATTCCGACAGGGTCGGCGTCGAGGTTTCGGTATGGTTGCAACTGCTGTTCGACATGACGTATGCACGCCTAGTGGGAGAGTGACTGCCACAAGCTTTGCCAAGCTTGAACAGAAAAGTAATTAAAGGGTCCGCTTCTTTAAAAGGCAAGATGTGCCGCTGCGGCGTGCGGCGAGTCGGGTCTACTGATGGTTCGCCCTTCCGCGGCTTTCCAGCGACGCGACTGACGCGAAGGCCCCACCTACACACACTGGCGAGCTGATTCGTAAAGGGAAGCTTGGTGCAATTAGCACGTAGCGCCGAATTCTATTTCCGAGACCGCTATTCCGAGATTGCGGTGGTCATGCGAGCCGGGTGTGATGTCGACGGGCCGAAGGGCTTCGCATTCGATCTGAAGGAGAGTTGCTTGCGCTCCCTGTAGAACAATGCTGTCAGAAAATCTGGGCTTAGTCCCGACCTTTCTAATTATGTCACCGCTTCGAAACACGACATCCTTGGTTACTCCTAGCATGTTAACAAAATAGATCCTTATATCAACCGGACCGCCGCGCGAAGGAACGGGAAATTCAGCTATCCCGCCGCGCGTCCATCGATGAGTTCCTTCTGGTGGTTGCCAGCCATTCGAGTATCGCCCTAGCAACATCGGACGGCCCATCATGATTTTAGCTCCGAGTGCGGGCGTCGCCACATATGTTGTGGCTCGACCAACGTCCGGGATTTGATGGACAGAGACGAGCCCGTCCCTCCGGTGAAGCGCATCAATCAGAAATGATTCTGTAAATCCTAACTCCATCCAGCCGAAACGGCGCATACAGAATATAGAAAGTCCGTCCAGGCGCGGCCCCCACGCGAATGGAATTCCGGAGGTTTGACCGACGATGGGCTCTCCACACAAGATCAGCCGTCCGCCGGGATTTAATCGCCCTCTCAATCGATCAAGCAGATTGTCGAAATCCCACGCATGATGAACAGCCTCAAAGAAGATGATGCGATCAAACTTCTTGCCCTCGAAACCTTGCCCGAACAAAGCGCGCTCGCATTTGACGTCGAGGCCCATGGCAGCCGATTGCGCCGCAACGAGATCGAGCGAAGGCTGATCAATAGCCACTGCGTGAGTATCGAGGCCTATTCTTGCGAGGAACAGGAGCAGCTGGCCGCTGCCAGATCCATATTCAAGGACCGTTGCGGTACTGTTTGTAGGTAAATCCAGCGTTCGCATGATTTGGCCCCAGCAGATCAAGAACTCGGATGTCATCTGGGTGCTGCGGAAGAACCAGCGAGATGCATTCCTCCAAAGTCGGTCGGCGAGACCGATCCTGTGCGCTCGTCGAATTCGGGATCATATCCGTCACCTGGGCGGCCTCTCAAATCCAGGTAAAGCTTCATCGCCGTCGCGCGATATTTTGCGGAGAACGGGTCCAGCTCGGACAACGCCGCAACCAATGGATGATTGACCGTTATGCCGCTCAATCTTGCATATTCGTCGGTATCAGGAACGTCGCCTTTGAGCGAGCGCAGTGCAAATTCAAGCGCGTCTATGGTCACGGCATTGCCTCGAGCCCGCAAGGTTAAAGATGCGGACTGCCTTTGCTCCTCTCTGCTGCGCCTCTCCAAAGCGCTCAGTCGGCGATCGATTTCGATAAGGTGCTCCCGCAATTTGCTTACATAGGGGAGACCCAGTGCAACACGCTTAAATATCTGGCCTGGCTTAGTTTCCATGGCGCACACAATGTAGCTGTGCGAGTTTGAAAGAGTTTAATTCGCTGGTCCATAAACGCGTTACGCTGCAAGTGTAATGGTTGACAATGATGAGCACGGAAGGCCAAAGTCCGCTTACAATGTTGTGCACGGGTTTTCAATTGAGTTATGTCGTATCTTCAACGGTGCCGGCGATTGCCGGACGCCAAGTCGAAATGCGAGGGGAATTGCCAGCGAAACAGGTCGCACGCGCCGACCATGAAAAGTGCAAGTGGGATTAAACCCCGAGCGACGTGTCAGATGACCGTTCGCTTGTCCACGTCTCCCGATTTGATTTCTGGGGGACTCCTCACAGCTACTGCGGTTCGAGTTTAGATGCATGCGAGAGGGTTTTATTGAGCGTCAGCGTCCAAATTGTGTCGGAGCCATATCGTCTAAGAACTGCCTCGGGCAAGGTGCGATTACGCGCGCTGTTTGCTTAACTGTCTGCAGAATTTCAAAGTAACTGCGTCTCATCGACGGCGCGCCCGATCGCGATGGCCTCATGCTATAACGCGAAGGAGGGGTCGGTTGAAGGATGGCAGAGAGTTTGCTTTGAGGGCGCGTGGATTTTGTTGTTTATCCAGCATGACGAGCCCGAATAGAGTCGGTCTTAGACCGTTCGATGCTCTCGTTATCGTTGGCATCATCGCCTTCGGCCTTGCTCTAGTCCTCACCTGGTCGGCGAAATTGTGCCGCATGCACAACGCCAATTCCATTCTGCCTGCGCTCATCAGCACCCAACATCTGACGTGGTATTATTGGGGACAAAATCGGCTCGGCAATTTGCTCCCTGCTCTTGCGAGTGGAATCTCAAATATCGAGTTGAATCTGAGGGTACAAGTTGTCTTACGAGCCTTCTGCGGAAGCTTCGGATTCATCTTTTTCATTCTTGTCTTGCGACCCAAAGCTCGGTTTGTCGCCGTTTACTGTGCAATGATCGCCGCCGTGCTCCTGGTTGAGCGCGACTTGCTCACCTACTGGTACTGGACCGACGCGCAACCATATGGCACCTCGCTCGCGCTTCTGGCGGCACCCATGTTAGCGGCCCGAAATTTTTCGTGGCGTGTTGATTTGCGGTCGGCCGGAGTGGCAGCGGTCGTTCTCTTTCTTCTGGTGGTGACCTTGTGGGTCAACCTTTCGCTCGTGCTGTTCATACTACCGCTATTTCTTGGTCTTGCAATTGTCGAGCGTTCCAAAGGCTTTCTGGTGCTCGCGATGTTGGTGTTCTTGGCCTATGAACTCGATGCCGTCCACGCGTCCCATGTCCGAGTTGGAGAGTTCGCATATGAGGCGTTGCGGCCATCTTGGGCCAGCATCGTGAACGCTGCCGGCAATCTGGCCGACTTAATCCACCCATTGCCGGCAGCCTCGCTCGTCGCCTCAGGTACTTTGGCTGGGTGGTGGCTGGGGCTCGACCGTCCGATTGTCCGGACCGCCTTGATAATGCTTGCCGTGGCGGTATTCGGATTTCTCATAACTGCAAATTTGCAATGGGTCCAGCAAAGCTTGAGCGCACCGCGATATTTTCTGGTGCCGATCAACGCCGTTATCGTCACGAGTGCTGCTTTGACCGTTGAAGCAGCTGTCGACGCTTTTGCTGGAAACCGGTCCGGCGCACGCTTAATCACATTCGCATCGCTCGCATCGCTCGTGCTCGCGACCATTTTCATCGTTCTTCCGCTCAACACACGGTGCAGGTTTATTGACAGCACTGCGGGTGTTGACGAAGTCGCCCAGCTGGTGGCGGCAACCGATGCGTCGTTTGTCGATGGGGACTATTGGATGATCTGGCCCGCTGTGTTTTTGTCGAATCGGCCCGACCGGGAACCGGTTTTTGGTTTGGCCTTTCGCGCCGAAGGGGCCCGCAAGCCGATCAGACGCTTTCTTGCCTCCCACCCGCATCCGGTCATTCTGTGCGTCGGCAAGTTGCTAGCCGATTGTGTCGGCCGCTTTGGGGACATGTTGGGCCGGCAAGGCCTCGGGGCGGTTCGCGAGATTGCGAGCGGCGAGTTGATGAGGCCACGACTTCCTTGGGTGGCCGCCAGCCTTGATTACGCCTCTCCCGACCGCGTAACAGGACATTGAAGCCAACTCCTAGCCGATCTTCGGCGGCCGACGCCGCGCCCTCAACCCGCGGTCAAGTGGAGTTTGCATTTACGCGATCGCACGAACGAGATGGGTATGGCCGCTGGAGGTGGAGTTTCAATCATGCGTCTGGTCGGTCAGACGGTACACGTAGATACCTGGCTCGTTAAAGGCGAGCGGTAGGGCGAGAACTTCAGACGAAACAAAATATTTCAGATCGCGGCCTTGGCCGCTTTGCTGAACTTCATCGGCTGCAAGATAGCGGAGCGACTGTCGCGAGGTGGCCCAAAAATCTGCGATGAAAGGGATGTTGCTGGTTTGTTCGAAATTGCGGTCAATACCAACCGCATTTGCGAAATCGGCGCCTTGTGCGCGGAGAAATCGAACGGCATCATTGGTCGGGGATTGGGCCGCGCCCAGCATCGCCATATAGCGGTGCTCGGCCACTGACACCGTGAGACTTCCTGAAAGCACGAGAACGAGGAGAGCAATGAGTGCCCAGCGCCGGTTCGCGGCCAGAATCCCCAGCAGGCCAAAACATGCCAGGAGCGCGGCAAAGCCAACACGCTGCAGGAGGGTCGTTTCGTAGCCGTGTCGTGCAATCACATGCCCGTGGTCGATGACGGCCATTGCGAGAGCGAGGTCAGGCGCATCGACGATGATGCGAGGACCGATCGCGGTCAATGGGCTCGCCCAGGCCGCGATGACGGCCAGCAGCACGATTGCAGCGATCAAATATCCCTTCTCGCGTCGTTGCGGGCGCGGTTCCAATTGCAACAGGGATACGGCGACAATGACGATCGCCGGCGACACGACCGAAAGGTATCGCCCGAACGGCATCCAATATTCGTAGTCTCTGTCGCTCCTCATTCCGAACGACAAGAGCGCGATTAGGCCGGCGACGCAGGCCACCAGGAAAAGTGAGAGCCCGCGGAGCGTCGGGGGTAAAGCCTTCCACCGGACAAATGCGACGACCAGCACGCCGAGCAATCCCCAGGTCGCGACCAATACATAAGAAAGCTGATAAAACGAGGCTCCAAAAGATTGTTTTGGCAACTCCCACAATACCTATCGCTGCAATGAGACTTTTGAGCTCCTGGGTATGATCCGCATAGCCGATCGGCCCGACCCCGAGGCTCAAATTGCGGACAAGCCATGGCACCGTCAGCGTGCTGCAGGTAAGAACAATGGCCAGCATTGAGCCGATGAGAGACCGTTGAAAGGGTTGCCTCGCTTTGCCGCTGAGCAGCGCGACCATAGAGACAAAAGCGGCAACTTCGACGACAATGCCCGCTCCAGGTTTGGCGTGGAATAGCAGGCCGAGTAGGACGCCGGCAACGCAGCCAGTGGAAATCCGGGGACGGCGGTAAAAAACGAATAGTGCATAGACCAGCCACTGAAAAAGCATGAAATACAACGGATCGGCCCATATCATATCGGCAAGCGCGGTGAAGGAGCATGTCGCGATAAACACCGACAGCAACATCCACGCTAGGCTGTTTCCAGCCAGCAACGCGCGCGCGTGCAGAAAACTTGGGACGACACTCGAAGCAATCACCGCAACGTTGAATGCGCGCATCCCATGATAGACGTTCGCGACATCGCCGAAATGGAAAGCGACGGCAAGCAGGATGGGATAGAGGATTCCGTATTGCGTGTGGTTCGAGAGGTCGGCGCCGGCAAACAGATCGTGACCATAGAGGAAATATTCGAGCTCATCACCGAAGATGAAGGGCCCGGTGATCGCCGTGCCGAACAAATACATTTCGTAGCCGAACAAGCTAGCGATCAGTATCGCGACGCCGGCGGCTATAGTTGTCTCATGAGCAGATGACGGGAGCGCATGGACCGTGACGTCTACGGGGGCCGCTGATCCGGGTCGTCCAACTTGGCCGGTGGCCGGAGTCGAGCTGTCAGTGGCCGAATTCATCAATACCCTGCCGCTATTTGACGGCCGCGTTGAAATGGCCGGAGAATCGTTGCGCCGAAGGTAACGTCGACGACGCGGCTCTGCCACTGAGGAACTGGCGATCGGTCACTGGCTTTTCGCGCTGGACGGTGCAGAGTTTACGATTCTTCAGGGGGCGCTAATTTGTGAGCGCGCCAAATGGTCAGGCCGCTGCGTGACAGCAGCACAATGCCGCCAAGGATGGTCACCGTGCCGAAGCAGAAAATCTGGACGGCAGTTGCAGCGACCACGCCGATAGTCTGTGGATAGCCGAAGATTTGAAACACGTGGCCAAACACCAGCTGGTAAGTCCCTACATAGCCCGGGGCGGTCGGCACCAGTGTGCTCAGCGAGGCCAAGCCGAGCAGCATCAGGGTTTCCGGCGGCATGAGGCTTACGTCGAAGCTTCGTACGACGGCCGCGAGCGCGATAGCCTCTAAGCTCCAAACCCCGATTGAACACACCGCAACGATCGTCGCGTTTCCGCGCAACACCGAGGTAACGCCCTCGATCAGTTGATCCCAGCGCAGGGCAATGCTCTCGCTGATGCCGAACCGGCGCAGGTCGATTCGATGCGCGACGAGGATAAATCCCATGGCGGCGCCAAACATCATGGTCGACATCGCGCCGACCAGAAGCACCCAGGATTTCTCCGGCGACATCACGCGCGTCGATAATATCCAGGCAAATCCAATCCAGAGTGCGCAAACCAGAACGATGCCGTCGCAGACGCGCTCGACGACGATCGTGCCCAAGGAAGTGAAGCGGCTCATGTTGAAAACTCGCCGGGCATAATCGGCTCGAAACAGCTCGCCGACCCGCCCGGGCAACACGTAGTTGGCTGCAAATCCCGTCAGCAGCGCTTCCGCCGCGTGGGCCCATTTCACATTATCGGTCGCGCGCAACAGAACGCCCCAGCGCAAGCATCGTAGCGCGATGGCCGCGAGATAAAAGGCGACGCCGGCGACCAGCCATTTGCCGTCCATCTGCCGCAACGCAGCAGCAACCTCGTCAGCGTTAATGTGACGAACCGCTAGCCAGAGAAACAGGCCACCGAGAACAATGCCGGCTCCGCCGAGCAGGGCATGCCGCCAGGTTCGGATGCGTGGTGAGCTTTCGCGTGCGGGCTCACTACCTGCCATCGCCGGTTACCTGAAGCGGAATTTGAAAACGTACCACAGGGCCTTGATACCGTCCTTCCAGTTAATCTTTTTACCTTCAGCGTATGTACGTCCGTAATAGCTGATGCCGAGCTCGTAAATACGGAGTCTTCGCTGGCGGGCGATCTCCGCGCTCATTTCAACTTCGATGCCGAAATCGTCCGCAGACAAACGTAGCGATCGTACGACCTCACGTGTCATCATCTTGTAGCAGGTCTCGATATCGGTTAGAGTTTGGTTAAAGATCAGATTGAAAAGAAACGAAATCAGACGATTGGCGAGATAGTGATGGAAATAGAGCGAGCGATGCGGACGTCCGTAGAAGCGCGAGCCGTAGACCACATCGGCGACCTTGCGGACCGCGATGAGGTTGTACATCTGCTCCCAGTCGTTCGGATCGTACTCCAGATCGGCGTCCTGGATGACGAGAACGTCTCCTGAGATCGCGGCAAATCCCGTCTGCAGCCCGCCTCCCTTGCCTCGATTGTGTTCATGGTAGATGGGGCGGACGGTGAGGGTTGCAGGCCCGGTTTGCTGAGCGAATACGACATTACCATCGAGGTCGAGATCAACGGACGATCCGCTGCGCGGTCCATCCGGAAAATTTGTCTTTAGCCATTCGCGGGTGCCATCCTTTGAGCAATCATCGACGACGATGATCTCCTTGCTGACATTCGGCAAACTGCGGGCAACGACCGCCAAGACCGTTCCGAGCGTATGACGTTCATTGTAGACCGGAATTACGACCGACAGCAGCATATTGGAGACCGACTAGGCGACCGATTTGAAATAGTCGATGGTGCGCTTGAGACCGTCACGCAATTCGACCTGGGGAATCCAGTTCAGCTGCTCGCGCGCCAGCGTAATATCCGGCTGCCGTTGCTTCGGATCGTCGGCCGGAAGCGGTTTGAAAACCAGCGGCGAGCGCGACCCGGTCATGGCAATCACCGTCTCGGCGAGGTCGCGCACGCTGATCTCGATAGGGTTGCCGAGGTTGATGGGTCCGAGCAGGGCGTCGTCTGCCGACATCATCCGCACGAACCCTTCAATCAGATCGTCGACAAAGCCGAACGAGCGTGTCTGGGTGCCGTCGCCGCAAATCGTGATCGGCTCCCCGCGCAGCGCCTGCATAATAAAATTCGACACCACCCGGCCGTCGTTCGGATGCATCCGTGGCCCGTAGGTGTTGAAGATTTGCGCAACCTTGATGCGGACGCCATGCTGGCGGTGATAATCAAAAAACAAAGTTTCGGCAGCGCGCTTGCCCTCGTCATAACAGGCACGCGGCCCCAGCGGATTGACGTGCCCCCAATAGGATTCGGGTTGCGGATGGACATGGGGGTCGCCATAGACCTCGCTGGTGGAGGCTTGAAAGATCTTTGCCTTGATGCGCTTGGCCAGCCCCAACATATTGATCGCGCCATGCACGCTCGTCTTCAGCGTCTGCACGGGATCGAATTGGTAGTGAATGGGCGAGGCCGGGCACGCCAGGTTATAGATTTCGTCCACCTCGACATAGAGCGGCATTGTAATGTCATGCCGCATCACTTCGAAGCGCGGATTTGCCAGTAGATGCTCGATATTCTGCCGTCTGCCGGTATAGTAATTGTCTACGCAAAGAACTTCATGACCGTCGGCGAGCAACCGCTCGCAAAGATGTGAGCCAATGAACCCAGAACCCCCCGTGACGAGTGTTCGCTTTCTGGACCAACTCATCGAAGACGTCCTATCGTATTTCTGAAGCAATATGCTGGGAGAAGTGGCCCTCGTACACTTACGTCGACGCAAAATCAAGCAAGCGGCAAGAGACGCCAGAATTGTCGCACCGCGGCAACTGCGCAATAACTATAATGATGGTGAGCCTAGGGAGCGCCGCGCATGAGCGCCGATCGACCCGACCCAGTTATCACCGCGGATCGTCGCGCGTGAGCGCACCGAGCTCTCGCCGTGGGTGACGCTGGAAACGGTCTCTGTAGCGGAGCGGAGGGTTCGTCGGCAGCGCTCGAGGTCTTTCACGCGTTACGGCAGGCCGATTATGTGCGGGTGCTTACGATGAGCCGCGGTGGCAGCTTCGTGCTGGTGCGGCAATATCGTCCGGTTATCGAGCGGTGGACGCTTGAATTTCCCGGCGGTCTGCGTGATCCCGGCGAGGATCCGGAAGTTACGGCGGCGCGTGAGCTCAAGGAAGAAACTGGCTTTCGAGCATCCGAAATCATCCCGCTTATCGCATGCGACGCCGATGTCGGACGTCTCTGTAACAAATTTTTTGGCTTCTTTGCGTTGGCCGACCAAGTTGCCGATCCAGAGCCGGGAATTGGAGTTGTCGTCGTGACCGGAGAGGAACTCAAGGCTACGCCACAACTGGACACATTGCGGTGCCGGGCGACATGGGTCTTCTCTATCTCGCAGCTCTCCATCCGCGGGTGCGAGAGCTTTGTCAGAGCTGTGGCTATCCGACTGTGCCCTGGCTGAGTGACGATGTTCGATGCTTTCGCCGATGCGACGCCAGCTAAATCGGACGGCCGACGATCAGCATGTGCCAGCCGAGCCGTCGCTCGAGCGCAGCGAACATCTCGGGGGGCATCGCCTTGAACCAGGGCTGCAGTTCGTATTCGTAGTTGACGTACTTCTCGACGACGTACGGAAAAATGTGCGCTTGCTCCGTGGACACCACTTCGAACAGGCCCTTGTAGAGATCGTGCACCATGTCGTCGGTGTAGGTCGTCGCATAGGGGCAGCCGCGCTGCGCCTCCGGCTGATCAAAGCCGGCTTCGATCATGATGTCCTTCCAGGAATTCTTGGCATAGAGCATGCACCGGAACTCGCCGTCGTTGCGGATGACTTTCCTTATCTCTTCGACGATGGCGCGCTGGTTGGGGCTGTGATGGATTACGCCAAACGAGTAGACCAGATCGTAGTGATTTTCTTCGACATGCTCGCTCAATTGTTCGGCGTTGCAAAGGATGAAACGGCCATTCAAGCCATAGACGTCGAAGCGTTGCCGGGTCAGCTCGAGGCTCGCTTCGGATAGTTCGACGCCGGTGTAGTCGGCTCCGCAACGCGCGAAGTTCACTGCCGCGGTTCCAATTCCGCATCCGACTTCGAGCACGCGCTTGCCTTTCCAGCGCTCGAATTGGGCGAAACCCGGAATGTGTGACTCGACAAAATGCTTGCGCTGCTCGACCTCGTCGAAATATTCGCGGCTTCCGACCGGTTTCGGCGAATGCCGCACATTGCACGGCCTCGCGTTCCAATAGGCCTCGACGGCTTCGATACCTGGATCCGCTCTATCTTCGGCTAGCGCCGCTGTGGTTGCCGTCATGATCAGTTCTCCGGAACTATAATGCGGTCCGGCGGCTGCTCTGAGCGCCCGATCCGTACCGGCAAATATTTGTGCGAACGTTATTACACGACCGCCGCATATGGGTCATCCGAAAATATTCGGAACCGCTCGGTAAAATTGACACCCGTCAAGGAGATAAGCTATTCGATAAAGTCCTTTAGTGGATAGTCGGGGACGGCGATGGCGCAGATCACGTTGGTGACCGGGGCAGGGGGATTCATCGGCGGTCAGCTTGTTCGAAATCTGTTGGCGAAGGGTCTCGCGGTGCGGGCCGTGGACAAGAAGCCAGTCGACGACTGGTACTTCCAATCGGCGGATGCGGAGAACGTAGTCGCTGATCTGCAGCTCGCCAAATCCTGCGACCTGGTCACGAAAGGCGTCGCGCACGTCTACAACCTCGCCGCCGATATGGGCGGCATGGGCTTCATCGAAAGCAACAGAGCGCGCTGCATGCTTTCGGTGCTCATCTCAACGCACATGCTGCTGGCCGCTCGCGACCAGGGGGTGGAGCGCTTTTTCTACTCCTCGTCCGCCTGCATTTATCCGGCCTCCAAGCAGACCAATGCCGACGTGACTGCGCTGAAGGAATCCGATGCCTATCCGGCCGATTGCGAGGACGGCTACGGCTGGGAGAAGCTGTTCACTGAGCGGATGTGCCGCCATTTTCGCGAGGATTTCGGCATTAAAACCCGCATCGCGCGCTATCACAATGTTTACGGCCCCTTTGGAACCTGGGACGGCGGCCGCGAGAAGGCGCCAGCGGCGGTGTCGCGCAAGGTGGCGATGGCGGTGCTCGGCGGCAAGCATGAAATCGAGATCTGGGGCGACGGCGAGCAGACGCGCAGCTTCATGTATATCGACGATTGCCTGCACGGCACGCAGATGCTGTTGCATTCCGACGTGGAGGAGCCGCTCAATATCGGCAGCGACGAAATGGTCACGATCAACCAGCTGGTCGACATCGTGGAAGAGATCGCTGGCGTCAAACTCAAGCGCAATTACAAGCTCGACGCGCCGAAGGGCGTACGTGGCCGCAACAGTGACAACACGCTGATTAGAGCCAGGCTCGGGTGGGCGCCGAGCATCCCGCTGCACACGGGGATGGAGCAGACCTATCGGTGGATTTACGACCAGGCCAAGGCGCGGGACGAGGGGCGCCCCTTTATCGCGGCGGCGGCTTAAATCTGATCGCGAAGTTACAGCAATCGATCATTCTGAAAATTGCTTCAAACGATTGACCGGAACGAGGGGCGATATGAAGGTCATTGTACTGGGCGGCGATGGGTTTTGCGGCTGGCCGACCGCGCTACATCTATCTGCCCTCGGGTATGAGGTTTCGATCGTCGACAATCTGTCTCGGCGCAACATCGACAACGAGCTCGAGGCGTCTTCTCTTACTCCGATCCGTCCGCTCGGAGAGCGCCTGCGCGTGTGGAAGGAGATGACTGGTAGACACATCGACTTCCACAATTTCAATGTTGCCGAAAATTACCATCGTCTGCTTACTCTGATTCTCGAATGGCAGCCGGATTCCATTGTTCATTTTGCCGAACAGCGCGCCGCTCCCTATTCGATGAAGTCGTCTTTTCACAAGCGGTACACAGTCAACAATAATCTCAATGCGACGAATAATCTTCTGGCTGCGGTCGTCGAGGCCCGGAGCGACGCGCACATTGTTCATCTCGGCACCATGGGTGTCTATGGTTACGGCGCGGCGGGCATGAAGATTCCGGAGGGCTATTTGCCGATCAAGGTCGAAGCGGCGGACGGCACAGAAATCCGGCAGGAAATCCTGTTTCCGGTCAACCCCGGCAGCATCTACCATATGACCAAAACGCAGGATCAACTGCTGTTCGCGTTTTACAACAAGAACGACCGGGTGCGTGTAACCGACTTGCATCAGGGCATCGTGTGGGGCACGCAGACGCCGGAAACCACTATGGACGAGCGTTTGATCAACCGTTTCGACTACGACGGCGATTACGGTACGGTGCTCAACCGCTTTCTCATGCAGGCTGCCATTGGCTATCCGCTGAGCGTCCATGGCAGTGGGGGCCAAACCCGCGCCTTCATCAACATCCAGGATACCGTGAGGTGTGTGGAGCTTGCCGTGGCCAATCCGCCGCAAACGGGCGAACGCGTGCGCATTTTCAATCAGATGACGGAAACGTTTCGGCTCATCGAACTCGCCAAGATGATCGCGGAGATGACCGGCGCGCAGATCGCGCATATTCCAAACCCGCGCAAGGAGGCCGACGCCAACGATCTTGCCGTCGAGAACCGGAGCCTGCTCGGGCTAGGGCTGAAGCCGGTTACGCTTAGCGCTGGACTGATGCAGGAAATCACCGAGATCGCCAGGAAGTACGCGGCGAACTGCGACAAGACAAAGATCCCTTGCGTGTCGCTCTGGTAGTGCACCGGCGCACCAGGGCACAGGGCGTGGAGCGATGAAGGTTCTCATCACCGGCGGCGCGGGCTTTATCGGCTCAAATCTTTGCCGTCATCTCCTGACCGTCGGTGGCTACCAGGTCACTGTCTTGGACAACCTGTCGGCGGGTCAAATTGAGCCTGATCTGCCGGATGGTGTTAAAGTCGTTTTCGGCGACTACACCGACGAGGGAACGCTCGCCGGTTGCCTGCGCGGCGTCGATGCCGTTGTTCATCTTGCCGCCTTGTCGGGCGTGATCGATTCGGTGGTGGACCCCAAGCCGAGTTTTCGCGTCAACGTGGAGGGTTCGTTCCAGCTTTTGCAACTGGCCCGGCGGGCGAAAGTGGAAAAGCTGATCAATGCTTCGACCGGCGGCGCGCTGTTGGGGGAGGTCAAACCGCCCATATCCGAGGACATGGCGCCTTCCCCGCTTTCGCCTTATGGCGCCTCCAAGCTTGCGGTCGAAGGTTATTGCTCGGCATTCGCCGGCGCTTACGGATTTCCCTGCGCGACGCTGCGCTTCTCCAATATCTATGGTCCGCGTTCCGCGCACAAGAAGAGCGTTGTTGCCGCCTTCATCAAGAACATCATTCGTGAGGAACCGCTGGTGGTGTACGGCGATGGCACCCAGCAGCGTGATTACCTTTACGTCGGCGATCTGGTGGTTGGCATTGAAGCGGCGCTCAAGCGGGAGCTGACAGGCGCTTACCAGCTCGGCTCCGGCAAGCCGCGTCACTGAAGACGCTGATTGCGACACTGGCGAAGGTTTCCGGACGCGATTTCGAGGTTCGCTACGAAGCACGGCGCAGCGGTGAAGTTCATTCGACTTGGTGTAATATCGCCAAAGCGACCCGGGAGTTCGGCTATAATGCCCCCACTAACCTCGAGACGGGGGTGACAGCTACCTGGACCTGGTATGCCGAAAACCAGGAGAGCTGGTCGCGACAACTGGTTCTGTCCGCTTCGGATTGAAGGCGGGCAGAGCTGAAAGTGGGGATAAAGATGCTGAGTAAACTGTCGTCGGGGACAGCGGGCTATGCTGACGCCGCGGAACTGCCGGTATCGGTGGTGATTCCGATTTTCAATGAGCAATCCATTCTTATGCCGAACGCCGAAGTGCTGGCGAACTATTTCGATAATGCGTTGGGTTCGGGCAACTGGCTATTCATCTTCGTCGACAACGGCTCGACCGACGGCACACCGGTCCTGCTCAAGCAAATCGTCGAGCGCTGGCCGCTATGCCGAGTGGTCAATCTTAAAGAGCCGAACTATGGCGCCGCGCTCAAGGCAGGACTGCGCGCTGCGACAACCAAATGGGTCTATATGCTCGATATCGAGCAATGGGACCTGCCGTTCATGACCTGGGCCTGGAACAATCGCGACCAATATGACGTCTTCATCGCTTCCAAGCGCGCTGATCCGACCCTGAACTTTCAGCAACCGTACCGGCGCTTTCTTAGCGCAGGCCTTAACGCCGTGCTGCAGGTGCTGTTTCGCTATAGCGGGACCGACACGCATGGGCCGAAACTGCTCAATCGCGAGTTGTTGAGCGCGATCATTGCAAAATGCGAGCTCGATCGCGGCCAGTTCGATACCGAATTGGTGCTGCGCGCCATGCGCAACAGCAAGCGCTTGGTCGAGGTGCCGGTGGAGTATCGGGAATCGCGCCCGCACCGCAATCTGATGATTAAGAAGATTTTCTGGAATCTGGTCGCGTTGCGCCGGCTCCAGCATGTCATGCGGGACGTGCCTTTCGAAGGCGAAGTCCGCTATTACCGCTTCGCGCGAGAGGACGTCACGGCGCACGAAAAACCCACACAGGTCGCGCGGCGAGAGGTCGAACTTGTTTAATGCGCCGCAGCCGCGCTCACGCCTTTACACCTCTGTCGGGTCTTACGCCAAAGGCCTCCCGGCCGCTTTGCTTGGCATCGGCTATGAGGGTGGTGGCACCGGCAAGCTGGAACAAGAGCCTAAGTCGGCTCGCGCCCGGCCAAGAGGTCATCGCAGTGCCGATGGCTCGCGTCGGCATCTACCTCGTACTGAAGCACCTGATCCGCAAGGGACAGAAAGTTATTCTGTCTCCGTACACGATCTCCGACGTCGTCAACATGGTGCTCTGCGCCGGAGGGGTGCCGTTGTTCGCCGATATCGAGGAAGGCGGAAGCTGCAACATCGACGCTGATGTCGTGCTTGATCTCTTGGAAACCGAGGACGACATTGGCGCCGTCCTGGTCACGCATTTCTACGGATTAGTTTGCAATCTGCGCCCGATCCTCGACGCCTGTAAGGAAAAGGGCATACCTGTCGTCGAGGATGCGGCGCAGGCCTTCGGAGCGCGGTATGAGGGCAAGGCGGCAGGCACGGTCGCCGACGCCGGCGTGTTCAGCTTCGGGCTGTTGAAGAACGTCACCGGCTTTCTCGGCGGCGCCGTTGTCACCAGAGATGAAAAGCTGGCGGACGCGGTCCGGGCCGAACTGGCGCGGTTTCCGCTCGCGCCGCGCCAACCACTTCTCAAGAAGATGGTCGCCGGTGCGATGTTCGACGCAGCGACCATGCCACTTGTTTTTGATACCGCAGTTTATTGGCTGTTTCGTTACGCCTATCTGCACGATGTCGAATTTTTCAACAATAAGCTCGATACCGACAGCAATCCGGTCGCGTATTCGCAGTTTCCGGACCGGTATGCCGGTGCGGATGGCAGGCATCCAGGCCGATATCATCGTGCCGCAGCTTCCGTCGCTACGAAGCCGAAACACAGGAGCGCATCGCCAAGGCGCGAAGATACGATGAGGGGCTAGCCGATGTGCCGCAGGTCGTGCGGCCGCCGCTGCGTGAGGACGGCTCGCACATCTATTTCTATTATTCCATCCAGGTCGAGCAGCGTGATCGCCTCGCCCGGTTCATGACCGAGCGCTTGCGCGATGTGCAGATCAGTCACCACCGCAACTGCGCCAGTCTGCCATGCTTTTCGGCATATCACCGTGAATGCCCTAATGCCGAGAAGGCGTCGCAGCGTGTGGTCTATCTGCCGACTTATCCGGGCTACCGGAACGACCAGGTAGCGCGCCAATGTCGAGAGCATCCGCGCCTTCGTGCGGGAATCGAATGTATGGACGTAGCAGTCATCGGCAGCGGGGTATCGGGCACCTTCACCGCCCACGCGCTGGCCGGCCGAGGCGCTTCCGTCACCATACTCGACGTCGGTGAAACCCTCGACGCGCGCCGTCAGGCCGCAGTCGACCGGTTGCACGACGTGCCGCCGGAAGACTGGCCGGCCGCGGACTTCCGGCTTATCGACGAGAACCCGACCTACGGCAAAGGTGTCCTGCCCAAAAAGGTCCACTTCGGCTCGGACTACATTTACGCCGAGGACCGGTCGTTTGCGCATATCGACACCAAGGCCAGCGGCCGCGTGCCCTATCCGACCTTTGCCAAAGGCGGATTTTCCAACATCTGGGGTGCGGCCGTTTTGCCGACCGACGCCTGCGACATGGCGGACTGGCCTATTTCTCGCGCGCAGATGGAGCCGTACTTCCGAAAGGTTGCGCAGCTTATTCCGATTTGCGGCGGCGAAGGAAATCTCGAACGGCATTTTCCGGCCTACGCGGAGGCGCTGGGGTGGCTGGATGCCGGTCCGCAGGGCGATGCTTTGCTTGCCGATCTCAAGCGCGCCGAGAAATCGCTGCTCGAACGACAGACCATCTTCGGCAAGGCGCGCTTAGCGGTTCATACGCGCGACGGAGATCACGGCGTTCTCGCCTGCAATGGCTGCGGCTATTGCTTCACCGGCTGCGTGCGCAATGCCATCTATTCGACGCTGCCGATGCTGATCGACCTGGTCGGGAAGGGTGTCCAGTATCGGCTTGGCCTCTTTGTCGAGCAAATTGCCGAGCAGGACGGCAAGGCCATCCTAGATGTCATCGATCTGCGGTCGCATGAGCGCTCGTCGCTCACCTTCGACGCGGTGTTCGTCGCCGGCGGCCCGATCAACACCACGCGCCTGTTACTGCGCTCCCGTAGGCTTTACGACCAGGCCAGTTCGGCTCAAAGAAAGCCAGAAGTTCGTGTTGCCGATGCTGCGTATGCGCGGCGCGCCGACCGCGATCGAGCATCCGTCGATCACGCTTGCCTCGGTGTTTCTCGAGACCAAGACCGAAGCGCTATCGGATCACTGGACCCATGCGCAAATCGTGCCGATGAACGACATGATCGTGCAGACCGCGGGTTTGCCCGGAACCGACCACCCAGTCGCCGGACGGCTCTGGAAGCCCTTGCTGCGGCATATGATGGCGGCGTGGTGCGGCATGCATTCCGACCATTCTTCCGCCGTTGAACTTTGCCTGCGCAGGGACGGCGCGGGCGCTGATCGGCTGGAGCTCGACCTCGTGGTCTCGGACCGAGCATTGGCAGACGGCCGTGCGGCGGCGAGGGACATGTTCCGCAAGGGCTTGCTGTTTGGCACAGTGTTCTGCCACTGGATGATCAAATTCTCCAACCCCGGCTCAGGCACTCATTGTGGCGCCTCGTTTCCCATGAGAGAGCGCCCAAGTGCTATCTTTGACACGGATCTGCTGGGCCGGCCCTTCGGCTGGTCGAAAGTATTCGTGGTTGATTCGTCGGTTCTTCCGTCGGTACCCGGCACCACGCTTGCATTCCCGGTCATGGCGAATGCATATCGCATCGCAAGCAACGCCCCGCTTTGACCGACGACACGGCTAAGCGGTTGGGCGAACACGCGAAGTACGAACGACGCAGATCCAGTGCCGACACCGCGCAACATTCTAACCTACGCCAAGCATAAGGCTGGATCGGACTATCAACAATCGATTGTCCGGCGCACGATCATCCTCTCCAGCCTAGTCCTGCCCGGGTTCGCAGCGAATTTCTTTGTCTATTTTTTTACCGCACAGTTGCTGCCGGCCGATCAATTCGGCCTTTTTTACGTCGCGCTCACGATCGGCAACGTTCTTTACTCCGGATCAAACATCCTCAACGCTTTCTTGACCCGCCATCTCGTGCGTATCGGGGAGGCGGCAGGTCGCGACGCGATTGTGCCAACGACGCTGCGTCTGGAGCGAAATATCATATTCATCGGTGCCATTGTCAGTGCGCTGTTGTTTCTTTTGTTCCTGGCGGCAACGAAGCAACTCGGCGTGCAGTCGCCGATCATCATCTTGCTAATCGTCCTCGATGCCTACACCGCCTACGTCACCGATCTTGGGCGGGTCCTATTGCAGAGTCTTCGCAAGACGCTGGCGCTGGGAATCTACACGACCGCGTGGATGTCTCTGCGATTCGGGCTCTGCATGGTCGGCACCATTCTATTCAATACGGTGTGGGGTGCGCTCTCCGGCATCGTGCTGTCGACGGCAGTGGTATTTGGGATTTTTCACGCGTGGATATTACAGACGAGAAGCGGACGATCCGATCCTGGACCGATAACTTTGCATTTGTTCACCTTGGTGCCGGCCGCGATCGGATATGGGCTGATGGTGCTCGTGTCCAACCTTGACGTGCTGTTCGGCTATTTCGTCCTCGGGGAAACCGATCTGGGCGTTTACTCGGCTTCCTCGGTATTCCCAAAGGCGGCGTTGGTCGTCATCACGCCGTTGCTGCAAATGCTCATACCGGCGATGGTTGGTATCGACCCGTCAAAGCGCCCGTTCATTGTCGTAGCCGCGAGAATAGGCGGTGTCATCCTGGCGTTGACTGCCGTGGGATCGGCGCTGGTGTGGCTGCTTTCGGACGAACTCTGTGGCAGCCGCTTCGGCCTCAAGCTGTGCACGCCCCCGGTCCTTAACATTCTCCTGATTTCCGTTGTGCCATTGGCGTTATTGCGCACTCTGGTCGTGATCGAATTCGCTCGCGGACGCGAGCGCTTATTGCTGTGGCTGATCGCACCGGCAATTGCCTATGGCCTATTCGTCTGGAAGTCCGCTCCGGGAATGAATCAACTGGCAATCGGATTTTCAGCGTTCTCCGATCGCGCCTTTGCATTCTTTGCTGTGATCTGCCTGGTCGCGCAGGCCTCCCGCAGACGCGCCCTGACCCAAAGCCGGGCTCCCTGATGCTTCCGGAAACCTACAAGATGCTCGCCGAGCGCGAGGACGGCTATTGGTGGCACGTTGGACGCCGCGCCATGAGCATCCGGTTATTGAGTCATTGCGGGATACCGCGTGGCGGCCGTTGGCTCGACCTCGGGTGTGGGCCGGGCGGCAATCTGGCGTTGGCGGATTCTTTTGCGGCAAGTCTGACGGTCGGCGTCGATGTTTCACCGATCGCTCTCTCCATCGCGCGACAGAAAAAACCGCGCGCGCGGCTGGTGCGCGCCGATCTCAATAATTCATTGCCGTTTGGCGACGCGGTGTTCGACGTCGTGACCGTCTTCAATGTCCTCTATCATGATTGGGTGATAAGCGAAGCCGCAGTCATTGACGAGATCAGTCGTGTCCTGCGACGGGGCGGCTCGCTTTTGATAACGGAGCCGGCTTTTGCTGTGCTGGCTCGTGAAATGGACGTCGCTGCGATGGGGCATAGGCGCTATCGCCGCGCGGATATCGTGGGGCTATGCGAGAGTACGGGGTTGCACGCGGTTCAGGCAAGTTATTTCACCAGTTTCGGATTTCCGCTGCTGCTCGCCATGAAGTTCCTGCGGCAGCTGAAGGCGGCAGGGCGCGGGACTCAATCCGACGCTGATGCCGACATGAAGCCGCTCAATCCGATCGCGAATGAAATTCTCTTGCGACTGTCGATGTTGAAATCGCATGCGATCTCAGCGAAGTTACCCATTCCTTTCGGCACGACATTGTTTTGTCTGGCGCGCAAGACTTAGCTATTTTTCACGCCCCGGTCGCTTCTTCGGGCACTGCCGAAGATAACTGTCCCCTATCAGCGTGAATTGGACCACCTCGACGAGTATCTCATGGGCATGGCAGTGGCAGTTGCCGCGAACAATGCGTCGGAGCAGCGCCTCGGTACGATCGGGAACGGAGATTGGTGGGCGGTCATCGTCGGTCTGGCGGCAGTCGCCCTTCGGCCTGATCAATTAGGCGCTCGGCACTGGCGTGTCGAAGTTTCTCGCCGGCCTTCCGGCCTGTACGAAGTGGGAGACCGCTGCCGACATCGCCGCGCATTTTGCGAAGACGACGGTTGAGCAGACTCTGATGCGCGGATTGGTTTACCGCATTTCCGTGCGTTCGTCCGGGACTGCCTCGATCTGGCCAGTGGGCGTCGATGAGTGGTATTATTCAGCGGTTCGTGCAGATACCGGCCTTTGCCGCATTCACAGCATGTTCCGGCGACCAGCCGGTAGCCGCGACGGTCATGAGCCAATCGGCTAAGGCTTGCGGAAGACGGTAAGGATTGTCGGCGCCAAGCCCAAAAACTGCTTACGGCCGACGAAAGGCGCATCGAGGAATTTGAGGGGAAAAACTACCAGACAGAACAGCAAGTAGACGACGGCCTTGACGCGCTCGTTGCCGAAGCTAAGTAGAGCCGACACAAATTCAAGAGAGCAGATCAGGAAAAGGCTGATCGGGCCTGCGGTGGCTCGCTGCTCGACAACGTCCCAGCCGCGCAAGAGTTGGGCGGCTCCGACGTGAGTCCAGCGACGGAAATCATAAGGAGACGCGTGAAAAGGGAACATGAATGGCACAAAATGGATGCTCAGTCCGCCCGGACCCGTGCACCGCGCGATTTCCGCAACAGCGCTGTCTAGATCGGGGACATGCTCAAGTACGCTCCGAGAGGAGAGCAAGTCTATCGCCCCAGCCTTGAAGGGAAGGGCTTCGAGCCGCGCGACGATATCGACTGCATCATAGTCGCTGGCGTCCAGTGTGATGATGTTGTCATCGACACGACGATTGCCGCAGCCGAGATCGACAACGAGTTCCTCCCCGGGTCAACATGTTTCCGAATCGCGGCCGCATAGCTGAAAGGAAACGATGGCGCGAGGATGTTCACTCCGACCGTATAGTATAGAGACCCAAGATACCTTTTGAGCCGATGCTTCACGACGTCGAGTGCATCCTCGGCGCCGAGTGATTGGATGAAATAGATCTTCCCGGCTCGGATTGGATAGATCCTATTGCAAGCCCGGCACCCCAGGCCATCAGCCTGATGTTCAAGGTCTCCTTTGCAAGTGGGGCAGGCGAGCAGGGAAGCGATCCGTTGCAGCCGCGCGGGCAGGCGCGCAACCGGCGAGCTCTCTTCGGGCACATGGATTGGATCGGCGGTCGACGTTGACATTCAGCGAGGGGTCAAAGTCCTTGCATCAAGGGATCAAAATCCGCATTATAACCATAGCGATATTCATCCTCAATAATCAACTCATAATTCGACGAAAACTGCGTACCAGCAGCGCGCGTTTGAATTGCGCGACGCCCTAGCGCCCTTCCGGGTAAAGTGAACCGCATTGATGTCAGTACGATTGTTTCTTGGCAACGGCTACGACTAGAATTTCGTAAGGGCCCTCTTCGTCGACGATTGCCTTGGTGCTAATTTCTTTCGGCTCCAGATTGAGGTCGTTTAGTAAAGTTCTCACTCGGTCGAAAAGCTGCGGTGGCCGTGCCACGATTACAAGAGTGTCACCAGGCTTAAAATCCCGACCCGGCCTTTTCCAGAGCTCTTGATCGATATTTGGAAACTGCTGAACTACGCACCAAAGGTATGAACGCGAATAATGAGTTGCATCGAAAACGTTAGCTTCATCCACCCAGAACTTCGGAACGCTACTTACCAAAACGGGGCTGTTAAGCGTCAGCGCGAGGAATTTAAGGCCGACGTTTACCCGTTCGTAAGAGTACCGTTGCTCCGCGCTGTTCGGCGCTTCCCATAGAAGTCCTCCCATCTCATTCGGGCGTGCAATCAGCATCGACAGTGCCAGCACCAACAGATAGACGCCAAAAAGAACAGCACGATGAGTGCGTTGCAGGGTTCGAAGCAAAACAATCGCCACGATGGCAATGACAATCGATTCGCCGGTCTGCCGATCCGTAACCCAATCCGGCAGCCTATACTGTTTGGTCGCGACACAGAGGAAGCACGCGGTGGCGAAAAAGAAAACAAAAAAGTACTTCATCCTGAAATCGATATCGATATCGAAGGCAAAAATTGCTAATGCCAAAAATGGCCATAAGAATACATAGTAATAAGTGTACTCGAGAAAAATCCCATGCAAAAGCTCGTCGGCGATGAGTACGATTAGGGTCACCGCAAACGAGATGGCTATCGCAAGCTCGAACCGTTGGAAGCCAATTGTGTTGCGCTCAGCTACCAAGATTCGTCGATGCGCCACAATGCCTATCGCGGCGGCAGCCAATCCGAACAGATACATACCGATCTGGGGACCGTCACGATACCAGTCGCTTTGCCAATAGTACGTCGCGTTGTTCTCAAGTGTACGTGGGATACGATAGACTTGATTGAGGATTACCCAATGTTTCGCGCCCCACGCGAGGGTAGCAAAAGTGCTCAGCGCTGCGGTCAGTGCGAAAACTCCGGACAAAGTTGCGGCCGCACCCAGCGCTATCATTCCGATCCGATGTCGAATGCTACGATCAAATTCGAAAAGAATAGACAGGGCAAAAAGTAAATATATGAATCCGCTGAAGGCCAAGACTGCGAGATGGGCGTGAAGCCCGGCACCCCAAGCAATGCCAGATAGAAACATCCAGCCAGAAAGCTGGCGAACTCCCGCCGAGCGAAGCGCATGTACGGCGCAATAAAGTGCGAGTATTTCGTAGGTAACACCGGGACCGCTGAATGTTACCGCATAGTTTCCGATGACAACCGGACTCAAGGCGAAGAATATGGCCACAAGAGCCGCACGCTCCCGTGTAAGCAGCAGTGCGGCCGCCTTATAGAGGAAGAATACCGCCGACGTAAAAAACAACAAGAACAATGCGTAGTCGGATGCAATCCCGGGAAGGATATGGGTCAAGAAATATCCAGGGAGCGTTTCGGTCAGCCGGCCAGTCTGACGCCCATTGGGATCCCACTTAAGGTATTCAGGAAGATTAAAATATAGCCCATAGACATACCAGGGGTCGCAGTTACCATCGTTCGCAAACGGAAGTGTTGGAAAAATCAGAAGCAAAATCGGACCAATTAAATACAACAATGCGCTGTATGCAAGTTTCCTTAGGTCAAAAGCGCTTGCGACCGCCCAGAAGGAAGATGACATCGCTCGATTATTCAAATTTGCTTCGGGCCGAGGTGGATCGGCGATTGCAAATCGACATCTGGCACGGATGATCAAGCGGTGCAGCCAGCGGCCTGCGAATGCTGCAGACATACCTTTATTCATCCCCAACAAGCAATGGATTTTATCCGACTGCGACGGCCGACCATAAATTCTTCGCCAGCGGGTCGGCTTCCCTTGCTTGGCGTTCTCGCTCTTTAGCCCCCGCAGCCGCCTGGCTTCTGACACTTCCAGCCCGCCGTGCTTGGCCTCGCAGCGGCGGGCTGGGGATGTCGAGTCCCTCGTCAACGAACGGAACCGGACTGTTGCGGACCTGCCCGCCGATCACCGTGAAGTCCAGTGGGCGGCCTTTGGTGTCGACGATGGCGTGGAATTCTTCGTGGAGCGACCGCCGCGACTGATTTCGATCGCTTGCTTCGCTCCCCCCTTACGGTCTGGTCCGCCCCAGACAACGTTAAAAAGCTTTCATGTCATTGCGGCTGTCTTCGGGCAATCGAAACCACAAGAATCTCGTATGGACCGTTTTCGTCGACGATCGTTTTGCTTGTGATCTCCTTCGGCTCGAGGTTCAGGCCGTTTAGCGTGATCTTCGCGCGGTCGAACAAGTCTGATGGCCGGGCGACGATCACTACGACATCGCCGGGGTTAAAGACCCCGTATCTCTCTTTCAACCTCTCCGGATCGATTTTTGGAAACCGCTGAAATCCACACCAGAGATATGCACGCGGATAAGCTATGGCATCGAAGACATCATCGTCATCTGCCCAGAACTTGGGTCTATGGAGATGAGGCACATTAGAGTTGGTGAATGCTTGTGCTAAGAATTTGAGACCGGTGTTGAGCCTCACATTGCGGTCTCGCCATTTATTGCTGTTGGGATCTTCCCAAATCACTCCGACTTGATGCGTGCGCACGACAAGCGTTGACAAGGTCAGCGCTAGCAGATAGCCGCCGAGAAGCAACGCGCGAGGGTTTCGTTGCAACCCCAGGAGCAAGACCATCGCCGCAACCGCAATCGCAACCGATTCGACTGTCTGATTATCAGTAGCCCAGTCGGGCATTTCATATTGCTTGATCGCGACGCCAACGAAGCACGCGACGATAAACAGCAAAACGAAAATATAAGTCCTCGTGAAACCACGATCGATCTCGAACGAAAAAAGCATCAACGCCAAAAATGGCCAAAGGTCGACTGCGTAATATTCGTATTGCAGAAAAATTCCATGCAGATTTTCGTTGACGACGAGGAGAATTACGGTGATGGCAAACGAGCTTGCTATCGCAAGCGCGAAACGTTGCTGGGCGAGTACTACTCGGCGAGCCGCCAGCATTCTGCCATACATTACCACGCCAATCGCGGCCGCGGCGGATCCGAGTAGATACATACCGACCTCGGGAGTGTTACGATACCAATCCCTGCTCCAAAAGTAGGCCGCGTTATTCTCAAGTGCGCTGGGGATGTAATAGAATTGGTTGAGGACGATCGACCAATAACGCAATCCCCACGCGGCGGCAGCGAATATACTCAGCGTTGCAGTGAGTACGAGAAGTCCGGATAGGGTGGCGAGGGCGCCAGTCGCAATCGTTCCAATTCGGGATCTCGCATTGCGTTCAGATTGGAAAAGAATCGATAGGGTGAAAAGCAAGTATATGAAAATGCTGAATCCCAAAACTCCGAGGTGCGCATGAAGGCCGGCGCCCAGGGCAATGCCCGATAAAAACATCCAGCCCGAAAGTTGCCGTAGCTTGGCCGCACGGATTGCGCGTACTGCGCAATAGAGCGCGAGTATTTCGTAAGTGATGCCGGGACCGCTGAATGTTACGGCATAATTTCCGATGACCAGCGGACTAAGGGCGAAGAATATCGCCGCGAAAGCCGCCCGTTCCTGGCTAAATAGCAGCGCGGCAGCCTTGTAGAGGAAGAGCACGGCCACGGTGAAAAATAGCAAGAAATTCACATAGTCGGAAGCGATGCCCGGAAGGATATCGGTCAGAAAATACCCCGGCAGCGTTTCGGTCAAGCGGGCTGTCTGACGGCCATTGGGAATCCACTGGACGAAATCAGGAAGATTGAAATACAACCCATAGACATACCAGGGATCGCAGGTACCATCATTGGCAAATGGAAGTGCCGGAAAAATCAGAAGCAGCACCGGACCGATCATAAATACTAATGCGCCGTATGCGACCTTCTTTAGGTCAAAAGCGCTCTTACCCCCCCAAAGAGACAATGACATCACTTCATCCTGCGAGTTTGCCAGAGAGCTACGAGTGGATCTTCGCCAAGAGAGCTGCGTCGCGCTGTCGTCCGAACCTAACCCGCGGAGCTGTCGCCGCGGCGCCTTCGGATTGGGACAATAACGTTCAGGAATCAAGGACCGGTCTGGCGCTCGAAAAAGTACAATGCGATGGTCGGAAAACTTTGCCGCTCGAACTCCACTTGGTCGGTTAACTTCCAGAAGCTTCCATCCGAGTTCGTGAGCTTGCGTAGTGTGTCGATAGCATAGTTTTTGTCATCGACGGTGCCGAGCACCGCGAGGATCGAGCCCGGCGCCCGAGGCAATTCAGCGGTCAAATCCTGGAGCTTTGGCATGTAATCGCGCCCCGGCTTCGCAAATGTTGGAAATCCTGTGCCCCACAGAGCTACCCCGACGTATCCTACCGGCACTTGGCAATTCCGCTGCGAATTCGATTGTTCCAAGTCCGATCTTGGTTCCACCACAATCTGAGGCTGCCCGGGTTTGCCGAGTGTTCGCGCAAGACGATCGATGCAGTCTCCACCAGGACAAAGATCTTATCCCTGATCTCACAGGGGTAATTGTAGCTAAGCGCCCAAAAGGCCGCAGAACTCTCCGAGCCGTAAATGGTCAGAAAGCTTCCCGCCATTAGCAGGTAGGTCGACGCAATCTTAAGCCAAGTCGCCCTGAAAAAGAGGGGGAGCAAAGAGACGGCGTAGAATGCGAATACTGGAATACTTAGGCGGGTTGCATCGAAGATTTTGTCTAGCGGAATCCGATCATTAATAAAATCTGCTCTACTCAGCAGCATCGCCCCGAATAGCGGTAGGACGATTATGAAAGCATACGACGTAGTGCTCACCGTCGAGTTTCGCGAATGAAGATGAAACAGCCCGCCCAGACTGAGGAACGTTGGAAAGGCGAGGGCTACGGCCATGTACCAGGGTTGCAGGGCCGTCTGTCCGAGTGCCTGCCAAGTCAGGTAGGTTATGGTGGCGACGACGAGCTGCAGTTGCAGAGACAGGGCCGGATTGCCGAACAAGGCTTCCCGCCCGCCATGTTGCACGAGGGTTACGACGGCGGCAATAAAGCACGCGGCAATCAAGCAAAGGGGGATGCCTTCCGACCCTAGAAACCAGCCCGAGCTCCATGGCTCCCACCATACCTGCTCCGAAGAATGCGCGAGGAGACGAGCGATTCGATCAAACAGAATGGAGGAGAACCAGAATTGGCGGCCAACCGAAAAGTTGATCAGCCCGAGGATGGCGGTGACGACACAGAACGAGGCCGCGGCAGTGACCGCAACGGTCACGACGTCGCGCCGGTCGATTTCCCCACGAATGCAAAAGTATTGCAGAATGAGTAGCGGTGTCAGATTAACGAACAATACATCAGCGTGTATCGTAATGGCGTAGAGAACGCACGCGAGAACCAGCATTGGATAGGTTCGAGTTCGCTGCGCTGCGATCGACACAGCAAGAAATGTGGCTAGATAAAATATTCCTGACCCCGCAGCGTTATAGTCCCATCCGGCCGGTCCAAACAGCGGCGTAAAAAACAGCATCAACGCAGCAGTGACAAAAGCTATCCAGCGCTGAAATAAGCGTTTGATGATGAAGTACAACGCAATGGGCGGCGATACGAGATAACACCAGTGCAACATGTAGTTTGCGACGACAGGGCCGAACAGCTTGTATGAAATAAATCCGGGCAGTATCCATGGCAGCCTGGCGATTTTCTTTTCGCCGGCAAGCATGTTTGGGTAGTCGTAGTGAAGAAAGAAGCCGACATAAATCCACGGATCGAGATAACCGACCGGCGTAAACAGCCAATTTCTGTTACCGAACAGGATCAGAGCGGGCGATGAGAAGAGAAGAAATACATGCAGCCAAGGCGACGACAGAAATATCAATAACCGCTTTGATACGAGGGATTTGGACAGCATGCCGTCCTTCCGTAGTCGTTGGTTCGTTGCCCAGCTGGTAAGGCTCGGTGTCGAGTTGGCCTATGGGATCATCCGTTGGTCGGCAAGCTCGGTTCGGTGCTAGCGCGAGGGCAACGACGCAGTTCTTGCTTTTTGTGCGGATTTTAAGCCGCTTATCTTTGCGACACGCAACTCAAGCTAGGTGGCGAACGTCAGAAAATGTGATTCCGTGACTCTGCTTGGCTTGTTTCGTTTGCACGCTTTCACAGACTGGCCGAATCATACTTGCGCCGTTCACGAGCGATTAGCCTGACACCTGGCACCTCGTTGACATGTGGGCGTGTTTTCTAATTCTGATTGCACTTTCGTCGCGGTCTATCGCTCCGAATCCGCATTCGTGTTGTAAAAGCCCGGAGCCAGGACGGCTCAACGGGCGGCATCTTCGTGGATCTGTGACGAGAGGAGAAAAATGTGTCTGAATTACCAACGGACGTAGGGTAGAACGGTGCGATCTGGAGAAGACGGAATTGCCATACTCCGTAACTTGTCGTACGGCTGCGAATCGCTAATGAACATCCCCATTAGCGGCGGCGCCGAGTGCATTTGTGGGGCTAGCATTAGGCCGGCTTGCGGAGCGCTGCATTCAACAAGATTTCAAATTGAGCACCCCGAGTATGAAGAACGAAAGCGTCGGCATCGCTGTGGGCCGCCCGGCCAAACTTGCTGGTGGAATGACCCGGACGCGATTGCTTCTCGCGATCGGCTTCGGCCTATGTTGCTCCGCTGGTCTGCTTCTGACGGCAAGCAGACACTTGAATCAAGCCGGATATCTTGATCCGTACGTATATGCGGGATACGTCCACGACTATCCAGCCTTACTCGCGCGGTTTGGTCGAACCTATTTCTCGACGCGCATTGCGTACATTTATCCCGAGCGCCTGCTCGCACACCTACTGGGGCTGGAAGGCGGATATTTTGCGTTGCGGTTTGCGGCGCTCACCGCGGCGGTAGCGGCGGTTTTTGCCGTTGGGTTGCGCTTTTACGGCTACGCGCCAGCGATTCTCGCTGCGGTTTGGCTGAGTTTCACGCCGTGGCTACCGCGATCCTTGTTGTGGACATACCCCGATGGATTGGGGATCGTTTATCTGCTGTCGGCGCGGCCTTGCTCATTGTTCCTGTGCGCCGGCGCCTAATCTGCCATGTGGCTACAGGCGCCGCCTTTGCGTTTGCGGTCAACTGTAACCTGTTCTTGCTCGCGATCTGTGGTGGGCTGGGTCCCGGCTGGGCATTCTTTTACCGAAACGAGGGCATTGCGTGGCTGGCCCGAGCGCTTCTGGCTCTGGCGATCGGTTTTTTGGGCGCCTACCTCGCACTTGCATTATTTTTGTATGTTCGGTTTCCCGGATACGGCTTTCTTTTTGAACTGACTTCCGTCGGGGAAGCAAGCTCGCTGCTCGGAGGAAGAGCGGAGGCTTGGCAGATGGCGCTGTCTTCGATGATCTGGCAAAATCATGATTTCAAATCGCTTATCCCAATTACCCTTCTATTGGCGGCGGTGCTTCTGTTAATTGTCCGACGTTCGACATTGCCGCGTAGGCTTTTCGGCAGTACGGACTTTGGGATTTTTGCCGTCTGCTATCTTGCGGGCATCATCTGTCTTTTTTTGATCTTCCAATTTGGCCTGCACGGGCTGGTCCTAGGAATTCCCTATTATGCCATCTACATTTTACCGGCATGCGTGCTGTCGCTCATCTTCGTCGCTGGCGAAGCCGAACGGCTTAGTGGAATTATCTTCGGCCCGGTGGCCGTCTACGGTGGAGCGGGACTGATCCTGTTTTGGTGGCTGGCCGGTCCCATCCTGCCGCATTTGCAGATTGAAACGAGCTTTTATTTTTGGGTTGCCGTGGCCGCGGTGACTGCAATCGCGGCAATTGCATTAAGCCAGATCTTAGTTGCATCCGTCGCGCTCATCGTCGGCGTTGCGCTGTTGAGCATGTGTCTCTATCAGGACGGCTATTATCAGATTTGCAGCGCCACAGCCGAAGAACAAACGACCGAATGGGACATCTACCGCGGCGCGATGTTCCTGCAAAAATTCGTGAACGCCAACGTTCCGCCGTCCAGGTCTATCGGATTTTGGTACACCGGCGATCATCAGTCATTTCTTAACTCGATCCAATCGGTCTATCTGTGGGGATATACGCGGGTGTTTCCCGAGTACGGTGTCGGAATGCCGCTCGTGGATGACGAATTTCGCCACAAGATTGCGCGAGGCATGCTGCCACTGATGCGGCCGATTTAGGGCCTGATTTGCTCGGCGCGTCCGACGCCGAAACGGACGCCGGTCTAGACGCCCTAAAAGCGGCGGGGTTGCCATTCGGCGATGTCGAAATCACGCGTGCGCATTTTCAGGGCGACTTGTTGGGATATACCGCGGTGCTTGTTGAGATGAATCCCCCCACCAGGACACTGGGACCGCTGCCGTTCAATGTGCCGATTGCGAGCCTTGAGGCCAACGGCACGGTGAACGTGTCAATAACCAACTTCAAGTCGACGAACGGCGCCACCACGTCCTTGCGCGCGGGTGCACTGCAATTGACCACTGCTGCGCCGCAATGGGCCTATAGCTTGTCGGGATGGCTTAAGCCCGAATTGGAAGCCGCGCACGGAGCTGTCGTGATGCGTATGCGGCTCCGGGTTGAGGAGGGAAAGATCGGCATTGCCGTATCCGCCGCTGGCAATATCAGCAACTTCATTCGTGAAATCGGCCTCGACGCCGCGCCGCAGATGCAGGAAGTCGATCTCGAAATTCCCGATGGAAGCGCGGCCGACTTTCTCATCATCCGCAATCAATCACCGAACGGGGCAAGCCGCGCGACCGTGTATTCTGTCGAGCTGCTCCGACCGAAGTGACTTGCTCGCGCCCCCGATCACTTGTGACGGTCTTCGATTATGAAAAGGGCACGCAGATGCCGGCGGTGAGCGGCGTCAGAACCGGCGCCTGGGATGAAGTCGTCCGTCTTGGCCTGGGACCGGCATGGCCGGCCGATTGGCCATGGCCCCCCGGTTTACATACAATCCCAATCCGTCAGCCGCTGCCGCCGGCCGATGGGCAGCAGCCGACGTCGCGCTTGTCGGAAGCTCGCTCCGCTCCGGAAAATCACACGCGCTGGCGCGCCGGCGCGAAGGCAAGTTTGCTCCGGCCTTCGACCTTCAAGCTTGGCGTCGGCAGATGACCGCGGAAAGCTATCGGCCAGAACACGTGCTGCCTTTGTCGGCGCGGCTGCCGTTTCATTATCACATCCTTCCTGGTTGGGTACGCAACGCTCTGGCAAGCGCATTGCTGCCTCTAGCCCGCTCACGGGGCGGCGGCTTTCCGGCACAATTGCACGACTATGGTCCGCTGCTTATTTCCTTGCTGCTCAATGACAGCAATGGGAGAGGCGGTCCGCCGGTGGCGGTGCTCACCCACGACATCGACACTGCGGCGGGCCTGCAATGGGTGAAGGTGATTGCGGAGGTCGAACGGGCGATCGGGGCGCGCGCATGTTGGAACGTGGTGCCGCGCCACTATCGGCTCGATTATGGGCAGCTCGATTGGCTCGTGGAAGCGGGGCATGAGATCGGCCTGCACGGCATTTGGCACACAAACAGAGAAGCGTTTCTGCCGGGCGACGAATTCAGACACGAGCTCGACCGCCTTGCCGCTCTACGCTCACGGTTTGCGATCTCGGGCCTATCGAGGTCCGTCGTGGTACCGCACGCCGGCGATGTTCGACGCGCTCGCGGACTATTTCGATGCCGACTTGACCACGCTCGACATTGATCTTGTTTGTCCGGCCGGACCCGGTGGGGTCGGCGTCGCACAGCCGTTTCGCATTCGCCCGAAGCTGATCGAAATTCCCTGCACGCTGCCATTCGAGGCACCACTTTTTCTCGGAGCGCGGCCGCGAAGCCTGGTCGAATTCTGGCGCCCGAAAATCGAGATGCTCCGGCGCGCCGGTGGCTTGGTGGTCGTCAATACCCATCCCGACCCGAACTATCTCGGCAATGCCGCGATGCTCGCTGAGTACAAAGCGCTTTTGGAGTTACTGGTCGGCGAAGGCTGGAGTTTCAAGCTTCCACGCGAAATCGTGGCGGTATGATGTTTGCCGCACTTGAGGATAGCCTACCGGCGGTTCGCCTGCCCGCGCAAGCCGGGGCGGCGCGCACGAAAAGGCTAACCTCTTGTGCCATCCATGGAAACGACCTAAAAGCCCAATGTGCCCGGATCCACAATCCTGCTGCGCAGACATCCTGCGCACAATGAAGCAGAAATCGTCTTCACTCGCTGGAACGAACTAGACTCGCAAGAGAAGGAACCCACGGGAAGGGCGGAATTGTGAAGTTGATTAACGTCGGTCTGGCCGGGTACGGCTACTGGGGTCCCAATCTTGCGCGCAATTTCCACCGCCAGCCTGACTGTCGGCTTGCGGCGATCTGTGATGTTAGCCAGGCGCGCGTCGATGCGGCCGCGAAGCTTTACCCGAGCAATCCTCCAGTGCACGGCACTACCCGCTTTCAGGAACTGCTCGATGATCCGCAAATCGATCTCATTGTGATTGCGACGCCAACGTCAACGCATTATGCGATGGCAAAAGGCGCGCTGCTTGCCGGAAAGGATGTGCTCGTTGAAAAGCCAGTTGCCACGACAATTGAAGAGGCGCAGGAGCTTGTCGATATTGCCGAGGCGAAACGGCTGCTTCTCGCCGTTGATCACACCTTTCTTTATACTCCCGCGGTACAAAAGATGCGCGAGCTGGTGCGTAGTGGTATACTTGGAAATTTGATCTATTTTGACAGCGTGCGTATCAATCTTGGTCTGTTTCAACAGGACGCCAATGTCATCCAGGACTTGGCCACGCACGATTTTTCGATCGCCTCTTTCCTCGTCGACGAACGGCCCACCAGCGTGCAAGCCACCGGCGTTTGCTACGGCTCAGACAAGCTGGAGAGCATCGCGTATCTGCACGTCGGCTATCCCAGCGGTTTTTTCATGCATCTGCACGTGAACTGGGTTTCGCCAGTGAAAATCCGTCAGATGCTGATCGCCGGCTCGGAAAGGATGATCGTGTTCGACGATCTCGAGCCGAGTGAAAAGGTGCGCGTGTACGATCGGGGCATTGTTGTGAGCCAGCCTGACGCGGAAACCAGCTATCAACTCAAAGTAGATTATCGCTCGGGCGACATGGTCGCGCCGCATCTCGGTGCGCGCGAGGCGCTCGATGCGGAGGCCAGCCACTTGCTGGAATGCGTGCGCGAGCGCAAGAAGCCGTTATCGGATGGCCGCCTCGGTCTAGAGGTAGTGCGTCTCTTGAATGGTTGCGCCGAATTGTTACGGCGCGGCGGTGTCAGGATTGATCTCAAGAGCGTGTGATGAAACCCGAATTCTCACGTATAGCGGACGACGTCGTACTCGGGAAAAACGTCAAGATTTACGGCTTCGTCAACCTTTACGGGTGCGAAATCGGCGACGACAGCCGGATCGGCGTTTTTGTCGAGATCCAGAAGCAAGCGGTGATCGGCAAGCGGGTTAAAGTGCAAAGTCACAGCTTCATCTGCTCCGGCGTGACGATCGAGGACGAGGCGTTCATCGGTCACGGGGTGATGTTCATCAATGACCCTTTTCCACGCTCGACGCGCGAAGAGGGGGTGCTGCAAAGCGAAGAAGATTGGACTTGTGTTCCGACACGGATCGGCCGCCGCGCTGCGATCGGTAGTAACGCCACTATTCTTTGCGGAGTTACGGTTGGGGAGTGCGCGCTTGTCGGCGCCGGAGCCGTGGTCACCAAGGACGTGCCGCCCTACGCGGTGGTCGCCGGCAATCCGGCGCGCATCGTGCGCTATCTCAACGTCCAGGTATCGACGGGGACTTGAAGTGACTGCAAGCGCAAAGGTTCCGTTCACGGATTTGGTTGCTTTACATGCTCCGCTGAAGTCGGAATTGATGGCTGTTGTTGAAGACGCAATCGATACCGGCGGCTTTATCGGGGGAGCGCGGGTGGTCGACTTTGAGAGGCAATTTGCAGATTTCGTGGGTACCTCGGCTTGTTCTTTGGTGAACAGTGGTACGGACGCGCTGCGATTGACCTTAGTCGCGGCCGGTGTCGGCCCCGGCAGTATCGTCTACACAGTTCCCAACACCTTTATTGCCACCGCCGAGTTGATCATACAGGCGGGGGCGGAAGTTCGATTTGTCGATGTCGAGCCCGATACCTCGCTGATATCGGTGCGGCTGCTTGCGCAAGCGCTCAAGCACCATATCCCGCGAACCGGCATCATTGATGCGATCGTGCCAGTGCACCTATATGGCCAATGCGCCGATATGGATTCCATCAACGCCTTGGCGGAAGAAAAAGGGCTTGTTGTCGTCGAAGACGCGGCACAGGCGCATGGCGCGACCTATAAGGACCGCCAAGCTGGGACGCTTGGACTAGCGGCGGCGTTCAGCTTCTATCCGGGCAAGAATTTGGGCGCTTGCGGCGAGGCCGGCGCCGTCACCTCGAATGATTTCGATTTATGCGCGCGAGTGTCGATGCTGCGAGACCACGGCCAGGCCGCGAAGGCAAATCACGTCTATGTCGGTTACAATGCTCGTCTCGACGCGATCCAGGCCGGCTTTCTGAGTGTCAAGCTGCGCAAGCTGGCGCAATGGAATGCGGACAGGCGGCGGATTGCGCAGGACTACGATGCGGCTTTCACCGACCACCCGAAAATCCGGCCGCTCGCCGTGCGGCAGCACAATTCCTCAAATCGGCACCTTTATGTAGTACATGTGCGCGAACGCGACCGGGTCATGCATGACATGGAGAGGCAGGGTATCGGCGTCGCGCTGCATTATCCGACGCCGATCCATCTTCAGCCCTGCTTTGGCGGTCTTGGTCTCGGCAAAGGCAGCTTCCCGGTCTCGGAAAGGTTGGCCGATGAGTTGTTGAGCCTGCCGCTGTTTCCCGGGATGAAATCTGCTCAAGTCGATCAGGTTGTGAGTGCGCTCAGGGATTGCGTCGAATGAACTTCACCGGCGCGCGCGTGGTGGTCACGGGGGGCGCCGGATTTGTTGGCATTCACCTCGTTGATCGTCTGCTCGAGCCTGAGGCCGAGGTCGTGGTGATCGACGATTTCTCGACCGGCCATGAACGAAATCTTGCAGGTCACGCCGGCAATAATCGACTG
>CAWHUO010000003.1:0-121110 GCA_963832605.1 uncultured Alphaproteobacteria bacterium | reverse complement strand
TCGCGCTGTTCCTGCTCCATCCGCATCCGAAGATGCCGGATATAGGGCTGTCTCGAAAGGGAGCCGAGGATCTTGCGGCGTACATTTCAGCGCTCAAATAATCCCGCCGCCATGCCCTCAATCGTCCCAACGGACGATGCCTCATCAACCAAACGATTTTCGCAGTTGTTACACCTTAACCACCCCGGCCCGCCGCACCCGGCAAATACGATAGAATGGAGCGCGGGGGCCGGAATGTAGCGATCAGAACTCGGCCGGGAGATACCCGTTGATCTCAAGGCCGATGCACACTTCGACAAGCATCGGAGTTGTCCACGACATGAGCGTTCTTCCTTTTCTTATTACTGCTGCGGGGGCAATACCCACATGGGCGCCCGCCGTCATAAGATCAAGTCATGTTTTATATCTTCTCAAATCAGTTTTTCTTATGGATGTTGACTCGAAGTGCCGCGAAAGATGCCTTCGGCTCAGAGTCACTGCCACCTAGGCTCAACGAGAGCTTCGGCTGTCATTTTTTCCTTTGATGTTTCAAATAGTCATCCAATGAGGTTGCTCCGCTCTCCGCAAGAAGACTTCTGAGCAACACTGAGCAACATATCGCTGCGGCGACCTTCAGCAAAATGTTCGCCGAACTCCTTTCGCAAGGTCCCAATTTTGGTATTTCCATGCTTGCGGCTGATCGTCCCGTCCCGATCGCGGTGGCGACCATCAACCTCCCAGGTTATTGGTACAATAAGCTACCAAGTCGCGCGGCAGCAACCAATCCCCCGCCGTGGCTCAACTAAGCCCCGCGGAAGCTCAAATCCCTACAATATTCGTGACGTGCCAAAAGCCATCCGATACCTGCGCTGAGATATTGTGCTATGATTCAATCGGTTAGGGCTGGAGAGATCAGGTGAGAGAGGCGCCCAACACGACCGACATTGACGTCGGCACCCGGGTCCGGATGCGACGCTTGATGCTCGACTTGAGCCAAACAGAGCTTGCGAATGCCCTCGGCATCTCGTTTCAGCAAGTGCAAAAATACGAAAAAGGCATTGACCGCATCAGTGCGAGCCGGCTCCACCAAATAGCGAGCTTCCTGCGACTGCATGCGATACTCGCGGACGGCCACGTCCAAAGAGGTCTCCGAGGAATTGTTACGCTTGGCCAAGCAATATCAAGAAAGAGCTGCCAAACTCGACGGTGGCAAGCTCCCTAAAGTAGACTAGGTGCAGGGCTGCCTCATGGCGGCCTGTGTCACTTCCGCTCATGGCCCCTGAACGTCACTTGTCGCAATGCAGCGATCGGAAGAAGAGCGGACATGGCCGGCGCCCGCTCAATAATGACGTTCATGACCCACAAGAGACTTTGGTCGGACGTTTTGTCAAACCGCCGCCAGCAAGAATCATCACTTCGTTTACAGACAGGTCAAGCCGAATCAGGCAATCCTAGCATTGCACTGGGGCGCAGCCCTCCACCCAAGGCGGCCACCCAGCAAACGAAGAGGAGACTATGGCTAAGAAAGCAAAAAAGGCGAAGAAGGCGAAGAAGGTAAAGAAGGCCAAGAAGAAGTAGGCCATTACCTCGGGCGGCAATTTCGCCCGAGGAGTTCTCCCAGCACATCTTTTAGGAGCCAAAATCCCATGACAAAGCTGATGTCGAAGTCCGAGCTGATTCAAAAGGTTGCTGATCAACACTCGCTGCCAAAGAAAGACGTTAAGAGCGTCATCGAGTCACTAGCATCCGTGGGTTACAAGGAATTGAAGAAGAATGGCGCATTCTTGTTGCCGGGCTTTGCAAAATTTGTCGTCATCAAAAAACCCGCCACGAAAGAGCGCGCGGGCGTCAATCCGTTCACGAAAGAGCCAACCGTGTTTAAGGCTAAGCCGGCCCGAAAGATTGTCAGGGCTCGTCCGGTGAAAGCAGCAAAAGACGCGGTGTGAGCGAACCTACCTGCGTCGCCTATTGGCCCTTCGCGTCGCGTAGTGCGACGCAGCGACAGGTCGGCGATTGGGGCCTAAGCGGACATTGCGCGGACACCGTGAATGTGACGCGATTGACCCTGAACCGACATCGGGAGTGCATCGCAGCAATCGAGGCACCAGTTGGACCAAAGTGGACACTATGACCTCGCTCGACACGCCTCGCCGGCGAAGGGATCTGAGAACTCCGAAAGGAGGGCGTGATGCGGCCCAGCCCGAATCTCGTCTCAGTAGCTCGGTTCGTACATTTGCGACTTGACGTATCCCAAGACGTCGTTCGGCACTGCTCCGGTCGCAAGCCCACGCTGATACGCAATCTGTGCGACCTCGGCTGCGATGTGCGCCGAAACCTCCCGGATACGCGGCAAGGCCGGGTACAGGCTGCCCTGGTCGAGATCAGCCTTGGTCACCAGATTAGCCAGCGTGCGTGCGGCGCTCATGAACATTTCGTCAGTGACAAGCCGGGTACCGCTTGCGATCGCACCAAGTCCAACGCCCGGGAAGATGTAAGAGTTATTTCCCTGGCGCGGCACAAATGTTCGGCTGTCAAGCTTCACCGGATCGTAGGGACTGCCGCATGCAAAAAGGGCCTTACCATCGGTGTAGCGGTAAGCCTCTTCGGCGGAGCACTCCGCCCTAGAGGTTGGATTGGAAAGCGCGAACACAATCGGTCGCGCGTTGATATTGGCCATGGCTTGCAGCACTTCAGGGGTGAAAGTGCCGCCGACCGCCGCGACCCCGATGATCGCGGTGGGCTTGAACATGCGGATAGCCGTCAGGAAATCGCTGATCGGGGCGTGGTCATGCGCGTAGAGCAGTTTGTGCTCTGCAAGCTCGCGGCGGCTTTTCACGACGAGACCCTGCGAATCCACCAGCCAGTTGCGCTGACGCGCCTCCGCCTCGGAGCAGCCTTCCGCGATCATGGCGGAAACGACCAGGTCGGCGATGCCCGTCGCCGCCTCTCCGGCACCGAGGAAAAGGACCCTCTGGTCAGCGAGCTTGCCCCCCGTCACCCGCAACGCCGTGAGGATGCCGGCTAACGCCACCGCGGCCGTCCCCTGGATGTCGTCATTGAAGACGCACATCTTGTCACGGTATTTGTGCAACAGACGGAACGCGTTGTGGTTGGCGAAGTCCTCGAACTGGATGAGCACACCCGGAAACACATTACGCGCAGCCGTAATGAATTCGTCAAGCAGCTCGTCATATTCGACACCGCGCACCCGACGCTGGCGCAGCCCGATATAGTACGGATCGTTTAGGAGCTCCGTATTATTCGTGCCGACGTCCAAAATCACCGGCAGACACAATTGTGGGTGCACACCAGCACAAGCTGAGTAAAGCGAGAGCTTGCCAACGGGTATTCCCATTCCGTTAGCGCCGAGATCGCCCAGGCCCAAAATACGTTCGCCATCGGATACCACAATCAGCTTCGCTTGGTGCGGCCAGTTGCGCAGCAGTTCCGCAATGCGGCCGCGATCATTTGCACCAATGAACAGGCCGCGTGGCCGCTGGAAAATGTGACCGAATTGTTGACAAGCGAGCCCGACTGTCGGCGTGTAGATCAGTGGTTGAATCTCGTCGATATTGTCACATACCACTCGGAAGAATAGCGCCTCGTTGCGATCGTGCAGGGCATTGAGCGCCACATACTTCTCGAGATCGTCGGGCAGATGGCGGAGATGGGTGAGAACTCGCGCCGCCTGCTCCTCTTGCGAAAGTATATGCGCCGGCAGCAGACCACGTAGGCCAAGCGCATCGCGCTCTTGTTCGGAAAAGGCGGTGCCTTTATTAAGCAGCGGATCGCGTAGCAGCGCTACGCCTCGCGCAAAATTAGCAACAGTCGAGCTGACATCCGCTCTTTGCGACGTTTCCATGGTTTTTCTCTTATTCAATAAACGCGAGATAAATAGCTAGCCGGAGCGGCGATATGCGACATTGATACGGATCAAAGCCCCGCCCCCGAACTCGCGAAACCATATCAGCTTGATAGTTGGTCGGTTTTGGTCCCGAACGTCGCGTATTGCGAGACAGCAACATGTCTGAAATTGGGGGTGAAGCGGAAGTGCGTGACTTGCGATCTAAATGACGTTGATGACCCACAACGTCACTTTGCAACCGTCAATTAATGCATTGCGATACGCTTAACGGTACCCGTGCATTTCAAAAAGGATCGCAAGCCCTCGCGCAACTCGGCGGCGTTTAGCCAGCTCCCCCTCATAGCGTGCGCGCGCGTCTTCCACCGCCTGTGACTGCGCCGCCGCGAGACCCTCGCGGACTTCCTTGGCGCGGCGCGGCGTCGAGCGTGCTGTGCGCGTGGCCTTGGAACTGCGGCATCACTTCGCGTGCAATCAGTTCGTAGCTGCGGAGTGTGGCTTGCGGGTTCGCCCAGTTGTGCGCCAGCATGAGATAGGCGCCGAACCCGCCTTGGGATTGCTGCCACAGCCGCTCGATCTGAGCCGCGCATGCCTCCGGCGTGCCGATGGCACCGAGGCCAGAACTGTTGATGAAGTCGATCATCTCGCCGACCGAGTTGCCAGCCACTGCCATTTGCGGGAACGCGGCGACCTGTTGGAAGTAGCGGAACCAATGCTCGATGCCATATTCCACGTCGTGATACGCCTGCTCCTTTGTCTCGGCCACATGGCACAAGCCCACCAGCCGCCATCTTGCTGCGATCGGCGGTCTTGCCATGCGCCTTAGCCTCGGCCGTCAGCACATCCCAGTGCAGCGCCAGCGCATCGAAGCCGGGCAGCGGTGGTGGCACCAACCGACAACATGCCAACGCCATACCGACCGGCGAGCTTGGCGCCGGTGGTGAGGCGACGGCGGCGACGGCGATATCGAACACCGGATTGGAATACGGCCGCAGATGCAATCGAGCTTCGCGCAAGTCCCAGCGGTCGTTCTTGAACGTGACGGGCTCTTCGCCGGCGAGCAGCTTGGTGATGATGCCCAGTCCGTCTTCAAGCAGCCCGCGCGTCTGGCTCTGCTGCAGTCCGATCATGATGCCGTCGGTGGGCAGCGAACCCGGGCCAACGCCAAGCATCGCTCGCCCGCGCGTCAGATGGTCGAGCAGCACGATGCGCTCCGCAACCCACAACGGATTGTGGTACGAGACGCTGACCACGCCGGTGCCGAGCTTGATGTGCCGGGTGCGCTCGGCGGCGCATCATGATTTCCGGCGAGGCGGAAATCTCGGTGCCAGCGGAGTGGTGTTCGCCAAGCCACGCCTCATCGTAGCCGCAGCGGTCGAGCCATTGGATCAGCTCGAGATCACTCTGCAGGGCCAGCGTCGGGTTGATACCGGGCTTGTGGAACGGCGCGAGAAAAATGCCGAAGCGCAGGCGTTGGCTCATGGGACGGTCCTACACTTATTATTATGGAGGCGCGTTTGGCCTCCTTGGCGGTAGTAAGCTACCACTCGGGTCGCGTGTACGCGCGCTATTTTAGGAGACCGCTGAATAAAGTCCGTTATCGGAACGGTCGCTGCCCGCCGGCCCCTGGTTGGCGAGGCAGCTCAATGACGATTAGACAAGCGGACGTCTGTCCTAAATCCAAGCGTTGCCGGCGCGATTTCTCCGCGCGCCATGCAGGCTACCCGCGTCGCGTCCTCACCATTGCCGCTGATAATAGTACTGGCCGCCGCGCTGGCGCGTAGAGACCTATTGGTGAGTCCCAACTGCCCCAGTGACCGAAGCCGAAGAAGCCGCCGTCCCAGCCGTTACGGTCGGCGACGCGGTCATCTTCGTCTGGGCGCTCGCGCATCGCGAGGCCGCCCTGTGGCTGATTGTTCAGCACCACGACGAACTCCCTGCGATAATTGGTCTCGCGGTTCAGAGGCTCATCCGAGATGACAATCGAGGATCGAGGCAAGGTGGTCGGCCCGATGCGGTCGAGCACATCCTTTGGGATGGTAACGCGGTCGAACGCGTCCTTGGCGTTGTCTCTGTTGTCAATCGTAACCGCGGTCCAGCGCAGGCCCCCGTCGTCGGTGCGCGCCACCGCCGTTAAGACGTGCGTGCCGATCGGCTTTTCAGGATTGCGGATCGTGACCGGGACCTCGAGGTTGGCGCCAAAGCCGCGCCGCACATAGAGCCGCTGAGTCGCACGGCTGATGAAGATCGAGACCGGCTCGAGCGCGAGCTTTGCGTCGTGGGCCGCCTTGGCGGTATCAGCCTTCTCGGCCTCGGCCACCTTGGCGGCGTCCTGTGCCGCCTTGGCCGCATCGAGCTTGATCTTCGCGTCGGCCTTGGCGGTTTCGAACTGCGTCGCGAGCTCCGCGGCCTTGGCAGCCGCCTCCTGCTTCAGATCCTCTGCCCGCGCCTTAGCCTGGTCCGTCCTAGCGGCGGCAAGCACCTTCTCCGCGAACGCGAGAGCGGCGTCAGCGGTGGTCTTGAACGCTTCCGACTTGCGCACGGACGCCGCGAGCGATGCCGCCGCGCGCGCCGCTACGGTGGCGGCGCTCTTTGCCTCGTCCGCCGTCTCGGCGGCATCCGCCGCCTCGCGGGCGAGTGTTTCGGCGCGCGCCGGCGCATCCGCAAGCGACCTTTCACCATGCATAAACAGCGCGACACCTTTCCGGCGTTTGATTTCCTTGCGCACGAAATAATATACCCTGTGCGCGGCCGCCGCCTTGGTCCGATGCCTAATTCTTTACCACTGACGGCCCGCTGAGGACTCAATTTGGTCTTGGCGCGGCGTGCTCTTGATCGCCGCGGCAATTCTCAGTCTGCCTGTGCTACGGCGCGCCAAAGCAACCCCGAACCGTGGCTTTCTGGCCAAAGCAGACTTGCCCGCGCCGAGTCTCTCCGCCTTCTTTCGCTCGCCATGAATGCCAGCGGAACGGTGTGCATCGGCTTCTACTTCGACGATCATCCCAGAATAGCGAGCGTAAAGAAGATCAACTCGTTGTCGCCACATGCTCACAAACGCGCCGGAGGTCAGATTATCAACCGATTTCCAGATGGATTTGACGGCTGGAAGCGTGTTCGCCCAAATGGCGCGTTTGCACCATTTTTCGCCTTTTTCTCTGCCTTCATCGGTCGCACACATTGACTGCCACGCGATCCGCTCCGGATGACTGACGTGTTCCGAGGCTCCCTGCCATCCTTGTTGGTGAATCAGATAGAGGTCACTGAAAGTTGGGTTCCTGTGGGTATCTAATTCAAATAGTATTGCCTCCGTGGCAAATTTGTAGGCCGCTGCGATAGCATTGTCGCGCGGGCTCGTAATGTCTCCCGATCCGTACTTGTTGAACTCATACTTGCTGAGTTGAAATAGGCCGATATAGGATCCGGTACGCTGCGTAGGATCAAAATCGGACTCGATTTTGGCAACCGCCTTCATAAAGTGAAAGTCCAGGCCGAAAGCATCGGATGCCCGTCTTATCTCCACGATAGGACTTCCAATTGGGAAGCTTCTTAGTGCTTCCAAGACGATATCGGCTGGCTTTTGATCAGGTGGCAATTCAGCATAAGCATAATACGCGAGATACGATAAATCGCGCTCGGGAGCCGCTTGATCGATGGATAGGTCCCCAAACGCGGAGTAATTTTGTTGTAAAGTTGCCGGGTCTTTTTCCGGGGCATCAGCTTTCTCGGCAACTAAGATCGTTTGAGGAAGTGCATCAGGACCCGCAGGCGGCGTAAGTAAGCGGACCAACTGCGTGCTGACCGCCGACATGGACGCCGAATTTGGCGAGACGGCGCCTAAACCATTCCCAATCATAGTTTGACAGATCGCGGCGCTCGGAATGGCAACTATAATCCAGCTGAGCTGAAAGGCCCTCATTTCCCCAAACCCTCTAGCAAGCATGCCCAACACCATACTAAACACGATCCGCGCCGCGTCCAATAGGCTTAGTAGGCGTGGGCGCCCTGCAAATCGGTCGCCGGTGGCACCGTTTTGAAACTCCATCCACAAAAATTGTTCTGCCCGGCTTTATCCGCTTTGTGCCCAATTCAAGACCAAATCAAATCGTAGGGTCGCTAACCGGGAGAGGGTCACCCAACATCAACAGATTGTTCACAAGTGCCTGAGGCGCTTTCGCTGGAAATCGCAATGCCGAGGCTCTTTAGGCTTTTCATTAGCCTGCCTATCATTTTGAACACTGGGGCGTCCGCGCAGACGCAACCCGCCTCGCCCGAGCCTACCCTTTGGGATCACAATGGGTCCGTGATGTCTCTGGTCGCAAAAGGATCATCGCGTGAGTTCGATTATCAAAAACCTCGTCCAGGGATGTTGGAAGCAGGTGCGAAGCCTGGTTCTCTTCTATTCCGCGGTGAGGTCAGCCACGGGCAATACTCGGGAACGGCGTTCATATTCAACCCCCGTTGCGGGCAGATTCCATTTCAAGTCAAGGGAGCAATTCTCGATAACGATGAGCGGATTGTGCTGACTGGTCAGGCTCCGCGGGTCGGACGTAATTGTCGTGCATATGCTTCCTATACCAGCGAGCTCGAGTTCAGATTATTCAAGACCATCGTGGAGCCTCTGTCGCCAGAACCACAGGGCTCAGGGGATGAAGAAACTAAGCCTGAAGCAGGACTGACGGGTGCTGACAAGCCCAGCGCTGCGACTGCGCAACCAACACATGACGATCGCTTCGAGGCGAAAGACATGTCAGAGAATGCTGCGGGCCAACCGCTTGGTGCGCGGATGCCGCAACCGGGTGCAAAAAAAGAGGCTTTTGGGGCTGACTATCTGGATAATTATGTGCTTTCCGGCGCACTCATTGTCCTTATCGGAGCGTTGCTTTTCATATCGGCAAGCCTATTCCCAAAGCTCTTCTGGCGGAAAAGAAGATTTTATTAGATCATGGCAGTGCGTCGCTTCAGCGACACGCTCGACTTGAAGGAGGCCAAGGTGTTGCTCGCCGCACTGCTTTGACCTTCACCGCGAATGTCGCTTAATGGTCCGTTTCCTGCCGCACCAACCGTCCACCATCGTGTCTGTTATCGGAGTGATAGTGTTGCAAAAGTCGAAAGTTGAAGGGCAACGAATTTTTCGCAAAAACAAGAAACGCGAAACAATCGCTGATTTCGTATATCCTCAATCGCGTTACTGAAGTCGCCTACGAGTTTAACGTGAGAGCGACGAGGCCCCCCACATCTTTACACGAAAGATCGCGCCTATAGCCCGCAAAATTTTTGATCACCTGTGAGAAACGACTTTTGCAACACTATCGGAGTGATAGCCGCCGCGCTCGCTTGTTGTCGGCGAGGCAGTTAGTAGACCCAAGGCGACATGCACCTCGTTCGCCAGCGTTCCGCGTTCTGGCAATGTTCTATTTGGGCGTCCGGTGCTGTCCTAATTCCGAAGCTTTTGTCCTAATTTGAATTTTCGTCTGTCCTAATTTCAGGATCGCTTTGAAGGTGTGCAATTTTGCACATACCACTTTGAATGGACGATTTTGAGCATTAGCCTACAAATGATGCTCGGCTCTTCAGGACGGGGGCAACCGAACTGGAGCTGGCGGCCTTGACCGAACCACCCCCTTCTACCCCAGCCACGGTTTGGTCTTGGCCGCCTCATTGGTGGCCTGGTCATTTTTGCAGCTTCAGAATTTCCTCGTATTTAGCGAGGGCTTCTTTGAGTTTGGCAACGCCAGCCGCATCGACATCCGCAGTGATCTGAAGGCGGTTCCCGCGCAACAGAACGTAGATCTGCGGTCCATCATCAGATGGACCGTTATCGCGCGGGTTCGGATCGGCCATGCCTGTTTTTCCAGTTTCCATGACAGGCGTTGGTGCGGGCGCGTCGGCAGTAGTCACTTGCTCCACCGGAATCGCCGTATTGCTGCCAAAGACCCGGACCATCCTGTAACGCGTTCATGGGTCGATCCGAAGACGGGCAGGCGGGCTGGCGAAGACCGATCGGCCGCCTGATTTGGCGGCCTCTTTCACTTCCGAGTTGGCGCGCGAAACCGGCACCTATCAGGCCGTGACCTGCGTGATTTGCACACGCGCGTGCGTCCGGACGCACCAAGTAAAGCTTCTTTATATTCGGTGGGGGTGTTACAGGGAAATGGAACGATTCGCGGGATCAGGACCAAGGCAAATCGTTCACGATCCGATCGCCATATTTCCATTGCCTCTCCGCGTCACTGCGATGGGGAATGAGGGAGGTTATCATGACGACGATACTGTCCAGTCGTCGTTCCAAATTTGGGATGACCTGCGTCCAATGCAGTAGGGAGCTGATTGCCCCCGAACGGTCTGAGTTTCGAAATGAGCGGCAAGTCCGTCACCTTTGGCACTGCTGGGAATGCGACTTCTGCTTCAAGTCTCTCATCTCGTTTCCTGCCTTCACCAGAGTCAATGAAGAGTATCAAGACAGGGGATGTAATTTTTCCGTCGCTGTTCCCGCCGCTGCTGGTCGCATAAGGCACTCTCGCAGCACTCAAGGCCCCTGTTTTCGGCAGAAAAATCAAACTGAACGCTGCTGCTTTTCCCGCCTCGAACTAATTCGGCGATCTTGAGCTAGATCAAAACCGACAGGGCCGGAAAAGCTGAATGTCATGATGAGGGAAGGGGCAAGATGCCCTCTAACCTGCGATGGAGTAAACAGATAAATCTTCCGAGATTGTGGACCACGGGCCAAGAGGTGACGTGGGATCCGTTCCGTACCATGCGGCGCGAAATGGAAAATGCGCTTCGTGCTTTCGATCAGAATTCGTCCTCTCCCGACATTGGGGCTGGCGCGCCGGCAATCAATGTGGCGGAAACAAAGGATGCCTTCGAAGTGACGGCCGAACTTCCCGGCGTCGACGAGAAGGATATCAAGGTCAGCCTGGACGAGCAACCAGCTGGTCATTTCCGGTGAGAAAAAGGCGGAGAGCACGAAAGAAGAAAAGGACTGGCATGTCGAGGAGCGGAGCTACGGCTCATTCTACCGATCGATGTCCCTGCCATTCGAGCCAGAAGATGGAGCCGTCGACGCTCATTTCGACAAGGGCGTACTGCATCTGACGATCAAGAAGCCCGCGAAGGCCGTAAAGACCACCAAGACAATCGATATCAAGACGGGTGCTCCACCCACGACGGGCAATGCACCGAGGAAGGCCGCTTAAACCCTGGAACCGTTCAAATCGGGGTCACATGAAGCGTGAGTACAATGTTGCGTTCCATCCCGAAGTTGGAAGCCCCAGCCCCGGCTGGGGCTTTTCTTTTGGGACCTCAGCTGGCAGCCCCTTTCGTCTTTAGAACCGCAGGTGCGATGTCCCCTTGTGGCCCATAGCGACGGGGTACCTCGGGATCGCTGACGGTCGCTTTCGGCGCAAAGCGGAAATGGCGTTGTGATCTTGCGTGCCGTCAGCGCACCGCTTCCCACCACCGTGGACGGTGGAAAGGCGGGCGGTTAATCTGTCGGCAGAAGACCAGTGAGGCGTAACCCATGACCAACAACCTGCTCGAACAAGCGATCGATTGTAATGACGGTGACCGCGCCGCCCAGATCATTCAACACGCACTCGGCATCGAAAGCGACGACGTCGTCAATTATGTGTTCCCGAAAACCTGGCCGACCGATCGCGAGCAGCGCGCCCGCATCATCCGCGAATGGCTGCAGACCGAGTCTGGTCTCGTAACCAGCCACGCTCGCCGAGAATGGCTGAGCCCCCACGCTACTTCCCGCCGTCGTGGACAGTAGAAGAAAACGGGCGCCTGCTTCATGATGAAAGACGCCAGCCGGGCCGCCACTCGGCTATTTCTACTTCGACGATGTACCTGCATCGCTGCAAACATCGCGCGCTAAGCTGCTGAGCGACAATCTGCGGGCAGCAATGGGGTTGGGGTAATCTATTGTCAGATATCGACGTCAACGCTTATCTAAGTCAGCTTCGGGAGAAGCTCCCTTATGTTCCGCCAATCTCCGCGAGATTGCTAGAGGTTAGAGACGTCATGAAAACGCTTGCTGCAATTCTCGCACTTACTACCTGTGCTGTGGCGCAGGAGCTGCCGTTCAGTCAGCACGGCAACGAGCGCACAAAATTTGTTGAGAACTACATTTCGACGTGCATGTCATCACGTCGCGGCGATGCGAGGTTCTGCGCATGCGCCGCAAATTTCATAGCCGACAAAATCACGCGGGAAGAAATGGACGCGCTGCTGAAATCGAAGCGCAGCAGCCCTAACAACGACGACAAGGCGGCCATAGAGACCTTTATGAAAAAACAGGCCGCGGGATCGAGGACCTGCCAAGGCGCCGACCAATTTCACTGAGAGTCATGCCGTTGCCGATCAGCAATCCGAGCCCAAATTGCATGTAAGATGACCGACCACACCGCCTTGACTGTCGCGAACTTCTCCTTTTTCATTGTAACTGAACGTCGCTCCCCAGATATTCATCGTGTAGCTGTCTGGGACATCTCCGGTCTTGGTATCAACGAAACTTGCCTTTTGGGAAGCATCGTAACCGGCAGCAAGCCAATTCTTATTTCCGCGGTAAAATACGCTATAGCAGCCTGGAGCTATGGGTCCCATGTTTTTATCAAATCTGATTGAGAAGGCAGGTGTCCGTCGTCAGATAATTTGAGTCAGATGGCGGCGTGATTTAGAGGACGATCGGGCTCATCTGGTTTTAGTTTATGCGGCTTTCTTTTGGTGCTGCAAGCGTCGTTTTTGGATTGTGTTGCGTTTGATCCTTTCTCTTTCCAGCAGGATTGTTTGGCCGTGCCCGAAGTACACGTCGGCCGGTGTCAGATTGCTCAAGCTTTCATGATAGCGTCGATGGTTGTAGTGATCGACGAACCGGCCAATGCTGGCCTCAAGATCACCCGGCAGGTAGTAGTTTTCCAGGAGAATGCGGTTCTTGAGCGTTTGATGCCAACGTTCGATCTTGCCCTGTGTCTGCGGATGGTAGGGGGCGCCGCGAACGTGTCCGATGTTCTGTGCATCCAGCCAATCTGCCAGATCAGCCGAGACGTAGCTGGAACCATTATCGCTGAGCAGGCGCGGCTTATGGGCGATCCGTGCCCGGTTACAGCCCGAGGCCGCGAGAGCAAGACCCAGCGTGTCGGTCACGTCTTGCGCCTTCATCGTCGCGCACAGCTTCCAGGCGATAATATAGCGCGAGAAGTCATCCAGGACCGTGCTGAGATAGAACCAGCCCCAGCCGATCACCTTGAGATAGGTGAAGTCCGTCTGCCAGAGCTGGTTTGGCGCCATCGTCTTGTCCTTGAACTCGCCGGCTGCCTTCATGACGATGTAGGCTGGACTGGTAATCAGGTCATGCGCCTTGAGTAGCCGATAGACCGAGGCCTCTGACACAAAATAGTTTGCCGCATCGGTGAAGCGCGTGGCCAACTCCCGTGGCGATAACTCGGGCTCATCCAACGCCAACTGAACGATCCGCTCGCGTATTGCGTCAGGGATGCGGTTCCAGACGCGCTTCGACCTTGGTGATTTATCTTCCAACGCTTCGGGGCCGCCGGTCCGCAGCCGATCGTACCAGCGGTAGAACCTTGCAGGCTGGATCCCCAGCTTCTCCAGCGTCCGGCGCACTGGCAGGTGGGATTGTTCGACCAGGCGAATGATCTCCAGCTTCTCGGAGGCGGGGTATCTCATTCCTCGTCTCCCCCATCCGCGATCATGCTTTTTTTAAGCAAGCGTAATTCGAGCGCCTGCTCAGCCACGACCGCCTTGAGCTCCTGCGCCTCACGTCGAAGGTCCTTGACCTCGCCACTGGTCGCGGCCCGCGCCGTGTCACCCGCCAGACGGCGCTTGCCGGCCTCCAGGAACTCCTTGGACCAAGCGTAATAAAGGCTCTCGGCAATACCTTCGCGGCGGCAAAGCTCGGCGATGCTGGACTCGCCGCGCAGGCCGTCCAAAACGATGCGGATCTTCTCTTCCGCCGAATGGCGTTTGCGGGTTACCCGGCGGATGTTCTTTACGAGCCGCTCAGACGGCAATTCAGCGTGCACGGATTTCTGTCTCATCTCCACTCCTTCATGGTTACGATGAGCCAGAAATCCTCCGTTCCTCAAGCCGCTAAATCTGTCTCACAGGTGCTGATCCGGGACACCGAGCGCCTTCGCCTCGTCTGGGTCGAAACCAGCGGCTTCCACGGCCGGGTGGCCAGCGTCGAGATAATCGAGGGGCTTGAGCTGCCCCTTTTGCTCTTCGGGAACCGTGGCACGTTCCTTGCGAACTGTACTGGTACCTGTAGAGGGTACAGTACCGGGGGCGGTAGGGGTGCCGGCCAGGAATTTTGCCGCCGCGGTCAGCTTGCACTCGCGGATATGAGCGGCCAGTTGGATTTGGTCGCCACCCGCGTCCGCTCCAAAGCAGTAGAAGAGATTTTTCGAGGGCGTGATCGCCAACGCTCGATCTCCACCACGCTTGCAGGCGGGACAGGGGCCACGAAGCTGGTGTCCTGACTTGTGTAGCGTGAGGCCGAGCATTTCAGCCGCCTGCTCAATGGAGATGCGCTCCTTGAGCGCCGCGAAGTCGATGAACGGCATCAGAGCCTCCTGTGAATAGGGATGCTGCCGTCGCGGGCGATGACGCGATCGAGAATTTGCACCAGGTGCTCGATGTTGATCGGCTTGTGCAGACATTCCGAAACGTTGAGGTAAGCCGTGTCGGCGCCGTTTTTATCCCACGAACCGTCGGCGCCGATGACGAGGATTGGCGTCTTGTAGATTTGCGGCAGCTGGCGCATCCCGCGGATCAAGTTGATGCCGCCGCCGTCCGGAAGATCGAGGTCGACCAGAATGGCGGCATAGGGGGTTGCTTGTACGGTCGTCACGGCGCTGGCCGGGCTATAGGCGAAATCGGTGTTAAGACCGTGTGCATGCAGCCCGACGCGCAGCGTCTGAGCCGTATCAAGATTGTCCTCGCATAGCAGGATGCGCGGTGCTTTCGAGCCGCCTTCGGCGTCGACCTCGTGAGCGGCCACTTGCGCCCAGCTTGGCAACTCAACGTAGAAGATAGTGCCGCCGCCGATCGCGTCCTCGAAGCCGACCGTGCCTCCGAGCCGCGCGATGATCTGCCTGACAATGCTGAGCCCGAGCCCGGTGCCGCCCTTCTGTCGCGCATCGCTGGCGTCGGCTTGCGCGAATTTTTCGAAGATGCGTGGTCGAAACTCCTTCGGGATGCCCTGGCCATGGTCGCGGACCGCAATTCGCACGCTATCCTCGTACTGATCGACCGAGACCAGAACCTCGCCATTCGGCGGAGAAAACTTGATCGCATTCGACAAAAGATTGGTGACGACTTGCGCGAAGCGGTCGGAATTGGCGTACACCTCGCTGGCGGCGTCATCGTCGAGACGAACGGGCACATGGAAGCCATCGGCGAAACCGCGGCTTGCCTCAATGACCTGTTCGACCACGGCGCGCGCGCTCAGTCGCTTGAATTGGAACGCAATCTGGCCGGACTCGATCTTCTCGATATCGAGGATGTCGTTGATGAGGCGAACGAGCCTTTGGCTGTTGCTCTGGGCAATGCGGATTAGCCGCCCGGCTGGTTCGGGGAGAGTGCCGGCGGCTCCGCCGATAAGCAGACCGAGCGAACCGGCGATCGAAGTCAGCGGTGTGCGCAGCTCGTGGCTTACGGTCGAGACGAAGTCGTCTTTCAGTCGCTCGACCCGTTTGCGTTCGCTGATGTCGGAGATGACGCTGAGTACGAGCAAATCTTCGCCGGTTCGGATTGGATTAAGGCCGATCTCCACCGGAAATTCGCCGCGGTCGCGACGTCTCCCTTGCAACTCATTCCGCTCCCCCATGCGGCGGGGCTTTGGCTGGTGGGCGAACCTGGCGCGTTGTTGAAGATGTCCGCTGCGTAGCCGCTCTGCAATCAAAATTTCGATCGGTTGGCCGATCAGTTCATGCCGAGGGTAATCGAATAGCCGCTCGGTCTCGGCGTTGACAAACACGATCCTGCCGCCGCCGTCCGTCATCACCATGCTATTCGGGCATGCTTCGACGGCGAGACGGAACTTCTCTTCGGCGGAACTTTCCAGTGAAAGATCGCGCGTACTGTGGGCGATGCCGGGCATTTCCCGGCTGTCCGTGACGTCACGATCCTGCGACCACGACCGGGAATAATGCGTTAAAAGCGAGGGCTATCAAACAAAAACGCCGATACGTACAAATATGTAAGTAGAATAGCCTACGCCCCAAATGACTTGGAACTTCAGACGCCCGACCGCGACTGCCAACAGGGCTGACGCTCGGATTCGGCGCGCCAATCTCAGCGTTGCTCGCGGCCGGAAAATCCGAACACCACCGTACCGATGCAGAGAATGCTGCAGGCGGCAGAAAACAGAAACACGGCGCGCGGCTCGCCGTGATCCATCAACATTGCGTAGATCGTCGGCGCGATCATGGAGCCGATGTTAAATCCCGAAGATACGAAACCGAAGACCCGGCCGTAGGCTCCCAGCGGCGTCACGGCGCGGACCAGCATGTCGCGCGAGGGGCTGGCAATGCCGACGAACAGACCGGACAGCGACGTCATCAGAACGAGCGCATAGGAGGGAAACCCGATGGTGCCGACCAGCGCGGTTACGATGCCAGCGCAGGCGAGGCCGACGGCGGCGACGATGGCGTGTTGGGTCGTGCGCGAGGCGAGAACGCCACCGACAAGCACACCGAGCGCGTTCATCAGCAGCAATCCAGTCAGCGCCACATTGGCCAGCTCGGCGGACGTGCCGTAGAGCGCGCCGAGCGCCACGACCAGGAAGCTGTTGAGCCCGCCCATGACCGAGATCAGAATGAAGAAACCAAGGTTGAGAATGATCGGTGGCGAGAGCAGGAGCCGCCATCCGCTGTCAGCACCCGGCAACGTGCCGGTGCCGCCGTCGGACGGCGGGACTGGGCGGCGCTTTTCCGCCAACCGGTCGGCCGCCGTCGGCCGCTGCGCGATCAGGAGCGCAAGCACGGCGCAGCCGAGTATCGCGGCGCCGACAAAAGCGCCGCGCCAGCCGAAACGGCTCTGCATTGCCAAAAGCGTCGCAGGGGCGACCGCGGCGCCGAGAATCCCGGAAAACGTGTGGAAGGAGAAGATCTGGCCGATGCGCGCCGGCGTGCTGTGATGGGATAGCAGCGAGTAATCGGCCGGATGATAGGCCGTGTTGCCAAGGCCGGCGACGGCGAACATGGCGATGAATACGGCAAAGGAATTGACCAGCCCCGCAATCGCGAACGCGGCTGTGCCAAGTGCCACGCCGGCGATCAGCACAATACGCGCACCGATGCGGTCGACCAGAAAACCGGCCGGCGTCTGCAGCACCGCAGAAACCAGGTTGAACGCGGTGAGCGCAAGTGCGAGGTCAGTATAGCTCACGCCATAATCAGCGCGCACGAAGGCGAACAGCGGCGCCAATATGATCATGTAGTAGTGACTAAGAAAATGCGCCGCGCAGACCGGCGCCACCACCCGGAACTCGCCGAAGCGGCGGGCGGGGACGGAGATCGTTTGCGTCATTGATTCGACTGCCCGGCGCCGGTATCGCCCGCGTCGCGCAAGGCTTGCCAGATGCGAAATGGCGTCAACGGCATGTCGAGATGCCGGATGCCGCGGTCGGCGAGCGCGTCGAGCACCGCGTTCATGACCGAGGTCAGCGAGCCGGCACAGCCGGCTTCGCCGCAGCCCTTGACGCCGAGCGGGTTGGTCTTCGCCGGCACCGGATGCTCGGCCAGAACGAACGGCGGCACATCCGATGCGCGCGGCATCGCGTAGTCCATGAACGAGCCGGTGAGCAATTGTCCGTCGGCGTCGTAGACCGTCATCTCCATCAGCGCCTGGCCGATGCCCTGGACGACGCCGCCATGGAGCTGGCCGGCGACGATCAGCGGATTGACGACGACGCCGAAGTCATTGACGCAGGTGTACTTCACCACTTCTGCTACGCCGGTGTCGGGATCGACCTCGACCTCGGCGACATGGCAGCCGTTGGGGAAGGTGGCGGCGCCGGGTCCATCGCTCACATGTGTGATGTCGAGCGACTGCGGCGCGTCTGGCGGCAGTTTGGCGCTGCCGTCGCGCAGTGTTTGCGCCAAGTTCCATGACCGAAATCGTGCGATCGGTGCCGGCAATCACGAAGCGCCCGTGGCGGAATTCAATATCGGAGGGTGCCGCTTCGAGGACGTGGCTAGCGATCTCCTTGCCTTTTTCAATAATCTTCGCGGCAGCTTCGACGATGGCGGTGCCACTGTGCATGAGGGACTTCGAGCCGCCGCTGCCGCCGCCCATGGCCATCCGATCGCTGTCGCCCTGAACGAGTGAGATTTTCTCGAACGGAATGCCGAGCCTTTCGCTCAAGACCTGTGCGAAGGGCGTGGCGTGGCCCATGCCGAAATCGAGGGTGCCGGTGGTGAGCGTCACGGTGCCGTCGGCATTGAAGGCGATGTCGGCCAACTCTTTCGCCGGCGGCGCGGTGACTTCCAGAAAATTGCCGATGCCGAGGCCGCGCAGCTTGCCGCGCCGGGCGCTTTCGCGTTTGCGGCGGGCAAAGCCCTTGCTGTCGGCGAGTTCGAGCGCCTGCTTTGTCAGCGCCGCGAAGTCGCCGCTGTCATAGGTGACATCGGACGCGGTCTTATAGGGCAGCTCCTTGGGCCGGATCTGATTGCGCCGGCGCAGCGCGATGCGATCGATACCCATCTCGGCAGCGGCCGCATCGATCATTCGCTCCATAAAGTAGTTGCCCTCGGGCCGGCCGGCGCCGCGATAGGGACCAATCTGCGAGGTGTTGGTGAACACGCACTTGGATGAGACTTCGATGAGCGGGGTGCGATACATGCCCTGCACGTTTTTGACGATATTGACCGTTCCCGGGAACGGCCCCATGGGCGAGAGGAAGGCGCCCATATCGGCGAAGCAGTTGATGCGCACGCCGAGGAAGGTGCCGTCTTCCGCCAGGGCAAGTTCGCCGGTGACGTCGTGGTCGCGACCGTGGCTGTCGGAAAAAAAGCTCCCCGATCGGTCCTCGGTCCACTTCACCGGCCGGCCGAGGGCCCGCGCGGCGTGCAGCACGCAGAGATATTCGGGGAACACCGCGGCCTTCATGCCGAATGAGCCGCCAACCTGGCCGGTCAGGATGCGCACGGCCTTGGCGTCCACGCCAAGTGCCTCAGCGATGGTAGCGCGCATTCCGGATACGCCTTGTGAGCCGACATATAATGTAAAGCGACCGCCATCAAAGGATGCGAGCGCCGCGCGCGGCTCCATGGCGTTGACGACCACGCGGCTGTTGAGAAGGTTCATGCGGGTAACGTGCGCCGCCTTGGCGAAGGCCGCATCGACGGCGGCGGCATCGCCGTAGTGATAGTCGAGCGCTACGTTTTCGGGCACGTCGTCGTAGAGGATTGGGGCGCCATCGCGCGTCGCGTCGGCGGCGGACGTGACGGCGGGCAGCGGGTCGATCTCGATCTCGACGGCTTCAGCCGCATCCTTGGCCGCGAGCACAGTTTCGGCGACGACAAATGCCGCCGGATCGCCGACATAGCGCACTTTGTCCTTCGCCAGCGCCCCGCGCCACGGTTTGCGCATCGGCGTGCCGTCGCGATTCTTCAGCGGCACGACGCATTTGAGCGGGCCATAAGCTTCCAGGTCGGCGGCCGTATAGACGCCCAGCACTCCCGGCATGTTCCGCGCGGTGTTGGTATTGATCGCGCGGATGATGCCGTGGGCGTTGCGGCTGCGCACCATCACCGCATAGACCTGCCCGGGCAGGCTTACGTCGTCTGTATAATGACCCTCGCCGCGTAGCAGCATCGGGTCTTCGCTGCGCGGTACCGACTGCCCGACGGCAAATTTCTCGACCGCCAGCCTCTCCTCCGTCAGCTCGTCCGTCGCCAATCTGTTCGCCGGCCGGTCCGCAGGCTGGTGCAAATTCATCGCTATGTAATCCCGCAAGGAATCGTATCGGGGTGACATAGTGGACTTGGCAGAGTGCGACAAGCTGACGGTGGGCATGGCTCATAGGCGATAGGAGCCTAGTATTGGCCCTGCCGCCCTGGGCTGATACATTCGCCCTGATTTGAGCTTGGACATGACCGCAGCCGTCGAGCCGCCAAGGCTCCGCCGCGGCAGGAAGGTCTTATGAACGATGAGGCTCCGCCGACTGGCGGCCTCGATGGCCGTGGAGCGCCGCGACCGCGACCGCGCTGGCCTCGTCGAACGCCCTATGGCCTCCGCCGCGATGGTCCCCGGCGTGATGACGAGCCAATGCTCGCGAGCGAGCACGGCGATGGAACCTATGCGGCGCTCGATCTCGGCACTAACAACTGCCGGCTGCTGATTGCGCGTCCGACCGCACACGGGTTTCGCGTCGTCGACGCGTTCTCCCGCATCATTCGTCTCGGCGAAGGCGTGGCCGCTTCGCGGCGGATCAGCGACGCGGCGATTGCGCGCGCGATCGAAGCGCTTCTGGTCTGTCGCGACAAGATGCGCGCGCGCGGCGTGAGCCGGGCGCGGCTCATCGCCACGGAGGCCTGCCGCGCGGCAGAGAATGGCGAAGCATTCCGCGCCCGTGTCGCCGAGAAGACCGGCCTTGAACTGGAGATCGTCGATTCGGCGACCGAGGCAAGGCTCGCCGCTTCCGGCTGCACCGAGCTGTTCGACCCAACAGCCGCCGGCGTCATCCTCTTCGATATCGGCGGCGGATCGTCCGAGCTGGTACGGCTCGGCCGGCCCAACGGCGTCCGCCGCGGCCCGCCGCGGCCGGACATCGTCGGCTGGGTATCGCTTCCTGTCGGCGTCGTGACACTCGCCGAGCGTTACGGCGGCACCGTGGTGCCGCGCGCGGTCTACGACGCCATGGTGCAAGAAGTGGCCGCCTCCATGCAGCATTTTGCGGCGGCCCATAGCGGCGACATCGACGGCTTTCACATGCTCGGCACGTCGGGCACGGTGACGACAATCGCCGGCGTATTCCTGGGGCTGAAACGCTATGACCGCCGGCGTGTCGATGGCTGCTGGCTGTCCGGTGATGAGGTTTCGCGCGTGGTCGCCGAACTGATGGCCATGAGCTTTGACGAGCGCGCCGCCAATCCCTGCATCGGCGCCGAACGCGCCGATCTCGTGCTCGCCGGCTGCGCCATCCTTGATGCCATTCGCCTCGCTTTCCCCTGTCCGCGGCTGCGCGTCGCCGATCGCGGCCTGCGCGAGGGCATGCTGGTCGAAATGATGCGTGCCGACGGCGTCTGGGGCGAAGCCTGACCGGCCAAAGACGATAATGGCGCGGCTCAAGGATGATAAGCGTCGAAAGCTGTCGTCGCGCGCCTGGCTCGAGCGCCAGATCAGCGATCCTTATGTGGCGCGCGCCAAGCGCGAGGGGTTGCGTTCGCGCGCCGCCTATAAGCTCGCCGAGATTGACGATAAATATCACCTGCTCAAGTCGGGCGCGCGCGTTGTCGATCTCGGCGCGGCCCCCGGCGGTTGGAGCGAAGTCGCCGCGCAGCGCGTCGGCGCAAGCGGGCGCGTCATCGCGCTCGACATTCTCGACATGAAGTCGATTGCCGGTGTTGAGTTCCTCAAGCTCGATTTCCTCGACGAGGCCGCTCCTGAACGCCTCAGGGCGATGTTTGGCGGCGCGGCGCGGGGAAAGGCCGAAGGAGAGGGCGAGGCTAAGGTCGACGTTGTTCTCTCGGACATGGCGGCCAACGCCACCGGGCACCGGCAGACCGACCACTTGCGCATCATGGCGCTCGCGGAGGCGGCAGCGCAATTCGCCTGCCAGGTGCTCAATCCCGGCGGAAGCTTTCTCTGCAAAGTGCTGCAAGGGGGTACCGAAACGGCGCTGCTGGCCGAGCTCAAGCGCGATTTTTCCAGCGTCAAGCACGTCAAGCCACCGGCCAGCCGCACCGACTCCGCTGAACTTTACCTCCTCGCCCGCGGTTTTCGTGGCGGGCCTGACGCCGCGTTATGATTTGTCCGCCGTTGCTTGCGCCAGCTTGCGCCCGGCGAGCTCCGCGCCGGCGTCGAGCGGAAGCCGCGCAAACACCAGGCTGGCGGCGCCGGCGAGCGCAGCGACGGCCAGGAAGGCCGGCGGGAAATCCATCGCGTCCATCGTAGCGCCATGCTTTAGCCGCAGCGTGATCTCGACGACCAGCGCGCCAACGGCAACGCCGGTCGAGAGCGCCAATTGTTGGCCGACGGCGGCGAGTGTCGTCGCCCGGCTTATCAACCGCGGCTCGACCTCGGCGTAGGCGATGGTGTTGATGGCGGTGAATTGCAGCGAGCGAAAAAAGCCGCCGGCGAGCAGGATCGCAATCATGGCGGCAAATGGCATCCCGGGAACGAAGCTGGCGCAGGCGGCGAGAAAGGCGGCGCTCAGGAGGCTGTTGTAGACCAGCACGGGTCGATAGCCGACCTGTCTGAGGACGAATGCGACGGCGGCCTTCATGAACATCGAGCCGAGCGCTCCGGTGAAGGTGATGAGACCGGATTGGAACGGTGTCAGATTAAAGCCGATCTGCAGCAGGAGCGGCAGCAGAAACGGCAGCGCGCCGATGCCGAGCCGGAACATGAAACCGCCGACGATGCTGGCGCGGAATGTCGGCAGTTTGAATAGTCCGAGATCGAGAATAGGTGCGGGCGCACGCCGGGCGTGGACGATGTAGGCCGCTGTCGCAACAGTGCCGACGCCCAGCAATGCGGCAAGCACGCCGTTGGGTAAAAACTGCAGGCCCATGACCGAAAGGCCGAAGGCGAGCCCGCCGATCCCTAGCCCAGATAAGACGAAGCCGACAAAGTCGAACGGATCGGGCCGCTCGGCGCGCACCTCGGGAATGTAGCGCGTCGCCATAATGATGCCGACCAGACCGATCGGCACATTGATAATGAAGATCCAATGCCATGACGCGTAGGTGGTGATGAAGCCCCCAAGCGGCGGACCGCAGATCGGACCGACGAGGGCTGGTATGGTCACCAGCGACATGGCATTGACCAGGAGCCGCTTCTCGATGCTGCGCACGACGATGAGACGGCCGACCGGCGTCATCATCGCGCCGCCCATGCCCTGAACGATCCGCGCCAGTACGAATTCATCGAGCGAACGCGACAGCGCGCAACCGATCGAGCCGAGCACGAACACCCCGATGGCGATGCGGAAGACTTTGCGCGCGCCGAACCGGTCGGCCATCCAACCGCTCGCGGGGATGCAGATGGCGAGCGCGAGCAGATAGGACGTCACCGCGAGCTTGAGCGCCAGCGGGTTGGTGCCGATCGCCCGCGCAATGGCCGGCAGGGACGTCGAGATTACCGTCGAGTCCATGTTCTCCATGAACAACGCGACCGCGACGATCAGCGGCACGACGCGGTCGTATGAACTCGACGGCGTGCTCGATGTCATGCGCGGCTAATGGCTCGGCGCCGGTCCGGCCTTCGGCGGAAGGCCGGCTTTGAGCCGCTGCAGGCCTTCGGCGGGCTGCTGGAATGTGGGATCGATCTCGAGCGCCTTGCGAAAGTCGGCGATGGCGCCCGCGGCATCGGCGAGCCGTTCGCGGATGAGGCCGCGCGTGGAAAAAGCGCTCGCCGAATGCGGATTGAGCGCGATGGCGCGGTCGACGTCGGCCAGCGCTTGCACGTTGTCGCCGGAGAGGTAACGCGCCCAGGCGCGATTATAAAAGGCAAGGGCGGCGTTCGGCGAAAGCCCGATGGCGTGGGTGTAGTCGGCGATCGCGTCGGTAAGATCAAGCCGCTCGCGCTTGGCGTTGCCGCGGTTGATGTAGGCGTCCGCCAACCGCGGATCGAGCTTGATGGCCTGATCGAGATCCGTGATGGCGCGTTCATTCTCACCCTTGGCCTGCCAGGCGCTGCCCCGGTTATTGTATGCTGCAGCCGTGGGATTGAGTTTTATCGCCTGATCGTAATCGGCAATCGCGCGGTCGAGGTCGCCCTTGCGCCGCCAAGCGATGCCGCGATTGTAAAACGCCGCGCCATAGTTCGGATCGGCGCGCAAAGCGTCATTATAATCGGCGATAGCGCGATCGGGATTGCCTTTGTCGTCGAAGGCGTTGCCGCGATTGTTGTAGGCGACCGCGAATTTCGGATTGAGCTTGATCGCTTGATCATAGTCGGCAATGGCGCGGTCGAAATCGTGCTTCTGATAGAAGGCATAGCCGCGTTCGTTGAAGGCGCCGGCGTGCTGCGGATTGAGGCTGACGGCCTCGTTCAAATCGGCAATGGCGCGGTCGAGATCGCCGTCGCGGCGGAACGCGATGCCGCGATCGTAATAGATGCGCGCGTTCTTGGGATCGAGACGTATCGCTTCGTTGTAGTCGGCAATGGCGGCATTGCGGTCACCCTTGTCGTCGTGCGCATTGCCGCGGTTGCTGAAGGCTTCGGCGTTGGTGGGATCGAAACGGATCGCCGCATCGAAATCGGCGATGGCGCGATCGTAATCGCGCTTCTGGTAGTAGACCAGGCCGCGATTGTCGTAGGCGAGCGCAAACTGCGGCGAAAGCTGGATGGCGTGGTCGAAATCGGCCAGCGCGCGCACTGAATCGCCCTTCGCGCGCCAGGCATCGCCGCGGTTGTTGTAGGCCGCGGCAAAATTGCCGTCCACGCGCATCGCCTGATTGTAATCGGCGATGGCGCGGTCGAGATCGCCCTTCTCGAACCAGACGATGCCGCGATTGTTCAGCGCGGAGGCGTTTTTCGGGTCGAGCTTGATAGCCTGATCGTAGTCGGCGATCGCATGATCGAAGTCGCCCTTGCGGCGGAACGCCAGCCCGCGATTGAAATAGGCCGCGGCGTAATTTGGCGAAAGTCGTATCGCCTCGTTGTAGTCGGCGATGGCGCGATCGAAGTCTTCTTTCTCATCGTAAGCATTTCCGCGCGCCATAAAGGCGCCGGCGTCGGTTGCATCGAGCCTGATCGCAGTGTCGAGATCGGCGATGGCGCCATCGAGATCGTGCTGCGCCAAATGCACGCCGCCGCGTTCCGCAAACGCACGGGCATAGTCCGGATTGAGCTGGATCGCTTCGCCGAGATCGTTGAGCGCGCCGGCGAGGTCGCCTTTGGCGCGCATCGCCATGCCCCGATCCTGATGCAGGATGGCGAGATTGGGCGGCTGGTAGCGGCCGGAATCGATCAGCGCGGTGCAGGCGGTGATTCGTTCCTCATTGGTGGCGCGCAATTGCCCGGTACAGCGGCGCTCGTCCGGCGTCGTGTCCTGGGCGTGTGCAGTTGCGGCGAGCGCCAGCAGCGCGGCGAGGATGAGCGGAACCCAGCCGGTCGAAGGGGATGGCAACATCGGCCGCAGAATCATGGTTTTGCCGGATACGGAACCGGCAAAACGCTCGGTCTTATTTTGCATTTTGATCTCGGTCGCGGGCAATCTACTCCGCTGTGCACTGGCCGGCCAAGTCGTGCCGCACCATCTATGAATCGGGACGTGGACGTGCTAGGAACCGCCGCCAACCCAAAAGCGGGCCGTCAAGGTGGATGAGCAGGCGGGCGGGGCAAGTGCCCGACCGCAGTTTCATTCTTTTACCAGCCTCCGAGACGCCCGCATCAAACAAGCCCGCGGATTGTGCGGGCGCAAGCGGAGTTGGCAATGCCTCAAAATAATCCGCGCGAGGGCCTGACCTTCGACGACGTGCTGATCAAGCCCGGTCTGTCGGACGTGCTGCCTTCGGACGTGGACATTCGTTCCCGGATCACGCGCGGCATCACCCTCAATATCCCGGTCATCGCCTCGGCCATGGACACGGTGACCGAGGCGCACATGGCCATCGCCATGGCGCAGGCGGGCGGCATCGGCGTCATTCACCGCAACCTCGATCCGGCGGTACAGGCGGCGCAGGTGCGCCAAGTGAAGAAGTTCGAATCGGGCATGGTGGTGAACCCCGTCACCATTCACCCCGACGCCACGCTCGCCGATGCGCTTTCGTTGATGCAGGAGAACCGCATCTCCGGCATCCCGGTGGTCGAGGGCGGCGGCAACGGCCGCGCCGGCAAGCTCGTCGGCATTCTCACCAATCGCGACGTGCGCTTTGCCACCGATCGGCGGCAAAAAGTGTCCGAGTTGATGACCAAGGACGCCCTCGTCACGGTGCGTGAGAGCGTCAGCCAGGACGAGGCCAAACGGCTATTGCACCAGCATCGCATCGAGAAGCTTTTGGTGGTCGACGGCGATTACCGCTGCGTCGGTCTCGTCACGGTCAAGGATATCGAGAAGGCAGTCGCCAATCCCAATGCCTGCAAGGACGAGCAGGGCCGGCTGCGCGTCGCCGCCGCCACCAGTGTCGGCGAAGCCGGCTATGCCCGCAGCGAGGCACTGATCGAGGCGGGCGTCGACCTCGTCGTCGTCGATACCGCCCACGGTCATTCCCGGCGCGTGCTGGACGCGGTCACCCGCATCAAGCGTTTGTCGAACGCGGTGCAAGTGGTTGCCGGCAACATCGCCACCGTCGAGGGCGCCAAAGCGCTGATCGATGCCGGCGCCGACGCGGTCAAAGTCGGGATCGGTCCGGGTTCGATCTGCACCACGCGGGTGATTGCCGGCGTCGGCGTGCCACAGCTTACCGCCATCGCCGACGCGGTCGAGGCGGCAAAAAAAACCGACACGCCGGTGATCGCCGACGGCGGCATCAAATTTTCCGGCGATCTCGCCAAGGCGGTGGCGGCCGGCGCCGATTGCGCCATGGTCGGCTCGCTCCTCGCCGGCACCGACGAGACGCCGGGCGAGGTCTTTCTCTATCAGGGCCGCTCCTACAAGACCTATCGCGGCATGGGTTCGGTCAGCGCCATGGCGCGCGGCTCGGCCGATCGTTACTTTCAGCAGGAGATCAAGGACACGCTCAAGCTCGTGCCCGAGGGCGTGGAAGGCCAGGTGCCGTACAAGGGCCCGGTCGCCAATGTGCTGCATCAGCTCGCCGGCGGGCTGCGCGCGGCTATGGGTTATGTCGGCGCAAAAACGCTCGCCGAATTTCACGCCAAAGCCGAGTTCATCCGCATTTCCGGCGCGGGTTTGCGCGAGAGCCACGTGCACGATGTCACCATCACACGCGAAAGCCCGAATTATCCGAGCCGCGAGTAAGCGGTCGCGCGATGAAGAAGCCGCTTGCCGATCCGTTCGCGCACATCCGCAAGGCCACGCTGGCGCATCGTGCGGGGCATGGCTGCGGCGCTTACCCTTACGGCAACGGTCCGCTGCTGAGCGCACTCGCGGCGGCGGTCCAGGCGCGGCGCATCATCGAGCTTGGCACCGCGCTCGGCTATACGGCGCTGTCATTTGCCTATGGCGCGCCCAACAGCGTCGTCGACAGCGTCGAACGCGATCCGCAGCACGTGAGCCTTGCCCGCGATAACATCGCGGCCGCGGCGCTTGATCATCGCATCACCGTGCACGAAGGAGACTTCGCCAAAGTGCTGCCGACGCTCGATCCTGGCTACGATCTCGCCTTCTTCGACGGCGGGACACCTCTACCGTCACTGCACACCGTGTTGCGCAATTTGTTGCGCACCGGCGGGCTCCTGGTCACCGCCAATCTGAACCATGGCGGCACTGCCGACGCAGTGGCCAAGGCACTCTTCGACGGCAAGTCCTGGCGTAGTGCGCTCATCGACGAGTCGGGTGAAACGGCGATCAGTGTCAAACTGTGACGGCGGCGTGACGGGGTGCGCGTTGGCGGCGGCGCGGACACCGTGATAAGGAACGATTCATTTGGTTGAGGGCTGAACCGATGTCGCTGCAAGCCGTTCTGCTGCCGTTGTTCGTCGAAGTTATTCTTACCTTCGTGCTGATGCTCCGTATGGGTACGCTTCGCACCGCCGACTATCGTTCTGGCGCGGTCAAGCCGCAAGACGTAGCGCTGCGCGAGCCGATTTGGCCGAAACGGACCGCACAAGCCGCGAATTCCTTCTCCAATCAGTTCGAGCTCCCGGTCTTGTTCTATGTGCTGACCATTCTTGAATGGGTCACCCGACACGCTGGCTACGTCTTTGTCGTCTTGGCCTGGGTTTTCGTTATCTGCCGCGTGCTGCAGGCTTATGTGCACGTGACCAACAATGTCGTGCGTTTGCGGGGCGCATTCTACTCCGTTGGGGCGCTGGTCCTCATGATCATGTGGGCGATCTACATCGTCGAGGTGCTCACCGGCGTGATCGTGTGATCCAAATAAAGGCCGAAAACCATGCCGCTCGACCTTTGCCATCCCGCCGCGCCGCACAAGAAGCTCAAGCTCCCGGAATGGTACGTTTCCGATCTCATGCTTGACCGCGCCCTCGACGCGATCTTGCGTCGGGTGAAGAAATTCGACCGCAAGCACGACATTCCCTACCTCGCGGGCTACAGCGAGGACGGCAAGACCATCTACATCGACCGCCACATGCCGCGGTCGTTCAAGTTTCGCGGCCGCACCATCGAAACCGACCGCTTCCTCATCCTGCATGAGGAAGTGGAGAAGACGCTGATCGATCAGCTTGGCCTGCATTATCTTCACGCCCATCAGATCGCGACGCGGGCCGAGCAGGCGGCGGTGCGCGCGGTGGGCGTCACCTGGCGCGACTACGACCGTTTCATGCAAAAATATGTAAAGCGTATCGGCGACGAGCGCCTGACCAAGGTGCCGGACGATCTCGATACCAAGCCGTACCGCGACGAGCACGACGACGATTTGTTGCGGCGGATGCTTGATGCGATCGGCAAAGGTCACGTCCCCGCCGGTTTCCGCGGCAAGCAATTGCGTGATGCGGCGCAAGAGATCCGCCGATATGTTCGCCGTCACGATACCCACGGCGCCCGCCGGACCACCGCGCTGGAGCAGGCAATGAAATGACGGCGGCCCGCGCTGCGACGACCACATGACGCCGGCCGCGCGTCTTTCGGCCGCCATCGAGGTCATCGCTGACATCGACGCGCGGCGGCGCCCGGCCGCGGACGTGCTCAAGGATTGGGGTCTCGTCCATCGTTTTGCAGGCTCGTCTGATCGCGCTGCCATTGCCGGCCTCGTCTACGATGCGTTGCGCCGCAAAGCATCGTCGGCGTGGCTCATGGGCGCCGAAGGCCCGCGCGCCGCACTCATTGGGATGCTGCAGCGTGAGCGCGGCCTCGATGTCGAAGAGATCGCGGCACTGTGCAGCGGCGCGCGCTTTGCGCCGGCGCCGTTGACCGACGCCGAGCAAGCGGCGCTCGCCGGCGGCGCGCTCGCCGGCGCGCCGGCGCCGGTTCTGGGCGATTATCCGGATTGGCTCGATCCGCATTTTGCGCGGGTCTTTGGTGAAGAGCGCGCCGCGGAGGGGGCCGCGCTGGCGAGCCGCGCGCCGCTCGACCTGCGCGTCAACACGCTCAAGGCCGAGCGTGAGGAAGTGCTGCCGAAGCTCGCGCATCTTCATGCCGAGCCGACGCGATGGTCGCCGATCGGCTTGCGCATGCGGCTTGCGGCCGATGCGAAAAACCCGGCCATCCATGCCGAGCCTTTGTTTCGCAAAGGCGAGATTGAGATTCAGGACGAGGGCTCGCAGCTTGCGGCGCTGTTTGCCGGCGCCAAGCCCGGCGAACAGGTCGTCGATATCGCCGCCGGCGCCGGCGGAAAAAGTCTGGCGCTCGCGGCCGTGATGGAGAACAGCGGCCAGATCTATGCGACCGACATCGACAAGCGGCAGCTGGCGCCGATCCACGAGCGCATCACCCGCGCCGGCGCGCGCAACATTCAGGTGCGAACGCCGCGCGGCGAGGCCGACGTGCTTGCCGATCTCGCCGGCCGCATCGATCTCGTTTTGATCGATGCGCCGTGCACCGGAACAGGCGCCTGGCGGCGCAATCCTGACGCCAAGTGGCGCGTGCGTCCGGGCGCTCTGGCGGAGCGCATCAAACAGCAGGAAGCTCTGCTCGACCGCGCCGCGGCGCTGGTGAAACCGGGCGGGCGCATCGCCTACATTACGTGCTCGGTCCTGGCGGAGGAAAACGGCGACCAGGTGCGCGCTTTCCGGTCGCGGCATCAAAATTTCGCCGTCTTGCCCCCGCGCGACATCATTGCCGCTGCGCTCGGCGAGCGTGCCATGCTGTTTTGCCATGCGGCGTTGCTGTCGGAGGAGGGGGTCTTGATGACGCCGCGGCTGACCGATACCGACGGCTTCTATGTCGCCGTCATGCGCCGCGCGTAGCTTAGTGGTAGGAGGGGACGCGCCACGCCCTTGACCGCGGGAGGGCATAGCCGCACATACGCCCATGCACGACACGATTCTCATCGTCGATTTCGGCTCGCAGGTCACCAAGCTCATTGCTCGGCGCGTGCGCGAGGAGAAAGTCTATTGCGAGATCGTCCCGTTCCAGAAGGCCGAGGCCGCGCTCCACGCGTTGCGCCCGAAAGGGGTGATCCTGTCCGGCGGGCCAGCATCGGTTCTCGATAAGGACGCGCCGCTGGCGCCGATGGCGATCTATGAGGCGGGCGTGCCGGTGCTCGGTATCTGTTACGGCGAGCAGGCGATGGCGCAGCAGCTCGGCGGCAAGGTCGAGGGCGGCCATCACCGCGAGTTCGGCCGCGCCGAGGTCGAGGTGACCAAACCGTCGGCGCTGTATGACGGCGTATGGGAGGTCGGCCAGCGCTATCCGGTGTGGATGAGCCATGGCGACCGCGTCACCGACCTGCCGCCGGGCTTTGCCGCGGTTGGCACCTCGGCCAATGCGCCGGTCGCCATGATCGCCGACGAGACGCGCCGCTTCTACGCCACGCAGTTTCATCTCGAAGTCATGCACACGCCGCACGGCGCCGCGCTGCTGCGCAACTTCGTGCGCAACATTGCCGGCTGCAAGCCCGACTGGACCATGCGGGCGTTCAAGGACGAAGCGATCGAGAAGATCCGCGCCCAAGTCGGTAAGGGCAAAGTACTGTGCGCGCTCTCCGGCGGGGTCGACTCCGCCGTTGCCGCGGTGTTGCTGCACGAGGCGATCGGCGACAAGCTCACCTGCGTGTTCGTCGACCACGGCCTGCTGCGGCTCGGCGAAGGCGAACGCGTGGTCGCCCTGTTCCGCGGCGCTTACAACATTCCGCTCGTGCATGTCGAAGCGGAGGAGCTTTTCCTCAAAGCGCTCGCCGGCGTCGAAGACCCGGAAGAAAAGCGCAAGATCATCGGCAAGCTGTTCATCGACGTCTTCGAGGCGGAAGCAAAAAAACTCGCGAATGATGGCAAAGGATCGGCCGATTTTCTCGCCCAGGGCACGCTCTACCCGGACGTGATCGAGAGCGTGTCGTTTGCCGGCGGGCCGTCGGTGACGATCAAGTCGCACCACAATGTCGGCGGCTTGCCCGCGCGCATGAACGTGAAGCTCATCGAGCCGCTGCGCGAATTGTTCAAGGACGAGGTGCGCGCGCTCGGTCGCGAGCTTGATCTGCCCGACGCCTTCGTTGGCCGTCATCCGTTTCCGGGGCCCGGCCTCGCCATCCGCTGCCCCGGCGCCGTCACCCGCGAGAAGCTCGATATCCTGCGGGTCGCCGACGAGATTTATGTCGAGGAAATTCGCCGCGCCGGGCTTTATGACGATATCTGGCAGGCGTTCGCGGTGCTGCTGCCGGTCAAGAGCGTCGGCGTCATGGGCGACGGGCGCACTTACGAATACGTGCTGGCGCTGCGCGCCGTCAGCTCGACCGACGGCATGACCGCCGATTTTTACCCCTTCGATATGAGCTTCCTCAGTGCCGTAGCCACCCGCATCGTCAACGAAGCCAAAGGCGTCAACCGCGTCGTCTACGACATCACCTCGAAGCCGCCGGGCACGATCGAGTGGGAGTGAGGGACTTTAAGCTGGTTTCTTGGGAGCTTGATCCATGCAGTTCGCCGACGATCTCCCGCCTAAAAGCGGGGTGTTCAACCATTGGAAGGACCAGTTGGCGAAGCTCGGATTTTTTATTGATTGGGGAGAGCCAGGATGTTGGGCGTGTGGATTTCACTACGATGCTAAGTACGACATCAAGCGATCTGACGTGGGTTGGGAAGAAATCTTGGAATGTTGGGATCGGATCCCTCTTCAACGATGCCATATCGTTCCCCGATCGCTCGGGGGACAAACGGGGTAGCCAATCTGTTTTTGATGTGTCGCGAATGTCACGATTTGGCGCCGAACACCAGCATTCCTGAGGTCTTCTTTGAGTGGGCGCGGGCTCAACGTTCATCTGCCCGCGAGTCAGCCAAGCTTCGCGCCGCTTTGGATTCTTTTGGTATTGAGGTCGCAGCTCAAAATGATTTTTGTGAATTGATAATTTCGGAGGAATTTAGGTCATGGATGTCTGGAAAGTTTGGCTTACACAGACCGCAGTCGAACTACGCCCCCAGGTCATCTCGACTCACTCCTGCGACGGTCGTCGGGTTGGCGGCTTATTATCGGCGCGTTCGATCAAGCATTAAGCACGCGGGGCAGCGGGCGGGTAATCGCTTCATATTGAATCGATTGGCGCTCTAACTTTTTGGCGGAGCATGATCGTTTTCGGAACCGGCTGCCGCTTTTCCGGATCAAGCTCTAGGTCGGCGGATGGCTCTTACCTTGCCGCTGCTTCCGCCTCCGCAGAAGAACTGATCGCCGCCATCGGACTCAAGTCCCGACACGGCTACTCCAGCCGGCATCTCTAGCCTCTCCAAGACCTCTCCCGTTCGAGGATCGACGCGTCTTACATCGCTCTCGTCACCCTCCCAGGTACCGTGCCAGAGCTCGCCGTCGACCCAGGTGACGCCGGTGACGAAGCGATTGGACTCGATGGTGCGAAGGATCGCACCCGTTTGCGGATCGACCTGATGGATCTTGCGGTTGCGATACTGTCCGACCCAGAGCGTCCCCTCGGCCCAGGCCAGTCCGGAAGCGCCGCCATCGGGCGTCGGGATCGTAGCGATTACGCGGCGGGTGTTCGGATCGATCTTCTGGATGCGGTCCTCGGCGATCTGAAACAGGTGCTGGCCGTCGAACGCCGTTCCCGCATGCGCGGCGACATCGATCGAGCGCGCAGTCTTCCCGCTCGCCGGATCGATGGCGTTCAGTTTGTCTCCGGACGCGAACCACACATGCTGACCGTCGAAGGTCACGCCATGCACGGCGTCGATACCCGGAAAGGGTCCATACTCGCGAAGGATTTCGGCTGCTGATCGTTTCATGGTTCCAGCCTAGCCAATCGGCAACGGACCCGGGAGTAACAACGTCGTCGGGAATCCCGGCACGGGCGGGGTGATCCAACGACGCGCTCGCCCGCGACCGAACGACTGCACCTTGTCCGCTGCTGCAAGCGCATCGAGCGCCCGCTGCACGGTGCGCGGGCTGGCTCCAAGCGCAATCGCGAGCGCCGAGCTCGACCACGACTCGCCGTCGGCGAGGAAGGCGAGCACCGCCGCATGGCGGTCTTCCACCGGCGGTGCCAGCACGACAACCTTGCGTGCGCGGCGCGGCTCCAGCGCAAAGCCCCGCGTCGTCGCGCTCACCTCGGCCAGCGCCCGGAGCTCCGCGCGCAGCCGCCCGATCTCGACACGTAATCGTGCGCGGTGCGATTCATCGGTGAACTTCGCTCCGAACGCGCGCGCGAGCAGCATGCCCCTCGGTACGTCTCCGGGCCAGGCTTCACCCAGCGTGCGTGCAAGCGCAAACAACACCGGACGCTTTGCAAGCGAGACCACGGCGCGTGCGTCGCGCACGACATGGCGGCACGCGTCCACCACGAGCGCTTCCGACGCGAGCAATTCTTCGACTTGCTCAAGCAGAAGCGGGTGCTCTTCGCCGCGTGCGACCAGGCGCGCCGCGGGCGTGTTCAAGACGAGGTGTGCGCTTTCGACCTCAGCCGTCAACGCAGGAATGCCCGCTTCGCGCGCGGTGCGCTCGGCGCGACCGAGCGCTGCGCGTGCCACTTTCGTCTGCAGGCGACGAATTGCGATTCCCGCGATCACCAGCTCGTGTGCAGCTTTCCACGCGGGCGGCAGCGGCGTGGGGTCGAGTTCGCTGAGCATGCGATCGGCCTCCTCGAGGCGCCCGATCAGAAGCAGGCGTCGGACCTCGAGGTGCCGTGCGTGCGCGACATTTACATGGTCGCCGTGTGCCTCGAGCGTCGCCCGTGCGGCATCGAGCGCTCTCGAAGGCCAGCCCAGATCGCGCGAGACGAGCGCGATCTCGGCCTCGGCGACGACGCACCTCGCACGGGCCACCGCCTCTTTCTGGCCGAAGGCGCGTGCCGCTCTTCGCAACAGAGCCTTCGCGCGAACGAGATCGCCGAGCCGCGCCATCGCAATGCCGCGCAGCGCGAGCGCAGGCGGGTCGTCGCGCAGGGCGACCCGATTCAGTGCACCCAGGACGTCACCTGCGGCGAGCGCACACGCCGCAGCCGTGATCAGCGAGTCCATCGGAATCCCGCCACACTTGTCACTCTCACCGTTCGATGCCCGGCGCTATGTGTTCTCGCAACAGACAACGACCGACAGTACCGAGACGCAAATCGATAGCCGAAGGAAGGAGCCAATGCGATGAGGACACTCATGAGCGACGCCACCGGGACGTTCCCGAGAAAGCACCGAAAACCACCGCATCGTATCCAGAGACGAATGGATTGCCGAGCGTAAGACGCTGCTGGCGCACGAAAAGGAACTGACGCGCTTACGCGACCAGATCGCCGCCGAGCGTCGCGCGCTGCCCTGGGTCCGCATCGACAAAAACTATGTTTTCGAAACGCCCGAAGGCCGGCGCACGCTCGCCGACCTGTTCGACGGTCGCCGGCAACTGCTGGTGCAGCACTTCATGTTGGCCCCGGACTGGGAGCAAGGTTGCCCGAGCTGCTCCTTCATGGCCGACCACAGCGACGGCATGAATGTGCACCTGGCGCATCGCGACGTCACTTTGGTGGCCGTCTCGCGCGCACCGCTTTCCGCAATCGAGCGCTTTCGCCGACGCATGGGCTGGCAGTTCACGTGGGTGTCATCGCACGGTAGCGACTTCAACTATGACTTCGGTGTCAGCTTCACGCCGGAAGAAGTCGCCAAAGGCGAGCTCCACTACAACTTCGGACCGTGGCCTTTCGCCTACGAGGAATGGCCTGGCATCAGCGCGTTCTTCAGGGACGATGCGAACGAGGTCTTCCACACCTACTCGACCTACGGACGCGGCGTAGAGGTGATGATGGGCACCTACAACATGCTCGATCTTACGCCTAAGGGCCGTGACGAGAGAAACGTGGAGTACAAGATGGAGTGGGTGCGCCACCACGACCGCTATAAGTCAGCGCCGTTGGCGAAGGCACGACCAGTGACTGGTTCGGTCGACGGCCTGTTCGATACCCTGAAGAATGATTGCTGCCATTGACGCCTTGGCGCAGGAGCAACGATATGGGCGATGCCTATCGCGGCGAATGTGCTGGCGTCGCAATGCGCTTTGAAAGCGGGCGTGCGGTCGCCCTTCGGGCAGCCGACTGGCTATGCCTCGCGGCGGCGCCGACCTTCGCCATCATGGCGCTGTTTACGAGTATCTTTGGCGGAGGACCGCCGGATATGTTCTGCTCGGCCGCGCATGGCGTGTCACCGCTGAGCGGAATGGCCACAATGTACCTGCTGATGAGTGTCTTTCATTTTGCGCCTTGGCTGAAGCTTATTTCCCGTTGGCGAGAGCGCTGCCCGCTGGTCATCGCAAGGTAGCCAATCTGTCCTTGATGTGTCGCGAATGTCACGATTTGGCGTTGAACACCAGCATTGCCGAGGTATTCTTGAGTGGCCACGGACTCAATGTTCGTCTGCCCGCGAGGCCCGGCCTTTAAGTTCCTTTAGTTGCCGTGCCGCCTGGAATATCGTGACGTGAAGACGCATATTGAAAATGGCAATTGTGGTCGTGCCCATCACCATCTACGGGATCAAGAACTGCGACACGATGAAAAAGGCCCGCGCCTGGCTCGACCAGCGCGGCGTTCATTATTCCTTTCACGACTACAAGACTGCCGGCATCGCAGCGCGAGCGGCTCGAACAATGGTGCAAGAAGGTCGGCTGGGAAACACTCCTTAATCGCAGCGGTACGACCTTCCGCAAGTTATCGGACCAAGACAAGAGTGATCTCGATGCCGCAAAGGCCGTGGCTTCGATGCTGGCGCAGCCGTCCATGATCAAGCGGCCGGTTCTTGATCTCGGCGGCGGCCAGCTGCTGGTCGGGTACAGCCCGGAGCTTTACAGCAATGCCATGGCGTCCAGCTAACAGCGCCACGACATCAAGCGGCGCGTCAGTGCCCGTCACTTCTTCTGCTTCAGCCCCTCCATGAAGGCCTTTTCCTCGGGCTGCAGATAAACGACCTCCGTTAGCGCTCCGATCACGCCGGTCGTATCGAAATAGCTGAAACGCGTTTCGTTGTGGCGGCCGGATTGCACCAGCGTAAAGCCGCGCGCCTCCATGTCTTTGACCCCTTGAGTGTAATTGGCGACTTCAATGCCGTAGTGGTGCATGCCGCCCTGGGGATTATGCTCGAGGAACTTCGAATAGGTGCTGACGCCGGCTAGGGGCTGGGACCAATTCGATCTGGGTGTCGCCGCACCAGCCGAAGGCGAGATGCAAGCGCAGCGGCGCCGGCTTGCCAAGATAGGTTTCGTCCTGAAGTTCCGGTTTTTCGATAAACGGAAATTCGGGAACGCCGAGTTTGTCCTTGAAGAAACCCATCGCCTTATGAATGTCGGGCACTACAAATCCGATTTGATAAACGCCTCGCGCCAAGGTGTTTGGCATTATCCTCCCCCGTTTCAATAAGCGGACATTCGACCGCTTGCCGATGATACAAACTCGGCATGGTCTGGCAATCGCCTACCTAGGCGAGCAGGCAATGAAGTCGCGGCCGCGTCTGGCAACAGAGCGAGTCTGGCAACAGAGCGAGTCTGGCAACGGAGTGAGAAGTCTTTGGCGAGATCGATTGCGGCGACGATATGATCTCAGGGAACCTGATCCGCTCACACGGCGCGGTGTTTAGTGTGGGGTACGCGAATTAATTTCAAGTTTGCCAATTCATTAACAAACAAGTCCGAAGTCTTTTTCCTGCCACCATGGGACCATGCTTTGTCCGAAGAGGTCCGGCTTTGTAGCGCGCGCAACGGGCAATCGGGGTTCCCGTTGATGCAAACGGGGCGCGGACGTTGGGGCGATCGTGGAGGATTACATGTCATTGCGTGCGTTCGTTGGCGGGCTAACGCTCGCCGCCGGCACCGCTGTTTCCGTTGGCTCGGCGCTGGCGGCCGATCTGCCGCCGCCGGTAGCGAAGGCACCGGTGGCGCCGGTCGCCTATGCGCCCGATGCGATCTACAACTGGAGCGGCTTCTACATCGGCGGCCACGCCGGCGGCGGCTTCGGCAATTCTTCCTGGAGCGACCCGTTCAGCGGAGGCAGCAACACCTTCAACAGCTCGGGCTTCCTCGGTGGCGCCCAAGTCGGCGGCAATGTTCAGTTCAACATGCTGGTGCTCGGCGTCGAGGGCGATTTCAGCTGGGCAGACCTTAAGGGCAGCGGCACCGAATTCGATCGGCGAACATGATCAACACCAACACCAACTGGACATCGACCGTCACCGGCCGGGTCGGAGCGGCCTTCGATCGCTTCCTCGTCTACGGCAAGGGCGGTGTCGCCTTCGCCCAGGACCAGAGCAGCTTCACCGACACCTTCGCCAATAGCGCCAGCACCACCTTCATGCGCACCGGCTGGACCGCCGGCGCCGGGCTGGAATACGGCATTACCAGAAACTGGTCGGCCAAGATCGAATACGATTATCTCGGCTTCGGCTCGCAGAACTTGAATTTCACGACACCGACCACGCCGTTGTACACGTCGAGCGCCAATCTCAATGTCCAGGAAATCAAAGCCGGCGTAAACTTCCGCTTCGGCGGGCCTTGAGGGCTTGCAGCGGACCCAACCGCTTCTGTCATTATCTATCTTGATCTATTTTGCGAGGCCGGTCGCGTAAGCCACCGGCCTCGCGCCGTCATTGACAAGCCCACTCCGCTCGTGATGATCGCGGCCGCGCAACAACGGCCTAAATTCACCTCCGCGCGATTAGGCCGCCGTCCCAACTTCGGAGCTTGCGGCTGAGCCATGGGCCTCGCTGTCGAAATTCTCGGCCTTATTCTGTTCCTCGGCGCGCATGTCTTCGTCTCCAGGCGTGGTGAACGCGAGGCCTTGATCTCAAGGATCGGCCGGGGCCCATATCTGGGTCTATTCACCCTGGTCTCGATCGTCGGACTCGTGCTGATCGGCTTCGGCTTTGCCCGCTACCGCGCCGAAGGCCTTATTCCGGTGTGGTATCCGCCGGCATGGACGCGCCAGATCGTGGTCGCGCTGATGTGGCCGGCGAGCATCGCGGTGGTCGCCGCCTATATTCCCGGCGACATCAAACGCGTGCTCAAGCATCCGATGCTGGTCGGGGTCAAAATCTGGGCCTTCGCGCATCTCTGCGCGAACGGTGATCTCGGCGGCATCATCCTGTTCGGCTCGGTATTGGCATGGGCGGTGTATGACCGGATTACCCTGAAGCGGCGCAGCGATCCCGGGGCTCCGCCGATTCCGGTCGGCGGCAGGCGCAACGACATCATCGCGATTATCGTCGGCACCATTCTCTATCTTGCGCTCGGCTTCGTGTTTCATCCGATCGTTATCGGCCTGCCGGCCTTCGGAACGCCGGCGCTGGGACACTGACCAATGTCGGTGCATGACGACATCCGGCGGCTGACCGCGCCGGACATCCGCGCTCGCAAGGGCGGCGAGCCGATCGTTTGCCTGACCTCCTATCACGCCCACACCGCGCGCATTCTCGACGGCTATTGCGACGTCATCCTCGTCGGCGATTCGCTCGGCATGGTGATGCACGGGCTCGAAACCACGGTGCCGGTCACACTCGACATGATGATCCTGCAAGGCCACGCGGTGATGCGCGGCTCGCGGCGGGCGCTGGTGATCGTCGACTTGCCGTTCGGTTCATACGAGGCCTCGAAAGAGCAGGCCTTCGCCTCCGCCGCGCGCGTGCTGAAGGAAACCGGCTGCGGCGCCATCAAACTCGAAGGCGGCCAGCGCATGGCGGAGACCATTGCGATTTCTGGTCCAACGCGGCGTGCCGGTGATGGGTCATGTCGGTCTGACCCCGCAGGCGATCAACACGATCGGATCGTTCCGTGCGCAAGGGCGCGACGAGATCGATTGGGCGCCGATCGAGGCGGACGCACGCGCGGTTGCAGACGCAGGCGCTTTTGCCGTGGTGCTCGAAGCGATCGCCGAGCCGCTCGGCCGCCGCATTACGGCAGCGGTCGCGATCCCGACCATCGGCATCGGCGCCAGCGTGGCTTGCGACGGCCAGATCCTCGTGCTCGAGGATATGCTCGGGCTTTCGCCGCGCGTGCCCAAATTCGTCAAGCGTTTCGGCGAGCTCGGCCCTTCGATCGAGCGGGCGGTCAAGAGCTACGCCGAAGAAGTGCGCGCGCGCAGCTTCCCCGGGCCGGACAACGTCTATCCGATGCGTAAGAAAAAGGATTAAGCGGGACGGCCGGCAGCTGCCATTTGCGTTCGTTCGCGCCTCGGCAAATCCTCCGTCGGCGATCTAGCGCCCCTGCGCAATCGCCGCAGGGCATGCATGGGGCTTTGCCTTGCTTGCGCCACATGATTATTCTAGTTCGCGCGAGGCTTCCCGGGTCTAACCGCCCGGAATTCCTTGATTTTGTCGACCTCTTTTGGGAAAGCCGGCTTCCCGGCGATGCCTGCGCGGAGCAGGCGTCCTCCTGAACTGAGCGTCGGTGCTGGGGCAGGGTCCGTGGCCGATATTTTTCACGAAGTCGACGAGGAAGTCCGTCGCGAGCGGCTGAAGAAGCTGTGGCAGCGTTACGGCAATTACGCCATTGCCGGCTGCCTGCTCGTGATCGTGGCGGTCGGTGCGTGGCGCGGCTACGAATGGTGGCAAACCAAAAGGGCAGCCGAAGCCGGCGCCGCGTTCGAGCAGGCGGTGACGCTGGCGGAGTCCGGCAAGCACGAGGAGGCGGAGGCGGCGTTCGCCAAGCTTGCGACCGACGGCACCGCCGGGTATCGGGTACTCGCGCGTTTGCGTGAAGCAGCGCAGCTGGCGCGGACTGACCACAAAGCCGCGGTCAATGCCTATGAGGAAATCGCCGCCGACAAAAGCGCCGGGCAGGTCATCCGGGATTTGGCCGCCGTGCGCGCCGCGTTCCTGCTTGTCGACAGCTCGTCTTACGGCGACATGCGCGCGCGGCTTGAGCCTCTGACCGGCCCGGATCGGACGTACCGTCACAGCGCGCGCGAATTGCTGGCGCTCTCCGCCTGGAAGGATGGCGACATGGGTGCAGCCCGGCAATGGACCGATATGATTGCGGCCGATCCGCAAACGCCGCCGGGAACGCGTAGCCGCGCCGAGGTTTTGAGCGAGCTCATTGCGGCGAGCGGCAAGGGCTGAGCGGATGCCGATGCGACGGTTTCCTTCCCTGGTTTGGGTCGGTGCGGCGCTAGCGCTGATGATGGCGCTCGGCGGCTGTACCCCCGGCGGTCAGTTCGATCCGACCGAATTGCTTTCCACGGACGTTTTCAATACCAAGAAAGCGATCGCGGGCGACCGAGAGCCGCTGTTTCCTAACGGCGTACCTGGCGCGGAAACCGGCGTTCCGCCGGATTTGATCAAAGGCTATCAGCCTCCTCCCGAGCAGGCAGCGGCGGACAGCGCGGATACAGCGGCTAAACCTGCGCCGGTTGCGGCAAAGCCGAAACCAAAGCCAAAACCGAAGCCGGTCGTGGCGCATGTGGCGCCGCCACCGCCCGCGCATGATCCCGCCTGGGATCAGAAGCCTGCGTCACCCCCGAACCCGGGCCAGTCCCCTTGGCCCGCTGCCGCCGTCAACGCAGCCCAGTCAGACCAATTGGCCGTCGCCAGCGCCAGGTCAACCGGCGCAAACGAATTGGCCGGCGCCGCCAACCGGGCAACCCCAGCAAGCGGCGCAGCCTGCGCAGCCCAACTGGCCGAGTCCTCCCGCTTCGCACTGAGCCGGTTCGTGGTAAAGAGGCGCGTTTAGCGCGGACACGCCGTGCTTTGATACGTCCTAGCCGGCAGACGCGTCATGCCCTTCACCATCGCTATCGTCGGTCGGCCCAATGTCGGCAAATCGACCTTGTTCAACCGCCTCGTCGGCGCGCGCCGCGCGCTCGTCGACGATCTGCCTGGCGTCACGCGCGATCGTCAGGGAAGGTGAGGGGAGGCTCGGAGACCTGTCCTTTACGGTCATCGATACCGCGGGGCTGGAAGATGCCGACCGTGAAAGCCTCTCCGGCAGGATGCAAGTGCAGACGGCGGCGGCCATGGCGCAGGCCGATGCCGTGCTCTTTCTTGTCGATGCGCGCGCCGGCGCAACACCGGCCGATCGCGCTTTCGCCAACCTCGTTCGCAAATCGGGCAAGCCCGCGATCCTTGTTGCCAATAAGAGCGAAGGACGCGCCGGCGAAGCCGGCGCACTCGAAATCCTACGCGCTTGGGCTCGGCGAACCGATCGCCATCAGCGCCGAGCATGGTGAAGGGCTGGCCGGCCTCTATGATGCGCTGCGGGTGGCGCTGCCCGAAGCGACCGCGGAACGTGACGATGAGGAGGCTGCCGCCGCGATTGCGGAAGACAAGCCCATCCGCATCGCAGTAGTCGGACGCCCCAACACCGGCAAATCGACGCTGATCAACCGCTTGCTCGGCGAAGAGCGGTTGCTGACGGGACCCGAGGCCGGCATCACGCGCGATGCGATTGCGGTCGATCTCGACTGGCAAGGCCGGCATTTGCGTATCCACGATACCGCCGGCCTGCGCCGGCGCTCGCGCATTGCGGAGAAGCTCGAAAAACTTTCGGTCGCCGATACGCTCAACGCCATCCGCTTCGCCGAAGTGGTGATCGTGCTGGTCGATGCCGAGACGCCGTTCGAAGAGCAGGACACCCGCATCGCCGACCTGGTCGAACGGGAAGGGCGCGCCGTTGTCATCGGCATCAACAAAATGGATTTGATCGAGCGCCAGCCCGGCATTCGAGCGCGGCTGCGCGAGGAAGCCGATCGCCAGCTGCCGCAGCTCAAGGGCGTGCCGGTCGTCGCCCTGTCGGCGCGCACCGGCGAGGGGCTCGATCGACTGATGGCGGCGGTGATGGAGGCCCATGGCGTCTGGAATCGCCGCGTGCCGACGGCCGCGCTCAATCGTTTTTTGACCGAGGCCGTCGCGGCGCATCCGCCGCCCGCGGTTGCGGGCCGTCGTATTCGGCTCGACTACATCACCCAGCCGAAGTCGCGGCCGCCGACCTTCGTTCTGTTTTCCTCGCGCGCATCATCGCTCCCCGAGACCTACCGCCGCTATCTGGTCAACGGCTTGCGCGAGGCCTTCAAGTTACCGGGCACGCCGATCCGGCTCACGCTGCGCGCCAAGGCCAACCCCTATGCGGGGCGAAAGCGCCGCTGATGGAACAGCCGATCGACCAACCGACGGCAAAACTCGGTGCGGTGCGGCGCGAGGCGGCCTTCGTCTTCATTTTCGCGACCGTGCTGTTGGACATGCTCGCCATCGGCGTTGTCATTCCGGTGTTGCCGAAGCTCGTGGTCGATTTTGTCGGCGGCGACGCCAAAGTGGCGGCGGAAATCTTTGGCCTGTTCGGCACCGCATGGGCCTTGATGCAATTTCTGTTCTCGCCGTTTCAAGGCGCGCTGTCCGACAGCTTTGGTCGCCGCCCGGTGATCCTGATCTCCAATTTCGGCGTCGGACTGGATTATGTGCTGATGGCGCTTGCGCCGACCCTGCCCTGGCTGTTCGTCGGCCGGGTGATTTCCGGCATCACGGCGGCGAGCATCGCGACCGCCTACGCCTATGTCGCCGATGTCACGCCACCGGATAAGCGCGCGGCGCGGTTTGGTCTTTTGGGCGCGGCGTTTGGTGCCGGCTTTGTGCTTGGGCCGGCACTCGGCGGACTTGCCGGAAGCATTTCGCCACGGCTGCCATTCTGGATTGCCGCAGGCTTGAGCCTGGCCAACGCGTGCTATGGCGCGTTGGTATTGCCCGAATCACTGCCGCCCGCGCGCCGTGCCAAGTTCAGTTGGCGACGCGCCAATCCCTTTGGCGCGCTTGTGCTGCTGCGCTCTCATGCCGAGTTGTTCGGACTTGCGGTCGTCAATTTTCTTGGCAATCTCGCTCATGCCGTGCTGCCGAGCATCTCGGTCATCTACATGCTGTACCGCTATGACTTTGACCAGCGTGCTGTCGGCTTGACGCTCGCCGCTGTGGGCGTCGCGTCCATTGTCGTGCAAGGTGGTGTCGTCGGCTCGGTCACGAAGCGGATCGGCGAGCGTGCCGCATTGGTGGTTGGATTGGGCTTTGGCGTGTCTGGGTTCCTCGTCTTCGCCTGGGCGCGAACGGGCGCGGAGCTCTGGCTCGGCATCCCGCTGTTGGCACTGTGGGGTTTGCAGGAGCCGGCCTGCATGGCCTTGATGAGCCGTCATGTCGGCGCCGAGGAGCAGGGCCGGCTGCAAGGCGCGAATGCAAGTATTGCCGGCATTGCCAATCTGTTCGGACCCGCGCTTTTTACGCAGACCTTTGCGTTCGCGATTGGCGCCGGACGGGACTTGAACCTCCCCGGCGCGCCATTTCTGATCGCGATGCTGCTGCTGGCCGGCGCCGGCATTCTGGCCTGGCGGGTCACGCGCTCATAACGGCCGCCCGGCGCTGAACCAATGTGTTGATTGTCGGCGAAACTCCTTAAAATATCTCACGTACTTTTAGCCGAGTAGCCATTGCCCGCCGGGAGCGCATGAAGACCATTTATCGCTATCGCAAGGAGCGGCATTTCGCCAAGCCGCCGGAAGCGATTTGGCCGATCGTCGCGGACACCGAACGCATCAACGAGCTTTCGGGTTCTCCACCCTATCGGGTCGAAGAGCGCGCCGACGCCCAAGGGCGCATCCATCGCTTTGCCAGCGCCGGGCTCGGGCCGCTGCGGGTGAAATGGGAGGAGAGTTTCGGCGAATGGCAGGAGAACCGCCGGCTCACTCAGGTCCGCAACTTCCTCAACGGCCCGCTGCGCCGCTTTGAGGCCGGTTTTGAGCTCTATCCCGAGGGCACGGGCAGCAGGCTGATATTCAGCTCCGAGATCGAATGCGTCGGCGTGCTGGGCTGGCTGGCGAAGCTGTCCGGCCAGATCGACCGCGAAGCCGCCAAGCGGCTCGCGACGATCGAGAAGCTTATCGGTGAGGCCGATGCCGCGGACCAGATGCTTGGCAGCAGCGCGCGGGAGGCGGCAAAACCGCCGGCCCGCCGTCGACTTGCCGCGCTGATCGCCGAGCTTGAGCGCGATCCGGCGAGCCATGGCCTTGCGCGTAAGCTTGCTGAGTTTCTGCTGCATGCGCCGATCGTGGCGCTGCGCGGCATTCGCCCCTTGTCGATGGCGCGATTTTGGCACGCGCCGCCGGACGACGCCGTGGAGCTGTTCCTCGCGGCGCAACGCCTCGGTATCCTGGCCATGGGCTGGGAATTGCTGTGTCCGCGCTGCCGCGGCGCCAAGTCGCGGGTCGAGCACCTGCACGAATTGCCTCGCGGCGCGCATTGCTCATCCTGCAACATCGACTACCAGCGCGATTTCACCCGCAATGTGGAGCTGACGTTTCATCCCGAGCCGTGGCTGCGCCCGCTGCCCGAAGGCGAATTGTGTCTGCTCGGGCAAGGTACGACACCGCATGTCAAGTTCCAGGCCGAGGTCGCCGCGCATTCCAGCAAAACTTTCGAGCTGACGCTGCGGCCCGGGCCCTATCGCTTCCGCACTATCGAGGCGGGCGCCGAAGCAAACGGCGACATCGGGGACGATGGCTTGATCCCGCAAATCAGGGCGAGTGGCTCTGAGCTGTTGTTGGCGCCGAGCGGCCAGCAGAACGAACTCGCCATCCACAACGAGACCGACCGGCCGCTTTTTTTCGTCGTCGAGGATCGCAATTGGGCCAAGGACGCTCTGACCGGCGAGCAAGTGATCGCCATGCCGGCATTCCGGCGTCTGTGTCCCGAACAGCTTTTGCGGCCCGGCGACGATGTCGAGATCGGCCGGGTAGCGATCATGTTCACCGATCTGCAAGGCTCGACCATACTTTACGACAATCTGGGCGATGCCTCGGCCTACCGTCTGGTGCGCGATCATTTCGCCTTTCTGTCGGAACTGGTGCAGCGCCATCACGGCTTTATCGTCAAGACCGTGGGCGACGCGGTGATGGCCGCTTTCCATGATCCGGCCGATGCGGTGCGTGCCGTGCTGGCGATCCAGGACGAAGTGGCGAGCTTTAATCGCGGACGAAGCGACGCCGGCGTCGTTTTGAAGCTCGGTTTGCACCTCGGCTCCTGCATCGCGGTCACCGTCGGCGGCGTCCTCGACTATTTCGGCTCGGCGGTGAACACGGCGTCGCGGCTCGAACACCAATGCCGCGGCGGCGAGGCCATCGTGTCCGAGGCGGTCATCGCCGACCCTGAGGCGCGCGAGGCGCTCGCCGGCCGAACGCTCGCTGAGGACTGCGCGACGCTGCGCGGGTTGAGCGCACCCGTCCGTTTTGTGCGGATCAGTGCCGGCAAGGCATTGAACTGAATTGCAGCTCCGCACCGAATCCTGCCGCAAAAATCTCTCAGGCCGGCGGCACGAACTCAAGCAGCTTGCCGGCGCGGAAGTCGTAGAGCTTCCCGGATGCGGAAAAGCTCGGCAGGCATAGCTCCAGAATTTTCTCCGCCACCTGGTCGGGCGTTGGCAATATCATCGGGTCCTCGCCCGGCATGGCCAAGGCGCGCATGCGCGTGCGGGTCGGGCCGGGATTGAACAAATTGACGCGTATGCTGGTCGAGCTTGTCTCTTCCGCGTAGGTGCGCGCCAGCACGTCAAGTGCTGCTTTCGACACCGAATAAGGCGCCCAATAGGCGCGGGCCGACGTCGCGACGCCCGAGGTGATGAACACGGCACGTCCGGCATCGGAGCGTTTGAGCAGCGGGTCCATGGCGCGGATGAGATGCCAATTGGCGGTGACATTGACCGCCATTGTGTCGTCCCAGGCTTTGGGCTCGATGTGGTCGAGCGGGGAGGGCACGCCCGCGATCGCCGCATTGCCGACCAACACGTCGAGCCGGCCGTAGCGCTCGTTGAGCGCGGCAGCGAGCCGGTAAAGCGCGGGGTAATCGCGCATATCGAGCGGCGTCAGCGTCGCTGAGCCGCCGGCGGCGCGCACCGCATCGTCAAGCTCTTCGAGACCGCCGACCGTGCGCGCTACTGCGATCACATGCGCGCCCGCGCGCGCCAGCGCCAACGCCGTCGCGTAGCCGATACCGCGCGAAGCTCCGGTGACAAGCGCGATACGGTCAGCAAGCGGCTTTGTCATGCTGCGATCCGGTCCGGTTTCAAAGCGTGCAGCGGCGTTGTATAGGAAAGCAGCGTGCCTCGGGGAAAGATCATGCTGGCCGGACAGCTCGCACTCATTCTCGCGGCTCTGTTCGCTGGTGCGGCAGTTTACGTCAATGTTGCCGAGCAGCCTGCGCGGCTCAACCTCGATGACCGCTCCCTTTTGGTCGAATGGAAACCTGCGTACAAGCGCGGGTTTGCGATGCAGGCGCCACTCGCTATCGCCGGTTTTCTCTTGGGACTGCTGGCGTGGTGGCAGACCGGCGTCTGGCAGTGGCTTTTAGGCGCGGCAATGATGATTGCCAATTGGCCCTATACACTTGTTGCATCATGCCAACCAACAATCTGCTGATGGCCACCGACCCCGCCAACGCCGGGCCTGACAGCCGAAAGCTCGTGGAGAAATGGGCCACACTGCACGCCGTTCGAACTGCGTTGGGGTTCGCGGCGACGCTGGTCTTTCTCTGGGCGTCCTTGCGATAAGGCGAAATCAGCTCGCCTCGGCGAGCAGCGACAGTTGATGCGGCGGGGCGTCCTGCGCCGTGCGGTCGGTGAGTGGGGTCGGGTATTCGCCGGTGAAGCAATGATCGGTGAATTGCGGCCGCACCGGATCGCGCCCTTTCTCGCCCATGGCGCGATAGATGCCGTCGACCGAGAGGAAGGCAAGCGAATCGGCGCCGATGAATTTTCGCATGCCTTCGAGATCGTGGGTGGCGGCCAGGAGCTTGTCCTTTTCGGGTGTATCGATCCCGTAATAGTCGGGGTGGGTGATCGGCGGCGAAGCGATACGGAAATGCACTTCGCGGGCGCCGGCATCGCGCATCATCTGCACGATCTTCACCGATGTCGTTCCGCGGACGATCGAGTTGTCGATCAGGACGATGCGCTTGCCTTTGACTACGGCGCGGTTGGCGCTGTGCTTGAGCCGCACGCCGAGCTGCGCGGATTTGCTGCGTCGGTTCGATGAAGGTGCGGCCGACATAGTGGTTGCGGATGATGCCGAGCTCGTAGGGGATGCCGGATGCTTGCGCATAGCCAATCGCCGCGGGCACCCCGGAATCCGGAACCGGGATCACCACGTCGGCGGCGGCCGGCGCCTCACGCGCCAATTCGGCGCCGCAGGTCTTGCGCACATCGTAGACGCTGCGGCCGCCGATGATCGAAGTCCGGCCGCGAGAAGTAGATGTATTCGAAGATGCAGGGGCGCGGCGGCATCGGCAGGAACGGCTTATGCGAATGCGCGCCGTCCTCGTCGAAAACGAGAACCTCGCCGTTCTCCACGTCGCGCACGTATTGCGCGCCGATCATGTCGAGCGCGCAGGTTTCCGAGGCAAGGATCGGGCAGCCGTCCAGTTTGCCGAGCACCAGCGGCCGAATGCCCAGCGGATCGCGGGCGCCGACCAGTTTCTTGTTGGTGAGGCCGACGAAGGCATAGGAGCCTTCAAGCATGCGCAGCCCTTCGATGAAACGATCGACGAAACGGTTGCGGTGCGAGCGCGCAACGAGATGCAGGATCACCTCCGTGTCGGTCGTCGACTGCATCATGGCGCCTTCGCGCACGAGCTGGCGGCGCAGCGTCAGGCCGTTGGTGAGGTTGCCGTTGTGACCGACCGCAAAACCGCCGGCATTGAGCTCAGCGAACAGCGGCTGCACGTTGCGCAGGATGGTTTCGCCGGTCGTCGAATAGCGCACATGGCCGACCGCGGCGTTGCCCGGCAGCCGATCGATCACTTCACGGCCGGAAAAGGCATCGCCGACGAGGCCGAGGCGGCGCTCGGAATGAAATCGCTTGCCGTCAAAGGAGACGATGCCGGCGGCCTCCTGGCCGCGATGCTGCAGGGCGTGCAGGCCGAGCGCCGTGATCGCGGCGGCATCGGGATGACCGAAAATGCCGAATACGCCGCATTCTTCACGCAGCCGATCGTCATCGAGATCGAGAAGGCCAGGTTCGGTCATGGTCATCGGCCCGCAATCTCTCAATGCACGATTCGCCCGAGCTAGAGCAATTACCGCAGTTCCGGCGCGAGCTTCGGCGGGTTTGTCAAGTTCGCCATGCTGATCCGGCGCGGTGTCCGGGAGTATCGGTTTCCTCCGGCCGCGGCCGCTTCAACTTCTTCAAGATGGTGGCTTCAGGGTCCTCCGGCAACATGGACATCAGCCATTGCCCGGTCCCGGTCAGGACAACCCGCGATTTGGCGGCTTTCACCCATTCTGGCTGGCTGCGATCGGGAACGAGCCAGGTGAAGAACATGAAGGCCACGACCACGATCACCAGGCCGCGGGCAAGCCCGAACAGGAAGCCAAGCGTGCGATCCAGCGCGCCCACGCTGCTGTCGAGCACCATGTCCGAGATTTTGACGGTCAGGACCGAGACCACCAGCAGCGTGATCAGAAAGACACCGCCGATGACGGCGACCGCGGCGACAATGTCGTTATTGAAGTACTGTTTGGCGAACGGCAAAAGCTTGGAATACGAATATAAGGTCGCCCCGGCGGCTAATACCCACGCTATGATCGATAGCACCTCGCGCATGAAGCCGCGCACCATGGCGAGCAGCCCCGAGATCAGCATCACCACGATAAGCACGATGTCGAGCAGGGTGATCGGCATGGTCTGCTGTCCGCTCGCTGCTGGCTGATCCGGCCTTATTAACGGGAGGCGGGGGCGCGATCGCAAAGGTCGGCTGCGTGTATAGCCGGGCCGGGCGGCGCCGTCATCCGCCTTGTCGGGCGCTCAACAGCCCCGATTTTTGTCGTTAACTGCAGCGTAGAAATGCAGCGGTGGTGGGCAAATCCGGTCAACTATCCTGACGGCCCACGCGCCGCAGCGCCGGCGTGCCGTCCCGCGCGATGTCGACCACGAGGTTGGCAAGCGTGCCAATGGTGGCGAGTGAGAAGCCCTCGGGGGCCTCGGCGCGGGCGGCTTCGGGGACGATCGCTCGGGCGAAGCCGAGTTTCTGCGCTTCCTTGAGCCTCGCCGCTGTCTGCGCCACCGGCCGTACCGCGCCTGACAGCGACACTTCGCCGAAATAGACGGCATCCGCCGGCAATGGCGCATGCGCGAGCGAGGACACCAAAGCGGCGGCGGCGGCAACATCGGCTGCCGGCTCGGTAATGCGCAACCCTCCGGCAACGTTGAGATAGACGTCGTGGCCGGAGAGGCGGACGCTGCAATGCGCCTCGAGCACCGCGAGCACCATGGACAGGCGGCTCGGGTCCCAACCGACGACGGCGCGGCGCGGCGTGCCGAGCGAGGTTGGCGCCACCAGGGCCTGGATTTCCACCAGCAACGGCCGCGTTCCCTCGATCCCGGCGAAGACCGCGGTGCCGGCGCTGCCGAGTTCGCGTTCGGAGAGGAATAGCTCGGAGGGATTCGGCGACTTCGCGCAAGTCCGGCGCCGGTCATCTCGAACACGCCGATCTCGTCGGTCGGGCCGAAGCGGTTCTTGATGGCGCGCAGGATGCGGAATTGCTGCGAGCCTTCGCCTTCGAACGACAAGCACGGCGTCGACCATGTGCTCGACGACGCGGGGCCCGCGATCTGTCCGTCCTTGGTGACGTGGCCGACCAGGATGACGGCGGCGCCGGTGCGCTTGGCGAAACGGATCAGCTCGCCCGCCGAGCCGCGCACCTGTGTCACCGTACCGGGCGCGGCATCGACGGTTTGCGTCCACATGGTCTGGATTGAATTGATAACCAGCGAGTTGCGGCGCCCGCCCTTGCGACAGCGTCGCCACGATGTCCTCGACCGAGGTCTCCGCCGCAATCTCGACCGCCGCTTCGGCAAGGCCGAGCCGCTCGGCGCGCAGCCGCACCTGCGCGACGGCTTCCTCGCCCGAGATATAAACCGCGCGCTGACCACGGCGCGCGTAAGCGGCGGCGACTTCGATCAACAGCGTCGATTTGCCGATGCCGGGGTCGCCGCCAAGAAGCAGCACCGAGCCGCGCACCAGACCGCCGCCGGTGACCCGGTCGAATTCGGCGACGCCCGAGGAAAGCCGCGGCGTTTCGAGGGCTTCGCCCTTGAGCGGCTCGATGACGAACAGGCGGCCCTTGCGCGCCGCGCGCGCCGGCGCCGCAGCGCCTTCCTCGACGAGCGTATTCCAAGCGCCGCAGGCGTCGCAACGGCCCGCCCAGCGCGCAGAGGCTGCACCGCAGCTTTGGCAGACGAAGTTTTGTGCGCGCGCGACCATCTCAAGTAACCTCAACCGCCCCGATAGACCAAATGGCAGACGCGGGCCGAGCCGGGTGAGGATTTCGTAGCCGATAGTGCCGGCCGATGCGGCGACCTCGTCGACAAGAATATGCTCGCCGATGAACGTCGCGATGTCGCCGCGGCGGACGGCTCCATCGGCAAGGTCGGTGACGTCCACGCAAATCAGATCCATCGAAATATTACCGGCGATCGGGCAGCGTGCGCCCGCCATAATGGCCGCGCCGCCGCCCTTGCGGTCGGTGGCGCTGGCGGCACGCAACAGTCCGTCGGCGTAGCCCAGCGCAACGATGGCAATGCGTGAGGCGCGGCGTGCCGTCCACGCGGCGCCATAGCCTACCGTCTCGCCTGGCGGCACCTTGCGCACTTGCAGGATCCGCCCGGTCAGTTCCACGACGGCGCGCATCGGATTGGCGCGACCGGGGGTGGGATTGATGCCGTAGAGAGCGGCGCCGGGCCTTGCCATTTCGAAATGCGCCGTTTCGCCGAGGAAGATCCCCGAGGAATTGGCCAGCGAGGCGGGCACGCCGTGGTACAGCATGCGCAGCTCGCGAAACAGCCGGATCTGGCCCGGCGTTGCGCGGGTGATCCGCGATTTCGGCGCAGGCGAGATGGCTCATCAACAAGCGTGATACCGTGATTTTCTCGTGCTGCACGCGGAGCGCCAGCGCCGCGGCTTCGTCCGCGGAAATGCCCAGCCGGTTCATGCCGGTGTCCACGTGGATGGCGGCACCGCCGCGCCAGTTATTGGCGGCGACGAAAGCGTCCCACTCCGCCAACTCGGTCGTAGAGTTGATTACCGGCTGCACGTTAAGCTCGGCGAAGGCGCCCGCTGCGTCGGGCGAATAGCCATTGAGCACGTAGATTGTGGCCTCCCGCGCCCGGGCTCGCGCGCGGCGGGCTTCGGCCATATCGGCCACGAAAAAGTCTTGCAGCCGGCCTTGGCGAGCTTTGCCGTGACCGCTTCGAGACCGAGCCCATAGGCATTGGCTTTGACCACGGCGGCGCATTCGACGGTGAGGAGTTGGTGCGCCAGCGCACGCCAGTTCGCCTCGACGGCGTCAAGATCGATGGTAAGCGTCCCGCCGGTCTCGGGGTCGATGTTCGGGCCCGCCGGGTCGGGCAGGGGTTCTGCAAGCGCCATGGCCCGCGTTATGACCGGCGCCGCGGCAGGGGTAAAGCGCGGTGAGGCGGCGGCCTAAAACGCTCGGCCGATGCCCGGTATCGAGATTGGCGAAACGCGTGACGGCCGCGTCGAACTGCAATTCGACCGTGCCTGTCGGGCCGTGGCGCTGCTTGCCGATGATCACTTCGGCTTTGCCGTCGACGCGCTCGCCTTCGGCCAGCCATTCGGCGAATTTTTCCCGCGAGTTCGCTCTCCGTCGGCTTGCGCATTTGGTGGTAGTATTCCTCGCGGAACACGAACAGCACCACGTCGGCATCCTGCTCGATCGAGCCGGACTTCGCGCAAATCGGCAAGCTGCGGCCGTTTGTCCTCGCGCTGCTCGACCTGCCGCGATAATTGCGAGAGCGCGCAGGATCGGAACGTTGAGCTCCTTGGCGAGCGCCTTGAGCCGGGTGGTGATTTCAGTGATTTCCTGCACGCGGTTTTCGCTGGAGCGGCGGCTCGTTCCTTGCAGGAGCTGGATATAGTCGATCACCAGGAGATCGAGGCCGCGCTGGCGCTTGAGCCGGCGCGCGCGCGCCGCCAATTGGCCGATCGACAGACCGCCGGTCTCGTCGACGTAGAACGGCAAGTTTTGCAATTCGATCGAGACGTCCTTGATTTTCTCGAAATCGGCTTCGGCGATGGAGCCGCGGCGGATCTTGTTCGAGGGTATTGCCGGTCTGTTCGGAAATGATTCGGGTCGCGAGTTGTTCGGCCGACATTTCCAGCGAGAAAAAGCCGACGATGCCGCCGTTGACGGTCGCCATGTTGCCGTCGGCGCGAACTTCGCCCGACCACGCCTTGGCGACATTATAAGCGATGTTCGTCGCCAACGCGGTTTTGCCCATGCCCGGGCGGCCGGCAAGGATGATCAAGTCGGACTGCTGCAGTCCGCCCATGCGTGAATCGAGATCGGTCAGGCCGGTGGCGAGCCCCGACAGGCTTGCCGTCGCGCTGATAGGCACGCGCGGCCATGTCGACCGCCGTCGTGAGCGCCTGGGCGAAATCGCTGAAAGCCGCTTTCGTAGCGTCCCGTCTCGGCGAGTTCGAAGAGCTTGCGCTCGGCGTCTTCGATATGGCTCTGCGGCGTCGCATCGACCGGCGCGTCGTAGGCGAGATTGACCATGTCCTCGCCGATGGTGATCAGGTCGCGGCGGATCGAGAGATCGTAGACGGTGCGGCCGTAATCCTCGGCGTTGATGATGGTTGTCGCCTCGGCGGCGAGCCGCGCCAGATATTGATTGACGGAGAGCCCGGCGATGTCGAGGTCCACCGGCAGGAAGGTCTTGAGCGTCACTGGCGTCGCCAGTTTTCCGGCACGGATCAGGCCGCCGGCAAGCTCGAAGATGCGCTGATGGATCGCTTCCAGGAAATGCTTCGGCTCAAGGAAATCGGAGACGCGATAGAACGCTTCGTTATTGACCAGGATCGCGCCGAGCAGCGCCTGCTCGGCCTCGATATTGTGCGGCGGCATGCGGAACGTGGGTTCCGCAGGAGCCTGCTTGCGTGCGGTCGAATCGAATAGTGCCATGGTCCCGATCAAGTGGTTCGCGTGTGGCCAATTTTGGGTTGGCCGCCAAGAAATTAGCCAGTTTGCGGTGACTCAACATCGCGGATCACTCAACGACAGCGCCACTACGACAGTGCCACTTCGGAAATTCGCAACCGTTGTACTTAAACCACGAACGCTTCGTGGATAGTCGAGCGGGGCCGGGATGGGAAATGCTTGTTGCGGCTTTCCCCGCTAACCACTGCACGCCGCGCCAACGCCGTTGACATGCAGCAAAGGCTCTTGACGGGCGCTTTTCCAGCGCGCACTGCGACCTCGCTACTCTCCAGCAAGGCGCAGCGGCGTGGAGTAGCCGGATTCGATCGCACGCAACCGCGCTTCCTCGCGCCCGATGTAGTCGCGCGTCTGCGGCACCACGCCTTTGCGCTTGGCCATCTGGATCTGGAACACCACCATGTCGCTCTCGCGAAACGCCATTTCCGAAGACGCCAGGTAGAACTCCCACATCCGTACGAAGCGTCGATCGTAGAGCCGTTCGACGTCCTCGCGGTGGGCGAGGAAGCGCTCGCGCCAGGCTTTGAGCGTTTCGGCGTAGTGGAGTTGCAGGATTTCGACGTCGGTGACGACAAGTCGGGCGCGCTGGATTGCCGGCAATATTTCCGACAGCGCCGGGATGTAGCCTCCGGGAAAGATGTATTTGGCGATCCAGGGGTTGGTGACACTCGGCGTGCCGCTGCGGCCGATCGAATGTAGGAGAAAAACGCCATCGTCGTCGAGAAGCTGGTCGCATTTGCGAAAGAACGTGTCGTAAAAGCCGACGCCGACGTGCTCGAACATGCCGACCGACACGATGCGGTCGAAGCGGCCTTCGACATCGCGATAGTCTTCGAGCCGGAAAATCGCGTCCTTGCTCCCGGCCGCGCTCGAGCGCCCGCTGCTGCGCGCGAGCGTGCTGCTCCTGCGAGAGCGTGATGCCGGTGACGTGCGCACCGGCGACCTCGGCGAGGTAGAGGGCGAGTCCGCCCCAGCCGCATCCGATATCGAGGACGCTGGCCTCCGGCTCAACAAGGAGCTTTGCCGCCAAGTGGCGCTTTTTGGCGAGCTGGGCGTCGTCGAGCGACTCTCTCGGAGCCTCGAAATAAGCGCAGCTATACTGCTGGTCGGCGTCAAGGAAGAGTGCGTAGAGCCTGCCGTCGAGGTCGTAATGGTGCGCCACATTGCGCCGCGCGCGGGAGCGCAGGTTGAACTGTTGCAGCCGCCGGAACAGATAGCGTACCAGCCGTCCGGGCAGCGCCCAGGTTGGTGCGGCGATATGGTCTTGCCGCAACAGGATCGCGAGCACGTCGGCGATCGAGCCCTGCTCGACGACGAACGTGCCATCCATATAGGCTTCGCCCAGTCGAAGCTCTGGATTGAGCAAGACGCCGCGTTGCGCTTTTGCGTTGGTGAAGCGCACGGCAATGGGCGGCCCGCTGCCGTCGCCGAAGGTGTAGGCATTGCCTGATGCCGTGGTGACCGTAAAAGAGCCGCGGCGGATAAACCGCCTTAAGAATGTCGCTAACAACCGATCCAACGTCGCCTCCACGCACTACCTGCCGCGCCGCGTCGGAACTGACGGACAACGCGTCATTAAGCCCCGCGCTCGCCGGCCAACCCGCGCGGTCAAAGCCGTGGGCCAGCAGCGCTATTCCCCTTGCCGTCATTAAAACAAAATCCTCGTTGACCAGCAATGCAGGCGACGAGGTCTCCCGAAGGCCCTGCGAAACGCGAGTCACATTTGGCAGGTTTTGGGGTAAGGAGTGACCGGCCAACGTATCGACGACTTGAGGGAGCTTAGGGTGATCCGGGGTTTTGCGCCCACAATCGGCCTGCTTGCCGTACTCGTGCCAGCTATTGCGCACGCTCAAACCAATCTCGACCAGGGCAAGTCTGCCGCGCAGATCTTCGCCAGCGACTGCGCCGAGTGCCACAAGGCCGCACACGGGCTCGCTAACAGCAAGAATACTGCAACGCTTACCGATTTCCTCCGCGAGCACTACACGACGAGCCGCGATCAGGCGGCTGCGTTGGCGGCCTATGTTCTCGGTGGGCGGGGTAGCGAGCCGATCGGGGCCGCGGCGCAAGGGCGCGGCCAGAAGCCGGCGGCCGAGCATGCCAACGCTTCCGCCGAGGAGCCGAAGCCGGCAGAGCAAAAGCCGGCAAAACGGCAGGCCCGGCAATCCGCAAAGCCTGACGACGGCACGCCAGCAACCGCTTCGGCTGAGGAGCCGAAGCCGGCAAAGCACCAGGGGCGGCAACCGGCAAAGCCCGACGAGGGCGCGCCTGCCACCGCCAAGCTGCAGCGGCCGGCTGACGATGCGGTCAAGCCGCAAGATGAGACCAACCCGCCCGAGCAGCCGAGCATCATGGCTCCGGAGCCGCGGTCGGCGACCGTCTCAAGAAGCCACCGCAAGGAGCCGAAAACGTCACCGACGGAAGCGCCTGCCGCGGTTGCCCATGTACCCACTGCAGTAGTGGCGGATCCTGCTCCGAGCGAGGCGCCGGTCCAGGAAGCGAGCCCGAGTTCGCCAGCGGCTGCGGCCACGCCGGCCGTTTCGGCAGGCGAACCCGGCGAAGGTGCGCCGGTACCGCGCGACGACATTCCCGACTGAGATTTAGAATAGTTCTGCGCCGCAACTAACTCTGGTCGGTCGGTGCCGCGCCTTCGGCGGCTTCGGCACCTTCGCGGGCCCGCAGCGATTCCGCCGCCTCAGGCTCAAAGAACGCCTCCGCCGCAAGCACCGCGGCTTCTTCGGCGGTCGGCTCTTCGCGCAGCCGCGTAATGTCCTCGCCGCGCTCGATGCGCGCTGCTTCCTCGTTGTTGCGAGCGACAATGACGGTAATCGATGTCTCGATTTCCGGATGCAATAATAGTTGAACCTTGTGCTGGCCAATCGTCTTGATCGGCGCGTTGAGCGCGATCTGACCGCGGTTCACCTCGAAACCGGCCGTCGTCAGAAGGCCGACGAGGTCGCGCGGCGAAACCGATCCGAACAGCTGACCCGTTTCCGAGGCTTGGCGGATTACCGTAAAGCTTTTGCCGTCAACCTTCTCGGCGACTTGGCCCGCCTCACCTTTGAGCGCGAGCGAGCGTGCCTCCAGCTCGCTCTTCATTGTTTCAAACCGCGTACGATTTTCCGTGGTGGCGCGCAGCGCTTTGCCGCGCGGCAACAGGAAATTGCGGGCGAAGCCGTCCTTGACCCGCACCACCTCGCCCATTTGGCCCAGTCTCGGCACCCGTTCGAGCAAGATCACTTCCATCTCGATCTCTCCTTGCTCAGCGGATCATGTAAGGAAGCAGCCCAAGGAAGCGCGCACGCTTGATAGCCTGGGCGAGTTCGCGTTGTTTTTTTGCCGATACCGCGGTGATGCGGCTCGGGACGATTTTGCCGCGTTCCGATACGAAGCGCTGCAGCAGCTTGACGTCCTTATAGTCGATCTTCGGCGCGTTGGCGCCCGAGAACGGGCAACTCTTGCGGCGGCGGAAGAACGGCCGGCGCGCCCCGCCGGATTGCGGTGACATGGCCATGGTCATTCCTCCGTCGCCAAGGGCGCTTCAGTTTCGTCAGAGACCTCGCGCGGCCGCCGATCGCGATCGCGCGGCCGGTCTCCTCTGTCGCCGCGGTCAAATCGATCGCCGCGGTCGCCCCGCCGGTCGTCGCGATCGCGGTCTCGTTCGGCCCGGCGCATCATTGCCGACGGGCCTTGCTCGTGCTCGTCGACCCTAATTGTCAGATAACGCAACACATCTTCGTTCAGGCGCTCCAGCCGTTCGATCTCATTGATTGCGGCAGGCGGACCGTCGATGTTCATCAAGGTGAAATGCGCCTTTCGGTTCTTGCGCAGCCGATAAGACAAGGACTTCACGCCCCAATATTCGGTTTTGGCAATCGAACCGCCCAGTCCTTCGACGACGCTTTTCAAATGCGCGGTTAGTTCTTCCACCTGCTGCGCGCTAGCGTCCTGGCGCGCAAGGTAGATGTGCTCATAGAGCGACATAGATGCCCTTTCCTTCTTTGTCCTCGCTCGCTCCTGGCGCGAAGCCCCTCGAACCCTTCGGGAAAGGCTCGAATGCTCTGAAGGCGGGAACACGGGACGCCGGACCAATCGGTCCTACCGCAAGATAGTACTCAACTCATGCGGCCGTCCGTTCAGCCCCCGGCCGGGGTCGAGCGGAAAAAAGGCGTTATACGCGGCCCGCGGGGAAAGGCAAGACGGATCAGGAACGGTGGGACGGGCCGGCGGCGGCCTGGATCAGCTCCGCAAGCCGCACGGCAAGCGTTACGCCCTCGCGCATCTGTGTGGCGGTCCCGGAGGAGGGCGCCTGGCGCTGTTTCTGCAGTCTGCCGAGAAGGATCTCAAGGTTTCGCGTCAAAAGCTTCTGCCGGAACGCGGGATCCTGGCGGGCGCGAGCAAGCTCAGCTTCGGTGACCGGTGAAAATGGGTGCATTGGGAGCAGCCGCGTAAACAGTCACCTTTGGCCTGTGGGCCTAGGTTTGATCGAGATTACCGACTCTCGGTTGTCGCTTGGTTACCGCACCTCCTGACTTGACATGGCCGTGAACGCGGTGTCTTTCCCCCCCTCCTTAGGGGCAAGCAATGGCAATCGCTTTCGTTTTTCCCGGCCAAGGCAGCCAATCCGTCGGCATGGGCAAGGCTCTCGCCGACAGCTTCGTGGCGGCGCGTCAGGTCTTCGAGGAAGTCGACGCGGCGCTTGGCGAAAAACTCAGCGACATTATTTGGAACGGTCCGGCAGACAAGCTCACTCTTACCGAAAATGCGCAGCCGGCCCTCATGGCAGTCTCGATCGCGGTGCTGCGGGTGCTCGAAACGGAAGCTGGCGTCGATCTCGGGCGTGATGCGGCTTTCGTCGCCGGCCACTCGCTCGGAGAATATTCGGCGCTCGCCGCCGCGCACTCGCTCACCGTCACGGACGCGGCGCGGCTGCTGCGGATTCGTGGCCGCGCCATGCAAAAGGCGGTGCCGGTTGGCGTCGGCGCCATGGCCGCGCTTGTCGGCGTTAAATTCGACGAAGCGGAGGCGATTGCCGCCGCTGCTATGGGCTCTGGCGTCTGCACGGCGGCGAACGACAATGGCGGCGGGCAGGTGGTATTGTCAGGTGAAAAGTCGGGCGTCGAGCGCGCCGTCGAGATTGCAAAGGCGAAGGGTGTAAAACGGGCGATGATGTTGCCGGTCTCAGCGCCTTTCCACTGCACATTGATGCAGCCGGCGGCGGATGCGATGGCTGCGGCGTTGGCCGCCGTGGTCGTCAAGCCGCCCCGCGTGCCGCTCGTCGCCAATGTGTTGGCGCAGCCGGTCCGCGACCCAGCGGTCATCATACGCTGTTTGGTCGAGCAGGTGACCGGCACGGTTCGCTGGCGTGAATTGGTTCTGTTCATGGCGCAAAAGGGTGTGACCGTGTTCTATGAAGTCGGCGCCGGCAAAGTGCTGACCGGTTTGATCAAGCGCATCGCCGAGACGGCTGATGCATCTGCGATCGGCACGCCCGAGGACATCGCTCGGTTCAAGGCTGCGCACCGTTAAACTTTGCGCGTTCACGAGGACGGTTATGTTTGAACTTGATGGAAAGACCGCGTTGATCACGGGAGCTACCGGCCCGATCGGCGGCAGCATCGCGCGGGTCCTGCACAAACAGGGCGCTACGGTCGCCATCTCCGGCACCCGGCGCGACGTCCTCGACCGGCTTGCCGGCGAGCTCGGTGACCGCGCCTACGTTCTGCCGTGCGATCTCGCAGACGCCGCCGAAACGGATGCCCTGGTTCCGCAGGCTGAAGCGGCGATGGGCCAGCTCGACGTGCTCGTCGCCAATGCCGGACTGACGCGAGATAATCTTTTTGTCCAGCTGCGCGATGACGATTGGGACCAGGTCATGACCGTCAATCTCACTGCCACGTTCCGCCTCGCGCGGGCTGCGGTGCGCGGCATGATGCGCCGTCGTTTCGGGCGCGTCATCGCCATTACCTCGGTGGTGGGGGCGACCGGAAATCCCGGGCAAGCTAATTACGTTGCGGCCAAAGCCGGTATGACCGGAATGATCAAATCGATCGCGCAAGAATATGCGAAGCGCGGCGTTACCGCCAATTGCGTCGCGCCCGGTTTCATCATCACGCCGATGACTGAGAAGCTGACCGACAAACAGCGCGAAACGATCCTCGCAAAAATCCCGGCCAATCGTCCCGGGACGACCGAGGAAGTGGCGGCCGCGGTCGCCTTCCTTGCCGCCAACGAAGCCGGCTATGTGACCGGTCAGACGTTGCATGTGAATGGCGGAATGGCCATGATTTGAAGGCCATAGAGAGCACCGCGAGGCGGTGCTGCCGCGCTGGCCAACGCTACGGAAGTGTGGTAACCGACCGTGACTTGGCTGGGGGAGCTGGAAAGCCGGAGAGCGGGGGCAGTGAACGTCCGCCTCTGATCGCTGTCGACCCGCGGCCGTCGCCCACGACGGGGCCGAATTGTAATTGATCGGGTCGCGTTGAAAGAAGAGGTTGGAAACGATGAGCGATATTGGCGAGCGGGTGAAGAAGATCGTCGTGGAGCATCTTGGCGTCGAGCCCGACAAGGTGACTGAAAACGCCAGTTTCATCGACGACCTCGGCGCCGACAGCCTCGACACGGTCGAACTCGTCATGGCCTTCGAGGAGGAATTTGGTTGCGAGATTCCCGACGACGCTGCGGAAACGATTTTGACCGTGGGCGACGCCATCAAGTTCCTGGAAAAAAACGCGAAGAGCTGATTGCGGGCGCCGACCTGCGACGCTGCATGCATCGGAAGTCGAGCGGTGACGTCGGCATGCGGTCACGCGCGGCTGGGCATTGTCGCGGCAGGTTTTCCGGACACGGCATTGGCCAAAGCGTCTGCCGGGAGCGGCGGCGATGAGACGCGTCGTTGTTACTGGCCTTGGCATGGTGACGCCGCTCGCCAGCGGCGTCGAGCAAACGTGGCAGCGCCTGCTCGCTGGCGAAAGCGGGATCAGACGCATCGAAAAATTCGAAGTCTCCGATCTTGCCTGTCAGATCGCTGGCCAAATTCCCCGCGGGGATGGCTCGCATGGAACCTTCAATCCCGATCAGTGGATGGAACCGAAGGAACAGCGCAAGGTCGACGACTTCATCGTCTTTGCTATGGGCGCAGCGAAACAAGCGCTCGATGACGCCGACTGGCACCCCCGCACGTATGACGATCAGATTACAAGCGGCGTCCTGATTGGCTCCGGTATCGGCGGCATCGAGGGCATCGCGGAAACGGCCGTGACCTTGCGCGACCGCGGTCCGCGCCGTGTATCGCCATTCTTTATTCCCGGGCGGATCATCAATCTTGCGTCCGGCTACGTATCAATCGCGCATTCGTTGAAGGGGCCGAATCACTCCGTGGTCACCGCCTGCTCGACCGGCGCTCACGCCATCGGCGACGCGGGGAGACTTATTGCGCTTGGGGATGCCGACGTAATGGTCGCCGGTGGAACAGAATCGCCGGTCAGCCGCATCTCGATCGCTGGGTTTGCCGCATGCCGAGCGCTGTCGACCGGCTTCAACGACACTCCCGAGCACGCCTCGCGACCGTATGACCGCGATCGCGATGGGTTCGTGATGGGGGAGGGCGCGGGCGTTGTGGTGCTCGAAGAGTACGATCACGCCAAGCGGCGTGGTGCCCGCATGTACGGCGAACTTATCGGCTATGGCCTCTCGGGCGACGCGTTCCATATCACGGCACCGGCCGAGGACGGCGATGGCGCACTCCGCTGCATGAAGGCCGCGACCCGCCGCGCCGAGATTTCGCCGGCGGAGATTGACTACATTAATGCCCACGGCACATCGACATACGCCGACGAGATTGAGCTTAAGGCCGTCGAGCGACTGGTCGGCAATGCCGCCGCTAACATCAGCATGTCGTCAACGAAATCTTCGATCGGCCATCTGCTCGGAGCGGCCGGCACTGTCGAGGCGATCTTCTGCCTGCTCGCGATTCGCGATCAGGTGGTTCCGCCAACCCTAAATCTCGACAACCCTTCCGTCGCCACCGCCATCGACCTCGTGCCGCACAAGCCGCGCAAGCGCAGTGTCAATGTTGCGCTCTCAAACTCGTTCGGTTTTGGCGGCACCAACGCCTCCCTCGTGTTCCGTCGGGTACCCGAATAGTGCCGCCAATCACCGTTCCGCCATATTTGTTCCGCACTCGCCTGCGATTTACTGTAAGCCCACCATCCAAGCCATGGGCGGATGTGAGCGAACGGCGCGCTTGCGCTGGCTGGCTCGCTCTTTCGCTGATCGTGAACAAATGTAACGTGGACATGCGGCGGTGACCGACCCTAATCCCCCGCCGCCCAGTGGCGGCGACCGCCCTAAGGCAGCTCCGCCTGCGGCACCGGCGCGTCCCGCCGAGAGGCCGGTATCGAGCGCCCGCGGCACAGTCGCGGCAGCGGAATCTTCAACAAAAGCGAAATCGGGGCCGCAGGCACAGACACCGGCACCTGGCGCGGGATCGGGCGCGACCACCTCGGCGAAAAACGTTGGCGTCGCGCAGAATCCGCCCGCCGGCACGCCTGGCGCTGCCAAGCCGCCCAAGGATGCAGCGGAGCGGCCGAGCAATGGTGGTGGCGGCGTGCCCCCCACTGCTCAGTCGAGCAGGCCAATGTCGGCACGCGCCGTCGCGCCAAACGCGCGGGAAACTGGTAGAGCGGCAGCTGGCGCGGGCGAGCCGTATCCGCCACTGTCGGGGCGGCTGGTGAACGGCATTGGCGCGGCCCCGATGAGCGCGAAAAATCCTAAACCGATCACGCCGCGCAGCCCACGGACGGCACTCGAGCCAGACGCCGTCGCAATGCCGACCCGCCGCTCCAAGAGTGTGCGGCATCCATTTGTTGTTATCGGCAACGCCATCATCAGCATCTTTGTGCTTCTCGCGATCATGGCCGGCGTCGCGCTCGTCATCGGCAAGCAGCGCTTCGATGCTCCGGGCCCGTTACCGGAGGACCGCGTCGTCAATATCCCGCGCGGCTCCGGCATCCGCGACATTGCCGATGTGCTTATGCATGAAGGCGTCATCGATCAACCCTGGGTGTTTGTCGGCGGCGTGCTCGTGCTCAAGGCGCGCGAAGACCTCAAGGCCGGCGAATATCAGTTCAAGGCCCATGCCAGCTTGCGGGACGTGGTCGCGACCATTGTTGACGGCCGCGTGGTGTCGCATCAGTTCACCATCCCCGAAGGTTTGACCTCCGAGCAGATCGTCGCACGAACTCTTGGACGACGACGTGCTGACGGGAAACATCAAGGAGGTCCCGCGCGAAGGCAGCCTCTTGCCCGACACCTATAATTTCACCCGCGGTACGACGCGCGAGCAGATCATCCAGCGTATGCAGCAGGCACAGCAGCGGGTACTCAAGGAGATATGGGACCGGCACTCTCCCGATCTGCCGATCAAAACGCCGGATCAGCTCGTTGTCCTCGCGTCTCTGGTTGAAAAGGAGACCGGCAAGCCCGATGAGCGCACGCGCGTGGCGGCGGTATTCGTCAACCGGCTCAAACAGAAAATGAAGCTGCAATCGGACCCGACCATCATCTACGGGCTGGTCGGCGGCAAGGGAACGCTCGGGCGGCCGATCATGAAGAGCGAGATCGATCAGCCGACGGCTTACAACACTTACCAGATCGAAGGACTGCCGCCCGGACCGATCGCCAATCCCGGCCGCGCTTCGATTGAGGCTGCGGCCAACCCGGCACGCACGCGCGAACTTTATTTTGTCGCCGACGGCACCGGTGGCCATGCCTTCGCAGAAACCTACGAGCAACATCAGAAGAACGTCGCGCGCCTGCGGCAGCTCGAAGCCGATCCGAAGGATCAGGCTTCGCCGGACGCCCAATTGGTTTCATCGCCGCCAGTCGCTCCGGCGCCGTCTGCTCCTGCGCCGCCGCAGCGCCGCTCGTCCGGTCATCACACCCAAAGCACACAAACGACGCACTAGTCTGTCGAAATCCAGCGCTGTTTCAGATGCGGCGCACCAATATGCCGTGGTCGGCCCTTGTGACGGCTGAGGGCCGCCGCTAAGTTCGGCGCGAATTTTTCGGAATTTTCCGACCCGGGGGGGAATGCGTTCCATGGTGCTGTCGAGCATGACAGGCTTTGCTCGCGGCCATGGCGTCACCGGCTCATATGCCTGGGCTTGGGAAGTCAAGTCGGTCAACGGCAAGGGTCTCGATCTGCGGCTCCGCCTGCCGCCCGGCTGGGATGTGATCGAGGTGCCGGCCCGCGCCCATGCCGCCGAGAGACTTGCACGCGGCTCCGTCCAAGCGAACCTGACGGTGGAGCGCATCGGCGTCCTGCCGGTTGTAGGCGTCAACGCAACCGTACTCGAGGCTGTGTTGACCACGATGCGGCAGCTTGCAGCGCGCATCGAGGCATCGCCGCCGTCACTCGACGGCCTGCTCGCGCTCAAAGGCGTCATGGAAGTCGGCGAGGTCGAAGAACGCGAGGACGAAAGGCGTGGCGCCGAGACGGCTGTGCTTGCCGGCTTCGCCGAGGTGCTCGGCGCGCTGGTCGAGATGCGCCGGCACGAAGGCGTCGCACTTGGCCGCGTGCTGGCCGCGCGCCTGGGCGAAATCGCCGCGCTTGCCGAGCGCGCCGAGCTTACGCCCGGCCGCCGGCCTGAGGCTATCCGCGTACGGCTTGCCGAACAGGTCGCCGCGCTGTTGGCGCAGTCCGACCGCTTCGATCCGGACCGGCTGCATCAGGAGGCGATCCTGATCGCGACCAAGGCTGACGTGCGTGAGGAGCTTGACCGCCTGGCGGCACACGTCGCGCAAGCGCAGTTGCTCATCGGGCAGGGCGGACCGATCGGCCGCCGCTTGGATTTTCTCGCGCAGGAACTCAACCGCGAAGCCAATACGCTGTGCGCCAAGGCCAACGATGTCGAGCTCACCAATATCGGCTTGGAGCTCAAGGCCGCGGTGGAGCAATTCCGCGAACAGGTCCAGAACGTGGAATAGGACATGGCGCGCGGGCAGCGAAAGCAAACGAGGATCGCGCGTCGCGGTCTCATGCTCGTTTTGTCTTCGCCCTCGGGCGCCGGCAAGACCACGCTTTCGCGCATGTTGCTGAAAGCCGATCGCAATGTTGAGCTTTCGGTGTCGGTGACGACGCGGCCGCAGCGCCGCGGCGAGGTCGATGGAAGCGATTATCATTTCATCGACCTTGCCCGCTTCGAGGCCATGGTGAAATCGAACCGGCTTCTGGAATGGGCCGAAGTCTTCGGTCATCGCTACGGCACGCCGCGGTTGCCGGTGGAAAAGGCGTTGCAAAGGGGCCGCGATGTCCTCTTCGACATCGATTGGCAGGGCACGCAGCAGCTGCGCGAGAAGGCGCGCGACGATCTGGTCAGCGTCTTCATCCTGCCGCCTACGGTCAAGGAACTGGAGCGTCGGCTCGAACGCCGCGCCCAGGACAGTCGCGACATCATCGGCGCGCGCATGGCCAAGGCTGCGGGTGAGATGAGCCATTGGCCCGAATACGACTATGTCATCGTCAACCACGACAAGGATGAGGCATTTGCCGAAGTGCGCGCGATCCTCGCGGCCGAACGGCTCAAGCGCGAGCGACAGATCGGTCTTTCCGCATTTGTGCGCGCTCTGCAAGCGAAGTTATGAGGCCTGGCTCTGCAATGATGCAAATGCCGCGTTCAACCAACGAAGTGAATGTCACGCACCTCATCGACGAGGGTTCGCTGACCGGGTTTCAGATCGGCACCATTGTTTGCTGCGCGCTGGTCAGCATGTTCGACGGCATCGATACGCAGTCGATCGGTGTCGCAGCACCGTTCATTGCCGAGACGCTCGGCGTCAAGATCGCCAATTTCGGACCGATTTTCTCTTCGACGCTTTTGGGTGCGACCATCGGTGCCGCTTCATTTGGGCCGCTGGCGGATCGACTGGGCCGTAAGAGGCTGCTGATCGTCGCCGTTGTGCTTTTTGCCGTCTTCACGGTGCTGACGGCGCTCGCCAATTCCGTTCCCATGCTGATGATCTTCAGATTATTGGCGGGACTGGGCCTCGGCGGGGCGACGCCGTGCTACATCGCGTTGACCTCGGAATACGCACCCGCGCGGTTGCGAGCGACGCTGGTGACGTTGATGTGGTCGGCGTTTCCGCTGGGCGGGATGGTGGGCGGGCTGCTGAATTCATTTCTGATAACGCAGATGGGATGGCGGGCGATCTTCTATATCGGCGGCGTGGCCCCGCTTTTTCTTGCCGTATGGCTGCTCTTTTACCTGCCGGAATTGATCAAGTTTCTTCTGGTCCGCCGCAACGACGCCGAGGCTGTGCGACGGATCGTTGCCCGCTTCCGCTTTGCTCTTGTGCGCGAGGACTCAAGTTTTGTTGTTGACGAAAAACGCTTGCCGGGTGCCTCCATCCGGCATTTGTTCACCGACGGTCGCGCGCTTGGAACGGTTTTCCTGTGGGTCCCGTTTTTTATGGGATTTGGAGTACTCACAGTGGCCACGCTATGGACGCCGGCTTTGTTGCGGCTTAACGGCATTCCGGCGGCGCAGACCGCCTTTGTGATTGCGTTCAACGGTCTCGGCGGCTTTATCGGCCAGTCGACCGCAGGGCGGCTCATCGAGCGCTTTGGAATTTTGCGCGTATTGTTTCCGGCTTTTCTGCTCGGCACCGCGGCGACCGTGGGATTGGGCTACGGGGCATCGTCGGTCGCGCTCGCGGCGACCTTCATCGGGCTGATCGGTCTGTTCATGGGGGTGGGGACGGGCGGCGCAATTGCGCTGGCGGCAATTATCTATCCGACGCCGATCCGATCCACCGGCGTTGGCTGGGGCATGGCCATGGGCCGTTTCGGCCAGATCGTCGGCCCGCTGGTCGCGGGGGCGTTGCTGGGCGCCGGGTGGACGGCCGGCAACATTATGAGCGTGATCGCTTGCGGCGGAGTGATCGGGGCGGTTTTTGTCGTGCTCTTCTGGGGGTGGTTCGTTGCCCGGGATGCCGGTGAACTCCCCGGCGACGACGGCTCCGCCAAGGCGCCGCTTCCGGTCTGACGCAATCATTCCCGGCTCGTAAGAAAAAGCGGGTCCACTCCTGATCTCTTCAGGTTAACTAATTCTTCTCAAGCCGACAGCACGGTGCGACCGACGATGCGGCCGGCGCGCAAATCCTCGAGTGCCGACTGCGCTTCGCTGAGCGGGCGCTCGTGGGTCTGGATCGGCGCGATCTTGTTGGCACGCGCCAAGTCGAGCAGTTCGCGCGCCTCGGCCAGCGTGCCGGTTAGCGTTCCCTCGATCGTCATTGCCTTGATGGCGAACATGGCGGCGGCCATTGAAAAGTTCCCGCCCAGCAGTCCCGTCACCACGACCTTGCCACCGCGCGCCAGCACGCCGGTCGAGAATTGGAGCGATTTCTCCGAGCCGACGAAATCGCAGACCGCGAGCACGCCGCCGCCCGTTGCGGTCATCACCGCCTTACGCGCTTGCGGATCGGACGGATCGAAGGCTTGCGCAACGCGCCGGCCGCGATGGCGGCGTTGCGCTTCTCGGCATCGATGTCGGCGACCAGCGGCGGCTCGCGAAACAGTGCCCGGGCAATCGCCAAGCCCATCATGCCGACTCCGCCGAGCCCGACGAGCAGCAGCGGGCCGCGTTCGGGTCGGTTCGTCAACCGCTTGAGCGCCGCATAGGCGGTCAAGCCGGAGCACATCAGCGGTCCGGCAAACGCCGCCGACAGCGGTGCATAGTCCAGCAGATAGCGCGGGTGAGGGACGAGGACATGGGTGGCGAATCCGCCATCGACGGCGATGCCGAGATGACGGTGGTTGGAGCACAGGTTCTCTTCGCCGCCCAAGCAAGCCGGACAGGTGCCGCAGCCGATCCAGGGGTAGACCGCGACGCGGTGGCCGACGGTCGCGCCGCCGGCTTCGTCCCCCACGCTCTCGATCACGCCGGCGATCTCGTGACCAAGCGTGAATGGCAGCGTGCGGCCGGCGGTGACGTCGAGTTGCTTGTCGCCGCCGAGCAGAAAATAGCCGTCCTGCAGATGCAGATCGGAATGACACACGCCGCAGCGCTCGATGCGCACCAGCACTTCGCTGCCGCGCGGGGTGGGGCAGTCAATGACGGTTTCGCAGAGGGGTTGCCCGTAGGCAACGAGCGACTGGCGGCGCATGTTAGTCATGGTTGCTTTGCTCCTCCGGCGGCGTCTGCTTCGACATCATGCCCGAGACCGCGCTGCGCGGCGAGAGCCCGCGCCAGCGATACAAAGCCGGCGACGGGGATGTCTTCGGCCCGCGCCGTCGGGGAAAGGCCGGCGCTCGACAGAAGTGCCGGCACATCGGCGCCGAGCGAGCGCAGGCTTTGGCGCAGCATCTTGCGCCGTTGCCCAAACGCCGCCTGGGTTACCGTCTCAAGGAGCGAGCGATCGCAGGTCAGCGGCGCCGCCCGCGGCAGCAAACGAACCAGCGAGGACGTGACTTTCGGCGGTGGGACGAAGGCCGAGGGATTGACGTCAAAAAGAATACGCGCCTCGCAGCGCCATTGCACCAGCACGGACAGCCGACCGTAGCTTTTCGAGCCGGGCGCGGCGACGATGCGTTCGGCGACCTCGCGCTGAAACATCAGGACGGCGGCATCGTACCAGGGCGGCCACGGCTCGACGGAGACCCAACCAACGAGCAAAGCCGTGGCGATGTTGTAGGGCAGATTGGCGATGATGCGCACCGGGCTTTGCTCGAGGCGGAGCCGGGGATCAAATGCGAGTGCATCCGCGGTAACGATATCGACCCGGCCGGGGTAATGGTCGGCGATCTCCTGCAACGCCGCAATCGCCCGCACATCGCGCTCGACCGCGATCACGCGGGCGGCTCCGAGCGCCAGCAGCGCCCGGGTTAGGCCGCCCGGCCCCGAGCCGATTTCCAATACTGTCACGCCTGCCAGCTCTCCGGTCGCGCGCCCGATCCGCGCGGCGAGGTTGAGATCGAGCAGGAAATTTTGTCCAAGAGATTTTCTGGCGATGAGACCATGGCGGCGAATGACTTCGCGCAATGGCGGCAGGCCATCCGGCGCCGCGGTCACGACGCTGGCAGCGGCAGCGAGCTGTCCGCCAGCGAGAGCCGTCCCGCGAGGCGCAGCGCCGCGACGAGACTCGCGGAATCGGCAGCGCCGGTGCCGGCGATGTCGAAGGCGGTGCCGTGATCCGGCGAAGTGCGCACGAAAGGAAGGCCGAGCGTGACGTTGACCGCGTGATCGAAAGCAAGCGTCTTGATCGGAATGAGTGCCTGGTCGTGATACATGCACAGCGCTACGTCGTACGTCGCGCGTGCCCGCTCGTGGAACAATGAATTGGCGGGCAGCGGACCCTTCGTGTCGATACCCTCGGCAACAAGTCGAGCCACAGCCGGGGCAACGATGGTGCAGTCCTCTTCGCCGAGCGCGCCGTTCTCGCCGGCATGGGGGTTGAGCCCGGCGATGACGAGCCGCGGGTGCGGTATGCGAAATCGCTTGGCAAGGTCGTGCGCCACGATGCGTCCGGTCTCGACCACCAGTGCGGTCGAAAGATGCCGAAAGACTTCTCTCAGCGGCAGATGGATCGTCACCGGCACCACGGCGAGCTCTGGCGACCACAGCATCATCACCGGCCTCAGCGTTTTGCCGGTCGCTTCCTGGACCAACGTCGCCAGGAACTCGGTATGGCCGGGCTCGGCGAAACCCGAATTATAGAGCACGTTTTTCGCCACCGGATTGGTGACGATGGCGGCGGCAGCGCCGGCAATAACGTCGGCCACAGCGCGGCGAATTGAAGCAATGGCGGCTGGGGCGCTCGTGCTGTCGGGTTGGCCGGGCTCAGCGCTCACCGCGACGTCGAGGGCAACGACCGGCAACGCCGACGCGAACGCCGCGGCGGCCTTGGCCGGCGTCACGGCTGCGATCGGAATTTCGAGGCCAAGCCGGTCGGCGCGCCGGCGAAGAAAATCCGGGTCGGCGATGACGTAGAAACACGGAACCCCGAGTTCGGCGCGTCGATGCCAGACCGCAAGAGTAAGGTCAGGACCGATCCCTGCGGGCTCGCCGAGCGTCAATGCCAGTGGCTGCACGATTTGCTTCTTGTCGCCTACTTGTCCTCGGGCATCTTGTATTCGATCATCGCCTGGCGCCGCAAATTCTCGAGATAACGCTTGGCTTGGGCGCCGAATTTTTGCTGGAGTATCTGGTCGCGAATCTCGCGCATTTCCGGCGTATCGGATTTGGTCTCCTTCTTGTCGCATATCGCGAACATCTGTATTCCCTCCGCCGTCTGTTCCGGCGGCGTCAGGTGGCCAATGGCCGTGGTGTCGAGGATTCCGCGCAATTGCTGCGCTAGGTCGGCCGAATATTTCGATACCTGATCGCGCACCGCCACATCCGGAAGAGCCCGCGCAAAGGCAATTCCGTCGCTGCAGTTTAGAAAGCGCGCGCGCAGGGCCTCGGCGTCGTGCTTGCGGGCTTCGTAAGCCGCATCGGGTGACCCTCGCGGCACAATGAGGACGACGGGCCGCATGATGTATTCGTATCCAACGTCGTTCTTTTGTTCGGACTTATGCAGCTCAAGTTGCGCTTCGACATCCTTGTCCGGGATTTCCAGGCTGGCCTTGTAGCGGCCGCGCACAAGATTGGTCCAGGCAATCTCAGCCCGCAGTCGCTGCTTGAGCGTGTCGCCGCTCGCTCCCGCGTTTTCGAGCAATTGCGTCAGCTTCTGCGAATCGATGCCCATCCGGGTCGCAACACCGGCATAGGATTTTTCAACATCCGAATCCGGCACTTCGATGCTGAAATGCTTTGCCTCGTTTATTTCCAGGATCTCATCGATCAGGGTGTCGAGCGCTTGCTTGCGCGTTGCCGGCTTTTTGGTGCTTAGCTGAATGAACTTGGCGCGATGATCGACATCGAGCGTCGTAACCGGTTGACCGTTGACGAACGCGGCAATCTGTTGCGCGCGCGCGGTCGAAGCGATCACCGGCATGAGCGCTGCGGCCAGCGTCGTCGCGGCGACGACCGTCCGGCAGATACGAGGCGGGATTTGCAAGTTCACCTCTTATTCTCCCTAGTTCTCCCTGAGCAAATTACGGGCTGCCCCCTTCCTCAAGCAAGCTCGTCTAGCTCAATGTTAGCGCACTTCCGACGAATTTAGAATCCGGTAGTCGCGGCCAGATAGTTCGGCCCGAGCGTCCGCAAACTGAACTGAAACATGACGAAATTATTCGGCGTCGGCGTCGCCCCAGTGTAAATATAGGACGTGAGATAGTTCAGCGACAGCAGCAGACAGTCGTCGGTATAGCCAATTCCGAACCGCGTCTGCTCGAATTGGTTGACCGCAAGGTCATAGCGGAGGGAACCGAGAACGACCCAGTTCTGCGTTATTTTGACCGCGGCGCCGGCGAGGACTTCCTCGCGGCGGTCGATAAAGCCAATTTCCGGCTCCGGCGCGTAGTCGCCGTACATCAACTGAAATGTCCAACGGTCGAAATTGGCGCGTGCTTCGAACTCAAGGCGTTCGGGTGTAAATGCCGCAACGTCGCCGATCCCCGGCTCATTGCCTCCCGATGAGAAACGCCCCCGGGCAGTGAATGAGAAGACCTGGTTCGGCTGATAGGTAATGCGGCCGACGTAGTCGGAAAGGGTCTTGTCAAGACCGCTATCGAGGCCGGTATTGGTCAGGTCGGTCGCGGCATAGGAGTTCAAGCCGTAGAGCTGATAGGACTGCCCGAACAGGGCGTTGAAGGAGCCGGCGTTGTTGACCTGGGCGGTATACTGGAAACCGGCGTTGACGCGGCCGCCGCCTTCGACGCGGTCCCAGCCGGAAAACTTGTCGACTGAGAAAAGGTTGGCGTCGGTAAAAGTTACGCTCTGAGCGTCCTCGTTGGGAAATTTTCCGATCTCGGTCTCGTTGGGGCGCAAAATGAGCTGAGCAATCGGTTCGATCGTCTGCGTACCCCATGGCTCCACGTCGACGAAGGGGTAGCGATATTCGACGCCGACATCGGGCATGGCGCGCGCGAGCTGGCTTTCGCCGGGATTAATGAAATTGGATACCCCCGGCTGGTTCTGGATATCGAGTTGAGCTGCGTCGCCGCGCACCCCGAAGAAAGGCGTGATCATCTGGCCGTTGTCGGTGACAAAGGTGCGGCGCCAATCCACTTCGGCGGAAGTGCGCGCGTAGAATCCCGGAATGCCGCGCAGCAGGCAATTGGCCTGATTGACGACCGCGGGATTTTTTGAGGTGCAAAGCGAGTCCTCAAGCGCTGCTTGGTTGATGGCGTCGAACTCCGCTTGCTGCCGCGTAAGACTCGTCAAATTGAATTTATAGCTGAGTTCGCCGCCCATCACCGGTTGTGCCAGCGTATTGGAATAATCGAGAACCGGGAAGGATGACGGGAATCTCAGACTGTATGTCTTGGCCGGAGAACCCGTAATAGTAAACCGTGCGCACGTCGAAATAACTGCGTTCGCTGGCGCCGCTGAGGTAAAGCTGGGAAACGCCCTCGGTAGCGATGCCAGTGTGGAATGGATCAAATCCGCTGAGGAACTGACCGAGCTGATAATCGTACAGAAAGGACTGGTCGGTCATCAGGAGCCCGGTCCAGCCCCAGGTCCATTTGTCGGTCAGCGAGAATTGGCCCGCGCTTTCGATGGAGCCCCGGAATGTATTGGCGGTCGGACTGTCTGGGCCGTCGCGATTGGCGAAGTAGGCCGTGTCAGTCTGAAAAATACCGGCGGCCTTGATCGAATAGGAACCATCCATCAGGCGCTGGCGCCACACTCCCTGAAGCAATTCTCCTTCCTTTGAGGTCGCCATCACCGAAGCGGTCAAGTCTTTATCCGGTGACAGCGCCCAGAAATAAGGAACTTCGACGCCAATGCCGTAGGCGGTGCCGTAGGTGAAGGTGGGGAACAGAAAACCGCTTTTGCGCGTGACCGACGGATCGGGATACGACATGAACGGAAAATACGCGAGCGGCACGCCGAAAAACTCGACGCGGGCATCCTCGAAATAGATCATCTTCTCGCCGTTGTCGTGGATGATCCGGGCGGCCGCAACCTGCCAGAGCGGCGGCTTCTTCGGATCGTTCTTGCACGGCTCGCAGGCGGTATAGACGCCGTTTTGCATCACCGTGTAGTTGCCCTTGACGCGGTCAGCGCGCGTGGCGGCAAAACGCGTATCGTCGTACGTCTCGATCCGCAGGGAATCGACAAAACCGTCGCGGTAATCCTGAGTCAGGTCGATGAACTGGCCATAGGTGATCTTGCCGTCGGGCTCGGTCATCCTGACATTGCCGTGCGCTTGCAGACGCTTGGTTTTTTGATCGTAAACCACCTCGTCGGCTTCGACGGTCGATCCATTGTAGTAGAGCTGAACATTGCCGACTGCGGAGACGGTGTTGTTCGTGTAGTCGTATCGGATCTCGGTTGCCTGCACGAGCATTGGCGCATCGGACGCCGCCGCAGGCGGCTTCGGCGCCGCTGGTCGCTGAGGAAAACGCAGCAAACTTTGCGCCGAAGCCGGCTCGGCCACAAGCAACGAGCAAGCGGCAAGCGCAAGCAGCGCAGCGACGAATATCGCCGTGCCTGCCCGAACGCGACCGAGGAAGCCGAGCCCAATTGGGCCAACCACAAACGCCACTAACCGTCCTCCTGGTGCAACAGCACGACGAAGCCAGTGAGACTGCCGACCAGTACCGGAATCCATGCCGCCAACACCGGCGAGATGAGTTCCGACTTGCTCATGTCCTCCATGAACTTTGATAGAACGAACAGCAGAAAGCCGGCGCAGATTCCACCCAGGATCATTTTCTTCACGCCGCCGAAACGGAAGAAGCGCAGACTGACGGAAGCTGCGAGCAAGACCATGGCGGTGAGCAGGAACGGACGGGACAAGAGCTCCTGGTATTGCAGCCGGTAACCGGCGGCGACCAGCCCGGCCCGCTCCGCCATATCGATGTAGAAGGGCAGGTCCCAGAACGGCACGGTTTCGGGTGTGGCGAAACTTTCCCGCACCTGTTCGGGCGTCAAGTTCGTGGCGAGACGATAGGTGTCCTGGAGCACAGGCGGTTTGCCGCTCGCATAAACGCGGGCCTCCTCAAACCGCCAGTAGCCTTGCTCCAGCGCCGCGCTCTTTGCTTCGATCCGTTCTTTGAATTCGCCAGAGTTATCGAAGGTGTACACGCTGACGCTGCCCAGCTGCGAACCCTGCTCGCGGCTCGACTTGGCATTGATAATGGCCGCACCGTCGGCGCTCTTTTGCCGTACCCAAAAGCCGCCGGTGTTTTCCTGCAGCGTCGAAGTGGGAAGCTCGCCCATCATCTCGGCTTCAAGGCGTTTGGAACGCTCGTGCAGCACGGCCGCGATCGGATTGTAAAGTGTGGTGGCGACGGCGCCGAAGAGGAACGCCGCGACGAGAGATGGCGCCACAAACTGCCAGGCGGAAACGCCTGCGGCGCGCGCAACGACCAACTCCAGGCGGCGCGACAGCGTCAGGTAGCACGACATCGCTCCCACCAGCACCGCAAACGGCATGATGCGCTCGGAGAGCTGGGGCACGCGGAACATGGAAATTTCGGCTAGGACGAAGGCCGTAGCCTTCGGCCAGTCGGAACTGCGGCGTAGGAGTTCGACGTAGTCGATCATCGCCGCTAGCGTGACCACGCCGAAGAACGTGCCGACGACCGACCTTAGAAATCGCAATCCGAAGTAGCGTGAAAGCGTACCAGCAAGCATCGGACGTTCCTCAACTCGCCGTCGCTTTCGCGAAGCGTTCAGTGATGGCGGCCGCGATTTTCGACACTGCCGCCGCAGGTTCGAGAGCTTGTCCGCGTGAAATCTGCCACAGTCCGGCGACGATCGAGCCGACGAGGGCGACATACTGCACGGCGAGCACACTCGGCATGTGCACGCCGACGATGACGCTCAGAAAGCCAGTCAGGCGCAGAAGCGCTACGGCACCGATCAGGCCCAGGGCTGCAAGCGCTCTACTCTGCCTGGTGGTTTGCGGCGGGCCGAGGAACGTATAGGCCAAGATGACGAAAGCCAGCGGATAGAGCGGGGTCGCAAAGCGATCGTGCAGTTCCGACCGATACTCGCCCGGCTGTGCCACAAACAGCGGATCGTCCGGCCGCGGCCACAACAGCTCCCAAATATACTTTTCGTGGGTGTTGTAGACAACATTTTGTGGACCGGCGCCGAATTTTGACAGATCGAACGCGTAGCGGTCGAAGGTCACGATGCGCGGATCGCGTTGCCCCGCCTCTAGCCGCTGCACACTGCCTTTTTCGAGCACCAGGAACGAACCGGTGTCGTTCTTTACGATCTCGCCCTGTTCGGCGAGGAAAGTGGCGTGTTCTTTGGGGTCGCGTCGGTCGTCGAGGAAGATGCCGACAAGAAGCCCGTTTGGCCGCCGATCAGCGATGTGAAAGGTGAGATTGCCGCCTACGGTGGTGAAGCGACCGGGTTGCACGATATTGGTGAGAATGTCGGCGCGGACCTGAGTGGCCCAGTCGCGCAACTCACGCAGACTGAGCGGCGAGATATAAACGGCAATAGCCGAGACCAAGAGCGAAACCACCAGGCCCGCGGCGATGAATGGCCTGACCAATCGCCACGGCGAGACCCCGGCAGCGTTCATCACGATGATCTCTGAGTCCGAACTGAGCTTGTTGAGGACGTGGCCGGTGGCCAGCACCAGCGAAATCGGCGCGATCATCATCACCAGCAGCGGAATGAGCAGCCCGGTGATGCCAATGAAAACGAAGACGGTTTGCCGCTGGCTGGTGATCAGGTCGAACTCACGGATCGCCTGTGTGAACCACATCACAATGGTCAAGCTGACACAGGTGATCACGAACGCACCCATTGTGGTGCGAAACATGTACCAGCCGATCGACCCCATCGGACTCAACTTCCCCGCTGACGGGCCCTACCGCCGCCCCGGCCCCCGAAGGCGGGGTTTTCCCCTCAGCCCCCGAGTCGAGCTCCCCAGACACTGCCAATCTCATGCTTTCACAAAGTGGCCTCGCCAAGGCAAAGCCCTTGAGCTTCCAAAGCCAAGGATTGCTAAGGGTTGCTAAGGGTTAATCAGATTCTCTCAGAAAGCGTAGGGGTGCCCATGGCCGGACTTCGCCAGAAGAGGCGCTTTGCACGATTGCGCGGTCCGGTTCATATGTCGGTGAAGAAGTCTTATGACCGCCCAGCAAGGACCGAGCTATGCCCGATACGCCTAAGATCGGCTTCACCTCATTCGAACGCCTGAGGGGGGTTCTTGTTACGTTCTGCGCGGAGGGCCTCAAGTTCGGTCCCGCCACGCAAAAAGCATTGTCGCCGATCGGCGACCTCTATCGTCGCGCTGCGGCTGCGGATCGATTCACCGGCAAGAACGGGTCGATTCTCGACATCATTGCGCCTTCGGGTCTCAACGTGCCGCGCCTCCTTGTGATCGGGACCGGCAAGGAGCGCGACCTTAAAGATCGCGATCTCATCAAGCTCGGCGGCGTCGCTATGGGAGGGATACCGGCCGCTGCGGCGCAGGCGACGATTTTGGCCGAGTTTGCCGCCGGCGCGCTGAAGGGCGAGCAGATCGCCAATCTGGCGCTCGGCGCGCGTCTGCGCGCGTACAGCTTCGACCGCTACAAGACCAAGCATAAGGAAGGCGAGGAGCGGGCGGACAAGGTGGAAGTGAATTTCGCCTGTGCCAACCCAGCCGCCGCGGAGAAGGCCTGGGCGCTCACGACAGGGATCGCCGATGGCGTTGTGCTCGCTCGCGACCTCATCAACGAACCGGCGAATGTGCTCTATCCGGGCGAGTTCGCCCGGCGGGCCTCCGGCTTGCGGAAGCTCGGCGTCGTGGTCGAGGTCCTCGACGTGGCGGCGATGCGGAAGCTCGGCATGGGCGCTCTTCTCGGCGTCGGGCAAGGCTCCGCGCACGAAGCGAAGATCGTCGTCATGCGCTGGAACGGCGGCAAACGCGGGGCCGATCCGATTGCATTCATCGGCAAGGGGGTGTGCTTCGATACCGGCGGCATTTCGATCAAGCCGGCGCAGGGCATGGAAGACATGAAGGGCGACATGGCGGGGGCGGCCTGTGTCGTCGGCCTCATGCACGCGCTCGCCACGCGCAAAGCCAAAGTCAACGCGGTCGGTGCCATCGGGTTGGTGGAGAACATGCCCGACGGCAAGGCGCAGCGGCCGGGCGACATCGTCAAGACAATGTCGGGTCAGACCATCGAAGTCATCAATACCGACGCCGAAGGTCGCCTCGTGCTCGCCGACGTGCTGTACTACATCAATAAGCGATTCAAGCCGAGGTTCATGATCGATCTGGCGACGCTTACCGGCGCCATCATGGTCGCGCTCGGGCAGGAATATGCCGGTCTGTTCTGCAATGATGACAAGCTTGCCGAGCGCTTGACCAAAGCGGGAGAGGCGACCGGGGAGCGCGTATGGCGCATGCCGCTTGGTCCTGAATACGACAAGATCATCGACTCGAAATTCGCCGACATGAAGAATACCGGCGGGCGCTGGGCCGGCTCGATTACCGCAGCGCAATTGCTGCAGCGCTTCGTCGATAAAACGCCGTGGGCGCATCTCGACATCGCCGGCACTGCGCTTGGTTCGCCGCAGACCGAGATCAACAAGAGCTGGAGCGCGGGCTGGGGTGTGCGCCTGCTCGATCGCCTCGTCGAGGACAATTACGAGCGCTGACGTCCCAGGTTCGCAGCGGGTTCATTGTCACGCGATTCCCTGTGCTCTAGATCAGTGCCACATCAGCGAAGCCGGAGATGGCGCGCTTTCACATGACTGAAGTCCTTTTCTATCACCTGAAGGGACAAACGCCGGAGCAGGTCCTGCCGGCGCTGCTGCAGAAGTCGCTCGAGCGCGGCTGGCGCGTCGTGGTTCAAGGGGCCTCAGAAGAGCGCATCGAGGCGCTCGACGCCCATTTGTGGACATGGCGCGACAATTCGTTTCTTCCGCACGGGACTTGGCGCGATGCCGAAGCCGCCCAGCAGCCAATTGTGCTGACCCTCTACGAGGACAACCCAAACGCCGCCGTCGTCCGCTTTCTCATCGAGGGCGCCGCCATGCCAAATGACGCCGCGCTTTATCAGCGCGTTGTCCTCCTCTTCGATGGGGAAGATCCGGACGCGGTCGAGGCAGCGCGGATGCGTTGGAGCGAGGCCAAATCCGCCGGCTTTGAGGTGACTTACTGGCAGGCCGACGAAAAGGGCGGCTGGCGGCGTCAGGCATGAACGTGTCAAGCTGCAAAGCGGCAGTAACGCTGTGCCATATCTTATTGAAACTAAACATTTTTATCGCATTAATCATTGACCGTATTTGGCCTCATGATCAACTCTAAGAGAGCGTCGCAAAACCAGCTTGGCGATACTATATTTTTTGCTCCAGACTTTGTTTGCATATATAGTGTTGTTCCATGAACAAACCTTCAGTGAAAAGGCGTCCGACAAAGACCAGCCGCAGTCCGGTCGCGCGTAAGGCTGTTTCGCGGCAAGTTTCCGGCAGTCCGGAGGTGAGCGCGTCCGTAGCGATTGCGACGGTGACCGTTGCTCAGGTGTCGCAAGTGACAGGGCGCGCACCCATGCTGCGGTCGCATAAGTTCCGCGTCGGCCAAACCGTGCTGTACACATCGAGCCCGATCAGCCGCCCCGGTGCCAGCGGCACGTACAAGGTGGTCAAGCTGCTGCCGTCCGATGGCGACGATTACCAGTACCGGATCAAAAATTCCGGCGAAGCCTTTGAGCGCGTGGCCAAAGAAAGCCAACTCGAACTCGATCATTGATCGACCGGCTTGTTCCGATCGCTGGCGGCCGGCGCGATGGCGCTGGCGTCTCCGGGGCCTCTACGTCATACTTCTTTCGGGGTGGCGTCCTCGGCCGCACCGGAGTTGATTGATGCTCGGCTTTGATCCCGAGACTGGCACCTTGGCGCTGCGCCTGTGGGTCGCGGCCGGAGCGGCGGCGTTGATCGTCGTTTTCGCTGTTCTGGCATTTTTTTGGTCTCACTCGGGAACGTTGCGCGCGGGCTTCGTCCTTCTCGGCGCGGTTCTCGGCGCAGCGATGACGTTGGCTTTCCTCGACCGCGCCGCAATGGGCGATCGCAGTGCTGAGCGCCGGACTCTCGAATTGCGTGCAGAAGAACTGAGTGCGCGCGCTCTCGCGCCAGGCTCCCCGCTTGCCTGCCTCGATGCTGTGGCCGGCGAGAGCGTGGAGGCGGCGTGCGAGAAGGCGCTGTTTAGTTCGCCGGCAAATGTGGCCGCGGCCTCATCTTACGTTGCGGCACGCCTGACGCTGCTGGCGGGCATGACCGCCTATGTCGGTCGCGGCGGCTCAGATATTGAGGCGGTGCTTTTGCCGCTGCGCCGCTCACTCGAGGTCGACCGCTTCGGGTTTGTCGCCCACGTGCTTGCGGTTCGCGACGGGTGTGAAAGCAAGAATTGTAAAGTGCTGGCGCTCCTGCACGACGCAAGCCGGGTGCGGTCGAATTTGAGCGCAGGCACGCTCGATCATTATCTGGAGCACTACCAGGAGCTTTGGGCCAAAGCGCCCGATGGGAACCTGGTAGACGCCACGCAAGCGCCGCTGAGCGCGCCGGGAGCGCACAAAGTGGTCAATATCGATTTCCCTTCAGCGGCCTCGATCCCGCCCGTGAGCATCATGAACCCCGAGCCCACGGGGCCAGTTTTGCCGGGCGTCGCCGCTGCCGCAGCAGCTAACCCGAACGGGCCGCAAGCCGCAGCGTCGTCGCGGCACTCGCATAAACCGGCGGCCACCCCGCCTGTGCCACCCCCAACGCAACCCGTCCCCGCGGGCTCAGCAGCAACCGAGCCAATATGGCCCGAACCAGTCCCGCCACCACCGTCTCCACAAACCGCCGCGGCGCCTGCTGGCGCGCCGGTTCAACTCAATCCGCCCCTGCCCAGCGCCAGCGCGGGTGCGGCAGTGCGGGCGCAATGAGTTGAACTGCGGTAAGCTGCGCAGTTCCGGCGAACCCTCTTGATGTTTAGCTCCGTCCTCATTGCCAACCGCGGCGAAATCGCCTGCCGCATTGCTCGCACCGCTAAACGGCTTGGTATGCGGACGATCGCCGTGTATTCGGCTGCCGATGCGCGGGCGCTGCATCGGCGGCTCTGCGATGAGGCCCACTTCATCGGTCCCGCGGAGCCGCGCGAAAGCTATCTCTCGATTGAACGGCTGATCGAGGTTGCCAAAAATTCCGGCGCCGAATGTGTTCACCCCGGCTATGGCTTCTTGTCGGAGAACGCAGACTTCGCCGAAGCCTGCGCCCAAGCCGATCTTGTATTTGTCGGCCCTCCCGCCGCGGCGATCCGCGCCATGGGGCTCAAAGACCGCGCCAAGGCGCTGATGGAGAAGGTCGGTGTGCCGATCGTGCCCGGCTATCATGGCGATCGGCAGGATGCGAAGTTCCTCAAAGAGAAGGCCTACGAAATCGGCTACCCGGTGCTGATCAAGCCGGCGGCGGGCGGCGGCGGCCGCGGTATGCGCCGCGTCGACAAGCATGCAGATTTCGAAGATGCGCTCGAAGGTACGATCCGGGAGACGGCGACGGCGTTCGGATCGAGCCGCGTCCTGATCGAGAAATATATCGTCGCGCCGCGCCACATCGAGTTTCAGATTTTTGCCGACGGCCACGGCAATATTATCCATCTTGGCGAGCGCGATTGCTCCCTGCAACGCCGCCACCAGAAGGTAATCGAGGAAGCGCCGGCGCCCGGCATGACGGAGAAACTGCGGGCGCAAATCGGCGCCGCCGCGGTCGAGGCAGCAAGGGCCGTCGGCTATGTCGGGGCCGGCACGGTCGAGTTCGTCGCCGACGGCAGCAAGGAACTGCGGCCGGACGGTTTCTGGTTCATCGAAATGAACACGCGGCTCCAGGTCGAGCACCCGGTCACCGAGGCCGTCACCGGCCTTGATCTGGTCGCTTGGCAGTTCCAGGTCGCCGCCGGCGAAAAACTGCCGCTGGCCCAGCCGCAAGTCCGTTTCGACGGTCACGCGATCGAAGCGCGGGTTTATGCCGAGGACCCCGAAAACGGATTTCTGCCCTCGACTGGTACCATTGTCGGCTTGGAATTGCCCGATGATGTTCGCGTGGACAACGGGATCGAAGCGGGCGGCGAGGTGACGCCGTTCTACGATGCCATGATCGCCAAGCTCATCGCCCACGCGCCGACTCGCGATGGAGCGCTCGATCGGATTGCGAACGCGCTCGATCGGACCCTGATCGCCGGCGTGCGCAGCAACGTGGCCTTCCTCGGTGCGCTCTGCCGCGCGCCGGAGTTCAGAAAAGGGAAGGTCGATACCGGCTTCATCGACCGCAATCTTGCCGCGCTCGGCGCCGTTCCGCTTGGTGCTGACCGCGCCGCGGCAGCGTTCGGTGTGGCACGTCTGCTCGGGCGAGAAAGCGCGAATATGGCTGCGCCGCCTGTTGAAGACCCCGCTGCGGCCAATTCGCCTTGGGCCGCACGCGACGGTTTTCAGCTCGGCGGCGTGCGCTCAATCAGCGTTCCGGTCGTTAGCGAGGGTGAGCGCGCCAGCGCCACCGTCACCTATGACAAAGACGGCATGCACGTTGCGATTGACGGCACGGCACCCGCCGTCGATGCCAGCGTGTTCGAAGCGGACGATGAGGTCTACGTTCTACGTCACGGTCGCCAAACCCGCGTCCGTTTGCAGGATGTTTCGACCGCGGCCGCCGAGGCAGGCACCGGCGACGGCGTCATCAAGGCGCCCATGCACGGTAAGGTGCTTCAGCTTTTCGCCGCCGACGGCGATACCGTGACCGAGGGTCAACGGCTCGCCGTGATCGAAGCGATGAAGATGGAGCACACGCTGCGCGCGCCATTTGACGGCGTCGTCGGCAAGATCGCCGTCGTCGCCAGTGCGCAAGTTGTGGAAGGCGGAGAGATCATGGTGATCGAGCGGGTCGCGAAGGATAGTCTGGAAGCATGACACTGCATCTCATCAAGCTCTGCGTCGGCGCCGACTCGGTCAGCGACCTCAAGGACTGGATCAAGGAGAAGCTTAACGACAAGCGCAAGCGCGGCGAAAAGCCGGAACATATCCACCGCACTCGGATGGTACCCAAGCGCGCGGCAGAGCTCCTTGATGGCGGTTCGCTCTATTGGGTGATCCGCGGCGAGATCATGTGCCGCCAGCGCATTCGCGATGTCAGGCCGTTCCGCGATAAGGACGGGATCGGGCGTTGCGCGCTCGTGCTCGATCCCAAGGTGGTTCTGACCGCGCCGCGTCCTTATCGCGCTTTCCAGGGCTGGCGTTACCTCGCCGCGAAGGACGCCCCGCGCGACCTCGACAAAGCGGCACCCGGCGCCGCCGCCATGCCGGAAAAATTGCGGCGCGAGCTGCGCGAACTCGGTCTTATGTGAGCCGACCGGTGTCCGGCGCCTGCGCCCGCATGGCGCAGCGCCAACCGATCACGTAAGGTTACCGTAAGCGGCCGCGGGCAGGGCCGGTACGGAGCAGAGAATGATCATTGGCACTGAGAAAGACGTCACCAAAGCGGTCTTAAGCGAGCTTGAGCGCGCGCCCGACCCGCGCTTTCGCGTGATCATGGCTGCGTTTATCCGCCATCTGCACGATTTCGCCCGTGAAGTGAAATTGACCGAACAGGAGTTCCAGACGGCGGTCGCTTACGTCAACGCGCTCGGCAAGCATACCAACGAGAACCACAACGAAGCGGTGCTGATGTCGGGAACGCTCGGCCTCTCGGCCCTGGTCTGTCTCCTCAACAACGGCGACAATGGGCAGACCGAAACCGACGCCAGCCAGCTCGGGCCGTTCTGGCGGATGAACTCGCCGTTGACGGTGAATGGCGGCTCGATTGTGCGCTCGCCGACGCCGGGACCCGCCCTGTTCGTCGACGCCTACTACCGCGATGTTCACGGCAAGCCGATCGAAGGCGCGGAGGTCGATGTCTGGCATTCCTCGCCGGAAGGCTTTTATGAAAACCAAGACCCGACTCAATCGGACATGAATCTGCGTGGCAAGTTCATCACTGAGGCGGACGGCCACATCAGTTTCCGCAGCGTAAAGCCGGCGGGTTATCCGATCCCAATCGACGGTCCGGTAGGTGATCTTCTGCGCGCGCAAGGCCGGCACAATATGCGCCCCGCGCATCTGCATTTCCTGGCTTATAAGCCCGGGTTCAAGACTCTGGTCTCGCAGATCTATCCGCCTGACGACAAATATATCGACAGCGACGTGCAGTTCGGGGTCACCCGTCATTTGCTCGGCAATTTTGCGCGGCACGAGACCGGGCCGGCGCCGGCCGCCGACGTCAAGCCGCCGTGGTATTCGCTCACGCATAATTTCGTCATGGAAGCCGGCACCGCGCGGCTGCCGCGAGCGCCGATTACCGGGAAGGCTGAGGGCGAGCGGCCGCAGATTCCGCATCTCGAGCCGGCCTGACGTTCTCGCGTTACCGATGCCTGCGCTGAAAGCAGGCACGGCAAAAGAGTCGATAAATTGGGGGAGGGGATCGCGATGCTGCGAAGAACGATGCTCAAGGGCGCGGCGGTAGGTGCCGCGGCGGTACTGCTTGGCGGCCGAGCCGGCGCCGAGGAAGTTCTCCAGATGGGGATCAGCATCCCGCTGACCGGGGCGGGCTTCAATGCCGTCGGCCGGCAGCTTCAATCCGCGATTAAGCTTTACGTGCAGCAACATGGCAACGTAGTGGGGGGGCGAAAGCTCGAGCTCACCATCCGCGACGACGGCGGCGTTGCCGACAATGCGCGCCGCATCGTCCAAGAAATGATCGTCAATGACAAAGTCGGCCTGATCGGAATCGGAACGACGCCGACTGGGATGGCGATCGCCCCGCTGGTGACCGAAGCCAAAATCGCGACCCTGGTGTTGAGCTCGGGCGCCTCGATCACGGTCACCAAGTCTCCCTACATGGTGCGTGCGGGCTTCCTGGTCGGTCAGCAATCCTGGATCTTAGGGGAATGGGCGTTCAAGAACGGCAGCAAGCGTGTTGTCACGCTGGTCAATGACTGGGCGCCCGGCATCGAAGCGGAGACGGCGTTCAAGACCCGCTTCACCCAAGCCGGCGGCGAGATCATCGAATCGATCCGCATTCCGCTGGCCAATCCTGACTTCGCGCCGTTCCTGCAACGCATCCGCGACATCAATCCGGACACGGCGTTCATTTATTTTCCGGGTACGCAGGCCGGGATTTTCGCCAAGCAGTTCGCCGAGCGCGGTCTGGGCAGTTCCGGCATCAAGATTATCGGTCCCGGCGACCTGACCGATGACGACGATCTCAACACCATGGGCGACCAGATGCTCGGCATCATCACCGCCGGGCCTTATTCAGCCGCGCACGATTCTCCGCTCAACAAGGCCTATGTCGCTGCTTTCGAGAAGGCTAATGGCTTTCGCCCGGACTTCGTCTCGGTCGCCGGCTATGACGGCATGCACTTGATTTATGAGGCGCTTAAGAAGACGAACGGCAACGCCGACGGCGACGCGATGCTCGCGGCCATGAAGGGCATGGCCTGGGAAAGTCCGCGCGGCCCGATCTCGATCGACCCGCAGACCCGCGACATCGTGCAGAACATCTATATCCGCAAGGTCGAGAAGGTGAACGGGCAACTCTACAATATGGAGTTTGCGACCTATGAGGCGGTGAAGGATCCGCTGAAGGGCGGCGGCAAGTAGCGCAGCATCTTCACACTCGAACGTTGTCGATCAGCCGCGTTTTGCCGAGCCGCGCGGCGGCGAGAAGCCGAAGTGGTCGCTCTTTCGCTGAGGTGACCGGCGCGAGCGTTGTGGCATGGCGCGCTTCGAGATAGTCGAGCGCAAAGCCGGCTCGCCCAATCGCCGCGCGGCCTTGCTTGAGCACCGAGTCGATCGGCCCGCCCGCAGCGATATTTTTGGCGCAGTCGGCGAGCACCTGGTGGAGCGTCGGGGCCACTTCGCGCTCGGAAAACGACAGGTAAGCGTTGCGCGAGGAGAGTGCGAGCCCGTCTTTTTCGCGCACAATCGGGGCGCCAACGATCCGCGTTCCTAAGTCAAGGTCGCGGGCGAGCTGTGTAACTACTTTAAGTTGCTGATAATCCTTCTCACCGAACACGGCGATGTCCGGTTCGCATTGGCACAAGAGCTTGGCGACGACAGTCGCGACGCCCGAGAAGAAATGCGGGCGGAAGGCCTCTTCGAGGCCGACCGTTGCCGGTCCCTCCGGCACGATCCGGGTCGCGAACCCCGGCGGATACATGATTTCCACCGACGGCGCCCAAATGACGTCGGTGTTAAGAATAGCTAGCGCGGCGCGGTCGGCGGCGAATGTTCGCGGATACGCCCTGAGATCCTCGTGCGGCGCGAATTGCGTCGGGTTGACGAAGATGGATACGATGACGTGATTCGCCCGGCGTTGCGCCAAGCGCACCAAGGCAAGATGGCCGGCATGTAACGCGCCCATGGTCGGCACCAACGCAATCGCATCACGTCGCGCGCGCCACGCCGCAAGCAAGCGTTTGAGCGCCGGCAACGTGCGAATTACACGCGGGCGTCGATACTTCGGTGCTGAGGGACCTCTGCTCACAGCGTTGCCGCGCCAACACACATTGTGTGCATTTATGCTCCTCCGTGTGGTTAATGATTAACTTATCGCAAACGATGCTGTATCTTGACCCGACGCGCTGCAAGCTGGAGAACGGTCGCCACGCAGAGGTCGCCTACCCATGTTGATGCAGGCGGATGTTGGCAAGCCGTTTTCGGCGCATGTCATCGTCCTTGGCAACGAAAAGGGCGGATCTGGGAAGTCGACTACGGCCATGCACGTTGCGGTCGCGCTGCTGCAGGCTGGGCAGCGCGTCGCCACAATCGACCTCGACTCGCGCCAACGCAGTTTCACTCATTACGTTGAGAACCGCCGCGATTGGGCGGCGCGCGCCGGCATTAAGCTCGAGCATCCCCAGCATTATTGCGTCTCTCGCGGCTTCGGCGTGCGAATCGACGAAATCGAGGCGCAGGAGTTCAGCGCCTTCGCCGAAGCGGTGAGCGCAGTCGAGAACAGCCACGATTTCGTGGTTATCGATACGCCGGGCGTCGATTCATACCTGATGCGGCTCGCCCATTCGATGGCGGATACGCTGATTACGCCGCTCAACGACAGCTTCCTCGATTTCGATGTGCTTGGCGTCGTCGATCCGACCACCTTCGAGGTGACCGGCGTCAGCCATTATGCGGAAATGGTCCGCGAGGCGCGGCGGCAACGCCGCCTGGTCGATGGCGGTCTCACCGACTGGATTGTCGTACGCAATCGTCTCTCCACGCTCGGCTCACGCAACAAGCGGCTGGTCGGGGCGGGAGTCGATAGCCTGTCAAAGCAGCTCGGCTTTCGCTTCGTCGAAGGATTTGCCGAACGCGTGGTCTACCGCGAGTACTTCCCGCGCGGGCTCACGGCGCTTGACGACATCGACGAGAATACGCTCGGGCTGCGGCCGAGCCTGGCGCACGGCACTGCGCGCGACGAGGTCAAAGAATTCATCGAAGCGTTGAAGTTGCCGATCGACGAGCGCGGCAAACGCCGCGCCGCAGCCCGGGCCGAATGGGCCGCCGCAGCGGGTAAACCGATCGACACTCAAGGTCTGCTGGCCGATTGAACCAACTGCGGGCCCATTGCGCCTGTTCCCGCCGGGGGCCACTTTATGGCGAGGATTAATTCCCTGCCGCAAAGGGCTGCGCAATGAGCAAAGACCGGTCCGGCCGTACGCCGGCGCCGAGCGCTGAATCGACTGGCTGCCGCGCACCGGACCGGGCGCCGGCGACTTCATCGCGCGCCGAGCTTGATGCTTTCCTGACCCACGTGAATGCGCTCGGCCCCGTGAACAAGGGTGACGGACGCGGTCGGCTCGCTTTCGCACTTGACGCGACCATGAGCCGGCAGCCGACCTGGGATCAAGCTTGCGTACTTCAGGCCGACATGTTCCGTGAAGCGGCCGCTGCCGGCGGCCTCGACATTCAACTCGTCTATTATCGCGGACTGGCGGAGTGCCGTGCCTCGTCATGGATCGCCGACCCGCAGCGGCTCGGCGAACTGATGTCGCGCATCGACTGCCGCGGCGGTCATACGCAAATTGCAAAAATCCTCGCCCATGCGCGGCGTGAAAACGACAAGAAGAAGATCGGCGCCCTGGTCTTCGTTGGCGACGCCATGGAAGAATCGCTCGACAACTTGTGCGCCGGCGCCGGCGAACTTGGTCTGCGCAATGTTCCGGCTTTTATGTTTCAGGAGGGCTACGATCCGGTTTGCGAACAAGCCTTCCGCGAGATCGCCCGGCTTACGCGTGGAGCCTATTGCCGCTTCGCGCCCGGCGCCGCGCATGAGTTGGGTGAGCTCCTGCGCGCGGTGGCGGCGTACGCTGCCGGCGGCATGAAAGCGCTCGCCGATCTGCAGGCCAGGCGCTCGACCGGCGCGGTCAGGCTGATTGAGCAGTTGAAGTAATCATGCCGTTCTTTCTCGGCGTCATCGTCCTGATTTTGCTTTTGTGGGCCGCCAACGCCTTCTCCAAGGCTGATCCGAAGCAGGCCGCGCGGCTTTTGCGCACGATCGGCGGCGGCGCGGCGTTGCTCTTTGCCGTATTTCTTCTGCTCCGCGGCCAGATCGGGATCGCGATCCCGGTCGGCGCCGTTGGTCTCGGATTGCTAGGCTGGCTCTCGCTCTGGCCTGCGACCTTCGGGGGACGCACGCAGAAGAGTCCGGGACAGGCCTCGCGCGTGCGCTCGGCATTTATCGAGATGGAGCTTGATCACGATACGGGCGCAATGCGCGGCCGCATCCTCGCCGGAAAGTATGAAGGCGTCTCGCTCGATGCGCTCGACGTCCCAACCCTCATCGGCTTCATCGGCGAGATCGACAACGACAGCCGCCAGTTACTCATGGCGTATCTTGACCGCCGGGAGCCCCGCTGGAGTGAACACGCGGAGGGTAATACGGCAGCGGGCGGCGGCAACAACAGCTCCGCGCCCAGCGGAAAAATGACGGAAGAGGAGGCTTATCAGATCCTTGGCCTTCAGCCCGGGGCGAGCGCCGAGGAGATCGGTCGTGCTCACCGATCCCTCATGAAGAAACTGCATCCCGACCAAGGGGGGTCGACGTACCTTGCGGCCCGGGTCAACCAGGCCAAGGATGCTCTGCTTCGCCGCCATCGTTGAGATTCCTCAAAAGAAATCTTCGCGCGGCATCCTGCCCGTGAGTGACGTTCCATGTCCCGATTAGCTCGGGCTCTGTTATTGGAGAACGACCTTCCCGAAAACCCGACATCGATTCCCGATCGAGCCCGGGGACGGGCGTTTCGAAATCGTGCTCTAGTTCTTCAGCGACATGCACTCGATGTCGCTGCGCTTGAGTAGCTTGCAGGCAGCCTCAGCCGTCGCCTTGTCAAAACCGGCGAAGCGCGCCCGGTAGAAGGTCTTGTCGCCTTTTTGCACACGCTCCGTGAACGACGCTGCAGCGGCAAGCATTGCGGGGACTTTGAGCTGGGCAGCGCTCAAGTGCTGCTTGGCCTCGCTTTCGTCCTCGAAGGCGCCAACCTGGATCAGCCATCCGCCATGCGTGTGGACCTGTGGTGTCGCCGCTTCAGCCCTTGGCAGATCAGGCTTCGACGCTTCAGCCGGAATGAGCTCAGCCTTGGCCATTTCTCCCTTGACCGAAGCTTCGGCCTTGATCGGTTCGGGCTTGGCTGCGCCGGTCTTTGCCGCTTCAGCTTTGGGCGCGGTGGCGATAGCAGCCGGCTCAGTCGATGCGACGACAATGGTGCTCGGCGGTTCTGGCGATTGACCCACCGGCAGCGTACGGACCGGCGCCGAGGCGGCTGCTTGCTGCGCGGTCGCGGCGACCGGCACCAGCGCGGGCATCGGCGCGAGCGAGGCCGTCTGCACCGGCACGGTTCGGAATGAGATCGTCTTCACCAAGACCGGCTGGATCGGATCGCTGGAGCCGACAGTCGCAGCGCCATTGGTTTTTGCATTCGCATTTGCCGCGGCCGTCGCATCCGCGCGCGCGGATAACGGCGCCTTGGTAAAGGTGACTGGTTGCGGCTCGTCGCGCGCTTCAGCCTTCTCGGCAAGAAGTGGCGCCGTGCGCCGCGTGGCCGCCTCTTTGATGTGCGCGCCAATCAATTCTCGCATGTGCGCATCGCGCTCGAGCGCCGAACGGCCGCCGAGCACAACGGCGACCACATAGCGGCCGTCGCGGTGAACCGAGGTGACGAGATTAAAGCCGGAGTCGCGGGTATAGCCGGTCTTGATGCCATCGACGCCGCCGACCACGCCCAAGAGGTGATTGTGATTGCGCATCGCGCGGCCGTGATAGACGAACTCCTCGGTGGAGAAGTACCGGTAATAGCGCGGAAAACGTTCCTGAATTGCACGCCCGAGCAGCGCCTGGTCGCGTGCGGTGGTGATTTGGTCATCGTCCGGCAGGCCGGACGCGTTGACGTAGGTGGTGCGGCTCATGCCCAAGGCGCGGGCCTTCTGCGTCATGAGCTTGCTGAACTCGCTCTCGTCGCCGCCGAGATTTTCGGCGATTGTTACCGCGGCGTCGTTCGCCGACTTGGTGACCACCGCCTTGATCGCGTCTTCAACTGCGATGGTCTGGCCAGGCTTTAAGCCGAGTTTCGTTGGCGCCTGTTCGGCCGCGTGCTCGGAAACCTTAAGCGGCGTGTCGAGCTTGATTTTGCCGGCGTCGAGTCGCTCGAACAGCAGGTAAAGCGTCATGATCTTGGTGAGCGACGCCGGATGGCGGAGCGCGTCGGCATTCGAAGCCTGCAGCACTTCGCCGGTGTTGCCGTCGACGACGATGGAGGCGGATGGCGGGGCGTAGATGTCGGCGTGCGCGCGGTTGGCAATGCTCACCGTGTGGTGGACAATATGGACGTAGTGGCGCCGCGCGTCAGCTGAATTGCTGGTCAAGGTGAGAGCCGCTGCGGCGGCGGTAACAACAACGACGTACCAGCGAAGCCTATACGAGGCTTCAGAACGCACCCGACCCATCACGCACCCCGTCCCTGACGCGCACGCAGCTCCCAGTGGGAGCCCACCCCTGTTTGCTCCTTCGGGACGATGCGTCCCCTGTGGTCGGCGGCCGGCTTGGCCGCCCGATAGTGAAGCATTCCCCGACCGAGGACCGGTCGTCACCCAGACGACACAGTCAAGTACGCTAGGCGATCGCCGTTGCGAAAGCGTTAACCCAACTCGCGCCACGCATCGGCGCCGTCGATTGTGCACTGCATCGGCACCCCGTTGTATTTTTTGTGCAGTGCACTATACTTATGATTGATGGCCGGGAAGGCCTTTTCAAGGCAAAGGCTGACTGCGGTTTTAACCTAGCGCAGGCATTGCGGCCTGCCGGGGAGGACAATCATGACCACCGATCAGATGCAAAAGTTCGGCAAAGACAGCATGGATATGGCGATGGCGTCCTTGGGCGTCTGGACGAAGAATGCCCAGGCGATAGCGACCGAGGTCGCCGACTACTCGAAGAAGTCATTCGAGGATTCGGCCGCCGCATGGGAAAAGCTCGTGGGCGCCAAGAGCGTGGAAAAGGCGATGGAAGTGCAGAGCGAATACCTCAAATCCTCGTATGAAGATTTCGTCGCCCAGTCGACCAAGCTTGGCGAACTCTATGCCGATCTCGCCAAGGAAGCGTACAAGCCGTTCGAGGGCGTGCTGGCCAAGGCTACGGCAATGAAGTAATGCGCGCGGCAACTTGAGCCGCGGCTGTGCAATCTATTCGCGGGTTTCTACCTATTAGGCGTTAGATCGTCGGCGTGGCGCGGTTTGGCCGCGACGCCGATTTGGGCGGTGTGCGCTGCGTCACGGCTTCGACAGCAGGGCTTCAATGACGGCGGCGAGCCGGGCCAGCGTTTGCTCCAAGCGGCTGACCCGGAACGCAATGTGCTCGAGCGCATATGCTGCCCGCTTATCGGCCGAGGGCTGGCTCTGGGCGTCGTAATCCGGAACGAAGTCCTGCTCCAGTTCACGAAGCAGTTTTGCGCGGCGTGGCGAGTCGACCATCTGTGTCTCCTGGCGCCTCCAGCGATGAGTATCCGAGTCGGCCTTTGGCATCAAACGTGCAAGCGTCATGCACGTGTGGCGTTGGAAAAATAGTCCGTCGGGACAGGGGATCGATCACCGTCGTGTCGAAGTTAAATATGGGTTCGTTGCCGGATAAAGCAGCCAATGCCGGAGCTTTTGCAAAGTCTTGCAGCGATTCTAGATGCGCTTAATCCGCCAACAATGGGTCCCCAATGCGCAACGGGTATCGAGCCAGGCCACGCAGCTTCGCGATCGGTGGGAATGTCGCCGATCTGGAAAGCGGCCCGTTTCGTATCTATGATAACGTATCGAAGGCTGTTGGGGCGGAACGCGTGCGTCAATCCCTACGCAGCTCCGCTCGCGCCATAACGGGTCCGGACGATAGACGAAGCAATGCCGCCGAACGATCATGTCCCGAACAAGCCGCCCATCCGCCTGGCGGACGACGACCGCAAGCGCAAGAATGATCAAGGCGGGCCGGGGACATCGGTTATTACCAAGACGAAGCCGCAGACCAAGCGGCCGAACCTCTATCGTGTCTTATTATTGAACGACGACTACACGCCGATGGAGTTCGTAGTCCATGTCCTTGAGCGCTTCTTCAATAAGGACCACGAGACGGCGCATCGGATCATGATGCATGTGCACCAGCATGGGATCGGGGAATGCGGGATCTTCACCTACGAGGTGGCCGAGACAAAAGTCACGCAGGTCATGGACTTTGCCCGCAAACATCAGCATCCTCTGCAGTGCATCATGGAAAAGAAGTGATTCCGGGGGAACGACCAGTCGAAAGGAAGAGATACTGAAAATGCCAACGTTCTCGCGCAGCCTCGAACAGTCGCTCCACCGGGCCTTGGCGCTTGCCAATGAGCGCCACCATGAATACGCCACGCTTGAGCACCTGCTCTTGGCGCTGATCGAAGATCAGGACGCCGCGGCGGTGATGCGGGCGTGCAATGTCGATCTGGACAAGCTGCGCCGCAGCCTGGTCGCCTATCTCGAATCCGAACTCGACAATCTCGTCACCGACGGGGCCGAGGATTCCAAGCCGACCGCCGGCTTTCAGCGTGTCATTCAGCGCGCGGTGATCCATGTGCAGTCTTCGGGCCGCGAGGAGGTGACCGGCGCCAATGTGCTGGTCGCGATCTTCGCCGAGCGCGAGAGCCACGCCGCGTATTTCCTGCAGGAGCAGGACATGACGCGTTACGACGCCGTCAATTACATCAGCCACGGCATTGCCAAGCGGCCGGGCATGTCGGAAGCCCGCCCGGTGCGCGGTGCTGACGAGGACACCGATGCCAAGAACGGCGACGAGCCGAAGAAGAAGGGCGATGCGCTCGACGCTTATTGCGTCAACCTCAACAAGAAGGCGCGCGAGGGCAAGATCGATCCGCTGATCGGCCGCGATTCCGAGATCAGCCGCACCATCCAGGTGCTCTGCCGACGGCAGAAGAATAATCCGCTGTTCGTCGGCGAGGCCGGCGTCGGCAAGACCGCGATCGCCGAGGGGCTGGCACGCCGTATCGTCCACGGCGAGGTGCCGGACGTGTTGCGAAACGCCACCGTTTTTGCGCTCGATATGGGCACGCTGCTTGCCGGCACGCGTTACCGCGGCGACTTCGAGGAGCGGCTCAAGCAGGTCATCAAGGAGCTTGAGGCCTATCCCGGGGCGATCCTGTTCATCGACGAGATCCACACCGTGATCGGCGCCGGCGCCACTTCCGGCGGCGCCATGGACGCATCGAATTTGCTCAAGCCGGCTTTGGCGTCCGGCACGGTCCGCTGCGTCGGTTCAACGACTTATAAGGAATACCGGCAGTATTTTGAGAAGGACCGGGCGCTGGTACGCCGGTTCCAGAAGATCGACGTCAACGAGCCGACGGTCCCCGACGCCATCGAAATCCTTAAGGGCCTCAAGCCTTACTTCGAAGACTACCACAAGCTCCGGTACACCAACGAGGCGATCAAGGCGGCGGTCGAGCTGTCGTCGCGCTACATCCATGACCGCAAGCTGCCCGACAAGGCCATCGACGTGATCGATGAGTCGGGCGCGGCGCAGATGTTGCTGCCGGAAAGCCGAAGGAAGCGCACCATCGGCATCAAGGAGATTGAGACCACGATCGCCACCATGGCCCGCATTCCGCCGAAAGCGGTGTCGAAGGACGACGCCGAAGTGCTTCGCCATCTGCAGGAGACGCTCAAGCGCGTCGTCTACGGCCAGGACAAGGCGATCGAGGCGCTTGCCGCCTCCATCAAGCTTGCTCGCGCCGGTCTGCGCGAGCCGGAGAAGCCGATCGGCTGCTATCTGTTCTCCGGTCCCACCGGCGTCGGCAAGACCGAGGTGGCCCGCCAGCTGGCCGCCACGCTCGGCGTCGAAATCATCCGCTTCGACATGTCGGAGTACATGGAGCGGCACACCGTTTCGCGGCTAATCGGGGCGCCGCCCGGCTATGTTGGCTTCGACCAGGGCGGACTGTTGACCGACGGCGTCGATCAGCATCCGCATTGCGTGCTGCTGCTCGACGAAATCGAGAAGGCGCATCCGGATCTGTTCAATGTGCTCCTGCAGATCATGGATCACGGCAAGCTGACCGACCATAACGGCAAGCAGGTCGACTTCCGCAATGTGATCCTGATCATGACCACCAATGCCGGCGCCTCCGACATGGCCAAAGCCGCCTTCGGCTTCACGCGCACCAAGCGCGAGGGCGACGACATGGAAGCGATCACACGGTTGTTCGCGCCGGAGTTCCGCAACCGGCTCGACGCGATCATCACCTTCGCGCATCTGTCGCCCGAAGTGATTGCCATGGTGGTCGAGAAATTCGTCCTCCAGCTCGAGGCGCAGCTTGCCGATCGCGATGTGACCATCGAGTTGACCGACGAGGCGACGAAGTGGCTGATTGCCAACGGCTATGACGAGTTGATGGGTGCCCGGCCGATGGCGCGGGTGATCCAGGAGCACATCAAGAAGCCGCTGGCCGACGATGTGCTGTTCGGACGTTTGAAATCCGGCGGCCACGTCCGCGTCGTCGTGAAAACCGACGAAGCCGGCAAGAGCGAACTCGGGTTCGAGTATCCGGACGGTCCGATCATGCCGCGGCCGGAGAAACTGCCGGAACCGCGCCGCGCCAAGAAGCGGCGCGCCTCTCCGAAGCGCAAGCCGCCGGGCGGCGGCCCCGGCGGCAACCCGCCGCCGCGCCGCGGCTCGGTGCCGAAGGTGCCGCTGGTCAAGGTGTGACGGACTTTTAGTTCGTTATCTTGAGGTGCCCGCGCGAAGCGCGGGCCTCGAAGGATCGCGAGCGCCACCCTACTGCGCCGGCCGGCGGTAGAGTTCATACGCAAACCACACGGCGAGCATGGGGAATGCAGCTGCAGTGCCGAGAAATACCGGCGTCGCGCCGGCGCGATCGATAACGAGCGCGCCAAAGGCAACGCCGGCCGTCTGCCCGAGGTAAAGCGAAGAAGAGAAGATCGAGACGGCGGTGCCGCGCGCCTGCGGGGTCATTTGCGTGGCCACAGTCTGCAGGGTGTTGTGAAACATATAGAAGCCGAGCCCGATCGCCGTGACCGCGATCGGCGCAAGCCACCACACCGACTGAAGTGCCAGCACGATATAAGCGGCGGTGATGACAAATCCGCCGGCAATGGGGAGTGCGACCTGTCCGAGCCGGTGCACGAACAGCCGGACCAGTCCCGAATAGATCAATCCGCCGACGCCGAAGAAGGCGACGGTTATCCCGACGAGCGTGTAGCTCAGCCCGAACCGCAGATGCAGGCTCGCCCCGATATATGCAAACGCGCCCCATGCCAGCCCGCCTTCGATGAACCCGACCGCGATGATGATGCGCGCGAACGGATTGGACAGCACAGCGGAGTAGTTGCCGACGAAGCTTCGGGAGTCGACCGATTTGCCCGTTGCGCGGGTTTGCGGATTGAAGATGAGCTCGGCCACCAGGCCAACCGCCGCGACGGCGAACATGGCGCCGAGCGCGAAAAACACGTTGCGCCAGCCGAACAGATCGCCGAGCACGCCGCCGGCGGCTTGACCAAACAGCTGACCGAAAATGTAGCCGGATGAATATCGCGCCAGGAGCGGCTGCAGCCGATCGTGCGGCGTCACGTCGCCGAGATACGCCAGCGAGACCGGGATCACCCAGCCGACCACCGCGCCGGTCGCCAGGCGCGCGAGGGCGAGTTGCGGCAGCGTCGAGACGGTGCCGCAGGCTGCGACCAGCACGGCGGCAAGCACGCTGATGATGGCGACCGTGCGATATTTTCCGAAACGATCGGCCACCGGCCCGACCACGAACTGAATCGTGCCGTGGGTGATGGCATAGGCGGTGACCACGATGGCGGCGACGCCCACGGTGGTCTGGAAGTCATTGGCGATTTGCGGCAGCAGCGAATCGGTTACGCGCACCTGCGCCTGGGCGGCAAAGCCCGCCCCCGCCAAAAGCAGGATCGAGCGCGTCGGAACTTTCTGCGCCGAAGCGGGAGCGGTTTGCAGCGGGGACAGCACGGCGCGGAGCAACTCTCAAGCCAGACGGGTGGGCCGGAGCGGCGCGGGAACACTGGCGTTGACACTATGCGCGGCGCAGGTTTCTTAGGGCACCATCGCCAAGCTGGAAACCCGTTTTCTAAAGACGGCCACGCCCAAACGATTTGCTGGCATGCGGCAGAAGCAAAGCAATGACCATTGACAAGACCTATCAGCCTGGCGCGGTCGAGAGCCGCATCTACGTGGCCTGGGAGGCGGCTGGTGCTTTCCGCGCCGGCCGGCCCGAGCGCGCGAAGGCCGCGCCGTATTGCATCGTCATTCCGCCGCCCAACGTGACCGGCTCGCTGCATATGGGTCACGCGCTCAACAATACGCTGCAGGACATTCTCTGCCGTTTCGAGCGCATGCGCGGCAAGGACGTGTTGTGGCAGCCCGGCACCGATCATGCCGGCATCGCCACCCAGGCCGTGGTCGAGCGCCAGTTGATGGAACGCCAGCAGCCGGGCAGCCGCGAAATGGGCCGCGAGGCGTTCATCAGGCGCGTGTGGGAATGGAAGGCCGAGTCGGGTGGCGCCATTCTCAGTCAATTAAAGCGGATCGGCGCGTCATGCGATTGGTCGCGCGAGCGCTTCACCATGGACGAGGGCCTTTCGCGCGCCGTGGCAAAAGTGTTCGTCGAGCTTTATCGCTCAGGCCTCATCTACAAGGACAAGCGTCTGGTCAACTGGGACCCTAAGCTCAAGACGGCGATATCCGATCTGGAAGTGCAGCAGGTCGAGACCAAGGGCTCACTCTGGTACATCAAATACCCGGTCGAAGGCAGTGACGAATTCGTTGTTGTGGCGACGACCCGGCCGGAAACCATGCTCGGCGACACTGCGGTCGCCATTCACCCGCACAATGAGCGGCTCAAGCATCTGATCGGGAAAACCGCGATCCTGCCGCTGGTCGGTCGACGCATTCCCATCATTGCCGACGAATACGCCGATCCGGAAAAAGGCACCGGCGCGGTGAAGATCACCCCGGCGCACGACTTCAACGATTTCGAGGTCGGCAAGCGGCACAACTTGCCGCTCATTAACGTCCTGGACGTCGAGGGCAAGCTCGATCTCCGCGACAACGCGGCGTTCCTGCACGCAGTGCCGCCCTCGTCGGCGCTCGACGAGACGCTCTCCTTGCATGGGTTCGATCGCTTCGCGGCGCGCAAAAGAATTGTTGAGCACCTTGAGGCGCGCGGCCTCCTCGACAAGATCGAGCCGACGACGCACACCGTGCCGCATGGCGACCGGTCTGCCTCCGTCATCGAACCTTTTCTCACCGATCAATGGTACGTCGACGCCAAGACCCTGGCTCAGCCGGCGATCGAGGCGGTGCGCCAACGCCGCACCGTGTTCGTTCCCGCCCAATGGGAGTCGACGTTCTTCAATTGGATGGAGAACATCCAGCCGTGGTGCATTTCGCGGCAGATCTGGTGGGGCCACCAGATTCCGGCCTGGTACGGGCCGGACGGCAAAGTCTTCGTCGCCGAAAACGAGGACGACGTCGTTGCCGATGCGCTTGCGCACTACACCGACATCGAGGAGATCACCGCCGAAGACGGCCACGACATCGCCGCCGATCCGGAGCGCCGTTCGCGCTTCGCCAATGAATACCTGCACCGCGACGACGACGTGCTCGACACCTGGTTCTCCTCGGCGCTGTGGCCGTTCTCGACGCTCGGCTGGCCCGACGAGACGCCGGAGCTAAAGCGCTATTACCCGACCAGCGTTCTGGTCACCGGCTTCGACATCATTTTCTTCTGGGTCGCGCGCATGATGATGATGGGCCTGCACTTCATGAAAGAAGTGCCATTCCCCACCGTCTACATCCACGCGCTGGTCCGCGACGCCACCGGCGCCAAGATGTCGAAGTCGAAAGGTAATGTCATCGATCCGCTGGAAGTCATCGACGAATACGGCGCCGACGCTTTGCGCTTCACGCTCGCCGCCATGGCGGCCCAGGGCCGCGACATCAAGCTGTCGGCGGAGCGCGTCGCCGGCTACCGCAATTTCGCGACCAAGCTCTGGAACGCCGCCCGCTTCGGCGAGGTCAACGGCTGCGCCCGCGATCCCGACTTCGATCCGCGCCATGCCGGGGAAATTCTCAACCGCTGGATCGCGCACGAAACCGCCAAGACCGAGAGCGAGGTCACCGCGGCGCTTGAAGCCTACAAATTCAACGACGCAGCCGGCGCGCTCTACCGCTTCGTCTGGAACATCTATTGCGATTGGTATCTTGAGCTCATCAAGCCGGTGCTGACGGGCCCCGATGGCGCGGCCAAGACCGAGACGCGTGCGGCGGCAGCGTGGGCGCTCGACGAAATCCTCAAGCTGCTGCACCCGTTCATGCCGTTCATCACCGAAGAGCTATGGCGCGTCACCGCGGAGCAAGGCCCGAAGCGCGATCACATGCTGGCGCTCGATGCGTGGCCCGTTCACGATGGACTTGATGACGCCGCCGCCGAAGCGGAGATCGGCTGGGTTGTCGATCTCATCACCGCGATCCGCTCGGTGCGCTCGGAAATGAATGTTCCCCCAGCGACGTTGTTGCCGCTGGTGCTTGTCGGTGCTTCGGGCGAAACCCGTGAGCGTGCCGGGCGCTGGTCGGAGTTTGCGCAGCGGCTTGCACGCGTGTCGGATATCTCCTTCGCCGAGACGGCGCCGCAGGGTGCCGTGCAGCTCGTCGTGCGAGGCGAAGTCGCGTGTTTGCCGCTCAAGGGCGTGATCGATCTTGCCGCCGAGCGCGCGCGGCTCGCCAAGGAAATGGCGAAGTGCGATGCCGATATTGCCCGCGTCGATCAGAAGCTCGGCAATGCGGATTTCCTCAAGCGCGCGCCCGAAGAGGTGGTCGAAGGCGAGCGCGAGAAGCGCGAGGAAGCCCAGGCGCGCAAGGCCAAGATCGCCGAAGCGCTGGAGCGCCTGCAAGGCGCCGCGTGACCATCTGGCCCCTAAGCTTCTTTAGTCAAATTCCGTGGCAACCTCTCGATCTTTCTCGACTTCGCTGGTTCTGCTGTGGCTCGTCGGCAGTGCGTTGCGCCTGCCGATCCTGGCGGTGCCGCCGGTCATTCCAGCGCTGCGCGATGAATTTCATCTGTCAGGCACCGACATCGGGATTCTGACCGGCCTGCCGGTCGTACTGTTTGCGGCGGCGGCCCTGGTCGGCTCGCGTCTTGTCGCACGGCTGGGCGCAGTGGCGGCAGTGGTGGCTGGGCTCATGCTCGCGGCCTTGGGCTCCGCGCTGCGCGCCGTCACGCCGGACGTGATGACGTTGTTCGCCGCGACGATTGTCATGGGCGCGGGCGTGGCGGTGACCCAGCCGGCGATGCCGGCGTTGGTGGGGCGCTGGCTGCCGCATCGCATCGCGCTCGGCACCGGCATCTACACCAACGGACTTTTGGTCGGCGAAATCCTGCCAGTCGCGCTATTTCCATTCTTGTTCCCAATGCTGGGCGAGAGCTGGCGTGCGACATTTGTTTTTTGGGCGGTCCCGGTTTTCGCTATTGCGCTTCTCGTTCTAGCCGTTGCGCCGCGCGAAAAAAGCGCAGGCGTCGCCGCACCGACGCGCTGGTGGCCCGACTGGCCGGCGCGCGACATCTGGCGATTGGGCATTACCTTCGCCAGTGCCAGCGCGCTCTATTACGCCAGCAACGCTTTCCTTCCCGGGCACTTGGCGGAGGCCGGCCGCGCCGACCTCATCAATCCGGCGCTGACCGCGCTCAATCTTGGCCAGCTGCCGGCTTCGCTGATACTCATCGGATTTGGCAGGCAGATCGAGCGCAAGGTGTGGCCATTCGTGACCACTGGCCTGCTCAGTATCGTCTGCATTACCGTCATTGTCGTGACCGCCAACGCATTCGCCGTGATCGCGAGCACCGGCGTTCTCGGCTTTGTCATCGGCGCCGCATTCGCGCTCTGCCTCACCTTGCCGCCGCTCCTGAGCACGCCCCACGAGGTTGCCCGCGTGTCGGCGGCCATGTTCACCATCAGCTATGCGAGCGCCATGGTCGTGTCGGTGCTCAGCGGCGCCGCCTGGGATTTCTTTGGCGCGGAAGGCTTCGCTTTTTTGCCGATTGGCCTTTCGGCGCTGCCATTGATCCTGCTGGCACCGACGATTCGGTTCGACCGGCGCCAGAGCTCCGGCGTTGAAAGGGAATAATCACCGCGGACGCCCTCGAGAGGGGAGCGTTCGATCTTGCGAAAGACGTTCCTGACGGTGTCGGTGGTCGCTGACGCCGTCTATGGCTAGAATGATCCCAATAACAGGCGGATCGGGGGCTATTTGAAAGTCACACTCGATCTCTCCAAGCTTCTGGAAGAAGGAAAGCTCACGCCGGCCGAGGCCGATCGGCTGCGCGCTTTGGCCGCCGACGATACCGGCGCGTTCGCAATCAACATACTCGTTGGCTTCGGAATTGTTGCAGTGAGCGCCGGAGCGTTGGCGCTGGCGCCGACGCCGTTGACTGCGCTCGTGATTGGTCTCGTGGTGTTCGCGATTGGACTTGCATTCACGCTCCTGGGCGAAGAGCGATGGAGCCTGCTTGCTCAAATCTGTCTTGTGGTCGGCGCACTGATGTTTTGCGGTGGCGTGCTCGCAATCGGCAAGGGTGCGCTTGCCGCGATGCTGATCGTCACCGCCGCGCTCGCCGGAGCCGCCATCGTCGCACGATCGAGCTTGCTCATGGTCGCGGCGGTGCTCGCGCTCGGCGCCTGTCTCGGCGCCCGCACCGGCTACTGGCACGCGACCTATATGCTTGCCGTCTACGAGCCGCTGATCACGATCGTGCTTTTCGGTCTCCTCGCGCTCGGGGCGTATTATCTCTCGAAGTCGCTGCCAGCCGATTACGAGCGACTGGCATTGATTGCGGCGCGGACATCCGTGTTCATGGTCAATTTCGGCTTCTGGGTAGGCTCGCTTTGGGGCGATGATTTACTGCTCATCCGCTCGCTCGGGCGAGGCAATCCGCGCATGCAGCTCGAACTCGATTCCACCGTTGGCCTTCGTCATTAGTTGGGCGGTTGTGCTGCTGGGGACCGGCATCTGGGCGGTTCAGGAGAATCGGCGATGGGTGGTCAATATCGTCGCGGTGTTCGCGGCCATCCATTTCTACACACAATGGTTTGAGAGGCTCGGATTGGAGCCGATGTCGGTCCTTGTTGGCGGTCTCCTGATGCTCGCCTTCGCGATAGGATTGTGGATGTTCAATAAGCGCTTTGCCGTGCGCGCTTGAGGCTTGGCGCATTCGCGCGGTAATGGAGTCCGTACATGCTCGATCTCAATAACCGGCCGGGCGGGCCGAACCTGATCGTCACGGCAAAGACCGCGCACAAGGTGCATTTTCTCGACGCCGAAACGCTTGAACTGTCGAAGACCATCGACATGCCCGGCTCGACGCACGAGCTGGCACTGTCGGCCGACGGACGCACCGCCTACGGCTCGGTCTATGGCGACGGAATTTTCATCAAACGCGTAAACCCGGACCGGCGCATCGTGGTCATCGATCTGCCGTCAAAGTCGCTGACGCGCGTCATCGATCTCGGCGAAACCTGCGCCCCGCATGGCGTGATGATGGACGCCTACGGCGCGCTCTGGTGCTCGGGCGAACTCGGCAACGCCGTGCTGGTGGTCGATCCGGCGACCGACAAGGTGCAGCGGGTCGACGTCGGCGACACGGCCCACTGGGTGGCGATCAGCCATGCGACCGGCAAGGCGTTCGTTTCGGTCAAAAGCGAATTCATCGTGGTGGTCGATGTGGCCCGCCGCGCCGTTATCGACCGCATCAAGGTGCCGCAGGTGACCGAGGGGCTGGCGATATCGCCGGACGGCGGCAGGCTCTATGTGTGCGCGCAAACCGCGGCCGAGTTCCATGTCATCGATGCCGGCACCCACGCCATCCTGCGAACCGTTCCGATCGACGAGGTCAAGGCGATCAATCCGCAAATGCGCCGGGTGCGGGTGTCGCCGGACAATCGCTATGTCGTGGTGTCGTCCAACAAGGGCAACCACGCGGCGATCTACACTGCCGACGGCAACGAACGGATCGCATCATTCCCGACCAAGAAAAGCCCGATGGGCTTCGGCTTCGCGCCCGACGGCGAGCACGCCTATCTATGCTGCCACGACGATGCGGAAGTGTTCGAGTTCGGGCTTGCGACCGGGCGCGTCACGCGGACATTTCCGACCGCGGCCGGATGCGAATTCGTTGTCGCCTATCACTGAAGGTCTCTTCGCGTGCGGATTTTTCTTGCCGGTGCCAGCGGCGTGATCGGGCGGCGGCTCACGCCGCTGCTTCGTTCAGCCGGGCATGCCGTGACCGGAACGACACGCTCGCGCGAGAAAGCCGAAGAACTTGAGGCACGGGGCGTTGCAGCTGCGGTCGTCGACGTGTTCGACGCCGGCGCGTTGCGCGACGCCGCCGTCAGCGCCCGTCCGGAAGTCGTCATTCATCAATTGACCGATCTGCCGGACGTGCTCGATCCGGCACAGCTTGCCGAGGTGCTCGCGCGCAATTCCCGGCTGCGCATCGAGGGCACCGCCAATTTGGTGGCGGCGGCCCGGGCGGCAGGCGCGCGCCGGCTGATCGCCCAAAGCATCGCCTTTGCCTACGCGGCCAGCCCGGAGCCTCACGACGAGCAGGATCCGATTGGCTCCGGTGAGGGTAACCAGCCGGGTGCCGTCACCGCCCGCGGGGTGCGCGCGCTTGAAGCGGCGGTCCTCGATGCGCGGGATATCGACGGCATCGTGCTTCGCTACGGACGGCTGTACGGCCCGGGCACCTGGAACACTCCAAACGCCCGCGCGCCGCTTCACGTCGACTCCGCCGCACAGGCGGCGCTGCTGGCGGTCACGCGTGGCGCGCCGGGCGTCTACAACATTGCCGAGGATGATGGCGCCGTCGCGATCGAAAAGGCCCGCAGGGACTTGGGCTTCGACCCGGCCTTTAGACTGAAGCCGTAACCGGCGCCGGAAACGGCTTACTGAGAAACCGCGAGCCTTTCAGTCCATAGCGCCAGGGCGTGTCGACGGCTTTGGTGAGGCCAATCCGCGGCCCGGTCACGACCTCCGGCGAACCCGCGCGCGCGAACAGCGCGAAGGGTGGTGCATCGAGCGCGAAGCCATTTTGCGCCCGGGTGATAGCCAGCGCCTCGCAAATGCGGCCTGGGCCGGAGCACAGCAGCCTTTCATCGGCCATCCCCCGCCGTCGGCGCATGGTTGCCAAGCCTTCGGTCGGCTCGATGGCGCGAATAAGTACGGCGCTGGCCGAGCCCTTCGGCTCGCAAACCAAGTTGAGGCACCAGTGGATGCCGTAGGAGCGATAGACGTAGGCGTAGCCCGGCGGCCCAAACATGACGGCATTGCGCTCGGTTGGCCCGTGAAAGCTGTGCGCTGCGGGGTCGGTGTGGTCATAGGCCTCGAGTTCGACAATCCGGCCGCCCACGCCGCCGAACAGGAGCGTCGCTCCGATCAGGTCCGGGGCAACCTCATGTACGCTGCGGCGAAAGAAGGCTCGGCTCAGGCGCTTGCGCATGCGCTCATCGTCGCAGGCCCCTCGGCCGATGGTAAGTGGAGAGTTAAATATCGACACTGTTGAGAGCTAAATCTGTGGCTCCTGTGCAACACGCCTGGAACATTTGCTGGTACCGCACTGCACTCGCCCAAAGCGCCCCTTTTTAGCCATAGGATTTTTTGAAATCGAGGAGCGCGACGGCCGGCCGGTCACAACAAACCGTTGCGGCGCTTCCGATTTTCAGGGCGGCGTGGCCTTGAATTCGGATCGAGGGGCGAGGGGGCCTGTTGGCCCGCAAGTATTCGATGGATGCCAAGACCAATCTGAAACTAAGGCTGCCCAGTCGGCATGCCACTGAGGGGCCCGAGCGGGCTCCGCATCGTGCGTTCTATTACGCGATGGGTCTGACGAGTGACCAGATCCACCAGCCTTTCGTCGGCGTTGCGACCTGCTGGAATGAAGCGGCTCCCTGCAACATCGCGCTGATGCGCCAGGCCCAAGCCGTCAAGCTCGGGGTCGCCTCGGTTGGGGCTACGCCGCGCGAGTTCTGCACCATCACCGTGACTGACGGCATTGCCATGGGGCACGCCGGCATGAAGTCGTCGCTGCCCTCGCGCGAGGTCATCGCCGATTCCATCGAATTGACGGTGCGCGGCCATTCATACGATGCGTTGGTCGGCGTCGCCGGCTGCGACAAGTCGCAGCCCGGCATGATGATGGCCATGTGCCGGCTCAACGTGCCATCGATCTTCATCTATGGGGGCTCGATCCTGCCCGGCACATTCAAGGGCAAGCCGGTCACCATCCAGGACGTCTACGAGGCCGTCGGCAAGCACTCGATTGGTGCCATGTCGGACGACGATCTCGACGTCCTCGAACAGAATGCCTGCCCCTCGGCCGGGGCCTGCGGCGCCCAATTCACCGCCAACACCATGGCCACCGTTTCGGAGGCGATCGGACTTGCGCTGCCCTATTCGGCCGGAGCGCCGGCGCCATACGAGATCCGCGACAAATTCTGCATGCTGGCCGGCGAGATGATCATGGATCTGATCGTCAAGAATATCCGACCGCGCGACATCGTCACTCGGGAGGCGTTGGAGAACGCCGCCGCCGTCGTCGCCGCCACCGGCGGCTCGACCAACGCCGCCCTCCACTTGCCGGCGATCGCCAGCGAATGCGGCCTGAAATTCGATCTCTTCGATGTGGCCGAGGTCTTCAAAAAGACGCCTTATATCGCGGATTTGAAGCCATCCGGCCGCTATGTCGCCAAAGACATGTTCGAAGCTGGCGGCGTTCCGCTTTTGCTGAAAACCCTCCTCGACCATGGCTTCCTGCATGGCGAGTGTTTGACCGTGACCGGCCGGACTATGGCCGAGAACCTCAAATCGGTGAAGTGGAACGAAGACCAGGACGTGGTTCGTCCGGCCGACAAGCCGCTCTCGCCGACCGGCGGCGTCATTGGTCTGAAAGGCAATCTCGCGCCCGACGGCGCGATCGTTAAGGTTGCCGGAATGGAGCGCTTGCAATTCTCCGGACCGGCGCGTTGCTTCGACGGCGAAGAAGCCTGCTTCGAGGCGGTGAAGAACAGAAAATACAGGGAAGGCGACGTGCTGGTGATCCGCTACGAGGGCCCCAAGGGCGGGCCCGGCATGCGCGAAATGCTGGCGACGACGGCTGCGCTTTACGGACAAGGCATGGGCGGCAAGGTTGCCCTGATCACCGATGGGCGCTTCTCCGGGGCCACCCGTGGCTTCTGTGTCGGTCATGTCGGGCCGGAAGCGGCAGTCGGCGGGCCGATCGCGTTGCTGCGCGACGGCGATATCGTCGAACTCGATGCTGTGAAGGCGACGCTCGATGTCAAGCTGACTGAAGCCGAGCTCGAACGGCGCAGGCGGGAATGGAAGCCGCGGGCAGGTGAATTCACCTCCGGCTATTTGTGGAAATACGCCCAACAGGTCGGGCCGGCGCGTCAGGGCGCCATTACCCACCCGGGCGCGACAGTTGAGAAAGCGTGCTATGCGGACATCTGAGGGAGCAGGTCGCATTGTCGGCGGCGGCATGCTGATCGCCGCCATCTGCGGGCTTGGGCTTGCGACCGCGCCGGCGCTTGCCTTTGATGGCACAACCGCCCCGAGCACGGCCGCGTTGACGCCGAGCGACGGGTTGCGTGGTCCCTCCACCCCGTCGGACGACGGAAAGGCCAAGGCCTTCACCGCGCTTCAATACGCAGCCGACCAAGGACACCTCGCCGCGCAATGGAAAGTTGGCCGCATGTATGCAGCCGGCGATGGCGTTCCCCAGGACGACCAGCGCGCGTTCGCCTATTTCAGTCAGATTGCCAACACGCATCCAGACGAGACCCCCGGCACGACGCAGGCGCGCATCGTGGCCAACGCTTTCGTGGCGCTGGGGCACTATTATCTCAAGGGCATTCCCAATTCGACGGTCGTGCAAGATGCTGCCCGCGCCAAAGAGATGTTCGCCTATGCCGCATCTTACTTCGGTGACGCCGACGCGCAGTATCAGCTCGGCCGTCTTTATCTCGAGGGCACGCCAAGCGATCCACACCAGGCGGCACGCTGGTTCCAGCTTGCCGCGACCAAAGGTCATTGCCGCGCCGAAGCAGTGCTCGGCGACATGCTGTTCCAAGGCCTGAAAGTGCCGCGGCAGGCGGCGCGTGGCCTGATGTGGCTTACGCTCAGCAAGGACTGCGCCGGGCCGGAAGAAGCTTGGGTCAAGCCGCTCTACGACAACGCTTTCCATCGCGCTAGCGATGACGAGCGGGCGATGGCGCTGGTTTTTCTCGAAGGCTGGATCAAGGGGCGCCGGGAATAACCTAAACTGCCCGATCTGAGGCTTACTCAAATGTGTAAGCCGAGCGAAATCCTCCCCAGTGCCTGCCGAAGACGCGAATCGGCGCGTCGATCTCGCGCATCATGACGGTAACGCCGGTTCCCATGTCGCGCGGATAAACCTGAATGATGTAAGGGCGCACGCTGCGACCGGCGGCGAGACCAGTGCGGTCGTCAAAGATCCGGCGATTGCGCGAATTTGCCGTGTTCCAAGCTTTGTCGCCGGCTCGCTGCGGCGAGGAATACTTGCGATTGTGGACTGGCAAGTAACCGTTTCTGTCGACCGCCGCGCAGAACACCATGCGCGGGTCGCTTGCAAGAAACGGCTCCAGTATCGGCGGCAGAACCTCCTCCAATGCGGAAAGAAACCGCGTGCGATATTGCATCGGATTGCTGCCGTCGATCACGACGTAGTCGTTGTCGAAGAGGTCATCTTGCGTCAGCTTCTTTTGTTCGATGAGACCTTCAAACACGCGGGAGATGTCGTTGGCGACATCGACGGCCCGCGAAATGATCTCGCGGTTCTCCTCGCGGATCGCGGCAAGCTTGTGCTCCAGCGCCGCACGAACGGCCGAGCCCATTTCCAGGAATTCGAGGTGCAGGCCAAGCGGTGAACTGCCTGCCAGGCGAACGCGCGTGGCGCCGATGCCGTCGATTTTGGCCTGCAGCATCGCATTCGACGCCAGCGGCGCCATTTCCGGCATGTCGTCGACGCGAACCAGCATGCCGCCATCCGAGACATCGGCGGTGTGGCCAATAATCACGCCGCCGTCGGTGCGCAACTCGACGCCGAGTTGGCACGGCAAGCGATCGTGTCGCCGGCGATCGCCGGCTTCGCTTTGCCGCAAGAACATCGTGACCCGCGTTCTGAGCTTTTGCGCAAGCGCGATGACGTCATGGCCGTGTTGTTCGACCGATTTTCCATAGCCATTTGCATGGGCCGCAACATCACGGATTTCGCAAGCGCCTTCGGATACGGCACCCGCGAATTGCAGGGTCTCGTTGGCGCTGCGCGCCACGGCGGTCGTTGCGTTACTCTGCTGCTCGACCGCGGACGCCACATCGCCGAACAGCGGCCGCAGCACTTTGATGACTTCGGTAATGCGCTGCACCGCCTCGAAGCAGGTGGCGGCGTCGTTGTGGAGCGCATCGATCTTCTGCGAAATCTCTTCAGTGGCCTTTTGCGTTTCCTGCGACAGCTTTTTCACTTCGGAAGCGACGACTGCAAAACCGCGGCCGGCCTCGCCGGCGCGAGCGGCCTCGATAGTGGCATTGAGCGCAAGCAAATTGGTTTGTCGGGCTACGGTCGAAATCAGGCTCAACACGTGGCCAATTTGCGTCGATGAGTTTTTGAGCCCTTCGACGCCGCGTCCGGCGAGTGCGGCCGATTCGTTCGCCGCACTGGCGAGATCATCAGCTTTCCGAACCTGGTAGCCGATACCGGCGGAAGATCGCGCCAGTTCCTCGATCGCTGCAGCAAGTTGCGTCAGGTCACGGCTGGCGGTGCTGGCTTGAGTGACCAGGCTCTCGGTCTTCTGTGTGATCTTGTCGGTTGCTGCGGCGGAATCTTCAGCTTCACGGCAAACGCCGACGCACGCGCGCTGCACCTCGGCAATCATAGCGCCAAGGTCGGCTTCCAGAAGATTGATGGTTTCGCGGATGCCGCTGACTTCGACTGCCGGATTGGCGCCGTCGCTGCGTTCGGAATGTTCCGGCTCGACGCGCACGTCGGACCGTTCCGGTTCGCTTGGAGCCGGCTGATCAACGCCTTGCCTGCGCTTTAGGGAGAACCATTGCATGCGGGGCCAAAGGCGTGGGTAAGCCGATACAGTCTCAACCGCTACGGTGAATATTGGGTTAAATCCGCGATCGGCACCGTGACCGCAGCCTGCTAAAGCGCAGCCAGTGCGCGCGTGGGCGCGGTGCGTAAACTTACGGCTGCTTCGGCCCCTGGATCGCCAGATCGAGCCATACCGGCACGTGGTCAGACGGCTTTTCCCATGTGCGCACGTGGCGGTCGATCCCGACGTCGGTCAGCCGGTCGGCGGCTTCAGGCGACAGCAAGACATGATCGATGCGGATGCCATTGTTCTTCTGCCAGGCGCCGGCCTGGTAATCCCAAAATGTATAAAGGCCAGCCTGATCGCTCGCCGCGCGTACGGCGTCGGTCAGTCCAAGATTCATCAGCGCCCGAAACTCCGCGCGCGTCTGCGGCAGAAATAGCGCGTCGCCCAGCCAGGATTGCGCATTACGTGCATCGGCCGCGGTGGGAATGACATTGTAGTCGCCGGCAAGGATGAGCGGCTCGCCCAGCGAAAGCCGTTCGCGCGCATAGGCAGAGAGGCGCTTCATCCAGTCCATTTTGTAAGAATATTTTTCGCTGTCCGGTGGATTGCCGTTGGGCAAATAAATGGTCGCGATGCGCAACGCGCCCTTGGCGGTCGAGACCACCGCTTCGATGAAGCGGGCGTGATCGTCGGTGTGGTCGCCGGGCAGGCCGTTGCTCACTTCGTCGAACGGAAATTTCGACAGCAGCGCCACGCCGTTGAATGTCTTCTGTCCGTGGACCGCGAGATTGTAACCAAGCGCTTCGAATGGCTCGCGCGGAAAGGCATCGTCGACGCACTTGGTCTCCTGCAGGCAGACAATGTCTGGCTGGCGCTCGGCGAGCCAAGTGAGCGCCGAATCGAGGCGCTGCTTGATCGAATTGACGTTCCAGGTGGCGATGCGCACCGGCTAACGCCCTGATTTTAATGAGAGCGCCTAAAGCGCGAAGCTCGTGCCGCAGCCGCAGGAGGCGGTGGCCTGCGGGTTGTGAACCTTGAAGGCCGATCCGATTAGGTCGTCGACGAAGTCGATCTCTGAACCGGCCATGTAATTGAGCGAAACGGGATCGATCAGCACCGTGGCGCCGGCACGCTCGATCACGATGTCATCGTCCGCTTTGGCCTTATCGGTGTCGAATTTGTATTGGAAACCGGAGCAGCCGCCGCCCGCCACGCTGACGCGCAGCATGGTGCCAGCCGGCTCTTTCCCCAAGATCTCGCCGATCTTACGCGCCGCCCGCTCGGTCACGGTGACGTTCGTTGCCATAAGCCTTCTCCCGCCGGGAAATCGCGCCGATTGCCACGGCATCACTACGTTAGTTAAGTGCGGCCGAGCACGAGGTCAATTGGCCGAGCCGGCCGGGTAAACCGATGGCGATCGATGCCGCAATGCTGCGTGCGCCCTACGCCTGCGACCCGGGAGCAAGCCGCGGGCGGCTTCACCCTGAACCCGCCAGCAGAGGCCGCAACGCGTTCCGCCGCGATTGCGACCGCATCATCCATTCGACCGCGTTTCGCCGCCTCAAGCACAAGACGCAGGTGTTCGTGTTCGACGAGGGCGACCACTACCGCACGCGGCTCACCCACACGCTTGAAGTCGCACAGGTTGGGCGCGCGCTCGCCCGCGCGCTCGGCCTCGACGAGGACCTCGCCGAAGCGCTGGCGCTCGCCCACGACCTCGGCCATCCGCCGTTCGGACATGCCGGCGAGCGTGCGCTAGACGACTGCCTGAGCGCCTTCGGCGGCTTCGATCATAACGCGCAAACTTTGCGGGTGGTGACGGCGCTAGAACGCCGCTACCCGACCTTCGACGGGCTCAACCTGACCTGGGAAACGCTCGAAGGCCTGGTCAAGCACAACGGCCCGCTCACTGATCGTGATGGCAATCCCTGCGGTCGCTATCGCGCCCACGGCATTCCCGAACCGATCCGGGATTATGTCCGGCTGCAGGATCTGCAATTGTGGAGCTTCCCGAGCGTAGAGGCGCAAGTGGCCGCGTTCGCTGATGACATTGCTTATGACGCCCATGATATCGATGACGGTTTGCGCGCCGAATTGTTCAGCCTCGACGATATTGCCGCGGTCGCGCTCCCCGGCGAGATCATCGCCGACATCCGCGCGACCTTTCCGAGGCTCGATGCGGGCCGCGTGGTCCATGAGTTCATTCGCCGGCTGATCGGCCTCCTGATCGAAGACGTGATCGCCGAAACCGGGCGGCGGCTCACGGCACTGGCGCCGCGCTCGGCCGACGACGTGCGGCGAGCGTCGTCCGGGATCGCCGGCTTCTCGCCGGCGGTCGCCGAGGCCGAGCGTGCGATCAAGGACTTCCTCGAAAGGCGCATGTATCGTCACGCGCGGGTGCAGCGCGTCATGAACGAAGCCGCCGGCGTCGTTTCCGACCTCTTTGCCCGTTACAGCACTCGTGCCGGCGATCTGCCGGCGGAATGGGGGGAAGGGCTCGCCGGCGCCGACGAGGCGACGCGCGCCCGCCGTATCGCCGATTTCATTGCCGGCATGACTGACCGCTATGCGCTCGCCGAACATGCGCGGCTTTTTGACTCGACCCCGGAATTGCGTTAGGCGCGCGGCGCTCCAGCATGACGCGGTAACGTCGATTTCAAATGGTCGCGCACAACATCTTCGCCGAAATGCTCGATCGCGTTCGCCGCGCGAACGATGATTTGATTGCGGCGGGTATCTTACCGACCGGCATCGATCTGTCGCGCGTGACGGTTGAGCCGCCGCGCGATCCGGCGCATGGCGACATGGCAACCAATTCCGCCATGGTGCTTGCCAAGGATGCCGGCAAAAAGCCGCGCGAGCTTGCCGAGGCGATCGCAGAGAAACTTCGCGCCGACGATCTGGTCGGCAAGGTCGAGGTCGCGGGTCCGGGCTTTATCAACCTGACGCTCAAGCCCTCCGCCTGGATCGCGGCCCTGGGTAATGCGGTGCAGCTGGGTGCGCGTTACGGCCAGAGCGATCTCGGCCGCGGCGTGCCCGTCAATGTCGAATATGTTTCGGCAAACCCAACCGGGCCAATGCATGTCGGCCATTGCCGCGGCGCCGTGTTCGGCGACGCGCTGGCGAATCTGCTCGCTTTCACCGGCTTCGATGTGACGCGCGAATATTACGTCAACGATGCTGGCGCGCAGGTCGACGTGCTCGCGCGCTCGGCCTATCTGCGTTACCGCGAGGCGTTAGGCGAAGACATCGGCGCGATTCCGGAGGGACTTTATCCGGGCGATTACCTCAAGCCGGTCGGCGCGGCGCTTGCCGAGGAGTTCGGCGATGCGCTGACAAAAAAGCCGGAAGCGGAATGGCTGCCGGTGGTTCGGGCCAAGGCCATCGAAATGATGATGGCGACCATACGCGGCGATCTTGCCGCGCTGAACATCGCCCATGAGGTGTTTTTTTCCGAACGCTCACTTGTGCATGGCGAGGTCGATCGCGTGGCTGCAACGATCGATTGGTTACGCGCGCGCGGTCTCGTTTACGAAGGCCGGCTGCCGCCGCCAAAAGGCGCGCCGGTGGAAGACTGGGAGGATCGCGATCAGACCCTGTTTCGCTCGACGGAATTCGGTGACGACGTTGATCGTCCGCTGAAGAAGTCAGATGGCTCCTACACCTATTTCGCTTCTGATATCGCCTACCATGCCGACAAGATCGGCCGCGGCGTTCGCAATTTGATTGACGTTTGGGGCGCCGATCATGGCGGCTATATTAAGCGCATGCAGGCGGCGGTGGCGGCGCTGAGCGACCGCAAGGCCGAGCTCGACATCAAGCTCATCCAACTTGTGAGGCTGCTGCGGTCCGGTGAGCCGGTCAAAATGTCGAAGCGGGCAGGGGAGTTCGTCACGCTTCGCGAAGTCGTGGATGAAGTCGGGCGCGACGCCGTCCGCTTCATGATGTTGTTTCGCAAGAATGACGCCGTGCTCGATTTCGACCTCGCCAAGGTGATCGAGCAGTCGCGCGACAATCCGGTTTTTTATGTCCAGTACGCGCATGCCCGCGGCCACTCGGTATTTCGCAACGCGCGTGAGGCGTTTCCCGATCTTCCGGCGGACACCACCAAATTGATCGAAGTTGCGAATCTGGCGGAGCTTTCAGATCCGGTGGAACTCGCGCTCATGCGGCAAATTGCGCTTTATCCGCGCGTCATCGAGGCCGCTTCGGCGGCCCATGAGCCGCACCGAATTGCCTTCTATCTGTTCGATTTAGCTAGCGAATTTCATGCGCTTTGGACGCTTGGCAACTCATCGCCACATTTACGCTTCATTATCCAGAATGATCGACAAAAGACGGTGGCCCGCCTCGTGCTTGTGCAGGGCGTGGTTACGGTGCTGGCGTCGGGGCTCGCGTTACTCGGGGTCGGAGCGCCAAACGAGATGCGATAACTGCCCTCCGGGCCGTTGGGGGCACGACCATATGGTCGCGGTGCATCGTAAGCACGATAATGGTTTGTAACGCCTGAGTTGGAGCCAATTCGATGGCTGATGACGATTTTCGATCCTACCGGCGCGATACCAACGCGCGAGATAAGATTGGTTCGACCGGACGCGAAGGCGCGAGCGATCCGCTTGCCGAGTTGGCGCGGCTCATCGGCCAGGGCGACCCATATGCCGAGCGCGGGCATGACGCCTACGATCCGAGGCGCGCGGACGACCCCGCTGGCGCACCGGGTCTCGATTGGGCGGCCGATGAGAGCTACGCCGATCCGCGCTACGATCGCCCCGAAGATCGTTACGTTGCACCACCGCCGCCTCCGCCAGCCGCATCTTATGCGCCGCAAGACCGGGGCTACGAGGACGAGCCGCCAGCCAGCGATCGATATTTTTCCGGCCCCGCAGCAAAGTTCAATGGGTTCCGCGAAGATGCGGACGCCGACTATGGCGACGAGCAGCCGCCGGTTGTGCCCACCCGGCAATTGCCGGGACTTATGTCCGCCGCGGCCGCGGCACCCACCGACCGTTATGAGGCTGAGGAGGCGAGATACGACGGTGGCGACGCTTACGCCGCCGGGGATTATCAGGACGATGGCCCCGGTCCTCGCCGGCGCAGCGGCCTGATCGTCGTCATGGCGGTGTTTGGCTTGGCGGTGATCGGAACCGCAAGCGCCTTCGGCTATCGTTACATGTTCGGCGGCTCTGTATTGCCGACGCTGCCGCCGATCATCAAAGCGAGCAACGGTCCGAACAAGATCGTGCCGGGGGGCTCTGAAGCCCAGCTGAAAAATTCAAGCCAAACCAACGTCGCCAGCGCGGGCTCCAGCGAAAATCTCGTTTCGCGTGAAGAGCAGCCGGTCAACATCGAGCAGCCCCCCGCAGCGCCCCGTGTCGTCTCGACCATTCCGATCACGTCCGCGCCCAGTCCGGTCCAGTCGGGCTCGCCTTCGTCCTCGCCTTGGCCGACAGCGCCGGCCCCGATTCCTGGTTATTCGGCAGGTCCTTCGCCCAGCGTGGCCGCGGCGGCGCCGACCCAGCCAACGGGGCAACTGCCGGCGCCTGCATCATCCGAGCCGAGGAAGATCCACACCGTCACCATCCACGCCGATCAGTCTGGCGGTTCGGATGCCGTGCCCGCTCCCGCCCCAACCTCCGACTGCGCCGGCGCCAGTCCCGGCAGCGCGGAGTTCGCGCACGGCGGCGGCCAAACCGAGCACCCCGACCAGCACGGCGCCGCCGGCCGGGGCGAACGCGCCGCTATCGATCGTTCCCGGTGCCGAGGGCGATGCGGCGGCACCGGCACCCTCGCGAGCACGCGCCGTTGCGGCCCCGGTAGCAGTCGCCAGCGCAGAACCGGTTGCGGCGGTCGCGGCCAACCCGCCGTCTGGCGGCGGCTATGCCGTGCAAGTCACCTCTCAGCGCAGCGAGGCCGAAGCCCAAGCTTCGTTCCAAGCGCTGCAGGCCAAATTCCCCACTCAGCTGAGCGGCCGCCAGCCAATCATCCGCCGCGCCGATCTCGGCGCCAGGGGCACTTACTACCGCGCCCTGGTCGGCCCCTTTGCCTCGGCCGAAGAGGCCGCCGGCCTCTGCAGCGGGCTCAAGGCCGCTGGCGGCAGTTGCATTGTCCAGAGGAATTGACGGCTCGCGCTTGACCCTCTGGTCGCGCGCGGGCTAAGCGGCCGCGATGCGCGCCTTCATCACCGGCATCGCCGGACCTGCGCTGACGGATAAGGAACGCGCATTCCTCCGCGAGGCGGAGCCGTGGGGTTTTATCGTCTTTCAACGCAACGTCGCGGGACCCGCAGCGTTGCGCGAACTGATCGACGGCGTGCGAAGTGTGCTCGGACGCGATGCCCCGGCGCTGATCGATCAGGAGGGCGGACGGGTTCAGCGCCTGGGTCCGCCGCATTGGCCGATTTATCCACCGGGCGCCGCCTATGGCGCGCTGTACGACCGCGATCGCGATTTGGGCCTCGCTGCGGCGCAGCTTGGCGCCCGCTTGATCGCCGCCGATCTCGCGGCGTTGGGAATCGACGTCGATTGCATGCCGATCGCCGACGTGCCGGTTGCCGGTTCCGATCCGATTGTCGGCGACCGTGCCTATGGCAACGAACCCGGCAAAGTGGCCGCCATCGCCGGCGCGATCGCGCAGGGATTGGCCGACGGCGGCGTGCTGCCGGTGGTCAAGCACATTCCCGGGCACGGCCGCGCAACCGCCGACAGTCACAAAAAGCTACCCGTGGTCAGTGCCGCGCGGGCCGTGCTCGACGCCACCGATTTTGCCGCTTTCCGTCCGCTCGCGGGGCTCCCACTCGCCATGACCGCGCATGTTGTGTTTAGCGCCATTGACCCCATCGCGCCGGCCACCATTTCGGCAACTATAGTGCGTGACGTGATTCGTGATTCGATCGGGTTTGGGGGCCTGCTGATGAGCGACGACATTTCCATGGGGGCGCTGGCGGGCTCGATCGGCGAGCGTACCCGCGCTGCGATCGCGGCCGGTTGTGACGTGGTGCTTCACTGCAATGGCGAGATGGCGGAAATGCTCGCAGTTGCGGCCGAGGCGCCGACACTCGCCGCTGAAGCTGCGCGGCGCGCCACTTCGGCGCTGGCCATGAAAAGGCCGGCGGTGCCGATCGATCTCGCCGCGGGCCGCGGCGAATTCTTGAGGCTCATGACCGGCGCCTGGCAGCCGGCGTAGGGTTACGCATGATCGCCGAGGATTTGCAATTCACCACCGAACTCCCGGAGCGGGCGACGCACGAGCCCGCGCTGGTGATCGACGTTGAAGGATTCGAAGGACCGCTCGATCTCTTGCTGACGCTTGCCCGCCAGCAGAAGGTCGATCTCGCCAAGATCTCGATCCTGGCTCTCGCCGATCAGTATCTCACCTTCATTGAAGAAGCGCGCAAGCTGCGGCTCGAACTCGCCGCCGATTATTTGGTCATGGCGGCGTGGCTCGCCTATTTGAAGTCGCGGCTGCTGCTGCCGGAGCAGCATGAGCCCGACGGAATCAGCGCCGAAGACATGGCAACAGCGCTGGCGCAGCGCTTGCGGCGGCTCGAGGCGATCCGGCAGGTCGCCGAGCAATTGCTCAATCGGCCGCAGCTTGGGCGCGAAGTCTTTCCGCGCGGCCAGCCGGAGCCGATCGCGGAGATCAAGCGGCCGGAATGGACGGCGACGCTCTATGATCTGCTTTCGGCCTATGCCGGGCAGCGGCAGAAGCAGGCAAGGGCCTATGTGCGAATGCCCAAACGCACAGTCTGGTCGCTTGCCGAGGCGCGCGAGACGCTGGAACGGCTGATAGGACGCACGACCGAGTGGTGCATGCTCGATGAATATCTCATCGCCTATATGGTCGATCCTTCGCATGCGGCGACGGTTCGCGCCTCGAGCTTCGCTGCCACGCTCGAATTGGTGCGCGAGGGTCACCTTGAAATGCACCAGCACGCCGCCTTTGCTCCGCTTTATGTCCGCAAGCGCCAGGACCAGAGCAGCGGTGCGGCCGTGGCGGAGCCGGGAAATGCTTGAGGGGGCGAAAATGATTGCCAATGTTGCGGAGATGCGTGTGATCGTCGGCGATAAGAATGACGAGGATGTGGAGGAGCGTGCCGAGGAGTTGCGCATCCTCGAGGCTTTGCTGTTTGCCGCCGAGGAGCCGCTCGACGAGAAGGCCTTGGCGGCGCCGCTGCCGGCCGGCGCCGATGTGCATGCGCTGTTGCTGCAATTGCAAAACCAATATGCGCCGCGCGGGGTGAACCTCGTGCGGGTCGGTGGCAAATGGTCGCTACGGACCGCGAGCGATCTCGCCTGGCTGATGATGCGCGAGACCGTGGTCACCAAGAAGCTCTCGCGCGCCGCGATCGAAACGCTCGCCATTGTCGCCTATCACCAGCCGGTGACGCGCGCCGAGATCGAGGAAATTCGCGGCGTGACCACGTCGAAGGGTACGCTGGATGTGCTCTTGGAGACCGGCTGGATACGCTTGCGTGGCCGGCGCAAGGCGCCCGGCCGGCCAGTGACCTACGGCACCACCGAGGCGTTCATGTCGCATTTTGGGCTCGATGCGCTCACCGACCTGCCTGGCCTCGATGAGCTCAAGGGCTCGGGCCTCATCGACAAATCGCTGCCCGCCGGCTTCAGCGTCCCGGTGCCGTCCGACGATCCCGCCCTGCGCGAGGATGAAGAGCCGCTGGAACCGGGCGATCTCGATCTTGGGCTCGCTCCGCCGGCCGGACGCAGCGAAGAATAGGCCAAAAAGCGGCCGAAATTTCTCGTCGCGACCTGCCGGCCGCCTGCGGCGTGGCGCCTATTCCTGTTGTGCTTGTTTTTGCCGCTTCCGGCGCCTAGTTTCAGGCTGAATTCGCGACCCTATGCGGCGCGGGCGCTATGGCGCACGGAGGATTTCATGGGCTCCCTGAGCATCTGGCACTGGCTGATCGTCGGCGCCGTCCTGCTGCTGGTCTTCGGCGGGCGCGGCAAGATTTCGGACATGATGGGCGACGTCGCCAAGGGCATTAAGGCCTTCAAGAAGGGCATGTCCGAGGAGGAGGCTGACGCCGGCAAGGCCGACGCGCCGGTCAAGTCCATCGACCATCAGTCGGCAGAGGCGGTCAAACCGCGGGCCGAGGCCGGAACCAAGGTCTCCTGACGTCCCTTGCGGCTCGTCCCGCTAGGCGAGATTGCCGGCGGTCGACGCGCGGAACGGGCGGGTGAGCCGGCCGGGGAGCTTCCATGTTCGACATCTCGTGGACCGAGTTCCTGCTCATCGGCGTCGTGGCGCTGATCGTGATCGGGCCGAAGGAACTGCCCGCGGTGCTGCGCACGCTCGGGCAGTGGACGCGCAAGGTGCGCGGCATGGCCGCCGATTTCCAGAACCAGTTCCAGGAGGCGATGCGCGAAGCGGAGATGGCCGACCTCAAAAAGCAGGTCGACGACATCGCGCACGACATCAAGAGCTACGATCCGCTCAAGGATGTGCGCGCCGATGTCGAAGCCGCCGGGAAAGACATCCAGGCGTCGCTTGACATAAAGCCGGCGCTGATGACGGCAACGGCCGAACCGGCGCAATCAGGTGCTCCGGTTGCCCAAGATGCCATCGCCGCCGCCACCGGCCCGGTCGTGCCGGACGCGGTGGCAAACTCAGCGCCTGAGCTTCCTCCGCCGCAGCCCAGTGTGGCAGCCCCCGAAAGGGAGGTGGTCGCCGCGGCTACTGGCCCCGCCGTGCCGGAAGTGGCCGAGGCAGCCGCCCCACCGGAGAGCACGGGGCGATCCGGATGACCCGCGAGGAGGAAGAGAAGGAGATCGAAGCCACCAAGGCGCCGCTGATGGAGCACTTGGTCGAGCTGCGCTCGCGGCTGATCAAGGCGCTCGCTGCTTTCGCGCTGGCGGCGGTGGTGTGCTTCTTCTTTGCCAGGCAGATCTACAACGTGCTGACGTGGCCGTATGTTTGGGTGGCTGGTCCGGAGAATTCCAAATTCATTTACACCGGGCTGCTGGAATATTTCGTCGTGCAGCTCAAGCTTTCGCTGTTCGGCGCGGCTTTCATCGCCTTCCCGGTGATCGCCAGCCAGATCTACATGTTCGTCGCGCCCGGGCTGTACCGCAACGAAAAACAGGCATTCCTGCCTTATCTCGTCGCCACCCCGATCTTCTTCGTGCTCGGTTCGATGGTCGTCTATTTCGTGGTCTGGCCGATGCTCGCGCGCTTCTCGCTCAGCATGCAGCAGGCTGGCGGTCCAGGCCAGGCGACGATCGAGCTGTTGCCGAAGGTCGAGGACTATCTGTCGCTGATGATGAAGCTCATTCTCGCCTTCGGCATCGCCTTCCAGCTTCCGGTGATCCTGACGCTGCTTGGCCGCGTCGGCATCATCACGTCCGATCAGCTCAAATCGAAGCGCCGCTATTTCATCGTCATCGCCTTTGTCATCGCGGCGATCCTCACCCCGCCTGACGTCTTGAGCCAGATGTCGCTTGCGCTGCCGCTGGTCGCCCTCTACGAGGGCTCGGTCTGGTCGGTGCGCTGGGTGGAGAAGCGCGCGGCCGCCGAACGCGCGGCAGCCGCCGCGGCCGCGGCATCGAAGCCCGCGGAGTGATTGAGGCGTATTGTTTGGGCTATTGATTCGTCATGCCCGGGCTCGTCCCGGGCATCCACGTCTTGAGCGTCGAAGAGACAAAGAACGTGGATGGCCGGAACAAGTCCGGCCATGACGCGGAACAGAGTGTCACTGCATGCACGACATCCGCTTCATCCGCGAAAATCCCGAGGCATTCGACCGCGGGCTTAAGCGGCGCGGGCTTGAGCCGCAGGCGGAGAAGGCTATTCGTCGCATCAATCCATGATGAGCGCCGTCGCGCCATCATTCGCGTACTGGAGACTAGCCCTGGCGCGTCGCAACGCGGTCTCGAAGGAAATCGGCGAGGCAAAAGCCAAGAGACGAGGAAAAGTTCCAGCGGCTTATTGGTCAGGTTGAGGATGAAGAGGGCCTCCAGTGCTTGGATGGAGCGAAGAAACAATGCCGCTTCGAAAGAGCTCGATAACGATCTCGCTTGCGAAATTCCCAATCTGCCGCTCGACGACGTCCCCGATGGCAAGGACGCAAACGACAATGTCGAGCGTCATCGTTTTGGGGCCAAACGCGAGTTATGCGTTCACGCCCAAGCAGCATTTCGATCTCGGCGAAGCGCTCGGCCAGATGGATTTCGAGACCGCAGCCAAGCTCTCCGGCGCGCGCTTTGTCGTGCTGAAGAAAGGCCTCGCTCGGCTCGAACGTGCTCTTGGGCAATTCATGCTCGACGTGCACACGAGCGAGCACGGCTACGACCGAAGTCGCTCCGCCGCTGTTGGTCCGCGACGAGGTGATGTTTGGGACGGCGCAGTTGCCGAAATTTAGGGATGATCAGTTTCAGGGTTCCGCTGTAGAGTTTGAGACGCTCTCGACAGAGTAAAATTGCAAGCTTTGGAGCGATTCCCAAAGGTTCAAGCCGAATATAAGCGAGATTACTGGCGACGATATGACTACCCAGGAGGCGATCGAAAGCTTCTACGATGCCGCTCGCAAGACGACATGCCCGAATACCGAGCGCTTTATGAAAAAGTAAACCGGGCAGGTATCACAACTCTGGCTCATCCCCACCGCCGAAGTGCCGCTGACCAATCTCGTGCGCGAATCCATCGTCGACGAAGCGCAATTGCCGATGCGGCTGACCGCCTGCACGCCGTGCTTTCGCGCCGAAGCCGGCGCCGCCGGCAAAGACACGCGCGGCATGATCCGCCAGCATCAGTTCACCAAAGTCGAGCTTGTCTCCATCACCACGCCGGAGCAAAGCAAAGATGAGCACGAGCGCATGCTGTCCTGCGCCGAGGAGATTTTGCGCCGGCTCGGGCTGCATTATCGCGTGATGACGCTGTGCACGGGCGACATGGGCTTTGCGTCGCAAAAGACTTACGACATCGAGGTATGGCTGCCTGGGCAAAATATGTACCGCGAGATTTCGTCCTGCTCGGTGTGCGGCGAGTTTCAGGCGCGGCGCATGAATGCGCGCTATCGCACCAAGGAAGGCCGCGACGTCCGCCACGTGCACACGCTTAACGGCTCCGGCGTCGCCGTCGGCCGTGCGCTCATTGCGGTGATGGAGACCTATCAGCAGGACGATGGCTCGATCGCCGTGCCGGAAGTTCTGCAGAGCTACATGGGCGGGCATGAAGAAGATCGAGAAACAATGAGCGCGATGCGCATCCTGGTCACCAATGACGACGGCATCCACGCGGAAGGGCTCGACGTCTGCGAGAAGATCGCGCGCGAGATTTCCGACGACGTCTGGGTCATCGCGCCGGAATACGACCAGTCGGGCGTCGCCCATTCGCTGTCGCTCAACGATCCGCTGCGGCTGCGCCAGGTGGGCGAGCGGCGCTTCGCCGTGCGCGGCACGCCGACCGATTGCGTCATCATGGGCGCGCGCCATGTGCTCAACGGCAAGGGGCCCGATCTCCTCCTCTCCGGCGTCAATCGCGGCCGCAATGCCGGCGAGGACGTGATCTATTCCGGCACTGTGGCCGGCGCCGTCGAGGGTACCGTGATCGGCGTGCCGTCACTTGCTTTGTCGCAAGCCTATGCCGGGCGCAGCGGCCGGCCGCCCTATTGGGCTACGAGCCTGAAATACGGCCCCGATATCATTCGCCGCGTCATCGCCGAAGGCATACCGCGCGACGTTTTGATCAACGTCAATTTTCCCGATTGCCCGCCGGACGAGGTCAGGCGCATCGCGGTCACCGCGCAGGGCCGCCGCGGCGGCCAGGAACGGCTGCAAATCGAGCAACGCAAGGACGGCCGCGGCAATCCCTACTATTGGATCGCCTATGTGCGCCATGCCTTCGTCAAGGCGCCTGAGGGCACCGATCTGGCCGCGCTCGAGGACCGCTGCATTGCGGTCACGCCGCTGCGGCTCGACATGACTGACGAGCCCTATATGACCAAGCTCGCCGAGCTGTTCGACTGAAATTTTAGTGGAGCATGATCTTTTCGGAAAGCCGGCTACCACCCCAGGATCAAACCCGGGGCCAGACTTTTCCGGATCGTGCTCTAAGCCCGCACCGTCGGCGTGGCAGCCTCGATCGCCTGCGCCAGTGCGTCCGCCTGGAATGGCTTCTGCAGCGTCGGCGTATGGCGATAGGCTTCCGGCACGCCGCGCTGGCCGTACCCGGTCGCGAATACGAACGGCAGCCCGCGCGCGACCAGGATCTCGACCACCGGCGAAATCGGCTGGCCATTGAGATTGACGTCGAGGATAGCGACGTCGAACTCGCCCTGCCGCGCCAGCGTCAGCGCTTCATCGATGCGGCCGGCCTCTCCGGCCAGCGTGTGGCCGAGGTCGTCCAGCATGTCCTGCAGCAGCAGCCGGATCATCAGCTCATCCTCGACCACCAGGACGCGCTTGCCGACAGAATTTTCTTCAGGCCTCATTCGGAATCCCGTGCTTCTGAAGATATTTTTTGTGAGAGTACTGCCGCGATCCTCACGCTGCAACGATCGCCGGGATAGCGAGCCCGGACGGCGGAGATAGGACCGATCGCCCCAATTGATGACGTCAACGCGCAGCCGGAGCATTCGGTTCCACGAAGGTCTGGATTTACTAAACTTGACCGAAAGGCTCTGCGCGTCGAGTGCCGATACAAGGCGAAGTGGCAAATTGCTAGATAGCGGCGTAGCGCGTTCATAACGCGAGGTCATTTGTGGCCGAGATCAGAGCAGCCGACGTGCAACGCATGGAGTTTCAGCTTGCGTTACGCCGGCGCGGTATCAGCGACCAGGCGGTGCTGCGCGCTATGGACGAGGTGCCGCGCGAGCATTTCGTCGCGTCCGAGTTCACTGACAGCGCCTATGCCGACCAGGCCCTGCCGATCGCCTGCGGCCAGACCATCAGCCAGCCCTATGTCGTCGGCTATATGACCGAGCAACTCGAGGTCGATCCGCAGCACCGCGTCCTTGAGGTCGGCACCGGCTCAGGCTACCAGGCCGCCATTCTGTCGCGGTTGGCTCGCGAGGTCGTGAGCATCGAGCGCTACCGGACGCTGGCCGATACGGCGCGTGAACGCCTCAGGACACTGGGATACACCAACGTC
>CAWHUO010000002.1:0-31368 GCA_963832605.1 uncultured Alphaproteobacteria bacterium | reverse complement strand
GTGCGTGTCATTGAAGGGTTGGCCGAAGACTGGCGCCGGCTTGATCAGCGTATCGATCACTTATCCGACGAAATCACGGTCGTCGCACGGCAGGACGCCGGGTGCGAACGGCTGGTGAGCGTTCCCGGCGTTGGACCGATCATCTCCAGCGCCGTGGTGGCCGCGATCGGCAATGGAGATGGTGCTCTAAAGGCCGTGACTTCGCCGCTTGGCTTGGTCTCGTGCCGAGGCAGCTCTCGACTGGCGATCGCACCATCCTCGGTAAGATATCGAAACGGGGCAACCGTTATCTGCGCGTTCTGTTCGTGCAAGCAGCATGGGTTGTACTGATCAAGCCGCAGAGTTGGGAGCGCCACGGGCTCAAACCCTGGATCGAGGCCGCCAAAAAGCGGCTGCACCGCAATGTTTCGCGATCGCGCTCGCCAACAAGCTGGCGCGGATCGCTTGGAGCGTCTGGCTCGTGGCCGTAACTTCGAGGTGAGGCCAGCCATGACACTAGCCGCTTAGGTCTGCGTGAGAAATTGACGCTTACCTGCCGAGGTCTGCGAGAGGATGAGACGTGATGGAGGTTCGGTCTTCCCGGCGTGTGCGAAACTGGTGACCCACATGGCCCCGTTGAGGCCTTTCCGCTAATGAGATCGCACGCGCGCTGATATCCATGATGGCCAGGAGCCTACGCTCCAACAAAAGGCCGGATACATTTGTGCAAGACCGCTCACCGCCAACTCGACGAAGTCCTCTTGCAACGCACGGCCGGACCATACATTTGTGGGTCAAACGCTTCACTTCTTCGACGTCCGAGTTTTGTCCGCTTTCCCCTCCGATCGCGACCAAATCGCGGACATCGCGGCACTTCGGCTTCGGGCCACTAAGCGACATCGCAGTGGAGTCTCAGCCCGTCCTAAAAGTCAGGCTGGTTAGGCACAGACGTCGTACTCGCGGTGTGACATGTGCCCTCGGGCTCAGAGGTGTTGTCTATATCGGCGGGGCCTCATTGCTCGGCGATAAAGCGTTTCGCCGCCGCCACCGCATGGGCGCCGAGATCGTTATGCCCGGCGCCGGCAACGCGCACCAGGCGCTTGGGCGCTCGGATGAGGCTATAAGTCGCTCGCCAAGCGTCAGGGGAACAATAGCATCGTTCTCGCCATGCACCACTAGTACCGGCGCCGTGACCTTGCCAATCCGCAGGTCCGAGCGAAACTGGTCCTTCATGAAGAGCCGGAGCGGTAAGAACCACAAGTACCGGGCAGCAACATCGGCCGCCGAAGTGAAAGGGGCCTCGAGCACAAGGTGCCCGACCGGCTTTTCTGCCGCAAGCGCGAGCGCGACTGCGGAGCCGAGCGATTCACCCCATAGCACGATGCGCTCGGCGGGATAGCGCGCGACGGCAAACGCATAGGCCGCCGCAGCGTCCTCGATGAGGCCCTTCTCGGTCGGCCGACCGCTCGAACCGCCATAGCCGCGGTAACTCAGCGCCACAAGCCCGCTGCCGTCGGCGATGAGCGCGCGAAAACGCGCGTCCCGCCAGCTCAGAGAACCGCCATTGCCATGGAAATAAAGAAAAACGGGCTTTCCATCGCGCGGAGGCACGTGCCAGACAATCACTCGCTCGCCGTCGGCGGTGTCGAGCACCGCCTCTTCAGCCTCCGGCAGGCCGGCCGCCTGCGGGGCCGTGCGCCGACGCTCCGGAAAATATTCGAGCGAGCGCTGCACCAGGTAAAGCAGCGCGACAAATCCCACATAGAGCACTAGCGCGGTGACAAGCAGTTCCAGCATCGTTCAGACCTGCGCAATGTCCTCAGGATCGAGCCGATAAATCGGAGCACTTCCGTGACTGAGCCTGATCTCATGCACTTCGTGACCGCTCAGGCGCAGGTCTCTAGCCAGGTGCTTGAGAAACTGACCACGGGATGCGAGTGGTGATGCGACTTGCCGTCATGGGTCAACTGCGTCGGTTTCGTCGTGTTGTGTCAAGCTCGTTAGCCTGCAATCTCGGATATGATCTTCAAGAACCGCGAATAGTCGGAAGGATCGTCATGCTAGCTCCGCCAAGCGCCGCCGTGCGCAGCATCTCGGGGCCGAATTCGATCCGATCCAGTTACTACTGCCTGAATAAGTTCATCGAACTATAAGGAACGTCGGCACCGACAGGTGGAGTTCCACATGATAATCTTAGTAGGGCAAGGTTTCCTATTTTTTTGAGAAAGGTGGGAAGATGGCATGGGACTAGAATTTGAATGTATAGCGATTGAAAAAGCCGAAGGCACCAGTGCAATACTCGGGCACGCTGGTTTCATAAAAACAATTGAAGACCTCTATGAGGCCATGACGGATTCAGTTCCTGGCGCAAAATTCGGCATTGCTTTCGCAGAGGCCAGCGGCCCTTGCCTCGTAAGGAGCGACGGAAATGATGATGCCCTGAGAAGGCAGGCGGAAAACACCATTCTCAAAATAGCCGCCGGCCACACCTTTCTAATACTCTTCAAGGAAGCATACCCGATAAACGTGATAAACAACGTAAGGAACGTTAGCGAAGTGGCTGCGATTTACTGCGCTACCAGCAATCCCGTACAAGTCATCGTGGCAAACGTAGAGGCCGGTCGCTCGGTCATCGGCATTATCGATGGTCTTCCATCGCGTGCAATAGAAAGCGAGGGTGACAAGCAGAATAGGTACAAGCTCTTGAGGGACCTCGGATACAAAAAATAACATGGTCGGTTGCAGTGTGACATCAACCCCGCAATATTTGACCGATGCCCGAGGCACTGATTGGGCCAAGCAAGTGACTGCGACAGCGCTTACAGTCGGTGCTCCCAAATCGCGCAATCGGAATAGGTAACGCCGAATGTAAATCGATTAGACCGCATTCATTGCACCCTGGGAAAATCCATGCGCCGAGGAACGTCTCCAGTCTCGGGCGGACTAATTTGACTTGGGCGGTTCCCCAAACGCCTCAATGGTTGTGACGCTGGCCCCCATTAAATAATACCCATGTTGGGCGATTGCCTTCTTTGCATCGGCGGCAAATTTGAATCTGCTTTCGTCAATTGACTGAAAATCAGCCCAATAACCATTTGGCGAAAGCGTCGGCAATGCGCGGGGGTTAGCCTTATCTAAGATGCCGAAAATCGAACCTATCTTCGCACTATCATTACTACTAACCCACACCATGACCGCAAATTGCATTGGTTTCTCCTAATTTGATGTTCGGTCTACCAATACCTCCCGCGCGGGTTGACAGTTCGCGCCGGAATAAAGCTTTGGTTTTCCGCAACAAACCGCTGCATCATAATCCGAGTGTCGGGGATTCTAGTTCCTCCTCCGCTACCAACCAAAATCAATTACGACGCAAATGACTCCTGAAAGAGGGTAACTGAGCGCGGCCGACGGCACACGATGACGGGGATGACGCTGTGCGTCAGCACCTTGAGGGTTTCGCTGCCGAGCAAAATTGCCGATACCCCACGTCGTCCATGCGAGGCCATGTGAATCGCGTCGCATCCTCGATTCTGGGCCGTCTCGATAATCGCTCGATAGGGTTGCTCATGCTCAAGATGCACCAAGTCGCACGTCACGCCCGCCGCCGCAGCAATATTCTTCGCTACGTCCAGATATTGGCCCGCGAGAGCCGCCATTTGTTTCTTGTATTCCGCAGGCGTGTCCGTGACCATGCTAGGGTTGGTCGTGAAGACATGGAACGGCGTCGTTACGGTTATGACAGTCACTCGGGCACCAAGAGCCTTCGCCAACGCAACACCTTCATAAAGGGCCATCTTCGATAGTTCAGAGCCATCAGTGGGAATCAGAATGTGGTTATACATACGATTTTCCTACTCGGCCGGACACCCACCGCCATGCAACGCCGTGCCCTATCGATGCCTTATAGCAGCATGTGCGCAAAGCAAGCATTGACGTCACTTGTATCGTTTCGAGTGTGTGTCAACCACTTCCGCTATGCTCCCAATTCCAGACGTATTGCCGTCTCGCAGCGAACGACGTTCAGGGCCAATAGGCGACATCGTTCGTGCGACCAACGCCAAAGAGCCGAAAATAAAGAGGCCGCCAACTAAGGCGGCCTATTCGTTCAGTTAGAGAATTTGTCCGTAGCATGGCTTGCCTGTTTGGCGGTTTCCTCGGCCAAGAGGTTTTGCAATATTTTCCGCTTAATCGGGTCGGTTTCTGTTTTGAGTTGATCGATGTAGTGCGCGATATTTTGCCGCTCGATGAACTTTTCCATGGAAGCCCCCTGGGGGTTTGGGTGGCTACTTAGTGCAGCGTGCGCCCATAACGCGATAAAGTCGAATCCTCTTATTCGAGCTTTTCTCCCAAGACCGCGCCGGTATGCGGATTCACGTGATGGACCTGGTGGCATACCGGGCAGGTCACCGGCTCATAGACGTGGCGATCCTCCGAAGTATCTTCGGAGGCAAAGCCCTGAACGCGGTAACCGGTTATGGGGCAGCGGTACATAAAGAGTGGCATGCAACATTTGGAACAAATGGCGATTCGCCAAGCAATTACGGATTTCTACTTAGTGCATGCCGCATAACCATGATTTGGTCGTTGGCTTCCCGGTGAAGACGTGCGGTTTTTAGAGACCGCCAGGTGAGGCGACCTATGTGTCGTCGTCTCCAAACCTGCTGGCCCCAAGGGTATTCAATGCCCGATCCTTGATTGCCACGGGATCACGCTCGCCCATGCTCGTAATGCCGACGATGGCTGTCGCAACTATTTCGGTTATCGGATCATCTCGAGCCCCGAACTCACATTTTGCGTGGGGAGGTAATTATGCGACTCGACCCACGCCGAAAACGGACCAACAGAGGATAGCACTAGAACTGCTGCTTGGGGGCAAATTTCTGTTTCAACGCATTGGCTTGCGCCGAATTGAAAATGATGATCGACGACCAGCGGTCGAGGCGAGATTTACTAACGGAGAGTTTATTTTTGTGCGCCCATGGCGATCCGGAGCGCACGCCAGAAGACCAGGTCAGTGATCAATAACGGCAGCGCCCGTTAGGTCAGTGATCGATAACGGCGGCGCCCGTCAGGTCAGTGATCAATAACGGCAGCGCCGTTAGGTCTAACGCGAAGCTGATGCCTAAAAATCACTAAGGGGAGTTACGCGTAACGCAAAGGAGGGCCACAGGTGCATTACCCTGTCGGCCTCTCCGTCATACCTCACTCAAATAGCCCCTTCTGCCGTCCGCCTTCGATCGCCGGATAAGATCAACCACTCACGACGGCTCGAGGAAAACGAGCAAGTTCGCACGCGCCTTGCATCGACTTCGCCATGCTGCGGGCAGACAAGTCCTTCAGTTAGCGCCAAGCGGCGGTCCGCTCTTTAGGGAGGGCGGAAAAAAATCCACTCTTTCGACCGAGGTTCGCATGCGTCTCAAGGACAAGATCGCCATCGTAGTAGGCGCCGGCCAGTCGCCGGGCGAAGGCCTGGGCAATGGCCGCGCCACGGTTTTGCGTTTCGCTCAGGAAGGCGCAAAGGTACTGGCCGTCGACAATAATCTCGCCTCCGCCGAGGAAACGGTCGCTATCGCGCGACAATCGGGTGGAGAATGCGTCGCGTTCGAAGCGGACGTTGCCAACGAGACGACGCTCGCGGCAATGGTTGAGTCCTCACGACGGCGTTGGGGCCGCGTCGACGTCCTCCACTACAATGTCGGCGTAAGCATTGCCGGCGGGGACGCGCCGCTCGATGAGATCACAGAGGCCGCATTCGACCGCATCGCCACCATCAACCTGCGCGGCGCCATCATGGCCTGCAAGCATGTTTTGCCGCTGATGCGCGCCCAGCGCGCGGGCGTCATTATCACGATCTCGTCGGTCGCCGCCTGGGAGCAGTACCCCAACGTAGCCTACAAGGCGACCAAGGCCGGAATGATCGCCTTCACTCAGCAGGTCGCCATCCAGAACGCCGAGTTCGGGGTGCGCGCCAATGTTATTTTGCCAGGATTGATGGACACGCCGATGGCGGTCGATACGCGCGCCCGCGTCAGCGGCAAAAGCCGTGCTGAGGTCGCGGCCTCCCGTGACGCGCGCGTGCCGCTGCGCCACAAGATGGGCACCGCTTGGGACGTCGCGAACGCCGCGCTGTTTCTCGCTTCCGACGAGGCGAATTTCATTACCGGCGTTGCGCTCCCGGTCGATGGCGGCGCTCTCGTCCACATCAACTGAGCCGCCGATGCGCCGATAACAATAGGACCGGTGGACAAGCCGTTACCGCTGGTCGCACGAGTGATCGCCTTTACTTCGGCGCGGATTGGCTCGTCACGCGGGCTTCGGTTCGTGACCGCTCTCTCTCCCCTAAACACGTCCCCTCACCTTTTATGGTCGCTCGTATCTTCTGCTCAGGCAACAACCGGTGCCAGGCCAAGACAGCTTCCTGCAATGTGGGGCGATCGCCGAAAGACAAAGGCGGGCAGGCGCTGGCCTACGTTTATTTCGAGGACAAGCCCGGCCGGCGATCGGCCGCCAAACTGTTAACGCGCGACGAAGCGCGGTGGATCGCCGCCAACGTCGTTAAGCTGCCGAAGTTGCCACAGCAAACGTAGAGGCTATCAACTCGCTACCCAGTCGTAGGCGAGGGCCACGCCTACAAATGCAGCGATAGGAACGAGCACGTTCACCATTTTACGTCCCGATTTAGCATGCTGGATTAAACGATAGTATAGCTTCTACAAACCAAAATGCCATGAAATCAGACCTGCGTAGGATAGAGCAAACCGGGTCCCCCGATATAGGGTAAGGTTAGACGGAGGAATTTCCCCGCCTCCCCCCAAGGTCCGCTCTCCGCCCATATGGCTCCGGTCTCCCCAGGCCGGGGCCATGCTTTCTGCGAATGCGACATTTGCTTAAAGTTGCGACGGCGATGCAACACGTGAGGCATGCGGCGGCTGGCAGCGCCGCCGCGGGTCAGCGAGCCTAGGGCCAAGCGCGATGTCTGCCCGAGGCGGCCTAACAATGATAAACTCCGAAAATGCGGGGTTGAGTAGTCGTCCTCAGAGGCGACACGAATTTGGCTGAGGCTATCACGTCACGGTGATACGAAAGCCTCTGCACGCGCGGGCGATTGCAGAAATTAAAAGGGCGGCCGAAGCCGCCTCTACCAGCCACCTTTAGTCCTCGACCGCGCTACGTTTTATAATTGGATTCAAATCTGGTTCCGAGAAAAACCCGGTCCCGACAAGGTGCAGGTCATAAACGAAAGGCGCGCGGCGGCCAGCGCCGGTTCCATCTCTACCCGAACGAGGAGATCAAGCACGACGATATCCTGGATTGGACCAAGGCTCCTTACGCGAACGTCGATGACGAGGTATCTTCAGTTGCGGACCCTTGACATATGCAGGCCGTGCCAATTCGAGCCGTCATCTTCGCGCTAGACCGGAGGAACGAGCGGTGAATCCACTACTGATGTCGGTGATTGTGTTTGCATGCGTCTCGGCCGGAGCGTTTCTCGGCATGTTTCTCCGCAACACGGTGCCAAAGCATCATCTGAGCGAGGCTACGAAGGATGTCGTAAAGCTGGGAACTGGCCTGATTGGGACGATCACCGGGCTCGTGCTTGGCTTGCTGATCGCTTCGGCAAACAGCACTTATGAGACTCAGAGCAGCCAAGTCCAGCAGATGACCGCCAATATTGTCGTGCTCGACCAAACCCTAGCGCAGTACGGGCCGGAAGCGGTTTCGGCCCGCAATCTGATGCGTCGCGTAGTCGACCTCTATGGCCGATCGGATTTGGCGCGAGAACTCTTCACCTCCTGGGGATCCGGCGCCATTCGAAGCAAGCGCCGCCGGATTATCATTGTTCGATGAGATACTGAAACTGTCGCCACAAAACGAGAGACAACGCTCTCTCCAAGCCAGGGCAATAGGCACTCTGCAGGAGATCGCAAAGACCCGCCTGCTCTTGTTCGCCGAGGCCGGGGCGGCAATCCCTATGCCGTTCCTTGTGGTGCTAATTTTCTGGCTTGCCATCATTTTCGCGAGCTTCAGCCTTTTCGCTGACAATAACGCGACCACCGTCGTCGCCCTTTGCATTTTTGCGCTCTCGGCGTCTGCTGCGATCTTTCTGATCCTCGAGCTAGGTCAGCCATTTACCGGTCTTATGAGGATTTCAAGCGAGCCGCTACGCAATGCGCTAGCGCCCATCAGCCCCTAAATGAGGGCTCGCTTCATGTCGCTCATGCCCGCACATGCATTCCTCTACGCTCTTATCGCTTTCTCCACTGTGCCCAATTAGCGCCGCGTCCGCGCTCGCTCGGATCGAACTTCTCGCCACCGAATCTTTCCATGAATTTCCGTGCGTCGGCGGGCTCCCTGAAACAATATACGTGAAACCATTGTCCGTCGTGATGCAGCGAGTGTCCTCGCGAACACAAAGTCAGCCCGGCACAGAATTCGTGAATTTCCTTGTACCCGCCGCCCTCGCAGAAGCGCGCCGGCAACACCACTTGATGCGGCCAGCCGCTATCAATGCCAGCCGGCGACAGCTCGCCTTTCCGACGCATTTGCGAACCGCCGCTTGAAAGCCGTCGCATCCGCCACCGTGCGAAAGCAATAGCGGATGCAGTTCTCCGGCAGATCGACGTACATGTCCCATTCGAACGACGCGTCATCGAGCCATTCGAGAACCTCCATCGCGGCTTCGTCGAACGACAGAGCGACCTGGAATGGAAAGTCTCGATTGATTTGGAAAAAAACGGTCATGCCTTATGAGAACATAGCGGGAACGATTGTCAAGCCGCTAGGGATTGTGGTGCCTAGCGGCCCTGCCACATGCGAGCGGCGAAGGCGCGCTCCTCGGCGCCGATAACGTCGCCGTAAACGCGAGTTGTGCGCAGCGAGGCGTAACCGAGCCATCGCTGCTGCACAAGATGCGGCGGTGCGTTCGCTTGAAACGCATTGACGCCGAAGCCGTGCCGCAAGCCTTTCGGCGTGGCGGGTAATCCGGCAATACCGGCCGCCCTCATAACTTGCTTCACGTAACGCCAGGCCGTCGTGCGACTGAAGCGCCAAAGCCGCTCATTTGCCAAATCGGGATCGCGTTGCGCAGCGCCTCCTTACGTGCCGCTGGTTATTTTCGTTTAAAAGCCCTTTAAAGTGGTCTGACTTCCAACCGCATCATGGCCCGACCGGATTAATAGGTCCACTTCTTGCGTTTCAAGCTTGAAACGAGTTGGGGATGGCGTTCAATCTCGCGGCGAGCGGTGGATCAAAGCGATTGAATGCGATCTCGTTAATCTCAAAACGGAAATTGCTGCAGCGCCAATCCCTCGAAGCGCCGAGCCTGCGTGCTTCGGCACCCGATAGACTGCATCGCCACTTGCGCGTCGCCTCCTCCCAATCGCGAACAGTCAAGCGAAAGGCGTTAAATCCACTACGTAGTGCAGAGTTGATCGCCGTGTTGGTTACGGCTCCGAGTAAAGCGGCTCCTGTCGGTCCTTCGATCGTTTGTGACCATGTTCCGGATGGTCCTTGACCGGAATTGACTATGATGAATACGACGCGGCGCAATCTCACTGCCTTATCGGGAGTGAGTGGCATGTAGGGCTTGTCCGCCGCGGTGCGAGCAATTACGAGCCCGGTAAGTCCGAAGTTGTCCGTAATACCGCCGTCCGCCAGCTTCAAATAGCGAACCTGATCGGTACGGTACCGCTTCAGCGCCTGAGCAAATGCCCGTTCGTCCGGGCCGGCATTGGGGTTTGCCAGGGCACGATCGACCCATTGGGGCAATGGCTCCGTGCAGGCGGTAGGATAGCTCTCGAGAACAATGGGAACAAAAATGATCGGTACCGCGGCCGACGCCGCAACCGCCAGAGACAGCGGATATCTCCTAACGTCACTGCATAAAGCGGCAAACGTAACCGGTGAAAAAAGAAAGGGTGTTCTATTATAGAGGTCCGAGGCATTAAGCCAGATGATCGGTTTGCCGGGTTGAAAAACGTCACCCAACCTGGCGCCGTTAAAGACGTTGGCGTCCAACCAACTGGAGAGTTTGCTCGCATCGTTTACTCCGCCTTGAAATCCTCGCACAACGTTTACCAAACTGACATTAGTGCTCAAATCTGCTTCAGCGTCTCGAATCAAGAAGCGTTCACGGAGATCGGCAAACCCCGAAGTCCCTTTTAGGCCAAAGTAGGCTGCCGTAACCGACCCGCCCGAAACGCCAGAAACAAATACGACCTTGTCCAAGTAGTTTTTGCCGTCTTTCGTTGGTGTGTCTTTGAGACCGCGCAACACACCGTAGGCAAAGGCCGCCGCGCGGGTCCCCCCACCGGAGAATGCCAAAGCAACCGCGGTATCGCCGCCAATTTCGGGCGTCGTCAACTGTCCTATCGGATTTGAGTCATGAGCTACTGGCGTATTCGCCGGTCCCTCGAACGTGGCGCAGCTTGCCAGAAGCAGAAGGCAGAAGATCAACGGCTTGAAATTCGCCACGCAAGCACGTCTACGTCCGACGCTCGCACTTATTCTCACTGAGCTATCATGCTAGATGCCCTCGGAATTTTTGTGACCGGGGGCGGGTTCCACTTGCCAGTGAGTGCATCAGACTTCGGAGCGTAGAGGCGCATGGTCAAATTGAATGGACCTTTCGGAGAAGGAAGCCAGTTGGCCTCCTTGTCGTTGGCCGGGCTATCATTCTGAAAATAGAGATCGAGCGATCCGTCGCCATTGTATTTGAAAGGCATCCAACTGCTGACCGCGAAGCGATTGAGAGTGTTCGCGACTTGATAGCCCTCACTATCATAGAGAGTGACCGACCAGAACGCATTCACTGGCGGCAGAGACGCTTTGTCGAAGTGGAGCATGTACTTGTTCGCCCCATCAAGTGGCTTGCCGGTTTCGTCACCGAGATTGAGCGGATAGATGGCGTCCTCGGGCAGGTTCGCACCCAGACCAACTTGCGCAACTATGGCGCGCTTGAGGTAATAATTGCCATAGACGCCCATGGTGTCGGTGTTCATCGACCAGCCATTCGCGACGCGCGCTATCGTCGGTATTTTCCACTCCATGAGTTTCTGAGCATCTTCCCGAGCCGACACAAGCGCCTTTTGAATGGCGGGATCGGCCTTGTCGAAATCGAAGCTTTCGCCCGATTCGATGCCGATCTTCTTCAGTTGAGCAATCATCGGCTGATCAGTGATGTGCGGCGGGTTCACCTTGAGAAGCTCAGCGGCGTAAGCGAAGTAGTGGCCCGCTGGCATCGTATCGACCTGAATTTTCGGCGGCGTTTTCATGTCGATGCTCGGATCGACCTTGACAGTCACTGGCTGGGGCGGGCTGCCCCACTGCGAAAGCGGCGTGACCGTGTAACCGGCCTGAATTTTGTGAACCGCATCATAATCCGGCGGCCCGTCGGTCTTCGTGCGCCCAATGATCACCATGTAGGGAGTAGGCGCGTCGATACGCTGGGTATCCTTAGGAAGCTTGAACTCCTCAATCGCCCGGTCACGCAGATCGGGTCGCCAACCCTGCGGTGCGATCAAAAATGTCTGAGCCTGCGAACCAGTCGTTCTCCAGCCGGGAGAAGCGAACACGTCAGTCCACGCGTCGAGCATCGGCAAGAGAAAATAACGGCCATTGGTGTTGGGCGAAGAAACCACCATGGGTTCCTTCGTGAGGTCCAAGTATGCAATGGAATAGAGCGTGTCAAAATTGACCCGAACGACGAATTTGTTGTCGGCGCTCGGATAGGCTGCGGCGCTCGCAAAAGTGTTCATGGGCGCCTTTAGCGGAACTTTATCGGGCTCAATGTTGGTGGAGTAAAGCCGCGTGACGTCAAATGAAATTAGCGGATAGAAATACAAATACGCATTTACGCCAATGGCGTGCGCCTCCTCCTCGGTGACGGCGCTCTGTGCCTGTGCAGCGAGTGAAAGGACGGGAAAAAGGAAAACGCTGAGTATCAAGGCAATCGTGCTTCTACCCATGTCGCACTCTCCCGTTGGATGCGGCTGCCAGCCCCAATCTATACCGGATGGTGCTGCCCTCCTATTGTCAGCTTTGGGTCCAAACGCTTCACTTCTGCGATGTCCGAGTTGAGTTCCGCTTTCCCCCCGATAGCGATCAAATCGCGGATGTCTGGGCACTTCGGCTTCGGGCCACAAGGCGACATCGGACTTGCCTATTCGATCACTTCATCGGCTCATAGTTCCCTTGTTTCAGAAAAGGGTGTCATTCAATGTCCCCCGCGACGGGTGGTGGATATCAGACGTTTGGGATGCGCTTGACGGTCGCATGCCACCGGGTCTACGGGTGGTACCGACCTCGCATTCCCTGGATTAAAGCGGCGGCTTTGTGCACGTTTTGCTCGATTGCGGTGTGAAAGTCAGTGTTTTTCTAGGAGGTAATTTCATAGGAGCCAGGGTCAGCGAGCCCCCGGGAGGTTATCGCTATGACACGCCAGCGAATTTGCGTACTTTTCCTCGCCGCCGCTCTTTTCGCGTTACCGGTCCAGCCCGGAGCATGCGCGAATGCTGGTCCCGCGGCGGCGAAGGCGTCGGGTGAAGTTAACTTCCAGATCTCCTGCGGGCCGGCCGTCCAAAAGACGTTTAAAGAGGCCGTGTGGACCCTGCATTCGTTCTGGTATCCCGAGGCCCTGAAGGGGTTTACCGCGGTCACCGAAGCCGAACCCGGCTGCGCGATGGGGTATTGGGGCATCGCGATGAGCCATTGGTATCCACTTTGGTTTCCACCCAGCCCGGCGGCGTTGAAGGCAGGCGCTGAGGCGGTAGAGAAGGCCCTTGCGGCGGGACCGAAGACCGAACGTGAGAAGGACTACATCGTTGCGATCGCGGCCTTCTATCGCGACAGCGACAAGCTTGATCATCAGACCCGGGCTGTCGCCTACGAGAAGGCGATGGAACAAGTCTACCTGCGCTACCCCGAGGACCGCGAGGCCGCGGTGTTCTACGGGTTAGCTCTGAACGCATCGGCGCTGCCTACCGACAAGACCTACGCCAATAAGCGCAAGGCGGCGGAGATCCTCAACAAGGTTTGGGCCGAGCAGCCAAATCACCCCGGCGTCGTCCACTATCTGATCCACAGCGACGATTCGCCCGAATTTGCAGAGGCCGGCCTGGACGCAGCGATCTGCTACTCGAAGATCGCGCCTGACGTGCCGCATGCGCTGCACATGCCCTCGCACATCTTCACTCGGCTCGGGATGTGGCAGCAATCGATCGACTCGAACCGCGCCGCTCATGCCGCGGCGGTGGCCTATGTCCGAAAGACACTCGGGCCGGAAAGCTTTGACGCCGAAACCGTCCACACCATGGATTATCTCGAATACGCCTACCTGCAGACCGCTCAGGATCGCGGGGCAAAAGAGGTCGTCGACGAGCTGACCAGCTTTCGCCAGAGCGCCGCCCCGAACCTGCCCGCGGCCTACGCCGTAGCGGCGATCCCGGTGCGCTATGCGCTAGAGCGCCGCGACTGGCCGGGCGCCGCCGCGCTGACCGAGCCGGCGATCGGTTTCCCGCTTGAGCGGTTTCCCTGGGCAGAAGCGATGATCGCCTATGCCCGCGCACTGGGCGACGCGCGGACCGGAAACATCGCCGGCGCCGAGGCGGAGATCGGCCGGCTACAATCGCTTGAAGACAAGCTGAAGGGCAACGACACCTATTGGGCCAATCAGGTCGAGGTCCAGCGTTTGGCGGCCGCCGGTATCCTCGCCCATGTCCGAGGCGACGACAAAAAGGCCGTCGCGTTGGTGCGGGCCGCGGCCGATCTGGACGCCACGATGGACAAGCACCCGGCCACCCCGTCGTCGGTGCTGCCGGCGCGCGAGCTATTGGCCGATCTGTTGCTCGAACTCAACCAGCCGGCGGCGGCCCTGGTCGAGTACCGGGCGATGTTGAGCACCGATCCCAATCGCTTCCGCAGCCTTCTCGGCGAGGCCCGCGCCGCGAAACAGACGGGTGATTCCGCGACCGCTCACGACGCCTACCGGAAGCTTGTGGCGCTAAGCAAACCCGTCGGTCCGGCACGCCCCGAACTGGCCGAGGCCAGGTCCTATCTAACGAACTGAAGCCCCCCGTGTGGCCGTAAGACGCCCGACCCTGGTGGGATAGCGAACCGGCCGAGCCAGGTGTTTAGATAGGGCGCGTCATTTAACAGAGCCGACTGGCGCGCCGCGTGATTGGCGTTCTACAGCGGTAACGCTGATACACGTCCGTTGTGGGTCAAAGGGAGACATCACGTGTTAGTTTCAAATGCCGTAGAAATCGCCGATTGACGCACCCAAAAAAGACAACTCGTCCTGTAACCGCCGGTCGCGCGAACCTCGCTGGGATCACATTGCAAAAAGGAATATGCTAGCCTTCTCTTAGGAGGCCTGCTCCGATGAAACGGCGAATGGCGGCGATATTGGTCGCTGATGTAGTCGGCTATTCGGGTTTGATGGAGGCCGATGAGGACGGCACCGCTCAGCGGCTTGCCAACTGCCGCAACTTGATCGACGCCGAGATTGGCAAATGCGATGGCCGCCTGTTCAAGGCGATGGGCGACGCGGTGCTCGTCGAATTCGGGAGCCCGATAAACGCAGTGCGATGCGCCGCAGGTATTCGGACTGGGCTGCTACTGGCTGGGCAAGGCGACGAGCGCTCATTACACATGCGCTTTGGTTTGCATCTTGCTGATGTGCTCGTAGAAAACGACGATCTGATCGGCGATGGCGTCAATCTCGCCGCCCGCATTCAGCAGGCGGCCGACCCGGATGCCATTGACGTTAGCGCTACGCTTTTCGAGCAGATTCGTCGCAACTCGCCCTTCGCCTTCGACGACCGCGGCGAGCAGACGTTCCGCAACATCGTCCAGCCGATTCGCGTTTACCGCGTGCGCGGCGAGATAACCCGCCACATCTACCAGATAGCTCCGACTCAGCCGACGCCAATGCAGGCCAAGCGACCTTATTCGCTGGCTGTCATGCCGATCGAGGTTGCCTCCGGTAACGAGGATCAGCTGTATTTGGCCGAGGGCATCACCGAGGAGCTGATTTTCGAACTCGGTCGATTTAAGAAACTGTTTGTTACTTCACGCTCGGCGACGCGGGCCCTCGCCGCCACCGCCTGTGATCCGCAGACTGTAGGCGATCGGTTCGGCGTGCGCTACGTGCTCACTGGCACGATACGCCAATTCGGATCGCAAATCCGCTTGAGCCTATCGCTCTCAGAGACTGACACCGGCGGAGTGGTCTGGAGCGATCGGCGCAACGAGAGCTTTGAAAGCCTGGTCGACCGGCTCGACGAGTTGGTCTCGCGCGTCGCCTCAACAGTGTTGGGCCGCATCGAGGAAAATGATATTGTGGCCGCGCGCCGGCTCAAGCCCGAGTCAATGACCGCTTACGAGTTTTACTTGCGCGGGCTCGAGTATCATCGCCTCGGCGGGGTTCTCGACGAGAACTTGCGTCAGGCGACCCGTTGGTTCGAGCGCGCCATCGGAGCGGATGCGAACTTCGCCCGCCCGCGCGCCATGTGGGTTTGTGCTCGCTCCGGTTTGCCGGAATTCGATTGGGATGACGGCGAGCGGCGCACCCAGCGTGCGCTCGAACTCGACCCCAATGATCCGGAGGCCAATCGGATCATGGGCTCGATACTCATGCACCGCGGCGCCTTTGACGCCTCGCGGACATACCATGAGAAGGCAATGGCGCTCAGCCCGTCGGACGCCTATGTCAAAGGCCGCTCGGCCGCGTTCTACAACTTTTCGGGGGAGCCGGAGCGGGCGCTGGTGCTGCTCGACCAGGCCGGAGAGCTCGACCCTTTTCTCCATGTCTGGTGCATCGAGGAACGGGTCGCTGTGCTGTACCACCTCAGTCGATTTCGTGAAGCGATCGAGTTGGCGCTCCGACTGACTTTTCAGAACTCGCCGATCGCGATTATACCGCGCGGCCGCGCATGCGGCGCTTGGCGAGACCGCCCGCGCACGCGAGGTTGTCGCCGAGGCAATCGCTAGTGCCCCTGATCTGACAACTGACTTTGTGGAAAATCACGAGTGGTATCGCGACGCAGGGATTAAGCGGACCCTTATCGAATTCCTGGTTCGCGCCGGCCTGCCCGAGTGTCCAGTGGAACTAGCGGCCGTCTGATATTGATGACACCGCGAGGACCGCTTTGGGTCATCAACGTCATTTCAAGCGCAGGCCGCCCACTTCCGCATTACCCCCGATTTCCGACATATTGCTGTCTCGCAGCAAACGACGTTCACGGCCAATTGGCGTCATGGGGGATTGCTGTTGTGCCCAAGCATTCCGAGTGGAACTTCAGGCCTAGCTGACGCGAGGCCGGACGCGGCCACAATCAGAGATTTACCAAATATTGGCAGGTTCCTGCCATTATGGAATTTGATCCCGTTCTCGACCTAAAAGCCGTCTGTAGGTCCGGAGCAACGACCATGTCCAGCGACCGCGCGGTCCTGCTGATTTCGGATCGTCCGGACCGAAGCCGGGAACTAGCTTATCGGCTCGGCAGTCTTTGCGCGTGTCGAACGATCGGGCTGCACGAACAGAAGACCACTGCGGAGCACGTAACCGCGGTGGTCACCGATGTCAGCTTTCGCCGTCCCGCCAACATTGCGCGCTTGCGTCACCTCTTGTCGCAACCGCTCGCATTGGCAGCGCCAATCGTCGCAATCCTGCGCGACGACAGTCGCCTGGAACGTGTTCAAGCGGCCGCAGTTGGCGCAACCTCCCTGTTCCCCGCCAATGTATTAGTCTCTGATATTGCCGCGGCTCTTGCGCCGGTCATTCGATCGACCATCCCTTGGACCGTGCCGGCCACAGGCTTAGCGCCGGCGCAGCACATCGAGCAGGCCCGGTTTCAGTTTGGAACCCTCTTTAGGGCAGCCGCGCGCGGCGAGCGTGTCAGCAGGACGACTGTCGACGATACGACAGAGTCCGTCATGGGCGCGGTAGCCGAAGGCGGCATCCGACAATGGCTCGATGTCGTTTGGACGTATGACGAGGCCACCTACCAGCACTGTCTGTTGGTCACCGGCCTCGCTGCGGAGTTCGCCGCCAGCCTGCAGTTTGCGACGAACGATCAGAAGCACGTCATAAGAGCGGCGCTGCTACATGATCTCGGCAAGGCGAAAATCCCGCTCGCCATCTTGAACAAACCCGGAGCCCTGACAAGCGAAGAAGTTGCAACCATGCGCACCCATACCCGAATTGGCTATGAACTCCTGCGCGGACAAGGCGAGTACGACCCCGAGCTACTCGAAGTCGTGCTCCGGCATCACGAGCTACTCGATGGGAGCGGCTATCCGGACGGTCTCGCCGGCCCGCAAATCAACGATCTGGTGCGCCTCGTGACGATTTGCGACATCTATGCGGCGCTAATCGAGCGCCGGCCATACAGGCCGGCCACGGAACCGGTGCGGGCGTTCAAGCTGCTGCAAGAAATGGAAGGCAAACTCGAAGGCGCTCTTGTGCGAGCGTTCGCGCAAGTTGCCGAGAGGTCAGCAGCGCCGGCCTCGCCTGATCGACTGCAATTAGAACCAACCTGCCCTCAGGACAGTAGGTCTATCCATTATTAAAGGCATACGCGGAGGTTCCGTGCGGCGCTAACAAGCTATTCTGGCCGGGGATAGGCCGGCTCATGTCCGTTCAGGGTCGATCGCTTCACATTCGCGATGTCCGTGGAAGGTCGGTTCACACCCTGAGAGCGGACTTATAGTTGACATTGCGGCAATTCGCATTTGGGCCAAAACTCAGACATCTAACGGCGATGACCGCGAGTGGCGCGGTGCAGAAGCCCGATCCGGGTTTCGGTCAGGCCTTCGCTGGTGATGCCGTAGAAGATCGGCAACAGAAGAAAAATCAAGAGAGCGAGCTTTGGCGAATAGGCCCAACCGATTAGGCCTGCCAGCGCGTAGAGTACTATTCCGATCACCGCGCGATGGCGCTCGCGGGGAAAGTATGTTGGCTCGACATAATGTTCCTGCAGGTACGGATGAATCGCGAGAATGTGGAACAACACGAGCCACGAGAGACACATAAGGCCGCCGACGGCGGCGTAAATCTCGACGGCAATAATAGCGTCCGAAGCGTTGCCGCGCTGAAGCGCCGCCGATAACAGTGCGGTCGGAAACGGGATCAGCCCAGAGGTCAACAGAAGAAACAGGTTTGCTAGATGCAGGCTGCGGTCGCACTGTCGCACGCGTGAAAACACGGCGCGATGATTAAGCCAGATGATGCCGACGTAACAGAAAGAGGCGAGGAAGGCTATGTAGTTCGGCCACTGCGCCAAGAGTCGTTCCCACAGGTGTCCCGGCTCATAATCCGGCCGCACGATGTCGAACACGAGAAGCGTGATGGTGATCGCGAAGATGCCGTCACTGAACGTTTCGAGTCTGTCGGTATCCGACAGGCGCACGTTTTCCGGGGGAGCCGTGCTGCGGATCGTAGCGCCGCCGCCGTGTTCCGGCGCGACCTCTGCCGTGATTTGCCTGTCCTTCGTCATCGTCGGAACCCGCGTGCGACAAAAGGCCTGACAGCAATATAGTTCCGTTGCAGGTCGCTGGCCTAATCGTCGGAACTCAACTCCGGACATCCAGCGCAAATGTCATGATTTCGCCCCTGATAGCTCGTACATAGTAAACTGAGGGTGAGTGGCATCCTAGGCGCTAGTTCCTGGAGGATGTGCAATGCCCGAACCCACTCGATTACCCGTAAAGGCCGACAAGTCGTCTCTGCCGCAGGCATGGCAGCCGTTTGAAAGTCTTCGCCGCGACATTGATCGTTTGTTCGACGATTTCGGTGCAGGCTTTTGGCGGACCCCGTTCCGCAGGTTTGCCTCCGATCTCATGCCCGCCTGGGGCCGGGAAATGACCTTTGCCATGGCTCCGGCGGTCGATATTAGCGACCCCGAGAACTCTTATGAAGTCACCGCCGAAATGCCCGGCATTGACGAGAAGAACATCGAGGTCAGAGTCGCTAACGGGGTCCTGACCATCAAGGGCGAGAAGCAGGACGAAAAAGAAGAGAAGAAAAAAGACTATTACCTCCGCGAACGAAGTTTTGGGTCATTTGAGCGGGCTTTTCAGTTGCCCGATGGTGTCGATACCGACAAGATCGAGGCATACTTCAAGAAGGGGATACTCATGTCCGTCGTCAGATAATTTGAGTCAGATGGCGGCGTGATTTAGAGGACGATCGGGCTCATCTGGTTTTAGTTTATGCGGCTTTCTTTTGGTGCTGCAAGCGTCGTTTTTGGATTGTGTTGCGTTTGATCCTTTCTCTTTCCAGCAGGATTGTTTGACCGTGCCCGAAGTACACGTCGGCCGGTGTCAGATTGCTCAAGCTTTCATGATAGCGTCGATGGTTGTAGTGATCGACGAACCGGCCAATGCTGGCCTCAAGATCACCCGGCAGGTAGTAGTTTTCCAGGAGAATGCGGTTCTTGAGCGTTTGATGCCAACGTTCGATCTTGCCCTGTGTCTGCGGATGGTAGGGGGCGCCGCGAACGTGTCCGATGTTCTGTGCATCCAGCCAATCTGCCAGATCAGCCGAGACGTAGCTGGAACCATTATCGCTGAGCAGGCGCGGCTTATGGGCGATCCGTGCCCGGTCACAGCCCGAGGCCGCGAGAGCAAGACCCAGCGTGTCGGTCACGTCTTGCGCCTTCATCGTCGCGCACAGCTTCCAGGCGATAATATAGCGCGAGAAGTCATCCAGGACCGTGCTGAGATAGAACCAGCCCCAGCCGATCACCTTGAGATAGGTGAAGTCCGTCTGCCAGAGCTGGTTTGGCGCCATCGTCTTGTCCTTGAACTCGCCGGCTGCCTTCATGACGATGTAGGCTGGACTGGTAATCAGGTCATGCGCCTTGAGTAGCCGATAGACCGAGGCCTCTGACACAAAATAGTTTGCCGCATCGGTGAAGCGCGTGGCCAACTCCCGTGGCGATAACTCGGGCTCATCCAACGCCAACTGAACGATCCGCTCGCGTATTGCGTCAGGGATGCGGTTCCAGACGCGCTTCGACCTTGGTGATTTATCTTCCAACGCTTCGGGGCCGCCGGTCCGCAGCCGATCGTACCAGCGGTAGAACCTTGCAGGCTGGATCCCCAGCTTCTCCAGCGTCCGGCGCACTGGCAGGTGGGATTGTTCGACCAGGCGAATGATCTCCAGCTTCTCGGAGGCGGGGTATCTCATTCCTCGTCTCCCCCATCCGCGATCATGCTTTTTTTAAGCAAGCGTAATTCGAGCGCCTGCTCAGCCACGACCGCCTTGAGCTCCTGCGCCTCACGTCGAAGGTCCTTGACCTCGCCACTGGTCGCGGCCCGCGCCGTGTCACCCGCCAGACGGCGCTTGCCGGCCTCCAGGAACTCCTTGGACCAAGCGTAATAAAGGCTCTCGGCAATACCTTCGCGGCGGCAAAGCTCGGCGATGCTGGACTCGCCGCGCAGGCCGTCCAAAACGATGCGGATCTTCTCTTCCGCCGAATGGCGTTTGCGGGTTACCCGGCGGATGTTCTTTACGAGCCGCTCAGACGGCGATTCAGCGTGCACGGATTTCTGTCTCATCTCCACTCCTTCATGGTTACGATGAGCCAGAAATCCTCCGTTCCTCAAGCCGCTAAATCTGTCTCACAGGTGCTGATCCGGGACAGTTCGCGAGCCTGGTGACGCTTTCCCTGATCGCGCCAGAGCCGCGACATGCTCATCGCTGCGCGTAATGGTTTTGAAAATCGAAGTGGCGGAATGGTCTGCGCCATGGCGTCACCTTGGTCAGCCAACGGACGGTAGTGGGTCAGTTTGAATAAGGCAGCCTTGGAATGGTACCGCGTGCCATGCCATATTCTAGAGGATGGGTAAGGAACTATCACTTCGCTGCGAGGCGCGCCGGCGCGACCACGGCGGGTGGACGTATGGGATTTATCAGGAGGACGACCCCCGCGAAAGTTCGCTCGAAATCCTATGCCTCCGAGAATGACGCTTTGCTGGCAGGCTATGAGAGAATAGAAGAACTTCAGCGGCAGCATGCCTCCATCAAGCAATAAATAATGCGCTCCGGGGATTTCTCCCACGACCACTGAGCTAAGCGCGAGCACCCCCGCGCGGCATCGCTAGTCGCCCTGATCCGTGCTCACCAGGTGTCCCGCGTCGGTGCTGCGCACCGATGTAACTCTTGTGTGAGTTCGCACCGGAGCCGAAATCGCCTTCACCTGGTGTGGAGCCTTTCCTCCATTTCTATAAAAAACCCTGGCACGCTATTCCACTCGGCTCGTTTGGCGAGGCGTCGCGGAAACTATTGGAACGCGACCTCCGAGAAGCTTCGGAGCTTGCGCGAGTGCAAGCGTTCCCAATCCTGGGCCTTGAGCTTTTCAAGCGCCCTCAACCCGATCTCGAGATGCTGGCCGACACGCTGGCGATAGAATTCGGCGGCCATACCGGCGAGCTTGATTTCACCATGGAGGGGCTTATCCGAGACGCAGAGCAGGGTGCCGTATGGCACGCGGTAGCGAAAGCCGTTGGCGGCGATTGCTGCCGAATTCCATGTCGAGCGCGATTGCGCGTGACTGCGACAGGCGTCGGATGATTGAGGGATCACCGATCTCCCAGTTGCGGTTGTCGACGCTTGCGACTGTTCCGGTACGCATCACGCGCTTTAGCTCGAAGCCCGAAAGCCCGGTGACCTCGCCGACCGCTAACTCAAGCGCGACCTGCATCTCGGCCAATGCCGGGATCGGCGCCCACAGCGGCAGTTCAGTGTCGAGGACGCGATCTTCCCGCATATAGCCATGAGCGAGGACGTAGTCACCCAGGTTCTGCGAGTTGCTGAGGCCCGCACAATGTCCCAGCATCAGCCAGGCATGCGGCCTCAGCACGGCAACGTGGTCGGTTATGGTGCGGGCGTTGGACGGGCCGGTGCCTATGTTGATCAAGGTGATGCCTCGATAGCCGGGCTCTATGAGATGAAAAGCCGGCATCTGCGGCATGCGGTTAGGGACAACGCCAGACGTTCCTCCGCCCAGGCGAGTATTGCGCGTGATCACATTGCCGGGCTCGACTAAGGCGTCGGCGCCGGAGCGGCCCGAGGCCATGTGCTCGTGGCCCAAGCGGCCGAAGACATCGACATAGAACTGGTAGTTCGTGAAGATCACAAAGTTCTGGAAGTGCTCTGGGTCGGTGCCGGTGTAGTGGAAAAGTCGGTGCAAAGAATAGTCGACGCGCGCGGCACGAAACAAAGCAAGCGGCTCGGGTGTGCCGGGATGCCGCTGTAGCGTGCCATTGGCGATCGCGTCGTCCATGGCGGCGAGATCAGGCGTGTCGAACACGTCGCGCACCGGACGTCGGACGCGTACCTTTTCGCCGTCAGAGACCACCGCTTCGATATTAATGTCGCGGCGATAGGCGAAATGGACTGGGATCGGCTCGCTCAATTCGCCGATCTCGACCGACACGTCGTGGTTCTCGATTAAGAGCTTGATTTGCTCTATGAGATAGGCACGGAAAAGGTCAGGCCGCGTGACGGTGGTCTCATACACGCCCGGCCCTGCGACGAAGCCGTAGGAAAGTCGTGAGTCGAGCCGCGCATGGGTCTTGGTCGTTATGCGAACAAAGGGATAGGTGGCGCGCACGCGCGTGCTAATCGCCTCACCATTGGCATACGCCCCAAAGCGATCGCGCAGGAAGCCAGTATTGCGCTCATAGATCTCGTCGAGGCGCGCGACGGCCGCAGTGGCATTGGCGAAGGCTTGCGTCGCGAAGCACTGCGGGGTCAAGATGCTCAGTGCAGGGTGCATGTTCTCGACGGGGTACCCGAATGGGGCGGGAATGGATACGGATGATAGCGATTTCCCAAACGCACAAGCAATTGAGCTCACGATTGAGCTCCGGCTTTGTCCACCGGTTGATCCTGTAACCTGTTCTAACGGCCGGACGCGCATGAGCCGCACGTAACAAATCGGGCGGTACTCAATCGCTATGCTTGCTGCGGGCCACGGAGAAAAGAAGGATTATATGCCGTCGCAGCATTCGACTGAAACTTTGCCTAGATCGCCAGGGAGATAGCCTAGATGCCGCTGCTGTTCGTTGGTTCTTGCTTAGCGGCAGGATGTCCCGCGACCTGAACACCGTTGTGCATCACAGCAAGTTTGAACGCTCGACTTCCGAATCGGGTCAGATTCGGTCTTCGGGCGATGTCCGCTTCATGTCTGCTTTCCATCTGAACGCGATCAAATCGCGGACGTCCCCGCGCTTCGGTTTCGGGCCAGGAGCGGAAGTGCCGTCAAGTAGGGGGCAGTCCGGTTCGAATAAGACGAATCGCTAGCGACGCACTTTCTTGGCATCACTGTGATTTATCCGCCGCGGTGGCGTTGCCGGGTTGCGGCTTCGCCGATGATCCTCCACGTTCGGCAAAAAGCGCCGTCCCTTGGCCACGAGAAAATCCCTCGATGCGCGGGCGGCCGGCATCATCCGTTTCGCAGCCAGGCGAACGACGAACCATTGTCGGATTTCCGGAAGACCGACGAGGTCGAGCACGGCCAGACGGCCGTCGCCGATTTCCGCGGCGATCGTGTGGGCGGAGATAAATGCGATGCCGAGGCCCGCCATCACGGCTTGCTTGATCGTCTCGTTCGAGCCGATCTCCATGCCGATACGGGGCTTGATGCCATGCTTCGCGAGAAAGCCCTCGGCCACCGAGCGGGTCCCGGACCCAACCTCGCGCATCAAAATGGTCTCACCCGCAATCTCCTGCGGCGAGATCGAACGCCGCTTGGCCAGAGGGTGATCCGGCGGCGCGATGATGACCTGCGGATGGTCGCCGATCGGTGCGCTTTCCACCTCGACGTCCTCCGGCGGGCGACCCATGATCGCCACGTCGAGGCGTCCACTCTTGAATGCGGCGATCGGTGTCCTCCCGATTGCCGACGACGAGCTCGATGTCGATGCCGGGATGGCTGCGCGCGAAAGCCGCGAGCATTTGCGGGGCGAAATACTTCGCCGTAGACACCACGCCGACGGTAACGCGTCCGCTCGTCAGCGACTTGAGCGCCGCCAGGCCCGCTGCGCAATCGGCGAGCACGACCTCGATCCGCTCGGCCGCAGCCAGCACCTCGCGGCCGGCGACGGTCAGAGTAATGCCGCGACCGTTGCGCTCGAACAGCGGCAGGCCGACTTCTGCCTCGAGCTGACCCATCTGCATGGTGACGGCGGGCGGCGTGACGTGGCACGCCGTGGCAGCGGCGGCGAAGGTGCCGCCGCGCGCCGCCGCGCTCAGGAGTCGAAATTGCTTGACGGTGACGTTATGCATAGGAGTTGCCTGGTTCAGTTTTCTGAATGATACTATAACATAATTCAAATTTACTTAATTAGCTAGCCCCCCTAAATTGATCCGAACGGAGAGAACGATGGCCGACAGCGCAAGCCTCACTAAGGTCTGTGACGCCAAGCGGCGCTACAACGCCGGCGTGCTGAAGTACGCGCAGATGGGCTATTGGGACGCCGACTACGAGCCCAAGGACACCGACGTCCTGGCCTGTTCCGCATCACGCCGCAGGAGGGCGTCGACCCGATCGAGGCGGCCGCCGCCGTGGCCGGCGAATCCAGCACCGCGACCTGGACGGTGGTGTGGACCGACCGGCTGACCGCCTGCGACAGCTACCGCGCCAAGGCCTACCAGGTGGAGCCGGTGCCGGACCAAGCCCGGGCAGTACTTCGCCTGGGTTGCCTACGACCTCGACCTGTTCGAGGAAGGCTCGATCGCCAACCTGACGGCCTCGATCATCGGCAACGTGTTCAGCTTCAAGCCGCTCAAGGCCTGCCGGCTCGAGGACATGCGCATGCCGGTCGCCTACGTGAAGACCTTCCAGGGCCCGCCGACCGGCCTCGTCGTCGAGCGCGAGCGGCTCGACAAGTTCGGCCGCCCGCTGCTCGGCGCCACCACCAAGCCCAAGCTCGGCCTGTCGGGCAGGAACTACGGCCGCGTGGTGTACGAGGCGCTCAAGGGCGGCCTCGACTTCATGAAGGACGACGAGAACATCAACTCGCAGCCGTTCATGCACTGGCGCGACCGCTTCCTCTACGTGATGGAGGCGGTCAACAAGGCCAGCGCCGCCACCGGCGAGGTCAAGGGCCACTACCTCAACGTCACCGCCGGCACGATGGAGGACATGTACGAGCGCGCCGAATTCGCCAAGGAGCTGGGCTCGGTGATCGTCATGGTCGACCTGGTGATCGGCTGGACCGCCATCCAGTCCATGGCCAACTGGGCGCGCGAGAACGACATGATCCTGCACATGCACCGCGCCGGCCACGGCACCTACACGCGGCAGAAGAACCACGGCATGAGCTTCCGCGTCATCGCCAAGTGGCTGCGCCTCGCCGGCGTCGACCACCTGCACGCCGGCACCGCGGTCGGCAAGCTCGAAGGCGACCCGATGACCGTGCAGGGCTACTACAACGTCTGCCGCGACAGCTAACGAGATCGACCTGCCGCGCGGCCTGTTCTTCGACCAGGACTGGGCCGGCCTGCGCAGAGTGATGCCGGTGGCCTCCGGCGGCATCCATGCCGGCCAGATGCACCAGCTGCTCGACCTGTTCGGCGACGACGTGGTGCTGCAGTTCGGCGGCGGCACCATCGGCCACCCGCCGGGCATCCAGGCCGGTGCCGTCGCCAACCGCGTGGCGCTGGAGGCGATGGTCAAGGCGCGCAACGAGGGCCGCGACATCCGCAACGAAGGCCCGGAGATCCTGCGCGACGCCGCCAACTGCTGCAGCCCTTGCGCGCAGGCGCTCGACACCTGGGGCGACGTGACCTTCAACTACACCTCGACCGACACGTCCGACTACGTGCCGACCGCGGTCGCCGTGTGATCCGACTGACCGATGCTCGGAGATATGCGATGCGCGTAACCCAGGGCGCCTTCACCTTCCTGCCCGATCTCACCGACGCGGAGATTTCGGCGCAGATCGAATATTGCCTGCGCCAGGAATGGGCCGTGAGCGTCGAGTTCACCGACGACCCGCATCCCCGCAACACCTACTGGGAGATGTGGGGCATGCCGATGTTCGACCTGCACGACGCCGCCGGCGTCATGGCCGAAGTGCGCGCCTGCCGCGAGGCCAATCCACACGCTATGTGCGCCTCAATGCCTTCGATTCGACGCGCGGATGGGAGACAGTCGCGTGTCCTTCATCGTCCAGCGGCCGGCCGACGAGCCCGGCTTCCGCCTCGAGCGCATGGAAGCGCAGGGCCGCACCATCCGCTACACGGTGCGCGCCTACGCCGTCGACCGGCCGGCCGGCCAGCGTTATGGCGCCGACGCGGCAAATAGCGGCACGGGGCAGAGCGACCATGAGCATTTCCGGGCCGGCAGCCGCGTTCGACTCCGTCGCCGCCGAGGTGGTCGACCTCAGGACGCTGCAGGCCGAGACCGATCTTGACGCGCCCATTGCCGAACTCGATCGCGATCTCGTCGGGCTTGCGCCGGTCAAACAACGCATTCGCGAAATCGCCGCGTTGCTTTTGGTGGCACGGGCGCGCGAGCAGGTCGGACTCACCGCAGGCCCGCCGACACTGCACATGGCTTCACCGGCAATCCCGGCACCGGCAAGACGACGGTGGCGATGCGCATGGCGAGCATCCTGCATCGCCTCGGCTATGTGCGCAAAGGCCATCTGGTTGCGGTGACGCGCGACGATCTCGTCGGCCAGTACATCGGCCACACCGCGCCGAAGACCAAGGAAGTGCTGAAGCGCGCCATGGGCGGCGTGCTGTTCATCGACGAGGCCTATTACCTGTATCGCCCGGAGAACGAGAAGGACTACGGGCAGGAGGCGATCGAGATCCTGCTGCAGGTGATGGAGAACCAGCGCGACGACCTGGTCGTGATCCTGGCCGGCTACCAGGACCGCATGGACACCTTCTTTCCTCCAACCCCGGCTTCCGCTCGCGCATCGCGCACCACATCGATTTCCCGGACTACGATGCCGGCGAGCTCCTGCCATCGCCGAGGTGCTGGCGGCGCAGAGCGAGTACCGCTTGAGCCCGGCCGCGCGCGAAGCGCATGATCGAGTACATCGCGCGGCGCCGGCAGCAGCCGCACTTCGCCAATGCGCGCACGATCCGCAATGCGCTCGACCGCGCGCGGCTGCGCCAGGCCATGCGCTTGTGCGCCGGCGATGGCATCGCCAGCCGCGAGACCTTGCAGACCATCGAAGCCGAAGACATTCGGGCAAGCCGCGTATTTCACCTTAACCAGCTGACCGCGGCGCCGGGAGGAAGTCATGCACGATCAACTCGCTCTGGATCAGCATCTGGAAGCGTGGGCGGGGACCGACGACCTCCGCCGCGCCACTGCGTCGACGGTCGCGGCGCTTGCGCCGCTTGCCGCGACATCGCCGCCGTCATCGCCGCCGGCCCGCTCGGCGGCGATCTGGCGGCGCGTCAACACGAGCACGGCGGCGGCGATTTCCAGACCGAACTCGACGTGCGCGCCAACGACATCCTGATCAAGGCGCTTGAAGAGGCGCCGGTCGCCGCGGTCGCGTCCGAGGAAATGGATGCGCCGCTGCCGCTCAGCCCGGGCGGCACCGATCATCGTCGCGCTCGATCCGCTCGACGGCTCGTCGAACATCGAGATCAACGTATCGGTCGGCACCATCTTCTCCCTGCTCGCCATTCGCTCCCGACAGCAGCGGCACCGAGCCGGCGGCGTTTCTGCGCGCGGGCCGCGAGCAGATCGCCGCCGGCTACGCGATCTATGGGCCCGCAGACCATGCTCGCGCTCACGCTCGGCGCCGGCACCGACATGTTCACGCTCGATCCGGCGCGCGGAAAGTTCATCCGCACCACGCGCCGATATCCGCGTGCCGCCGCAAGCCCACGAGTTCGCGATCAACGCCTCCAACTACCGCTTCTGGGATCCGCCGGTGCAGACCTGGTTCGACGACTGCCTGGCCGGCGCCGAAGGGCCGCGGGCCGAGAACTTCAACATGCGCTGGATTGCCTCGATGGTCGCCGAGGCGCACCGCATCCTGATGCGCGGCGGCGTCTTCATGTATCCCGGCGACGCGCGGCAGGGTTATCGCAACGGCCGCCTGCGCCTGCTCTACGAAGCCAACCCGATCGGCTTCCTCATAGAGCAGGCCGGCGGCCGCGCCAGCACCGGCCGCGAGCGCGATACTCGACGCGTGCCGCGCCTGCTGCACCAGCGCGTGCCGCTGGTGTTCGGCTCGCACGACGAGGTGGAGCGCATCGAGCGCTACCAACTGCGGCCACGCGCCGAAGGGCGAAACTCGCCGCTGTTCGCCGAGCGCGGCCTGTTCGTCCAAGAAGCTGAGTTGCCGGGACCGGAGCCATGTCCGTCAAGCATCCCATCATCGCGGTCACCGGCTCGTCGGGCGCCGGCACCACCTCCGTGAGGCGGACCTTCGAGCACATCTTCCGGCGCGAGGACATATGCCGCCGCCATCATCGAGGGCGACGCTTCCACCGCTACGACCGCGCCGGAATGAAGGCGGCAACTGGCCGAGGAGACGGAAACAGGCAACATCACTTCAGCCACTTCGGCCCGAGGCAACCTGTTCGAAGAACTCGAGCGCTGTTCCGCGACTACGGCGAGCGCGGCACCGGCCGCACGCGGCATTACCTGCACGACCCCGAAGAGGCGGCGCCTCTACGGTCAGCAGGCCGGCACCTTCACGCCCTGGGAAGACCTGCCGGAAGACACCGACCTGCTGTTCTACGAAGGGCTGCACGGCGCCGTCGTGACCGCAGGCGAACGCCGCGCGCTATGCCGACCTGCTGATCGGCGTGGTGCCGGTCATCAACCTCGAGTGGATCCAGAAGCTCCACCGCGACAGGACGAGCGCGGCTACTCCGACGAGGCGGTGATCGACACCATCCTGCGCCGCATGCCCGACTACGTGCACTACATCTGCCCGCAGTTCACCCACACCCACGTCAACTTCCAGCGCGTGCCGACCGTGGACACGTCGCAACCCGTTCATCGCGCGCGACATCCCGACGCCGGACGAGATCGATGGTGGTGATCCGCTTCCGCAACCCGAACGGCATCGACTTCGCCTACCTGCTCACCATGATCCACGACTGGTTCATGTCGCGCGCGAACACCATCGTCGTGCCGGGCGGCAAGATGGACCTCGCGATGCAGCTGATCTTCACGCCGTTGATTCTCCAGCTGGTGGAGAAGCGGCGACGCGCCATCTGAACGGAGCCCGGCAATGAACGTGATGACGCCCCAGACTCTCGCAACGGCTCGACCAGCCGATCACGGCCGCGCTGCGCGTGCTGGCGATGGACGCCGTGCAGAAGGCCAAATCCGGCCATCCCGGCGCGCCGATGGGCATGGCCGACATTGCCGCCGCGCTGTGGCGCCGCCACCTGCGCCACAACCCGGCCAACCCGCACTGGCCCGACCGCGACCGCTTCGTGCTCTCCAACGGCCACGGCTCGATGCTGCTCTACGCCCTGCTGCACCTGACCGGCTACGACCTGCCGATGGCCGAGCTCAAGCGCTTCCGCCAGCTGCACAGCAAGACCCCCGGCCACCCCGAAGTCGGCGTCACGCCGGGCGTCGAGACCACCACCGGCCCGCTCGGCCAGGGCATCGCCAATGCGGTGGGCATGGCGCTCGCCGAGAAGCCGCTCGCCGCGCAGTTCAACCGCCCCGGCCACGCCATCGTCGACCACCGCACCTACGTGTTCCTCGGCGACGGCTGCCTGATGGAAGGCATCAGCCACGAGGCCTGCTCGCTGGCCGGCGTCTGGGCTTGGACAAGCTGATCGCGCTCTACGACGACAACGGCATCTGCATCGACGGCCAGGTCGCGGCCTGGTTCACCGACGACACGCGCGGAGCGCTTCGAGGCCTATGGCTGGCACGTGGTGCGCGATGTCGACGGCCACGATCCGATCGCGGTCGACGCGGCGCTGGCGAGCCGCAAGCGCCGACAGACGCGCGACCGAGCCTCGTCTGCTGCAAGACCATCATCGGCAGGGGCTCCCGACCAAGCCGGGCATCATGACACGCACGGCGAGCCGCTCGGCGCCGAGGAGATCGCGCGCATACGCGCCGAGCTCGGCTGGACCCACGCGCCGTTCGAGATTCCCAGCCGACGTCGCCGACGCCTGGGACGCCCGCCGGCCGGCGCGCGCGTCGAGGCCGACTGGAACCGCCGCTTCGCCGCCTACCGCGCCGCGCATCCCGACCTCGCGGCCGAGTTCGAGCGCCGCATGCGCGGCGACCTGCCGGCCGACTTCGCGCGCGACGGCTGACGCCTTCGTCGCCGCGCTCGCCGCGAAGGCCGAGACGCATCGCCACCCGCAAGGCCTGCCAGAAGGCGCTCGAGGCGCTCGCCCGCGTGTTGCCCGAACTCCTCGGCGGCTCGGCCGACCTCGCGCTCGAACCTGACCAACTGCATCCGCTCACGCGCCGATCACGCGCGACCCGGCCGGGCAACACGATCAACTACGGCGTGCGCGAGTTCGGCATGGCCGCGATCATGAACGGCATCGCGCTGCACGGCGGCTTCATCCCCTACGGCGGCACCTTCCTGACCTTCAGCGACTACGCGCGCAACGCGATCCGCATGGCCGCGCTGATGAAGCTGCGCGTGATCCACGTGTTCACGCACGACTGCATCGGCCTCGGCGAAGACGGCCCGACGCACCAGCCGGTCGAGCACGCGGCGCGCTGCGCCTGATCCCGAACCTCGACGTCTGGCGCCCGTGCGACGCAGTCGAGACCGCGGTGCCTGGCGCGCCGCGGTCGAACGGACGCGACGGCCCGAGCGCGCTGCGCTCTCGCGCCAGAACCTGCCGCATCAGCCGCGCACGCCGCGAGCAGATCGATGCGATCCGCCGCGGCGGCTACGTGCTGATCGAGCCGGCGACGGCGCCGGCGGCGTCATCATCGCCACCGGCTCCGAGGTGCAGCTCGCGCGCGCCGCCGCTGCGCTGCTCGCGGCCGACGGCTGCACGTGCGCGTCGTCTCCATGCCCTGCGTCGAGGCGTTCGACCGGCAGGACGCCGCGTACCGCGACGCGGTGCTGCCGCCGCACTGCCCGCGGTCGCGGTCGAGGCCGGCGTCACGCGCGGCTGGTGGCGCTACGCCGGCCGCTGCGGCGCCGTGATCGGCATCGACCGCTTCGGCGAATCGGCGCCGGCGCCGACCCTGTTCAAGCATTTCGGTTTCACGCCGGAGCCGCGTTGCCGAGGCAGTCCGGTCAACGATCGCCGGCCGCAACGCGTCTGCGATTTGCTAGTCATCTCATTGGGAGAAAATCGATGCCGCTCGTCTCCATGCGCCAGCTTCTCGACCACGCCGCCGAGCACGGCTACGGCGTGCCGGCGTTCAACGTCAACAACATGGAACAGATCAA
>CAWHUO010000001.1:0-15842 GCA_963832605.1 uncultured Alphaproteobacteria bacterium | reverse complement strand
AATATAATAACCAAAACGGCGTATATAGCTTCGCTCCCGTCGAGCCGAATGCGGTGATCCCGGAGGTCATCATGTGGACTGCGTCCAAGGTTTTGCCTGTAAAGGCGAATAAGTAACCCTGGATTGCGGTTCCGGTCGCCTTCCACAGTAAGGCGCCCTTTTCGTCCGCAAGAGCAAATAGTTCGTGGACTCGCTTGCTTGCGATTGCGTAATTGCCGCTGAAGACAGAGGCCAGCAAGGGGACGCCCAGGGCAACCATGAGACTGCCGGCGTGACCGATTTCGCGGGCATCTTCGAGTGCGCGCTCACTGTCCACGAGTGCCGCGTCGGGATAACCAAGCAGCCATAGCGCCCAAGATCTATAGCTTAGAATTGCCACTCTTGTGTCTTGACCAAAGCGCGTCGCCAGCGGGCGATGCTCCACGGGGTCGTAAAGCGCAATTGCCTGGTCGTAGTGCGCCCGCGCTTCCACGAATTCTCCCACGTGCAATAGGGAATGCGCCATCATCCGATGCCCGATCATAAGCGGGGCTGTCGCAGCCTGCTTCTTGGCGAGTGACATGAACTGCGTGGCGAGACCGAGCGCAACATCGGCATTGAAGGCCATCACGCTCGCAATCCAGGCCCCGTAGAGGACCGAGAACAGCAGTAAGGGATCTTCGGGAGGCTCGCCCAGCGCCTCTGCTTGCTCGATCAACAAGCGCGCCCGCTCGACAGCGGCCTTGGTTTCCGGCGCGCCATACCCTTTGAGATGGAAAAATGTGTTTATAAGCGCAACCTGAAGCTTGATCTGCCTGCCGCGCAGCGCCGGAGTGGCAGGCAAGGCTGCGATGCGGCCGAGGGCGCGGGTAAGCTGCTTGTCGGCTCCAACGAGCGCGGAGCGCTCCAGCGACCGCTGTCCTCGGGTCTGCGCGAAGATTCGCGGCGTTCTCGATCAGCCCAGCCTCTGCGCAGTGGCGCGCCAGCACCTCCGTACGCTGGCGATTTCTGCGAATTGGCTATCGATGGTTTCAGCGATACGGGCGTGCAGCGCGCGTCGCTGCTCTCGCAGCAGCGTGCCGTAGGCCGCGTCCCGCACCAGAGCATGCTTGAAGAGGTAGGTCGCATGCGGTGGCGCGCCGTTCCGGAACAGTAAACCGGCCGCAATGACACGGTCGAGCGCCGATCCGAGTTCCGCGTCTGACAGACGCACCACCCCAGCCAACAGCGCATACGAAAAATCCTGCCTCATTGTGGCCCCGATCTGCGCCACGCTCTTGGCGGAGCCGAGTTGATCGAGCCGCGCCATCAGCAGGGCGTGCAAGCTTGCGGGAACTGCTAGAGCCGGGGATGGAACTGCCGCGGCGGTCCGCCTCGCTTCGCTCTCGCTCTCCGCCTCCAAAACTGCCTTCGTCATCTCCTCCACGAAAAGGGGAATGCCATCAGTGCGATCGATAATGTCCTGCCTGATGCCCGCCGGGATGAGCTTGTTGCCGGCAACGCTGTCGATCATGGCGGCGACTTCGCGCTGCGCCAGTCGATCGATGGCGAGTGAGGTGACGTATGGCCGTCCGATCCAGGGCGGCGGCTCGAACTCGGGCCTGAACGTCACGATCAGCAGCACGCGACGGTTTTCGATCCGATCTACAACCTGACCGAATACTTCCAGGCTGGTGGGATCGGTCCAATGCGCGTCCTCTAAGATCATAAGCGCTGGATCTTGCGTGTCAGCGCTTCCACCTGTCTAGCCAAGGCGTCCATCGTGCTCCGCCGGCGCTGCTGCGGCGTGGATTTAAGCGACGGATAGCGGCCGTCGTTCGGTAACGATAGCATCTCTGCGAATCGCGCTGCGTCCGGCAACGACGTTGCGGTCTGCGCAAGCAACGCATCAAGCTTATCCAGTTTTGCTTGCAGAGTATCGTCCAGCGCGAGGCCGGCAGCGCGCTCCATTTGTCTAATGATTGGATAAAACGGACTGTCCGTGTGCTGCGGAGAGCAGAAAAATCGCAAGCGCGCGTAAGGCGCCGCGGCAACGCTCTCCACCAGTGCCGCCATGAGCCGCGATTTGCCGATACCCGCCTCCCCGGAGCGCCCACCTGCCCTTCACTGGACTTTGCTCTCGACCAGCATCGAAGCAGCAGTTGCAGTTCTTCCTCCCGCCCAATCAGGGGGCCCAGGCGAGCTGTGTGTAGCGCGTCGAAGCGGCTCTCCACTGAGCTCGCCCGCAGAACCGCCCACACCCTCACCGGACCGGAAATACCCTTGAGCTCCGTGACGCCGAGATCCTGCAACTCAAACAAACTGCCAAGAAGCCTTCGTGTGCCCTCAGCGATAATCACAGTATTCGGCTCCGCAAGGCTCTGCAGGCGCGCCGCGAGGTTCGGCGTTTCGCCGACGATGCCAGGCTCTCGCGCTCCACCCGAGCCGATCAAATCGCCGACAACGACCACACCGGTGGCAATGCCGACCCGCACTTGCAGGGACGAGCCGGCCGCAGTCACAAGCCTTGGCACCGCCTCGACGATCGCGAGTGCGGCCTGCACAGCGCGTTCGGCGTCATCCTCGTGGGCATTGGGGTACCCGAAATAAGCGAGCACGCCGTCGCCCAAATATTTGGCGACGAAACCGCCTTTGCGATCGATCCAATCCGCGCAACAGCCATGATACGCGCCAACGACGCCACGCAGATCCTCTGGATCGAGCCGGACCGACAACGCGGTCGAGCTAACGAGATCGCGAAACCCAGGGTCAGTTGGCGCCGTTCGGCACATCCGCAGCGCCGGCCCGCTTTCGTTCTGTCGGGGTCCGGCAGACGCTTGAATCCCCAACCGCCGCCAGAAATTTTTCGCCGATCGCCGATGGCGACGACGCCGAGCTCCCTCAGATCTTCCGCCGTCAACTTCGGCAGGACTTCGAAGTCCACCCTGTCCGCGGAAAGCAGCCTCGTACCGGCTAAGGCCAAGGCCATGCAGCCACGCCACGACGTCCATGGCCGTGCCCCACATTGAGAGCGAGCATACAACTTCACTCAAGAAACCTACGCTCTTCGGACATGCCAGGCAAGAGAGCGCTGTATTTTCGATCGGCTCTTTGCTAACCAATGTCCACGCTGGCCAACTCGCAACAGGGCTCTAAGCGAGGTTGGGAGCGCCCGGACTAGTCCTCTACGTAAAACGCTGGCTTCACGTAGGTATGCGGGGGGATTGATGATCGCACGATTGGCATTGCGGCGGATCTTCATGCATATCGGCTCGAATTCTAGCGACACCGCGCTCCGCGTCGAATTCGCAGACGGCTCCGTTTGTCAAACCTACCCCAGCAAAAAACGAGGCGAAGTGCTTATCCGGTTTCGAACCCCCAGAGCGGAGTTGCATACGTTCCTGTTTTTCTACGAGGGCTTGTTCGACAGTTTTGTCACCGGCGACGTCGATTTTGAGGGTGAGCAGCCCATCGCGACGCTCGCTAGATTGGGGTACAGCACTGGACAAAATTCTGCACCCTGGTTGCGCTCCTTAAAAAATCCGCTGATCGAAATCCACAAACGGGTGCAGGAATGGAGGCAAAGCGGAGCTAGTCGGAAGCAAGCAATCTGCAATGCGGAATTCCACTATGGACTGCCTTCTGCACTGTTCAAGGCCATGCTTGGCGAGACAATGGGGTATTCGGAGGGTCTGTGGACGCCGGAAACGACAATGCTGAACCAAGCAAAACAAAATCTTTACGAGTATATCTGCCGGAAGCTTCAACTCAAGCCGGGCATGACGGTGCTCGAAGTAGGAGGCGGCTGGGGCTACATGCCGATCTACATGGCGAAGCGGCACCATGTCGATGTCACGGTCTACAATCCCGTGCGAAGCCAGAACGACTATATGCGCGAACGCTTCCACCGGCATGGATTGAGCGAGAAGATTCGATTGGTTCAAGGCGATCATCGCGACATCGCGCGGGAGGGGTGTCGCTTTGACCGGTTTGTCTCTATCGGGGTCCACGAGCACGCCGGCTATGGTCTCAAGCAATATCGACTGTGGGCCGAGTTGATCGCGGCGGCTTTGAAGGAAGGCGGCGCCGGCCTTGTCTCGACCACAAGCTGGATGGTTCGGCAGATGACCGGTCTGCTCACCCTCAAATATATTTTTCCAGGCGGGCACGTACCAAGTCTACCCGACACGCTGGCTGCGTTTCAGCGCGCCGGGCTGACGCTGCTCGAAATCGAGAATCTCTGGCCGCACTACAAGCGTACTATGGACGAATGGCGGAAGAATTTCGCCAGGGAATGGCCCGAGATTCAGAAATCTGACCCAAGTGTTTTCACGGAAACATTCCGCCGTCGATGGATCATGTATCTGGAAGGGACGAAGGCAACGTTCGAAGACTTCTTGATCTTTCCCATATTGTCTTCGCTAAGGGACGCAAGGAAGACTCTTTCGCTTCCTTACGCGGCTCACGCGAGGTCGGTTTGATCGGCGGAGATCATGTGCCTGACCTCTATCAGTAATTTTACCGCAGGTTCGCAATCGATCTACAACATCGCCATCGGAAGCTGCCGCACATATGAACCGATCTTGCGACCGCTGCTCGAGGAATTATCCCGCAGTGCACCTGGTACCTAGCGCCGACTTCCGGAATAGCCGGGTGGGATCGAGGCGCGGACCGGGCTTCGAATGATGCCGACGTTTCCGGCGAATCAATTGACATGCGAACCTTGCTCGCAAGCCACCGTCCGGCGGCAAAGGAGGCGATCGATCTTTTCGTCTATCGCATCGGTCGCGAACTCGGTTCACTGGCAGCGGCGCTCGGAGGGCTCGATGCTATCGTTTTCACTGCCGGCATCGGCCAGCACGCGACCGAGATTCGAGCGCGTGGCTCGGTGTCACCCTCGATGAGGTCGCCAACAATAAAGGCGGCCCACGCTTTCGCTCCCCGCCTCAAAAGTTTCAGTGTGTGTTATACCGACCGATGAGAACCTGATGGTCGCACGCCATACCCGTCACCTGCTCAATTCGAGAATGACGGCGCGATAATGCCGTCATATTCAGAGCGAGCCTTCATGTTCGCCTTTTCGCAGGCGCGCCTGAAGGCGACGCTGCGGCGCACTTAGTCGCCTTTTGGCCCATTTCAGCCGCAACGCTCAGCCACTTTTCAGTCCGCTCTCGGGGGCATAGCAGCCGCGCCTCCCGCGATTTGCCGCGCGGCAGTTTCTCCCGCGCACGCCGAAGCTAATTTGCATTCTTCAAGAAATCTTTCAGTTCTTCGAAGAAGCGCGGCAGGCCGGGGTCCTGCTCCAAGAGGACGTGATTCTTGCCCGGCAGGGCCACAAAGCGCGCACCCGGTATTCCCGCCGCCAGTTCGCGCCCCCGTTCGCTCGGAACTCTGGGTTCGTCGCGAACGTGCATGACGAGCGTCGGCGCCTTAACTTGGGACAGGAGTTCGCGCACGTCGAGATCGGCTGTCGTCTCCAGATAGCGCACGGCACATTCGGGCGACGCGCTCAGGCGTTGCAGCTCGTTAAAGGCGTCCGACTGCTCCTTGGTGGCACCGGGTATCATCAAGGAAGTAAAAATCTGCCGGAACGCGGGATTGTCAGCGCCCCAACCCTGTTTGACGAGTGTATTCATCGCTGCAAAGCGTTCGCGGTCCGCCGTTGTCACGTTCGGCACCTTATTGGACCCGACCGCAAAGCCGCCGTACAATATCAAATGTGATACCCGTTCCGGATGCCGGACAGCATACGCAATCGACACGGAGCATCCCTGTGAGAATCCGAGTAACGGGAAATGGTCGAGCCCCGCCGCGTCGGCGACTGTTTCCATGTCGCTCACCCAGGCATCGAGGGAAATCTCTTGAACGTCCCAGTCAGACAGGCCGTTGCCGCGCGCATCGTATCTGACCAAGGTGTGATCCTTGGCGAGTCCTAGGAGGAAGTGCCGAAGAAGCGGCAGCTCCCAATCGTATTCGAGGTGACCAAGATAATGCGCCGACCTCAGCATGGGCGGTCCGGCGCCGACCGTCGAGTAGGCCAGCCGGACACCGTCGGGCGCTTTGCAATAACGAATCTCCTGCTTCAGGTCGGCGGCGGCAAGGAAGCGGGCACCCGGAGCAACTGCGGCATCGAGACGAATTGCATAGACCTCGACCGGCTTAGCGATGTTCTTGAGATTCTGGCGACCGAGTTCGCGATAGGCGAGATCGAGCTTGCCGTCGATCTGATCAAGCACTTGGCGCGAAATGCAGATGCCGCCGCGATCGGAGATGCCCTCCAGCCGCGCCGCGATATTCACTCCGTCGCCGAAAATATCGGTACCATCCGTGATGACGTCGCCGAGATTGATGCCGATCCGGAATTCTATGCGCCTGTCCGGCGATACCTCGGCATTTCGTCCGACCATGCCACGCTGGATTTCGACGGCACAGGTGACCGCGTCCACGACGCTCCCAAACTCGGCGAGGATGCTGTCGCCTGCAGTATTGGCGATATGGCCGCGGTGGCGCTCGATCGCGGGATCGCAGAGTTCGCTCCGATGAGCCCTCAATTGGGCGTGCGTGCCTTCCTCGTCGGCACCCATCAACCGGCTGTATCCAGCCACGTCGGCCGCGAATATGGCCGCGAGGTGGCGTCCAACTCGCGCCTTTTGCAAATCTCCGCTCCGCGCACCCGGAACAAAATCTTACCCATTTCCGCGGGTCCTGACCAGAAGAGCGAGAGTCCGTTGGTGGCCCGTTTCTACCGTTTGCCGCGACGCAGCGATATGTCTGAAGTAGGGACAAGCCGACATTACGCGGACATCGTCGATCAGGCGTTGTTGACCCATTTCGGACCTCAAGGCGCAAGCTTACTCGCGTCCGGCCCGCCAGGCTTCGATCTGATAGCGATCGGTCAGCCCGAACTCGGCCTTTAGAGCGGCCAATAAACCGAGCAATTTCCTCTTATCCGCCGCCGAGTGCGGCTGGTTTGCCAGCGTTGCGTCAGTGGCGTTTTGAAAGGCTGCAATAGCAAGGGCGTAGAATTCCGGGCTGCCCGTGAAGTGACGACTGGCGATTTCTCGGACACGCTGGCCGAGCTGGTCGGCGGTCACATTGCCTCGGAAATATCCGTTGAACAGGTCCATCAACAGCAATCGTTTCGCACGAAGTCTACGGCTCAGGTAAACGAAGCAGATCCACAGCAGAACTCCGATCAGACATGCTCCCCAAACGATGTAAATTATTGTGTCGTTGACCATGGAAACTGCTCGACTGGGCTGCCCTCAGCGGCAGCAGCTCCGTCGCCGCCTGCGTGGGCCTGGAGCACCTGCCGGTACTGCTTGCGGAACTAAGACCAGTTACCTGGGCACGGCGAGAGCACGAGTTGGGTACGCGTTTGATCACACTCTATTTTTCGGCACGGCCGGCGCCGCGATCGGCGATTTCCGAGTGGGCTTGAATCCACCGGAACCTTCGACATGCTGCCGTCGCCGCAGGCCGGATGGACCGCCGGGGCAGGCATGATATCGTTACTCAATTTCGGCCAAGGTCGAATATCTCTATGTGGATTTGGGCACGGCTGCCTGCCCAATGGCTGCTACTTGCGGAGTGGTTTCGGGCGCTACAGTTTCCCTCACCGAAAGCCTCGTGCGCGTCGAATCAACTACAAATTTACGTGGTGACTCACTACGGGCGAGCCCGATCCCGACCCTTGCAAAATGGCAGCGACGTCGCTTAATGGCCCGTTGCGTCGCTTAGTGCGGTGCAGCGATACGTCCGGTGTCGGGCGGATTGTGTTGCAAAAGTCGAAAGTTGAAGGGCAACGAATTTTTCGCAAAAACACGAAACGGAAAGCAATCGCTGTAATTCGTGATAACCTCTATCGCGTTACTGAAGTCGCCTATGAGTTTAACGTGAGGCGATGAGGCCCCTCACATCTTTACACGAAGGTCGCGCCTGTAGCCCGCAGAATTTTTGCGCGCGCAGTGAAAAACGACTTTTGCAACACAATCGGGCGTAAAGCAGAAGTGCTTGGAGGGTGGGGAGCTACCACTACACCAACGAAGAGGACGGGCAGCGGCTCCGGCGCTATTGGACCAATGCATGCCGCGACTGTGCGCTGAAAGCGCACTGCACAACCGGCAAGGAGCGCCGGATCACGCGCTGGGAACAGAAGCACGTGTTGGAAGCGGTGCAGAGCCGCCTCGACAGGAACCCCCAGGCCATGCGGCAGCGTCGGGAGACGGTCGAGCATCCGTTCGGCACTTTAAAGATGCGGATGGGGCAACGCACTTCTTGATGAAGCGTCTTCCAAAGGGCGCAACCTTCGAAAATTGAACGCTAGAGCCGACCGATGCGAATGATCGGTTTGACGGTTAGCCCTTTTTCGCTGTCACTCGCCGCTTCGTTGATGCGCTCGAACGGATAGAATTTCGTGAGCTTGTCGAACGGAAAGCGTCCCTGGAGAAATAGGTCGATAAGTTGGGGGATGAAAACGTCCGGCACGCTGTCACCCTCAATGATGCCATAGATGGTCTTCGCCATTTGCATGAACTCGGTGATATCGATCTTGATGTCGGTTTCGGGCGGCGCGGCGCCGACGATGCCGCACGTGCCCCGCACCCCGAGCGCATCGACTGCCTGACGCACGACCAGCGGAATCCCGGTGGTTTCTAGGCTGAACTGAACGCCCCCGCCAGTGATTTCCTTCACTGCGGCGACGGCGTCGCGCTCCTTGGCGTTCACCGCGTGCGTCGCTCCAATCTCCTTCGCCAACGCGAGCCGCGCCGGCACCACGTCGACCGCTATGATGGTCGTGGCACCGACCGCGCGCGCTGCCATAACGGCGCTCAGTCCGACCGCACCGGCGCCAAAAGCCGCGAAGCTTGCGCCGTGTCCGACCTTCAGCGCATTCATCACCGCGCCGGCGCCGGTCTGGATGCCGCAGCCAAGCGGCCCGAGCAATTCCAGCGGCGCGTCCTTCGGCACCTTCACCACATTGCGTTCGTTGGCGACTGCGAAGGTGCTGAAGGAGGACTGGCCGAAGAAATGATCGTGTATTGAGCCGCGTTCGTCGCGAAGACTGCCGGTGCCGTCGGCACGACCGCCGCTGAAATTATGCGCATTAAAGTTCTCGCAATTGTTTGGCCTCCCTAGCTCGCAGAGACGGCAGCGGCCGCACGACATGAAGGTCAGCACGACGTGATCGCCCGGCCGTACCTTCACGACGTTGGCACCGACTTTCTCGACAACTCCGGCGCCTTCGTGGCCCAGCACGATCGGCTGCGGGACCGGATAGACCTGATCGCGCACGACCATGTCGGTGTGGCACATTCCGGTCGCAACGACGCGCACCAGCACTTCATCAGCGTGCGGCTCTTCCAGCCGCAACTGTTCTAGGGTGAACGGCCCACCCTTCTGACGCACAACGGCGGCCGTCACGGTGTTGGTGGCAGCTGACACGGGCATGATTTTCCTCTCGAATTATATTTCCCGACCGCGAATTGAGGCCTTGCCGATGTTAGTTTAATTCAACGTCGCAATGCCACCGCTCGATCGCGGCATCCACGGTGCTCGCTCAAGCGGCATCTGCGGTCTTGACGTTCCCGCAAACCTCCCAGTGTTCGCTATGCGGACGGGAAATGTGCCATTTGGTTGTGAGCGGCGGGCGTAACGCCGCGCGCAAGCTGACGTCGCGCTGCGCACGCTGGAACTCATTTCAGGGGAGCGGTTATGCAAAAATGCGGTTCTTAACCGCTGACGTTTTAGTTCAGCGGCGCAATAAAAAATCGCGAGAGCACCGCTTGGGCGACATGCGCTTGGGAGCGGACGACCGTCACATCATTTACCCTTACACAAGACTGAAATCGGGAGGACGAAATGCCGTCAAACAAACGGACACAAAGCGTGACGAGCGCCCTGTCGCGCCGCGATTTTGCCAAGCATGCAGCAGCAGCCATCGGCGCCGCACCGCTGGCGGGGACGGTTCCGGCCTTTTGGCGCACGGCCAATGCCGCCGACACTCTCAAAGTTGGATTCATCAGTCCGCGCAGCGGCCCGCTCGCGGGCTTCGGCGAAGGCGATCCGTATGTGATCGATCTCGCCCGCAAGACCCTTGCGAAAGGCTTTGAGGCCGGCGGCAAGACTTATGCGGTCGAAATCATCGATCGGGACACACAATCGGACCCCGCCCGCGCTGGACAATTGGCGAAGGAACTGATCACCAGCGGGGCCATCGACTTCATGCTGACGACATCGACTCCGGAGGTGGTTAATCCGGTGTCGGACGCGTGCGAGGCGGCGGGAGTGCCGTGCCTGTCGACGGTCATGCCGTGGGAAGCGTGGTATTTCGGCCGGGGCGCGAAGCCAGGCCAGCCGTCGCCGTTCAAGTGGACCTATCACTTCAGTTTCGGCGTCAAGAACTTCCTCGACTGCTACGTTTCGCAATGGGCCAGTTTGCCGACCAACAAAAAGGTCGGCGTGCTCTACCCCAACGACGCCGACGGGAATGCGATCCGGCAGCACCTGGCGCCCGCGCTCGCCAAGGCCGGCTACACGATTGTCGATCCGGGCGGATACGAGGACGGCACGACGGACTACGCGGCGCAGATCGCCAAGTTCAAGGCGGAGAAATGCGAGATCTTCAACACATTTCCGATCCCGCCGGACTTCGCCACGTTCTGGCGGCAGGCCGCGCAGCAGGGCTACACCAAGATGGTCAAGATCGCGCAGATCGCCAAGACCGGCCTCTTCCCGTCTCAGATCGAGGCGCTGGGGTCGCTCGGTGACAAGCTCGCCAGCGCCTGCTACTGGCATCCCGACTTCCCCTACAGCTCGTCGCTGACCGGCGTCAGCTCGAAGGCCATCGCCGAGGGGTACGAAAAGACCGCCGGCAAACAATGGAACCAGCAGATTGGCGCAAGCATGTCGCTGTTCGACGCGGGCTTTACCGCCCTGAAAAACAGCAGTGCGCCGAACGATAAAGCCGCCGTCGCCAAGGCCCTGAGCACGCTCAAGACCGTGACCATGGTCGGCGCCGTCGATTTTACCAGCGGCCCCTTTCCCAATGTTTCGCCAACGAGCATCATTGGAGATCAGTGGGTGAAGACGAAGCCCGGCAGCAAATACAAGTTTGACGCTCTGATCACCGAGAACGCCAACGATCCGAAGGTTCCGGTCAGCGCCAAACTCGTTCCCTATAGCTGAGCGCGTCAAGCATAAGGACCCGGCGGCAATGGAGGAGCAGAGTGGCACCCTGGTTGCCGCCGGGATCGCCAAACGGTTCAACGCGTTCGTGGCGGTCGACAATGTCGACTTCGCGCTCAAAAACAGCGACGCGGTCGGTATTGTTGGTCCAAACGGCGCCGGCAAGACCACGCTGCTGAACCTCTTGGGCGGCACCTACCGCCCGTCGGCCGGGACTGTTCTGTTCGGCGGCGCGGACGTTACCGGGCTCGATGCCGCCGACCGGTGCCGCCTTGGCATCGCCCGATCCCATCAAATTCCGCGCCCATTTGGCGGCATGAACGTTTTCGAGAACACTTTCGTTGCCGCGGCGGCTGGCGGCCGCCGCAAAGGCGAAGCCGCCTATCAGAGCTGCATCGAGTCGCTTGAGTTGTGCGGCATGATCGGTCTCGCCAACCGCCAGGCCGAGACGCTTGGCCTGCTCGATCGCAAGCGGCTCGAACTTGCGCGCGCCCTCGCAACCGGCCCGAAAGTCCTGCTGCTCGACGAGATTGGCGGCGGCTTGACCGATGCGGAAGCGAGCGAGCTTGTGGAAATTATTCGGGAACTGCGCCGGCGCGGCATCGCCATCGTCTGGATCGAGCACATCGTTCACGTGCTGGTGCGGGTTGTCGAGCGCCTGGTGTGCATGGACGCCGGACGCATCATTGCCGACGGCCCTCCCGATGAGGTCATGGCGGACGCAGCCGTGATCGACGCCTATCTCGGGGTGGGAGCGGCATGAGGCTCCTGAGCGTCGAACAACTGGACGCGCGGCATGGTCTGCTGCAGGCCGTCCGCGGCGTCAGCTTCGAGGTCGCCGCCGGCGAAACGCTCGCATTGGTCGGCGCCAACGGCGCGGGAAAAACCACGCTGCTCCGCGCCATCGCCGGCGCCCACAAACCGGCGGCGGGCCGTGTCACCTTCGACGGTGCCGACGTCACAGGCGTTCCCGCCTACGCGCGTTTGCGCACCGGCATCGCGCTGGTCCCGGAGGGCCGCAGGCTGTTTGCTGCGATGACTGTCAAGGAGAACCTTCTGGTCGCGGCCGCCAATGGGCGGCCTGGACCGTGGAATCTCGACACTGTGCTGGAAGCCTTTCCGCTATTGCAGGCGCGGCTCAACAATCGCGCCGGCAATCTGTCAGGTGGCGAGCAACAGGCGACTGCCATTGGTCGCGCGCTGATGACCAATCCCAAGCTTCTTCTGCTCGACGAGGTTTCGCTCGGGCTTGCGCCGATCGCCGTCGAGGCCGTGTACCGCTCCCTCGGCGCATTGATCCAAAGCGGTACCACCATCGTTCTCGTGGAACAGGACATCGGCCGCGCACTCGGCGTTGCGACGCGTATCATCTGCATGCTGGAAGGCCGCATCGTGCTGCAGGGGAGTGCCAATGACATGACGCGCGAGCAGGTCACGCAAGCGTATTTCGGGCTGCGCCGATCCGGCCTCAAGGTAAGTTAGCCGATGTGGGCCAATCAGATCCTGCAGGGCGTCCTTCTTGGCGGCTACTATGCGCTGATCGCCAGCGGACTGTCCTTCATGTTCGGCGTCATGCGCGTCATCAATCTGGCGCACGGCAGTCTTGCGGTGCTGGCGGCGTATCTGCTCTGGACCGTGTCGGAGCGATGGGACATCTCGCCTTTTCTCGGTCTGGTCATCGTTCTGCCGGTCATGGCGCTGGCGGGCTTCATGTTGCAGCTTACCGTGTTGGAACGCAGCCTGCGATCCGGTCTGCTGGTGCCGCTGCTCAGCACCTTCGGGCTCGCGGTCCTGCTCGACAATCTTATGTTTGAAACGTTTGGCGCGGATACCGTGTCGCTGGCGCCGAATATCGGCGACCTCGCCTTCGATAGCTGGAACATCACCGACGAGATCACCGCCGGCCAACTGGCGCTTCTGACTTTCGTCACCGCCGTCGTCCTACTCGGGGGCCTGCATCTCTTTCTCGAGCGGACATCGTGGGGCCGCGCGATCCGAGCGACCACGGAGGATCCGGACACCGCCGAACTGGTCGGCATCAACTCGCGGCAGGTTTACGCGATCGCGGCAGCCATCGCGCTGGTGACCGTGGGTATTGCCGGCACATTCCTCGCGATGCGCGCCGCCATCGACCCTTATGCCGGCCCCACACAGCTGATCTTTGCCTTCGAGGCGGTCGTTATCGGCGGCGCCGGATCGCTGTGGGGGACATTGTTGGGCGGAATTGTCCTTGGCGTTGCCCAGAACCTCGGCTCTCAAATCAGTCCGCGGGGATTCCTAATCGGCGGGCACGCGGTTTTCGTGGTCATTCTAGGCGCGCGCCTATTCATCAGCGGACCGGAGCTGCGGCTGCGGATCCGGGCGCTGCTGAGGTCATCGCCGTGACCGGCATCGGCAAAATCGCGGTTCAGCGCTGGACGCCGACATCGATCGCGGCGACGAGCTGCCTCGTTGGTGTCGTCGTCGTGCTCGCGTTCGGCCCGTATTATCTAAGCGCATATCTCACCGACCGGCTCACCACCTTTTTCATTTACGTGATCATGGCCGCCATGTGGAACGCGTTGGCCGGTTATGGAGGCCTCGTCTCGGTCGGCCAACAGGCGTTCTTCGGTCTCGGCGCCTATGCGGCGATTCGGCTGTCTTATTGGGATGTCGGCGCCTACTGGTCTCTCGTTCTTGGCACGCTGATCGTCGGAGCGTTTTCGCTGCCGCTGTCTTTATTCGCGTTGCGGCTGCGCGGCGGCGAATTCGCGATCGGCATGTGGGTCGTCGCCGAACTGGCGCACCTCCTGGTCAATCTCGACCCGCGGGTCAATGGCGAAACCGGCATTTCAATGATTGCGCTGGACGGCTTCCAGCCGGAAACGCGTCTTGCCTACAATTATTGGCTCGCTCTCGGCGCCATGACGATGTTCATGGCTTTGGTGTTTCTGCTGCTGCGGAGTCGCGTCGGCGCCTCGGTACAGGCCATCCGCGATAACGAGGAGGCCGCGGCCTCGATCGGCGTGCGGGTGCTGGCCAACAAACGCCTCATCTTCGTGCTGGCGGCTTTTGGTTGCGCCGCCGCCGGCGCTCTCTGGCTCGCCACGCTGATCAGCTTTCAGCCCAAGACCTATTTCAGCGTCCAATGGACTGCGTACATGATTTTCATGGCGCTGGTCGGCGGGCTGGGCACATTCGAGGGCCCGATTTTGGGCGCCGTTATTTTCTTTGTGATCGAGACCATGTTCGGCGGCAAAGGCGTCTGGTACCTCGTCGGCCTCGGCGCGGCGGCACTGCTGTTCTCGCTGTTTCTGCCGCGCGGCCTGTGGGGCACCATCGAGGACCAATTCGGTATCAGGCTGCTGCCAGTTGGTTACCGGCTGCGAATTGTCGGTTTCGAGGAAGGGCTGCGCGCAAGCGCCGCCCCCGCGCCGGACCGGCGGGGCGCCGCGGCGGCTACCGAAATCGAACAAAGTATTGCCGGGAACGGCTGACGCTCGACAAGCTTAGCCCCTTTCTCCCGGAAGTTATCAAACCGCATCCATCGCCGATGCTTTTGCGCCTAGCAGGCCTCTGCTAGCGTCCGCTTCACGGACGCCGCGCGCCCCATCACCAGCCACAAAGCCGCGGGAGCTGCGCCCAAGCCTTCGCGCCCCGCCTCTATGGCTGGTTCTCTAAAGTATTCGATACGTTCGGTCTCAAAGCCAAGGCGCTCTCGCCGAGTTGGCGTCATAGATGTCCCGTGTCCGATGATCCGGTTTTGGCCCCGAACGTCAAATGTCGCAATGCCTGTCCGAGAACATATAAAATCCCATAAATCAGTTGTAATTCAAGGGTGGTGGCCTGATTGGGGAGGGTCACCGATGTGGACGACGCAAAACCGCAGACGTTACGATCGCAGCGCCTTGCGATATCCGAGCGACTTGACCGACGACGAATGGGCGTATGTCGAGCCGTTGATCCCGCCAGCCAGGCGCGGTGGCAACAAGCGTCATGTCAACGTGCGCGAAGTGATGAACGGCATCATGTATGTTTTGAGCACGGGATGCCAGTGGCGGGCGATCCCGAAAGACCTGCCGCCGCGCAGCACGGTGCATGATTATCTCGACTTATGGAGCTATGACGGCACGCTCGATCGCATCCATCACGCGCTTTATGTGGAGTGCCGTGAGCAAGGCGAACGCGAAGCCAGCCCAACCGCCGCCATCATCGATAGTCAAAGTGTCAAGAGTGCTGAAAAAGGGGGCCCTGTATCGATCCGCATGGCTATGATGCGGGCAAGAAGATCAAGGGCAAGAAGCGTCACCTTCTCGTAGATACGTTGGGTTTGTTGCTCCAGGCCATCGTTCACCCCGCCGATATCCAGGATCGCGATGGCGGCATCCTACTGCTTGCCACTCTGTTCGGGATGTATCCATTCTTGAAGAAACTGTTTGCCGACGGCGGCTATCAAGCCAGGGATTCCAAAAGGCACTCAAGGAAACCCTACCCCACCTCGGGACTGAAATCGTCAAGCGCTCCGATCAGGCCAAAGAATTCGTGGTGTTGCCCCTCCGCTGGGTCGTCGAACGCACGATTGCTTGGCTCAACCGCTGCCGAAGGCTTGCCAAGGATTGGGAGAACCTCAACCGCAAGGCGCTGGCGTTCTTGCGCCTCGCATCAATCCGCCTCATGCTCCGAAAACTTTGTAATCCCGCCTTGATGTTCCCGGACAG